>NZ_SWCJ01000046.1 GCF_005116665.1 Ferrimonas aestuarii | reverse complement strand
TGTGTCGTCCTGAAATGCGTTGACACTTTTCAGTTAGAGCCAGTTGCATCAGCAACTGGCTTTTCCATGCACCTCGTTTGGGGTTTTCATTCCCAGGCTAAGGTGCGGTCTCAAGTTGTTATAGGTCTCGATTGATTCTCTAATGACTTGCCTCAACTCGTTAAATGACGAGTAACGGTGTATCAGGAACTCATGCTTCAATATTCCATTCACACGCTCAGCTAGTGCATTTTGGTAGCAGTCATAGCCGTCGGTCATTGACGGTCTTATGTTAGCTCGTCTCAGTGCGCCTTGATACAGCCCAGAGCAGTATTGCACCCCTCGGTCTGAGTGGTGGATACATTCACCTGAGTAGCTTCTGGCTCGCACCGCTCTGTTGAGGGCTTTGACCGTATCTTCAGCTTTCATCTCGTGGCTCAGCTCATAACCCATGATTTGGCGTG
>NZ_SWCJ01000027.1 GCF_005116665.1 Ferrimonas aestuarii | reverse complement strand
TTTGTCTGACGACCATAGCGCTGTGGTCCCACCTGATCCCATGCCGAACTCAGAAGTGAAACGCAGTTGCGCCGATGGTAGTGTGGGAGTTCCCATGTGAGAGTAGGTCATCGTCAGACGCCAATTTAACGTTACCGTTCAAATAACGGTAATGATGCTGAAATGCATCAATCCAGCTTTGTCTGATGACAATAGCGCTGTGGTCCCACCTGATCCCATGCCGAACTCAGAAGTGAAACGCAGTTGCGCCGATGGTAGTGTGGGAGTTCCCATGTGAGAGTAGGTCATCATCAGACGCCAATTAAGAGAGAGCCCGTTGCGAATGCAACGGGCTTTTTCGTATGTGCCGATACCCAAAATCTCGAATGGTGGTTCTTAACCTCAGATAAGGTAAACAATCTGACACCATGCGCTCCAGATTTTGAAAGAGCGCGCCGCTGGCGCCCAGAAGTGAAACGCAGTTGCGCCGATGCTAGTGTGGCCAGTGCTGGAGAGAGTCCATGTGAGAGTAGGCCTCATCAACGGTCAATTGAAAAAGTCCGCTGTTAGCGCAATGGGCTTTTTTATGTTGAATCTGGACATTGAGGCGCTTCCTTCGCGAACGTCGCAATCGTTACTAGTCTTTCTCTACATCAGGCGCACAAATTTCACACACCTCCTCGATCTCTGGCATCGAGTTCTATACACTCTGCGTCCTTGATCTGTTCCACCCTTACCCTAGGAGCCTTTGTGTCTCTGGATATCCGCGAAAATAGCAGTTTAATGCCGTTTCACAGCTTTGGATTTGATTGCCGTGCTAAAGCGTTAGTTGAAGTACACAGTATTGAAGAGTTGAAACTGGCTTATTCGCATCCAAATTACCTCGCCACGCCCAAGGTGGTATTGGGTGGAGGCAGCAATACGGTATTCACTGAGTCTTTCGAGGGACTGGTGATCGTAAATCGCATCATGGGTAAGCAAGTGACCGAAACCGATTCGGCATGGACGATTCATGTTGGCTCAGGTGAGAATTGGCATGACTTGGTGATGTGGTCGTTGCAGCAGCAGATCTTTGGTTTGGAAAATCTGGCACTCATTCCAGGTACCGTTGGTGCAGCTCCGGTGCAAAACATCGGTGCCTATGGTGTTGAGTTTGGCACGGTATGTGACTACGTGGATGCATTATGTATCGCGACTGGCGAGGTTCGCAGGCTATCCCAGGATGCGTGTCAGTTTGCTTATCGTGATTCCATTTTTAAAGGCGAGCTTAAGGGGCGCGTTGTCATCGTTGGTGTCGGCATTAAGTTGAGCAAACAGTGGCGACCTAACCTTGGTTATGGCGCATTGGCTGAATTGGCGCAATTGAGTGAGCTAGATGCCGAGCAGGTTGCGGAGCATGTCATTAAGCAGCGGGATGCTAAATTACCCGATCCTGCGGTATTGGGTAATGCAGGTAGCTTCTTTAAAAACCCCGTAGTGCCGCAGTCGGTCGTCGATGCGTTAGAGGCGGAATTCGAAGTGGTACCCGTTTATCCTACTGGGGTTCAAGGGCAATCTAAACTGGCGGCTGGGTGGCTTATTGATAAGGCTGGCCTAAAAGGAAAGCGCTTTAATGGCGTAGGTGTTCACATCGATCAGGCGTTAGTGCTTGTCAATCATGGTGAAGGTACCGCGAGCGAGTTAGTTGAGCTGGCAGGCTTTATTGTGGCGGAAGTTAAACAACGTTTTGGTGTTACTCTTGAGCCTGAAGTACGCCTCTTGGACAACCAAGGTAACCTTTGCTGGAAGTCGTAATGACCAATCTGAATCGAAATTTATTGTCCTTGCTCGCCAATGGTGAGTTCCACTCTGGTTCTCAGCTAGCTGATGCGCTGGCATTGAGCCGTACAGCCATTAATAACCACATTAAGCAGCTTCAAGAGATGGGTGTGGATATTTACAGCGTCAAAGGCAAAGGGTATCGATTGGCCGCTCCCATGGACTTACTTGATAAGGATCTGATTGGTCCGATACCACGTGGAACTCTGTTTGTTTTAGAGGACGTTGATTCCACGAACGAATATCTCCTAAGCAAAATTGGTACGCTTGCTACGGGTGATTGTTGCTTGGCCGAATATCAGACTCAGGGACGAGGGCGTCGAGGTCGTCAATGGGTATCTCCTTATGGTAGTGCCATCTATCTGTCGATGTACTGGCAGTTAGGGAGCGGCATTGCCCAAACCGCGGGTATGAGTTTGGCCGTTGGAGTTGCGTTGGCTGAGGCGCTGGACAATTTGGGCCATCAACAGGTTTCATTGAAGTGGCCTAACGATCTTCTTATTGGTGGTCGAAAACTCGGTGGCATCTTGATAGAGATGCGTGGTCAATTTGGCGAGGCTGCGGATATGGTGATTGGCGTTGGCATTAATGTTCAATTGCCTGAGCAACAGAACATCGACCAACCTTGGATCAATCTAAATAGCCAGGGCGGCGTGGTTAACCGTAATGCTTTAGCATCTGAATTGATTAAGGTCCTTCAGGCGGCGTTATCTCAGTTTGAACATCAAGGGTTAACGCCGTTCTTGTCGCGCTGGGACCGATTCGATCGTTATCGTGGCAAAGAGGTTGCGTTAACCATGGGGGATAAGCAGGTGGTCGGTGTATGCGAAGGTATTGATGAGACGGGGGCGCTTAAGCTCAAAACCGACGTCGGCATTGAGCTCTATAATGGCGGTGAAGTCAGCTTGCGACCGGCGTAGATTATTGGCGTAGCCAAATTCGCCTTACTAGATGGTTTTCACCCTTGCAGAGAATCAGGTTGGCCCGCTCTCGAGTGGGAAGGATATTCTCTTCCAGATTCGGACCGTTAATTTCATCCCAAATTTTAGTGGCCGTCTTCTTTGCTTCACTTTCTGACAGCTGTGCGTAATGATGGAAGTAGCTGTTTGGATCGGTAAACGAACCTTTGCGGAAGCTCTCAAACCGTTCGATATACCAATGTTTCAGCAGTGGTGTGTCTGCATCCACATATAGTGAAAAATCCACAAAGTCAGATACGAATAGACGATTTCCCGGCTCGCGATAATCCACCGCGGTCTGCAGCACATTCAGCCCCTCTAGAATCAAGATGTCCGGCTTGTTGATTTTCTGCATCTCTGGCAGCCGATCGTAAGTCAGGTGAGAGTACACTGGTGCTTCTACGGTTTTATGACCGGCCTTAACGGCTTTTAGGAAGTCCAGCAACATCTGGCCGTCGTAGCTTTGTGGGAATCCCTTCTTTTGTAGCAGCTGCTTTTGTTTCAGTTCAGCTAGTGGGTAAAGAAAGCCATCGGTGGTGATAAGTTCCACTCTTGGGTGTTCAGGCCACCGCTGCAGTAGGGCTTGCAGAATACGAGACGTGGTGCTTTTGCCCACGGCTACCGAACCGGCTACGCTGATGATGTAGGGGCCTTTCTCAGGACGTTGGCCAAGAAAGTCTTCGACGACTCGGCCGCGGCGTTGATTGGTTTTTACATACAGATTGAGAAGACGGGATAACGGTAGATAGATCGCCTCTACCTCTTCCAAGGAGATATTTTCATTGATCCCTTTGAGCTTATTTAACTCCCCTTGGCTTAAGGGAAGTGGAACTGCGTCTCTTAGGGCGGACCAGTGATCTCGGCCAAATTCGAGATAGGCGCTACTTTGACCGGCGATGTTGTCTTGCATACTGACTCCTTGGGTAGGATCGCAAAACTACACTATCGACACAGAAAGGTACAGCACCCGCTTGTTTCCCTTAGATTTTGTTCGATGACGCGTCAGGGTGCGTGAAACTTGCTCAAATAAACGAAATTGACAGATTTTTTTTGAAAGAGGCTTGCGTTGCCTCGGGCAATTTCCTATTATGCGCTCCGCACAAAGCAATGCCGACTTAGCTCAGTAGGTAGAGCAACTGACTTGTAATCAGTAGGTCGCCAGTTCGATTCCGGCAGTCGGCACCATTTTTGTTTTGTAGCTGTGGAGGGGTTCCCGAGTGGCCAAAGGGATCAGACTGTAAATCTGACGGCTCCGCCTTCGAAGGTTCGAATCCTTCCCCCTCCACCATTATTCTCGGTTCGAGGTAGCCTAAGATAGTTTTAGCGGGCATCGTATAATGGCTATTACCTCAGCCTTCCAAGCTGATGATGCGGGTTCGATTCCCGCTGCCCGCTCCAAGAAATTTAGTGCTGATATAGCTCAGTTGGTAGAGCGCACCCTTGGTAAGGGTGAGGTCCCCAGTTCGAATCTGGGTATTAGCACCATTTCTTCCTCTCTTCACGCTGCCTCAATCCTTGTTTATACTCATACTCCTAGCGAGTATTACTACCGTCAAACGTGGAAAACCACCACCTTAGTTTGGATTGAGGCAAAATCATGTCTAAAGAAAAATTTGAACGTTCGAAACCGCACGTAAACGTTGGTACCATTGGCCACGTTGACCACGGTAAAACCACTCTGACCGCTGCAATCACCAACGTACTTGCAAAAGTATACGGTGGTGAAGCAAAAGACTTCGCTTCTATCGATAACGCTCCAGAAGAGCGTGAGCGTGGTATCACCATCTCTACCTCTCACGTAGAGTACGATACTCCTACCCGTCACTACGCCCACGTAGACTGCCCAGGACACGCTGATTACGTTAAAAACATGATCACCGGTGCTGCTCAGATGGACGGCGCGATTCTGGTAGTAGCTGCGACTGATGGCCCAATGCCACAGACTCGTGAGCACATCCTGCTGTCTCGTCAGGTAGGTGTACCTTTCATCATCGTATTCATGAACAAGTGTGACATGGTAGATGACGAAGAGCTGCTAGAGCTGGTAGAAATGGAAGTTCGTGAACTTCTGTCTGAGTACGAATTCCCAGGTGATGACCTGCCAGTAATTCAGGGTTCAGCTCTGAAAGCACTGGAAGGTGAAGAAGAGTGGGAGAAGAAGATTGTTGAGCTAGCTGAAGCACTGGATTCTTACATCCCAGAGCCAGAGCGTGCAATCGACGGTGACTTCATTCTGCCAATCGAAGACGTATTCTCAATCTCCGGTCGTGGTACCGTAGTTACCGGTCGTGTAGAGCGCGGTATCATCAAAGTAGGTGAAGAAGTAGAAATCGTTGGTATCCAAGAGACTGCCAAGACTACTTGTACCGGTGTTGAAATGTTCCGTAAGCTGCTTGACGAAGGTCGTGCAGGTGAGAACTGTGGTGTTCTTCTGCGTGGTACTAAGCGTGATGAAGTACAGCGTGGTCAAGTACTGGCTAAGCCTGGTTCAATCACTCCACACACCAAGTTTGAGTCTGAAGTATACGTACTGTCTAAAGATGAAGGCGGTCGTCACACTCCATTCTTCAAAGGCTACCGTCCACAGTTCTACTTCCGTACAACTGACGTAACCGGTACCATCGAGCTGCCAGAAGGCGTAGAGATGGTAATGCCTGGTGACAACATCAAGATGGTAGTAACTCTGATTGCTCCAATCGCTATGGACGAAGGTCTGCGCTTCGCAATCCGTGAAGGTGGCCGTACCGTAGGTGCTGGTGTTGTAGCTAAGATCGTAGAATAATTTCTACCTCTTGCTAAAAAGGGGCGCCTAGTGGCGCCCTTTTTGTATTTGTGTGGCTGTGCGGCTTGTAAGCAGTATTCATAAAGAATAGAATCTAGGGCTGCTTTTTTAACGGTGGTAGCTTGGGTGCGGTAGCTCACCCGCTGGTCGGCCTTTGGCACAGCTGTCATCGCAACAACAGGCTACGCAGAGTGGCTTGGCTAACAGGATTGTTGTAATGAGTACCAATATTGAAAATCAAGGCGGCGCTATGGACTCCCTGAAATGGGGTGTGGTTGTGCTGGTTTTACTGGCTGCCGTGGTAGGTAACTACTATTTTGATACTGTGTCTGTTCTTGTTCGTGCCATTGGTGTGGTAGTGGCTATTGCTGCTGCACTGGGTATTGCTGCAACAACAGTTAAAGGTAAGAACGCTTGGGAATTTGCTCAAGAGTCTCGCCTCGAAGTACGCAAGGTTGTATGGCCAACTCGCCAAGAAACCATGCAGACTACGCTGATTGTGTTCGTTGTAACTGCAATCTTGGCGTTGTTCCTATGGGGTCTGGACGCAGTCTTGGTTCGTCTGGTCAGCTTTATCACTGGGGTTTAATTCATGTCTGAAGAACAAAACATGCGCTGGTATGTTGTGCAAGCTTTCTCTGGCTTCGAAGGTCGTGTGGCCAAGACGCTGAAAGAGCACATTAAGATGCACAGTATGGAAGACCTGTTCGGTGAGGTTTTGGTGCCTACCGAAGAAGTGGTTGAAATGCGTGCTGGTCAACGCCGTAAGAGTGAGCGCAAGTTCTTCCCTGGCTACGTGTTGGTACAGATGGTGATGAACGATGCATCGTGGCACCTGGTACGTAACACCCCTCGCGTAATGGGCTTTATTGGCGGTACTTCTGATCGTCCTGCACCGATTACCGAGAAAGAGGCTAACGCTATCTTGAACCGTCTACAGGAGTCTACTGAGTCTCCGCGCCCACGTACTCTGTTTGAGCCGGGTGAAGTGGTTCGCGTTAACGACGGTCCATTTGCTGACTTCAACGGTACCGTTGAAGAGGTGGACTACGAGAAGAGCCGCGTGAAAGTGTCGGTTCTGATCTTTGGTCGTTCTACTCCGGTTGAACTGGAGTTTTCTCAGGTTGAGAAGTCCTGAGTATAAAATCAGCAAAAAACATTTGTTGAGGGGCAGAAGATTTGTATATAATCCGCTGCCCCTTTTTCACGGGGAGTCAGTAGCCCTGACGCTCGAACCCAAATGAGGTATTAATAATGGCTAAGAAAGTTACAGCTTATATCAAGCTGCAAGTAGCAGCTGGTTCTGCTAACCCGTCACCACCAGTTGGTCCAGCTCTGGGTCAGCACGGTGTAAACATCATGGAATTCTGTAAGGCATTCAACGCTCGTACTGAGAAAGTTGAAAAAGGTCTGCCGATCCCTGTTGTTATCACTGTATACGCAGATCGTTCCTTCACCTTCGTAACCAAGACTCCACCAGCTGCAGTTCTGCTGCTGAAAGCTGCTGGTCTTAAGTCTGGTTCTGGCCGTCCTAACACTGAGAAAGTAGGTAAAGTTACCGACGCTCAGCTGCAAGAGATCGCCGAGACTAAGGCTGCTGACATGACTGGTGCCGACATTGAAGCTATGAAGCGTTCAATTGCTGGTACTGCTCGTTCCATGGGCCTGGTAGTTGAGGGATAAGACGATGGCTAAACTGTCTAAGCGCATGCGCGTAATCCGCGAAAAAGTTGACGCGACTCGTGAGTACGAAATCAACGAAGCCGTTGCTCTTCTGAAAGAACTGGCTACTGCCAAGTTCGTTGAGAGCGTTGACGTTGCTGTAAACCTGGGCGTAGACCCACGTAAATCTGACCAAAACGTTCGCGGTGCAACTGTACTGCCACACGGTACTGGTCGTGAAGTACGTGTTGCTGTGTTCACCCAAGGCGCTAACGCCGAAGCGGCTAAAGAAGCCGGTGCTGACCTAGTTGGCATGGATGAGCTAGCTGCTCAGGTTAAGAAAGGCGAAATGAACTTCGACGTAGTTGTTGCTTCTCCGGATGCAATGCGCGTTGTTGGTCAACTGGGTCAGATCCTTGGTCCACGTGGCCTGATGCCTAACCCTAAGACTGGTACTGTTACTCCTAACGTTGCTGAAGCGGTTAAGAACGCTAAAGCAGGTCAGGTTCGCTACCGTACCGACAAGAACGGCATCATCCACACCACTATCGGTAAGGTATCTTTCGAAGCTGACCAGCTGAAAGAAAACCTGGAAAGCCTGCTGATCGCTCTGAAGAAGGCTAAGCCTGCTTCTGCTAAAGGTCAGTACATCCAGAAGGTAGCTATCTCTACCACTATGGGTGCCGGCGTTGCCGTAGACCAAGCGACTCTGGAAACTCAGACCGCTTAAGTTTACAGGGTGGCGGGTTATCTGTATAATTCGCCGCCTTAAAGGTCGAAGCTGGTTTACCAGCTTTCGTCCGAGACCGTAGGTGCCGCAAGGCTTAATCCCCTACGTAGACGGTGTAATTAGGACCTGAGAAGATTTTTAATCTTCTGGAACCTTACCCACCGTTATCGCTCCCCAGTAATGGGGTTGTTAATTTCTAGGTGTTAAAACCTAGGTGGAATCCAGGAGTAAAAGCCAATGGCATTAGGACTCGAAGACAAGAAAGCAATTGTCGCTGAGGTCAACGAAGCTGCCAAAGGTGCTCTGTCTGCTGTAGTTGCCGATTCTCGCGGCGTTACTGTAGGCAGCATGACTGCTCTGCGTAAAGAAGCTCGTGAAGCTGGTGTAACTATGCGCGTTGTGCGTAACACCCTAGCTAAGCGTGCTGTTGAAGGTACTGCTTACGAGTGCCTGACCGACGCATTCAGTGGTCCAACTCTGATCGCTTTCTCTAATGAGCACCCAGGTGCTGCGGCTCGTCTGTTCAAAGACTTTGCTAAGCAAGAAGAAGCGTTCGAAGTTAAAGCACTAGCTTACGAAGGCGAACTGATCCCTGCGGATCAAATTGACCGTTTGGCCAAGCTGCCAACTTACGACGAAGCAATTGCACAGCTGATGATGACCATGAAGGAAGCATCTGCTGGCAAGCTGGTACGTACTCTGGCTGCTCTGCGCGCCCAAAAAGAAGAGCAAGCTGCCTAATTCGGCTCGCTGCTTAAACTTTTTTAAACTAATTTTTTAGGATTGTTAGTAATGTCTATCACTAAAGACCAAATCATCGAAGCCGTAGCTGAAATGTCCGTAATGGACGTTGTTGAGCTGATCGAAGCTATGGAAGAAAAATTCGGCGTTTCTGCTGCTGCTGCTGTTGTAGCTGGTGGCGCTGGCGCTGGCGAAGCTGCTGAAGAGCAAACTGAATTCGACGTAATGCTGACCGGTGCTGGTTCCAACAAAGTTGGTGCTATTAAAGCCGTTCGTGGCGCAACTGGCCTGGGCCTGAAAGAAGCCAAAGCTATGGTTGAATCTGCTCCAGTAGCAGTTAAAGAAGCTGTTTCTAAAGAAGAAGCAGAAGGTCTGAAAGCTCAACTGGAAGAAGCCGGTTGTTCTGTTGAGATCAAGTAAGCTATCCTATAGTTTACTAGCCTAAGCTTCGGCTTAGGTAAGGCTGGTGATTTTTTAATCACCGGCCTTTTTGCGCTATAAAAAGCGCTGACAAACTTCCCACCGTTTGTCGCCGATCATAGGATCGCGGACCTAACAGAGATTATTGGTTGGGTTCTTGCACCCCGAGAGTGGCGTGTTGCAAGTCGAGTGGGCACAGATGGGTCACCAAGAAGCAGAGGAACCAAATGGTTTACTCCGATTTTCAGAAAAAACGCATCCGCAAAGACTTTGGTAAGCGTCCTAAAGTATTGGACATCCCTTACCTGCTGTCGATCCAGTTGGACTCGTTCCAAAACTTCCTGGAGCAAGATGTAGATGGCGAGCGTGGATTGGAAGCTGCATTCCGCAGTGTTTTCCCAATCAAGAGCTTCTCCGGCTACTCTGAGCTGCAGTACGTAAGCTACAAACTGGGCGAGCCAGTCTTTGACGTTAAAGAGTGTCAAATTCGCGGCATCACTTATTCCGCACCATTGCGCGTAAAACTACGCCTTGTTCTGATGGACAAAGAAAACGGCGGCGCCGTTAAAGACATCAAAGAGCAAGAAGTGTACATGGGTGACATCCCGCTGATGACCGAGAACGGCACCTTTGTCGTTAACGGTACTGAGCGTGTAATCGTTTCCCAGTTGCACCGTAGCCCAGGTGTGTTCTTCGACCACGACCGTGGTAAGACTCACTCCTCAGGTAAAGTGCTCTACAACGCGCGTGTAATCCCTTACCGTGGTTCCTGGCTGGACTTCGAGTTCGATCCAAAGGACAACCTGTTTGTTCGTATCGACCGTCGTCGTAAGCTGCCTGCCACCATCATGCTTCGCGCGCTGGGTTACAGCACCGAAGAGATGCTGGATATGTTCTTCGAAAAGATTGAGTTTGCAATCAAGAAGGACAAGCTGGTAATGGCCCTTATCCCAGAACGCCTGCGCGGTGAAACCGCCGTGTTTGACATCAAAGATGTCAACGGTGACGTTCTGGTAGAAACCGGTCGCCGCGTTACTGCTCGCCACATCCGTGCTATGGATAAAGCTGGTCAGACTGAGCTGGAAGTTCCAGTTGAGTATCTGGTAGGCAAAGTGGTTGATAAGCAGTACATCGATGAGAGCACCGGTGAAGTTCTGGTTGAAGCCAACCAAGAGCTGACCCTGGAAGACGTAGCGAAGCTGTCCCAGTCTGGTATCAAAGCGTTCAACGTTCTGTACACCAACGAACTGGATCACGGCGCCTACATCTCCACCACGCTGAATGTGGATTCCTCTCAAGAGCGTATGGAAGCTCTGGTTGAGATCTACCGCATGATGCGCCCTGGTGAGCCACCAACGCGTGAAGCTGCCGAAGCGCTGTTCGAGAATCTATTCTTCTCTGAAGAGCGTTACGATCTGTCTACCGTAGGTCGTATGAAGTTTAACCGTCGCCTGGGCCGTCAAGAGTCCACAGGTGCCGGCATCCTAGATAAAGAAGATATCGTTGCAGTAATGCAGAAGATCATCGAGATCCGTAACGGTCTGGATGAAGTTGACGATATCGATCACCTGGGTAACCGTCGTATCCGTTCTGTTGGCGAAATGGCCGAGAACCAATTCCGTGTTGGTTTGGTGCGTGTTGAGCGTGCAGTACGTGAGCGTCTGTCTCTGGGTGATCTGGACAGCCTGATGCCTCAGGACCTGATCAACGCCAAGCCAATTTCGGCGGCGGTGAAAGAGTTCTTCGGTTCCTCTCAGCTGTCCCAGTTTATGGACCAGAACAACCCACTGTCAGAAGTGACCCACAAGCGTCGTATCTCCGCTTTGGGCCCTGGTGGTTTGACTCGTGAGCGTGCGGGCTTCGAAGTTCGAGACGTACACCCAACTCACTACGGTCGTCTGTGTCCAATTGAGACCCCTGAAGGTCCAAACATTGGTTTGATCAACTCTTTGGCAAGCTACTCTCGTACCAACGAGTACGGCTTCCTGGAAACTCCTTACCGTCGCGTTGTTGATGGTGTGGCCACCGAAGAGATCGATTACCTGTCTGCAATCGAAGAAGGTAACTTCGTGATTGCACAGGCGAACGCCACTCTGGATGAAGATGGTCGTCTGCCAACTGACGAGCTGATTGCTAGCCGTCACAAAGGCGAACCAGGCTTCATGAGCGCTGACCAGATCCAGTACATGGACATCTCCCCGCAGCAGATCGTATCTGTGGCGGCATCCTTGATTCCATTCCTGGAGCACGATGATGCTAACCGCGCCTTGATGGGTGCGAACATGCAACGTCAGGCCGTTCCTACCCTGAAGGCGGATAAGCCTCTGGTTGGTACCGGCATGGAGCGCAATGTAGCCGTTGACTCCGGTGTAACCGCCGTAGCTAAGCGTGGTGGTGTGGTTGATTACGTGGATGCGTCTCGCATCGTGATCAAGGTTAACGAAGATGAGCTGGTACCAGGCGAAGCCGGTATCGACATCTACAACCTGACCAAGTACACCCGTTCTAACCAAAACACCTGCATCAACCAGCGTCCTATCTGTAACGTTGGTGAGCCGGTAACCCGTGGTGACGTACTGGCTGATGGCCCGTCTACCGATCTGGGTGACTTGGCACTGGGTCAGAACCTACGCGTAGCGTTCATGACCTGGAACGGTTACAACTTTGAGGATTCCATCCTGCTGTCCGAGCGTGTGGTTCAGGAAGATCGCCTGACTACCATCCACATTCAGGAACTGTCCTGTATTGCTCGTGATACCAAGCTGGGCTCCGAAGAGATCACTGCTGATATTCCTAACGTAGGTGAGTCCGCGCTGTCCAAGTTGGACGAGTCCGGCATCGTTTACGTTGGTGCTGAGATGAAGCCTGGCGACATTCTGGTAGGTAAGGTTACTCCGAAAGGCGAAACCCAGCTGACTCCAGAAGAGAAGCTATTGCGTGCCATCTTCGGTGAGAAAGCGTCTGACGTGAAAGACTCTTCTCTGCGTGTACCTAACTCTGTGTACGGTACCGTTATCGACGTTCAGGTATTTACCCGTGACGGCGTTGAGAAAGACAAGCGTGCCATCGAAATCGAAGAGATGCAGCTGAAAGAAGCCAAGAAGGATCTGACCGAAGAGTTCAGCATTCTGGAAAATGGCGTCTTTGATCGTGCTCGCACTCTGCTGTTGGCTTCCGGCATGTCCGAAGCTCAGCTGGACAAGATGGATCGTGCTAAGTGGCTGGAACTGCCGCTGGATGACGAAGCTAACCAAACCGCTCTGGAGCAGTTGGCTGAACAGCACGAAGAGCTGCGCGCTGAGTTCGACAAGAAGTTCGAAATCAAGCGTCGCAAGATCACTCAAGGCGATGACCTGGCACCTGGCGTTCTGAAGATCGTTAAGGTTTACCTGGCCGTTAAACGTCGCATCCAGCCTGGTGATAAGATGGCGGGTCGTCACGGTAACAAGGGTGTAATCTCCACCATTGTTCCTGTAGAAGACATGCCACACGATGAAACCGGTACTCCGGTGGACATCGTTCTGAACCCGCTGGGTGTACCGTCGCGTATGAACATCGGTCAGATTCTGGAAGTTCACTTAGGTGCTGCGGCACGTGGCGTTGGTACTCAAATCACCGCCATGCTGGAGCAGCAGAAGGCCGTAGCGGAACTGCGTGACTACATGCAGCAAGCTTACGATCTGGGCGAAACTCAACAGCAAGTTGATCTGAGCACTTGGACCGACGCAGAAGTTCTGCGTATGGCGAAGAACATGCAGGGTGGTATGCCAATCGCGACCCCTGTGTTCGACGGTGCCAAAGAGTCTGAAGTTAAGGAACTGCTGACCCTAGCCGGTCTGCCTGATTCCGGCCAGATCACTCTGTTTGACGGTCGTACCGGTGATTCCTTCGAGCGTCCTGTAACCGTGGGTTACATGTACATGCTGAAGCTGAACCACTTGGTTGATGACAAGATGCACGCTCGTTCTACCGGTTCTTACAGCCTAGTAACTCAGCAGCCGCTGGGTGGTAAGGCTCAGTTCGGTGGTCAGCGATTCGGTGAGATGGAAGTGTGGGCACTGGAAGCATACGGTGCTGCATACACCCTGCAGGAGATGTTGACTGTGAAGTCGGATGACGTAAACGGTCGTACCCAGATGTATAAGAACATCGTTGACGGTAACCACTCCATGACGCCGGGCATGCCAGAGTCTTTCAACGTATTGCTGAAAGAGATCCGCTCACTGGGTATCAACATCGAGTTGGACCAGGAATAAGCATCCGCATCGCGGAACTTAAGCGTGTCCCGCCTGCGGGCGGGGCACCGAAGTTAAACCTCCACTAGGAGACGAATGTGAAAGACTTACTCCAGTTTCTGAAGAAGCAGAACAAGTCTGAAGAGTTTAACGGTATCAAGATCGGTCTGGCGTCCCCAGACATGATCCGTTCTTGGTCTTTCGGTGAAGTTAAGAAGCCGGAAACCATCAACTACCGTACCTTCAAGCCTGAGCGTGATGGCCTGTTCTGTGCACGTATCTTCGGTCCTGTAAAAGACTATGAGTGTTTGTGCGGTAAGTACAAGCGCCTGAAGCACCGTGGTGTTATTTGTGAAAAGTGTGGCGTTGAAGTAACCCAAACCAAAGTACGTCGTGAGCGTATGGGTCACATCGAACTGGCGAGCCCAGTTGCCCACATTTGGTTCTTGAAGTCACTGCCTTCTCGTATCGGCTTGCTGCTGGATATGACTCTGCGTGACATCGAGCGCGTGCTGTACTTCGAAAGCTACGTAGTGATCGAAACCGGCATGACTTCTCTTGAAAAAGGTCAGATGCTGACCGAAGAGGAGTACCTGGATGCACTGGAAGAGCACGGTGATGAGTTTGACGCACGCATGGGTGCTGAAGCGGTTCTAGAACTGCTGCGCGCCATCGATCTTGAAGCTGAGATCAACGAAATGCGTGAAGAGTTGCCTCAAACCAACTCTGAGACTAAGCGTAAGAAGCTGACTAAGCGTCTGAAGCTGATGGAAGCGTTCCACCAGTCTGGCAACAAGCCAGAGTGGATGATTCTGGCTGTACTGCCAGTTCTGCCACCGGATCTGCGCCCACTGGTACCTCTAGACGGCGGCCGTTTCGCGACTTCGGATCTGAATGATCTGTACCGTCGTGTGATTAACCGTAACAACCGTCTGAAGCGTCTGTTGGATCTGGCTGCGCCAGACATCATCGTACGTAACGAAAAGCGTATGCTGCAGGAATCTGTGGATGCGCTGCTGGACAACGGTCGTCGTGGCCGCGCCATTACCGGTTCTAACAAGCGTCCTCTGAAATCTTTGGCTGACATGATCAAAGGTAAGCAGGGTCGTTTCCGTCAGAACTTGCTGGGTAAGCGTGTTGACTACTCCGGTCGTTCGGTAATTACCGTAGGTCCTACTCTGCGTCTGCATCAGTGCGGTCTGCCTAAGAAGATGGCTCTGGAACTGTTCAAGCCATTCATCTACGGCAAGCTGGAAGGTCGTGGCCTGGCCACCACCATCAAAGCAGCTAAGAAGATGGTAGAGCGTGAAGTACCTGAGGTATGGGACGTTCTTGACGAAGTGATTCGTGAGCACCCTGTACTGCTGAACCGTGCACCGACTCTGCACCGTTTGGGTATTCAGGCGTTTGAGCCAGTACTGATTGAAGGTAAAGCGATTCAACTGCACCCTCTTGTGTGTGCGGCCTATAACGCTGACTTCGATGGTGACCAGATGGCGGTACACGTACCGTTGACTCTGGAAGCTCAGCTTGAAGCTCGTGCCCTGATGATGTCTACCAACAACATCCTGTCGCCAGCTTCCGGTGATCCTATCATCGTACCGTCTCAGGACGTGGTACTGGGTCTGTACTACATGACCCGTGAAAAGATCAACGACAAGGGTGAAGGCATGGCGTTCGCTTCTGTAGAAGAAGCCGAAAAAGCCTACCGCACCAAGACCGCTAACCTGCACGCTCGCGTAAAAGTTCGTCTGAACGACTCTTACAAGAACGAAGCTGGTGAGATCGTAGAAGAGACCAAAGTTGTCGACACCACGGTGGGTCGTGCCATCCTGTCTATGATTCTGCCGAAGGGTATGTCCTTCGACCACGTCAACAAAGACATGGGCAAGAAGCAGATCTCTGGCGTGCTGAACAGCTGCTACCGTATTCTGGGCCTGAAGCCAACCGTCATCTTTGCTGACCAACTGATGTACACCGGTTTCCACTACGCGACTCTGTCCGGTACCTCTGTGGGTATTAACGACATGGTTGTGCCAGAAGCCAAGAAGACCATCATTGAGTCTGCCGAAGAAGAAGTTACTGAAATTCAGGAACAGTTCCAAGCAGGTCTGGTAACCGCAGGTGAGCGATACAACAAAGTTATCGATATCTGGGCCAGCGCCAACGAGAAAGTCTCTAAGGCGATGATGGAGAACCTGAAGACCGAAACCGTTATCAACCGTGATGGCGAAGAGGAAGAGCAGGGCTCCTTCAACAGCATCTACATGATGGCCGACTCCGGTGCTCGTGGTAGTGCAGCACAGATTCGTCAGCTAGCTGGTATGCGTGGCCTGATGGCTAAGCCAGATGGCTCCATTATCGAAACCCCAATTAAAGTGAACTTTAAAGAGGGTCTGTCGGTAGCGGATTACTTTATCTCCTCTCACGGTGCTCGTAAGGGTCTGGCCGATACGGCATTGAAGACTGCGAACTCCGGTTACCTGACCCGTCGTCTGGTAGACGTAGCTCAGGATCTGGTGATCATCGAGAGCGATTGTGGTAGCGAAGAAGGTCTGACTGTTAAGCCGCTAATTGAAGGTGGTGACGTAGTTGAGCCGCTGCGCGAACGTGTTCTGGGCCGCGTGGTTGCGAAGGACGTAATCAAGCCAGGTACCGAAGACGAAGTGCTGCTGCCTCGTAACACTCTGCTTGACGAGAAGATGTGTGACATCCTTGAAGAGCACTCTGTGGATGAAGTACTGGTTCGCTCTGTTATTACCTGTGAAACCGACTTTGGTGTTTGTGCCAACTGTTACGGTCGCGATCTGGCCCGTGGCCACATCGTAGGTAAGGGTGAAGCGATTGGTGTTGTTGCAGCACAGTCCATTGGTGAGCCGGGAACCCAGCTGACCATGCGTACCTTCCACATTGGTGGTGCGGCATCTCGTGCGTCTGCAGAAAACAACGTTCAAGTTAAGAACGCAGGCAGCCTGAAACTGCACAACGCTAAGTTCGTAACCAACAACGAAGGTAAGATTGTAATTACCTCTCGTTCTACCGAGCTGGCCATCATCGATGAGCTGGGTCGTGAGAAAGAGCGTTACAAACTGCCATACGGTGCGGTACTTGAGAAAGGTGAAGACGATGCGGTTGCTGCTGGCGACATCATCGCGAATTGGGATCCGCACACGCACCCAATCATCACCGAAGTACAGGGTGTGATTAAGTTCGTTGACATGATCGACGGCGTAACCATGAAGCGCGAAACCGATGAGCTGACCGGCTTGTCCAGCATCGTGGTTCTGGACCCTAACCAGCGTACCAGCGCCGGTAAAGAGATGCGTCCAGCGATCAAACTGCTTGATAGCAACGGCAACGACATCTTGATCCCTGGCACCGAAGTTCCAGCTCAGTACTTCCTGTCTGGTAACGCGATTGTTGGTATCGATGATGGCGCCGTGGTGAACGTGGGTGACGCGCTGGCGCGTATTCCACAAGAGTCCGGCGGTACGAAAGATATTACCGGTGGTCTGCCACGAGTGGCCGACCTATTCGAAGCCCGTAAGCCTAAAGAGCCTGCGATTCTGGCTGAAATCACTGGTACCATCTCCTTCGGTAAAGAGACCAAAGGTAAGCGTCGTCTGGTAATCACTCCTCATGATGGCGCTAAGCCTTACGAAGAGATGATTCCTAAGTGGCGTAACCTGAACGTGTTTGAAGGTGAGAAGGTTGAGCGCGGCGAAGTGATCGCTGACGGCCCAGAGGCTCCGCATGACATTCTGCGTCTGCGTGGCATCCGTGCTGTTGCCAACTACATCGTTAACGAAGTTCAGGAAGTTTACCGTCTGCAGGGCGTGAAGATTAACGATAAGCACATCGAGGTGATCATTCGCCAGATGCTGCGTAAGTGCATCATCTCCAGCGCTGGTGACTCTGATCTGTTGGCAGGCGAGCAAGCCGAAGTAGCACGCGTTAATATCATTAACCGTAACCTGATTGCCGAAGGCAAACAGCCTGCTACTTACGAGCTCGAGTTGTTGGGTATCACCAAGGCTTCCTTGGCGACCGAATCCTTCATCTCTGCGGCATCGTTCCAGGAAACCACCCGCGTACTGACCGAAGCGGCAGTAAGTGGCAAGCAGGACGATCTGCGTGGTCTGAAAGAGAACGTTATCGTGGGTCGCCTGATCCCTGCGGGTACCGGTTACGCGTACCACGAGCAGCGTAATGCCAAAGAGGAGCCTGTGGCTCCGGTTGTGACGGCTTCTGAAGCCGAGCAGAACTTGGCTGACCTGCTTAACGCAGCTGACGACTAAGCCTCTGAGCTAAAAACAAAAAGGGGCGCTACGGCGCCCCTTTCTTTTTCCCTTTACTCAGATTGTACAGCAACAAGGAGGATCGCCCGTTGATCGAAATGATCGATTACGATTGGCTAATTCTTGACACCTGTGCGGCAGGTGCTAAAATTCCGCGTCCCCTTTGTTGGGGGTCGATTTTTCGCACCTGAAAATGAGTAGTAATTCATCTATTGGAGTAATCAATGGCTACTGTTAACCAGTTGGTACGCAAGCCTCGCCAATCGAAAGTCGTTAAGACTAACGTTCCGGCCCTGGAAGCGTGTCCACAAAAGCGTGGTGTATGTACTCGTGTGTACACCACTACCCCTAAAAAGCCGAACTCAGCACTGCGTAAAGTATGCCGTGTTCGCCTGACCAACGGTTTTGAAGTGACTTCCTACATTGGTGGTGAAGGTCACAACCTGCAAGAGCACTCCGTTGTTCTTATCCGTGGTGGTCGTGTTAAAGATTTGCCAGGTGTGCGTTATCACACCGTTCGTGGCGCACTAGACACCGCTGGCGTGAGCGATCGTCGTCAAGGTCGTTCTAAGTACGGTGCTAAGCGTCCTAAGTCTTAATGGTTCTCCGTTAAGTAAGGCCAAACTTTTTTAAATTTGTTATCCAGTTTTGGATTAACCTGAAGATATTCGGAGAAATACCATGCCAAGACGTCGCGTCGTAGGTCAACGTAAAATCCTGCCTGATCCTAAGTTCGGATCAGAGCTGCTAGCTAAATTCGTAAACGTGGTAATGCTGGACGGTAAGAAGTCTACCGCTGAGCGTATCGTATACGGTGCTCTGGAAGCTGCTGCTGCCAAGTCCGGTAAAGACCACATCGAAATGTTTGAAACTGCACTGGAGAACATCCGCCCAGCAGTCGAGGTTAAATCTCGTCGTGTAGGTGGTTCAACCTATCAGGTGCCGGTTGAAGTTCGTCCAGTTCGTCGTAACACCCTGGCCATGCGCTGGTTGGTGGAAGCTGCTCGTAAGCGTGGCGAAAAATCGATGGCTCTGCGTATGGCAGGTGAACTGCTAGACGCTGCCGAAAACAAAGGTTCTGCGGTTAAGAAGCGTGAAGACGTTCACCGTATGGCCGAAGCCAACAAGGCGTTTGCCCACTACCGTTGGTAAGCTGGCTGGCGCAGTGCTTTATGCACTGCGCCTGTTTTGCATTTTCCCTCGGGCGTAGCCTGAGGTAAGAGGAAGAGATCGTGGCTCGTACTACTCCACTTGAGCGCTACCGTAACATTGGTATCTGTGCTCACGTAGACGCTGGCAAAACCACCACAACTGAGCGCGTACTGTTCTACACCGGTCTTTCTCATAAGATTGGTGAAGTACACGATGGCGCCGCCACTATGGATTGGATGGAGCAGGAGCAGGAGCGTGGTATTACCATTACCTCTGCGGCTACCACCACCTTCTGGCGCGGCATGGAAGGCCAATTCCCTGAGCACCGCGTAAACATCATCGACACCCCTGGACACGTAGACTTTACCATTGAGGTAGAGCGCTCTTTGCGTGTGCTTGACGGTGCCGTGGTTGTTTTCTGTGGCGCTTCTGGCGTTGAGCCTCAGTCTGAGACCGTATGGCGTCAGGCTGACAAGTACAGCGTTCCTCGCATGGTATTCGTCAATAAGATGGACCGTGCTGGTGCCGACTTTGAACGCGTAATCGACCAGATTCGCAACCGCTTGGGTGCGACCTGTGTGCCAATTCAATTGAACATTGGCGCGGAAGATGAGTTCAAAGGCGTTATTGATCTGATCAAGATGAAAGCCATCAACTGGAATGAAGAAGACCAGGGGATGACCTTCACTTACGATGAGATCCCAGCTGAACTCGCTGATCAAGCGGCTGAGTGGCGTGAGTACTTAGTTGAATCTGCTGCTGAGGCTTCTGATGAGCTGATGGACAAGTACCTTGAAGAAGGTGAACTGTCCGAGCAGGAGATCAAACAAGCGCTACGCATTCGTACCCTGAACAATGAGATCGTCCTTGCGACCTGTGGTTCTGCATTTAAGAACAAAGGCGTGCAAGCGGTGTTGGATGCCGTAATCGAGTATCTGCCTGCGCCGATTGACGTTCCAGCCATTAAGGGTGTGGATGAGCGTGACAACGAAGTTGAGCGCCATTCTGATGACAATGAACCGTTCGCGGCATTGGCATTTAAGATTGCGACCGACCCATTTGTTGGCACCTTGACCTTCTTCCGAGTTTACTCTGGCGTAGTGAACACTGGTGACACCGTTTACAACTCTGTCAAAGAGAAACGTGAACGCTTCGGTCGAATTGTGCAGATGCACTCTAACGACCGTAAAGAACTGAAAGAAGTTCGTGCCGGTGACATCGCTGCTGCCATCGGTCTGAAAGAAGTGACTACAGGTGACACCCTGTGCGACATGAACCACAAAGTGATTCTTGAGCGCATGGAGTTTCCTGAGCCAGTGATTCAGATCGCGGTGGAGCCTCGTACCAAGGCCGACCAAGAGAAGATGGGTATCGCCCTAGGCAAATTGGCTGCTGAAGATCCATCGTTCCGCGTGGAAACCGATGAAGAATCTGGCCAAACCCTGATCTCCGGCATGGGTGAGCTGCACCTAGATATTATCGTTGACCGAATGAAACGTGAGTTCAGCGTTGATTGTAACGTTGGTAAGCCTCAGGTTGCCTACCGTGAAACCATCCGCTCTGCGGTGGAAGTGGAAGGTAAGTTTGTTCGTCAGTCTGGTGGCCGTGGTCAATACGGACACGTTTGGCTTAAAATGGAGCCAAAAGAAGCTGGCGAAGGCTTTGAATTCGTTAACGAAATCGTTGGTGGTGTCATTCCTCGTGAATACATCCCTGCGGTTGAAAAAGGCTGTAAAGAGCAGATGGACGCAGGTGTCCTTGCCGGCTACCCAATGCTGGACGTTAAGGTCACTCTGTTTGATGGTTCGTTCCACGATGTTGACTCCAACGAAATGGCGTTTAAGATTGCGGGGTCTATGGGCTTTAGAAAAGGTGCCATGGAAGCGAATCCGGTTCTGCTCGAGCCGATGATGAAGGTTGAGGTTACCACTCCAGAAGACTGGATGGGTGACGTCGTCGGTGACGTTAACCGTCGCCGCGGTATGATCGACGGTATGGATGATGGCCCAGCGGGTCTTAAGATCATCCGCGCTAAGGTACCACTGGCTGAAATGTTTGGCTATGCTACCGATCTGCGTTCAGCTACCCAAGGTCGCGCTTCCTACTCTATGGAATTCCTAGAGTATAACGAAGCACCGCAAAACGTAGCTCAAGCTGTAATCGATGGCCGTATTGGCTAATTTCACTTCGACTCGAATCAATAAGGGTTCGAGTCCTTTGAACATTGAAAGGAACACGACGTGTCTAAAGAAAAATTTGAACGTTCGAAACCGCACGTAAACGTTGGTACCATTGGCCACGTTGACCACGGTAAAACCACTCTGACCGCTGCAATCACCAACGTACTTGCAAAAGTATACGGTGGTGAAGCAAAAGACTTCGCTTCTATCGATAACGCTCCAGAAGAGCGTGAGCGTGGTATCACCATCTCTACCTCTCACGTAGAGTACGATACTCCTACCCGTCACTACGCCCACGTAGACTGCCCAGGACACGCTGATTACGTTAAAAACATGATCACCGGTGCTGCTCAGATGGACGGCGCGATTCTGGTAGTAGCTGCGACTGATGGCCCAATGCCACAGACTCGTGAGCACATCCTGCTGTCTCGTCAGGTAGGCGTACCTTTCATCATCGTATTCATGAACAAGTGCGACATGGTAGATGACGAAGAGCTGCTAGAGCTGGTAGAAATGGAAGTTCGTGAACTTCTGTCTGAGTACGAATTCCCAGGTGATGACCTGCCAGTAATTCAGGGTTCAGCTCTGAAAGCACTGGAAGGTGAAGAAGAGTGGGAGAAGAAGATTGTTGAGCTAGCTGAAGCACTGGATTCTTACATCCCAGAGCCAGAGCGTGCAATCGACGGTGACTTCATTCTGCCAATCGAAGACGTATTCTCCATCTCCGGCCGTGGTACTGTAGTTACCGGTCGTGTAGAGCGCGGTATCATCAAAGTAGGTGAAGAAGTAGAAATCGTTGGTATCCAAGAGACTGCCAAGACTACTTGTACCGGTGTTGAAATGTTCCGTAAGCTGCTTGACGAAGGTCGTGCAGGTGAGAACTGTGGTGTTCTTCTGCGTGGTACTAAGCGTGATGAAGTACAGCGTGGTCAAGTACTGGCTAAGCCTGGTTCAATCACTCCACACACCAAGTTTGAGTCTGAAGTATACGTACTGTCTAAAGATGAAGGCGGTCGTCACACTCCATTCTTCAAAGGCTACCGTCCACAGTTCTACTTCCGTACAACTGACGTAACCGGTACCATCGAGCTGCCAGAAGGCGTAGAGATGGTAATGCCTGGTGACAACATCAAGATGGTAGTAACTCTGATTGCTCCAATCGCTATGGACGAAGGTCTGCGCTTCGCAATCCGTGAAGGTGGCCGTACCGTAGGTGCTGGTGTTGTAGCTAAGATCGTAGAATAATTTCTACCTCTTGCTAAAAAAGGGTGCCATTTGGCGCCCTTTTTTTGTATCCTACGCCGCACAAATTTGGGCAGCTAAGCTTGTCGTCATTAAAGCGGCAGAAAAGCTTGCAATGCCACAACGGATGGGTATAATTCATCCGGCTCACACATAGTGTGGGCGCGTAAAATACGCCGTAATGCAATTGGCATTACATTAACAGCGACTCCGATTTGGAGTCGAATGGTTGCGAAAGTCGTCTTCTATGACCCAATCTATAAAGGGGGTTCATGGAGGATTTGTTTTTGCGTAATTATTGGTTGGAGCTCTGTTCATGCAGAACCAAAGAATCCGTATCCGCTTGAAGGCTTTTGATCACCGTCTGATCGACCAGTCGACTGCGGAAATCGTTGAGACTGCGAAGCGCACAGGGGCTCAAGTACGGGGTCCAATCCCGCTGCCCACCCGTAAAGAGCGTTACACAGTTCTGATTTCTCCTCACGTGAACAAAGATGCACGTGATCAGTATGAAATCCGTACTCACAAACGCATGGTGGACATCGTTGAGCCTACCGATAAGACTGTTGACGCGCTGATGCGTCTAGATCTGGCTGCCGGCGTTGACGTGCAGATCAGTCTGGGCTAATCCCCAGTTTCGGAATAGAGGTTAGATAGATGGCAATCGGTCTTGTAGGTCGTAAAGTAGGAATGACTCGCATCTTCGCTGAAGATGGTGCGTCCATTCCAGTTACTGTTATCGAAGTTGAACCGAACCGCGTAACTCAGGTTAAGACCTTGGAAAACGACGGCTATCGTGCACTGCAGATTACTGTAGGTAGCAAGAAAGCAAATCGCGTTACCAAGCCTGAAGCAGGTCACTTTGCAAAAGCTGGTGTAGAAGCCGGTCGTGGTCTGTTTGAGTTCCGTCTGGGTGAAGGTGAAGGCGAAAGCATCGAAGTTGGTGCTGAGCTGAAAGTTGAAACTTTCGAGAACGGTCAAATTGTAGACGTTACTGGTCAATCAAAAGGTAAGGGTTTCCAAGGCGGCGTTAAGCGCTGGAACTTCCGTACTCAAGATATGACTCACGGTAACTCTTTGAGCCACCGTGCTCCTGGTTCTATCGGTCAGAACCAGAGCCCAGGTAAAGTGTTCAAAGGCAAAAAAATGGCTGGTCACATGGGTGACGAGCGTGTAACTACCCAGAATCTGGAAGTAGTTCGCGTAGACGCCGAGCGCAACCTGCTCCTTATCAAAGGTGCGGTACCTGGCTCAAATGGCGGCAACGTTATCGTTAAACCTGCCGTTAAAGCGTAACGTCTGAGGAGATAGTAATGGAATTGGTAATGAAAGACGCGCAGAGCGCTCTTGAAGTTTCCGAAACTACCTTCGGACGTGAGTTCAACGAAGCTCTGGTACACCAGGTTGTTACTGCTTTCGCAGCTAACGCCCGTCAAGGTACCCGTGCTCAGTTGACCCGCGCTGAGGTAACTGGCACTGGCAAAAAGCCATGGCGTCAGAAAGGTACTGGCCGTGCGCGTGCCGGTACTGTTAAGAGCCCAATCTGGCGCTCTGGTGGTGTGACTTTTGCTGCTAAGCCGCAAGATCACTCTCAGAAGGTTAACAAGAAGATGTACCGCGCAGCCCTGCAGAGCATTCTGTCTGAGCTGGTACGTCAAGACCGTCTGATCGTGGTTGAGAAGTTTGGCGTTGAAGCACCAAAGACCAAAGAATTGGTAGCTAAGCTGAAAGATCTGTCTGTAGAAGACGTTCTGATCGTTACTGGTGAAGTTGATGAGAACCTGTTCCTGGCTTCTCGCAACTTGTACAAAGTTGACGCTCGCGACGTTGCAGCAATCGATCCAGTTAGCCTGATCGCATTCGACAAGGTGCTGATGACTGCTGACGCAGTTAAGCAGATTGAGGAGATGCTGGCATGATCCGTGAAGAACGTTTGCTGAAAGTGCTGCTTGCTCCGCACATCTCTGAAAAGAGCACCATGGCCGCTGAACTGAACAACACTATCGTGTTCAAGGTGACCACCGACGCTACTAAAGCTGAAGTGAAAGCTGCTGTTGAAAAGCTGTTCGAAGTTGAAGTTACCGGTGTTCGCACCGTAAACGTTAAAGGCAAGACTAAACGTACCGGCGCCCGTTTCGGCCGTCGTTCCGACTGGAAGAAAGCGTACGTTACTCTAGCTGAAGGCGCAGACATCGACTTCGTCGGCGGCGCTGAATAAGGACGAGGAGTTATATAAATGGCTATTGTTAAATGTAAGCCTACCTCCGCGGGCCGTCGCCACGTAGTTAAGGTGGTTAACAAAGAACTGCACAAAGGTAAGCCTTTTGCAGCTCTTCTGGACAAGAAGTCTAAGTCCGGTGGTCGTAACAATGCTGGTCGCATCACTACCCGTCACATCGGTGGTGGTCACAAGCAACACTACCGTATCGTAGATTTCAAGCGTAACAAAGATGGTATCCCTGCGACCGTAGAGCGCATCGAATACGATCCAAACCGCAGCGCTAACATCGCTCTGGTTCTGTACGCTGATGGTGAGCGTCGCTACATTCTGGCTCCTAAGGGCCTGACTGCTGGTGACAAGATCATGTCCGGCGCGGAAGCTGAAATCAAAGCTGGTAATGCTATGCCTATGCGTAACATCCCAGTTGGTTCTACCGTTCACAACGTAGAAATGAAACCAGGCAAGGGCGGTCAGATTGCTCGTTCTGCTGGTGCATACGTACAGATCGTAGCCCGTGACGGTGCCTACGTGACCCTGCGTCTGCGTTCTGGTGAAATGCGTAAGATCCCTGCGGATTGTCGCGCTACCCTGGGTGAAGTAGGCAATGCTGAGCATATGCTTCGTTCACTGGGTAAAGCTGGTGCAAGCCGCTGGCGTGGTGTTCGTCCTACCGTTCGTGGTGTTGCCATGAACCCGGTAGATCACCCACACGGTGGTGGTGAAGGTCGTACCTCTGGTGGCCGTCATCCAGTATCTCCATGGGGCGTTCCTACCAAAGGTAAGAAGACCCGCTCCAATAAGCGTACCGACAAGTACATTGTACGTCGTCGTACCAAATAATTTTTATTGAGGATTCACCATGCCACGTTCTCTCAAGAAAGGTCCATTTATTGACCTGCACTTGCTGAAGAAGGTAGAGAAAGCGGTGGAAAGCGGAGACAAAAAGCCTGTTAAGACTTGGTCCCGTCGTTCTATGATCATTCCAGATATGATTGGTCTGACCATCGCTGTCCATAATGGTCGTCAGCACGTTCCAGTTTTCGTTACCGAAGATATGATCGGTCACAAACTGGGTGAGTTCGCGCCAACTCGCACTTATCGCGGCCACGCTGCTGATAAGAAAGCGAAGAAGAAGCGTTAAGGGGTAGATGATGGAAGTTTTAGCTAAACACCGTTTCGCCCGCACTTCTCCACAGAAAGCGCGTCTAGTTGCTGACCAGATCCGTGGTCTGCCAGTTGACCGCGCTCTGGAAATCTTGACCTACAGCCCTAAAAAAGCTGCTGTTCTGGTTAAGAAAGTGCTGGAGTCTGCCATTGCTAACGCGGAGCACAACGAAGGTCTCGATATCGATGACCTGAAAGTTGCCAAAGTCTTCGTTGACGAGGGCCCGACCATGAAGCGCATTATGCCTCGCGCTAAAGGCCGTGCTGACCGCATCCTGAAACGTTCCAGCCACATCTCTGTGGTTGTGGCTGACAAGTAAGGGGAAGCTCCAATGGGACAGAAAGTACATCCTAACGGTATCCGCCTTGGTATTACCAAGCCTTGGGTTTCTACCTGGTACGCGGAAAAGAAAGATTACGCTGATAACCTGATCGGTGACCACGAAGTTCGCACTTTCCTGAAAAAGGAACTGAAGAGCGCTTCTGTGTCTAAAATCACCATCGAACGCCCAGCGAAGAGCATCCGTGTGACCATTCACACTGCTCGTCCTGGTGTTGTTATCGGTAAGAAAGGCGAAGATGTTGAGAAGCTGCGTCAGAAAGTTGCAAAACTGACTGGTGTTCCTGCTCAGATCAACATCTCCGAAGTTCGTAAACCAGAACTGGACGCACAACTGGTTGGTGACTCTGTTGCCTCTCAGCTAGAGCGTCGTGTTATGTTCCGTCGCGCTATGAAGCGTGCGGTACAGAACGCCATGCGTCTTGGTGCCAAGGGTATCAAGATCGAGGTTTCTGGTCGTCTGGGTGGCGCTGAGATCGCACGTACCGAATGGTACCGTGAAGGTCGCGTGCCTCTGCATACTTTGCGTGCTGACATCGACTACGCTACTTCTGACGCACACACCCAATACGGTGTGATCGGCATTAAAGTTTGGATCTTCAAAGGTGAAGTTCTAGGCGCAATGCCAATTGCTCAGGAGCAGCCGAAGCCGGCTAAGCGCAAAGGTCGTGGTAAGTAAGGGGAACCGAAATGCTACAACCGAAACGTACCAAGTTCCGCAAGGTTCATAAAGGTCGTAACCGTGGTATGGCTACCACTGGTGATAAGGTTAGCTTCGGTTCTTTCGGACTGAAGTCTACCTCTCGTGGCCGTATCACAGCTCGCCAAATCGAAGCGGCGCGTCGTGCTATGACCCGTCACATCAAGCGTCAAGGTCAAATCTGGATCCGTATTTTCCCAGACAAGCCTATTACTGAAAAGCCGCTTGAAGTGCGTATGGGTAAAGGTAAAGGTAACGTTGAGTACTGGGTTGCCCAGATTCAACCTGGCCGTGTTCTGTATGAAATGGAAGGCGTATCTGAAGAGTTGGCTCGTGAAGCCTTCGCTCTGGCTGCTGCTAAACTTCCTGTACAGACCACCTTTGTAACTCGGAAGGTTATGTGATGAAAGCTACTGAACTACGTGAAAAAAGCGTTGAAGATCTGAACGCGGAGCTGCTAAGCCTGCTGCGTGAACAGTTCAACCTGCGTATGCAGAACGCGACTGGTCAGCTGAAGCAGACTCACGAGCTGAAGAAGGTACGTCGCAACATCGCGCGTGTTAAAACCATTCTGACTCAGAAGGCAGGTGCGTAATGAGCGAGACTATCCGTACTCTTCAAGGTCGTGTAATCAGCGACAAGATGGACAAGTCCATCACCGTAGCCATCGAGCGCAAAGTTAAGCACCCGATCTACGGTAAGTATGTAAAGCGTACAACTAAGTTGCACGCCCACGATGAAACTAACCAATGTGGTATCGGCGACGTGGTAGAAATCCGCGAATGTCGTCCACTGTCTAAGACCAAATCTTGGACTCTGGTTAACGTAATCGAAAAAGCTCTGTAATATCAGACTTTTACATACCTAATGGATAGCCGGACCAGATTTTTTTCTGGACCGGCTATTTTTTGTTTACTTTATGGCTGCAAGTGGTGTTATAATTTCGCGCCTTTTGAAGGCAGCCAGGCCCCAATTTTGGGGTATATTGTTGTAAAAAACAGCGGAGCACTGAAATGATCCAAATGCAATCTGTGCTGGATGTTGCCGATAACTCCGGCGCTCGCAGCGTACAGTGTATTAAGGTCTTGGGTGGCTCTCACCGTCGTTACGCCCATATTGGCGATATCGTTAAAGTTTCTGTTAAAGAAGCGATTCCTCGCGGTAAAGCGAAGAAAGGCGATGTATATAACGCGGTGGTAGTTCGTACCAAGAAGGGCGTACGTCGTCCTGACGGTTCTGTTATTCGCTTTGACCGCAATGCGGCTGTACTGCTGAATGCCAGCAACCAGCCGATTGGTACTCGTATCTTTGGCCCGGTTACTCGTGAATTGCGTAATGAGCAGTTCATGAAAATCGTGTCTCTGGCACCAGAAGTACTGTAAGGAGCAAAGAGATGGCAGCAAAAATCCGTCAAAATGACGAAGTTGTTGTACTAGCCGGTAAGGACAAGGGTAAGCGCGCTAAGGTTACCCAAGTATTGTCTAACGGCAAAGTAATCGTTGAAGGCGTTAACCTGGTGAAAAAACACCAGAAGCCAAACCCTCACATGGGTGTGGCTGGTGGCATTATTGAAAAAGAAGCCGCTATCGACGCATCAAACGTTGCGATCTTCAACCCTGCTACTAGCAAGGCAGATCGCGTTGGCTTTAGACTGGAAGACGGCAAAAAAGTCCGTTTCTTCAAGTCTAATGGTGAACTTGTTTAAGTAATTGGAGTAAACGATGGCGAAACTGCATGATTACTACAAAGATACTGTAGTAGCAGAACTGACCAAACAGTTCGATTACAAAAGTATCATGCAAGTCCCTCGGGTCGAAAAGATCACCCTGAACATGGGTGTTGGTGAAGCCGTGGCAGACAAGAAAGTTCTGGACGCCGCTGTAGCAGATATGACTGCTATCGCTGGCCAGAAGCCACTGGTAACCAAAGCTCGCAAATCTGTTGCTGGCTTCAAGATTCGTGAGGGCTATCCGATCGGCTGTAAAGTAACCCTACGTGGCGAGCGTATGTGGGAGTTCCTAGAACGCCTAGTTTCTATCGCTGTACCTCGTATCCGTGACTTCCGTGGTTTGAACCCGAAGTCGTTTGACGGTCGCGGTAACTACAGCATGGGCGTTCGTGAGCAAATCATCTTCCCTGAGATTGACTACGACAAAGTAGACAAAATCCGTGGTATGGATATTACCATCACTACCACTGCTAACTCAGACGAAGAAGGTCGTGCTCTGCTGGCTGCCTTTAACTTCCCATTCCGTAAGTAAGGTAGGGTTATGGCTAAAGTATCGATGAAGCAGCGCGAAGTTAAGCGCGCTAAGTTGGTTGCTAAGTATGCTGAGAAGCGTGCTGCTCTTAAAGCAATCATCAACGACGTTAACTCAACTGACGAAGCTCGTTGGGACGCCGTTCTGAAACTGCAACAACTTCCACGTGACTCCAGTGCCTCACGTCAGCGTAACCGCTGTAACATCACTGGTCGTCCGCACGGTGTACTTCGCAAGTTCGGCCTGAGCCGTATTAAACTGCGTGAAGCCGCCATGCGTGGTGAAGTCCCTGGCCTTAAAAAGGCCTCTTGGTAAGCCAACTGGAGTAAGCCAATATGAGCATGCAAGATCCGATCGCGGATATGCTAACGCGCATCCGTAACGGCCAGGCTGCCAACAAAGTTGCAGTTAAGATGCCGTCTTCAAAGCTGAAAGTATCTATCGCCGATGTCCTGAAAAAAGAAGGTTACATCGCTGATTACGCTACTTCTGGCGACGTTAAACCAGAACTGGAAATTACTTTGAAGTACTTCGAAGGTAAGCCAGTTGTTGAGAAAATCGAGCGAATCAGCCGTCCTGGCCTGCGCATCTACAAGAAAAAAGATGAGCTTCCAAAGGTTATGGGTGGTCTGGGTGTCGCTATCGTGTCCACTTCTCAAGGCGTGATGACCGACCGTGCAGCCCGTAAACTGGGTATGGGCGGCGAGATCGTCTGCTACGTGGCATAAGGAGAGTAACAATGTCTAGAATTGCAAAGGCACCAGTTACCATCCCTGCCGGCGTAGAGGTGACTCTGAACGGTCAAGAGATCGTCATTAAAGGTGGCAAGGGTACTCTGTCTCACAACATCAACGCTGCTGTTGAAGTTGTTAAAGAAGAGAACGAGCTGAAATTCGCTCCTCGCGAAGGTATCGCTAAAGCTAACGCTCAAGCTGGTACTGCTCGTGCAGTAGTTAACAACATGGTAATCGGCGTAAGCGAAGGTTTCGTTAAGAAACTGCAACTGAACGGCGTTGGTTACCGCGCGGCCGTTAAAGGCAACGCAGTTAACCTGACCCTGGGCTTTTCTCACCCTGTAGAACACGTTCTACCAGAAGGTGTTAAAGCAGAATGCCCAAGCCAAACTGAAATCGTTCTTTCCGGTGCAGATAAGCAAGCTGTTGGTCAAACAGCTGCTGAAATTCGCGCATACCGTGCTCCAGAGCCTTACAAAGGCAAAGGTGTTCGCTACGCTGACGAAAATGTGCGTCGTAAAGAAGCCAAGAAGAAGTAAGGTAATACGATGGACAAGAAAGCAGCTCGTCTACGTCGCGCTACTCGCGCTCGTAAGCAAATGCAAGAACAAGGTGCTACTCGCCTGGTTGTGCACCGTACGCCACGTCACATCTACGCTCAAGTTATCAACGCAGAATCTCAGGTTCTGGTTGCTGCCTCTACTGTTGAAAAAGCAGTTGCTGGCGAACTGAAGAGCACCGGTAACGCCGACGCTGCTAAGGCAGTTGGTAAGCTGGTAGCCGAGCGCGCTCTGGAAAAGGGTGTGAAGATTGTGTCTTTCGACCGCAGCGGCTTTAAGTATCACGGCCGTGTAGCTGCACTGGCAGATGCTGCCCGTGAAGCTGGTCTCCAGTTCTAAGGTTAGGAGTGGACATGGCTAATATTGAAAAGCAAGCCGGTGATCTGCAAGAGAAATTGATTGCAGTAAACCGTGTTTCTAAAGTAGTAAAGGGTGGCCGAATCTTTAGCTTCACCGCTCTTACTGTGGTTGGTGATGGCAACGGTCGCGTTGGTTTCGGTTACGGTAAAGCACGTGAAGTGCCTGCCGCTATCCAGAAAGCAATGGAAAAGGCTCGCCGCAATCTGGTTACCGTGCGTCTGCACAATGGTACCTTGCAGCACCCTGTTAAAGGTCGTCATTCCGGCTCTAAGGTATACATGCAACCTGCTTCAGAAGGTACCGGTATTATTGCCGGCGGTGCAATGCGCGCTGTTCTGGAAGTTGTTGGTGTACATAACGTACTGTCTAAGGCATACGGTTCTACTAACCCGATCAACATCGTTCGTGCAACCATCGACGCTTTGACGTCAATGCACGCTCCTGATCAGGTAGCAGCGAAGCGTGGCCTAAGCATCGACGAAATCTTGGGGTAATCTGACATGGCTAAAACTATCAAGGTTACTCAGATCAAGAGCTCTATCGGTCGTCTGCCTAAGCATAAGGCAACTCTGGTAGGTCTAGGTCTGCGCAAAATCGGCCACACCGTAGAACTGGAAGATACTCCTTCTGTTCGCGGTATGGTTAACAAGGTTTACTACATGGTTAAGGTGGAGGACTAAGCTATGCGTCTGAATACTTTGTCTCCTGCACCAGGTGCTAAAAAAGCCGCTAAGCGTGTAGGTCGTGGTATCGGTTCCGGTCTGGGTAAGACTGGTGGCCGTGGTCACAAAGGTCAGAAGTCCCGTTCTGGCGGTGGCGTACGTCCAGGTTTCGAAGGCGGTCAAATGCCAATGAAACAGCGTCTGCCAAAGTTTGGTTTTACCTCTCGCAAAGCGATGGTTACCTCTGAAATTCGTCTGTCTGAACTGACTAAAGTTGAAGGCGACGTAGTTTCTCTGGAAACTCTGCGCGATGCCAACATCATTTCTGCAAACATTAAGTTTGCGAAAGTTGTGCTTTCAGGTAAAATCGAGCGCCCTGTGACCATTAAAGGTCTAAAAGCAACCAAAGGTGCGCGTGAAGCCATCGAGGCTGCAGGCGGCAAAATCGAAGAATAACGGGATAGTACAATATGGCTAAGCCAGGTGTTGATTTAAATAGTGCGAAGGGAGGCCTTTCGGAGCTGAAAGCGCGTCTATTGTTTGTATTGGGCGCAATTATCGTCTTCCGTGCAGGTTCTTTCGTGCCAATTCCTGGTATTGACGCCGCTGTACTGGCCGAGCTGATGAAGCAGCAACAGGGTACTATTGTGAGCATGTTTAACATGTTCTCCGGTGGTGCTCTGGAGCGCGCCTCCATCTTTGCATTGGGCATCATGCCGTACATTTCGGCATCGATCATCATGCAGCTTCTTACTGTGGTTCACCCAACTATGGCTGAGCTTAAGAAAGAAGGTGAGGCGGGACGCCGTAAGATTAGCCAATACACCCGTTACGGGACTTTGGTATTGGCTACCTTCCAATCGTTTGGTATTGCCACTGGCTTACCAAATATGGTGTCCAACTTGGTAGTGGCCCCGGGCCCAGCGTTTTATTTTACCGCTGTGGTTTCGTTGGTTACTGGTACCATGTTCCTGATGTGGCTGGGTGAGCAGATCACCGAGCGCGGCATTGGTAACGGTATCTCGATCCTGATTTTTGCAGGTATCGTAGCAGGTTTGCCTTCAGCAATTGGTCAGACAGCAGAACAAGCGCGTCAAGGTGAATTGCACGTATTGTTGCTACTGGTGTTGGCAGTCATCATCTTTGCCGTCACTTACTTTGTGGTATTCATGGAGCGCGGTCAGCGCCGAATCGTGGTAAACTACGCCAAGCGTCAGCAAGGCCGCCAGGTATTCGCGCAGCAAAGCACTCACTTACCACTAAAAGTGAACATGGCTGGTGTGATTCCACCAATCTTCGCATCGAGCATCATCTTGTTCCCAGGCACACTGGCACAGTGGTTTGGTAACAATGAAGGCCTGCGTTGGTTGTCAGACATCTCGGTAGTGTTGTCCCCAGGACAGCCGCTATACGTGATGATCTACGCTGTAGCAATTGTTTTCTTCTGTTTCTTCTATACTGCGTTGGTGTTTAACCCTCGTGAGACAGCAGACAACTTGAAGAAATCTGGAGCGTTCATTCCTGGCTATCGTCCAGGTGAACAAACCGCCCGTTATATCGATAAAGTGATGACTCGCCTGACACTAGCAGGTGCTGCCTATATCACGTTTATCTGTTTGATTCCGGAATTCATGATGATCGGCCTCAACGTGCAGTTCTACTTCGGTGGTACTTCGCTGTTGATTATGGTTGTTGTAATCATGGATTTCATAGCTCAAGTACAGACCCATATGATGTCTCATCAATATGATTCTGTTCTGAAAAAAGCGAATCTTAAGGGTTATAGCCGTTAAGTCGCTCTGACGGAGTAACAAAATGAAAGTTCGTGCGTCCGTAAAAAAGATGTGTCGTAACTGCAAAGTTATCAAGCGTCACGGCGTTGTACGTGTAATCTGCTCTGAGCCGAAGCACAAGCAACGTCAAGGTTAATACCAGATTCTCTGGTAAGAAAACCAAAAACGTAGCGTTAGGCTGACCTCGGTCAGCCTATACGTTGTTGCAAACTAGTCGATTGTTGGGTATCCTACCGGGCTTTTCGCAATTGACTCACTGGAATTGAGGAGTGCTATAGTGGCCCGTATCGCTGGCATTAACATTCCTGAGCATAAACATGCGGTTGTTGCTCTGACCGCCATTTTCGGCATCGGTCGTACTCGCGCACAAGCCATCTGCGCTGAGGCCGGTATCGCTGAAGATGTGAAGATTAAAGATCTAGACGAAACTACCATCGACAAAGTTCGTGACGTAGTTGGTCAGTTCACTGTTGAAGGTGACCTGCGTCGTGAGATCTCTATGAACATCAAGCGTCTGATGGACCTAGGTTGCTACCGCGGCCTGCGTCATCGTCGTAGTCTGCCACTTCGTGGTCAACGTACTAAGACTAACGCTCGTACCCGTAAGGGTCCGCGTAAGCCGATCAAGAAGTAAGGGGAAATAAGCAATGGCTAAAACTCCTTCTCGTACCCGTAAAAAGGTACGTAAGCAGGTTGCAGACGGTGTGGCCCACGTGCACGCATCTTTCAACAACACAATCGTGACCATCACCGATCGCCAAGGTAATGCTCTTGCATGGGCTACCGCAGGCGGCTCCGGCTTCCGTGGTTCTCGTAAATCTACTCCGTTCGCTGCACAGGTTGCTGCTGAGCGTTGTGCCGAAATGGCCAAAGAGTACGGTTTGAAGAACCTAGAAGTTGAAGTTAAGGGTCCGGGTCCGGGTCGTGAGTCTTCCATTCGTGCGTTGAATGCTGCGGGTTTCCGCATCACCAACATCACCGATGTGACTCCAATCCCGCACAACGGTTGTCGTCCGCCTAAGAAACGTCGCGTATAACGCTCGTTTCGGGATAGTTGGAGAAAGAACATGGCAAGATATTTGGGTCCTAAGCTCAAGCTAAGCCGTCGTGAAGGAACAGACCTGTTCCTGAAAAGCGGCGTACGAGCAATCGATTCTAAATGTAAGATCGATAATGCACCTGGTCAGCACGGCGCTCGTAAAGCTCGTCTGTCTGACTACGGTCTGCAGCTGCGTGAAAAGCAAAAGGTTCGTCGTATTTACGGCATCCTGGAAAAGCAATTCCGCAACTACTACAAAACTGCTGCTAGCAAGAAAGGCAATACTGGTGAAAACCTGTTGCAGCTGCTAGAAAGTCGTTTGGATAACGTTGTTTACCGCATGGGTTTCGGTGCTACTCGCGCTGAAGCACGTCAGCTGGTAAGCCACAAAGCAATCATGGTTAATGGCCGTGTTGTTAACATTCCATCTTTCGTTGTTTCCGCTGATGACGTAGTAAGCATCCGCGAAAAAGCACAGAAGCAAGCCCGTATTAAGGGTGCTCTTGAGCTATCAGAACAACGTGAGAAGCCGACTTGGGTAGAAGTAGATAACGCTAAAATGGCTGGCACTTTCAAGCGCCTACCAGAACGTAGCGATCTGTCTGCTGACATCAATGAACAGCTGATCGTCGAGCTTTACTCTAAGTAAGGCTTAACCGTAAAGAGAGGACACAATGCAGGGTTCCGTTACCGATTTTCTTAAGCCACGTCTTGTCGATGTCGTGCAAGTCAACCCAACTCGGGCTAAAGTGACTTTGGAGCCACTTGAGCGTGGTTTTGGGCACACTTTAGGTAATGCGCTTCGTCGCATTCTGCTCTCTTCTATGCCTGGTTGTGCAGTAACCGAAGTCGAAATCGACGGCGTGTTACACGAGTACAGCAGCAAAGAAGGTGTGCAGGAAGATGTACTTGAGATTCTGCTGAACCTGAAAGGTTTGGCGGTTAAGCTCGAGGGCAAGGACGAAGTGACGCTGACACTGAGCAAGTCTGGTTCAGGCCCTGTTACCGCAGGTGACATTACCCACAGTGGTGATGTGGAGATCATGAATCCTGAACACCTCATCTGTACTCTGACTGGTGATGATGCTGAAATCAGCATGCGCATCAAGGTTGAGACTGGTCGCGGCTATGTGCCAGCGTCCGCTCGTGCTCAATCCGAAGAAGACGAGCGTCCTATCGGTCGTCTTCTGGTTGATGCGTCCTTCAGTCCTGTGGTACGCATCGCTTACAATGTTGAAGCGGCGCGTGTAGAGCAGCGTACTGACCTGGACAAGCTGATTATCGACATGCATACCAACGGCACCTTGGATCCTGAAGAAGCGATCCGCCGTTCAGCCACTATTCTGGCTGAACAACTGGATGCCTTTGTTGAGCTGCGTGACGTAAGCGAGCCAGAAGAGAAAGAAGAGAAGCCAGAATTCGATCCGATTCTGCTGCGTCCTGTCGATGACTTGGAATTGACTGTTCGCTCGGCAAACTGTCTGAAAGCAGAAGCCATTCACTATATTGGCGATCTGGTTCAGCGTACTGAAGTTGAACTTCTTAAAACCCCTAACCTGGGTAAGAAGTCTCTTACTGAGATTAAGGACGTACTTGCTTCACGCGGTCTGTCCCTCGGTATGCGGTTGGAAAACTGGCCGCCAGCTTCACTAGCCGACAACATGTAATCCGGTCTGGTCAAGATTTAGGTTAAAAGGATAAGGTCATGCGCCATCGTAAGAGTGGTCGTCAACTGAACCGCAACAGCAGCCACCGCCAAGCTATGTTCCGTAACATGGCATGTTCACTAGTACGTCATGAGATCATCAAGACTACTGTGCCAAAGGCGAAAGAACTGCGTCGCGTAGTTGAGCCCCTGATTACACTTGCTAAGACTGACAGCGTTGCAAACCGTCGTTTGGCGTTTGCTCGTACTCGTGACAACGATGTAGTTAGCAAGCTATTCAATGAAATGGGTCCACGTTACCAAGAGCGTGCTGGTGGTTACACCCGCATTCTTAAGTGTGGATTCCGTGCCGGTGATAACGCCCCTATGGCGTACATCGAGCTAGTAGATCGCCCTGAGGCATCTACTGAAGAAGCAGCCGCTTCTGAAGAGTAATAAGAAAGGCCGGTCTTAGACCGGCCTTTTTATTTCCCCCTCCGAATACCTTCAAAAACACCTTTCGCTATACTTAGATAGGTTTGCTCTCTAGGCGGTGCCTATGTCGGGTAAAGTACTTCTGTGGTTAGCCTTGTTATTCATTTCGCCCCTTAGTTATGGGGAGAGGCCTGAGACCGCTCATGTTTTGGTGGTGCCAATTACCGGTGTCATCGGCCCAGCCAGTGCAGAGCTGTTATCTCAATCTATTGCGAGAAGTATTGAAGTCGATGCGGATCTGTTAATCGTGGAATTGGACACGCCCGGCGGTCTCGATACGTCAATGCGTGAGATGATTCAGCGTCTTCTGTCTAGCTCGGTTCCTATTGCCTGTTTCGTAACCCCATCCGGTGCTCGTGCAGCCAGTGCTGGAACCTATCTGCTCTACGCTTGCCATATCGCCGCAATGTCTCCGGCAACCAATCTGGGAGCGGCTACACCGGTGTCACTTGCCCCTTCATCGAACTCGGCACCCAATGAGCCTGAATCACAGGCACCTTCTAACGAACAGAGTATGCGTAACAAGGTCGTGAATGATGCCGTGGCATACATCCGCGGACTGGCCGAGCTCAGAGGCCGAAATGGGGACTGGGCAGAATTGGCGGTTAGAGATGGCGCTAGTGTAGCGGCCAATGAAGCGCTATCGCTCGGCGTTATCGATGCCGTGGTCAACGATCGAAATGATCTGCTGGCTTATGTCGACGGCCAAACGCACTTAGGGGAAGAACTCCGGTTATCCGACCCTCATATTGAGCATATCACCCCAGGTTGGCGCCACGGGCTTCTTAAGGCCCTTACCAACCCTAATGTAGCGTTGATGTTATTGATGATCGGATTCTATGGGTTGGTGTTCGAATTCTATAGCCCAGGGGTGGGTTTACCCGCCATTTTAGGGGGGATTTCATTGCTGTTGGGCTTATACGCGCTGAATTTGTTGCCGATCAATATCGCTGGCGCTGCATTGATGCTGCTCGGAGTCGTGCTGATGATAGCCGAAGCTGTGGTGCCTAGCTTCGGGCTGTTTGGGGTTGGGGGCTTGGTGGCATTTGGTTTTGGCGCAATGCTTTTAATGGACACGGAACTGCCGGAGCTGAAAATGGCATTCCCTCTCGTAGCGGCAGTGGCGACGGTGTCGCTGATATTTATGGTTGTGGTGATCCGCTTAGCGATAAAGAGTCGTAAGCGCCCCGTAGTGACGGGAATGAATCGACTGGTTGGTGCTGAAGTGCGACTTGAGCGGCACTATTGGGAGCAAGGTTTGGTTGAGCTAGACGGGGCGCTCTGGCATGCACAATCCTTCGAGCCCATTACCGGGATGAGTGCAACGGTCGTTAGGGTGGATGGGCTTGTGCTCATTTTGGCGAATAAGGAGGACACCTCATGAATCCAGATGCTTTCGTTGCCTATTTTCCAATAGTCACGCTGCTGTTAGTGGTGGTGCTATTAGTCAGCATGTTTCGCATATTGCGGGAGTACGAGCGAGGCGTAGTGTTTCTATTAGGCCGGTTCTATCGAGTTAAGGGCCCTGGTCTGGTGATCATTGTGCCCATCGTACAGCAGATGGTTAGGGTGGATCTGCGTACGTTGGTTATGGACGTACCCACTCAGGATGTGATCTCAAAAGATAATGTCTCAGTTCGAGTGAACGCGGTGGTTTACTACCGCGTTATCGATCCAGAAAAAGCGATCAATCAAGTCGAGGCTTATCATGAGGCGACCAGCCAATTGTCTCAAACCACACTTAGGTCGGTATTAGGCCAACATGAACTTGACGAGATGTTGTCACAGCGAGAAGTGCTTAATGTTGATATTCAGCGAATTTTGGACAAGCAAACGGACGTTTGGGGCATCAAGGTGTCCAATGTAGAGATTAAGCATGTGGATCTCGATGAAAGCATGGTACGCGCGATAGCAAGGCAGGCAGAGGCCGAGCGGGTTCGAAGGGCTAAGGTGATTCATGCGACCGGTGAACAGGAGGCAGCAGACAAACTGGCCAAGGCGGCGGAGATCCTAGGGCGACAATCAGGATCGTTACAACTGCGGTATCTGCAGACCTTAACAGAGATCGCAGGTGATAAGTCCTCTACCATCGTTTTTCCTCTGCCAACGGAACTGCTGCAGTGGATAAAAGACAATAAAAAGGCCGACTAGTCGCCGGCCTTGAATCGTTACCATTGGCTTGAGGGCTTAGTAAGTTGCGCCTTCTGCCTTGGTATCGTAGTTCATCTTTTCATGCTTTTTGCCCATGGCTTCAGCCACTTCAGGCGGCATGTAGTTTTCGTCGTGCTTGGCCAGTACTTCGGTGGCGTCAATTACGGCGAATTCAGTCATTGGCCCTTGGGCCACAATGCCTTGGCCTTCTCGGAATAGATCCGGAAGCATGCCATCGTAGCGAATGGTCACCGCCGGGCCAGTATCGGCAATCTGAAATTCAACTTTCAGGCTGTCTGGATCCCGTTTCACACTGCCTGGAACCACCATGCCACCGATACGCAGGCGTTGGCCGATCTCAGGTTTGATACCGGTGTCCTCTTTCCCCATGTGGATTTCGGTCGCGGTGTAGAACAGGTCAAGGTTGCTGTTCAGCGCATAAAGCAGCAAAGATGCGATGGCAGCAACACCGCCAACTAACGCTGAAGCGAAGACGAGTCGTTTTTTACGACGTGGATTCATGAGGATTTACTCCTGTGTTGCTTTAAGCGAGCTTCGCGAGCCTGCTTTTGACTAATCTGTTTAATAACACGTTTACGTTGAGTTAAGCAGCTGGCGACCAAAATGCCCAGCGCGGTGAAGGATACACCATAAGCCAACCAAACGAAGAATGCGTAATCGCCCATGGCGAAGAAGTCGCTTAGGCTACTAAATTGAAACTGGTAGTCCATTATTTGGCCTCCTCAGCGGCAACAATGTCTTTTACCCAAGGGCGCATGGCGTTTCGAGCCAATACTTCAGCGCGGAAACGTACTGTGGTTAGCGCAGCGACCATCATCATAAAGCCAAAGATATTGCACAGTAGTGGCAACAGCATCTCTGCAGGCATGGAGTTGCTCTTACCTACGGTGATGGCGTTTGGTTGGTGCAGGGTATTCCACCATTCAACGGAGTACTTGATGATTGGCAGGTTAATGGAACCGACAATGGCCAAGATGCCAGCCGCTTTGGCTGCCAATACTTTGTCCTCAAAAGAGGCATAAAGTGCAATCACGCCAAGGTATAAAAACAGCAGCACCAGTTCGGAGGTCAGGCGAGCATCCCACACCCACCAAGTGCCCCACATTGGTTTACCCCAAGTGGCACCGGTAAACAGTGCGATAAAGGTTAGGGTAGCCCCGATAGGCGCAATGGCCGCTGCAGCGATGTCAGCAAGTTTGATCTGCCAAACTAAGCCGATGAAGGCACAAACTGCCATGGCGAAGTAGGCAGACATCGACATGGATGCCGCGGGAACGTGAACGAAAATAATGCGGTAGGAGTTACCTTGTTGATAATCCACAGGGGCAAAACCCAGACCGATAATGGTGCCTGTCGCAATCAGCAGAATTGCCAATATTGAAAACCATGGCAGGAACTTACCGGCGAGGTTATAGGCTCGCTCAGGGTTAGCGTAGGGGTGAAGCCATTTCCACATATTAGTTAGTACTCACTCTCAATGATGCTCCAATTGCCACAGGAGCTAAGACCAAGGCGCCAATCAACAACGCTGCCAGTATTGACAGGTGACCACTGAAAGGCAAGTTCATACCAGCAGCATCAATGGCGCTGGTGGCAAAAATAAGAACAGGGATATATAACGGTAGTATCAGCAAACTGATCAATACGCCGCCTTTACGCAGGCCAACAGTAAGCGCGGCGCCGATGGCACCGAGCAAGCTCAGAATCGGAGTACCGAGACTCAAGGTGGCGATCAATGCACTGTAGCTGTTGCTCTCCAAGTGCAGCAGGGTGGCTAGCAGCGGCGAGGCGATGATCAGCGGCACGCCGGTCACCAACCAGTGAGCCAATACCTTCGCGAGAACCATCAAGGCCAACGGTTGCGGAGACAGCATCATTTGCTCCAGTGAGCCGTCGGCATAATCGGTTTTAAACAATCGTTCGAGGGACAACATGGCCGACAGCAAGGCCGCAACCCAGATGATCCCCGGCGCAATACGACTGAGTACCTGAGGTTCTGGGCCGATTCCTAAAGGAAACAAGCTAACCACAATGAAGAAGAACATCAGGGGGTTAAAAATGTCATTGCGGTGGCGGAAGGCCACCTGCAGGTCTCGCTTGAGTACCGTATTGAAAGCACGGCTGTAGCTTACGTCTCTGTTCATTGTGCTTCCTTAATCGAACTGATACTCAAGGCGAACTTTCTTAAGCCGGTCTGGGCCCACAAGTTGTAGGTCCTGGTGTGTGGTGAGAATCACGCAACCGCCTCGATCCGCGTGATCTAAACACAACTGTTCCAACTCTGCGACACCCTTTTTATCGATTGCCGTAAGCGGTTCATCCAAAATCCAAATTTTAGCATCGCTGTGCCACAGTCTGGCTAGCGCAATGCGACGATGCTGTCCCGCAGAAAGGTGCCCAGCGGGGTGTTCCTCGAATCCGGTGAGGTTCACTTTCGCTAGGGTGCTGCGAATATCCACGTCATTGTATCCGGACATGGACAGATTAAAACTCAGATTTTCTTCCGCAGTCAGTTCGCTTTTTACACCGGGAAGGTGCCCTAAGTAGAGCAGGGCCGCATGAAAATCGTCTCGTACCTCAGAGGTGGGCTGTCCTTTGAACAGCACATCGCCGGCATAGGGGCGAGAGAGACCCGCGAGGATCCGGAGTAGGCTGGTCTTTCCTGCACCATTTGGGCCTTCGATTTGGATGATGTCGCCACTTTTGACATCGAAACTCAAGCCGTCGAAGAGGATCCGCTCTTCGCGGATACACGTGAGTTCTTCAGCTCGAAGCAATAATTCGCTTTCCTGCATGCTCTACTTTAATCGCGTCTAAATTAGGTGAAGGGGATTCTACCATACCCCTACTGGGTTAATTGGGTATGGCTCCCATTATGAAGACTTTTCACTTTGTGTTAGGGCGTCAAAGTTTGGTTCTGTGACCCACATAGTCTTCACTATATTAGGACTACAACAGGCTGCAATAAGTTGCAGATTTTCGATTAGGAAGGTGATTAATATCAAAAAAGAATGATTGGCTGTGATGAATGTGTTATTTTTAGCTTCGCTTGACATAGGTTGGAACGCAGTCAGGCGAATAAAAATTCAATGAAAATGGAACCAAGTAGCATGAAAAAGATGATTGCTTTTGCTGCAGTAGCTATGTTGGCTTCTGCTACCAATGTTATGGCTCAAGACGGTGAAGCTGTGTACACCAAAGCCTGCCAAGTATGTCATGCCGCGGGTGTGGCTGGTGCTCCTAAACTGAAGGATGCCGCAGCCTGGGAACCTCGCATGGCTAAAGGTATTGATAAACTGGTAGAGAGCGTTAAAACTGGCCTGAATGCGATGCCTCCTGGTGGTATGTGCATGGATTGCTCCGACGAAGATTACAAGGCAGCAATCGAGTACATGTCTGGCAAGTAATCGCCAAGCACCGAATAAAAAAAGACCCGCATCATGCGGGTCTTTTTGTATCTGATACTGCGGTTTTACTGAACCTTGGTATCGATAATGATGGTGGTGTCACTGCCTAGCTTCACGCCTTTGGCTTGGCCAAGCAGGTCGCCGGCAGTCGGAGCAGGGTTGCTGTCAAAGTTGATCACCACATCGATGTTCACTTCAGCTTGCTGGCTCAGCACCATTTCTGGCGTCATGGCATCACTGTCACGCAATACCACTTCTTTTGGAAGCAGTGAGGCTTTAAAGCGCTTGATGGCAACGGGCATTGCTGCACCGCTAACTGGACGAGCCATTACCAGAACCATGGCATCGCCTACTTCAGCATTCAACGCTTGGTCTAGCTCAACGGTGATGCTGATGCTCTTCGCTTTGGCCTCCACGTCTTTGTTTAGCTCAGGGTTGTCTACTGCATCAGTACCTAGGAAGCTCTTAGCTTGTTGAATCGCCTGCTGAATCGCTTGACGATCGAAGTCATCACGAGGGCTAGTCAACAAAATTTCCCAGTGACGAATGGCGTCTTCGTAATCTGAGCTAAAGAAGGCATTCATGCCCAGAAGCAGGCGAGTGGAAGGATCTTTGAAGTCGCTTTCCAGAGCCTGGTCGATAATTTTCTGAATTTCTGGGGTGATCTTTTCGCCCGCCATGTAGTACATCGCAGTCGCTTTAGGGCCAAGCAGCTCAGCATGCTCGCCAACCAGATCCATTACCGTATCAAAGGCTGCAATCGCCTGTGGGTATTGACCTCCAGACATGTAAGCGTGACCCAGAGTAAACCAAGCTTGGCTGTTTTCAGGCTCTGCCATGACCGCCTTTTCAAGCTGCGCGATGCGCATCTGTTGCATCTGCTCTGGCGTCATCCCCTGATGTGGGTTGCTGTCTTGAGGGCTTTCTTGGCGAGCGGTTTGCCAATCGCTCATGCGCCCTAAGTCCACATAGAAGTAGGCGGACATGGTCACAATGGCGACGCTGATCAGCACTGGCCACAGGGCGCTGCGCTGGAATTGGGATTCAGCTTCTGAGGCTGTGCTCACGTCTTGCAGCAGGTTAAGCTCAAGCTCCTGCTTCAGAGTGTCAAACTCTTCATTACTGATGCGACCCTCTTTCAGGTCCTCTTCAAACTCCCCAAGTCGTTCGTTGAACAGCTTTACGTTGGTTTGTTTGCGTAGTTCTGCCTGTTCGGCTCCCTTTTTGCCACTTCTGAAAAAGGGGATCCAAACCAACAGTAAGGCCAGTACGGTTAAGCCCGCGATTCCGATCCAAAATGTTGTCATAGCTGCTTCTAAATATGTTCTCTTAGGTAACGGTTATGGCGTGAATCGCGGTCAGGGGAGGCGGCACACCAGCTTGAAATTGCAGAAGGATTATACGACAACGACGTTCATTGGCTAGTGTCACTGTCGTGTTCAATTGGAAAGCCACTGCATTTGGGGTCAGGGTCACATATTAAATTTAAAAACCCAAATCATAGGCAACTTTTTGTAAGATCGGCGCTCCAAGGCTGGGCACCGTCAGGGCATGCGTAATAACGCGTGGGTGTGAGCTATATCGTTTTCAGCACTATTTTAAGCAGACAAAACGCCGTTCTCTGCTTAAAATGGCGTCAATGAGCTTTATTCGATATCGGCCGGAGAGCCGACATCGGGACGCAGACTTTATTTCCTCACAGAGGTACTTCATGGTTCCGGAACTAGGACATTATGCACTCATCATCGGCATGGCTTTCGCTGCCATTATGTCGATCGTCCCCCTAATCGGGGTGGCAAAACGCGATGCGTTTTTGGTGAGTTACTCTCGACCGCTGGCTTATGGCATGTTTGTGTTTATGGCACTTTCTGTCATCTGTCTTGGCTACGCATTCGTAACCGACGATTTTTCGGTGATGTATGTGGCGTCAAACTCCAACAGTCACCTGCCAACAGAATTTAAGATCGCCGCCATCTGGGGTGGTCACGAAGGCTCCCTGTTATTCTGGGTGTTCTCCATGGCTGTGTGGGCTGCTGCGGTTGCTCTGTTTAGCCGTAATCTGGATGATGACTTTACCGCTCGCGTATTGGCGGTAATGGGCATGATTACTTTAGGCTTCAGCCTGTTTATGTTGCTGACCTCTAGCCCGTTCGAGCGTATTCTGCCGAACGTGCCGATGGAAGGTCGTGACTTGAACCCGATGCTGCAAGACGTGGGTCTGATTTTCCACCCACCAATGCTGTACCTAGGCTATGTTGGCTTCTCTGTAGCGTTCGCATTTGCGATTGCTGCCCTGATGAGCGGTCGTCTTGACTCCGCATGGGCCCGCTGGTCTCGTCCTTGGACCCTGGCTGCTTGGGTATTCCTGACCGGTGGTATCGCACTGGGCTCTTGGTGGGCGTACTACGAGCTAGGCTGGGGCGGCTGGTGGTTCTGGGACCCAGTAGAGAACGCGTCCTTCATGCCTTGGCTGGTGGGGACTGCTTTGGTGCACTCGCTGATTGTGACCGAGAAGCGCGGTACCTTCCGTAACTGGACCATCCTACTGGCCATCTTCACCTTCTCTTTGAGTTTGCTGGGCACCTTCTTGGTTCGCTCTGGTGTGCTGACCTCTGTACACTCATTCGCGGCTGACCCAACTCGAGGTATGGCGATTCTAGGCTTACTCGGCTTGGCCATTGGCGGGTCGTTGACCCTGTTTGCGGTTCGCGCCACAGAGTTCGCGAGCCCGGCTAAATTTGAGTTAATGTCCAAAGAGACCATGATGCTGGGCTGTAACGTGTTGCTGGTAGTAGCAACCGGCTCGGTATTGCTAGGTACGCTATACCCACTGCTGGGCGACGCCCTTGGCTTAGGTAAGATCTCCGTAGGTCCTCCGTACTTCAACACCGTGTTTAACCCTATTGTCTTGGTGATGTTCGTCTTGATGGGCATCGGGCCGTTCATTCGCTGGAAAAAAGCGAAAGACAGTGAATTGCGTCAGTTGATGATCCCTGCGGTTATTGCTCTGGTATTGGGCCTAGCGGTTCCATTCATCGTTAAGGGCGAAATGAACCTGTGGGTGTCAGCTGCAGTCGCCACTGCATCTTGGATCTCCCTAACTCTGGTGATTGATATCTTCAAGAAAGCCAAAGAGCCTCAGGGCGGTTACTCCACTAAACGCTTCAGTCGCAGTTATTGGGGCATGCAGATTGCTCACTTCGGTATCGCCATGGCGATCATCGGTGGTGCGGTGGTGTCTCACTATGCTGAAGAGAAATCCGTGCGTATGGGCCCTGGCCGAGCACACGAATTGGCGGGTTACACCTTCACCTACAAAGATACTCGTATGGTGCAGGGACCTAACTACACGGCTGAGCAGGCTCGAATTGTCGTCACCAAAGATGGTGAGGAAGTAACTACCCTGTACCCAGATCGTCGTAAGTACAATGTTCGTACTATGGACATGACCGAAGCGGGTATCGATTGGGGCTTCTTCCGTGACTTGTACGTTACAATGGGTGACCCACTGGACTCCAAAGATTACGCCGTGCGCTTGAACTATAAGCCATTCGTGCGCTGGATTTGGATTGGTGGTCTGTTAATGATGATCGGTGGTACCTTGGCCGCAACAGATAAGCGTGCTCGCAGTCGCAAGACCGCTGACGCCAAATCTGCGCAGCCAGCGGCCGCGTAAGAGGGTAACGATGAAACGCGCATTACTATTTTTGCCGCTGCTGATCTTTATCGGCATGGCAGTGTTTCTCTACAAGGGGTTGTTTCTCAACCCCAAAGAGCTTGATTCAGCCTTAGAAGGCAAGCCGGTCCCAGCGTTCGCGCTGGAGACCTTGGAAGACGCTCAGCTCAAGATCACCAATAAGGATCTTGAGGGCGAAGTGTACCTGCTGAACGTTTGGGCGACGTGGTGTCCGTCTTGTAAATACGAGCACCCGTTCTTAAACCGTCTTCGCGCCAAAGGTGACGTTCCTATTTATGGCATCAACTATCGTGACGAGCGCGGTCCGGCACTGCGCTACCTAGCGAAAAGTGGCGACCCATACACCAAGAACATTTACGATCCGAACGGAAAGTTAGGTTTGGATCTGGGTGTGTATGGTGCACCTGAGACTTTTGTTGTCGATCATAAAGGTGTGATCCGTTACCGTTTTGCTGGTGTTCTGGGTCCTCAGAACTGGGCGGATACTTTCATGCCGCTTATCTCTGATCTGCGAAAAGAAGCTCAAGCTGCGAAAGGAGGTGCATAATGAAGGCATTCGCTAAAGGCATTGTGTCTTTATGTGCGCTCGTCATGCTGTCTTTCAGCTTGCACGCGACACCGATTGACACCTATGAGTTTAAAAATGATGACAATAAAGAGCGAGGCCTGCAATTGGCCAACGAGCTTCGTTGTCCTCAGTGTCAGAACCAAAACCTAATCGATTCCAACTCCCCAGTGGCAAGAGATCTGCGCATTCAGGTTTACACCATGGTGGACGAAGGTAAGTCAGACGAAGAGATCGTTAAGTTCATGACCGATCGCTATGGTGACTTTGTTCGTTACCGTCCAGCGTTTGATAACCGTACTTTGGTGTTGTGGCTAGGACCTGTAGCCTTCGCTGTATTAGGTATTGGTATCGGGTTGATCTTCGTTCGCAAACAGCGCCAAACTTCAAAAGCGGCTGCGCCTCAAATGAGTGATGCAGACCGTGAACGCTTGGCTAAGATGCTGAAAGAGGAACGGGATTAACTTCATGCGTAGTATGATGATCCTGGTATTGGCGTTGCTTTCGAGCAACGCCTTTGCGTATCCAGGAATGAATAAAGCCGGTTCCGATCCAGCGATTGAGCGCTTTGTGGAACTCACATTCCCCCAAGAGCTTGATGCTTTCGAGATTACCGATGTTGATGGCAACCCATTTAGCATTGAGAAGTACCAAGGCAAGTTGGTCGTTCTGAATCTATGGGCGACCTGGTGTCCACCATGTGTGCATGAACTGCCGTCCCTGGCTCGATTCCGTGATAAGTTGGAATCTCAAGGCGCCATCGTTCTGCCTGTCGCCATTGATCGTGACCCAAGCATCGTTGTGCCTTTCTTAAAAGATTTGGGATTGCCTGAGTTCAGTACTTGGTATGACACTACGAATGCAGTGGGCCAAGTGTTGCCAACGGATCTAGTGCCAGCCACTTTTATCTTGAATGACAAGGGTGAACTGGTTGCTTTTGTGCGTAGTGTTGTTGATTGGGATAACGCAAAAGTACAAGAGTTAGTAGAGAAATACCTTCCTAGCGAATAAATCCACAGATTTAGATGATAAAAGCACCCATTTGGGTGCTTTTGTTTATATTCCGTGCAAGCGATCAAAAAAGATCGTTTTAGGGGTTGCGAACCAGAATCGGATCTCTATAATGCGCTCCTCGTTGACGGGGCAAACGCTCTCAGCCAGAAATGGCGGTGGTCAGCAAAGCGACATCAAGTAAGCTAACTTAGAGAAAAGAGTCCTTGACTTATTAAGTTAAATAACTAAAATGCCGCTCTCGCTTAAAGATTGATTCGAAAGGCTCAAAACTTTAAGTGTTCGCCAAGTTAAGAACTTCGAAAATAATTTGAAATTCTGCTTGACGGACAATGAGGAAAGCGTAAGATACGCACCTCGCTTCGAATGAAGCAACGCTCTTTAAAAATTTATCAGACAATCTGTGTGGGCACTCGCGCAGGATTGATATCTCATATATCAATGTTGCACTGAGTGACTATAACAAGTTAATTCAGTAATTCATTGAGTCGATTCTTCGGAATCAAAAAACTTTTTAATTGAAGAGTTTGATCATGGCTCAGATTGAACGCTGGCGGCAGGCCTAACACATGCAAGTCGAGCGGAAACGACAGTATTGAAGCTTCGGTGGATTTACTGGGCGTCGAGCG
>NZ_SWCJ01000026.1 GCF_005116665.1 Ferrimonas aestuarii | reverse complement strand
TCTACCTGTTCAACCACAGATAATTTAAAGGCCATTGGGTAATCACGCTGCGAGCGTCTGCGTCGCTTGGGCTCTACCTTTTCCATAATAGGTCTCCAATGTGTAAACCTATTTCAGGACGGGTCACTAAATAAGAAAATGCCGTTTGAGCTCAGCTTGGCCTTTGGGGGGTATTGTGACCTCTCGATAGCCAGCCACTCGCTCAATCCAGTTACGTTCCTCAAAAAAGATGAGCAATGCCGCCCCTAAATGGCCGCCAACATGGAATTTGCGCTCGCTCCAGTCTAGGCATGGGCAACACTTCTTGCGCTTGGTCTTAGGGTTAATTTGAATGCCCAGTTGCAGCAGCTTCTCTTTACCTTGAGCGGTAAGGTGTCGCCTTCTTAATTTAATCAATCATCAAAGGAGTTTTTGTTTTCATTATAACGGTGGATGTTTAGCGGTTTGTCCATGCTGTATTAGTCACACGAGGTCGTGATCATGATCACGACACAGAGCACTAATTATAATACTGCACATTTGCACACACAGATGGCTTCGAAGGGCTTGTAACCTTCTTATTGATCACGTACTAAACAAAACTATTATATGGAGTAATGATGAAGCCCTTACGATCAATACTAATTGTTGGGTTAGTGAGCCTTATTTCTGCCTGTGGTAGCGATGACAGTCAAACTGTAAGCCAACCTGAACCAGAACTTCCAAATAAAAATAATCCTTTTCCTAATGTGTTTGGTCCTCCGGTTCAACATACTATGTTAGGAAAGCAAGTTCATTTTTATTGGAATGCAAAAGAAGCCAATAATGGCGATATGCTACGGGTACCACCAAAATCTAAGCCTATCGTAGTAAGTGGAGATGAAGTAATAAGGTGGCTGGATGAGAACCATAATGGAGAATCATTACGGAATAGTTATGTAAAGACTTATAAGCCGGGAAATTTTTCTTCTTTTGATATTTTTGTTTATGTGGTAGAGAATCGTAAGGACGAAGTGTGTCAACGATGGGAGAAAGAGCCGAATTGTAAACTTGAAGTCAAGTATCAGTGGGATGAGGACCGACGAACCTTTGATTATAGTATCAATGGAGAAGATAATTGGCTCTTTGCTCAAGACTACTCTGCTGGTATTGAGCATGAAGAAGGGTTTTGGGGCCTAGAGATTACTGAACATCATCGACCCGATCAGGTATTGGCTAAAGATGAATTAAGTGTGGGTATTGCCAGTTATGATAAAACTAAGGTTGACTTCTACAAGCAATATCAACGCGATGAAGTTTCTCGTTTGAATGCTAATGATGGAAAGTTAATTCTTAATTATCTGCAGATTCTGGGTTTGGTTGAGAGAAAGGTTGACCCTGAAAAGCTTGGGATGGTTCAACAATATATTATTGGGTATGTTGATGATTATGGAAATCCGGGAACCATGCCTGGAAACCCAGGCTCAAAGGAATTGCATCCGTTATTTTCTGATGATGTGACACTGGCACAAATAGATGACAATGGTAAACCAAAAACTCATTGGGGATACTTGCAAGATTCAAAGTTCATACCTTGTGGTATAAGCGGGCAAGATTGTGTTTGGCCTCATATTGATCAAGAAATTATTAACTTGGAGGTCACTGCTCACAATATACGGCCTGATTATTTCTATGATGGAGTGATAACTTTTTCAGATATTGCTCTTTCTTTAGAAGATTATGTTGATGAAAATGGAAATAAACCGTATTCGGGAAGCCTAGTATATTGGCCGACATTAAATACCAAAGCTAAAGTTGAATCTTATGCTATCAACGCTATTAATGGCCTTGGTAGTAGTGGGTTTTATGGTTGGAATTTTGGTTGGAATTACCTTGTCGGGCAGCAGCGACCAGATATGAATATTGGTGGGGGCCAAGCAACACACATTATGCCCGATATGGCTCAACTTACCAGCCCATACGATGCCTACTTTGCGTATACAAGTATGTACGATAAATACTATGCAATACAGAAGAATATTGCTGGAGATGATGCTGACCCATATCGGTTAACCAGACAGCATGTATTGAAACCAAAGTATCCTTTACCTGAGACTCATTTTGGTCGAGGTGTTGCGGATTGTGGCATGTGCCATAATGAAACGGATATGAACTTTGATTCAGAAACCTCAGCTCATATTGGTGAGGTTAAACCAGCAGAGTGTGCAGAATGTCATGGAAACAATGGTGCCAAAAAAGGACATAATCAGGTAGCCGGATGCTATCGATGTCATCAGGATATGACTGGTCATGCCGATGCGAACACCGCCAACAAAACGACTCACCCATTTGAGAAAACAGGAAGCGGATTGAGTAAAGTTATGCCGGATCCTTATGCCTGTGTCAGCTGTCATTATAATGACAACCCAGAGAAGGTTGGTGGTCTATAGCTTATATTTAGGCCTTAATTAAGCTTTAATAATAACAAGCCGCATTGATGGCTTGTTATTATTTTTATGTGATTATTTATTAATATGTTCGACTCGCCTTTAAAATTTACTTCTAAAGGCAGGGATTTAGCATTGGGTTTTATTTCTTGTATGATAATCACATTTTTAGGCATATGTCTCTCATGCGATCGTCGCTTTGGTAGTGGTGTTTCAAGTATTGGTGGATTATACTCGTAACTAATTGTTGGTCGAAAATCTTGACCCATGTTGGAGTTGAATGATTGTGGATTACATTGAAGACTATAAAAAACTCAGACTGCCTCTTGTGGAATCCGAAGAGTTACAAGGTTTATTGTCTGAATTTGGAATAACACATTTTATTTACACTGTTCACTTTCTTGAGAAGAGGCTTGTTTCTGGAGCATCACGTAAGCAGTCAAAAAGTTTCAGCTACTTTGATACTACATCAAATCAAGCATTGAAGATGTATTACATTTCTTCAGGTAATGAGGTGTTTACATCATTAATAGCGGATATTATTCGTAACTGCTTTTCCAAAAATCCTGAGTTTTTGTGCTCTGCTCTGGGGGACTTGTATTTTCCTATAGAAAAGGATAAGCCTGCTAGATTTGTTAAAGCTGTTCAAAGGTTCAAGGATAGAGATATAAATTCAGCTGTTTATTATCAGTTTCCTGATCCAGATAATCACTGCATGGGTGTTTTTGTTTTATATTCTGATAGTAGTTCAAGTGGGTTGTATGAGCAGCTAGCATCTCAGAAAGAAAAACTAATATTATTATTGAATAAATATCATAGTCTTTTCTATTCTGCTTACTCACTCAAGCTAAATCCTTGGCGTAATTTAAATGTGATATCTCCAGTCTGTTGTAAAGTACTACAATTATTGTCTGAAGGTTTAACAACAGCCCAAGTTGCTGAGCGATTATTTTTAAGCAGACGTGGTGTTGATTATCATTTGGATAATGCTAAGGTTTTGCTTAATGCCTCAAATCGAAGTCATTTAATCGCGAAAGCTGTTGCGTATGGAATTGTAGATAGAAGTAAGTTGTAGAAGTTTCATTTAACATATTTTATCAATTTTCTTTTATTTATAAGGTTTTGTCTTAAATAAGTGTCGGAAGTGCTCTGATTGACTTAACTCTAAATAAGAAAATGCCGCTTGAGCTCAGCTTGGCCTTTGGGGGTTATTGTGACCTCTCGATAGCCAATCACTCGCTCAACCCAGTTACGTTCCTCAAAGAAGATGAGCAACGCCGCTCCTAAATGGCCGCCAACATGGAATTTGCGCTCGCTCCAGTCCAAGCATGGGCAACACTTCTTGCGCTTGGTCTTAGGGTTAATTTGAATGCCCAGTTGCAGCAGCTTCTCTTTACCTTGAGCAGTAAGGTCGCTGCCATCCTGTTTCAGCCAGTCATGAATGACTAATGAGTCATACAGCTTTACGGCAACTTCTCCCGCCAGGTGGTCGTAACAGGTTCTTGCATTTAATAGGTCCGTTGGCACCCTTGAGCGAGATGGGTTGCTGGCCTGAAATGTCACGCCCATCAAGGTTTCAAGCAGCCCTGCAATGTGGCTGTTATGCAGCTTGAAATATCGATGTCGGCCCTGTGATAAGCAGGTCACCAGCTTGGCCTTTACTAGCCGAGACAGGTGAGCACTGGTGGTTGATGGGGCAATCTCGGCCACCGCACTGAGTTCGGTGGCCGTCCAAGCTCGTCCATCCATTAGGGCGCAGAGAATCTTCATTCGAGAGGCATCTGACATGGCCGCAGCCAATGCCGCCATCTCGGTCTCTTGATTGTAATCGCCAGGCTCTGTGGAGGTGTTGTGCTTGCTCAAATCTGAATCGCTTAGTTGATGGTGACAATAGCGGCCAATGTATAGTGAACCCGTTGGAGGTTCAATTGGCCTTAGGCATTGTTATCGGCTCTGAAGTTACTGAGAGCGATACTCTCGGCTTGAGGTGAGAACGTTGATCTTATATCTGGAAAAGATAGCGGATTTGCCCTCTTCTTGAGCCAGCTTATGATGAACATTTTGCTTCCACTGTTTGATGGCCGTTTCATGCTGCCACCACGACAGTGAGATGAACTTGTTGGGATTGGTGGTGCTTCGAAAACGCTCAATGGAGATAAAACCATCGATGTCACTAAGCAGGGGCTTTAGCTGCTCGGCTAGCTGGAAGTAACGGTCTTGCTTACCTTCAACCGCGGATGCTTCAAATAGTACGGCGATCATTTTTTCCTCTATCAAGATTGTTCGGGTGTGGCGGCTACTATAGTCCTTGGAAAACTCAATACTTCGCTGTCGGGCGAAATGTGGCTGCTGCGTTTCCAGTAATGCTAGCAATCGGTTTACTCGGTTTGAGCTTAAGGCGGGCTTTAGGGTATAACCCCCACATGCTAGAGGAGTGAACAAGGAGAGCTTCCATGTCCGTACAGAATCAGATCCAAACCCTCGTCACCGAGGCCCTATCGCCAACCCATCTTGAGGTGATCAACGAAAGTCACATGCATCGCACCCCAAAGGATGCAGAGACTCACTTTAAGGTGATCGTGGTGTCTGATGAATTTGAAGGCAAACGCCTACTGGCACGCCACCGCATCATTAACGGTCTGCTGCAAAGCCAGTTTGATGCCGGCCTGCACGCTCTGGCACTGCACACCTATACCGAAGCGGAGTGGAGCGAACAGCAAGCCGCACCGAAAACCCCAGGCTGTACTGGTTCACTGTCCTAAGGGTGCTGACTCCGCGCAGTAACCGCCGCTATCTTAAGCCGCTCCATAGTGAGCGGCTTTTTGTTGCCTCAAATAGATACCAATTCAACTAAAGATCTAGTCATTATTACTTGTTTAAATTGCCTCACTCTTCGTTGCTCAATTTGTTGTTAGAGCCACTAGCAACGGCATTGAGCGTCTAGATTGAGACAATTTACTCGGCGCACTAAGTTGAACAGCTCCTTAATTGCATTGGTATGGCTCACAAAACCAATGGCTTGCACCTTTTGTTAGCAAAAGGTTAATTTGGTCATTAAAGCAACATGGACGAAGTGAAGAGGACGCGGCGTGCAAAAATGGATGGAGTGGGGCGACGCCTTTTCTGAACGTTTGGGACAGCTATGTGGGGTGCTAACCCTACTGATGATGATACTGGCTGTGGTGGTGGTAGGGCTACGCTACGGTTTTGGCATTGGGTCCATTGCCCTGCAGGAGACGGTGCTCTACCTGCATGGTGCGGCAGTTACCTTAGGTGCCGCTTATACCCTAAAGCAGCAAGGCCATGTTCGGGTAGACATCTTCTACCGCCGCTTTAGCAAGCGGCGAAAGGCTTGGGTGGATCTGGTTGGCCTATTGGGATTTGTGCTGCCGTCGGTGGTGGTGATCGTCACTCTAAGCTGGAACTACGTGCTGAACTCCTGGAGCCGCTGGGAAGGCTCGGCGGAGGCGGGCGGTTTGCCGCTGGTGTACCTACACAAAACGCTGTTATTGGCGTTGGCGCTTACCCTTGGATTGCAGGCGCTGGTTGAGCTGGGCAGAAACTGGCGCACTATTCGAACCAACAAAGTACCAGAAGGAGCTCAATAATGGCGCTGCTTCTGTTTTTGGTGGTTTGCTTGGTGCTGATGACCGGCATTCCGGTGGCCTTTGCGTTGGCAGGTACGGCACTGTGGTTTGCCCTAATCGGCAGCTTATTTGGGGTATTTGATTGGGCCTTTGTGACCGCGCTGCCCAATCGGCTCTATGGCATTGTTAGCAACCAAACCTTAATGGCGGTGCCACTGTTTGTGTTGATGGGGGTGATTCTAGAGCGCTCCAAGCTAGCGGAAGAGCTGCTTGGTGCCATGGCGCAGCTTTTTGGTCGAGTGCGAGCGGGCATGGCCATCTCGGTGATGTTAGTGGGAGCGCTGCTGGCGGCCAGTACCGGCATTGTTGGGGCTACGGTGGTGACCATGGGCTTGATGTCGCTGCCGGTGATGCTGCGCCGAGGTTATGATCCCAGCTTCAGTGCCGGAGCCATCTGCGCCACAGGCACTTTGGGGCAGATTATTCCACCCTCCATCGCCCTTGTATTGCTGGGCGACGTGCTGTCATCGGCGTTTCAGCAGGCGCAGTTAAAGTCTGGCATTTTCAGCCCAGAAACCGTGTCTGTTGGCGATCTATTTGCCGGAGCCATTGTACCCGGCCTGATGTTGGTGGGCGCTTACATCCTCTACACCCTTTGGCTTTCCTGGCGTAAGCCCGATTCTTTTGCCCCTCTTACCGACCAGCCTTGGCAGGCTTCTTTACTGCCGAAGTTGTTGATGGCGCTGCTGCCACCATTGCTGTTGATTGCCTTGGTGCTGGGTTCCATTTTGTTTGGGGTCGCCACGCCGACGGAAGCCGCCGCCGTAGGCGCCTTTGGTGCACTGATGTTGGCACTAGGTAAAAGCCGCCTAAATCGAGCCGAGCTTTCCGGTGCCCTTAAAGAGACGGTTCGAATCACCGCCATGGTATTCATGATCCTAATTGGTGCGTCACTGTTTTCACTGGTGTTTCGGGGCTTGGGGGGCGAAACCCTGATTCATGAGTTGTTAAGTGGCCTGCCCGGCGGGGTCATTGGTGCCACTTTAGCGGTGATGTTGTTGGTGTTTCTACTGGGCTTCATTCTGGATTTTATCGAGATCACCTTCGTGGTGGTGCCTATTGTTGCCCCCAGTTTGCTAATGATGGGGCTAGACCCCGTTTGGCTTGGGGTGATGCTGGCGCTGAACCTACAAACTTCATTTTTGACGCCACCGTTTGGTTTTGCCTTGTTCTATCTGCGGGGCGTGGCGCCTAAGGGGCTAACCAGCGGTGCACTCTACAAAGGGGTGGTGCCTTTCATCGTCATCCAACTTTTGATGATGTTGGCACTGGCATTTTGGCCAGAGCTTGCCACCTGGCTACCCAATAAGATCTATGGTTAATCAAGGCAATCATTGCCGAATTAGGGAGAACGACAATGAGAGTATGGATTTGGCTGTCGCTGCTGCTGTTAGCGGGTTGCGGCGCAGAGCAAGCACAAAGCGGTGGCGCGGAGGCGCAACCTGCCCAGCGTTATCAATGGAAGTTAGTCACCTCGTGGCCTAAAAATTTCCCCGGCCTTGGTATGGCGCCGGAGCGCTTTGCCGAGCGGGTCAACCAGATGTCCAATGGTCGCCTGACGGTTACGGTGTATGGCGCTGGCGATCTGGTGCCCGCCTTTGAGGTGTTCGATGCGGTAAGCCAAGGCACCGCCGAAATGGGGCACAGCGCAGCCTACTATTGGAAAGGCAAAACCCCAGCAGCGCAATTTTTTACCTCCATCCCCTTTGGTATGAATGCTCAGGAGATGAATGGCTGGCTGCGTTATGGCGGCGGAATGGCGCTGTGGCATGAGGTGTATGCACCCTTTGGGATAAAGCCTTTGGCTGGGGGCAACACCGGAGTGCAGATGGGCGGTTGGTTCAATAAAGAGATCAACTCGGTTGAGGACTTTAAAGGGTTGAAGATGCGCCTGCCCGGATTAGGTGGCGAAGTATTAGCTCGCCTTGGGGGCGCACCGGTGACGCTTCCGGGGCGGGAGCTGTTTACGGCGCTGCAAACGGGAGCCATCGATGCCACCGAGTGGGTAGGGCCCTATAACGATCTGGCGTTTGGGCTACATAAGGCGGCACAGTACTACTACTATCCAGGCTGGCATGAGCCGGGCTCGTCGATGGAGTTTCTGGTGAACCAGCAAGCTTTCGATGCCCTGCCAAAGGATCTGCAAGCCATTGTGGTGAGTGCGTCTCAGGTGGTCAATCAAGACATGCTCGATGAATACACCATGCGTAATATCGAAGCGCTGCGGGCCTTAGAGGAGGAGCATGGGGTTAAGCTGCGCCGTTTCCCTCAGGATCTGCTGGTGGAACTTAAGCGGGTATCCGAGCAGTTAATCGCCGAGCAATCTGCCAAAGATCCCATGATGCAGAAGGTGTACGACAGCTACACCGAGTTCGCCAAAGGGGTTGAGCGTTACCATAAAATCAGCGAAGAGGCTTACCTCGAAGCACGGCGTCCACAGGGTAATGATTGACCTTAGGGCAACATCACCGTATGGTTTAGCCGTATAGATGTTTAGCTGTAAAGACGTTTAAAAGGAACTGAGTTATGCCACTACTGGACAGTTTTACCGTTGACCACACCCGCATGCAGGCTCCTGCGGTGCGGGTGGCGAAAACCATGGCGACCCCAAAAGGCGACACCATCACCGTGTTTGACCTGCGTTTCTGCCTGCCGAACGCCGAGATTCTGTCTGAGCGTGGCATCCATACTTTAGAGCATCTGTTTGCAGGCTTTATGCGAGACCATCTCAATAGCGGCGAGCAGGAGATCATCGACATCTCGCCCATGGGCTGTCGCACCGGCTTCTACATGAGCCTGATTGGCACCCCCTCCGAGCAGCAGGTGGCAGATGCCTGGCTGGCCAGCATGAACGACGTGTTGGCGGTAGAAACTCAGGAGCAAATTCCTGAGCTAAATGAGTACCAGTGCGGCACCTACGAGATGCATTCGCTGGATCAAGCGAAGTCGATCGCCAGTGACATTATTAAGCGCGGCGTTGGCGTTAACAAAAACAGCGACATCACCTTGAGTGATGAGCAGCTCTCTAAGCTGTAACAGCAAGCTTGATAGAAAAAGGCACCTTAGGGTGCCTTTTTTGATTTCAGCCAGTTGAGTGCGTATTTGCTCTGTGTGGCTGCAGTAATGACCTGTTGGTTGTTGCGAGAGCCGCCGCGTTACTCAGGCAGCAGCGCCGCCATCATCTTCTGACCCAGATCCACGTGGTGCTGCATCTGAGAGAAGCCACTGGTGACACCTTTGGGACCAAAGGCATAAACCGGTACTGGTGCGGCGGTGTGGGTGCCGGTTCCCCATACGACGTTCTGGTACTTGGCTAGCGCGCGGCCGATAAGGTCACTGTGGATCTCATCCCCATACACGTAGAACTCTTTGAAGTCGTTGATCTTCGGGAATTCGGTGGCTGACAGATAGCTGTGGCCTTCAACGTAGTAGTCGTTGATTTCACGCTCGGCGATGCTGGCGGCTTCGTTTTCGTTTAGCTTAAAGTCGCTGTACTTGTTCACTGCTTCGGCCCACTCGGCGCCGGTGGCATTCTCGTAACCGCTACCGGCTTCAATCTCAGCGCGCATGTCTGGGAAGGTGCCGGTTTGAGCGTAGAGGCGATCCAGAATCGTCAGGGCGCCGAAGTTGAAGTTAGGCTTGTAATCACGGCCTTGCATGCCGTCGCCGGAAAGCTGCTGCGCCTCTGGCAGGTCATTACGGGAATAACTGAAGCCAAAGCTGCCGGTTTCGTGGTCGGCAGTGACAACCACTAGGGTGTCGTCACGCTCTTTCACCCACTCATAGACGGCGGCCACCGCTTCATCGAACTTCAGCAGTTCATGGAGCATCCAACCGGCGTCGTTGTCGTGCCCAGCCCAGTCAATTTGACCGCCTTCAATCATCAGGAAGAAACCATCAGGATCGGCTGAGAGGATGTCCAATGCCTTTTGGGTCATCTCGGCCAGTGATGGTTGAGTGCAGCTGTCGTCGGCTTTACATGCGCTGTAGGCGATGCCGTCGTCCATGCCTGAGTTAGCAAACAGTCCCAGCACCTTGTCAGATTCCAGCTTATCCAACTGCTCGCCATCGAATGCTAGGCTGTAGCCGTGGTCGTCACGGGCTTCGATAAACAGGTTGCGTTCGTCTTTACGCTTGGATTTTTTGTAAACGGAACTCGGTGCACCCAGCTCAGCCATCAAGGCTTGTTGGGCGGCGTTGTCTTTAATGTCGCTAGGCAAGAAAACCCGAGCACCACCTGAGAGCATTACGTCCACATTACCGGAGCTGATTAGCTCAGCGGCAATCTCGGCTTCCAAAGAGCGGTGAGGCTGGTGGGACGCAAACGCCGCTGGTGTGGCGTGGGTAATGCGAGTGTCTGATACCAGACCGGTCGCTTTACCTGCGGCTTTGGCTTTCTCCAAAATGGTGGCAACGATGTTGCCCTGGTCGTCTAGGCCAATCATCTCTGAGCCAGCGGCCATGCCAGTTGCCAGCTGAGTCGCCGAGCAAGCGGAGTCAACCACTAGGCTGCCATTGGCGCCTGCTGGTGCATTCAATGACAGACCCAGATCGCCTGCCATGCCCAATTTGGTTAGAGCAGTGGTGTTGCCCTGTTCGTTATAGATGGAGTTGGGCGCACGGCGAGCATACTCTTCAAGCAGACCTACCTGCTGGGCACCCATGCCGTCACCGATCATCAGAATGACGTTCTTTACAGAGGTAACAGGAGTGGGCTCCACGATCACCTCAACGGTTTCAATTACGGTGTTGGTGTCGTCGTTACACCCAGCAAGCAGAGTGACACCAATGGCAGCAGCAACAATATTTAACTTCATCATATCCATAGCTTTTATTAGAGCGAACGTGGGTCCATCCCCCGTTCGCGTGTAGGAGAAGGGCACACGGTAGATGGCTTAGATGACAATTAAATGATGATTTTGTGTCACAAGTGAGTTCTTTTCTCATTTAGTGGTAGGCAGCGGGCGATGACTAAAGTCGATACCAGACAATGAGTTATGTTCATTGGTGCGATTGTGCTGCGAACGAGAGCTGAGTATTGAGTGAGTAAGAACAAAAACAGGGAGCCGCAGCTCCCTGTTGATACTTAGCGGGGCGTATTAGTTGGCCGCTTTTTGAATGCGGAACACCATCTTGGCGTAGATGTAGATACCTACAGCGGAGATGGCACCGACGGTGGCGATGATGTACCAGGCCATGCCGATGTTGTTAGCATTGTAGAGGGTCTGGGTTAGCGCGCTGGCGCTATCACCGGTAAAGGCCATCAAGCGGTCGAAGGCTTCCCCTTGAGGAATGGCGGCAACGGCGTCACCATCCATACCCAGTTGCGACAGGTATTCGCGAGAGAAGCGATCTTTGGAGGCGAACATATCGTATAGCCACGGAGCGATGAAGCCTTCCAGTGTCCAGCCGATGCCTTGAGGTAACATGACAAAGCCAAGATACATGGCTTTTTTGTCACTTGGGGCGATGTTACCCATGAACTCGCCCTTTTTCGGGCTTAGGAGCATCTCACCTAAGCTGAACACCACGATGGCGACGATCATAAACCAAGCACCAGGGGTGAAGCCCACCAATAGCATGGCTGCGGTACAGAAGATGGCTCCAGCCAGCATTGAGCTCATGATGCGATATTTGGCGGTGGCGGCAGCCACCAGGAAACAGCAGGTGGCGATCATCACTGAGTTGATGCTCATCATGAAGTCCGGCATCACCCGGGTGCCCTCGTGATTCAGCCCCATCAGGCCAATCAAAAATGGGTTTTGGGTGCCGCCGGGGCCGAAGATGTCGGTAACGATGATGCTGGTGTCGACCCACTCTTTGATGTGCACTGGCAGTACGTCAAACATGGCATTGAACATGAACCAGAAGCCAGAGAAGGCAAACATGTAGCCCAATACCAGCGGTTTTTTGATTTCACGAATGGACTCGCGCCACAGCGCTTGTTGTTCAATTTTTCCCTCTTTGACCGCTTGCTTGCGGGCAAGACGCTCCTCTTTATCTGGCTCGGTGTACATCAGCAGGAACAGGAAGTTCAACGAGATGATGGCCGCGCAGGCAAAGAATAGGTGATCCCAAGACAGCTGGCGTAACTGTACCGCGACCAGAGGCCCCAAGAAGCCACCGATGTTAACTAGCTGATAGAAGATGCCCCATGCCATGGTGCTGGACTCTCGTGGCACCGCTTTCACCATGGTGCCTTGAATACCCGGTTTGAAGATACCGGTACCGAAGGCCAGCGTCATGGCGCCAAGGGTAAAGCCTAAGAAGGTGGGGAAGAACGCCATAATCAGATAGGCGGCGATCTTAATCACGGTAGAGAGAGCAATGGTCTCTTTATAACCCAATCGATCCGACAGGCCACCGGTAACGATGGGCACTGTGGTTTGGGTCAGGGCGAAGATGAACATGATGATACCGTAATCGGTCATGCTGATCCCCAGGCCCCCTTTGGACACCGGGTCGCTGGCGTAGATGCCCGCGGTGGCTTTAACGCCGTAGTAGGCCAAACGTTCGACGATCTCCATGCCGCCGACTAGCCAGAAAATGTATCCCAGTCCTGCAATTGAGGCCCATAACCCCAGCTGCTTGACCTCCCTTAGATCGTTATCTTTGTAATTATCTTGGCTGTGCACCTTTTTTGTCCCTATTGCTTGTATATTTTATGTTCCAAGGCTGATTGCCGACTGTACTGGAAACTGGGTATCAAACCAAGTTCGTGCAAGGCGAACCGATCAAAAAACACCCATAAGTCATTGAAATAAGCGGTGACTTCAATAGTTTAGTGAAGATTACTCGAAGCCTATTTCACTGACTTTTCACATATTTATGTTGTTTTTTTAAGAAAAATAGTCGGCACCATAGCACTGAATCCATTATTGATGGATTTTCGTAGCAGTTGAAGTGTGATTGAGGTATCATTCGCCACGAGTCAACGTGACATGGATCTCACTACAAGTCATTTATATGCGGCGGTTCATGTCTAGTTGGTTAATTGCGAACGACGTCAACAAGAACTCCTACTCTTTCGTCTGAATCTTAGTGGTTTGACGGAGAGAACGTAGTCCCCAGACAGTAGTGCAAAGAGTATGATTACAATAAAGAAAGGATTGGACCTTCCCATTGAGGGCAGGCCGGAGCAGAAAATTCACGAGGGACCAAAGGTTTCCCGTGTCGCGCTCCTAGGAGAAGAGTACGTTGGTATGCGTCCTACCATGCATATCAAAGAAGGCGAGACGGTAAAACGTGGCCAGCTCTTATTTGAAGATAAGAAGAACCCTGGTGTGAAGTTTACCGCTCCCGTGAGTGGTACTGTTTCCGCCGTGAATCGTGGTGCTAAACGTGTTCTGCAATCCGTCGTTATCGACGTGCAGGGCGATGACAGCATCCAGTTCCCCCACTATTCCAGTGATGAGCTAAAAAACCTTGGCCGAGATCAGGTTGTCAGCAACTTGGTTGATTCCGGCTTATGGACTGCTTTGCGCACGCGTCCATTTAGCAAGAGCCCTGCAATTGATGCGGCTCCTGCGGGGATCTTCGTTACGGCTATCGACACCAATCCGCTGGCGGCGGATCCTATGGTGGTGATTGAAGCCGATTTCGAAGCGTTCAATCACGGCTTGTTGGTATTGAGTAAGCTGACCGAAGGGAAGGTTTACCTCAATACTGCGGACGTGAACTTGGACGTAAGCGGCATCGAAAATCTGCAGCACACCAAGTTTAATGGTCCGCACCCAGCGGGTCTGCCTGGTACTCACATTCATCACCTGTTGCCAGCCAGCGCATCTCGCTCGGTATGGCACATCAACTACCAGGACGTCATTGCCATGGGTAAGTTGTTTACTACAGGTGAGTTGAACAGCCAGCGAGTTATCGCTCTGGCGGGTCCTCAGGTTGATAAGCCTCGCTTGGTCACCACCTTGGTGGGTGCTGATGTAGCCCAGCTAACTGCGGGTGAGCTAAAAGGTTCCCATAACCGAGTCATCTCCGGTTCGGTACTCAAGGGTCACAACGCAACGGGTGTTCACGGTTTCTTGGGTCGTTTCCACAACCAAGTGGTTGCTCTGGAAGAGGGTGATGAGAAAGAGTTGTTCGGTTGGGTTCTACCTGGCGGTAACAAGTTCTCCTCTACCCGTGCTTTCCTGGCGCATTTCAGCCCAAGCAAGCTGTTCAACATGACTACCTCCACCGGCGGCTCTAAGCGTGCCATGGTGCCAATCGGCACCTATGAGCGTGTTATGCCACTGGATATCTTGCCAACCATCCTACTGCGAGACCTGATCTCCAATGACACCGACAACGCGCAAGCGTTGGGTTGTTTGGAGCTGGATGAGGAAGATTTGGCGTTGTGCACCTTCGTGTGTCCAGGCAAGTACGACTACGGGGTCGAACTGCGTCGTTGTCTTGAGATCATCGAGAGGGAAGGCTGATGGGGCTTAAGAACTTTATCGAGAAAATCGAGCCGCACTTCGAGCAAGGCGGTAAATACGAGAAGTGGTATGCCCTGTATGAAGCGGCGGCGACCATCTTCTATACGCCAGGTCACACCAACAAAGGTGGCACTCACGTACGTGACAACATCGACCTGAAGCGCATCATGATCACCGTGTGGCTGTGTACGTTCCCAGCCATGTTCTTCGGTATGTACAACGTCGGCCTGCAAGCTCAGGACGCCATGGCAGCAGGTTTTGGCCTGCCAGATATGTGGCAGGTTAGCCTCTATCAAGCCTTAGGCGGTGAACTTAATGCCAGTACTGGTATTGCCGGACTGATGGTGTACGGCGCCTGTTTCTTCCTACCTATCTACCTGACTACTTTCGTGGTTGGTGGCTTCTGGGAAGTGCTGTTTGCCAGCATTCGTAAGCACGAGATTAATGAAGGCTTCTTCGTTACCTCCATTCTGTTTGCGTTGATTCTGCCTGCAACCATTCCACTATGGCAGGTTGCTTTGGGTATCACCTTCGGTGTGGTTGTGGCCAAAGAGCTGTTTGGCGGCACCGGTCGCAACTTTATCAACCCAGCCCTGGCAGGACGGGCCTTCCTGTTCTTTGCCTACCCGCTGAACATGTCCGGCGATTCCATCTGGCGTGCGGTTGATGGGTACACCGGTGCCACTTACCTAAGTCAAGCGGCTTCCGGCGACCTGAGCTTTGCCAACTACAGCTGGTTCGACGCCTTTGGCGACCAAGCTTGGTGGGACAGCTTCTACGGCTTCATCGGCGGCAGTGTGGGTGAAACTTCCACTCTGGCTCTGGCCATTGGTGGTCTGGTGATCATCTACGCTCGTATCGCCTCTTGGCGCATCGTGCTGGGCACCATGGTGGGCATGATTGCCATGAGCAGCCTGTTCAACCTGATTGGCTCTGACACCAACCCAATTATGAATATGCCTTGGACCTGGCACTTGGTTCTGGGTGGCTTCGCCTTCGGTATGTTCTTTATGGCAACCGACCCGGTTTCCGCCTCCTTTACCGACAAAGGTAAATGGGCTTACGGCATGCTAATCGGGGTGATGGTGGTGTTAATTCGCGTGGTGAACCCGGCCTTCCCTGAGGGCATGATGCTGGCAATTCTGTTTGCCAACTTGTGGGCACCTCTGTTCGACCACTTTGTGGTTCAATCCAACATCAAGCGGAGACTGGCACGTAATGGCTAATAATAACGACAGTTTTGGCAAGACCCTTGGTGTGGTAGTAGGCCTGTGTCTGGTTTGCTCCCTAGTGGTCTCCAGTGCGGCGGTAGCGTTAAAGCCGCTGCAGGAAAAGAACAAAGCTCAAGATACGCAGAAATACGTATTGGAAGCGGCGGGTTTGACCGACAAGATCAATGGTGACGTAGCTGCGGTGTACAACCAGTACATTGAAGCCAAAGCCTTGGATCTGGACAGCGGTAAGTTCGATGACAGCATCGATGTAACCAGCTACGACCCGCGTAAAGCGGCTCGTGACGCTGCGACCAGCATCGTACCTGCGGATGACATCGCCTCCATTAAACGTCGCGCGAACCAAGTGCTGGTGTACCTAGTGAAAGATGAGTCTGGCCAGATTGACCGTATCATTCTTCCAGTACACGGTTATGGCCTGTGGTCGACCATGTACGCCTTCCTTGCGCTGGACACCGACCTGAACACCGTGAAATCCATGGTGTACTACGACTTCAGTGACCAAGGGGAAACCCCGGGGCTGGGTGGTGAAGTGCAAAACCCTAAATGGAAAGCACTGTGGCCGGGTAAGAAGCTGTTTGACGATCAGGGTAACCTGAAGCTTCGCGTTACCAAGATGGCGACTAACCCAGACTACGACATCGATGCCCTCTCTGGTGCAACCTTGACCAGTAACGGTGTGCAGAACACCCTAGCTTACTGGTTGGGCAGCGAAGGCTATGGTCCATTCCTTGAGAATGCACGCAAAGGAGGCGTCCTATAATGGCTGAGACCTCAAACAAGGACATTGTCCTCTCACCCATCGTCGCCAACAACCCGATTGCGTTAAACGTACTGGGTATCTGTTCGGCGCTGGCGATTACCGCCAAGATGGAAACCGCGTTGGTGATGTCCATCGCACTGACTATGGTGTGTGCGTTCTCCAACTTGTTTATCTCGCTACTGCGTAACCACATTCCAAACAGCGTACGTATCATCGTACAGATGACCGTTATCGCATCCTTGGTAATCGTGGTGGACCAGGTGCTGAAAGCCTACGCCTACGACGTGGCTAAGCAGCTGACGGTATTCGTTGGTCTGATTATTACCAACTGTATCGTAATGGGCCGCGCGGAAGCATTCGCCATGAAGAGTCCACCAGTACCAAGCTTCCTAGATGGTATTGGTAACGGTTTGGGTTACTCCGCCATCCTGCTGTCCATCGGCTTCGTTCGAGAGTTGTTTGGTAGCGGCAGCCTGTTTGGCGTTGAGATCCTGACCAAAGTAACCGACGGCGGTTGGTATGTGCCTAATGGCCTGTTGCTGTTGCCACCAAGCGCATTCTTCCTGATTGGATTCATCATCTGGGGTATCCGTACTGCACGCCCAGATCAGGTTGAGCCGAAGGACTAAGGACGAGATATGGAACATTACATCAGCCTGTTTGTTCGGGCGATCTTCATCGAGAACATGGCGCTGTCCTTCTTCCTGGGGATGTGTACTTTCTTGGCGGTGTCCAAGAAAGTAAAAACCTCCATGGGCTTGGGTGTTGCCGTAATTGTGGTACTGACCCTAGCGGTTCCAGTAAACCAATTGATTTTCCAATATGTACTTAAGCCTGGTGCCCTGTCTTGGGCTGGCCTAGGCGAGTCGGATTTGAGCTTTTTGAGCTTCATTACCTTCATCGGTGTGATTGCGGCTCTGGTACAGATTCTGGAGATGATTCTGGATAAGTTTTTCCCACCGCTGTACAACGCGTTGGGCATCTTCCTGCCATTGATTACCGTAAACTGTGCCATCTTCGGTGCGGTTTCCTTCATGGCAAACAAAGAGTACGGCCACCTAGAGTCGGTTGTCTTTGGTCTGGGCGCCGGTATCGGCTGGGCCATGGCGATTGTGCTGCTGGCGGGTATTCGTGAGAAGATGAAGTATTCAGACGTGCCAGACGGCCTTCGTGGACTGGGCATCACCTTCGTGACTGCCGGTCTGATGGCGCTGGGCTTTATGTCATTCTCTGGTGTGTCGCTGTAAGCGGCGTTAGGAATAAGAAGTAAAAGGACTAGTCGATGGAAATTGTACTCGGCGTAGGCATGTTTACCGTGATTGTAACGCTGCTGGTTTTGGTGATTTTGTTCGCCAAATCCAAGTTGGTTGCCAGCGGTAACATCAGCATCAAGATTAACGACGACAGCGACAAAACCATCAGCACGGGTGCGGGTGACAAGTTGCTGGGCGCTCTGGCCGGAAATGGCATCTTCGTATCTTCTGCCTGTGGTGGCGGTGGCTCTTGTGGTCAGTGTCGCGTAAAGGTTCATGAGGGGGGCGGTGAGATTCTGCCAACCGAACTGGACCACATCTCCAAGCGTGAAGCCCGCGAAGGCTGTCGTTTGGCGTGTCAGGTAGCGGTTAAGAACGACATGGACATCGAACTGCCTGAAGAGGTGTTCGGTATCAAGAAGTGGGAGTGCGAGGTTGTCTCTAACGATAACAAAGCCACTTTCATTAAAGAACTTAAGCTTAAGATCCCCAATGGCGAGTCGGTACCGTTTCGTGCCGGTGGTTACATTCAGATCGAAGCGCCTGCTCACCATGTGAAGTACAAAGACTTTGATATTCCAGAAGAGTATCGTGCAGATTGGGAGCGTTTTGGCTTCTTCGATCTGGAGTCTAAGGTGGAAGAAGAAACCATCCGTGCGTACTCCATGGCCAACTACCCTGAGGAAGAAGGCATCATCATGTTGAACGTGCGGATCGCAACGCCGCCGCCAAACAACCTGAGCCTGCCTTGCGGTAAGATGTCCTCCTTCATCTGGAGCCTGAAGGCCGGTGATAAGGTGACCATCTCTGGTCCATTTGGTGAGTTCTTCGCCAAAGAGACTAAAAACGAAATGGTGTTTATTGGTGGTGGTGCAGGTATGGCGCCGATGCGTTCCCACATCTTCGACCAATTGAAGCGTTTAGGCAGCGACCGCAAGATCAGTTTCTGGTATGGTGCGCGCTCCAAGCGTGAAATGTTCTACACCGAAGACTTCGATGGTTTGGCCGCTGAGAATGAAAACTTTGACTGGCACGTGGCCCTGTCCGATCCTCAACCAGAGGACAACTGGGATGGCTACACCGGCTTCATTCACAACGTGCTGTACGAGAACTATCTGAAAAATCATGAAGCGCCTGAAGATTGTGAGTTCTACATGTGTGGTCCACCGGTAATGAATGCCGCGGTGATCAACATGCTGAAAGATCTCGGCGTGGAAGATGAAAACATCCTGTTGGATGATTTCGGTGGCTAGTTAGAGAGGCTAAATGCAGTTTCAAGCCCGTACTACTTTATGGCTGGCCCTTGTCGGGCTGGCCATGTTGCTTTCTGGATGCGGTGAACCCCAGAAGATTCAGTCGGTGGAAGGCCATACCATGGGCACCACCTACCACGTCAGCTGGGTGGATACCGACACCCCACTCGATCCCCTCCTTGTTCAAGGAGAGATAGACCTGCGTTTAGGCCAGGTAAATCGCTCCATGTCGACCTGGAAACGTAGTTCAGAGATCAGCATCTTCAATCGCCTCCATACGACGGAGCCCTATGAGATCAGTTCTGAGTTTGCTACCGTGGTTCAAGAAGCTAAGCGGCTGTCTTTGATGACCGATGGCGCACTGGACGTGACGGTGGGGCCGTTGGTGAATCTGTGGGGCTTTGGTAAAGATGGTCAAATCGATACCGCACCAGACGACGCCATTGTGCAGAAAATTCTGCAGGTAGTTGGTGATGAAAAGTTGACCCTGCAAGGTCAGTGGTTGTCCAAGACCGTTCCTGAGCTTCAGATTGGCTTGGGTGCCATTGCCAAAGGCTATGGTGTCGACGTTGTGGCCACGGTACTGGAGTCCAAAGGCATTCACGATTACATCGTGGAAGTGGGCGGCGAACTGCGAGTAAAAGGCCAAAAGCCTGAAGGTAAACCGTGGCGCATCGCCATAGAGCGTCCGGATCCATCTGGACGGGATATCTTCAGTGTGATCGAGCCCGGTGAAAATGCGGTGGCCACCTCCGGCGACTATCGCAATTTCTTCGAGAGAGACGGTAAGCACTTTTCTCACCTGATCGATCCGAAAACCGGTTATCCTGTTACCCACCATCTGGTGTCGACTACGGTGATCACCAGCAGCTGCATGACCGCCGATGGTCTGGCAACGGCGATGATGGTAATGGGGGTTGAGAAATCTCTGGAGTTGGCAGATCGTCAGAAATTGGCGGTGATGCTGATTGAACGCGTCGACGGCGAGTTTAAGGTTCACTACAGTGACGCTTTCCGCCGTTATCTGGATAAGGAGTGATCCCGATGCAAACCTTTATTGCGACTTTTGCCATGATGCTGTTGTTGGTTGCGATGATGGCGGTTGGTTTCATCATTAAGCGCAAGACCATCAGTGGTTCTTGCGGTGGCCTAGGCAGTGTCGGTGTGGATAAAGCCTGCGATTGTCCTGAACCCTGTGATAAACGCAAAGCTAAGATGGCGGAACAGGAGCGTCAGCAAAAGCTGACCGAGAACCGCATTATTTAATCGTTTCTGCATACAGATTCTACGGGGCGTCTTTTCAAAGGCGCCCCGTTTTTGTTGGTGCCTTTTCGAATCAAATTGTCACTTTGTGAAATAAAGCCGAGGCAATCGCTGCGCGCCTCCCAATTAATGTCTGGCTAAACCCCAGATGTTTCGCCGATCTGTAGGAGTATTGCTTGTCACTCAGTGGGCTATGGTTGGCTTGGCTGCATCACTCCAAAGAAAATCCTCTTTTGTTACAACAACCTAAATCGAGTTGGCGGTTGGGGTATGATGAGGTTTGCTTAGAATAAAGTAAAAGCTGCGCTTAACGCAGCCGATAATAAAAACAGGACAGTGACAAAAGGGATTTGGGATGGAGTGGATTAGAGCTTCAATTACCCGCCAATTGGTGGCGTATATTGGCGGAGCCTTGTGCGTATTGATGGTGCTGGTGACCGGATATCAGGTCAGTAATGCTCGGGTGGAAACTCAGCAGGAGATCGATCACGAGGTACGCCAGATGGTGGCCAAGCAGGCCGCGGGCATCGCGGCCTTTTTCGAGGCCAAAGGTCAGGTGATCCACTCGGTATTCGCCTCACCGCAGGTTCAGCAATTTTTCCAAGAATACGATAATCGTGGCGGCCGCATCGGCGATGCGCAGGCTTACGCTGATGTAATTGACTTTTTTAAGTTTTTCTCCGATAACGACGAAGCCATTAAAAGTGTGTTTTTTGGCTCGGAAAACACCTTTGAGTACTTTGATCTTAATGGGCGTTACGAAGATGACCCCAATTATTACACCAATCGCCGCCCATGGTGGGGTGAAGCCATCAGCCAAAACCGGCTTTATGTGACTGACCCTGCGGTGGATGCCAATGATGGCTCCATCTCCGCTACGGTTAAGCAAACCGTGTATGACACCGATGGCCGCTTCCTCGGTATTGGGGGGATGGACATCTTGATTTCAACCATCGGCGAGTCACTGCTGTCACAGATTAAGTACCAGCAGCAGGGACAGGCGTTTCTGGTCACCGAAAAGGGCAAATTGGTGTTCTTCCCCGGCTTTAGCGACGCCTTTCCTCCAGGAAGCTTGCTGGAAACCGTAGACAGCCAGTTTAGCGAAGCGTCCGGTTTTGCTCAGTTGGCCTCAGAGCTAAATAGCCAGCCGGAAGGAGTAACCCAAGTCGAGTGGCAAGGACAGGCTCAATGGGTGCAGTGGCAGCCTGTAAGCAGCGATTATCCTCACGTACGCTGGAAGCTTGGCTTTATGCTACCTAAGCAGGTGGTGGACGCCCAAGTGGCTTCTGAAGCCTGGTCGACCGCACTGGCTTTGGCACTGCTGATTGGCGTTATCAGCTTGGTGGTGTGGATGATGTCACTGCCACTGAAAGCTCATCTTCGCCACCTGGTCGAAGCCATGGAGGAGATTGCCCAAGGCGATGGCGATCTGACCCGACGTATTGAGGTGAAGCGCCAAGATGAACTGGGCCAGCTCAGTGAGGCTTTTAACCAGTTTGCACAGCGGGTGCATCAACTGGTGACCCAAAGCAAAACCTTGACCAACACCGTTTCCCACGGCAGCAGCACAGCAACCCAGACTTGGGCACAAACTCTGCAGTCGATGGCGTCGCAAAAAGGGGAAGTTGAACAGGCTTCTGCCGCCACCACTGAGATGGCGGAAACCAGCGGCGAGATGGCTCGCAGTGCCGATGAGATGTTTACGAATGCCACGCGAGTCCATCAGCGCATGACCGAAGCTGGCAGTACGGTGGAGCAAGGCAAATTGGCGCTGGGCGAGCTGTCTCAACAGATGGGCGATGCCACCGACGTGGTGTCACAGTTAAGGCAAAACGCCGAGCAGATTGGCGAAGTGCTGGACGTGATTCGCACCATCGCTGAACAGACCAATTTGCTGGCGCTCAATGCCGCCATTGAGGCCGCTCGTGCTGGCGAACAAGGCCGTGGCTTTGCGGTGGTTGCCGATGAGGTTAGAAACCTCGCTTCTAAGACCCAGGATTCCACAGCCAATATTCAGTCGATCATCGAAACCCTGCAGCAATCTAGCATCGCCGCCGAGAAGGCGATGTCCATCAGTTGTCAGCAGGTGGAGCAGAGCCAGATCCGCAACCAAGAGATTGTCGATTCTCTGGGGCAGGCCAGTGACGATGTGCGCTTGATTCAGTCTCAGGTTGAGCAGATGAACCATGCCATCAGCCAGCAGGCTCAGGTTGCCGATGAGATCGCCAAAACCGTGTCTAAGGTGCATGAGCTGTCTGATGAAGCGGTGGCTCAAGGGGATCACCTTGAGCGCAGCTTGGAAGAGCTGGATGAGGGAGGCCGTCAGTTGGCCAATACCCTAGGCGGCTATCGGGTGTAGTCGCATTGTTGATTTCAAAGAGCAGGCCTTTGCCTGCTCTTTTTTATTGTTCAGTTCCACTCTCGGCCTCAGGATCGATCAGGAACCGAGGGCCGGCGCCGCGCTGACTCAATTCATCATCAGGGTTAAACAGTTGGCAGTTTTGCATCGAGAGGCAACCACAGCCAATGCAACCATCAAGCCTATCTCGAAGTAAGGTGAGATCTTGGATGCGCTGATCTAAGGTGATTCGCCATTGGCTGGACAGGCGTTCCCAATCTTTTACCGTTGGGGGGCGATTGCCCGGCAGTGTGGAAAGAGCCTCTCCGATCTCATCCAGCGTCAGGCCTAATTTTTGTGCCGCTTGAATGACCGAGATGGTTCTGAGCATCGCAGGGTGATAGCGCCGCTGATTGCCAGCGGTACGCAGAGAGCGAATCAGCCCCTTGGTTTCATAGAATCGTAATGCGGAAGCGGCAACGCCGGTACGTTTGGCCACCTGACTAACGGTCAGCTCCTGAGTTTGGCGTTTCATATCCCTGTGGTTCCTTGGCGAAACAATAACGCCAAATCATACCTTGACTTAAAGTTAACTTGAAGTTTTAGACTCGCCATCACTTACTTGGAATTAGTCGATTGATAAGGGAAAACGATGAAGCGAGTATTGATGGTTCATGCCAGTGTGCGTACCGAGCGTTCCAGCAGTCGCCAACTGGGGTATGAGTTAGTAGCCAATTGGCATCAACAGTTTGCCGATCTGTTGGTGACTCAGCGCGATTTGAACCTATCGCCCCTGCCACATTTTTCCGATGCTACCTACGCTGCCTTTAGCGGCGAGTTGGAGTCGGCTGCTAGCCAGCAGGCTCTGGCGCTGTCTGAATCTTTGATTCATGAATTTGAACAGGCGGATGCGGTGGTCTTTACCGTGCCGGTATACAACTGGAGCATCCCTTCCACGTTAAAAGCCTACATTGATCATCTCGCCCGCTCTGGCCGCAGCTTCCACTATGTGGATGGAGAGTGTGTTGGCCTGCTTGCAGACAAGCCGGTGTATCTGGTGATTGCCAGTGGCGGCGCGGAGATAGGCAGCACTGAAAAGCAACTTATTGAGCCTTTGGCAATGATGGGGGTTACCGATGTGACCACCCTGCACGCCAGTCACTTAGACACTCAGCAGCGAGCACAAAAATTGGCAGAGATTGAAAATCGGGTGTCGAATCTGGTGGACTCCGCAGCGGCGGCATGAATCTCAGAGAGGAATTGGGGTAAGCCAGTCACCGCCATCCTGACGATGACTGGCTTAGGAATAACTGATTGCACTCTAGTTGTTCCCGGGACCCCAAAAAAGTTAACAGGCCTAGCTTATGGATTTGATGATCAAAATCAACTTTGTATGACTATTTTTATAATCTTCATACTGATTTAAGTTCGTGGCCTGCATCAAATCATCACAAAGGAAGCTCGCTATTGCGTTGGCTAAGGTTGCGGCGTTACTATTGACTGTATGAATATACAGTTCTTAATTGGCCGGTAAGATGACCCCTCAGCGTAAGATCATCCATATCGACATGGATTGTTTTTATGCCGCCGTGGAGATGCGGGACAACCCCAGTTTGCGAGACAAACCCATTGCTGTGGGAGGGCGGGCGTCTGGTCGGGGCGTTATCGCCACGTGTAACTACCTCGCGCGCAGTTTTGGGGTGCGCTCTGCCATGCCCACTCACAAGGCGTTGCAGCTGTGCCCGGATCTGGAGTTAGTGCCCCACCGTATGGCCGTGTACAAGCAGGTGTCACAGCAGATCCACGAGATTTTCCATCGATACACTCACCTTGTTGAGCCCCTGTCTCTGGATGAAGCCTTTCTGGATGTAACAGGACAAAGTCACTGTCAGGGCAGTGCCAAATTGATGGCTCAAGCGATTCGCCAAGAGATCTTTGACGTTACCGGATTGACCGCGTCCGCAGGCATAGCACCGAATAAGTTCTTGGCCAAGGTGGCCAGTGATGAAAATAAGCCGAATGGTCAGTTGTTGATCACGCCGGATCACGCCGGCGAATTTGCGGCAGCGTTACCCCTAAAGAAGATCCCCGGCGTTGGGCCAAAAACCAGTGAGCGCTTGGCACGCATGGGATTAAGTACCGGTAAAGACGTGCTGGCGCTCTCTGATGTGGATTTAGAGAAGATGCTGGGTAAGTTTGGCCCAGTGTTGTGGCAGCGTTGTCAGGGCTTGGATGAGCGGCCCGTAGAGCCAAGCCGCATTCGAAAATCCGTTGGTGTAGAAACCACCTTGGCGAAAGATCTGACCAGCCTTGAACAGTGTGCTGAGCAACTGGAGACCTTGGTGCCGGAGCTGGAGCGGCGTTTGGCTAAGAGCCGAAAGGGCATCAAGGGGCAGACGGTTAAACTCAAGTTCCATGATTTTGAACAGACGACGGTGTCGCAGCAGAGCCAGAAACTCAACCCTGACCTGTTTAAGGCGTTAATGCGCATTGCGTTTGACCGTGGTCATGGTCGAAATGTTCGCTTGGTGGGCCTTCAAGTAGAGCTAGATAACACTCAAAACCTAAAACAGCTCACATTGCCTTTGGTCTGACCTTTTTTTGATCCTAGTCAATGCCAAAACTAAACAGAGTTTTAATCTGAAATTAAGCTCAAGAACGCCACCATAAATTGCTGCACCCACACTCCGTGGTCCATACGTCATGCAGAGGGTAGTGGCCAATAAATCGATAGGCGTCACTGAGCGAGACGCCAGGCACCGTTCTTTCCTAACTTTTCCCATCTTTTGCCTGGCCTTGATGTCGATGCATTGCAATCCATCGACGCCGACAGAAGGAGGGTTATGCTATGAGAGCATACATCAAGCAATTGGCCGTTTCGGCCGGCATTTTAGCCATGGTGGGCAGCGCGTGCTATGCCCTAGGATATGGCTTTTACCAGCAGCAACCGCTGCGAGATTCCGATTATTTCACCATGTACGTTGGGCCCAGCACCCACTGTAATACCGTCAACTACTATCAGCAGAAAGGCGATCAGAAAAAGGTTGAGGTGTTACTGCGCTACGCCGAAGACAACGCCATGGAGTATCTGATGAAGCGCTTTGGTAAAGACAAGGGCATGGACATTGTGGGCGCCTGTGAGATGCAGCGTCATGAGGCCTTAGTCAGCGCTTGCATGAACTCCCCAGAAGATCAGGTAGAGATGCTGGTGCTGGAGCACAATAAGCCTCAGGTTAAAGAGAAAGGCCTGATCTAGCCAAACTAGCCGTATTGGCTAATCAACAAAAAAGCGCCGTCACGGTATTAAGTGACGGCGCTTTTGGTTTTCGGGTCTGTTTGCGTTTACTTCGCCGGAATCGCCTTGAGCACTTCAGTCAGTAACTGCCAGTACTGCTCAACGGTATCGATCTTCACCTTCTCATCTGGGGAGTGAGGGAAGCGAATGGTTGGGCCGATGGAAACCATATCCAGGTGTGGGTAAGGCTCTTTAAACAGGCCACACTCCAGACCGGCGTGAATCACCATGATGTTTGGCAGGCTGCCAAACTTGGTTTCATAGGTTTCACGGACAATCTTCATTACTGGTGAGCTGGCATCGGGCTTCCAACCTGGGTAAGCACCGGACAGGGTCAGCTTAGCCCCCGCAAGCTGGGCAATCGCAGCCAGCATGTTCTCTACCATGCTGCGGCCGCTGTCGATGGTAGAGCGAATCAGGCACAGCACTTCCACAGCGTCGGCTTCGGTGGTGACTACGCCCATGTTCAAAGAGGTCTCCACGACGCCTTCAAACTCGTCGCTCATGCGGATAACGCCGTTAGGGGCACCGTGCATCATGGCGATAAGCTGAGATTGAGCGGTGGCCGCAAATACCTGTTCTGCTGGGGCCGCTTGATCTAGGCTTAGGGCAAGATTGGGTTCGGCGGCAGACAGCTCATTGACTAGGATGTCACGGTACTGCTCGATGCGCTGCTCTAGTAGACCTAGCTTCGCTTGTGGCAGCTGAACCGTAGCCCAGGCTTCACGAGGAATGGCGTTACGCAAAGAGCCACCACGAATCTCGCTAAGTTTCAGCTCCAGCTCTTCGCCATGGCCAAACAGGAAGCGCGCCAGCAGTTTGTTGGCGTTGCCACGACCTAGGTGGATGTCACAACCGGAGTGACCGCCTTTGAGGCCGGTCAGGGCGATCTGCACACTGGCGTGATCCGCAGGAGTGGCTTCACGTGGGGTGTCCAGCTTAAGGCTGGCATCTACGCCACCGGCGCAGCCCATGTAGACTTCACCTTCCTGTTCGGAATCGGTGTTGATCAGAATTTGGCCATCTAAGTAACCCGCTTCCAGACCAAAAGCGCCGGTCATGCCCGCTTCTTCGTCGATGGTCAGCAGCACTTCCAGAGGGCCGTGTTCCAGATCGCTGGCTTCCAGCACTGCCAGCGCAGATGCCATGCCGATGCCGTTGTCCGATCCCAAAGTGGTGCCTTTAGCGGTAACCCACTCGCCGTCGATGTAGGCTTGAATTGGATCGGTTTCGAAGTTGTGGTCGGTGTCGTTGTTCTTCTGCGGCACCATATCGAGGTGTGCTTGCAGGATGACCCCTTGGCGATCCTCCATGCCGGCGGTGGCGGCTTTTTTGATGATCAGGTTACCAACTGGGTCAATCTGAGTGCTCAGACCCTGCTGCTTGGCCCACGCTTCGATGTGGTCGCGAAGGGCGATTTCGTGTTTGGAAGGATGCGGAATAGAACAGATGGTTTCGAACCAGCGCCAAAGGGGCTGCGGGTTTAAGGAACTCAATGGCTGCACGAGCAATACTCCTATATACGCCGTTATTAGAATTGTGCCAGTCTACCACAATTGATGGTCGGGCTGTGCTTGCCCAAACAGGTCGGCTGTGGGCATCATGGAGCGAATAACAATAAACGCAATCCGCAAGGATACGGAGGCCGAATGGCAAAAGTGGAATTTTTAACAGCACAAGAGAACGCCCTATTTGGCGAGGGTGGTTGGGATTCGGTGTTGGTCATCAGCGATAAGTTTGCACTGACCAATCACAGTGAGCTCACGCAGTTGGTTCATCATGCTGCCAGTATTGATCATCGAATCGGCAAGCAAGCCACGGTGTTGTTGGCACCGGGATTGGCTGGGGGCCGCTTAGTGCTGTCGCCGACCGGCGATCTGGGCAGTGATTATGAAGATGTGCGCCGGGTGTATGAGGCGGCTGAGAAAGGGATCAAAATTGCCTATGAATCAGGCTCTCGTCGGCCGCTGCTGGTGCTGGATTTAAGCCAAGATGACAGCCGCTATCTGCACAGTGCCGAGGTGGCCGTCTTAGGTTGTGGCCAAGGCTTGTATCTCAATGCAGACGTAGAAACCGGTGAGCAGGTAGTGATAGGTCTGATGGATGGCCAAGACGCAGACAAGCTAAATGCATTGGAACTTGGCCGTAGCGCTTGTCGAGATCTTTGCGGAGGCGACCCAGAGCAGATGGCACCGCCGGCATTCGCCGATTATTGTGTGGCTCTGTTTGCTGAGGAGCCCATTAAGCTGCAGGTACTGGACGACCAAGAATTGCTTGAGCGTGATTACCCGCTGCTGAGTGCCGTCGCGCGTTCCAGTTTTGCCGTGCCTCGTCACAGTGCCCGCGTGGTGCGTCTGGAATATCGGCCCGAAGGGGAGGTCACCCAAACCTGGTTTATTGCCGGTAAAGGAGTGACCTACGATACCGGTGGTGCCGATCTTAAGATAGGTGGTGCCATGGCGGGCATGAGCCGCGATAAAGGTGGCGCAGCGGCGGCGGCAGGATTAATGAAAGCCATCGCCATGCTGAAACCACAAGGGGTTCGCGTGGTAATGGAGCTGGGTTTGGTGCGTAACTCCATCGGCTCAGATGCCTTTGTTCCCGATGAGATCATCACCAGTCATGCGGGCGCCAAGGTTCGCATTGGCAATACCGATGCCGAAGGACGATTGGTGCTGGCGGATCTGCTGTCTCACCTGCGTGAAGGCATTGCCGGTGCGGTGAATCCTAAAGTGTTCTCCATTGCCACTTTAACTGGCCATGTAGGCCGTGCCTATGGTCCTTATACTGGCATTGTTGAAAATGGGGTTTCCCGTTTGGCGCAGTGCGGCCGAGTGTTGTCAGATATAGGGGAGCGCTGGGGCGAACCGATGGAGTTGTCTCGATTGCGCCGAGAAGACTTCGCGCAGGTGGCACCTCGCAGTGAATCGGAAGATCTGCTCTCCTCTAATAATGGTGCTTCAGTGAACATCAGCCGTGGTCATCAGTTCCCACTGGCGTTTCTGCTTAAGTCCTCTGGGCTGGATAGCTACCACACGGGAAGTGAAAACCCAGTGCCGTATCTGCATCTGGATATCGCCTCTTCGGCGGTTGAAGCCAGTAATCCCCTTTACGGTAAACCAACCGCCAGACCGGTGGCGGCCCTCTATGCGGCACTGTTTGAGATGTAATATCGAGATTGAGTCGTTATCGACATGGCAACCAGAGGCGCAAATGCGCCTCTTTTTTTGTGCTGGCGCTCACTGGAAAATCGGTTCGAGTGATATTGCTCAAATTGATAATGTAATAAAATTACCAAATGAGCCCGTTTTTAGGTAAAAAACCACTTTTTTTGCTTTAGGGGTTGTAATTAAATTACAGCTTGATAAGATAGTCAGTGTTGGGAGGCAACTCCCCCTAGTTTCAAGCTAAGAGAGCTTGAAGTCGTCCCCAGGTGGGGATGGCAGTTTCTCCAAGGAACTGAGCAGCTGTGCCAAGGAACCGCACCACTTTACTAGGTGTTAGCAAATTTTTCGGAGAACATCATTATGTCTAAAGCATTCGGTTACAACGTAACTCTATTTTCTTCTCAATCCACCATGGGTTGGAACGCTGGTGTAGTTTACTACGCTCGCTAAGGCACCAAATTGATTCATCCGGTGACGTAATCAGCACCGGGTGAATTGGTATCAAGTAATTTCATCAGTTACTGTTTTTAGACCTCTTTTTGTTTATCGGTCAGCCAACCGGTAATTCAGGTCAGAATTTTTGTCATCCTTGACGCCAGCAACCTAAGTTGCTGGCGTTTTTTTTGCGTGCTGAAAAAGAAGGGCGTAGCAATGCCCCCGTTAAGGTGGCAGATAGACAGCAGCGCTGCTGCGCGGCACCACTTTGTGGCTAAATCGGTTTTAGTCTCCATGACAACCTTCTCCATTCCGCTGTGAATTTAGCCTAAAAACCAGATGCTTGATCGCCATTCCAACGGGTGAATTTCCATACTGCTTATAAATGAATGTCGTTCTAGGCTAAACAGCATTCGTTTTGCTTATGGTGTAATTAAATTACACAATAATGCTCTGAAATGGATATTTTGGGCTTTTTTTGCATTATTTCTTGTAATTAAATTACAGTTTGATATTATAGCCAGCGTCGGGAGGCAACTCCCCCTAGTTTCAAGTCAGGTGATTTGAAGCCGTCCCTGGGTAGGGACGGAAGTTTCTCCAAGGAACTGAGCCGCTGTGCCAAGGAACCGCACGCACTTTACTAGGTGTTAGCAATTTTTTCGGAGAACATGATTATGTCTTACGCATTTGGTTATAACGTGACCCTATTTTCTTCCCAATCAACCATGGGTTGGAACGCTGGCGTAATTTACTACGCTCGCTAAGGCACTTACTGACCGGTCTTGAACACCAACAGGGTGGATTAAGACGGGTTGGTACCCAGTAATTTCATCAGTTACTTTTTAGACCTACATCCTTTGCCGGCAAGCCAACCGGTAATTCTGGTCGAGATATTTGTCATCCTTGACGCCAGCAACCCAAGTTGCTGGCGTTTTTTTTTGCGCCCGTGAAACTGACACCGATAGCCCGTGGCGCGGGTCTAAGACCAGTTGGCTGCTCTGGTTGTGATCTGGATGTTGGTCAAAAACTTGCCGCTTCTGCAGGAAATACGGATAATGCGCGCCATCCGCGATATGCGGACCTCTGACTCTAAAAAAATATAAAATACATACAATTAGGACATCTTATGCTTGAAAAGCATTTCCAGCTCAAGGCGCACGGTACCACCGTTCGCCAAGAGGTGATTGCCGGTTTTACCACCTTTTTGGCAATGGCCTACATCATCTTCGTTAATCCTTCGATGCTTGCGATCACCGGAATGGATCAAGGGGCAGTGTTTGTGGCGACCTGTCTGGCGGCGGCCATCGGTTGTTTCATCATGGGCTTGGTGGCCAACTATCCGATTGCGTTGGCACCGGGAATGGGATTGAACGCCTTTTTCACCTTCGTCGTGGTGGGCCAGATGGGTCACTCCTGGCAAACCGCGTTGGGGGCAGTGTTCCTTTCTGGGCTTTGTTTCCTGTTGCTGTCAATTTTTAAGGTTCGCGAATGGGTGGTGAACTCCATCCCGATGTCCCTGCGTCTGGGGATTGCCGCTGGCATCGGCCTCTTTTTGGCTTTCATCGGCCTGCAAGGGGCGGGCATCATCGTTGATAATCCGGCTACCTTGGTGTCATTGGGCGACATCACCTCGTTCAGTTCGGTGATGGCACTGCTGAGTTTCCTGCTGGTGATTACCCTTGTACATTTTCAATTTAAAGCTGCGGTGTTACTGAGCATCCTTGTGGTCACCGCCATTGCGGTGATCTTTGGTCAACAGCCTTTTACTGGGGTAATGTCGGCGCCACCGTCCATTGCGCCAACCCTAATGCAGATGGATCTGGCCGGTGCCATGGAAGTGGGTATGATCTCCGTGGTGTTTGCGTTCCTATTTGTGGATCTGTTTGATACCTCAGGTACGCTGATTGCCGTGGCTCAACGAGGCAACCTGTTGGATGACAAGGGTAACTTACCCCGCTTGAAACGAGCTCTGTTTGCCGATTCCACCGCCACCATTGCGGGAGCAGCGCTGGGCACCTCAACCACCACCAGTTATGTCGAAAGTACCGCCGGTGTGGCGTCTGGTGGTCGTACTGGCTTGACTGCGGTTGTGGTTGGTTTGCTGTTTATCGCCTGTTTGTTGTTCTCGCCATTGGCGGGCATGGTGCCCGCTTATGCCACCACTGGGGCGCTGTTGTATGTGGCCATTTTGATGATGTCCGGTTTAGTTGGCGTGGAGTGGGAAGATCTCACTGAAGCGGCCCCCGTGGTGCTAACGACTTTGGTGATGCTGCTGAGTTACTCCATTTCTCACGGCATTGCGGTTGGCTTTATTACCTATGCTGCGCTAAAGCTGATGACTGGGCGTTTTAAAGAGCTCAATCCTGCGGTGGCGGTGATTGCCATTGCCTTCATCTTGAAGTATCTCTTTTTGTAAAGGTTGTTCCAAAAATCGGTGTTTAATAAGGAATGCCGATAACCAGACAAGTTTTCGTGATGGGCGTCCCTTTTTTGGGGCGCCTTTTTACGTTTAGCACCGCCAGATAAGGTATAACTGAAAGGATGTGTTAGAAGGTTTTCCAATTGATGAACTCTATTACTCTCCCTTATCGACGAGTGGTCGTAAAGCTGGGCACCAGCGTACTGACCTCAGGTGGTACCAGCCTAGACCGAGCCCACATGGTGGAGCTGGTTAGGCAGATGGCACGTTTAAAGCGCGAAGGCTGCGAAGTGATTCTAGTCACCTCCGGCGCCATCGCCGCTGGACGCGAGCATTTAGGCCACCCCAAGTTGCCCGCCAACGTGGCCAGCAAGCAGATGCTGGCGGCGGTAGGGCAAAGCCAGTTGATTCAAACCTGGGAGCAGTTGTTCAATCTTTACGGCATGCACGTTGGTCAGATGTTGTTAACTCGGGCCGATCTGGATGACCGCGAACGTTATCTGAATGCTCGCGATACGCTTAACGCCTTGCTTGATTGCGGCATTGTGCCCATCGTCAATGAAAACGATGCGGTGGCCACCGCCGAAATTAAGGTGGGCGACAACGATAACCTGTCTGCGTTGGTGGCGCTGTTGGCGGATGCCGATAAGCTGATTCTGCTGACCGATCAGCACGGCTTGTTTACAGCCGATCCTCGCTCCAATCCGGATGCCGAGCTCATCAAAGAGGTGGGCCGAATCACCGATGACATTCGTCGTCTCGCTGGGGGCAGTGGTACCAATTTGGGAACTGGCGGCATGGCGACTAAGTTGCAGGCGGCAGATAAAGCCCAGCGAGCGGGCATTCCGGTGGTGATTGCTGCCGGTCACGCCGAAGGCATCATCGAAACTTTGGTGATGGGGGGCGAAGCGGGAACGCGCTTTACCGCCCACGCCTGCCCACTGGATGCTCGCAAACAGTGGTTGCTGGCGGCACCGGCACCGGTGGCGCAGCTGCATATCGATGCCGGAGCGGTACACGCGTTAATCGAAAAAGGATCCAGTCTGTTGCCTAAGGGCATCGTTGCCATAGAGGGGCGCTTCGCTCGTGGAGCAACGGTCAACATCTGTGGTCCAGGAGGCCAATTGATTGGCCGTGGTATCGCCCGCTATGATGAAGCCAGTTTGGGTAAGATTTTAGGTTGCCACTCGGAACGAATTGAGGGGCAATTAGGTTTTAGTTATGGCACTGTGGCCGTACACCGTAATGATTTGGTAATTCTATGAGTCAGTTACAACAGATGGGCCAAGCGGCTCGCAAGGCCAGTTTCGCGCTACTGAATTTAGGTCGCAGTGATAAAGATGCACTGCTGGCGAAGATAATCGAAGGCATTGCTGCCAGTGAGGCGGAGATTTTGGCGGCCAATGCCCAAGACCTTGAAGATGCCAAAGCGGCGGGGCTGGATGCCGCCATGTTGGACCGATTGCTGCTGACCCCCGAGCGGTTAGCGGCGATTTGTGCTGATATTGAAACCGTCCGTGGTCTGGCCGACCCTGTGGGTGAAGAGCTGGAATCGAAGCTTTTGGACAACGGCATGCGCCTGAGCCGTCGCCGCATTCCGCTCGGGGTGCTGGGGGTGATCTACGAAGCTCGGCCTAATGTGACCATCGACGTGGCGGTATTGGCGCTGAAAACTGGCAATGCAGCGATCTTGCGTGGTGGCAAAGAGACCCGTCGTAGTAACTTGGCGCTGGTGGCGGTGATTCATCGAGCCTTGGAGCAGCAAGGGCTACCTCAGGCGGCCATCAGCCTGATTGATAATCCCGACCGAGGATTGGTGACTGAGCTGCTTAAACTCGACCGCTATGTGGATATGATCATCCCTCGTGGTGGTGCGGGCTTGCATCAGCTATGTAAAGAGCAGGCGACCATTCCAGTGATTACCGGAGGCATTGGCATCTGCCACCTGTATGTGGATAAGAGCGCCAACCTTGAACGCGCCGTGGACGTGATTGAAAACGCTAAGGTGCAGCGTCCAACCGTATGCAATGCGCTGGATACCTTGTTGGTGAACCAGAGCGTTGCCGACACGCTGCTGCCTCAGCTGCAACGTCGACTGTCAGAGCAGGTGCGTCTACTTGGTTGTGAACGTACTCGGGCGATTATTGAGGTGGAAGCCGCTGGCGAAGGCGATTTTGACCGTGAGTGGTTGTCGCTGACCTTAGGCATTAAGGTGGTGGATGACGTGGATGGTGCCATCGACCATATCCGAACTCACTCCAGTGATCACTCGGAATCAATTTTGACGGAAGAGCTGGCAACGGCACATTATTTTGCCGCCAGCATCAACTCTGCTGCCGTATACATCAATGCCAGCACTCGCTTTACCGATGGCAGCCAGTTTGGCCTTGGTGCCGAAGTGGCGGTGAGTACTCAAAAACTGCATGCCCGCGGCCCTATGGGGCTGGAAGCGTTAACCACGTACAAATGGTTGGGTGTGGGCGACTACCACATTCGAGGTTAACCGGTGGCCAATCGTTTTCAAAACCGGCCCTTGGTGCGCCTGACCAATCGCATCGGTTTAGCCGCCCTATTGCTGATCGCCTTGCCGCCGCTGTTGGCGGCCTTGGTGTATCAGGGGGAAGCGGGGGAGCACTACAGCTTTCTGAACCACAGCTTGTCTGAATTGGGACGCTACGGCTCTTCGCCATTAGCGGCTCTAGTGAATGGGGGGCTGTTTTTCGGCGGCCTGGCGTTGACGCTGTCGTTTTTGATGAGCAGTTGGCTTATCAACCGCAACTTACGCTCGCCACTGTTGGTGTGTGGGGTGATGCTGAGTTTAAGCCTGTGTGGCTGTGGGTTATTCCCGGTGAACGTCGGGGCCTTACATGCCAAGGCGATGCTGTCATTTTACGTGATGACCATTCTGTGTGCCGTGTTCTATTGCCACTCGATTCTCACTGACAAACCTCCCCGTTGGGGCGTACTGCCCGCGGTAACGGCGGCGATTCTGGCGATGATGTTGCTGTCTCGAGAGGATCTGCTGCTCAGCCTACAAGACCGTTATCCTTACGGCCTGTTTGGCATTGAGCGGCCACTCATCTGGTGGCCGGCTCTGTTAGGCTGGGCGTTGATGCTGTCGGTTATCCTATGGCTATATTACTCTCTGGTGTTGGTATTTCGAGATGGAGATTCGACTCCACCTCCGCAACTTTAACCAAACCATCTGAGTCACAAAGGGGCGTCATCCAATCAAAGTTGAGTGACGGCCCCGGAATGATCCGCAGCCAATGGGTATTGAGGTTGTGCCAATGGCGCGCTTCTGCAAAGCGATTGACGGCGTTAACCCCATGGGTTTGAGGTCCATTGATGTAAAGCAATCGCTCTCCCTCTAAGGTATCGGCCACCGGCGTGCAGTGCTGTTGGCACACTTTGTCGCAGTTATCCCGATTCCTTCCTTGAATTCTGGCGGTGGCGCAGCGTGCCGACACCGACAGTTGTGGCCAGCCAAAACCGATGATCTCACGTTCCAGATTGGGCAGCCAAGTGGCGGCCTCCTCAAACAGACGGGTGGCGTTCTTGTCGCTGATGTCGATAGGCGGAACAAAGCCCTGAGCGCCGAGGTCGTGCAGCCAACTTAAGGTATCTAAGTTATACAGGTTCAGGTTGGCACTGGCCCAAAATGGCTGTTTCATTTCGGTGAGCAATCGAACCGCGGTGTAGTCGTTGGCCTCCACCAGCATCTTGGTTTGTTGGCATACCTGCTCCACCAGTTTTAGCTCTCTGGGGCCATTAACCAGATTCAGTGTCGACAGCACCAGTTGTTTCCCCTGTTGGGCTAAGCCGTCGGCAAGCTCAAGCAAGCCCCTTAGGGCGACGCGATCGCGTTTTTCACAGACGGTTTCCCCAAGAAATATTCGCTGCACCGGCAGGGTGGCGAGCTGATCCAGTTGTTGTTGTTGTTGCTGACGTGTCAATGGCCAGCAGTTTAGCGTCATAGCCAGTTTCATCTTAATCCCTTAATGCCAGCTTCCAAGATAGGCGCCGGTGGTCAATAGACCGCCTTCGGCTAACTGTTTTAGCTGTTGATGCCACTGAGGCTTGAGTTGATAGCGTTCTGGGCCTGCCTTCCATTCATCGATGGCCTGACGCCAGATCTGGGTGACCTGCTTGCTGTAAAATGGGCTGCGTTGTCGGCCCTCAATTTTCAGCGCTGCCACCCCCGCTTTTCCAAAACGCGGCAGCAGCGGCAGGGTCGAGAGCGAGCAGGGGCGAGAGATGGGGTACAGGGGTTGGCCACTGACCACAAATTGCCCTTTGCAGACCGTGGGGTAGCCACCGGCCTCCTGCTTTTCGACTCGGTCGAGTAGGGTGCCACTAAGGCGTACCTCTCGGTGTTGGTTATGGTGGTGCCAGCTCACTTCGGCACCGGGGGAGCAAGCCCCCCCAGAGTTGGGCGAATGGCCACTGACGTAGTGCGACAGCTGGCAACGTCCCTCAGCCATGACGCACAAGCTGCCACCGGCAAACACCTCGATCTCGACCGGACTGTCGGCGCAAATGGCTTCCACTTGGTGGATGTCCAACACCCGAGGCAGTACTGCTCGCGTAATGCCAAACTGGTTATGGAACAGCTCCAGTGTGGGCACATTGGCGGCACTGGCTTGCACCGATAGATGGCGTTCAAGGTTGGGGTAATGACGAGCGCCATGGGCCAACAGACCGGGGTCTGCCATGATCACCGAATCCACGCCAACATCGGCGCAAAGACTAATGGCGCGGTGCCAGCGGGGCTCTTGGCCAGGTTGGGGGAAGGTGTTGATGGCGACCATCAATTTGACCTTGTGTCGTTCGCAGCGTTCTTTGGCGGCAATGAGATCTTGCTCATCGAAGTTGATGCCAGCGAAGGCGCGGGCATTGGTGTCGTTTTTAAGGCCGACGTAGACCGCATCGGCACCGGCTTCTATGGCGATGTCCAAGGCGGCCAGATTGGCAACAGGGGCCAACAGTTCCATGTAACTACTCTATAGTCCTGACAGGTTCTGGGTGCTACTTTACTAATACTGTTAGTTAACACTTTGATCTGAAACAGAGAATGTGACTTATCTCCCGTTTATTATTCATTTTTTCTTTAGATGGAATTGAGCTTGTGTTAGGTGGAAAATTAGGCATTACGCCGCCACTCCCTCCCGTTGCGCCAGTGGCAGTGGTGATGCAAACCCTGATGAGCCACCGTTTCTCCGAGCAGGTGGGCGCTGGCCAGTTGGCGTTTCTGGAAGGGCGCTGGGTGGCGTTGATGATTGAAGGTGCGCCGATGGGGCTGGCGTTATCGCTTAACGATGGTCGCTGGCAGGTGCGCTGGGCCAATGGCGATGAAGATGCCAGTTTGCAAGGCACGCCACGGGCATTTTGGAGCTTGGCTCGAGGCCAAGCGGATGCGGATGCGTTGTTTTTTCAGCGGCAGTTGGAGATGAGCGGCGATACCGAACTGGCTATGGAGCTTAAAGCGTTACTCGGCAGAGAAACTTTGTTGCCGATGCCTAAAGCGGCGCTGAAGATGCTGGCCACACTGTTAAGGCCCAAATCCTAGCCGAGAACTCTATCTCGATAAATGAATCAAGGCGCCCTGTGGCGCCTTGATTGTTTGTGGGTGCAATTATGCCGGACGGTATTACGCCTTGCCGGTCAGAATCAGATATTTGGCCATCAAGGTGGCGTCATCTTCTTTATGTTCTGGATCTGGAATGATGCAGTCGATGGGACAGACGCTGACGCAGGTGGGTTTGTCGTAGTGGCCAACGCACTCGGTACAGCGGTCTGGGTCGATCTCATAGATCTCTTCACCCATGGTGATCGCCTGATTTGGACACTCAGGATCACACATGTCGCAATTGATGCAGCTGTCGAGAATGACTAAAGCCATTGGGTTGCCTGTTGGTCAGTATTGAATTCGGGCGGCGACTTTACCATAAGTTTAGGCCATCAAAAAGGGCACCGTCATGGGTGCCCTTACGCGTTGGTGCCGTGAACTTATTTCGGCGTCACCGGATTGCGGGTGGTTTGACCGTCGGTCAGGTTGCGCATCAGGATGGCATGGCTCAAGTCCATGTCTTCCGGCAGCGGCAGGTAGACGGTGTGGCCGTTACCCGGGGCGACGTCCATCTTGTGGCCTTTGCGATTTTCGATGTGGCCAAGGTTGATGTTGATGTTGCCCTGTGGGGTCATCAGTTCAACGCTGTTGCCAATTTCGAAACGGTTCTTTACTAACACTTCTGCTAGGCCTTGGCCGTTACGCTCACCGGTGAGCTCGCCCACAAACTGCTGTTTGTCAGACACGGAGTAGCCGTACTCGTAGTTCTGGTACTCATCGTGGGTGTGACGGCGCAGGAAGCCTTCGGTGTAACCACGGCTGGCCAGAGATTCCAGCGACAGCATCAGGTTTGGATCGAACGGACGACCGGCAACGGCATCGTCGATGGCTTTGCGGTACAGCTGCGCAGTACGGGCGACGTAGTAGAAGCTCTTAGTACGGCCTTCAATCTTCAGTGAGTGCACACCCATCTTGGTCAAACGCTCTACGTGCTGGATGGCGCGCAGATCTTTGGAGTTCATGATGTAGGTGCCGTGCTCATCTTCAAAGGCAGGCATGTATTCGCCTGGGCGGTTGCCCTCTTGCAGCAGCACGATCTGATCCGTGGTTGGGCCTTCACCCAGAGTTGGCTGCATCTGCTGCACGCCAGCGTTAGGGTTTACCGCAACAACGTCGCCAGACTCAGTCTCCTTGGCTTCGTGAACGTTGTAGTTCCAGCGGCAAGAGTTGGTGCAGGTGCCTTGGTTTGGATCGCGCTTGTTGATGTAACCAGACAGCAAACAGCGACCGGAGTACGCCATGCACAGTGCGCCGTGAACGAACACTTCCAGCTCCATCTCTGGGCACTGCATGCGGATCTCTTCAATCTCGTCCAGTGACAGTTCACGGGAGAGGATCACACGCTCAATGCCCTGCTGCTGCCAGAATTTAACGCTGGCCCAGTTGATGGCGTTGGCTTGTACCGACAGGTGAATCGGCTGATCCGGGTAGGCTTCACGCACCATCATAATCAGGCCTGGATCAGACATGATCAGGGCGTCAGGCTTCATCTGCATCACCGGGTCGATGTCACGCAGGTAGGTTTTCAGCTTGCTGTTGTGGGGCGCAATGTTAGACACCACATAGAGCTTTTTGCCCTGAGCGTGGGCTTCGTCGATACCTGTGGCCAGATTCTCTAGATTGAAGTCGTTGTTGCGCACACGCAGGCTGTAGCGGGGCTGACCCGCATAAACGGCATCCGCACCATAGGCGAATGCGTAACGCATATTTTTCAGTGTTCCCGCAGGGGACAACAGTTCTGGCTTAAACATGATAATCCTATAGCTTCTCAGGGCGGCGGGCATTCTACAGAATGGTCGCCGCTGGATGCAAATTTGATTATAAAATAACCACGCCCTTTATGGGGGCATGGTGGGTGGGGATCACTGGCGTGCCAAGCGCACGTTGGCAGGCAAGGACTCAAAATCGCTGCGGAACGGGTTGATGTCCAGGCCACCTCGGCGGGTGTAACGGGCGTACACTGTCAGCTGCTCTACACCACAATAACGCTTCAGATCCATAAAGATGCGCTCGACACACTGTTCGTGGAACTCGTTGTGACGACGGAAGCTAATGAGATAACGCAGCAGTTTCTCGCGGTTGATGCGCTTGCCTTTGTAGCGGATAAGTACGCTGCCCCAGTCCGGCTGAGAGGTGATCAAGCAGTTGGACTTAAGCAGGTTGGAGCGCAGGGTCTCCTCCACCAGCTCGCCATCGGCGGCGCCATCTAGATAGTCAGGGTTGAACTCATAATCATCGATGCTGATGTCCAGATCGTCGATTAGCTCGCCGTCAAATTCGGTGATGCGTTCATCGGCAAAGGCGTTTGGCAGAATCAGGCTAACCTCCACTTCACCTTGAGCGCAGTGGCTTAGATCCTTGGCCAGAGTTTCTCTTATCGCCTCCGGGGTGTCGAAACGGGTTTGGTTGAAGCTATTAAGGTAGAGCTTGAATGATTTGGACTCCACCAGATTCGCTGAGGTGGCGGGCAGGCGAAATTCGGCCACGGCCACCATCGGTTTGCCTTTGCCATTGAGCCAAGACAGCTCGAAACCGGTCCAGATGTCGGCACCACTGAATGGCAGTGGCTCAGGCAGCTTGATGGCGTCGCGGTTTAGTTGGCGAGGCACGCCTTGCAGCAGCTCTGGGGCGTACTGATCTTGGTATTGAGTTTGCTGACCTAGGGTCAGGCCTTTCAGGGCGTCGGCGCCGTGGTAGGGGTCGTGATGGTCTGTCATCGCTAATCCAATTCATGCAAAATAAGGCCTATTGTAACTTAAGTCAGTGGATAATCATGAATCCTCAGTCGCTATTAGACTTTCACGCTCGATTTCATCAGGCGTGGCACAACAGCCATCAGTGCGATGCCATCGCTCCACGAGAGGAGGCTAGCCCTGCGGCTAGCGGTGAACATCAGCTGGGAAGCCATTGGCAACTGCATGCCCGTAGCGAAGTGGCCAGCTTTGATAACCTCTCCAAAGCGCTGGAGCTGGAGGTAAATCCGGAGTTATCCCAGTTCTACGGACGCTTTTATGGCGGCAATATGGCGTTTGCTGCCGACTTTGGCAGTGGTGAACTGCTGCAGGCTTGGAACGAAGACGATTTTGGTTTTCTGCAGGAGAACCTCATCGGCCATGCGATGATGAAGAAAAAGCTTAAGCAGCCACCGACGTGGTTCTTAGCGCCTATGGAAGACTCCGATGCCATCTTAGTGCTGGATAATAGTGATGCCACGGTATGGCTAGAGGTACCGGGTAAGGAACCGCACCAGAAGGTGGCAGACAGCTTAGATGCCCTATTGAGTGCGATTGAGCCTAAGGTGCTGATGCCTGAGCCGATGCCCGCTTCAGTGCCTCAGCCGGGATTATGGCAACGTCTGAAAACCATGGGGCGACACCTGCTTGGTAAAAGCTAAGCTCGAGCTAAACAAACGGCCTCATGAGAGGCCGTTTTCATTTAATGTGCTTTCGCCTAGAAAAAGCCCAGCGGATTGGGGTCGTAGCTGACCAGCATGTTCTTGGTTTGCTGGTAGTTGCCTAGTGCCTGTAGGTGGGTTTCTCGGCCGATGCCGGAGCGCTTATAGCCGCCGAATGCGGCGTGGGCCGGATAGAGGTGATAACAATTAACCCAAACTCGGCCCGCCTGAATGCCCCGACCCATGCGGTAAGCCAGGTTTTGATTCATGGTCCAAACGCCTGCGCCGAGGCCATAGTCGGTGTCGTTGGCGATGGCCAGCGCTTCTGCCTCATCTTTAAAGGTGGTGATCCCTAGGGTTGGGCCGAAGATCTCCTCCTGGAATACCCGCATCTGGTTGTGGCCCTTGAGTAGGGTTGGCTGAACGTAGAAGCCATCCAGCCCGTCCAGATTGGCCGCATCGCCACCCAGTAGAATTTCGGCCCCCTCTTCGCGGGCGATCTTCATGTAGTTCATTACCTTATCAAACTGAGCTTGAGACGCTTGGGCACCTACTTGAGTGTCGGTATCCAGTGGGTTGCCCTGTTTGATGGTTTTGGCTCGTTCAATCACTTTGTCGATAAAGCGCTCATAGATCGATTCCTGAACCAAGGCTCGAGAGGGGCAGGTGCAGACCTCGCCTTGATTGAAAAAGCCCAGCAGCAAGCCTTCGACGCACTTGTCGATGTAAGCCTCGTCTTGGTCGAGAATATCTTCGAAGTAGATATTGGGGGATTTACCCCCCAACTCTAAGGTTACCGGAATTAGGTTTTCAGCCCCTTGACGCATGATCTGCTGACCCACTGGCGTAGAGCCAGTAAACGCCAATTTATTGATGCGTTTCGAGCTGGCCAGTGCTTGCCCAGCTTCTTCTCCGAAGCCGTTGACCACATTGACTACACCATCTGGGAGTAGGTCTTGAATCATCTCCAGCATCACCAGAATGCTGGTTGGAGTTTGCTCGGCGGGTTTGAGTACCACGGCACAACCGGCTGCCAACGCAGGAGCCAGTTTCCAAGCTGCCATCAATAGGGGGAAGTTCCAAGGGATAATCTGGCCGACGACGCCAATGGGCTCATGGAAGTGGTAGGCGCTGGTGTGTTCATCCAGTTGACCTATGGTGCCCTGCTGAGAGCGAAGGGCACCGGCGAAGTAGCGGAAGTGATCCACACACAGCGGCAGATCTGCCGCAAGGGTCTCTCGAATCGGTTTGCCATTATCCCAAGTCTCTACATAAGCCAGAGTTTCAATATTGGCTTCAAGGCGGTCGGCAATTTTTAGCAGCACGATGGCTCGCTCGGCGGCGGAGGTCTTCCCCCAAGCTTCTTGAGCGCCGTGAGCGGCATCCAGTGCCAGTTCAATATCTTGGAAGCTAGAGCGAGGCACTTCGCAGATCGGCTCGCCGTTCACCGGACTGGTGTTGACGAAGTAGTTGCCCATCACCGGCTCGACCCATTGGCCGTTGATGAAGTTCTGGTAGCGAGGCTTGAAATTAAATAGGGCACCCTGTGTGCCTGGTGGTGAGTAGATCATGGCGTCTCCTTACGCAGTGTGTGTGCGAATGAGCCACGGATCACCAAGGCGTGGTGACCGGCGCGAAGACTGCCATCCCTAAGACAACTCAAGGCCCCAGTGTTTGAATCTATGGGGCATTACACAGGATGCTTCGGCGACTCATGCGTTGGCCACCGATAGCTCTAAAAAATCGTAACGCAACTGAGTTTAGTTCATAAAAATCAGTTCGCTAGAAAGAAGGCGAGATTTTTTAAATCAGGTCCCAAGAGAGGTTGGAGACGATTCGGCAGTCGTGGCAGACGAAATGAAACAGATCGTGGATGCATTCGCCGAGGTACCAATCGGTGTTGCCACAGCGGGGGCAAGGACGGGCGATCTCCTCCTCCAAAGAGGAACCACCAACTCGGTAAAGGTAGTAATAGGTGGGCACCTTGGTGAGGTATTCGATGCGGCCACGAAGATCCCAGCCACGGCGGAACAGTACGCTATCGACTTGGGTGATCTCATTAAGGGCTGCAAACTCCACTGCACCGCTGCCCGCCATCTGTAACTCGTCACAGGCCTGCCATTCGCTTTGCCATTTAATCAATGCTTTATGATCGCCATTGAAGGTCGCTGGCAGCTTGTACAGTGGCACTGGCATCATGGTTTCACCATCACGAAGTGGCGAGCAGGTGTGCACGTAGGTGGTGTAGATAAGTTGCCAGTTGGTGGGCAGTACCGGCGAGCTGGCCTCGCTGTTGATGTCACGGCCAAGAATCTTGAGGCGAGGGCGAGTCAGGTTGGCGTCTGCCAGCTTGTCGATGCGCTGTTTGGCCCAAGCGGAGTGGTTGCGATGGTGGAGGCTGTCCTCTTCTGGGCATAGGGCTCGCAGGCGAAACTCGGCGTCGTGCTGCATCACTGGAAACTCTTTGCCGAGGATCTGACCGTTGGCACGCCAGGCTTCCACCAGTTGATTGATGGCGTATTCCACCTGAGTCAGGGTGGTGTCAGCAAAGCATTCGAAACGAATTTCGACCAGGTACATACAGGGCTCCGAGAGTAAAAGCGATTTTGGTTAAGCGGGTTTTGCCAATGGCTATCTGAGCCGATGACGCTAACGGCCGTCCGGCTGAGTATACAGGTTGCATTGGCGAAAAAGCGCAACAGTATAGCGTTAGGTGGGTAGGAGAGAAACTTGTCACCACTCATTTCAGACGATACCTTGTATACATTATTCAATAATAAGAGTGACACGGATGACACAACCTACTTCCGCTGGCTGGAACGACGCTAGCAAACTTGGGCTATGGACAGCGATAGCCAGCTTAGGCTACGTATTTTGGGTAGTTGGTGGCATGGAATTGGTAGAGCGTTTGGCGTTCTACGGGGTGAAAACCACGGCCAGCATCTATGCCACCGACGCCAAATCCATTGGTGGTCTTGGTTTGACCATGACTGATTTCAGTTGGATTTTGGTGGCCTGGGCCGCATTCCAGTCATTCGTTCCGGTGTTCTTTGGTGGCACCGCCGACCGCATCGGCTACAAAGAGACCATTGCGCTGTCGACTTTTATTAAGATTGCCGCCTACCTGATCATGGCGTTCTTCCCCTCTTTCTGGGGGTTTTTAATCGGTGCCGCAACACTGGCATTTGGTACCGGAATATTTAAGCCCGGCATTCAGGGCACCTTGGTGAAGTGCTCTACCAAAGAAAACTCCGCCATGGCCTGGGGTCTGTTTTACCAGATGGTCAACATCGGTGGATGGCTGGGCCCTATCTTAGCGGCGCAGATGCGTATTTTGGCTTGGGATCAACTGTTCTTTGCTTGCGCCGGCATCATCAGCCTTAACTTCTTGTTGCTACTGACCTACAAAGAACCGGGAAAAGAAGCCCGTCAGGCTCAGCAGAATAAAGGCAGTTTGTGGAAAAGTGCGTGGAAGGAGATTCGCCAGCCCCACCTGATGCGTTACACCATTATCTTCTCCGGGTTCTGGTTTATGTTCATGGCGCTGTTTGATGTGCTGCCGGTCTACATTCGAGATTGGGTGGATACCTCGGTGATTGTGCAGTCGCTGTTTGGTGTTGATGCGCCGGGGAGCTTTATGCAGGCCATCTTAGCCATCGACCCTTCAAGAATGAGCGTGCTGCCTGAAGGGATCATGAACATCAACTTCGGCATGATCATGTTGGTGTGCTTTCTTTATGCCGCCATCGCCGGTCGTATCGGTACTGTGCCTTCACTTATTTGGGGAACACTGCTTTGCTCTCTGGGATTGATGGTGATTGGGTTCTCCACCTACGCCTGGATCATTGTGCTGGCGGTAATGGTGTTCTCCTCCGGTGAGATGCTGGCTAGCCCTACCTCCTCCAAGTTCATCGGCAATCTCGCTCCTGACGATAAGAAAGCGATGTACCTAGGCTTTAAGGAGTTGCCCTATGGCATTGGCTGGGTATTGGAATCGTTAGTCGGGCCACGTCTGTATGATGCATGGGGGGCCAAAGAGACTTTGGCTCGAGAGTCGCTACAGCAGATGGGGTTAACCCCAGAGCAGATTAAAGCCATTCCTCAAGGGGAGTACTTTATGGCGCTGCAGCAGCGTACTGGCGTGGAAGCCTCTGTGTTGACCGAGCAGTTGTACCAAAGCGGCTCGGTAGGCCAGGTGTGGTATGTGTTTGGTGCCGTCGGCTTAGTGACTACTGTCGGTCTTATCTACTATGGCCGTTGGCTATCGAAGCACGGCCAATAACATTTCTAGGGTTGCTCGGTTAGCGCTGTTCTAGCTGAGCCACTCGGCTCATCAGTTGCTTCAATTGCTGTTCTAGCTCTGCGACCCTCTGCTCCAAAGCGCTCTCACTCGGTTTTTCTGGAGTAGGCGCCGCAGTGCTGGCTTGATTTAAAACGGCTTCAGGATCGGCTTTATAAGCCTTAATGGCTGCGATCAGTTGCGGCATCGGCAATGGAGTGGTCAGTTGCGCTTTTAATGTCGCCAACGACACACTGTGCCCTTTTTGATGCAATCGATTGAGTGCGCGCACTAATTCCGGATTCATGATGTGAACTCTTGCCAGTTTAAGTGGTGAATTTGACCACCAGTTTGACCTAATTCACTACTCGGGGGCAATGAAATATTCCTCATAATTAATAATATCAATAGCTTATGGGTTTGGCCCAGTTGTTGCTCTAGTGTTAGCAAACTTTATAAGCAATAAGGATGTTTATCATGAAAACCACTTTATTAATCTCTTCCGTTTTGGCTGCTTCCATGACTTTGACCGGCTGCGTGATTGCGGTAGATGGCGATGGTTGGGATGGCGATAGCTATGACAGCAGTTCCAGCAGCCATTGGGAGAACCAAGAGAAGCAAAATCGTGAAAAGCTGGCGACACTGAATCCTGGCATGAGCGTTCAGCAGGTGGAAACCCTGATGGGCACGGCGGCGTTTAATGAGTTTTATCAGCAGAACGATAAGCAGATTCAAGTGCTGTTCTATCGGACTCAGCGCACTAAGGGCGATGGTAAGACAACCAAAGACGAATGTACGCCACTGGTATTTGAACAGGGAGAGCTTAAAGGCTGGGGCGAGCGCGCATACCAAAGCATCTAATTTAAATTGATAGTGAAATCGAAGCGCCGGCGATTGCCGGCGTTTTTTATTGATGCTACTTGTGCAGCAGTCCATCGAGGTAATCGATTACCTCGGTCCAGTTGCCATCTTGTCGACGTTCCTCTTTCAAAAATTGCGATTGAGAAGACGACCAGAAAGGGGCGTCTTCGATTAAGGTACGCCGATGGAGTTTGTGCTGGCGGATGAACTGGTCAATGTCACTATCATTGCTTTTTAGACCAAGTTGTTGAAACAGGGTATTCAAGCTTGGAGTGGTGGTATCCATAATATTTACAATCCCTAGATCTCTAGACGCCACTTCAGTTTAGTTTCAATTCTGACGATATTGAGTAATAAATCAGCAATTAGGCTTGAGTTAGAGGCAGTTTTGATTTTAAGTTAGGTTGAGTTGGGTTCAGGGAGCGTAGGCGATGGATGAGCAGAAAAAAGTCGAGATAAAAGCGGAGTACTTAACCGCAGAAGAGTTGAGGGTGGCGGCGTCGTTACTCTACAACGCCTATTATGATGATCTGTTTTTCCAGCAGGCCTTTGGTCGCAAAGATTATGGCCAAAAGTTGCGAGCAGCCATTCGTGAAGAGCTCACCGAGCTTTGGCAGCATCAACAGCGAGTGGTTGGTTTCTACGTGGATGGTGCGTTGTTGGGTGTTGCCTGCATCATTGATCATCAGTATCCACAGGGCGAAAGCCGTTATTGGTCATGGCGGATTAAGATGGCGTTAGGGACTGGGTGGGCACCAACGCGACACTGGATTGAACGAGAGGATGAACTGAAACGTTTATTACCGTCTAATGAATACTGGCTACTGCAGCTGATCGCAATTCACCCTCAACATCAAAACACCGGCTTAGGCTCTCAATTTCTTACCGCTCTTCTTGAGCTGCAGAATCGTTCTGAGTCTTCCGGTCTTGCAGTGTTCACTTATCAGCCAGAACATCAGCAATTTTTCCAACAACACGGCTTTGATTTTATTGCAGATGTGGAAGTGGCAGACATAAGTGGTCAATTATTGTACCAACCCGCAAACAGGGAAGCAGAGGTTCGCCTAGCTAACTGAATTTTTTTGTGCGAGATCTCTTACAAGCGTGTAGGAGAATGTGTGAGAAATTACTCCATTAGCGGTGGCTTCTTTAGCTAACCTGCTGAATATATTAAGCTTTAATTCTAAATTAACATTGTTGAATTAATATGACGTGGTTCATTGGCTTTATGGGTGGCTTGTTAAGTTTAAGTTTGTGAGTAGACTTAAGTTGTGCCTAGGGACAAGGGCAAAGGAACCGAAACTTTGATGCGTGACAGGAAGTTGCCGTTAACGTGTCGGGGACAGCTGAACCGTTAGACATCACTAGGATGGTGAGACTTAATGGTAACGCACTATCTGCCGGATTGCAGATTTCCAAGGAAGGTCTAGGACACCCTCAGGATGAGGAGAGATCGATAACAGGACGTTATCGTGTAAAGGAAGACAGTGCAGTAAGTGCACAAGGAAGCTGATGGATCGGCCAAGGAAGATAGCAGGAAGCTGTAGTACGCAAGGATGATGCAGGGAGCACCAATTATAGCAGGATTGCTTAGCGTGTAATATCTAGGGGCGCACTCGTGGCGCCCCGTTCTATTTCCGGCGCTTGATGATTTATGATCGAGCGCATTGTCATCTAAACAGAATCTCTCTGTTTGAAGGCATCAAAAAAACCGGCCAAGGCCGGTTTTTTTTGATCGCAAAGTTTGTTGCTATTTGCAGTTAGTGCTGCACTTGCTTCCACAACTGGAGGCAGGAGCGCCACCGCCGCCACAGCCGCCGATACGTCCTTTGGCTTGTGGGGCCTGCTGCCACTCAGGCTCTGGGTAGAGAGGCATTTTTACATCAGAGAGCTTCTTGCCGCTAAACAGCAGAGTCGAGTGCAAACGGTTAATGCCATCTGTGGAAAATTCACATTGGAACTCAGTTCGCCAACCTAGCCCCTGACCTGGAATAAAACCTAAGCGTGCTTTGGTTCGAGCAGTACTGACCCACTGGAGCCGGCGTCGGTCACACTCGCGTTTGGAGTGGAATTCAGCAAACTCAGCGACCTGACGCAATTGCCAGAACACCGCCGCTATACCGCAGACAAGTAGACCAAGAATAAGATCGAACAGATTCAACATGAATTAAGCACCTAAGGTTTGCATTAATTGACCAATGGCCGCGGTTAGCTCCGCAGAGCGATCTGGTCGGCGAATATTGGTCAATACCTGTTGACGTAAACTTGGCATGGAAACGAGGTCGGAGTAAAGCCCGATGAACAGTTGGTGATCCTGTTTTGCCAACTGCTCCAAATAGTTCATCAAAAGTTCGGCATCATTTAAGGCCAGCCAGCCTCGGGCAGCGATGATGACCAAGGTATCCGCGGAGGCGTGGGGCAGTGCCAGTTTTATCGCCGTCGATAGATGTTGTGGGTGTCCAGCCAGACCTCGAAGCGCCATTTGGTTGATGGTGTCATTACTGCCATCAGCCATCAATGCCAGCCAAGAGTTTGCCATGGCGTCACTGGCTTTAAAGTTCTCTGCAACAGAAGCGAATGCGGCCAAAGGCTGTGGCGGCATCTGCTCAATGGCTTGAGGAAGGTGTTTGTCGAGCATCTCTGTGGTAGGGCGAGCCATCACGTCGGCCAGGCCCTGTAGTCCAATCTGTTGCCAATTATCCCAATCCATCTGGCCTTGCAAGTAGCTTTGGCAGTGCTCGAAGTAGATGGAGGCCGGGCGAGCTAACTGTTTATTCACCAGCGCATGGAACACCGCCAATTTTTCTTGAGGCGGGGTGAAAATGAATGGGTTGGATTTTAGCTGTTGCTGCTTCTCTTCGGTCATGGGAGCCGTTGGGTTCTCACCTAAGGCGTCGATCACCGTCTGAAGAAATTGGCTGCGAGCGGCCGGATTGAGCTTGCCCATCTCATCCAGCGGCAGTTTGATAAACCAAATGTAGTGATCTTTGGATAGCCCTTGGTTCCAGAATAGCAGCCCCAGCCAAGCGTGGCCATTTCTCGGGTAGGGGTAAGCCGTTGACAACGACTCCACCTGAGCAAACTCAATGGGATCCAGCGGAGTAACACGGCGGCCGAGGTCGAAGGCTTGGTATTGAACGCCTGCAGCCTGCAGGAACTGGTGTAGAGTATTGATGTTTTCCATGGTGTCGTTTCTATTGGTATGTCGATGTGCTTTAGCGCAAGTTGGCGGCATTATAGCGACTTGAGTGCTATGATGCGCCCCCAATGACGTTTGGAGAGAATCATGAGCCACAAAGACACACTTCACGGCTTGATCGATGAGATTGAATCGCAGCTGGTGCACGCTAAGCTGTGGCAAGATGCGCCTATTGATCCGCAAGCACTTGAGAGCGTTCAGCCTTTTGCCGTTGATACCATGAGCTTTCCACAGTGGTTGCAGTTCTTATTTATCCCTAAGATGAGGATTCTATTGGATAACCAACTGCCACTGCCGACTAAAATTGCGGTGGCACCCATGGCGGAGCAGGTGTTTTGTGGTCAGCATCAGCCATTGGTAGAGGCGATTGCGAGGCTGGATAGTTATTTGACAAGCTCGGCGCAAGTGTAGATTTTGTGTCGTCCTGAAATGCGTTGACACTTTTCAGTTAGAGCCAGTTGCATCAGCAACTGGCTTTTCCATGCACCTCGTTTGGGGTTTTCATTCCCAGGCTAAGGTGCGGTCTCAAGTTGTTATAGGT
>NZ_SWCJ01000025.1 GCF_005116665.1 Ferrimonas aestuarii | reverse complement strand
GACCTATAACAACTTGAGACCGCACCTTAGCCTGGGAATGAAAACCCCAAACGAGGTGCATGGAAAAGCCAGTTGCTGATGCAACTGGCTCTAACTGAAAAGTGTCAACGCATTTCAGGACGACACAAGCGTTGGCTGTCAATCAGTGGCGCTAGGATACTGTCGCCGACACCAAGGCTTTGTTGGCGTCATTGACCAAGCGTAGCCCTTCACCATCACGCTCAATGGTGGTCTGACATGGCATCAGCACTGGTCGCTGGAAGGTAAATTTCGCCTTAGTCACCGGCTCATTCACACTGGCCAGCATCTTGGCCACCATGTACATGCCATGGGCAATTGGGGCCTCAAAGCCAAACGGCTTGGCCGTCAGGCGGTGCAGATGAATGGGGTTGTAGTCGCCAGACAATTTGGCATAACGGCGAGCGTCGTTTTCCACCAAGTTCAGGGGCGTTACCGGCTTCCACTCATAAGCAATCTTAGGCTCACGGGCGGGTCGGCCACGTTTACGAGGACCTGACACCTTAAGCAAACAGCGACTTACGTAACGAGCAACCAGATCATCCCCCTGGCGAAACTCTCCGATCAGTTCAAATTCCAGCCCCTTAATGGTGTGCTGCTGCTCACCAACGGACAGGCAAAAGTCGTAACGAGTCTCCACCGACATCGGTTGATGCAGCTCGAACTCCACCCCCAGATGAATCATGCCCAGTGGCTTAACAGGCACGTCCGGTTGGGTCAGCAGCATCAATTGTACCGGCTGGGTTGCCACAAACAGATAGCTCAGAGGTAGGCTCGTTTCCGCGAAACCACAGAAGCCGTTGTAACTGGCCAGTTTGCTCTTGTCGAAATAGAAGTCCTTAATGTGGATGGACTTTTCAGGCAGCTCTGCTGTTTCACCTCGCTTTAGAATGGCCTTAGCCAATAACGGAATAGTGGTTGGTATTTGTTGAGCAGAGTATTGCAGCACAGCCAGTCCTCAAATTAGAGCTTAAACACGATAGGACTCACTAGCATACCGAGATTATTCGTTAGCATGGACAGACCAGTGACCTGCCCAGCCAGTTTAAGGCCGTACCTGACGCTGAGAGCGCTTGGGTGCAGAGGCTTTGCTCCGTGCGCTTTGGCTGTGCTTTTTCCCATGAGATTGCGCCCGGTTTTTGCCCTGATGTTGGCGATGCACTTGAGACCGTGATGCCTTAGTTTGACGAGTTGACGTTGCTGCGTACGACTTTTTCTGGCTGGCCTTAGCGTTAACGGCTTTGGATGGCTGCGATCGAACCATCTGATGACTCTTGCCTCCATAAGGTTTCTTTGGCGGCTTAACCCTGTGAACCCTCGCCTGAGGCTGACTCGCCGTCGCTCGGTTGCCAGACGAAGCCATCGCTTTAGAGGAGGAGCGAGTCGATTGAGTCACCGATACCGAGCGATGAGCCGTCTTGCCGCCATAGGCTCGATGCGCTTTGCTGTGCATACCGTAACGGGTGGCCACCGAGCGACTTTTGTACCCCACTCCCCGACGATGGTGAGGCTTATGCTGCCAACGCTGAGCTCCCTTGCTCACCGCTATCTTACGGTGATGCTTGTAATGATGAGAACGGTGGTGGTGCGTTACCACTAAATGATGGCTGTGATGCCCCCAATGAAACGCGGTGAAGAAGTAGTTGAAATGAATGCTGACACCGGCGTTCCAGCGCCAATGTCCATGATGGCCCCAGTAATAATGCGGATGAGGACGCCAATACACCGGCGGATAATGAGCCCAGTGCCAATGCCCGTACACCACTCGAGTGCTGTAGTAGGGAACGTAAACTATCTGTGGGTTAACCGGCTCGATGATGATCTGCTGCTGTACCCGAGTCACCTTCATGTGCGCCATGTCATCGAAGCTGTCTGCCTCGTAGGCTTGCTGACGCAGACTCTGAATGCTGGCCATCACCTGAACTTCATCGTCTAAGAACGCATCCCCAAGACGCTGCGTCCACTCCAGATCGCTACTGAGCTTATCCAGCACCGTAGGGAACGCCAACAGGGCCACCACGCTGGGATCCCACTCCAATGCCTTTGGGGACGCCATCAGCTGCTCCACTGACCAGTTCGGATGGGCCAACTGCAAACGACAAGCCTGCACCACTTCAAGAGGATAGGTTGAAGCGATAAGAATGTGGCTTAATAAGCTATCAGGATACAGGGCTATTGGGGCCAAAATCTGCGCCCGCTCCCCGGCGCTAAAGCTGGCAGCGTTGGCGATAGAGCTTGTTAGCGCGCCACTGATACCCAGGGTGCACACCAGCGCCAACATGCTGACTAGACGTCGCCAGTTCTGCTTTCGCTTATTCCAGTTCATAACACTTCCCTCGATGGCATTTATCTCAGGGTCAGTATGAAGAAACCAAAATGAACACAACCTGAAAGTGGCTACGCCCCTCACAACAAGAGAGCCGGCACGCTCAACAACGATTTTCAGATAAAGGTCAGCAAGCCGATAACCCGTTTTTAATCAGAAGAGATGTTGCAAAGCGACAGCCTAGCGATGTAACCGACGTCCGTTTCTTGGGTATCAAGGCGCCAACCAAACCGCCGACAGATTTTGGCCGTTAAATCATGGCCAAAGCCGAACCCCTCTCGAAGCTGGGTATCCAAAGGCTCTAGGTTACGATTTTCCACCACCACACACTCTGTGTAATAACCAATGGTCACGGTTCCCGAATAGCTGTATTGAAAGGCGTTACGAACCAAGTTACTGACCACCACCCGAAACGGCGTTACGGGTAAACGCAGCGTTGGCGCAACGTCATACTCCTTGATGACGCTAACATCACGGTCACTGAGCAGATAACCGTGGTCCTCCAGCAGGCCATCCAGCAGGGCCGGTATCGCAACCTCAGCTTGCATCGGCGGAGTGTCGCTTTTTCGTACCAGCCACAACATGGTTTCAATGATGCGTTTCATGTTATCGCTGGCACGGGTAATTCGCGCCAGCGGTGCATGCTGGCTGGCACTGGTTGCTGTCAGCTCCAGAATTTCCAGATTGGCGCTGATTATGGCAACCGGAGTTCTTAACTCATGACTGGCATGAGATAGAAATTTCTGCTCCCGTTGCAACAGCTCAGTGTTTTTGCGAATCGACGTTGACAGACATTGAGCAACTCGGTTGTATTCATCGAAGCCAAAATCTGGCGGCGTCTCAGTGGATGAGCGACTCGATACCCACTCGGACCAATCAACCAGTTTCTCGGTTTTCCTTCTTAGCCTGTGGTTGTAGCCCCACAGCACCAGCAACACCGCGAGGATATAGACAACACCGATTAAAATTATCACCTGAGCGCGGCTCTCAAACCAACTATCCGCCACATCACTGATCAGTCGGTGCTCAAATCGAGCGATGCCATAGACCACCTGCTGTGCGTTCAGCCGGAAACGAGACACACCGATAATGCCCTCTTTGTGAAAGCTGTCGGTGACCTGCTCATCAATGAACACCATCACAAACTGATCATCCTTAAGCGACAGCCCTGCCAGCACATCGATACCATCAATGTTGATTTCCGGCAGTTGTTCCCGATGGAAGGAGACCACATAGGATTTAGGCAGCGGCGCATTCGGATCGTCTTGATGGATCTCTTGATAGCTTCGCCACTCCGCCAGCAATCGTAATCGCACCGAATCTTCCAGTCCAAAGACAAAATGTTGACCGAGAAGATAGCCAAACAGCAGCACCGATAAGATGGAAACCGACATAAAGAAGGTCACCAGATGCTGACGAATCGGCAACCGAACCAAAGCGTCACTCATACTCAGCCCAGCCTGATGCCGTGGGAAACCACGGTCTCAATAAGCTTAACCTGATAGGGTTTGTCCACCTTCTGCCTTAATTGGTACAACTGAACTTTAAGATTGTTGCTCTCCGGTACGTCATTCGGCCACATAAACTCCTCAATCTCACGGCGGCTAACCACCTGAGGGCTGCGGCGCATCAATAGCTCTAACAGCTTCATGTTCAGCGGAGTGAGCGTCAGCTTCTCCCCAGCTCGGAACACCGCCTGATGTTGCAGATCAAACTCAAGATCCCCTACGGTCAGTTTTTTAGTTTGACTGCTGCGTCGCTTAGCTAGGGCCCGAACTCGAAGCAGCAGCTCTTTCAGCGCAAAGGGTTTAACTAAGTAATCGTCGGTTCCAGATTCAAACCCTGCTTCCTTGTCCAACAGAGTGTCCTTTGCGGTTAACATCAATATCGGGGTATCGATGCCTTCAGTTCGTAACTTGTTACACACACTGAGGCCAGCCAGTTTCGGCAACATAAGGTCCAGTAAGATAACGTCGTAATAGTTCAGCTTGGCCAGTTGGTAGCCACTGTCACCGTTGTAGGCGTGATCGCAATTAACCCCTCCAAGAGTCAAATACTCCGACACCGAGGCCGCCAGATCGCGATCGTCCTCCACCAACAGTACGCTGGCGGTTGCTTCTGAATTCATCTCTCTTACCATGTTTCTCGATCCTATCTGGCACCTAAAAAGCCCATTGGTTTTCCATCCCTTACATTGCCGAAGGCTCGGTGTTAAAACGCAAACGCCCTCTTCCAGAACGGCTAAAAATGATAACTGAGCCCTACCCCAAACAAGTAGTCAGACACATCATAAAAATTAATATTAGAGTCGAGATTGGAGTAGCCAGCAACCGCATTAAAGCTCCAGTCTTCCCATCCCATGATCTTGTCGTAACCGTAAACTAAGGTGGCTCCATACTCGGAGTCGTCTCGCGTTAGAGAAAAAACCGGATTTTGCGCATCGTAATCCCGTTTGCTGTACTCAATATTTAAAGACAGCCGATGCTGACCGACCATAGCCATATACATCAGCGATGCGCCATAGCTATCAAACGCCTGCGCCTTACCATCGGCATCGTGAACTCGATAATCCAGAGACACCCCCAGCATCTGCCGCTCACTCAAAGGCACCTCTTGAGAAACGCTAACGTAGTATCCTGTGGCATCGCGGCTGAGCAATTCAGTGTCGCCCCCCTGATGCATCCCTGAACGTTCATCCACGACATTTTGATCGTAATAAGCCAGCTCAGCGGACAAGCCGATGTCAAACAGATTCTCGGCCTGCATACGAAAAGCGTTACCAGACACGTCGGTCTTTTTACGCGCCTCACCAACGATAAATGGATCCGCCCACACCTCTCCCTTAACCACAGTGGGAAGGTAAGAAAACGCCAGGCTTGAGCCTTGGCCGTACTGAAAGGCGTAGCCTAACTCCAACGCCACAACCCCCTCCACCAGATCTCCCGGAGACATGCCGAAAAAAAACTGCTCATCGTTGTGCTCCCCCAAGGTATAACGAAGCTGCCCAAGGGGCATAACGATGGCTGCCGACTTAGTATCCGCTTTGCTGTTCAGTGGACCGCTCTTAACGCTGCGATCCTCATCGACGCCTTCGCCATAACCCACCAACAACCCCAGCTCTCCACTAAACCCCCCTTTCCCTAACCCTTCTGATTCATCGCCAAAGGGATCACCTTGGGCATAAGCTCCCGTATGGCAAAGAAACAGCAGTGGGTAACATAACCAGCGACGACTCATAGTTGATCCTCCAATGAACATTGAAGGCCATTGTCCATTGGCTGGGTAAATCACTGGTGAATGCTCTAAGTTGATGATTGAGAAAAAAACAAAAGCGAGTTCGCCAGATTTTTGTCTCGGCGACGAATCCTAAAAAAGAGTACACTCGGTGAGGAAAAATCAAGTTAAGGAATCATGGGATGCGAATGCTGCTTTCAGCACTTGTTTTGGCTCTGGTAACAGGGTGCACAGCTGCTCCTAAGCCGGGTTATGTGGTTAACGTCGCCCCACAGAAAACTCACTGCGTTGGCGTTGGCCCCATGCAGTGCCTAGTGGTCGATGACCAACTGTTCTACGAGCCCATCATCGGCTTTGAGTTTGAGCCAGGGTTTGAATACAAGCTGCGCATACAGCGAATTGAAGCGTTCACTGACGGCCAAATTCCAGCGGATGCCAGCCGCTATCAGTACAAGCTACTGGAGGTGCTCAGCAAAACCCCAGCAGCGTCTGCACGGGGATAACAGCGCCATGTTAGAGCGGGAAATTCAGGGTAAAGCTGGCGCCGCCTAAGGCACTCGAACGCTCAACCACCAACTGGCCTTGGTAATCCTCCACCAGATCGCGAACGATGGCCAAGCCGATGCCATGGCCCTGTTGATAGGTATCGGCACGCTTGCCTCGAGCAAAGATCTCCTCTCTGCGGGATTCGGTGATCCCTGGCCCATCGTCCTCAACGGTGATGGTTAGCTGATTGGCAGTCGCCTTGGCGCTTAGTCTCACCTGGGTGTTGGCGGCTTTGAAGGCGTTGTCCAACAGATTGCCCAGTAGCTCCATCAAATCCCCGTCGTCGCCTCGAAACTTAAGCTTTGGGTCCAGCTCCAGTGTTAATGTTTTGCCACTGCCAGCATGAATCTTTTCCAAGCTGCGCTGCAGCGGCGCAATGACCTGACTGAGTTCAACACCTTGATGCCAAGCACTGGCTCCTGCGGTTTGTGCTCGGGCACACTGATGGTCGATGATCTCGTGAAGACGTTGTACCTGCTCGGCGATGGCACTATCCAAATTGGATTGGCTGCGTATCACCGCCAGCGGTGTTTTCATGCTGTGAGCCAGATCCGACAGGGAGTTTCGATATCGATTTCGCTGTTGCTGCTCGGCGGTTAACAGTGCGTTGAGCTGACTGGCCACCACACTGAGCTCCTTAGGATACCTAGTGCTTAACTGATTTAGCTCACCACTTTCAACCTGCGCCAGCTGTCGCCGAAACTGTGCCAGCGGCTTTAAGGTCCAGTTTAACCAGGCCAATTGCACCAACAACAGCACCAGTATCAACACCCCTATCCAACGAATCAGGCGCTCGGCAAAGGTATCCAGTTGCTGCTGATAACCTTGCCAGGCCACGGCAATATTTAAGGTGACGTCAAGGGATTGACCAGCAGATTCAAACGCCGCAGTGTAGCGATAAACAAGGTGTGGAACTTGCTCAAGCTCAAGCCATTGATAGTGCCCTTGCCCCAATTGCGGCTCGCCGTTAAGACGTGGTGGCTGCTCAAACAGATAAGATCCAGAGTGCCACAATGGCTCGGAAGTCTGGTTATTCCCACGAGCGGCAATCCAAGCATACAGCCCCGATTCCGGCAGATTAAACCTAGGCTCGGGCAGTACTTCCGGCATCCACAACTGCCCCTGCTCCACCTCAGCAACCGCCAAGATGGAATACAGATAGGCTTTTAGCTCATTTTCTGCGGAGCGTTTCACCTGTTGGGAGAAGGCATCAAACAACGCAAATCCAACAAGAGGCAGCAACACCACCACCATCAGTAGCGCGCTGATCACCAAGCGAGATTTAAGAGAGTTAACCTTGATCATCACCGCTCTCAGGCAGAGGCGCCACCCGATAGCCCTGGCCCCGAAGCGTTTCAATCAACCCATAGCGGTTTTCCGGATCCAGCTTCTTGCGAAGACGGCGAATAAACACCTCGATGACATTAGAGTCCAGATCAAAATCTTGATCATAGAGGTGTTCGGTCAACACGGTTTTGGATTTCACCTCTCCGGGGTGCAGCATTAAGTATTCAAACAACTTGTATTCCGAGCTGCTCAAGTTAATTCGCTTGCCGTGACAATGCACCTCTAAACTGCTGGTATTCAGGCGATAGGGGCCATTATTGATGATCGGGCTGGCTTTTCCCGCCGAGCGGCGAATCAACGCTTTTAATCTGGCAACCAACTCTTCCGGTTGAAACGGCTTAGTTAGGTAGTCATCGGCCCCCGCATCCAGCCCCGCCACTTTATCCTGCCAGCGAGAGCGAGCCGTTAACACTAAGATTGGAAAATCGATATTGGACTGACGCAATTGGGTGATGAGCGCGATGCCATCCAGTTTTGGCAAACCAACGTCGATGATGGCGGCATCGTAGTTATACTCTCGACCTAAAAACGCCCCCTCTTCACCGTCTGATGCCAGATCGACGCTGTAGCGCTCCCGTTCAAGATGTTGTTTTAAGTTCTGTTGAAGACTGAGATCGTCCTCTACCAACAGCAGTCGCATACCTTCTCCTCAGTTGGCGTTTAATTCTTGCGAACCTGCCCAGTTCGGGCATCCACATAGACACTGAATACGGTGCCATTACTGGACAGCAGTTTGACTCGATAGCCCTTACCACTGGCGTTCACTTTAAGGAGTTTGCCCGGATACTTACTTTTCGCCGCTCTGACCGCCTGCTGTTCCGACTGAATCTTATCGGCTTTGCGGGGCTTTTCGGCCTTCACCGATTGCTGATGTTTGGGGGCCATGGCCGCCCATGCCGATTCACTGGGAAGCAGCAGGCATGTCATCAACACCAGTAACGCGGCACAATGCAAAAAGCCAGGTTTCATGAATCAATTCCGTCGGTTGGTTTAGTTCGTCTCTGCCGTTACGTTACCTGAATCTGGTGCAAAACGGCAGAGGAGATTCCCAAGACTGCAGCCCAACATCAGAGCAAACCTATTTTAAAGTTAAGCACGTAAACAATGGCGGCATCTTACCCAGCCATTGACGCTCCCTCAACACTCCCACCAGATCCGTTATAACCAAGGAAAAATGACCGTAGCCTGAACGCAAACTTGGGCTATTTATTTCTCAAACGAATGATTTTTATGGCATTCAGCCCATGTTCATTTTCACTGGCCTCTAATGAACTTACTCTTAGTAACTGCAGTGAGGCGTCTATGACTTACGCGACAACAACCTTCTTTAAACCAGCGCTGTCTCTGGCACTGCTGCTGGCCGCCAGCCACATGGCCGTCGCCGAGACTGCCCAAATCAAACACAAATCCATCGGTGGCGTTGCCCAGTCTCTCGGTGAACGCCAACAGGCTCTGGCGGAGCTAAAACTGCAACCGTTAACATCACCGAGCATGACCCAAACCCGGCAACAGCGCATCACCTCCCGTCAGAAACAGCTGAACCCCACCTCGGGTCAAGCCGCCATTGCCCACTCGTTTTACAATGAGTTCAGTTTCTTTGATGTGGGCAGCTTTCTGTTTGACGATCTGGACTACGATGGCTTTTACCACAGCTTCAGCGTCTCCTTTGATGCCGATGTCTACAACCCAAACGGGGCGGCGGTGGCGGACGTTTACGCCGAACTCTACCTAAGCCGTAACGGCGGACCTTGGGAGCATTACTACAGCACCGATATCTTTACTCTGTATGGCTCGACTACCGAAGACCGCTTTGAAGTACTGACCTCATTAGAGCAAGGCTATGGCACCGATCACTATGACGTGTTGATTGATCTGTATGAGGTTGGTTACAGCGACATCGTCGCCACCATCAGCAGCTTCGACAGTAATTCACTGTACGCTTTGCCACTGGAGAGCTACGACTACGATGATCCCGGCTATGAAGAGCATCACCACCACAGCGGTAGCCTGCCCTTATGGGGGCTACTGGCGATACTGGGTTTAGTCGGTTATCGCCGAAAGTCGCGCAGTTAAGTGGAGTGGGTGGTCTGCTTGAGGGTCAACATCGGCTTGAGCTTATCCAGCGGAACCGGTCTTGAGAAGAAGTACCCCTGCAGCAGCTGGCAGCCCATTTCGGTCAGCCATGCTTGCTGTTCGTCGGTCTCAACCCCTTCGGCAACCACCTTCATCTGATTAAACTGTCCCATGGCGATGATGGTACGGGTAACGTTCATGCTGTGAGGATTTTGCAGCATGTCATTGATAAAGGCGCGGTCGATTTTAATCTCATCAATGGGCAGGCTGTTGATGTAACGCAACGATGAAAATCCGGTGCCAAAATCGTCCAGTGAGATATGGAGCTTCAGGGCTTTCAGTTCATTTAAGGTTTGCCGCACTTTATCGGTATCGTCTATCAGTACATTTTCCGTTACCTCGAGAGTAAGCAGCTCGGCAGGCAACTGCGACTGTGTCACTATCTGAGCAATTCGCTCAACAAAATCGGGCTGCATCAACTGCACCGGAGAGATATTCACCGACAACATCAGCGGCTGTTGCAACGAACGATTAAGACAATGTATTTCCGAACACGCCTGACTTAGCACATAATCACCCAATGCATGAATGCCGCCGGTCTTCTCGGCAATGGCAATGAACACATCGGGAGGAATGTAGCCAAGCCGTGGATTGTTCCAACGGCACAACGCCTCCACTGAGGTCATATGATGAGTCGCCCCATCGACCTGAGGCTGATAGAAAATCTCTATCTGCTGCTCTGCTAGCGCCAGCTGCATTTCGCTCTCCAGCAACAGCTGTTCTTGATACTGAGCACTTAAGGCTGCATCCACAAAATGCACCCGATCGTTGGTTCTGATTTTGGCATCAGAAAGCAGCAGATCCGTTTTCGATAGCAGCTCCTCCGCCATGGCCCCATCATCAGGGTAGATGGCGATGGCGGCAGTCAGTCCGCTGTTGATGCTATGGCCGTTTATCTCGGTAGTTTGTACCGATTCACTGCAAAGCTCGTTAATTAGCTGACTTAACGCAGACTTATCTTGAAAGTGGGGAATGCAGATTACGAACTCATCCCCACCAAATCGCCCGGCAATGCCAGTGTAACCGATGTGCCGAGTTAACAGCTGAGCAAAATAACGCAGCAGTTGATCGCCCACGTCGTAGCCATAGTTGTCGTTAATGCGTTTAAAGTTATCGACATCCAGAAACACCAACGCCATCTGATGGTGGCCATTTCGAGCATCGACAATGGCACGCTCAATCTCAAACCGGATGCGTGGCCGGTTTGGCAGCTCCGTTAACGCATCGTGTTCCGCTTGATGTTTGAGTTGGCTGCGATGCTCTGTGAGCAGATTCAGATCCTGCAATATGCGCGCTTGATATTGGCTAACGCGCCGTTCGATGGCGTTAGACAACTTCATGCACGGGAGCACCGCTAAAAAACCGGTCACCAACAACAAAAAGGAGAGCTGAATCAAAGAGTGATTGTGCTCTTTGCGGGCCTTAACCAGATCCTGTTCAATCCGATCTGCCAGTTCGCTCTGGAAAAAGCCTGCGCCAACCCACCACTGCCATTCGGGCATCAGCCGCACATAGCCAATCTTAGAGTCCAGCTTGAAATCGGCCTCGGGATTATAGAATTGATAGCGAATGAACTCCTCTTGCCCCCCTCCTCTACTCAACTGCCGAATCGCCTGCGTCAGTGTGGCCACCGAGGTGCCAACTAACTGGTTGTCGAGGTGTGCCAAAATAGTGCCATTACCGCTCAGAACAAAGACATAGCCATTCTCATCAAATTTGAAATGGGACAACCACTTGAGCAACTTCTCCCGCACATCCTGATTGATGTCCTCTAGGTACTCCCCTGTGCCGATAAACCAATCCAGTGGTTTGAATTGACGACCATAACCAAATTTCTCGAACTCCCCTTGCCTATCAGGCTTTTCAAACCACCAGTTATAAAAAGCCCCTCCGTCATCGGACTGACGAATGAGTTTGATGTGCTCATCCAGAATGCGAGTGCCGTGCAGATCCTCTCTATCAATCATCTGCTTGCCTTCAATCTGAGGCTGCAATGGATGCATCACCGCAACGCCATCCATCTGATAAATAAAGTAATAACCTCTTGATTGATTGAAACGTATGGGGCGTAAAGCGGTAATAATGCGGCTGGCCAGCTCTGCTTTTGACAGCTGCGGATTGTTAAGATGGATGTTTTCAGCAATGGCGTATGCTTCATCGATGCGTGATTTCAGTTGTTGCTGCAACTGCCCTCGAATCAATCCATGCTCGTATTGGATCTGCTTCATCGCCGAGTCCACTTGGTGGCGCATCTGCTGCTTTTGGCGATAGTGATGGGTTTGATAGATGTTCTGTTCGAGATTTTCTAGGCGGTAATTGATCTGAGTGAAACCGATGGGAATGGCGATCACCAGAAACACCGTCACCAAAATCACGGGTAACAGGCGAATCACTTTGATGGCATTGGTGTCGCTCAGCTTCAACATGGGTGTCGATGATTCCCAACTCGAAAGTCTGTGTTTTATTGCTTACAACTTAGCCTACAAAACCAGACTACCCTATTTAACTCATTGATTCTACACACGAGTCTATGGCGAGTTTCTTAGGGATTGGAATAGAATGCTTACCCTGCCAACCTAGGTTGACACGCACCCGGAGCCCGTTTTAACGGCGATTCCTCGGTTAGTCCGCACAGTTGCCAATCGGAAAATCCAATTGAAAGTTCTAATTGAAATCAAAAAAAATTTGCCCTACGCCACTCACCAGTAACTCGTACTGTTAAAGCCGATCACCATCAGCGATAACAATAAACTCACCAGTTACAGCAACTCTGAGAAAAAAGTCACTGAAATCAAATAAGCTAAAGTGCGTCTATTGCCAGTTGTGATACAGTACAGCGTTATCAATTTTGTTCAGGTTTTAGTTCACCAATGCAGTTTGACGCCCTATTAGAGCAAGCCCAGCAGAAATGTCATGCCGCCGGAGGCAGACTTACCCCCAAACGAGCCAATGTGCTCAAAACCCTGTTGATGGCGAATAAACCGCTGTCTGCTTACGAACTGCTTGAACTGCTTAACCGAGAATCCGATACCAAGATTCAACCGATGTCGGCCTATCGCATGCTGGATTTTCTCGTGGAGATGCAGTTGGCCCACAAACTGAATTCGGCGAACAAATACGTGGCTTGTGCTCACATCGGCTGTCACCACCACCATGACGCTCAGCACTTTGTGGTGTGTGAAAACTGCGGTACCACTCAAGAGATCAACATCGATCCTCAGTTGATGACGCAACTGCAACAAGCCGTTGCTGACTCTGATTTCAAACTGCTGGCTCCCCAACTGGAACTCTCTGGCCTTTGCGCCGACTGTCAAAATAAGGTCTAGCCTCACCATCAAAATCGGCGCAAATCCCCAGTAATCGATCAACAGGCCCTATTGCGGTTTACTGCAAGTGAGTGACATTGTAACATCACCGTCCGCGTCGACTGCTCCTTGCCTAAACACCACAACAGGCTATCAAGACAGCGGCGGCATCACTCAACCTCCTTGCTTGGTAGCCCAATGACCCAAACGCAAATCAAACAACGCATTCAATCCATCGACATACTGCGCGGCCTAGTAATGGTTATTATGCTGCTGGATCACGTCAGAGAGCGTTTTTTCTTGCACCATCAGGTCTCAGATCCAATGGATCTGGATACCACCTCCGCGCCGCTGTTTTTCAGTCGTTTGGCAGCCCACTTGTGCGCCCCAGTGTTTGTCTTCTTAACTGGTCTATCGGCGTGGTTGTACGCCAACCCCATCAACCGAGCCCCTCGGGATCCCAGCCCATTTCTGCTCAAACGGGGCCTCATTCTGATCTTGCTGGAAGCCACCTTGGTCAACTTTTCTTGGTTTGGCGCCTATCACACGCTCTACCTGCAGGTTATCTGGGCCATCGGCATCAGCATGATTGCCCTAGCACTGGTCTCAGCATTACCTCGCGTTGCCATTTTTACCCTAGGAGTCGCCATAGTCGCAGGCCATAACGCCCTGTCATTCATTGAGTTTCAACCCGGTGAGTGGGGCTACAGCCTATGGACTATCTTGCACGACCGGGGCTACCTGATAGAGCAAGGCTTAGTGAAAATTAAGGCGTCCTATCCAGTGCTGCCATGGATTGGGGTGATCTTACTGGGTTATGTAACCGGTCCACTGTTTGCACAAAACCAAGAGCCACAGCGCCGGCAACGTCGTCTCATTCAGCTCAGTTTTGCCCTATTGGCACTTCTTGCGCTGCTTCGAGGAGGGAATCTGTATGGGGAAACCCTAGCTTGGCAGATCCAAGCCGACGCCTTAACCACCTTCATGGACATGGTGAACTTCACCAAATACCCGCCGTCATTGGACTTCATTTTACTGACTCTGGGGATCGGTTTTGGCCTGATGGTTTACTTTGAGCGAACGCAGTCTAGACTCACCGCGATTCTAGCAACCTTTGGCTCGGCGCCGATGTTTTTCTACATCGCTCACCTGTACCTGCTACTGCTGTTGTACACGGTATTTCATGGGCTCTATGGCGCCAATAAGGGGCAATATTTCGGCTTTGATCACCTATGGCAGATCTGGCTGATGACCGCAGTGCTCGCCGCTGTGCTCTACTGGCCAACCAAGGCATTTTCACACTACAAACACCGCCGCCGAGGTGGATGGACACAGTATTTTTAGCGCTTCCGCCTCAAAGCGGGCCATTGCCTTCTCCAGCAATCACAGCCCCTTCCAACAAAAAGGCCACCGTAACAGGGTTGCGGTGGCCTAAACATCTCGATTTGATTCAGCTTTAGAACGCTCGGTGGTGCGCCAACTCTTTCAACTTGGCTTTGCTGGCCTCATTGAGAGACAAGCGCTGCTCGGCTTGCTCCTGCATCCACTCAAACATCGCTTTAACTCCCGGAGTCTCTTTACGGTCGGGATGGCACACCATGTAGTAATGCTGACCCGCAGAAGCGAAACGTTCAATGGGCACCACCAAATTGCCCGCTTCCACCTGAGGCGCCACCATGTTCCAGCGTCCCATGGCCACGCCCTGCCCGGACATCGCCGCTCGATAAGCCAGATCAGCACGGTTGAATACAAAGCCACGGGAAACGTCCAGATTTGGCATCTCCACCTCTCGAGCCCAGTGCTGCCATTCGGTATAAAAGCCGCTACCCTGCCACGCAGTTTCATCGTGAAGCAGCAGGCATTCAGCAAACTTCTCCGGGTTGTCCCAAAGGTCGTGGCTATCCGCATACTCCTGCGAACACACCGGCACCAAGGATTCATCCATCAACGGCATGCCATGAAGGCCTGTGGGCATCTCATCGGAATAGTAAACGGCGATGTCCACCGACTCATGCTGAAAGTCGGTGATGCGCGAGCGAGCACGAACCTGCAGGGTTAATCTGGGGTATTTGCTGTGTAAATCTCCCAGACGCTCAGCCAACCAGCACCGGGCGAAACTATGGGGCACCGCAACACTGAGGGTGGAAGAGAAATCCTGCTGACGCAGATCGCGGATAGCAATCTCCAAACCACCTAAAGATTGTCCCAACTCAGCCAACAACCCAGCCCCCTGCTCGGTCAACTGCAAACGGCGGTTAAATCGCAGAAACAGCTTAAAGCCAAGCTGCTCCTCTAACTTCTTAATGCGGTGACTCACTGCGGACTGAGTCAGGTACAACTCCTGTGCCGCCTTGGTAAAACTCAAGTGGCGGGCCGCACACTCAAAACAGTGCAGAGAAGACAAAATAGCGCCGTTTAGCATACTCACCTCGGATTAATGCCGTTAATTCGAGGATAATATTAATTCGCTGGTGGGGGGACGCAAGTAACCGTACTATAATTTCATCGACAGCGAGATCAGGCTCACACCGAGTCGTTCGAGTTAGCACCGAAGATCTCGGTCGATAGACAGGTCTTACCAGCTTGTCAGAGCGCTATGTTGGCAATGGAGTGCCCCAGCGTCCTCTTATCATCCCCTTTGTGGCTAAGGTCCATCCGGATTTAACGTCACTCCGAATAAGATTAATCGTCTCACATTCCAAAATGTGATTCAGATTAATCTTACTCATTTTCAAATCGATCAACTTCACACTTTTAGCGCTGTGCCCGTACCAGTTCAAGCAAAGCTTGCAGTGGATGGCGAAGCTGACGGTGTTGCATCCGTTTTACCTGAGAGCGGCAAGAGTACCCCGACGCCAGCACTTCCACGCCAGAGCTTTCAATCAATGGCTGCCAGCTGGTTTGATATAGCGCTTTGCTCATCTCCAGATTGCCCTGCTCATGACCAAAGGTACCGGCCATGCCACAGCAGCCGCTGGCTTTGTATTCCAACGTGGCGCCGAAATGATTAAACAGACTTTGCCATTCGGCCACGGCGCCAGGGCGTAAGCTATTTTCGGTACAGTGGCTCATCAAGCGATAAACTCGCTCCCCAGAGCTCGCTTTGGGCCAGCGATTGAGTTGTGAGGCCAAAAACTCATTGAGCAACAGCACCTCAAACTGACCACGATTGTCTCCCAGTACCTGCTGATACTCATCTCGATAGGTCAGCACTAACGCCGGATCAACCCCAACGAGATTAACCCCATATTGCCCAATGCGATTGAGTTTGGCCGCCGCCTTAGCCGCGGTTAGAGTAAAGCGATCCAAAAAACCTTTGATGTGCTGCGGCTTGCCGTTTGGCAAAAACGGCAACACTCGGACTCGATAGCCCAACGCGTCCACCAGTTGCGCCGCTTGGCTCAGCACTTCGGCGTTGTAATAACTGGTGAATGGGTCCTGCACCAATACCACCGTATTGGCACATTGGTCAGGGGTCAGTTGACTAAGCTCAGCCTCATCCAGCCACCAGCTTGATGGCAGCGTCTGCGCCAAAGTGGGATAAGAAAGGCTCGGCGTGTCCACATAACCAAAACAGCGTTTGGCCAGATAACTCGACACCCCATTTTGGGTAATGGCATTCACCAGCCTTGGCGCTTTGGCCATCCAGCCCAGTGCCGATTCAATGCCAGCAACCAGATGATCCTTAGCCGGGCGCAAATAGCGCTTGTGATAGGCGTAGAGAAACTCAGCACGGAAGGTTGGCACATCCACCTTAACTGGGCAGCCCCCAGAGCAGGCCTTACACGCCAAACAGGTTTGCATGGCGCCATAGAGTTCGGTAGAGAAATCCTGCTGTTTGTGACTCGATAAGGTGGCTTGAATTCTCTCCTTTAACGACGCCATCGGCAGGTCTTTAAGGTTGTTGGTGTCCACCCCTTGATTGGCAAGCAGCCTGAGCCACTCGCGCATCAAGGTGGCTCGACCTTTCGGCGACCACACCCGATTGCCACTGACCTTATAGGAGGGGCACATGGCACTGTTGGTATCGTAGTTAAAGCACAGACCATTGCCGTTACAGCTGATCACCTTATCAAACTGCGCTCGAGTGTTAACTGGGATCTGGCGATCCAACCAGCCCCGCTTTTGCGCTTGAATCGGCATCAGCTTGGCATCGGACTCCAGCGGAGTGCAGATCTTACCTGGATTGAGTTTATTGTTGGGATCAAAGGCACCCTTGACTCGGCGTAGCTCATCGAATAGCTCACCGAACACCTCTGGGCCATATTCAGAGCGCACGCCGCGGCCATGCTCGCCCCACATCAAACCGCCATATTTGAGGGTGAGTGCCGCCACCTCATCGGAGAGATCATGCAACAGGGCTTCATCGGCCTCATCGCACATGTCCAGCGCAGGGCGCACATGCAGCACTCCAGCATCCACATGGCCAAACATGCCGTATTTAAGCTCACGTTTATCCAGCAAGGCACGAAACTCGACAATGAAATCCGCCAGCTTCTCAGGTGGTACCGCCGTATCCTCAGCAAAGGGCAGCGGCTTACGTGGCCCTTTGGCGTTACCCAGCAGCCCCACCGCCTTTTTACGCATCTGATAAACCCGAGCGATGCTGGCGCCGTCCTCACAAAGCCGGTAGCCAAGCACGCCATGGCCGCCCTGCTCAAGGCGCTCTATCAGCGCCTTGGCTTTGGCCTGCACCTCATCGGTCTCGCCGGCAAACTCCACCATGTTGATGCCGGCCATCGCCTCATCAAAGGCATTGGGCACCAGCTCTCCAACGGAGTGCCAGATGACATCCTCTTTGGCCAGCCCAAGCACGGTGGAATCGATGGTCTCCACCACGGTGGCATTGGCCTCAACCAAAATGGGGGCGTGACGCAGCGCCGAGTCAAAGCTGTCATAGCTGATATTGACCAGTTGACGTTGGTTCGGAATTGGGGTCAGATCCAGCCGTGCCGACACCAAGGTGGCCAAGGTGCCCTCACTGCCACAAAGTACTCGGGTCAGATCCAGAATATCGGTTTCAGGATCATAGGCGTGTTTAAGATCGTAACCGGTCAAAAATCGGTTCAGTTCGGGGAAGGTATCGCAGATCTGCTGCTGCTTAGACTGACAGATCTCAAGCACCGCATCCGCCAACTGCTTAGCTCGGCCACAAAGCTGGCTACGAGCGGCCTCATCCCAAGGGCCAGTGGTCAATACCGTGCCGTCGTCCAGCACACAGGTGATCCCCAGAACGTGATCTGAGGTTTTGCCATACACCAACGAGCCGGCACCGGAGGCATCGGTGCTTATCATACCGCCAACGGTGGCGCGATTCGAGGTAGAAAGATCCGGTGAGAAGAACAATTCATACGGACGCAGGGCATCGTTCAGGGCATCTTTAACCACCCCAACCTCAACCTCAACCTGACGATTGGCGCTGTCCACTTGACCGATGCCGGTAAAGTAACGACTGGTATCGATGATGATGCCAAAGTTAAGGCTCTGGCCATTGGTACCGGTGCCACCGCCTCGAGGAGCAAACTGGATCTGGCGATGCTCGGCCGCTTTGGCCAGCTGCATCACTAGCTGCAGATCCTGCTGATGTTTGGGGAATACCACCGCCTGAGGCATAAATTGATAGACGCTGTTGTCCACCGCCATCGCCAGACGACCGCTATAGCTGGCGTCGATGTCGCCGTGAAAACCCTGTTGCTTGAGCTGCGCTAAGTAGCTGCTGTAAGACGCATCTAATCCTTGCGTCGTTATAAGTGCTGGGATCATCTAACACCCTGTCCCTGATTTATTATCCTTGCATCATATAAAAAAAGGGCCGCTTTCGCAGCGGCCCTTGGGATTATCTTCAAATTGACTGAGGTTATCAGCCCGACAATTTACTTCTTAGGCAGGGTTTTGCCCAGATACAGCCAGGTTTCAATCACGGTGTCTGGGTTCAGAGATACCGAATCGATGCCCTCTTCTGCCAGCCATGCGGCGAAATCTTCGTGGTCGGATGGACCCTGACCACAGATACCAACGTACTTGCCGCGAGCCTTAGCCGCTTGAATCGCCATGGACAGCAGCTTCTTAACCGCTGGGTCACGCTCGTCGAACAGGTGGCTGATGATGCCAGAGTCACGGTCCAGACCCAGACCCAACTGAGTCATGTCGTTAGAGCCGATGGAGAAGCCATCGAAGTGATCCAAGAACTGATCCGCCAGCAGGGCGTTGGAAGGCAGCTCGCACATCATCTGTACTTTCAGGCCGTCTTCGCCACGCTTCAGGCCGTTTTTACCCAGCTCGGCAATCACACCTTCCGCTTCGCCCAAAGTACGAACGAATGGAATCATGATTTCGACGTTGGTCAGGCCCATCTCACCGCGAACTCGCTTAATGGCTTCACACTCAAGGGCGAAGCAATCACGGAAGCTGTCATCGATGTAACGGGACGCACCGCGGAAGCCCAACATTGGGTTCTCTTCTTCCGGCTCGTAGCGCTCACCACCCACCAAGTTGGCGTATTCGTTAGACTTAAAGTCAGACAGACGTACGATAACGCGCTGTGGGTATACAGAAGCGGCAATGGAAGCCACACCTTCAGCCAGACGAGCAATGTAGAACTCAACTGGGTTGGCGTAACCGGCCATCATCTCGTCGATCTCCGCCTTCACGTCGGCATCTTGATCGTCGTAATTCAGCAACGCTTTAGGGTGCACACCAATCATGCGGTTGATAATGAACTCAAGGCGAGCCAAGCCGATGCCGGCATTCGGCAGACGGCCGAAGTCAAAGGCACGATCCGGGTTACCCACGTTCATCATGATCTTCATCGGCAGTTCAGGCAGGTCATCAACGCGAGACGAAGTTACAGAGAACTCAAGCTTGCCTTCGTAGATGTAACCGGTGTCACCTTCGGCACAGGAAACTGTTACTTCCTGACCATTGCTGATCTTAGCGGTAGCATCGCCACAACCAACGACGGCTGGAATGCCCAGTTCACGAGCGATAATCGCCGCGTGACAGGTACGACCGCCACGGTTGGTAACAATGGCGCTGGCACGCTTCATGATTGGTTCCCAATCTGGGTCAGTCATGTCGGTAACCAGTACATCACCTGGCTGGATCTTGTCCATGTCTTCGATGGAATCCAGTACTTTCGCAGTACCTGCACCCACCTTGTGACCAATGGCGCGGCCTTCACAAACCACGTCGCTCTTACCCTCTAGGGTGAAGCGCTCCATTACCTGAGCGTCTTCGTTAGAGCGTACGGTTTCAGGGCGAGCCTGTACGATGTACAGCTTGCCGTCGATGCCATCTTTAGCCCACTCGATGTCCATTGGACGGCCGTAGTGCTGCTCAATGATCACCGCTTGCTTGGCCAGTTCCAGTACCTCTTCATCGGTAACGGAGAACTGCTTTTGCAGATCGGCGTCCACATCAACAATCTCAACCTGCTTACCGTGAGACTCATCGGCAGAGTAGATCATCTGAACCAGCTTAGAGCCTAGGTTGCGACGCAGAACCGCCTTGTGACCCGATTTCAAAGTTGGCTTGTGAACGTAAAATTCATCAGGGTTAACCGCACCCTGTACCACCATCTCACCCAGACCATAGGCGGAGGTCACAAATACCACGTCTTCGTGGCCGGACTCGGTGTCGATGGAGAACATCACACCGGAGGAAGCTTTGTCGGAGCGCACCATACGCTGGATGCCTGCAGACAAAGCCACACCACGATGGTCGTAACCTTGGTGCACACGGTAAGAGATGGCGCGGTCATTAAATAGGGAAGCAAATACGTGCTTGATGGCAACCATCACAGCATCGATGCCGCGCACGTTCAGGAAGGTTTCCTGCTGGCCCGCGAAGGACGCGTCTGGCATATCTTCTGCGGTCGCAGAGGAGCGCACAGCGAAGGAAGCATCTTCGGTGCCACCTTGGTTCAGTTCGCCATAAGCCTGGTTGATGGCTTCTTCGAGAGCTGGTTGAAATGGGGTGTCGATGATCCACTGGCGGATTTCAGCGCCCGCTTTGGCCAGAGCATTTACATCATCTACATCTAGGGTATCCAGAACGGTATGGATCTTCTCGTTGAGTCCACTTTGCTCCAAAAACTCATCATAGGCTTCTGCGGTGGTCGCGAAGCCACCTGGGACCTGAACACCGGCATTAGCCAGGTTGCTGATCATTTCGCCTAAAGAAGCATTTTTTCCGCCAACTCGGTTGACGTCGTTCATGCCAAGTTCTTGGTACCAGAGTACGTATTGGGTCACTGTTCTGTCCTCACAACCTCAGATTATTTTTATCACTCTTTGCTAAGAGAGTGCGGGCATCATACACTGCGCCAAACAAGCGTAAAAGACTCATTTTCTTCTGTAATTTTATTACTACAAGAGGCCATTATGACCCGCAAAGTGTTCTACATTTCCGACGGTACAGCGATCACTGCAGAGATCTTCGGGCATGCTGTTTTGTCCCAATTTCCCGTTGATTTTGAACAAAAAACGTACCCTTTCATCGAAACCTTGGCCAAAGCAGAAGAAGTTCGAAATCTAATCAATGATAGTTTTATAACAACGGGTGAACGGCCACTTATCTTTCATTCCATTGTTAATCCAGAAATTCGCGCCATTATCTACTCCTCGGAAGGCTTAGATTACGACTTCCTTAACACCTTCGTTGCCCCCCTTGAGCAGCAGCTAGGGATCAAAGCCGAGCCAAAAGCGCACCGAACCCACAGCATCGCCAACGATTCCTACAATGCGCGTATCGATGCGATTCACTATGCCATGGACAACGACGATGGCGTTACCATGAAAAATCTAGAGGAAGCCGACGTTATCTTGATTGGGGTGTCTCGTTGCGGCAAAACCCCATCGAGCCTCTACCTATCTATGCAGTTTGGCATCAAGGCCGCCAACTACCCCTTCATCGCCGAAGATATGGAAGACCTGAAACTGCCCCCAGAGTTAAAGCGCTATAAGAAGAAGCTGTTTGGCCTCACCATCAACCCACAGCGATTACAGGAGATTCGACAGTCTCGTCTGGCCGATTCCAAATACGCTTCACCTCGTCAATGCCGCATGGAGGTCAAAGAAGTAGAGATGTTGTTCAAACGAGAGCGCATCCCCTTCATCAACACCACCAACAGTTCGGTTGAAGAGATCGCCACTAAGATTCTGTCCAAAACTGGACTGGAACGGAGTATGTTTTAGGCTCTGTCGACCATCCGGTTAACCGCGATGAAACAACAAGGGCGTCACACTGGGTGACGCCCTTTGCATCTTTAAACGCCGTTAACTCAGTGTTTGTGCTCTGGATAGTAGCCTTTGAGTCCTGAAATCGCCGCCATCAACTCCGCCGCATACTTGCCATCGGCATTCTGTTTGGCTTTCATCGCCGCCAAAATCACCCCATGATGCTTTTGAAGCCGAGTTGCATAATCCTTCTGTGATGGCTTAACCCTCTGAGTTAAAAAGTAATCGCTAATGGTTTCAATTACTTTTTGTGCATGGGACTCTTTGTTCATCACCCAGCGCACCATCTGATTTTGCGACTGGGCGTCACTCTTGCCCGCCAGTTCCGCCATCATGGTGGTCGCCTTCTCCACCGTGGCTGCATCTTCCAGCATCTGCTGTACCCGAGCATGATCATCATAGATGCCACAGGGCACCTGACAGTGCGCCCATGCCCAACTCGGAACCAACAGTGCCGCCAACAAAATCCAATACTTCATCTTTGCATCCTTTTTCCAGTTGCTTTCCCTCATTGAAGCTAGCGGCTATTGGCAAAGGTGCAAATTTGATTGCCATCACCCATGAATCAAATTATCGGAATTACCGAATATTTAACAGACAAATACCATAAAATATTTTCATAATAACAATTGATTGATAAATAAATAATTCTTATCATAATCATCAGTGAGTAAATGATTCAATTAGCTGAAATATAAGGAGATCATTATGTCAGCTTTACCAAACCCAACCAAAGTTCAAGTGAAAAAACCCGGCCGCGTTATCGGCCTAGGCCTCACCACCTTTGTTGGCGTTGTCTTTGCGTTTTCATCGTTTTACACCATTGATGAAGGCCACGTAGGGATTGTGAAGCGCTTCGGTGAAGCGCAGCAGCAAGTGAACCCCGGGCTGCACTTCAAGGTGCCAATGGCGGATACCGTTGAGAAACTTGAGATTCGAACCCGTAAAAACGTCGAGGTACTCAAAGCCGCCACGCACGAACAGATGCCTGTTGATATTGACGTGTCAATTAACTGGACCGTGGTGCGCTCAGAAGCCTTTGAGCTTTACCGGAACTACGGCGGCTTGGAACAGTTTGAGAACCGCATTCTGGATCCAAGGCTGCGCTCCGCCGCCAAAGACGCCATCGCTCGCTATAAAGCGGAAGAGATTGTGCAAAACCGTGGACAGGTGATTGGCAAAATCGAAGAGATTGTGGTGCAGACCATGAGTGAATTCCCAGTGAAGTTGGACAGCGTTCAGATTGAAAACCTGGGCCTACCGGCGAAGTATCTGCAAAGCATCGAAACTAAGCAGACTGAGAAAAACCTCGCCGCCGCTGAAAAACACCGTTTGGAGCGTCAGAAGCTGGAAGCGCAACGGGAGGTAAACACCGCCGAGGCCAAACGTGATGCTGAGAAAGCTCGTGCAGACGGTAACGCCTACGCCATCATCACCGAAGCTCAGGCGGAATCTGAAGCGATTCGCATTAAAGGTCTGGCTGAAGCGGAAGCGATGAAGAAAAAGGCCGAAGCGATCAGCAAAAGTCCGCTGCTGGTGGAATACGTTCGAGCCCAAAGCTGGGATGGCAAGATGCCTTCTACCATGATGGGCGCCGACCAAAACGTGTTGTGGAACCTGCAAGCCCAAAAGCAGTAATTCACTGGGCTTTTACCCTAGCCCCTGTTCTCAGGGGCCAAGGGTAGCCAATAGCGAAATTCGCTCTCAAAAATAAACTTTTATCCTTTTACATCAATAGTTTTTAGGTAATATTGTCGCCTTTCTCAAGTAGAGAATTAAGACTCATAAGAGGTTTCATGAGCCACAATAGCCAAGTAAAGGCCAACATCGAGCAGATCAAAGCCGATGTGGAAGCCGCCACCTCCCAAGATCATCTGATGAATGTCATCGACTCCGTTCAACATCATACTGGGCCACTGGATTACAACGACCAGTTACCCACCGCGCTCATGTGGGTGTTGTTCGCCATTACGGCCGTGGGGATGATGATGAACTACATGATCGGGGGCAATTACAGCGCGATAGGCGCGGTCATGTACAACGCCATGCACTACTCCGCCATTTGGGTGCCCGGTGGCATTGCGTTCCTGGTGAGCCAAAAGTTCAGTAAACAGGGCAAGTTACCCATGCTGAAGCCGCCTCTGGATCGCCCTTGGGTTGTACCAGCAATGATTGGTGTTGCAGTGGGGTTACTGGCGTTTGTTCCCATGTGGTTCCAAGGCTACTGGTTCCTCGTGGCTAACCTAACGATCATGATCACCAATCAGGGGCAGTTTTACTATCCCCTTGAAATTACGGCTGTGACCCTGATATTGGCCGCGCTACTCTATTACTGGCTACGTAAACGCAAATACTGGCGTAATCCAGTGTCTGACCGCATCCACATGCGTGATATTTTGCTCAACAACAATTTGACCGAACAGAAGGTCAAACCTGAGAGTAAAGCCCGTGAACTGGAATCTAAATTCCGTGAGTTTGACCGAGGCAATCACCGCCGGGAGATTCAGGCGATGTATTCAGGCGAGTATCAAGGGGAGGTGCATCAGTTTGCGTTTCAGTTGTACCACTTCCACTACGTGGATAAACGCACGGAAACCTATCAGGATTCCGAGGGCAATACCAAAACCCGAACTCGCTATGATCACTTCGATCGTTACGGTGTGCTACTGAACTTCCCGTTTGCGAAGTCGGTCTCTTTAGATAGCGATCCGAGAATCAGCTTCCCAGGGAAAAAGTACACCACTGCATCCAACGCTTTTAACCGGATGTTTAAAGTGCGTACCCGAGATGAGATGCAAGCCGCAAGGCTGCTTAGCCCAGCGGTGGTGGAAGCCCTAAGTGAGTTTGGAGATGACTTTACGCGCCCAGTGATTGAGATTATCGGCAACAGCGACACTTGCATCGCCTTTGAAGACAAAGACCTGCTTAGCCTGCGCCGTCGTTTTGGATTAGATAAGCCCGATGCCTTTAAAGAGGAGATTGCCGGCCACGCCAAACTGGAGAAACTCGACGCACTGCTGGCAACCATCCATAACCTAATGCGTCTATCTGACAATAATTTTGCTTAACCGAGAGCCTCACACCAATTCCATTGGTATCCAAGGCCTCAATACCTAACAAAAGAGAAACTGATATGAGTGAACCAACCCTAATCATCTTCGCCGTCATCGCGGTAATCGTGATTGCCGTCATCTTGATGTACAACGGCATCGTTGGCCGCTATAACGCCGTCGACCGTGCCTGGGCATCGGTGCTGACCCAAGAGCGCCAGAAAAACAAAATCATTCCTCATGTTGAGAAGATGGTTGAGCAGTACAAACTTCATGAAGCCTCTGTGCTGACCGAGGTCACCAAGCTGCGTAACGCCATCAGCGAACTGGGCGACAGCCAAGTGGATGCCAGCAAACTGGTCGCCACTGAGAAGCACACCGCCAGCTTGCTGCAAGGGCTGCGCGTGGCCGTGGAAGCCTACCCTGATCTAAAAGCCTCTGACACCTACCTTAAGGTAATGGCAGAGATCTCTGAGCAACAGGAGCAAGTGGGCGCCGCTATCCGCATCTTTAACCGCAATGTGGAAGAGTTCAACAACGGCATTCAGATGTTCCCAAGCTCCATCGTCAACGCCATGTTCAACAAGAAACAGCCTATCAAAGCTTTCAGCGACGCTGAGGCTCAAGCTGGCTTTGACTACAAGCCAAACCTGTAAATTGGCACAGATAATCTTGTAACTGAACGTTCAAAACACAACGGATAGGGCGGCGGCCGTCGCCCTATCGCTCATCTTCCGTTATAATCCCGCTAATTAGTTGCAAAACGAAGAGCGATGCTCTTCCTGTTGTAGGCACACATGACATTTAAAACCGATGAACTACGCACTTCACTGTTGTGTAAAGTGATTTCGCCTGTAGAACTGGCCGAAGAGTTCCCACTCTCCGATGACGCTGCCGAATCCCTACTTAGTGCTCGACGTCAGGTCGAGGCGATTCTCAATGGACAAGACTCTCGCCTGTTGGTGGTGATCGGCCCCTGCTCCATCCACGATGCCGATGCCGCATTAGATTACGCCAGTAAACTGGCGGTATTGCAGCAGGAGTTGGCTGAAGATCTGATGATTGTAATGCGAGTCTACTTTGAAAAGCCTCGCACCACCGTTGGCTGGAAAGGCCTGATCTCCGACCCAGATCTTGATGGCAGCTTCGAAGCCAACAAGGGCCTGCGTCTAGCCCGTAAGCTGTTGGTTGACATCAGCGAGCTGAAACTGCCTATCGCCACCGAGTTTCTCGACATGGTGAACGGCCAGTACATTGCCGACCTCATCACTTGGGGCGCCATTGGTGCCCGCACCACGGAGAGCCAGGTTCACCGAGAGATGGCCTCAGCGCTTTCCTGCCCTGTGGGCTTTAAAAATGGTACCGACGGCTCGATTCAGATCGCCATCGATGCCGTGCGTGCGGCTCGAGTGCCCCACATCTTCTACTCTCCAGACAAATCTGGACAGATGTCGGTTTATCGTACCCACGGTAACCCCTTCGGCCATCTGATTCTCCGTGGGGGCAAACAGCCAAATTACGAAGCCCATTTTGTTCAGGACGCGTCCAACAAACTCAGCGATGCCGGAGTGTGTCCTCGACTGGTGGTGGATTTTTCCCATGGCAACAGCCAGAAAAACCACAAACGCCAACTGGACGTGGCTGCGGATGTGATGGAGCAGCTCACTCAGGCCCATGGGCCAATGATTGCTGGCGTTATGGCAGAGAGCTTTATCAAAGAGGGCAACCAAAAAGTGGTTGCGGGTCAACCACTAGAGTACGGTCAGAGCATTACCGATGCCTGTCTTCACTGGCACGACAGCGAGCAACTGCTTCGCGACCTCGCCGCCGCCAGCCGCGCTCGCCGTATCAAACAGACCAACGGCTAATCTCCTTTAAAATTCAAAGGGACAGTTTGTCTGTCCCTTTGAATTTGTCCCAAGATTGCATAAAGTAGAGCCTACTAATCTAGTCTAGGCTCAGCCCGACTTGGCTCATAACAAGGATAACAACGCCATGGCGCTTGCAACACACACCATTCTCATCGCCGACGATCACCCTCTGTTTCGTCAAGCGCTCAAACAATCCCTATCTCATGGAATGGAGGCGATTCAGTGGCTGGAAGCCGACAGCGCCGATGCCATTGAGCAGCAACTGCAAAAGCACCCAGATCTAGACCTGATTCTACTGGACCTCCAAATGCCAGGCAGCCATGGCTACTCCACCCTGATTCACCTTCGTAGCCACTACCCTGCCACTCCAGTCGTGGTGATCTCCGCCCATGAAGACGGCCAAACCATTGCTAAAGCGGCCCATTACGGTGCCCAAGGCTTTCTGCCTAAGTCGGCCCAGCCACAGCAACTGATCAGTGCCCTTACCCAAGTGCTTGAAGGGGAATTGTGTTTTCCTGATTCGCTCACCGACCAAAACAGTGCTGCAGACCACGCAGACATCGGCCACAAGCTGGCGGAGCTCACACCACAGCAATATCGAGTATTGCAGATGTTTGCCGAGGGCTTGCTCAACAAGCAAATTGCCTACGATCTTGGGGTCTCAGAAGCCACCATCAAAGCCCATGCAACCGCCATCTTCAAAAAGTTAGGGGTACGCAATCGAACCCAAGCGGTTATCGCACTTTCCAGTTTGGATATCGATTCGAGGCCGTTGTAATACACAGTAAACGAAAGACTTGGTCATCATTACTGGCTTAAACCGGTTCCAACTTCATTGCGAGACTGATTGTTAAGGCCACTAGCAATCAGTCTTGTGCCTTGATTGCTCTCTTCTCTTCATCGCACTAGGTAGATCGCAGATCTCAATCAGGTAGATACTTATTGAATTGGCATAACTTCCTAATTATTCAAAGAATTCAGTCAATTCGGTGTTTTATCATCGCCCTTAAGTTTCAACTTTTTATGACACCACCACCTTAACGAGCTTATTTCAATAGCTACTTACCGCTACCCATGTCAGAACAACTAAAAACCAGATCGGTATCACCCTTTACCAGTTAAGGCCTAACTCTCGGAAAAGCGATTGATTTAGATCAAAGATTAACGGCAGCTCAACCCATAAATTAAATTTCGATAAACAAGAGAAATAAAAATAAAGTTCAGAATTTGGGAATGTGATTTTTAATTTCTCACATGCTAACCAACAAATGAGAACCTAAATAATGAAGGTAAGTCTATTACCGGCATCGGCTCTGCTTATGCTTTTAACATGGAATGTGTCTGCCGAATCTGATTTTGCATATAAAAAGCAAATAGATCGACATCCGGAAGCTCTAGAGATTATTGAAGCTCGAGAGATGAAGCTTCTGCTCGATCCAAATAAAGTCGGTTACTCTCCAGAAATTGGTTTACACAAAATATGGGATAAAGTTAAAGCATTTGCTGAAAGCAATAATTTAACCATTCAAGAGAAGCCTTATAACTTCGATGGTTTGACCTATTCTACCAAAGTATATTACGACACCGTAGACAAACAACTCGCCAAACAAGGATATTTGGTTCGTATTACCACCAAATATCTGCAGGGCCAACCTGCGTCATCCGCTCTAACCGTGAAGTACCTCGACCGAAACCATCCTGAGCGGGTATTTGGTGCAATGCTGGATGAGGAGGACGCCGCATTAGAGGAGAACGTGGGTCCGGCTCACAATTATCAACTAGATACCTATCTCGAAAAATCCCTGAAAGTCGACGCTGACCCTAGCAGCCTCCCCAGCACCTTTGGCGAGTTTGCTGAGCTGGCGCCACTACTCAGTGAACTCAGCATTGCTCACGATATAGAGCTAATCGGAACCGGCGTTTATAGCATCCGCATGAAGCCGGGTTATGTTGTTCTGCCCGGGCTGCCTTTCCCATCCGGGATATCCATGGAAGCCTGGCTACCTATCGACTCCGGTGAGCAAGCGCTCATTTATGACTTCTCTTTTGGTTACCCTACTGGAGATTACTACGATATGGAGTCGACTCATATTGCCGCAGAGTCATTTATGCAAAAGCTCTATCAGCACGTCGATACGACTTTAGGCCTAAAAGACAACCCTAAATGGCGAGGTTCAAAAGCGAGCTTTTTAAGAAATTCAGGTTTAGAAATACCTCCATTTAAAAATTTAAAAGCATCAGACTTACGATTTTATAAAGCACCCAAACCATTACCTGACGGTACGGTTGCTTTTAATGACGATCCATCCTAACTGCAGTAACAACAGAGTTTTCATCGTATAATTAAGGAAATTACAATGAAGAAGATTATAATGTCCACTTTAGTGGCCACCGCTGTTAGTTTATCTTTTGCCGCCAGCGCCAATGTCACACCTCATAATTCAATATTAAAAGGTGAAAAGCATTTTTTAACTGGCTATAGTGCCCACAATCTCGATGGCACTATTAATGTGGTTGTGGAAATTCCCGCTGGGCAAACTGCAAAATATGAAGTCAATAAAACAACCGGCATGCTGGAATTAGAACAGAAAAATGGTCAGCCACGCTTTGTAAAATATCTGGGTTACCCAGGTAACTACGGCATGATCCCTCGTACGCTACTACCTAAAGATCAAGGCGGTGATGGCGATCCAATGGACGTATTGGTACTGGGTCCTGCTGAGCCTATTGGCTCCATCATCAAAGCGCGCCCTATTGCCGTGCTGGATCTGGTGGATGGCGGTGAAGCGGATTACAAGATCCTAATGGTTCAAGATGGCTCACCCTTAGCTGTCTGCCATGATGTCCAGTGTTTGGATACCAACTTCCCTGGCATCACCACCATAGTTAAGACTTGGTTTACTTCCTACAAGGGGCGAGATGAACAGGGCAACTTCAAACTGCAAGCCAAAGACTTTAAGGATCGTAACCAAGCCATTCAGCTCATTGGTGACTCCATCTTAGCCTTTGAAAACTCCCACACCGGCGAGGCCGACAAGGTGCCTCTGCAAGCCAACGGCAACCCTAAGCTGCACTACTGGCCAGCTTCAAAGAACAACGGCTACAAATACGCCAACCTGCCTGCTAAAGGCGACAGCCAATTGGATGAGTTGTATGGCACCCTAAGCCTGCCTTCCTACATTAAGTATTATGAGGTCAATGCTGATGACCAGATTATGCTAAACCCTTACCTGCAAGTGGCCAGCAAAGACCACCCTGCGATTCTTGATCCAGAGATTGGCGTCTACAACTACATTGTCAACGCCGAGGGTCAGGTTGCCGTAGTGCAAGAAGCCACTCACCCTATGGGACGCAAATACAAAAATGGTTACGTGCGCCCTGAAGATGGCCGTAAAAAGAAGGTCAAGGTAAAAGGCGGTAAGAAGAAGTATCCAAAAGAGAAATATGGCCACACCTCTGGCGTTGCCGGTGGCGTTGCGCGCCTAGGTGGTGAAATCCTGTTTGAAGATGGCGTGTGGATCATCAATAACAAGTCTGGCCGCTACTCGAAAAAGAATATCGATCGCACCCCAGAGCAGCTTGCCAACGTGGCTAAGCTAATCCAGCAAACCGTGGATCCTGCGGGTAAGCCTTGGGGCGAAGTGCGCTATCGCTTGGCCTATGGCAACGAAGCCACTCAAGCCCAGTTTAAAGACAGCAAAGAGATTCAATACCTCGACACTAAGAAGAAGAAAAAGCCATTCGTTACCGTAAGCCTAAAGTAGACCTTTAGGGTATTAAGCCGCAGCGAAGCAATTCGTTGCGGCTTTTTCTATAGCATCATAAAGGGCATCAACCCCAACTTGGGATCACCGTAGCTCACCACTCCATGGGATAAAGCCATCTCAAAGCTGGCCTTAGGGCCGTAATCAAACAGATAAACACTCGCTCCCCAGCTCATACTGCCAACCTCAACCTGCGAACGAATCAATTTGGTGGCATGCATCAGTTTATCTGGCGTCCTGTCGTCAATATTTTTGCTGTATCGACCAGATTTATTGTTGACCCGCCACTGCCCCTCTCCGGTATTAATGATCTCTCCGCAGATCCGCGCCGGCGCACCTGCTGTCGCCGATACATGGCCGTACTTCTCCTGATACCCCTGCGCTTTATGATAACCATCCTCTGGGCGCACAAAGTCTGACTCAAAATAGCGCCCCTTCGGGTGTGCAACTGGCTGAATCACCAACAGGCGACCACTGACATCAATACACCAATCGTAAGCGCTGACCTTGGGGTTAAGGGTTGCTGGCCACGTCGAGCTGGCCACCTGAAGGTAGGGATTTAGCAGGACATTAAGTCGAGAGTCGGTTTCGTAGTACTTAACGTGAGATGGCAACTCTGCAGCGCCAAACCGACTGTCTAAAGAGAGTGACTCAGCATTAACAATGGCTTGGTTGATTAACCCGAAGAAACACACATGCAGGGAGCAAAGGCACTGAAACATTGAGGCATCCTTCTCAATTGGAATGCCTTTATGCTATTGAATTCACTGATAATACGCACTGATCTAAAACAAATGTCAGCGAGCCTCTTCACCAAACCATTGACTCAGTTTGGCTTTGGCCTGCTGCCAGTGCTCGTCGGTCAGGTGAGCTGCCACGGTGGCCATGGCCACCGACAAAGCGCCCACATCGTCACTGAAACCGGTGCCCGGCATCAAATCCGGAATCACATCCAGCGGCATAATGAGGTAGCCCAGCGCCGCCACAATCACTAACTTAGCCTGAGACGGGGTTTGCGGATCCATTAGGCAGTAATAGAGCACTAAGGCTTTCTCGACCGCTTCTCGGCCAATGCGCCCCGCATAACGGCCAAGCTTCTCCCAGAAGGAGGACTCTGAATAGTGCTGACTGTAATCGTCCATGTTTATAAACCTATGCTCAAGTCGCTACCTTTGTGATTTAAGCCACTTCTGCCAAAGGAAACTGATATACTACCCCATTGCTCACGCACCTAGGCGTGATCGCCACCACAGGCTCCAATCGATAGGTAGATTCATGAATTTAAAAACCGAACTTCACCAACTCAATAATCGTCTGGAAAAGGCGCGCCGTAAACTCAATGCCGCCCATGAGCGCGGTGATATGGCGATGATCGAGAAGTTCATGGATGAAGTTCAAGCCTTAACCAAAAAGATCGACAGCACCAAAACCACCGTCGACCGCCAGCTCAGCAAAAAAGGCGCCGACATTGCCAAAATGGCATTTAAGCGCCCGCTGACAAAAGAGGAGCAAGCGGACCAAGGTGCGCTGAAGAAGAAAGTGCGTGGCTTAGTTGTCGTTCACCCTATGACCGCTCTAGGCAAAGAGATGGGGCTAACCGAAATGACCGGCTTCGCCCACAAGAAGTTCTAAATATAAATTAAACTCCCATCGACCACAGCCTTACCGTGGTCGATGATTTATTACCCTTGCCAATTACTCATCCCAAATAGACACCGTCACCTTGCCATCCGTATCGACACTGGCTCGATACATCCCTTGAGTGTTATAGGGCATGGCGATGTTGCCTTTAGCGTCCACCACAATCACTCCACCGGTGCCGCCTGCGGGCAGTAACACCTCATGAATGACGGTGGAGGACGCTTCCTCAATATTCAGCCCTTGGTATTTGACTCGGGCGCAAATGTCAGCGGCGACGTTATAGCGAATAAAATACTCCCCATGACCAGTGGCAGACACGGCGCAGCTTTGGTTGTCCGCATAGGTGCCAGCTCCAATCACCGGTGAGTCGCCAATTCGCCCCCAACGCTTCGCGGTCATACCGCCTGTGGAGGTAGCCGCCGCGAGGTTGCCGTTGATATCAACCGCCACCGCGCCCACGGTGCCATATTTATAACCATCGTCCAGCTTACCCACCGCAGCTTTGTAACTGTCGGTGTGTTTTTGATTATCAAGAATCTTCTGCTTCGCTCGCAGTAACCCTTGGTAGCGGGCATCGGTATCAAAATAGTGGTTGGGCACCAATTCCAATCCCTGTTCGAGAGCAAATTCCACCGCTCCAGCACCTGAGAGCATGACGTGAGGCGAGTCCGTCATCACCTTGTAGGCAAGCTCAATGGGGCTTTTCACCTGTTTAACACCGGCCACGGCGCCCGCTTCTAGAGTTCGACCATCCATGATGGAAGCGTCCAATTCGTGGGCGCCTTCATAGGTGAACACCGCCCCAACACCGGCGTTGAAAAGCGGGCTGGCTTCCAAGACTTGCACGGCCACTTGCACCGCCTTCAAGCTGTCCCCCCCTTGCGTTAACACCTGGTGCCCGGCCCTCACCGCCTGCTCCAGCTTTTGCCGTACTAAGGCTTCCTTCTCCGGAGTCATCTTCTCCTTGGCGATGGCGCCTGCGCCGCCATGAATAGCAATGGCCACGTCCGCAGCGAATGCAGGAAAGCCAAACAGCAGCGGCGAAATCAGCGCAGCCAACAGAGAGTATTTTCGCTTCATGGGAATCCTTTTCAAAAACAATGCTTCGCCATCATGTTCCATTTCTCATATAATTTAAATAGTTAACTTGATGGTCTGATTTGGGGTACACAGTTCAACCTATAGCCACTTTAGCCGGTGTCAACTCTATAAGGTTTTGCCTCCCAGCAACTGTCTATGCTTTACCAATCTCAACCCTATGAGTATCTGATTCCGTGACTTTCTGGCGCCAACTTAAGCCCAACCTATGGTTAGCCGCTCTGTTTATCCTACTGAGCATGAACTTGGCTCACGCCGAAGACTCAGAGCGCCCGCGCCTGCTTAAAAAACGAGAAAAGGCACCAGAGCCCTTGGTTCAGCTGGCGATACGCGGCGCTTCCGATAGAATCACCGCCAACATTGAAGCGTACCTGACTCCGCTCCCCACGACCGCAGCGGAGCGCCGCGCCTTTGTATTCACCCTAGAAAAGCAAGCTCAACAAGCGCTTGAAGCTCTTGGCTACTACAATGCCGAGCTTAGCCTCGTGGTTGAGCAAGACTCTGAAATCTGGCCCATCAACCTAGAGGTGAAGCCCGGCCCCCAAGTTCATTATCGCTTTGTAATGATCTGGGTCGAAGGGGAAGCCAGCGGCGATCCAGAGCTTGGTAAGGTTTTAGAAAATAGCGCCATTGCCCCGGGCAAACCGCTACATCATGGGCAATACCAAACCCTCAAAAACAGCATTCTTTCCGAGGCTCTCGTCCGGGGCTATTTTGACGGCAAATTTGTTCAATCGTCACTGGAGGTTGATCGAGACCAGAATCTGGCCGACGTAACTCTGGTATTTGACAGCGGCGAGCGTTACCTGCTCGGTGAAGTTCGATTTAATGAGTTTGATCTGGAGCCCGAACTGCTTGAGGCCCTGATCCCGTTTGAGCCGGGTCAAGCGTACACCAGTGACGCCATCGCCAGCTTTAACAGCTCGCTGCTGGAGTCTGGCTATTTTGGCGATCTGCGGGTACTGCCGTTGGTCGACAAAGCAGAGCAGCAGCGTATTCCTATCGATGTTCAGCTGTCCGCGGCATCCCGACATACCGTCGATCTTGGTGTCGGCTACACCACGGATAATGGCCCGCGAGCCACCACAACCTGGCGTACCCCTAAAATCAATCGCGCAGGCCACAGCCAACAGCTCACGTTAGAACTGTCTAAAAATCCACAGCTTAACTGGGTTTATCGCATACCACTGGAACACCCCACACAAGATCAGTTGCTGTTTAATGCGGTGATAGACCAAGACCAGTATGGCGACATCGACAGTGAACAATATGGCCTTCGTGTTGCCCGACAAACTCACCTTGGTGGCGGCTGGGTCCGGGAGTATTACCTTCGCTGGATTCAGGAGCAGTGGAAAGCCGTTGGTCAAGATTTCGATGCCCAGCTGCTTCTGCCCGGAATAAGCTGGTCTAAGACCAAACGTTGGGGCAGCCCTCTGGATCCAAGACGCGGCTTTCGCCAGAGCTACAGCATTGAACATGCCGATACCATTTGGGGCGCCGATACCCGCATCACTCAAGCCCGCAGCCAACTAAAGTGGATAGATACCCCCTTTGCTGGCCACCGCTTCGTTTTGCGGGCGGATCTTGGGGCTAGCCAGGTTGATAACGCCGAGCTGCTGGATCTGCCCCCATCCATGCGTTTTTTCGCCGGCGGTGACATCAGCATCCGTGGTTTTGGCTATCAATCATTGGGCCCTAAAGAGGAGACCATTAACGATCAAGGCGAGACGGTATCATTGGTGGTCGGCGGCCGCTACCTAATGGTTGGCAGTGCCGAATACCAATATTACCTGTCGGACTCCTGGCGAGTGGCCACCTTTATTGATGCAGGTAACGCCTTTAATACTCAAGACTTTAGTCCGGTGTACTCCGTGGGGATCGGGCTTCATTGGATCTCCCCTGTCGGCCCCATTAAAGCGGATTTCGGTTACGGGATAAGCGAAGACGATCCGCCGTTTAGATTGCACCTCACCATCGGCTCAGGGCTGTAATAACGATGAAAATGATAAAAAGAATCGGCCTAATATTTCTGGCGCTGCTGATGCTAATCGCCTTAGTCGTTGGTACTCCGGTGGGGACTCAGCTGGTGGTCGGAGCCGCCAATCTCGTGCCCGGGCTCTCAATCCAAGACGCCCAAGGTCGCCTAAACCGCAACTTGCTGCTGCAGCAGATCCACTATCAGGGCATCGCCGGCATCAACATTGAGCTGGAATGGTTGAGTCTTGATTGGCGCCCAAGCTGCCTCTTTTCCAAGGCAGTCTGCGTCGAACGCTTGCAGCTAAGCGGCGTGGTGTTTGAGCTCGACACCGAACAACTTTCTACTGGCTCAGAGGAATCCACAGAACCACAAAGCGGCTCGACGCCATCGGAGCCATTCACACTCCCTTGGCAAATTAGAGCCAAACATATTGAACTCAGTCGCGTGCGCGTACGCGTCAACCAGATGCACTACGCCCTAGGACAAAGCTCTCTCTCCGCTCAATTCAAAGGCGATACCCTGACCCTCGGTAGCCTCATTGGCGAACAGATTGCGGTTTATATCCCCGCAAGCGATGAACAAGACACCGAGGCTGAGCCGAGCAGCGCCGCTCCCCAAACGTCAGACTGGGCCATGGCCACCATGCCCAAGGTGTCTCTGCCGTTCGCCATCAACGCGCCCAATATTGCCCTGCGGCGCGCCCTAATCACAACGGGAACGCTAGCTCAGCGGGTCGCTTCACTGCAGGCCAGAGCAAACTGGCGCGACAGTTTGCTGAAAGTCGAGCAGATCGAGGTGGACCACAACTGGGCCTCGCTGAGTCTCTCCGGTCAATTGGACTTCCAAGGAGATTGGCCCCTATCGGCAACGCTAACTGGCGAAGTAGTTGACCTTCCTTGGACACCTGGCCTCAAAGGGCAAAAACTCTCGGGAAGCGTCAGCCAAAGCTTGTTGGATCTGGCATTTAATCTTGAGCTCAGTGGTCAACAGCAGGCAGTGGTCGAAGGTGGCATCACCCTCAAAGACCAACGCCTGCCCTACTCCGTATCCATCCGCGGTGAACACCTCGGTTGGCCGTTTGGCGACACCCCAGAATATCGATTCAGTGAGCTGGATATTCAAAGCCAAGGCAGCCTAGAGCAGCAAAGTTTTAACGGTGAAGTCCAAATCAGCGCACTGGATTACCCAAGCTTCCACCTAACCACCCAAGGCAGCCATGGTGACGGACAACTGCAACTGACTCAGGCGCAGCTTCAAAGCGACCATGGTAATGCCGCCGTAACCGGCAGCCTCAACTACGGCGATGCCCTAACTTGGCAGGCTCAGCTCACCAGCCAAGATCTTAATCTGTCAGCCCTGCTTCCCGACCTGCCCTTAAGCCTAAGCGGTCAACTGGCCACTCAGGGGCATTGGCAAGCAGACGACTGGCATGGGGAGATCAGTAACGCCAAGGTTGTGGGCAGTTTCGAGCAGCAACCCTTTACCTTACAAGGCAAACTGGGCGTCAATCACCGGTGGCAAGTGTGGGGCGAGCAGTTTGTCCTAAGCAGTCGTGGCAGCACAGTGACCCTGACGGGAGCCGCAAGCCCTGACTGGTCAGTCAATAGCCACATTCAAGTAGAGGACGCCAGCCAATGGCTTCCCGACCTTAAGGGGAATCTCAGTGGCGACATCAAGGTGCGCGGCGACACCGAACAGCCAGAAGTGCAATTTGATCTGGAGGTTGCCGATGTCGCTTGGCAACCGGTTTCGTTGTCTTCAGCCAAGATAAGCGGGCGCTATCGGCCACTGAATCACCATGAATTTGAACTGAGCGTCGACGGCCAACCTTGGCAAGTGGATAGCTTCGGCTTTACCAATCTGAGCCTGAATGCCAGCGGCGACCTTAGCAGCCAGCGCATTTTTATCGCCACCGACGGCGACGACGACACGCCTTGGGGCGGCGAAGTTCACTTCAATGGCCGCCTATCCGAACAGTTCGCTTGGTGGCAAGGGGAGCTCACCGATGGCGTCATTCAAACGCCCTTGGGAGCCTGGGAGCAACAGCAGAATGCGCCTCTGACCTTCAGTTTTGCCGGACAGGCATTTGTAATGCAACAGCACTGCTGGCAGGGTCCTGGAGCCAGCCTGTGTTTGCCGATCCCAGCTAACTTAGGCACCAGTGGTGCAGCCCGCTTAAGCTTAGACGCCCAGTTGGAGGACTCGTTAGCCAAGATACTGCCTGAGGACATCGGCATCTCAGGGCAGGTATCCGCCAACATCGATGCCAGCTGGACCCTCGGCCAATTGCCAAAAATTCAGAGCCAGTTCCACAGTGACTCCGGTGAAATTCGCTATTTTGGTCAACGCCAAGATCAAGCGATGGTATTGCCGTGGCAGCGGATGGATCTGATAGGCAACATGGGCAAAAGCGGCTTTGAAGTGGGGCTTGAACTGGATAACGATCACCCGCTCATTCGAGCAAACTTCCTACTTGGCCCAGAATCGCCCTACTCTCTCGCTGGCGAACTGGCTCTCAATCGACTGGATCTGGCCCCTTTTACCAAGGCCATTCCGGAACTGGAAGCACTCAACGGCATCATCAACGCCAATTTGCAGTTTGATGGCGATCTTAATGTGCCTTTGGTCTACGGCGATACCAGCTTAAGTGACGCGAATCTGGCGCTTCTCACCAACCCAACGCGCCTAGACGATCTCAGCTTCGACCTCAACTTCCAGGGCCAACGCCTAGAGCTGGAAAGTCATGCGCAAGTGGGAGGCGGTGAATCCGAGATCGGTGGCTGGCTCGACTGGAGCCAACCGCAACTGGCCTTAGACTTTACCATTGTCGGCGAACGCCTCGATGTGTTCGCACCGCCTCTGGTGATTGCCGAAGTCTCTCCCGACCTCCATCTCACCAAAGACGATGACGGCATCAAAGTGGCTGGACGGGTTGATATCCCCAAAGCTAGCATCACCTTAGCTCAACTGCCCGATGGCGGCGTAGCCGTGAGTGATGATGTGCAATTTATCGACGACCGCCCTCAACAGGAGCAAGCACCACCACCGCCGATCACCTTGGATCTCACTTTGGCATTGGGAGACGATGTGCTGGTATCTGGCAACGGCGTTGACGGCCGCCTTGGGGGCGAACTGTCATTAACTCAGAAGCCAACTCAGGTACCGCAAATATTCGGTGACATCAATCTCAATGACGGCAGCTTCTCCGCCTTCGGCCAAAACCTAACCATCCGCCGAGGTCGGGTTGGCTTTACGGGCCCTGCAACCCTACCCACATTGGATATAGAAGCGATTCGAGAGATCAAATCCGAAAACGTCATCGCGGGCGTACGAGTGTCAGGGCTTGCTACAGAGCCTCAGCTGACCCTATTTTCCAACCCTGCCATGGAGCAACAGGAGATCCTCTCCTACATCACCCAAGGCCGAGGCCTAGGCACCGGTGACAACAACAGCATGCTTACCATGGCCGCCCTCAATCTGGGGCTAGCCCAAACCGGCGGCATCATTAATACCATTGGAGAGGGGCTGGGCTTTAATAATGTCAACGTGGCACCGGAGGGAGATGGAGATGATCAACAGGTCGCAATTAGCGGCTATTTGGGTGAAAAAATATTCTTAAAATATGGATTTGGAATATATGAGCCCAATACTGAGATCACCATCAGATATTATTTACAGAGCCGACTTTGGTTGGAAGGTGTAAATAGCACCTTGCGAGATACTCTGGATATTTATTACAGCTTCGACCTCGAATAATCGACCAATAAGCGCCGGATAATGTAATTAAATTACATTTGGAATTATCATTCAGTTTCCACGGCGCGCTCCCCGCCCTACGGCTTAGCCTAATTAGGATGTTAACTAAGATGGTAGCTAGGCTTCACGATTGAACAGCTTTCAAACCGGGTTGTTAATCTTTTGAAAATGAATCACGTTTTTTGAAGATCTGAGTCACAGCAATTACAAGCCAATAGTGAAGTGAATTATTTACAGGCATAGGATTTATCCGTGGCCACAAAATAATAAATACGCCACGTAATTTCTAACTGATGAAAATAGGAACGCCTGTGAAAATTACAAAACGCAGTTTGCTGTGTCTGTCAATTATTGCCGCATTAAGCGGATGTTCAGATGATGACACCGTCTATGTTGATGTTCCATCGGACTACAGCCCAGTCGTGATGGAAGGTAAGACACTGACCAACACCAACGACATCGTCGTTAAGAGTGCCAACGAGGTGGATGAGCTAACCATCACCGTGGGTGCCACCTCCGACCTTCATGGCCGTATCTTTGGTTATGATTACGCGCTGGACTCTGAGGACAAAGACGCTGGCTTAACCCGCATCGAAACTCTGCTGAAACAAGAGCGCACCAAAAACCCAAACATCATCTTGGTTGATATCGGTGATACGGTTCAAGGTAACTCCGCCCAGCTGTTCAACGACGATCCAACCCACCCTGTGGTATTAAGCCTCAACTCCATGGGCTTTGATGCTTGGATTCCAGGTAACCACGAATTCAACTTCGAACGCTCCTTTATCGATCGTAACCTTGACCACTTCAACGGTGCCGTGCTGTCCTCCAACATTAAGTGGGAGAGCAACGACGTTAACTACATTCGTGGTTATCAGGTATTTGAAGTGGATGGTGCCAAAGTGGCCATTGTTGGTTTAACCCCATCAAACGTGCCTAACTGGGAAGCGTCAGCACCTAGCCACTTCAAAGGTCTGAAGTTTGAGGAAGAGCTCGCCGCCACTCAAGCGGCCGTTGATGAGCTGATTGAGAAGTTCCAGCCAGACGTCATCGTAGGTGCCCTGCATTTGGGCCGTAGCGGCGAAGCTGGCGCCGGTGTATACAACATCGCATCCGCCATGGCAGACAAGTTCGATGTCATCCTAGCGGGTCACGAACACGCCACCTACATTGAAAACGTTGAGAAAGGCAGTGACACCTCCACTGATATCTCCGTCGGTGGCGGTAACACCGTAGAAGATAAAACCCTTTCTGGTGTATACGACGAAGCGGCTCGAGCCAACAACGTTAAGATCATGGAGCCTGGTAAGTGGGGCTCGAACCTAGCGCTGGCAGAAATTGAGCTGAAGAAAGTTGACGGTAAATGGACCATGGTGGACACCACCTTGTCCAACCTGTCCACCAAAGAAGTAACTCAAGACGCGGATCTCTCTGCTGAGTTCCAGTACGTTGACGACACTTCCAAAGCGGATGCGCGTACCCCACTGGGCACCGTAAACGGTAACTTCACCCCATCCTTCGATGGCAGTGGCGGTGCCGATGAAGCCGTTGCGCAAAACTACAATCAGGATGCGGGTCGCCTGTACTCCACCATCCATACCGCTAAGGTCATCGATACGCCGCTGATGGATTTCATAAACCAGGTTCAAATCGAGAAAAGTGGCGCTACCGTGTCTGCGGCTTCCCTATTCTCCGATGCCTCCAACCTGACTGACGGCCAGTCTTACACCAAAGGCACCTCTACCAGCCTTTACAAGTACGACAACACCCTGTTGGGCGTTAACATGTCTGGTAAGAACCTCAAGCGCTTCATGGAGTGGTCTTACACCTACTTCAATGAATACAAAGCGGGCGATCTGACCGTCTCCTTCAAGAAAGGGTCTCCGGCCTACCTGTACGATCAGTTCGACGGCAACTTTAAGTACACCGTTGATCTGTCCAAGCCAGCACTGGAGATGGATGCTGACTACAAGGTAACCAACGAAGGTGAGCGCATCACCATCACCGAAATCAACGGCGAAGCCTTTGATCTAAATGCAACCTACAAAGTGGCTCTGAACAGCTACCGTTGGGGCTCTCAGATCAAGAAGTATGGTTGGGGCGTTGATGCAGACGTTTACTACGATTCTGTCAACGAACAGACCTATGCCATTCGTGACATGTTGACCGAGTACGTAGGCGAAAATGCTGGCGTTGCTGCAGCGGACTTCACCAACCCGAACTGGGAGTTCGTTCAGTACGCAGCTGACGGTGCCATCACTCAGCTGCGTAATGACGGCGGTGCTGGTGAAGCGCTGTGGAACAAGCTGCGTAACATGGAAGTCTGCGTCAAGATTGACGAAGATAATCCAAAATACCCAGCCATCGTCACCTCAGTAAACGTGAATGATGCAACCACCTACTTCACTAACCCGAACGCCAGCGCGGCCTCCGATTTAGAGAAGTACCAGGGCTGTAGCCCTGCTCACTAAGACATTAAACGCTCAAGGCACAGCTGTTCGCTGTGCCTTTTTTTGGCCTAGGTCTGAGCCATATTCACATGGCAATTTTACCCCATGTGAATATGGCTGAGCCCTGTGTTTAAAGAGAACATTATGATTCGCGATTACGGTTTTGCGGTCTTCATCGCCCTACTCTCCACCCTCATTTTCATCTTCTCTCCGAAGTGGGGGGACGACTTTCGTCCAGGACAAACTCTAAAACAGGAGTTTGTCGAAGCGAAAGTGGTAGAGGTGATCGCTAACCACATCCAACCGGACGCCCGAGTTCCCTCGATTATGACCGGCAAACAGGTCTTCACCGCTGAAATTCTTGAGGGCAATGAAGCGGGGAAACGGGTAAAAGTGGATAACCCCTTAAGCCGCCAGCACAACGTTTACGTTCATCAAGGCGACACCTTCATCATGATGATCCGCGATACGCCATCGGGAACGGTTTACTGGGCCTACAATCACAAACGCTCAACGGCGATCTACTGGATGTGTGCAGCCTTTATGGTGCTGCTGCTCTCCTTCGGTAAGAAAGAGGGCCTCAACTCTGTGGTATCTCTCTACTTCACCGCTGCACTGATCATCGGCGTATTGATACCCTCAATCTTCGCGGGCTGGAATCCCGTGCTGGTCACCATTGTATTGATGGGCATTAAAATTGTGGTGAATTTCATCTTGGTATCCGGCTACAACCGCAAGAGCATCTGTGCCATGGGGGGAACCCTACTTGGGGTAGTCGCCGCCGGCATCATGGCTCAAGCCTTTGGGGAGATGGCGCACTTATCGGGAATCTACTTAGATAAAGGGGAGGATGTGATCTATTTGGCGGAGCAGCCAATTCCCATCCGCTGGTTGCTGTTTGTTGCCATTATGGTATCGGCCCTAGGGGCTGTGATGGACGTGGCCATCTCCATCGCCTCAGCGTACAACGAACTGCAGATTACCGATCCTAAACTGTCGCCCAAACAGCTAATGATCGCCAGCATGAATATTGGTCGCGACATCATGGGCACCATGACCAACACCCTGATTCTGGCCTTTGCCGGTAGCTCATTAACCACCATCATGATGGTGTGGGGCTTCGATATGCCCGCGGCGCAATTTATGAATATGCCGGTCATCGCCGTCAGCATTGTCCACGCACTTGCTGGCAGCGTCGGCATTGTGTTGACCATCCCGCTGACCGCTTGGCTGGCACACTACGTAATTAAGCCAGACCCCCAAACGGTTTTAGAGCACCAAGCTAGCTAGCCCATTACCGCTGCCAATATATCTCCAAAGTAGTAAATTTTACCGGTTTTAGATTGAGGCAGCTCTCAGTCCCAAACGATGAACTGGTTAAAAATAATCGCTCCAAAAATTTCGAGGAATCCAGACTATGTGGTGGCGTGTTGTATTAGCCTTCCTTGCCTACATCGTGCTAGGTGCTCACTTCCTAAGAGACGGTAACCTGCTTGCAGCGGCGGGCACCGCACTGTTGCCGATTTTACTGCTGCTTAAAGAGCGCAGGTTAACCCAAGCACTTCAATTAGGCTTGGTGTTAGGAGCGCTGATAATCTGGATACCTACCACCTGGGAGATCGCCCAACAACGGCTCGCTCAGGAACAGCCATATCTGCGCATGATTGCCATCATGAGCACCATGATCTGCTTTAACTTATTGGTTGCATGGCTAATTAGGCCGATGAAAACCTGTCAATTTGCACACAAAACCCTGTGACAGGTTTCTCACCTTAGCTCAGCATGATACAATGCGCACACTCGTTAACGAGTATCATCATTATTTTCCTGCAATAGATTTTGCAAGCCGGCTCACAGAGCCGGTTTTTTTCTATGCGGCCTTCACACTTTTCTTCGCGGCTGCCTTAGGCGCAGGTTTTACCACCGGGGCTTTCTTTTTGCCTTTCAGTGCTTGCAGTAAGTCATCTTTGTTCTCTGCTAGGAACATGGCTACCGCTTCGCGATTGTCATCGTTCTCCAACAACCCACTGCCTTTTAGCATCACCTCAAGCTCGTCTGCGACATCCAGCATTTTGTCATAGGCGTCGGCTTCGGATTTGCTGGCAAAGGTCATCTTCTCTTCTCCATTTCGTTCGACCACGTACTTAACAATAACTGCCATTTCGGCTCCCTAGAGTTTGTTGAACTTATGTACAGCATAACAAACCATGTATATAAATACAGTTGTTTTGCGCGAGTGATTGATGCACATCATATTTGTCTCGAGTCCAATAGAGTAACCCCGCGGTAAAAATCGATTCAGGCAGGATTCAGGAGGGGTCGATTATGCTACTCTCCACATTGGCCAACCGTGCTTTGGGGAAATGATGAAAATACTGGTTATTGAAGACGATGCGCTGCTGCGCCATCACTTAAACGTGCGCCTGACCGAGATGGGCAATCAGGTGCTCGACTCAGAAACCGCCAGTGAAGGGCAGTATTTGGCTCAAAACTACCCCATCGACATTGCGGTGGTGGACCTTGGACTGCCGGATCAAGATGGCATTGACCTGATTCGTCAGCTCAGAGAAAACGGCTTTCGTAAACCAATTCTGATCCTCACGGCGCGCGATCATTGGCAAGACAAAGTGGAAGGACTCAATGCCGGCGCCGATGATTACCTAATAAAACCCTTTCAAATTGAAGAGTTAGTCGCCAGGCTCAACGCGCTGGTTCGCCGCAGTGCCGGCTTTGTTAAGCCCATTATCGAATGCGAGCACCTTAAGCTGGACATGGGCGCTAAGTCTGCCACCCTAGGCGAAGAAACTCTGGAACTGACCGCATTCGAATACCAAATTTTGGAGTACCTGATGCGACATCATCAGCAGGTCATCTCCAAACAACGTCTGTTAGACATCCTCTATCAAGACCGCGAAGGCGACCCCAATACCGTTGAGGTGATGATCTCTAGGTTAAGAAAAAAGCTCAGCCAAGGCGGGCTAGACAACCCCATCGTCACCATTCGTGGGCAAGGTTATCGATTTAATCTGGTGTGTGGTTAATGAAAAGACTCCTAAGGCAACGCCCTAGATTGCAGCGACGATTGATGCTCACCTCACTGGTGATCATCACCCTGACCTCATTGGCACTGGCAGAGGCCCTCAACCAGCAAAAAGCCAAAGATCTGCACGTCACTCAAACCAATGATCTTCTCGCTCGCTTGCCAAGCATCGCTGCCGAATTGCGCTTGGAAGGCATGCTGCCCCAGCATATTTTGACCGACACACCAGTTCCCGTTCAGGATGAATCCGGCTACCTGCTGATCACCTGCACCAATAACTTGCGTGACCACTACTCCTCTTCGGAGGCTGCAAAACGACTCGGCCTGCAGGACAGTTGCGAACGTGTGCGTCAGCTCGGCCAACAAAATAACGGCCCCGATGTGGTGTCTCTGGCGGATGGCAAGAGTTACTCCGTAGTGGTGGTTCCCCTTACCATCAATCAGCAAGAGTTCGAGATTTTGGTGCTGAGCGACGCTGAGGATGTACAGCAGCAATTGGCCACCAGTTATCGTCAAACCTACGTCCGTGTCGGGCTGTTTATTCCCCTGTCAGGGCTGCTGCTCGTTGGTGCAAGCTTTTGGGGGCTGAGGCCGTTAAGACAGCTCTCTGATGAAGTGCGCAACATCATCAAAGGCAAGTCCAGCAAAGTCTCCGAAGATTACCCGGTGGAGCTGTCCAACGTAGCCTCAGCCCTCAACGAACTGCTAAGCAAAGAGAAGCACCAGCGGCAAACCTATCAGGACGCCATGAAAGACTTAGCACACAGCCTCAAAACCCGACTGGCAGCCACCAATGCCATCATGGATGAACCAGGCATAGAGCAAAAAGAGCGTAACCAACAGATGCTGGCGCAACTGAACCAGATGGATCAGATCATTCAATATCAACTGCGCCGCGCCATGGTTGGCCGTCAAGGATTAACTCGTGAGCACACCCCTATTCATGAAGTAACGGACAAGCTCACCACCATGCTGAGCAAGGTCTACATGGAGAAGCGAATAAACGCGCAGCTTAATATTCCCGAAGAGGTGATGTTTCCAGGAAACCGTGACGACCTGATGGAGATGCTAGGCAATTTGCTGGAGAACGCCTATCGATTTGCCATCAGTACCGTGGTGGTTCATGCCAGCCTAAATGAGCACGATGGCCTCACCTTAATTGTTGAAGACGACGGTCCGGGCATTGAGCCAGAGCTTCGCCAAGCGGTGTTACAGCGCGGTGTGCGGGCAGATCGGCGTAATCCTGGCCAAGGTATTGGCCTAGCAGTGGTGAATGATATCGTCTCCAGCTATCAGGGCGACATTGAAATCACCGACTCAGAGCTTGAGGGCGCCAAAATTAAAATCAGTTTTAAATCAGCGTGATATAAAACAATTCTGCAAACCACTCGCCATGGCTGAACAGTAACCGCACTTAATCCGGTCTCTATAGGAGAACCCATTATGGAGCGATACGATGAAAACTTTAGCTACCTTAGCGTTACTGTTCACCATTCCTGCTTCAGCCCAAGTTCTTCACCTTGGGGATAATGTGCGAGTACTTGCCATCAACGGCGACCCCGTCGCCAGCTACCAAGACAGCCTAAACCTGCCCAAGGGCCAACACACCATCATGGTTCGCTACGATGCCTTACTAGAGCATGACTCCGACAGTCACTGCTTCTATCGTTCGGATGCGCACCATTTGCAATTTACCAGCGATGGCAATAGCCGCTACTTTCTGGATGCCCCAGATCCTCATAACGAACAACATGGGGACGATCTAGCAAGAACGCCCAGCTTTGAATTGACCGATGCCAACCAAGCCCCTGTGCCCCATAACCTTCGCACCCCGTGGGATACAGAAAATCAGTTCTAGACAGGTCGGACCCCCAAGAATAAAATGCTAACAAGATTAAACACTTGTTAGCATTTTATTTGAAGCGTGAGTAACCGAGTTCAAAAAGTTAAGGTAGAACAACTGCAAGTTGGTAACTACATCAAGCTGCCAATTTCATGGCGAGACCATCCCTTCATGTTCAACAGCTTCCTGATTAAAAAACAGGAACAGATCGCCCTGCTAAAACGACTGCGTCTGCCCCATGTGCTTGTGGATACCCAACGCAGCACCCAAGGGATTCTCAGTACCCCAGCAGTGCCTAACCTCGCCGACTCACAGGATGAATTGACCAAGCTGACAGCAAAGTTAGAACAGGAAAAGCAGGCCGGCATTCAAGAGCTCAAAGAGTTTAGAAAATCGTTCAAGAAACACGAACGGGAATACGCCGACTCAATTAGCCAACTGCGCACCGTCAACAACAAACTTCCCTCACGCACCAAAGAAGCGATTCAAGCCTCAAAAGCACTGGTCGATCAGATGACCGCCAGCTTACTCAAGGGCAGCCAGGTATCCCTGCACTTGGTCAATGACGACGTCACTTCCGGCGATCCCAGCTATCACCAACTCAACGTTACCGTATTGGCGATGATGTTAGCTCGGCAAGTGGGCATGACCGAGGAACAGATCAAAGAGATTGGACTTGGTGCCATGCTCCACGACTGCGGCAAACAGATGATGCCCGCGGCACTGTTCAGCAAAAAACAGCCGACATTAACCGAACGCAAAGAGCGACAGCGTCACACCAATTTGGGCTACGAACTGCTGCGTGCTCAGCCGTCAATCTCTCGCTCGGTATCGGCCATGGTCAGTCAACACCATGAATACCTCGATGGCAGCGGTTACCCTAGGGGCTTAAAAGGCAGCGCCATTGAACCTCTGGCACAGCTGATCGCCGTGGTCGACCTGTATGACACCCTATGTCATCCAGATAACCCCAAGCAGGCTCGCCCACCCGGTATTGTGCTTGGCTTGATGTATAAGAGCTTCAAAGAGAAGCTCAACACTCACTATGTTCAGCAGTTCATTAAGATGATGGGGGTGTACCCTCCAGGCAGCATTGTGCAGCTATCGACCAAAGAGTTTGCCATGGTGACTGAAGTGGACTCAGGAAACCTTTTGGCCCCCAAAGTATTGGTCTACGACCCCAGCGTTCCAAGGCAGCAAGCCGCATCGGTTGCCATCGATGGCAAAGAGATTAAAATTGAACGCAGCCTGCTGGCCAGTAACCTGTCGCCAGAGGCTCTGAGCTACCTTAGCCCACGGGATCGCATGACCTACTTCTACGATTCACAAAATTAATCACCAACGCCCCCATTGCTGATTTCTTGCGCAATCAGCATTCTAGGTCAACACTTACTCCTCAAAGGGCTCACACCTGAGCCCATCGATACAGGACGAATCGATAAGCGGAACAGCGGACGTGTACCTTTCTCTTGGGGGTAACATGACTGAACTGCCAAACTTCGATCAAATGATGCAGATGGCCAAAGAGGATCCACAGCAGCTAGAGCGGATCCGGCAACAAGCCATCAATGACGCCATCAATAACGCCAGTTCCGGTAACCAAAACCAACTGCGTAGCCTGCAACATCGAATCGACCGCACCATTGAACGAGCTTCCAACCCCTATCAGTCCATGATTGAAGTATCCAACATGATGCATGAGAAGCTGTCATTGCTCGATACTCACCTCAATCGGCCTGAACAGCTAAACAGAGCGAAGGTGGTGTCACTATCACAGCAAAGCCAACCAGAGAGTTTGCCTCAGGTTAGAAGCGCTAAGCGATGAAGATAATCAAGTTCGGTGCCACAGCCGTTATCGCTGTGGCGCTCCTGCTTGGTTGTGGCGCCAAGCCACAAGTGGATTTCGACCAAAGCTACGACTTTGACGCCATTGAGTACGTAAGCATCCCGGAGCCAAAACACGACAATCACCCGCTCATGGCAAAACGGGCTCAAACCGCATTAACAGCAACCCTGGCTTCAATTGGCTGGCGAGCTCAAGCCGAAAGCGATATCGAGCTTGTGGCGCGCCTGTGGCAACAAAAACAGGCGAAACAGAGCCAGTTCAGTATCGGCATTGGCGGCGGCAGTTACAGCAGCAACTCAAGTATTGGCGGGGGAGTCTCCATTCCCGTAGGAAGTGATGAAGTAACGGCGCAGTACCTGAGGCTGGATCTATTTGACTCCGGAGCCCAGCGTTGGCAAGCACAAACCTTTTTCGCCATTGACGGCCTAGCTCCTGAGGAGCTTCAGCAACAAATGGACCAAGCCGTTCAAACCCTGCTACAGCAACTGCCTATCACCAAAGCCCCTTAACCCCTTCCGATCCGAATCAGCTTGGGTTCAGTTTGCTCCTGTTACCCTGAACCGCTGAGATCGCCTACGCTTAACGTTGCGACATCAATTTATTCATTTAATCAGCCAGTTCGAGGCAAATTTTGTCAACGTCATCTCCCTCTTCACTGTCTCGCACCCTGCTTGGCAGCCTCTTCGCCGCTGCGAGTACCGGGGCGGCTCCCGTTCTCGCCGATGACATCAACACCGTAGTTGCTCAGCAAACCGATCCTAAGCATTGGAGTCGGTTGCCGCTACTTGGTGAGCAAGCTCGAGCTCGAGGCCATCAGCTGCCCCTACCCATTGGAGTCACTTTCTTTTACAACAAGATTGATGCCAGTTACGTCGCCGACAATGACTTTTTTGTTCAGGTGGACGGTGGTCTTCTAGGAGGCTGCACCATACGAGGGTGTGCACCCGATGGTGAGTTTGAGCAATACTTCATTCCTGCCAGTGACGTCAGCATTGACGGCAGTGACGAAAGCTATCAGCTTAAAATCGACGCGTGGATTCTGCCCTTCTGGAACGTCTATCTGCTATTTGGTGAAACCAAAGGTAATAAAGACATCAGAGCCTTACTCGATAATGTCGAAGGGCTGCCCATTAATGTTCCTGATGGCATCGTGCTGCCAATTCCCATTGAGTATACCGCCACCAACTATGGCATCGGTACCGTGCTCGCTGGTCAAGTTCAGCCCTTCGATTCCCTTAACCCTTTCATTCTGATGGCCGTAGGCGCAACGGTTAAAGCCAATACCGACACCACAGACAGTACCATACGCACCAAAATTGGCTCACTGCGCATTGGGCAGCGTTTTGACGTTGGTGGAGACAAATTGGCTTGGTTCCTCGCCTATAACCACCAGAAGGTCAATCAACGAGTGACTGGCAGCTACAGCTTCGCAGACGTGCCACAGCTGGCACCCATCATGGAGCAGGTAAAATTCGACATCGACCTGGCCAAAGAGGAAACCGACAACTTGGCATTTAGCATCAACTACGATTTTGGCTCACAGAATCAGTGGAGCCTGTATGCAGAATATGGCTTCCTCAACTGGGATCATCTGATTATTGGGGTTGGGCGGCGATTCTGAAGCCTCTGAGTCTTGTAATTCCGAAAACAAAAGTGCCCCCTATAGTACTTGTTATATATTAAATGCTGAAAAAGTCACCTACCGCTCGCCACTGTGCAATTGCTATAGTTTGAGCATCACGATAATTATTCGGTGGAGACTTTCAGTGCTAATTATAGATTTCCAAGGTGTCATCGCTCTAATAATATCAATGACAATTTTCATTGTTTATGCAATCTTCCGACACTTACTGGACAAACACCGCCAAACAAAGAAATGACAGAACGATAACCAATGCTTCTAAGATAACTAGCTAATGTTTAAGCAGCTATTCATTCAGCAGAACCACCTTCAGCCACATAAAGTAATAGTCAGCGAGCGACTAAAATGAAGGCTCTGCTAACTTAGGGAAAGTTGTAATGGCCTTGGGGCAAGACGTTGTAACACAGGAGAGCACTTACAACCTGAACGTGCCGAAGGTCGCTACTATGGGTGGAAATTGGGGGATGGCTTCGGCGATTCCTGCGGCAACAGGGTATGCGGTCAGCTTTAGTGCTGCATACTAAAACCGCCTCGGCCAGTAGGCAGGAAAACGAACCCACGAACCGAGCATAACCACCTCAAAGAAGCCTCGCCATAGTGCGGGGCTTTTTGTTTCTTTCTGACCCGTCCTGAAATAGGTTTACACATTGGAGACCTATTATGGAAAAGGTAGAGCCCAAGCGACGCAGACGCTCGCAGCGTGATTACCCAATGGCCTTTAAATTATCTGTGGTTGAACAGGTA
>NZ_SWCJ01000024.1 GCF_005116665.1 Ferrimonas aestuarii | reverse complement strand
CGGCTCGAGGGGATGAACAACAAAATCAAATTGATTAAGCGCATGGCTTACGGCTACCGGGACACTGAGTACTTTTTCTTGAAGATAAAATCAGCATTCCCCGGAGATCCGCGATGAACCTTTTTTATTTGCCTAAACGGTAGCGGGAAACCAGAACACTGGGCTCTAGTAGAATTTCATCGCAATATTGGAAGCCCAGACGGGTCAGTACGCCGATGGAAGCTAGGTTGTCCGCATTGACGATGGCATCCACGTGTTTAATGCCCAGTCGAGGGAGCTCGTATTTCAGCACCGCGTCTGCTGCTTCGCAGGCATAGCCTTGGCCATGAAACTCCTCTAAAAACGCGTAGCCCAGATCCGGTTCATCAAGCTGTGGCCGCTTCACCAGCCCCGCCACACCAATGGGGGTATTGGTCTGCTTGAGACTGACTTTGTACATGCCAAAATCATGCTGTTGGTAGCTTGAGAGGATGCGCTCTTCGATCTGCGCCTTGGCTTGCGATAGGGTGCGGACGCCGCGATCGGCAATGCCCCGAATGTAGCTGGGCTCATTCATCAGTGCCAGCATAAAAGGAGCATCGTCTAGGGTGAATGGGGTCAAGGTGAGGCGCTGGGTTTCAACTAACATGGCGTTCCTGAGTTTGGTGTTATTCTCAGTCCATCATAGCGAATTCAGACAGTTACGCCATCATTGACCGGTTAATCCCAACGGAAGCTGTAGGCGGCTACCGCGAAGCACACCAGGGTTAGGCCACCCAATCCTGCCAGCTGTGGCAACACTTCCATTAGCCCTGCGCCGTCGCTGATGATGGCGCGGTTGGCGCTGTTCATGTGCGATAGGGGCAGAAGCTTGGCGAGGTTTTGTAGCCAAGGGCTGGCACCTTCCATGGAGAACCAGATCCCAGATAGCAGCATCATCGGCCAGCTCAGTAGGTTGAGTATGCCGTTGCCAAGCTCATCGGATCGGGTTCGGCAGGCCACCAACAGACCGATGCTGATCATCGCTGCGGTGCCCAGACTGCTGGAGAGCAGCAGCAGCAGAATATTGCCTTGAATGGTGACATCAAACATGAGCGCCACCACGGTGAATACCAAAATGGCGGTGGCCATGATGGCAATGAGGCGCGACAACAGTTGTGATAGCAAAAATTGACTCGCCGTTAACGGCGTTACCTGCATCCGTCTGAGCACGCCGGTGCGGCGGTAGCGAATTAACACATAGCCCACGCCAAATAGGGCCGAAAACATCATATTCATGCTTAAGATCCCCGGCAGATACCATTCTACGTGGCTCATGGAGCGGCCGTTGATCACCAGTTTGTTTAACCGCGGCGCTTTTGCCAGCAGCAACTGTTCCAGAAAGTAGCCGCTGCGGTTATCTGGGTTGATGGCATAGCCGTGCTCTGTAAGCAGCAGATCGATGCGATGGCGAGCCACACGCAGCTCGGCTTGCTCAAGGGAGTCGTAGTGCAGCCAGTTGATGTATTTCAGATCGGATAGGGCGCTGGCCGCTGTTGGCTGGCCCACGATACCAACTCGGTACATGGGGGCATCGTCGTTATCAAACACCAGTGCCAGAGCCACAATCAGAATCAGCGGGAACAGCAGTGACCAGCCGAGGGCCGAGCGGTCGCGGATGAACTCTTTATTGCGAGCATGGATCAGGCTAAACAGCGGAGAGCGGGGAGACGTGGCCATCAGAGCACCTGTCCTGTGAGTTTAATAAAGAGATCGTTCAGATTGGGCTGGCGCACGGAGAAGCCTCGTAGGGGTACCTTGAGACTGGTGAGCTTGGCGATGAGCTCATCGGCGCTGCCACATTCAACGGTCCAATTGCCGCTCTGTTTTTGCACTCGGTATTGATCCATCAGCGGGCTTGGCAGCTCAAGAGAGCCATCGAGTTCCGCCAGCAGTGGCGCAAAGTGGTCTTTGAGCAGCGCTTGAGGGGTGTCTTCGGCAACGATCTTGCCGTGATTCATCAGGGCGGTGCGATCGCACAGTTCGGCGGCTTCGTCCATATAATGGGTGGTAAGCAACATGGTGAGCCCTTGGGCTTTGAGCTGTTTTAAGGTCTCCCAGAACTGAGCTCGAGCCACGGGATCCAGCCCTGTGGTGGGTTCATCCAGAAACAGCAGCCGGGGTTGGTTGACCAAACTTAGCGCCAAAAGCAATCGCTGGCGCTGGCCTCCAGAAAGATGAAAGTGCAGCTTGTCGATAAACTTGCCTAGGTCACAGAGCGCCACCAACTCATCCACACTGATGCATTGATGGTAGAAGCTGGAGAACAGCTCGATGCATTCGCGAACGGTCAGGTAATCGGGCAGGGCGGTCTGTTGAAACTGGATGCCGATCTGTTCCCGATAACTGTTCGACAGCGGGTGACCAGCAAATAAAATGCTGCCACTGTCCGGTTGCTGTACCCCCTCTAGCATCTCTAAGGTGGTAGACTTCCCCGCGCCATTTGGGCCTAAAAGCCCCAGACATTGGCCTTCCAATAGGGAGATATCAACCCCATCAACGGCCTGATGATCGCCAAAGCGTTTTCGGATTTGGGTCGCGGTTAGTAGCATAGGTAAGGTCAAATAATCGAAATTAACTCGCATTATTTGCACCTGGCCGTTCAGAATCACTGTGAGTTTTTACATACTTTTTGAGCTCATGGCAAAACTGTGTTCAGGCCCCAATTCTTGGGCTTTATTGCTGGTTTTACCCCCCAGATTTCGGCACAGTGACGGCTCATTTTAGAATCAGAGTTGTCACTATGCGGCGCGTTTTCTCCTCCCTGTTTTGTTTGTTGGCTTTGCTGCAATCGGTGTCGGTTTGGGCCGCAGCGGAGCGCATCGTCACTCTGGCTCCCAGTTGGAGTCATACGGTGGCGGAGATGGGGGGCATCGACAACCTGGTGGGGGTGACTCGGTATGCTCGTTTCCCTGAAGCGGTGCCCGCTCGGGTAAGAAGTGGTGAACTGACCGTGGTTGGTGGCTTTACCGACATCAAACTGGAGAAGATTCTGGCGCAAAATCCCGATCTGGTGCTCACCGCCAGCCCTTTGCAGTTGGAGCTGAAAGCCAAATTGGACGCTAAAGGCATCGATACCTTGCACATGCAGGAGCGCAGTGTGGACGACATCTACGCTAAGTTTTTGGCCTTGGGGGAGCGCATGGGCAAGCAGGACCAAGCCAAAGCCTTGGTGGATAAGCTCAAAAGTGATATCGCCAGCATCAGTGAAACCTACCAGCAGGGCAAGCGGCCGAAGGTCTATTACGAACTCAACTACTACTATAAATGCGTTCCCGGTGCCGACTCTTACATTCGTGAACTGATTGAGCTGGCTGGCGGCGAGCCTCTGTTTGCCGAGCGTCCTGGCAATGCGCCGGCGGTAACCTGGGAGGAGGTGGTTGCCGCTAATCCAGATGTTATTTTGATTCCAATTTGGCCTGGAGCTCAGCCTGCGGTATTTGAAGGCCCTCGGGCAGGCAACGGCACCACCACCATTGAAGAGGTCATGGGCCGCAAAGACGCAGACAAGGTGGCTGCGGTGCAACATGGCGGGGTGCGATTTATTGACTCAGCGGTAACCAAGCAGCCCAGCCCTGGTTTGGCAAAGGCGGTGCAGCTTTTCGCTGAGGCGATTCACGGGCAATAGAGATTATTGATCTTTTGGGTGTTTTTTTGTGCCAAAAGCGGGTGATTTACCTGTTAGATTTCACAATCAATGAGAAACAGACCCTCATCTTTCGGCAATGTTAACGGTCACCGTGTTTCAGTGTCGTTTTGGTGTTAAGGTCTTTTGAATTGGGCGATTTCCGACGCTGTTGGGAATCATGGGAATGCGGTGAGAGGCCGCAACTGTACTCGCAACTGTAATCAGAGCGATAAGCCATAACCACTGGCCATGGCTGGGAAGGGGTTTATCTAGACGCTGAAAGTCAGGAGACCGGCCCTAGGAGGGTGTGTATGCACCCTGAGTTTTACATTAATGTTCAAGCGGGTTTCTTGGACAGCAAGCGGGTTTATTGAACCGAGAGTGTCAATAAACCGGTTTCACTGCTCATAGGTGGCTGCGGCCACGCCCGCGTCTTGGCGGACGCGACATGCAATACGAATTACAAACAGAATCAAAGTCGCTGACGGTGTCCCAGATAAGTTGGGGCTGTGATGGCAAAACCATCATAGATGACGTCAGCTTCGAAGTGGCTCCGGGACGAATGGTCGGAGTGCTTGGGCCCAATGGGGTGGGAAAATCCACTCTGTTGCGCTGTTTATATCGCTACCTTACTCCCAGCCAAGGTCAGGTCGCTTATGGCGGCAAAGCCATTGGCAAATACAGCCAGCGCCAGTTTGCCCGAGAGGTTGCGGTGGTGCTGCAACACTCCCCTCAAGGGTTTCAAACCTCGGTGGCACAGCTGCTCAGTACCGGTTTGCTGGCTCGAAAATCCTTCTGGCAGTGGGCGGATCCCAAAGCCGACGCCAACGCCATTGATGAGGTGCTGGAGCGCGTTGGTCTGCTGGATAAGCGCGAGCTGCGCTTTGACTTGCTCTCCGGCGGCGAGCAGCAGCGCGTGTTGATCGCCCGAGCTTTGCTGCAACAGCCAAGCCTGTTGCTGCTGGACGAACCCACCAACCATCTGGATGTACGTTATCAAATTGAAGTGCTCAAGCTGGTGAAAAGCTTGGGGATCTCCGTGGTAACCACCATTCACGATCTCAATTTGGCGGCGGCGTTTTGTGACGACGTATTGCTGCTGGAACACGGTAAGGTGGCGGCCTTTGGTTCGCCCAAAGAGGTGCTCAGCCCACGGCGGATCAGCCGCGTGTATGGGGTCGACAGCCAGGTGGATAATCACCCGCAAGGCAAGCACCCTCGCATTACCTTCCGCTATGGTGAGGTCGCCAGTGACGCTCATTAAACCTCAGTGGATGTTATTGATTTTGGCACCGCTTTTGGTGGTGTCACCGATTTTTGCCATCGCCATTGGCAGCGCTCAATTGGAGTTCTCCACGGTCATCAGCGCCATTAAAACCCTGTTAAGTGCCGCCGAACCCAGCTCCATTGGTGAGCGCATCGTGATTGAGCTGCGCTTTCCCCGAGTGCTGATGGCGATGATCTGCGGTGCCGGCCTCGCAGTGTGTGGCTCGGTGCTGCAAAGCATCACTCGCAATCCCCTCGCTGATCCTTACCTGTTTGGTATCTCCTCCGGCGCCTCCCTTGGGGCGGTGATCGCGTTGACCATTGGCCTTGGCACCATTGGTCTGCCGGTGGCGGCCTTCGCTGGTGCGCTGATTGCGGTGATGGTAGTGATGGTGATGGCTCGAGATGGCCGCATCGAAGGGCTGATTCTCGCTGGGGTGGCGATCTCCTTTTTACTGGGTTCTCTGGCCAATTTGGTGCTCTATTTCTCTGAAGCTCAAGCCATTCAAGCGGTGCTGTTTTGGACCATGGGCAGTTTTGCTCGTGCCGGTTGGGGCGATTTGGGCATACCCGCGCTGATTTTGCTGGTGGCGCTGATTGTGATTGCTCACCAACAGCGAGCGTTGATGGCATTAATGGCAGGGGATGAAAGTGCTCACACCCAAGGCGTGGCGGTACAACCGCTGCGTTTAGGCATGCTGCTGCTGACGGCGCTGCTGACTGCCACCTTGGTGGCCAACTGTGGTGGCATCGGCTTTGTGGGGCTGATGGTGCCGCACATTGTACGAATGCTGATTGGCAGTGGTGGGGTGATAGGCATCTTAGTGACCGCCATTACCGGTGCGCTGCTGATGGTGTGGGTGGATCTGCTGGCTCGCTGGCTGTTGCCATCTCAAGAGCTGCCTGTGGGGGTGGTGACCGCCATCTTGGGTAGCGTGTTCTTTTTAGGTCTGCTGATTAAACGTCGAGGTGAGCGCAGATGAAGCGATTAGTGATTGGCGGCGCTCGCTCCGGCAAAAGCCGACTGGCACAGCAATGGGCCAGTGATTGGCAGCAGCGCAGTGGCGGCGACGTGGTGGTGATCGCGACCGCAGAACTGCGGCAAGGCGGTGGCTCTATGGCCGAGCGTATCGCCCACCACCGTGCCAACCGCCCCAGTGATTGGATCACCGTGGAGCAGCCTCGAGACTTAGGGCTGGCGCTGGCTAAGCTGCACGGAAAGCCCTGTTTTGTGATGGTGGATTGCTTGACCCTGTGGCTTGCTAATGAGCTGGAATCGGGACTAGACGCTTACGCAGAGGCCAGAGCAGAACTGTTGGAAGCGCTGGAGTCGGTTCAAGTGGAAGAGCTGGTGATGATCGGCAATGAACTAGGGCAAAGCGTGGTGCCCATGGGCGCCGAAACCCGTCAATTCGTGGATCAAAATGGCTGGTTGCTGCAGGCAACCGGTGAGTTGTGCGATCAGGTAACCATGGTGATAGCCGGTCAACCGCTGCCACTGAAGGGGGGCTTGTGATGACGCTCTGGTCTCGAGCACTGGCCGTGCTGCTCGTTCTACCGATGCTGGCATTGGCGGCCCCAGAGCGCATTGTGGCGCTGACTCCTCATTCGGTGGAGATGCTCTATGCCATCGGGGCAGGCGAGCGCATTGTGGCCACGGTGAGTTACGCCGATTACCCTGAGGCGGCCAAGGCGATCCCCAGAGTGGGACGTCACGATCACTTGGATCTGGAGCAGATCATGCTGCTCAAACCGGATTTGATTGTACTGGGCGTCAATGACACCGCGGCCCAGCTGTATCAGCAGTTGCAGTTACTTGGGGTTCCCATTGTGGACAGCGGTGTGGACGCCATCGATGAGGTACCTGATCGTCTAGAGACCTTAGGGGAGCTCACCGGTAACGCTTCTCAAGCCAAACAGGTGGCAGCAGAGTTTCGTCATCAATTGAAGGCGCTTCGCAGCCGTTATCGCCATCAATCGCCGGTGCCGGTGTTTCTGCAGGTCTTTCCCGAGCCACTGATCACCACCGCCAATGGCTGGTTGTCTCAGATCATATCCGATTGTGGTGGCGACAACGTATTCGATGGCGCCGAAAACGGCATGACGTCAGAGTATCCACAGATCAGTGTGGAGCAGGTGCTGGTGCGCCAGCCGCAACTGATCATCCGCCCACACCATGGAGGCATGGACTTGGACGCCATGGATTGGTCGAGATGGCCGGAGATCCCCGCAGTTGCTGGAAATCACATTTTGGATATGGATGGGGATACCTTAAATCGCACCGGTCCTCGAGTGCTGATTGGCATGGCTCAAGTGTGTCAGGCCATCGATGACGTACGAGGTCAGCCCTGATGTTGTCGCTGTATCTTGGCGGGGCCAGAAGCGGTAAGTCCACCTTGGCTGAAGAAGCCGCCTTTGCCGTCGAGGCCAAGGGCAAACGCATACTCTATGTGGCCACCGCCGAGCGCCACCCCAGCATGGCCGAGCGTATTGAGCTGCACCAGCGCCGTCGCCCCGCCAGTTGGTACTGCATCGAGGAGCCAAGAGCACTGGCGCAGCTGCTGCTAAATGAAGGCAAGCCCAATACCCTCATCTTGGTGGATTGCTTGACTCTGTGGCTCACCAACCAGTTGTTGGCCGAGGCGGATATGGCCTTGGAACAGCGAAAGCTGTTGCAGGTGCTGGCTCAGGTGAAATCTCAAGCTGAGGTGGTGTTGGTATCCACCGAGGTTGGCCATGGGCTGATCCCTGACGATGCGCTAACTCAGAATTACGTGGCTGCGGCTGGCGAGCTGCATCAAGGCATTGGTGAGATCGCCGATGCCCTGTGGTGGTGCAGCGCTGGGCGAGGCATTGAAGTGAAAACCGCTCAGGCAAATAGTGAGGGTAACCATGGCCAGTGAAGTTAATCTGGTGCTGCTCAGGCACGGAAAACCGCAGCAAAGCGACCGGTTATTAGGGGTGACTGACCCCGACCTAACTGAGTTGGGGTTTGACCAGTGCGACAAGGTGGTGTCCGGTCATCAATTTGACCGAGTGGTGAGTTCGCCAAGGCTGCGTTGTCAGCAGTTTGCCCAGCCGTTTGCCGATGCCAGCGGGTTAGCCTACGGGGTAGAGGACGCCTTTGCCGAGCTGAATTTCGGTGACTGGGACGGTCAAAGTTTGGTGGAACTGTGGCAGCGACAAGATGGCGCTTTCGCCGCCTATTGGGAAAATCCGTTTGCCATTACGCCGCCATCTGGCGAGTCGATGCAGGCGTTGACGGCCCGCTTAGTTCAAGGCTTACATCGGTTTCAAGATTGTGATGGTCAGCGAATTTTGGTGGTGACACACGGCGGTGTGCTTCGAGGGCTGTTGGCGTGGCTGTTTAATCAAAGTAGCGGCAATGCGCACCTGTCCAAAGTGGTGGCCGGTCATGCCAGTCAACTGCACCTTACTCTCTATTTTGATGACGATGGCTGTTTGTGGCCGCAGCTGGCAGGCCTGATTCCAACGCCGGAGTTGCCATGAGTGTCATCGGTTTCACCATCATTAATGGCATCGCCCCTTTGGCGCAGCTGCATCGTCTTTCCGATGCCGGTGCCGGGGCCAACCTGATGCACCTAACGCCCACTCGCGACAGCGAAGTGATCGCCTATGGCCGCGCCCTAACTGAACTGAATCTGCCGACGCCTGAGCCTGGAACCTTGGCATTTGACGGTTTGTTGGGCAATGGTGGCATCAGCCCGTCGGTATTGACTCACGGGTTGCTGCAGCTGCTCACCGAGCAAGGGTTTGAGGTGGAATTTCGCAGCTTTAATTTTGGCAATCCGCTGCCCCAAACGGGCCAAAGCCCGTGGAAGGTGGAGCACTTTGGCGGCGAAGGCGCCGATCATCAGCGTTTGTGTCAGCAGCTGCTTGAGACCCTTATCGATCTAAGTCAGCGTGCAGAGCACAGTGTGTTGGCAGAATGCGGCGTTGGTGGCACCACGTTTTCCACCTTATGGCTAAGGGGACTGACGGGAAAAGCCCTAAGCCCTGCAGGGTCGACGAAAGACCCTGAGAAGCTGGCACAAAAAGAGGCGCTACTCACGGAGCTGTGTGCAGAGCACCTGGAGTCCGAGTTCTGTCTTGAGCGGATGCTGGCGACCCAAGGTGCCCACGACCCGATTCAACAGGCTCTTTGCCACCTATTTCGTCATTGGCCTAGGGGCAAGCCGTTGCCATTTTTGGCTGGCGGCATGATGTTTTTGGCGCCACTGCTGGCGTGCCAACGTATCGGCTGGTTTGACGGCGACAGCACCATTGCCACCACCCGCTGGGTACTGGAGGGCGATGGCAGTCAGGCATTGCTGTCCCTGCCACAGCGCTGCCAATTACTTGAGCACAGTACGGATTTTAATCAGGCCGACCATCACTGCCTGCACCGCTATGAACAGGGGCAGGTGGTAGAAGGGTGTGGTCTCGGTGGCACTTTGGTGCTGGCCGAACAGCTTGGCGTAAGCCAAGCATCGATCGTGGCGGCGCTTGATGGCGCTTGTCGTCAACATATTCAGGCGCACCGGCAGCGAGTTCGGGCGAATATCGAATAAACAAAGCACGATGGCTTGTGGATGCGAGCCTAGATAAGGGACAGTTTTCCATGAAATCTCAATTCGATCTTATGGTGCAGGGCACCACCAGTGACGCCGGTAAGAGCGCCATGGTTGCCGGTTTGTGCCGAGTGTTGGTACGTCGCGGCTACAAGGTTGCCCCGTTTAAGCCACAAAACATGGCACTTAACAGCGCGGTGACCGCCGACGGCGGCGAAATTGGCCGCGCGCAAGCGGCGCAGGCGGTGGCCTGTGGCGTTGAGCCGACTATCCACATGAACCCGGTGTTGCTAAAGCCCAATACCGATGTGGGCGCCCAGGTGATCATTCAGGGCAAGGCGCTAACCAACATGGAAGCTCAGGAGTACCACCATCATAAGCCCAAGTTACTGGGTAAGGTGCTGGAAAGTTATGAGATTTTACGCCAGCAGGCGGACGTTCGTATGGTGGAAGGGGCAGGCAGCCCGGCGGAGATCAACCTGCGGGAGCACGACATCGCCAACATGGGCTTTGCCGAAGCGGCCGATTGTCCCGTTATCATTGTCGCCGACATCGACCGTGGTGGGGTGTTTGCCCACCTTTACGGAACCTTGAAACTGCTCTCGCCCAGTGAACAGGCCCGGGTGAAGGGCTTTGTCATCAATAAATTTCGAGGGGATCCTAGCTTGCTCGACAGCGGTCTTGAGTGGCTCGAGCAGCAAACTGGCGTGCCGGTGATTGGCGTACTGCCTTACTTGAAAGGCCTCTACATTGAGGCGGAAGACGCCATTGCTACTCAGCAAACCGACGGCGATCGCCTGTTTACTGTGGTGGTTCCTGGATTGCCCCGCATCAGCAATCACACCGATTTTGATGCGCTTCGGCTAAACCCCAAAGTGGATCTGAAATTTGTGCGTCCGGGCCAGCCTTTGCCACCGGCGGATCTGATTGTTTTGCCGGGCTCGAAAAGCGTACGCGGCGATCTGGACGCGCTTCGCCGAGAGGGCTGGGATCGCCAGATCGCCAAGCACCTGCGCTATGGCGGTAAGGTGATGGGGATCTGCGGTGGCTACCAGATGCTGGGGCACACTCTGCACGACCCCGAGGGGCTGGAAGGGGAGTCTGGCAGTTCCAACGGCCTTGGCTATCTGCCCATCTCCACCACGCTGGCACCGGAGAAACAGCTCAAGCGCAGTGAAGGCAAGCTGACCTTGCTGGGGCAAACCACCCCAGTGCGCGGCTATGAGATTCATGCGGGCGTCTCCGATGTTGATGGTGAGCAACCTTTTGCGCTGCAAAGTGGTTTAGACGGCGCGCTGAGTGACGACGGTCAGGTGCTAGGCACATACTTACACGGCGTGTTTGATGACCCCGATGCTTGCGAATTGCTGCTGCGTTGGGCTGGCCACCATCAAGGTGGGTCGGTGGACGTGCGCGCGCTGCAGGAGCAGGGCATCAATCAATTAGCGGATGCCATGGAGCAGTATTTGGATGTGGATGGCCTGCTGGCGTCTTTGGGAGTGAAGGATGGCCAATAAACTCTCCTGCCCAGCGCTACTGGTTGCCGCAGGCAGCAGTGACAGTGGCAAAACCACGGTGGTGGCGGCGATGGCCCGCTACTGGCGCAACCAAGGCAAGCGGGTACGGGTGTTTAAATGCGGCCCCGACTTCATCGACCCGAAGTTTCATGAGCAGGCCAGTGGCAACCCCGCTCATCAGTTGGATCTTGGTATGATGGGCGAGTCCGCCTGTCGCCGCCATTTAGCTGAGGCCGCCAAAGAGGCGGATCTTATCTTGGTGGAAGGGGTGATGGGGCTGTTTGACGGCAAACGCTCCAGTGCGGAGTTTGCCATTCAGTTTGGCCTGCCGGTGCTGGCGGTGATAAACGGCGCCAAGATGGCCCAAACCTTTGGTGCCATTGCCTATGGGTTGGCGAACTTTGATTCCAGGCTCAACCTTTATGGGGTCGTTGCCAATCAGGTGGGCAGCCCAGGCCACGCTAAATTGTTAGCTTCCAGTGTGCCTCAAGGCATCACCTTTGCGGGCGCGTTGCCTCGAGACGAAGCGCTGGCACTGCCGGATCGCCACCTAGGGTTGGTTCAGGCTCAGGAGATCCCTGGATTAGATGAATGGCTAGAAACCGCTGCCGCCAAGCTGGCGGACAGTGTGCCACTGACTCTGCCGCCGCCGGTTAGCTTTGAGTCGGTGGCTGAGGATACTGCCATTAGTGAACTGGGTCAGCCACTGCAGGGGAAAACCATCGCCGTGGCCAATGATGCCGCATTTGCATTTATCTATCAGGACAACCTGAATTTCCTGACGCAGATGGGTGCCAAGCTTCGCTTTTTCTCCCCCCTGGCGAAACAGCGATTACCCCAATGCGATGCCCTCTATCTGCCCGGAGGTTACCCTGAGCTGCACCTTAAGGTGCTATCAGAACACGATGCGCTGATTGAGGATATTCAAGCTCATGTGAATGGGGATAAACCGGCGCTGGCGGAGTGTGGCGGCATGTTGTATCTGCTAAATCAACTGACGACGGTGGAGGGGCAATGTCATCAACTGGCTGGGGTTATTCCTGGGCAAGCGCAAATGCAGAAACGCTTGGCGGCCATTGGCATGATGAGCGCTGAGCTAACCAGCGGTTTTGGTGGTGAGAGGGCGATTGAGGCGGCTCGGGGACACAGCTTCCACTTCTCCAAATCCAACATCGATCTGAAGCACATCGCCACCGCCCAGCAAAATGGCATCGTTAAAGTGGATGAGCCTGTTTATCGACATCACCGGCTGCTGGCCTCCTACGTGCACTGGTATCTGCCAAGTGCGCCTAGATTCTTTGTGTCGCTGTTTTTAGGCGAAGAGATCATCCCCTCTAAGGTGGCAGACCATGAGTCATGAGTCCAATTGGCGTCGTGAGTTGGCGGCGGCGCTGAGTTTTATTACCCGCGTGCCAGTGCCTTGGACCTGGTGTGACGGCGCGGATATGGGGCGGGCATCTCGCTGGTTCAGTACCATCGGCATTTTGATTGGCCTGTGGAGTTGGCTGTGGCTTTGGGCATTGGCCCCATTGCTGGGCCAGCCCTTAGCTGCGGTGCTGGCGGTGATTGCCACCATCGTTTTTACCGGTGCCCTGCATCAGGACGGATTGGCCGATCTCTGTGATGGATTTTGGGGGGGCTGGGAGCGTGAGCGCAAACTGGCGATCATGAAAGACTCACAGATTGGCAGCTACGGCGTATTGGCGCTGATTGGCGCGTTTTCTCTGTCGGTGCTGGCCATCACATCCTTACCAATGGCGGCGGCGTTACCGGTACTGCTACTGGCCCACTCCGGTAGTCGCGCCGTAGCCGGTTTGGTGCCTAAGCTACTTAGTTACGCTCGACTGGAGGGGCCATCGAAAACCCCACAGGCCAATAAACCCATTGCAGGTGACCATCTGCTGACGTTGTGGTCGCCGCCGGTATTGATGCTGATTTATGGGGCATCTGCAGGGCTAGGCGCCCTGTTCTGGCCCCTTGTTATCGGCTGGGCCGTGAGTTTAGGGGCGATGCTGTGGCTAATGAAGCGTCATATTCAAGGTTACACCGGCGATACCTTGGGGGCGACCCAGCAGGTGGTGGAGATTGTGACTTTGCTTATCGCCGTGGCCGTGCTGGGCAGCTAATCGATGAAGCAGTTAATTAATCTTTGCGCCACACCGACGCCCGGGCACTTGATGAGTGACTGGCAACAGGCGCGGGAGCTGGTGCAGGAGCTTGGCCTTGATGGTTATGAGATCGCCAGTTACGGCCGGTTCGAGGCCAGCGCGATCCCAGCGGATCTGATTCACGGCTTTCATTTGAGTTTCCATCCTCAGTTTCACCTGTTGTGGCAAGGGGATGAAGCGGCTCTGTTGGCTCGCTTTGGCAGTTGGGAGGTGGTGGAGCAGATGTTCGGCTGCACCGACATCGAGGGGCTCATTGAACAGTATCGCTTCCAACTTAATTTGGCTCACCAGTTGGGGGCCAAATACGTGGTGTTTCACCCTGCTATCGTTGATGGCGATGGCATCTATACCCAGCAGTTTGAGTGGTCTCTCCAGCAGTCCCTAGAGCTGTGCGCCGAGCTGCTTAATCGAGCACTGATTGGCAGCCCTTTTGATGGATGGCTGCTGATGGAAAACCTATGGTGGAAGCAGAGTTTTCGCCTCCACAGCCGCGATGAGTACGATTACCTCAAATCGCGAATTGGTTATCACAAGGTGGGGATCTGCCTCGACACGGGTCATTTTATGGCGTGCGATTGGCGTTTGGATTGCCAAGAGCTGGGCATCGACAACCTACTGACCCAGCTTAAACGCTTAGAATTAAGCTCGGAGATCAAAACCCTGCACCTGACCGCCAGTTTGGGGGGCCACCACTTAACACCGGGCACCCAGGCTCCAGAGGTTCAAGGAGATTGGTGGGCCCAGTTCGAACGGATCTTAACCCACGTCAGCAGTATTGACCCCCATTTGCCATTTACCACTCCCAAGGTGCAGCGGCTGTTTGAGCAGATCTCGCCGCAGTTTTTGGTGCATGAGATGGCTCAACCGGATTTAGTTAGCTGGAAACAGCACATACAGACACAACAGCGGGCACTGGGTGCCCCACATCTTGCAAAGGAATCCCATGAACCAGCGTGATGGCGATCGCCACAAACAGCGACAACAGAAACTCAAACAGACCGTAGACGCCAAGGTAGAAGCCGCCACCATCGATAAGGGGGTGTTGTTGGTGATCACCGGAAACGGCAAAGGCAAAAGCACCAGCGGCTTTGGTACCGTGTTGCGAGCGGTAGGTCATGGCCTTAACTGCAAAGTGGCACAATTTATTAAGGGCCAATGGGAGTGCGGTGAGCGTAATGTGCTGGAGAAACTTGGGGTGCCCTTTGAGGTGATGAAAACCGGTTTTACCTGGAACACTCAAGATCGCAGTGCCGACATCGAAGCGGCAGAGAAGGTGTGGCAGCAGATAAAGCCCGCACTGGCCGATGAGTCGGTGGATCTGGTGCTGCTTGACGAGCTGACCTACATGCTGAGCTACGGTTATCTGGATCTGGATGAGGTGCTAGAGGCCCTAAACAACAGACCTGCTCACCAACACGTGGTGATCACTGGCCGAGCTTGTCACCGCGCCATTTTGGAGATGGCCGATACGGTGTCTGAGGTGAAGTCGGTTAGGCATGGATTTGAAGCGGGCATTAAGGCACAAAAAGGGGTGGATTGGTAATAAGGGGACAAAGCGTAAAATTCTTCAAAAAGGCTGTGAGAAACACCATTACTAAGTGACGGGGATTTCTCTACACTGGCCCCAGTTTCATCACGCATTTCCCTGCAATCATGAAACGCCGCGGCGAGCTATGCCGATACTCGCCGCGGTTTCCTTCCCTAAGGGCTGTTGATCTTCCATGCTCATTTGTGTGTCGAAAGATGGGGTAACCTTGGTTTAAATGCAAAGGCTAAAGATAAACAACCCTGAACGATTTTAGGCGACATCAGCAGGCTTTGACTTTGACGTTAACTCTTGCTTAGTTGCCGACCAATTCTCCCGATTGATTCGATACCACGCATGATCCAAGCTGCGTCCTTGGATCTGTTCGGCGTTGGCAACGATGTGAGAAAAAGCAAAGCCGTTGCGCTCAGCGACACGGCGACTGGCGAGGTTGCCAGTGGCAATGGCCAATTCGACCTTGTCTAAATCGAGTTGGGTAAAGGCATGAGTCAACAGCGCTTGTAGACTTTGGCTGATGATTCCAAGACCCTGAAAATCTTGGCTGAGCCAATACCCGATCTCCGCTTTGCGCTCAGCGTTGTTGATCTCTTTAAGGCCAATGTTTCCCACCAATTGTCCTTGGTAGAGCATGGCGCAGGCCATGGATGCGCCAGCGGCATACTCTCTGCGACAGCCCTCAATAAAGCCGACAAAGAACGCTTCGTCTAAATCAAGGTGGGGCCACTGTAACCATTGGCCCAAATAGTCTCGCTGAGCCTCGACAATGGCCAGATATTCTGGGGCCAAGCTGGGGGAGACCAGAGTGAGCTCTATATCTGAAGAGATGGAGATGGGAAGCATACCGGACCTATGTTGTTATGATTTTGCCTGTTCGCTGACACGCTAATTGCATTGCGCTTTTGCTTGCGCGATGGCGACCGCAGAGTTTCGATATGGTATCACACCTTTGTGGCAATCTGACTGGCTTTGAGGTGGCCATGTTTTCCCTGTCGGTGCGGTTTTTCTGTCGAGAGAATGACTGCCTCAATCGGAGCCAGCGCGATTCTAGAGTGATAAGGGGTTGGCCTTGTTCTTATGCTCCACTGAACTGCCAGGGTGCCTAGGCCGTATAACAGCTACAAAGATCAGGGAGTTAAAATATCAATTGATAATAAAAATGATTATCAATAACTCTCTGGCTTGGGTATACTCGGCAAGATTTTTCATTAGTAGCATTAAGGAAGCAGCTATGTTTAAGCGTCTATCCATCGCCGCATTGGCACTGTGTTCATGGGCTTTCAGTGGCGTTGCCGCCGCCAACGAGTGTGAGTTGACCATCAAGGCCAACGATATGATGCAGTTTGATACCAAGGTACTGGAAGTGTCTGCCAGCTGTGAGAAGGTTAAGCTTAACCTGATTCACGATGGCACTTTGCCTAAGACCACCATGGGTCACAACTGGGTTCTGACTAAAGCCGCTGACATGCAAGCGGTTGCCACCGAGGGCATGAGCGCAGGTCCTGATAAGGATTACGTAAATCGCGATAACCCAGCAGTGATCGCTGCCAGCGAAGTGATTGGCGGTGGGGCAAGCACCACGCTAGAGTTCAGCATCGCAGGCTTGAATGCCGGTGACAGCTTTAAGTACTTCTGCTCGTTCCCAGGCCACTGGGCCATCATGCAGGGTGATTTCATCATCAAGGCTTGATGGAGCCGATGCAAAACCGTGAATAAGAAAGAGCACCTAAATTAGGTGCTCTTTAAGTTTTGAATGCAGGGAATTGGCGATCAAATTGACTCAGAATTTGTAGTTGGCGCCGATGGAGACAAACATAAAGTCGGCGTCGTAATAGTCGATATTAGAGTCGATCACGTTGGCTCCAGTGAGGGTGACCAACGACCAGTTTTGGGTCCCAAAGACATTGGCGTATTCGTAGACGAAGAACGCGCCATACTGGCGATCTTCTCGTAGCGTGCCGTACAGTGGATTGACTTCACTGTATTCACGATATCGCCCATCCAAAGTGAGTGCAAAGCTGTGCTGGTTGTGTACCTTGACGTAGGTCAGCTCTGCTTTATAGGAGTTATAGGACTGGGCTTCGCCATCGGCATCGGAGCTGACTACGGTTAACGAGGGCAGCAGGGCGCCGCGTTTATTTGGCAAGTAGAACAGGTACTGGGCTTTGACGCTGAAGTAGTCTCGATCTCGCTGCAGCCGTGCCAGTTCCTCATCTGTTAACAGGTCGCCATCAAAAGAGGCAACGTCTTCACTACCATAAGCCGCATCGAAGCCCGCTCGGTCTTCATCCACTTGGGAACTGCCAAAGCCAAAATCCAGCCCAAAACCAGTGCCCATGATGTGGTCAATCTTGATGCGGCCTGCAGTGCCAGAGAGATCGGTTTCCTGTCGCTCCTCGGCCACCGCATAGGGGTCTTGCCAAACTTCGGCGGACACTAGGGTTGGCAGCGCGGATATGGCCACTGTGGTGCCGTCGCCAAGCTCATATTTATAGCCCAGCTCGAAGGCAAGAGAGCCGGTGGCGATCTCCTCTCGAGAGGTACCAAGAAACAGCTGATAATTGAGCTCCTCCCCAAAGGTGTAGGTCACTTCTCCCAGCAGTCCAAATACGCCTTTCCCGTCCATGCTGTCGTGCAGTTCGTTATTGGTTTTCGCTTTCGAGGTGATGTTGTCCTGATAGGCGCTGGCGTTGGTACTGAGGTTGTTGGTGTCTCGATAGTAGCCAGTCAGCAGGTTGACCTCGCCGTTAAAGCCCGCCGTCGGCGCGAGTTTTGCGGCACTGGTGAAAGAGAAAAACAGCGGTAAAAACAGAGGGGTAACGGATAAACGCATGGTGAGTTCGGCTCAGTTGGATAACGGCCGACAACTCTACCAATGGCGAAAAATATCCATACCGTAGATCTACTGCATTTTACACTGCCTTGTCTTGGGGCTGGCTAAAGCCTAAGCCATTTCTCAGTGCGAATTGAATCAGTTCTGAGTGGCTGTCAAAGTCCAACATAGTAAGCATGCGGTATTTGTGAGACTCGATGGTTCTTGGGCTCAGAAACAGCCTTTCGGCGCACTGCTTAGCACTGAGTCCTTGGGCCAGTAAAGACAAGACCGCCCGCTGCTTTTTACTGAGTTTTTGCAGCTTCTGCTGCTCATCGTTGAGCTTCTCTTGGCCGTGATTCAGCGCTTTGGCGACACTGGCGTGCTGCCAGTATACCAGCCACGCATCGCACAGCAGTTTTAGGCGCAGCAGCTGGGACTCTGACGGCGGAGAGCCTGGGCGATTAAAGCGGGCAAAAGCCAACGCGCCCCACACCTGACCGAATAGCTGCAGACGGATGATGCAATGCCAGCGAGCGCCTTGCTGATGCAGAGTTTTGAGCGCCACGATGTCACTGTTGGCAAGGTGGCGTTCGGTAAACACCTGATAGGGAACATCGGCGCGCAGCAGTTTTAGATAGTCGTGGACATTGCGGATGGCATCCCCTTGGGTAAACTCCTCTATCACCAACTTGGCGATGCCGTTGCGGTTAAAGGAGAGGTTGTGATCCTCTTCAATGGATAACATGGAGTTGGGGAATAGGGTGCAGCGATCCAGATCGAACCACTCCAGAGCTTGCAGAGCCAGCGGTTCAAGACAGGCTTCAAACTCTGCGGGTTTGCAGTTGGTCATTAAGCGAACTTGTGACTGCAACAGCTGCTCAAAGCTGATGTCGGTTTTCAAACCCATAGCGCGAAGCCTGACCCATGAAAAATTGCCCATTAGTCACCGATCTTAGCCGTTTCCCTAGCGGGAGGGAACTAAGCCTTGTAGCACCTTTGTCAGTCGCTGCAACTGTTGTGTGTCTTTGGGGAGCCCAAAGCGCAGCCCATGGCGTTCATCGGTGAGTCGCAGGTAGACGCCCTGGCGAGCGCATTGACGGTGCCAATGGGGGGCATCCGGGTGAATGACGGTGATAAACAGGCCACATTGATGGTGAGTGCCTGGAAGTGAGCACAGGGCCGCTGCCAATTGGTTGGCCATGGCATCGATGCGTTGATGCTGCTGCTGCTGCCAGTGGTCGTCCAGCAGGGCGGTTTTGGCCACTTGGCGGGCGGGGCCGGTGACGCACCACGGGCCAAGGGTTGCGCTCAGCTGTTCCAGTAACTTAGGCCAGCCAAACACAAAGCCTACTCGGGCACCGGCCAAACCGAAGAATTTGCCAATGGAGCGCAGTACCACCAGCCCAGATGTTCCCGTTTGGTGGACAATGGAGTCCGATGGCCACAGATCCATAAAGGCTTCATCCACCACAAGGGTGCCTCCTTTGGCGTTCAGTTGCTGGTGCCACTGGATCAAATTCGAGGGGTTGATTCGGTGCGCCATTGGGTTATTGGGATTTATCACCACCAAAGCATCCACGCTATCAAGCAGCGTTTGGCTAGGTTCAAGATCATAAAGCTCTATCTCCCAGTTGGCTTGTTGCCACGCCTTTTGATGTTCCTTATAACCCACGCGAGGTAGGGCGACCCGTTTGCCGTCGAGGTGTTTTGGAAGCTGCTGAATGGCCGCTTGGGAGCCAGCAACCGCCAGAGGCATCACCTCACTGCCGTAGTATTTGGCGGCGGCTAACTCTAAACCGTCGTCGGTTTCTGGTAGGCGATTCCAGTGGCTGAGCTCAATGGCCGGAATCGGGTAGGTCCAAGGGGCTACGCCGGTGGAGAGATCCAGCCAGTCAGACAAGGGAATGCGGTGTTCAATGGCTGCTTGGCGCAACCGGCCACCATGATGAAGTAGGCTCATAGCTGGATTATCTCAGGAGTAAAAACCAGTAAGGTCGTGATGGTAATGAGGGCAAGCCACAGCCATTGACCGCGTTCGACCAGAGCGATGGCACGGTCGATGTCATTCGCCGAAGCGTAGGGGCCGTCGCCCATCAGTGCCTTTTGTTTCAGTTGGCCATGATAGACGGCATCTCCGCCAATGGTGATCATCAAAGCGCCGGCACCGGCGGTCATCACTGGCCCGCCATTCGGGCTGTCACAGGCGTTGGCTTGTTGTTGCCAGCAGCGCCATCCAGTTTTGGCACTGCCTAAAACGCAGTAGGTTAGGGCGCACAGGCGAGCGGGGAGGTAGTTGAGCAGATCGTCTAGTTTGGCCGCGGCCCAGCCAAAATTAAGGAATCTGGGATTTTTGTAGCCCCACATGGCATCTAAGGTGTTGCTCATTCGATAGAGCACGGCGGCTGGGGCTCCGCCAACGATAAACCAGAATAGGGCGCCGAATACCGCATCGTTGCCATTTTCCAACATCGATTCCATGGTGGCGCTGACGACCTGTTTCTCATCCATCTGATGAGTTTCTCGGCTGACGATCCAGCCAACTTTCGCGCGGGCCTCATTCAGATCGTTCTGGCGCAGGGCGCTTGACACCATGCGGCCGTGCTCCCCAAGACTGCGACCTCCGATAACCAGATACAGCACCAATCCTTGAAGCCACCATACTTCTGGCAGTAGCAGGAACATCAGCGCCGGAATCAGCGCCAGTATGACGGCCACCTTGCCGCGGCGTTTGGTGGTATTCCATAGGCGCTTTTCAATGGCTCGAGCGAAGCGGCCATAAGCCACCAGAGGGTGAAATCTGGGGAGTTCGCCAAACAGCTTGTCGAGAATCAAAGCCAAGGTGATGGCGAGGGTTAAGTGAAGCAGTTCGAAGGCCATAGTGATCTGTCGTTGCCTGAATTGAAGAGATGGTGCCTGTTTGTCAGCCGCATCGCAAATGGAGGTTATTGTTCGGTGATCTGGCCGATACTGTCACTGGGATTTGTCACAGTTTTTTAGCTGCTGAACCGGAGTTTTTAACTCGCTCCCGTTTTTGGGCTGAAATGGGTTCACTCTCACGATTTTGCTATAGGAAACAAAAACCTGTCACTTTTCACATAGGTTAAGCCTCCCGAGTGTCATAGAGTGTTAACTGTCTTATGGAGCGCAAGCTTAAAGGGGAATCGGATGTGATGTCCGAGCTGTACCCGCAACTGTAAGCGACGAGTGAATCTTTCATGCCACTGGCGACATGCTGGGAAGGCCGGATTGACGTTTGAGTCGCAAGCCAGGATACCCGCCATAGGTCGAAGTATGCAGATCGAGCGGGCTTACTCGATGACTGGCTAAGTGCGTTGTTCTCATTTTATGGCGCACCACTCCATTCAAAAATTGCCTCGCCATCTGCCCAAACCATATTGGGAGTATCAGGATGACGGGTGTTTCATCTGTTTCAAACATGTCTAGGTTATGCCGGTGAGCGTAACCAGCATTAAGCGCAGCCGCCACAAAGGCGAGATGCGTCGAGGTTATACCACGGGTGCTTGCGCAACTGCTGCGGCGTTGGCGGCGCTTAAAGCGCTGCTGACTGGACAGGCGCAGACACAAAGTCTCATTGACCTGCCCATTGGTGAGCAGGCGCAATTTGATCTGCATCGCTGTCGTCCAGGGCAGGCATCGGTGATCAAAGACGCTGGCGACGACCCTGATTGCACCCACGGAGCCGAAATTGGTGTCGATGTCGAGCTGACCAAAACGCCAGGCATTCGCTTTTTCGCTGGCTCCGGAGTGGCAACCGTGACCAAACCCGGCCTAGAGCTGGCGGTGGGGGAGCCTGCCATCAATCCGGTGCCCCGTAAGATGATTAAGCAGCACCTGCTGCCATTGCTGCCCCCCGGTAGCGGCGTGAAAGTGACCGTATGGATCACCGACGGTGAAAAGTTGGCCGAGCAGACCATCGGCCGCCGCTTGGGGTTGATCGGTGGCCTATCCATTTTGGGCACTCGAGGTACGGTTCACCCCTATTCAACATCCGCCTATGCGGCTTCAGTGCGTCAAGGTATTGAGGTGGCGCGGGCACAGGGTCTTAACCACGCAGTGTTGACGACCGGCAGCCGTACCGAGCGTGCCGCCATGTTAGCTCGCCCCAACATGAGCGAGTCAGCCTTCATTCAAGCGGGGGATTTCTCCGGCGTTGGTTTGCGTGCCGGTGCTCGCTTTGGCATGGAACGTCTTACCTTAGTCACCATGATTGGCAAGCTGTGCAAATTGGCCGGCGGCACCACCATGACCCACGTGAGTGGCCGCGCCATTAACTTTGCGTTGATGGCCGACACGCTCGCCGAATGCGGCGGCGACGCTGACCTATGCCAGCAGGTGCGGGAGGCCAACACTGGCCGACATCTGTTGGAGCTAATTCCAAGCACCCTAAAGCCCCAATTTCTTAATGCACTGTGCCAGCTTGCTGCGGCGCACTGCTATCGTTATGCCCACCACAAGCTCGCCATTGAGGTGGAGCTGCTGGATTTTGACGGCGCGCCCCTCGCGTTTGCCGCAGTTGGAGAATTGAAATGAGCCAGATGCAACAGATCACCGCTCAAGGCCGACAGATTGAGCAGGACTCATTTGCCATCATTGATCACGAGATTGAGCGGGACCACGGGGGACATTCATTCTCCCCTGAGCAGTGGGCGGTGGTTCGCCGCGCCATTCATACCAGTGGCGATTTTGAGTTCGCCAAGCTGTTTCACTTCAGCGATGGTGCGGTAGAGCGGGGCATCGAGGCGATTCGAAACGGCGCCAAGATCATCAGCGACGTCAATATGATTGTTACTGGCTTAGCCCCAAGGCGAATGCAGCCGTTCGGCGTTGAGGCGCACTGCCTGATCAGCGACCCGGAGGTGATTGCCGAAGCCACTGAACAGGGCTCCACCCGAGCTAAGGTCGCCATGCAATATGCTGCCCGCTTGGGGTGGCTTGATGGCGGCATCATCGCCATTGGCAATGCCCCTACGGCGCTGTATGAAGCCATGTCGCTGTGCCAGCAGGGAAAGATAAACCCCGCACTCATCATTGGGTTGCCGGTGGGGTTTGTGAAAGCCGATGAGTCCAAGCGGGATCTCATGGCTACCCAACTGCCCTACATCGCCTGCGATGGCCGTAAAGGCGGCAGCCCTTTGGTGGTGGCGGCGCTGCATGCACTGATGGTTGAGGCCGCCAAATGAGTGGGCAATTATTCTTAGTGGGCATGGCTGCTGACGGTTGCGTTAGCCTAACCAGCCGGGCCATCAACTCGGTGGTGCAGTCCGAAGTGCTGGTGGGCTCGGAATCGCAGCTGGCGTTCTTTCCGCAGTTTGATGGCATTCGCATTCCCTATCAGTTTCCCATCAACGAGTTTATTGCTGAGCTACTGGCTCAGTACGCCGACCATGACATCACCATCTTAACCAGTGGTGATCCGCTGTTTTTTGGTCTCGGCCAGACTTTGGCCCAATTGTCTTACCCTCATCAATTGGAGGTCATCCCCCACCTAAGTTGTGTGCAGCAAGCCTGTGCTCGCCTTGGGTTACCTCATCAGGAGATGGCGATGTTGTCCCTGCATGGGCAGGTCAATAAAGCCCGTCTGCCAGGGCTGATTGCGCGAATTCAAGATTGTGTTCAGTTCGCGCTGTTGACCGATCGCACCGATAACCCAGTGGCCGTTGCCCAAAAACTGGTTCGGTATGGGGAACTAGGGTGGCAGTTATGCCTGTGTGAGGCCCTAGGCAGCTCCGAGGAGCGAGTGACGCATTGGACGCCAGAGCAACTGGCTGAGACCAACCTTGATGACATCAACCCCATGAACCTGCTCATTGGCGTGCGGCAAACCCAGCGGCCTTGGCAGGGGTGTAAGGGCCACCAGCCAGACGAGGCGTACGCTAAGCGCAGTCCTAAAAAAGGCTTGATTACCAAAGCGCCAGTGCGGGCGTTGGCAACGGCCAACCTTGGCCTGACGCCAACCTCCGTGGTCTGGGACGTCGGGGCCGGTTCGGGATCCGTGGGCATTGAAGCGGCGAAGCAAGCTTTTAAAGGTCAGAGCTATGCCATTGAGTGCAATCCTGAATGCTGGCCAATGATTGAGGCCAATGCCATCGCTCATAAGGTGGATAACCTCAGGCTCATCCAAGCCAAGGCGCCGGAGGGGCTAGAGCAACTTGCCAACCCCGACGCCATCTTCTGCGGTGGCAGTCGCGGCCAGATGCCTGAGTTATTGCCCCTGATGTGGCAGCGCCTCAATGAGGGCGGCCGCCTAGTGGTGAGCGCCGTGACCCTAGACACCCTGGCTGAGCTGCATCAGTTAAGCCAACAGCTCAACCTTACTCCACGCATTCTTCTGCTGAGCGCCGCCAGTGAGCGACGCATCGGCAGCTACACCGGATATCAAGGGGATAACCCTATCCATCTGTTTATTTTCGACAAGGCGGAATCAGCATGTTGACTACCCAATCCTATTCAACTGGCAAACTTTACGCGGTGGGCGTTGGCCCTGGAGCCAGCGATCTGATGACCTTGCGCGCCGCCAATTTGCTGCGCACCGCAGATGTAATCGCCGTGCCTGAAAAAACTCAGGGACTAAAGGACTCATTTGCCTGGGCCATCGCCACAGGCGCGGTACCTGAGGAGCAGATTGAGGGCCAGAAGCTGTTTTTACACTTCCCCATGAGCCGAGACATCGACGTAACGGTGCCCGCGTGGCAACGGGCGGCGCTGCAGATCGCCGAGCGTCTGCGTCAGGGGCTGGATGTGGTGTTTATCACCGAAGGTGACCCGTCGGTGTTCTCAACGTGGGCCTACCTGCAGGAGGAACTTGAGCAGCTGTTGCCTGAACTTGAGGTAGAGATTGTTCCTGGAGTGAGCTCCATTACGGCGGTGCCGGCGGCGACACAGGTGCCGTTGGCCGATGGCCAAGAACGCTTCTGCGTGGTACCGGCGACCTATGGCATTGAGATGCTACCCCGCCTCGTAGAGGAGTTTGACACCATCATTCTCATCAAGGCCGGCCGCATGGTGGAGGCGCTGATTGAACAGCTAGAGCCCATGGGGCTGCTGGAGTGCGCCCGCTACGTCTCACACGCTTCCGGTGACAATCAGGAGGTGTATGAGGATCTGCGTCAGGTGCCCAAGGAGCATCGTTACTTTGCCATGGTTCAGTTGTCCATTCGTGGCCGCAAAGGTCGCCTGCGTCACGGTAAGGCCGCCTAATGACTGGGGGCGCGAGCAACATCGCCTTGTACGCCATTACTGCCAATGGCAAGCAACTGATGGCCTCCCTCCAGCAGCGTTTGGGACAAGGCCAGTGCTTTGCTCTGCACGGCGCTAAGGATTCCGATGCCAAAGGCTCAGAATCCATGAGCTTTAAGGCGGTATTGGCGGAGCAGTTTGCGTGGTTTGATTGCCACATCTGCTTTTGCTCCGTGGGCATCGTGACTCGGTTGATGGCGCCGCTTTTAAAAGATAAACGTCAAGACCCTGCGGTGATCTGCATCGATGAGCAGGGGCAATTTGTGGTGCCAGTGCTAAGCGGTCATCGTGGCGGCGCCAATGCCATGGCTCTGCGAGTTGCTGAGCTGCTGGGCGCTCAGGCGGTGCTGACCACCGCCAGTGATGCCAGCCAGACGTTGGCCGTGGATCTACTGGGCGCCGCCTACGGCTGGCGTCTTGACCCAGCTTGTGAGCCTGACTTGACTCAGGTGAGTGCGGCGGTGGTAAACGGTCAAGCGCTGGAATTTTTGGTTCACAGCGGTCATCGCAAATGGTGGCCCCATCAACGTCCTTGGCCAAGTCACTGGCATTGGAATACCAACTTAGAGACTGAGCCGAGCCCCTCGGCCCAAGCGAGAATTGCCATTAGCCATCGTCAGAGCCTACCTGCGTTCCAAGGGCCCACGGCTATCTGGCGCCCGAAAGTGCTTGATCTCGGTGTCGGCTGCGACCGCGGTACACCCGCCAATGTGGTAGAACAGGCGCTTGAGGCGTTTTTGCAACAGCATGACTTGTCGCCACTGTCACTTCGAAGTCTTAATAGCATCAGCCTTAAAGCGGATGAAACTGGCTTGATAGGCACTGCCAATCGGCTCAAGCTGCCTTTTGATTGTTTTGACGCAGAGCGACTCGATGGGGTCGAGGGCATAGAAAACCCCTCAGCCACCGTTAAGCGCTGCGTTGGCGTAAGTTCGGTAGCGGAAGCGGCGTCCCTGTACGCCTCACAAAGCCCCAGATTACTGGCACCTAAGTTTAAATTTAAAGCCCAGGGGTTCAACGTCACCTTGGCTGCCTGCCTGCATCAAGGGGACGCCCTAAGTCCTACCGCAGAGCCTGCCCACAAAGGCGGCAAAGCCATGAAGCCTTTCGATTACCACCTGATCTTATGTGGAGGGCATCGCTGCGGCGATGAGGTAAAACCGCTCGCGTCGAAACTGCGCCGCCTAGCGGCCACCGAGTTGGCGGGCATGGGCGAAGGCGGAGCGGATCTGAGGCTTAAGATTACCCGAAGTTACTGCATTGGAGGCTGTCGAAAAGGGCTACGGGCCACCCTGTATTGCAAGAGCAATCAGAGCGACCCCAATCATGGCCTGGTGATGCAGCATCTGGAGCAACTGAATTTCGACCAGTGGCGACAAGCATTTGCCGCCTTGGCACAGCAGCAGTCTATTACCGCCCTTTGGCCAGCGCATCAGTTCGATGAGGAAGCGCCATGTGCATAGATCACCCCCTAACGGAGCGACCCAAGCTGTCTTTGACCATCACCCGTAGCCTCAATGTGCTGGTGGTGGGAGGCGGCCGTGCAGGCTATCTAAAAGCCTCGAGCGCGCTTAAGCAGAAGCAGTTGGTGACCTTGCTGTCCGAACGCTTCAATTCTGAGTGCAGCGCACTGCCGTGCTGGCAAGTTCAAGGGGATCTCTATCAGTGGCAATGGCCGGACTTCGAGCCCTTCGATCTCATCTATCTGGCGCTGCCATGGCCCCACGATGAGGACAAGCAGCAACACCTTAAACAGCTTTGCAATCAATTGATGGCGAAAGAGCGGCTGCTGTGCGTCAGCTGCCGCCCAGAGCTCGGCAACGTGGTTAACCCCTGTGTCCGTCAGGTTGGGGAGTACCAATTGGCGCTAAGTGGCAGTGGCGATACGCCAGCTGTCACCAGAGAGCTGACCAACTCCCTCGCGGCCCATCTGGCTAAGATTCAACAACAAGAAAACCCACTATGAAACGACATCGACATTACAACCAAGGCCGAGCGCTGATCTTATGCTGCTTTGGCTCCGTGGTGGCACAGCATCGCTACCAACAACTGCTTGAGCAGGCGCAGCAGCGTTATCCCGAGTATGAGGTTCGCTTAGCGATAAGCTCCCGCATGGTGCTTAAACGCAATCAAGAGTTTGCTCTTTGCACCTTGCCTGAACAGTTGGCAGCGCTGGACCGCGCTGGGCATCGTCAGATTGTGGTGGCTTCGGTCTACCTCTACCCAACCGAAGAGCACCACCAGTTGACTCAGGTGGTGTCTGGTTTTTCCCAGTTTAGCCTTAGCCGCATTGTGGCCACTCCGGCGCTGCTGCAACCGGTTCATTCCGCGAACGCCATTTTGACGGCGCTAAACCAGCGCTTCAATGAACCCGGAGTTCAAAACCTGTTTATTCATCATGGGGCGCCGGATCTGGCCAACCCAGGTTATAGCGCCATCTGGTATAGCCAGCAGCTATTAGGTCAACTGAGCGACAGTAACCATTGCTGCTCCTTAGAGGGAGCCAGCCCATTCCCATTGGTGAAAGAAAAGTTGGCCACCGAGCTGACCGCGCGCGGTGACCATCGGGTGCGTTTGATTCCGATGCTGTTGGTGGCGGGCAATCACTTTGTTAACGACGTCCAGAGCATCAAACAGGATCTTGAGCCCATCGCCCCTGCTCAGGTTGCCAAGTTTGATCAGGATGACGGCGAAGAGCGGCCATTTTGCCTGCTGGATCTGCCGGAATTAGTGGCGGTGCTGTGGCGACATATTGATACCGAATTTAGCAAGTTAGGAGCGTTAGCGTGAGCGGTTCACTTTCGATTGTGGGCATTGGCCCCGGCAGCATCGAGCTGGTTTCTCCCATGGCCAAAACTGCCATTGAAGGGGCGGATCTGGTGCTGGGCTATAAGCCCTATCTGGATATGGTGGCATCACTGCTGACCACACAGGAAACCAAAGCCAGCGGCATGACGCGAGAGGTCGACCGGGCTCGGTTGGCGGTGGAACAGGCGCAAACGGGCAAGAAGGTGGCGGTGATCTCCTCTGGCGATGCCGGCATCTACGCCATGGGCTCCATTGTTTATGAGGTGCTCAGTGACAAGGGCTGGCGCGGCAACCAAGACTTTCCGGTCACCATGGTGCCTGGCATTACCGCCGCCAACTCCTGCGCTTCTTTGGTCGGCACGCCATTGGGGCACGACAGCTGCACCATCTCGTTGTCGGATCTGCTGACGCCGTGGGCCTTGATTGAGAAACGAATTGAGGCAGCGGCGATGGCAGATTTTGCCATCACCTTTTACAACCCTCGCTCAAAGCGCCGAGTGGATCAGATTGAGATCGCCCAGCGCATCTTGCTTGAGCACCGCAGTGCCGACACTCCGGTGGCCATCATTGATAACGCTTACCGACCGGAGCAGCGCATTGAGCTGAGCACCTTAGCCGAATTCACCCAGTGCGAATTTGCCATGACGGCGGCGGTGATCGTGGGCAACAGCCAAAGCTATCGTTTCGGGGAGCTGATCATCACCCCTCGAGGCTATGACAACAAATACCACCTAGACAGTGGCCAGGTAAAAGATGGCCAACGCCGGGGCCGTACCCTACAAACTGAGGAAAAATAACATGACCGTATTCTTTATTGGCGCAGGCCCAGGTGACCCAGATCTAATTACTGTGAAGGGGGCTCGTTTGGTTGAGCAGTGCCCTGTGGTGCTCTACACCGGTTCATTGGTACCGAAAGAGGTGGTTGCTCGAGCCCGTGAAGACGCCTTGGTGCTGTCGTCGGAAGACATGGATCTGGATCAGATTGTGGCGGTGTGTCGCGATGCCCATGGCGAAGGTAAAGACGTGGCTCGAGTGCAGACCGGTGATCTGTCGATCTACAGCTCGCTGGCGGAAACCACCCGCCGATTGGACGAGGAAGGCATTGATTGGAAGGTGGTACCTGGAGTGAGCTCATTCCAAGCGTCGGCTGCGGCGCTGGGGCAGGAGCTGACTCTGCCAGAGGAGTGTCAGACCATCATCTTAAGCCGCGCCAGTGGCCGGACGCCGGTGCCGGAAAAGGAGAACCTGAAATCCTTAGCCGAACACGAAGCCACCCTGTGTCTGTTTTTGTCCGCCAGTTTGATTCGCAAAGTCGCTCGCGAGCTAAAAGAGGTGTACCCGGGAGACTGGCCAATTGCGGTGGTGGAGAAAGCCTCTCACCCAGAGCAGCGCATTTTGCGCGGTACCCTAGACACCATTGTGGAGCAGGTGGAAGAAGCGGGCATCAAGGCCACGGCGATGATCATTGTCTCTAAGGTGTTGGGTCAGACCGATTTTCGCGATTCCCGCCTTTATGCCGCCGAGTTTACTCATGGATTCCGTAAGGCAAGAGTTGCGGCCAGCCGCTGTGGAGCTGGCCATGAGTGACCAAGCGATGGCCCCAGGCCGAGTATTTTTGGTAGGGGCGGGACCGGGGGACCCCGGGCTGCTGACTCAACGGGCGCTGGAGCTGATGCATCACTGCGATGTGATCTGTTATGACCTGCTGGTGAGTGACGCCATTTTGGCGCAAATTCCTCAGGGCAAAACCCTGATTCCGGTGGGTTATCGTGGTTATTGTGGCACCAGCATCGAGTATGGCATGCATCCGGACGTGGTGGCGCAGGCGCTGGCGGGTCATGAGGTGCTGCGTCTTAAGGCGGGCGACCCCTTCATCTTTGGACGGGGCACCGAAGAGTGCCTGTGCTTGCAATACCATGGCATCGATTATCAGGTGATCCCTGGCATCAGTGCGTCGCTGGGCGCGGCGGCCTACACCGGTTTTCCACTGACCAGCAACGGCATGGCATCGGACGTGACGTTTGCCAGTGGCCATAAAGCCTCGACGACCATCTCCAACTGGGCGGCGCTCGGGCAGGGTTCGGGTACCTTGGTGCTGTACATGGGGGCGAAAAAGATCGCGCTGCATGCCCAGGAGCTGATCAGTCAGGGCAAGCCTGCCGATACACCACTGGCGGTGATTGCGGCGGCAACCAGCACCCGACACCGCGTGATGCACTCCACCTTAGCCAAAGCGGGTCAGGAGATTGCGGAGTTTGATAATGGCGATCCCATGTTGGTGGTGATTGGCGATGTGGTGACTTTGGCGGACAAGCTGGATTGGCGTTCTAAATTGCCGCTGTCTGGGGTGCAGATTCTCGCCTGTACTGAGCACCGTCAATTGATTGAGCCTCTCAAACTTGCGGGGGCCATCGTCATCGAGCCGGTGACCCGTCATGTGACTCTGGATATTGAAGATGGGCTGTGGCAACAGCTAATGAGTCAGTTTGCGCTGCACCTTATGGATCGTACCAGTGCCGAGGCGCTGTTGGCGGCCTGCCGTCATCGTAGATTGGATCTCAGGGATCTGCCTTGGGCGTTAACAGCGGAGGGCGATGGGGTCACTTTGCTGGCGGAACAGGGAGTGTTTGTTGAGTCCGCTGCTCAGGAGGGCGCGATGGTGATACAGCAGCACACTAAGGGGGTGGCGATAAATTACGATTATGATCCGGTTAACAGTGCCATCAAACCGGCATCGCGGGTACTGGTCGACGATTGCCACAGTTTGATCTTTCTGATCTCCAATCAATTGCTGGCCACTAAAGCGGTGGTCATGAGCCAATGCACGGAAGTACTGGAGCTGGCCCAAGAACTTGGATTCGTGGCTGAATCGATGGCCAATCATGACGAGTGTGCCGAAAAAGGACTGCAGAGCGTCGCGTAAGATGGGGCATTGATTGCGGGGCATTGAGGGAGCAGTGAACCGCAATAGCAATTAGAAATTGATAGATAGGAGAGAAGGGTGTCGATATCTGGCGCGCTCGAGGACGAACCTGTAGTTGCTAATTACATCATTGTCGATTCAAAAGAAAGTTTGAATTTAGACACTCTAAATGAGGTTTCGTTAAATTCTGAAATAGGTATTTCATTTCTAGTTATTCGAGATGAATTATTGTGTGACCCAGTTATCTATTGGGCTAAAAATAAAAACATACAACTTCTATGTATCTTATCTAAGTGGCGTCAACGAATGCAGAAATATCTGCCTTCGCCTTCTGTTTATGAATATTTTAGTGATTACGAGGTGGCGTTGATGGCGGTGTTTATTACCGCTGATTTAGAGCGCGTTTGGTCGGTGCAACGTCTCGGTCAAGGAAGTCACGCATTGTCTTTGATTGAGGTTCTTTGGCCTCTTCAGCCCTCAAAGCCTGTGCCTAAGTTGATGCTGTGCTCCCGCCAGCCTTGCAGCTGTGGCCACGACTATCGCCAGCAGTTGCGGCGGGTGTCCACCATTGCCAAGTCCCACGGTGTAAAAGTGGTTAGCAGTGACTGTCAGAGCGATTGTTCCGTTCTAGGGACTGGGCAATTGATAAAACAGGATGGTCAAGCGGTGAGTGCAAAACACCTGTTTGGTTGGAGTGATAAAAAATTGGAGCGGTTCTTTATTAATGAGACAAAGTAAATTTATATCACTAATGTTGGTGGCATTATCGTTAGGGCCGGCACCTTACGTTTATTCACAATGTTATTATCCAGTATCCAATTCAACTCCAGAAAAAGTCATTTCGCTAAATCAATTTGCGACCGAGAATATGCTGCTTCTGGATCTTGAAGATCATTTAATTGGCACCGCCTATCCGGACGACAGTTATGAACCCAGTTTATTGCCAAAGTTAGCCGGCATTCCTGAATTGGCCACCCGCTGGCCTAGTAAAGAGCAGGTGGTGTTGGCGCAGCCAGATTTTATCTATGCCGGATTCCCGTCGGCATTTTCTGCGGCGGCACTGGGTGAGCAAAGTCAGTGGCATCAATGGGGCATTGGCACCTTGATTGGCGCGTCCTACTGCAACCCGGTGAAAGGGCGATTGCAACTGGAGGACATCTGGACCGAGATCACCGAGGTGGCTGAGCTGTTTGCACGACAATCCCAATTGCAGCGCCTCAAAGCTGAGCGAATGCAGCAGTTGGCTCAGCTTCGCAAGGTGAAACCTTATCGGGTGCTGCACATCGACATGGCCGATGCCATAGCCCGCTCCGCTGGTGGTTGGAGTGGCGCCGATCTGCTGATCCGTCTGGCGGGCGGGCAGAACATCACAGCAAATCTGCACCAGCGCTGGGTCAACCTCAGTTGGGAGCGGGTGATGGAGGAGAACCCTGAGGTGATCACCATTGCCGTCTCTCAGGAGAGTACACCAGATAAAGCCATCGAACTTCTCACCACCCACCCGGCATTGAAAGGCATTGATGCGGTGGTTAACCGGCGTTTTGTCGCCATCCCCTTTACCGAAACCATGGTGTCGCCTCGCTTAACTCAAGGAGTGCAGCGCCTCAATCAAGCATTGGTTGAATTTCAAAATAAGGAACAACAATGAAACCGAGTCAACTGGCCTTAGGCGTAACCTTGGCCATGGGAGCCTTTACATCAATCGCGGATGAGCAGATCGAAACCATCAACATTGTTGGCGTGCGCGAACAAGCCTTGGCGTTTGAGCAGGAGCAAGTTGGGGTAGAGCTGGTGACCATTGGTCGTGAAGCCATTGAGCGCGCGGGGACGTCGGATTTGAATGGCATCTTGCAGCAGAATATCCCCGGTTTGACGGTGATCCCCAAAAACGGTCGTTATGATTACGCCAATTACTCACTGCAGGGATCTCGTAAACAAGACATCCTCTGGCTGATTGATGGCATTCGTATCAACAACCGTTTGTTTAATGGGGGGTATCTGGACACCATCAGCACCGCCATGATCGAACGCATTGAGGTGCTAAAAGCCGGTCAGTCGGTGATGTTTGGCACCACGGCGCTGGCTGGGGTGGTGAACATTGTCACTCGAAGCTACAAAGGCGCAGATGCTGGTCAAATCAGCGCAGGCATCGATACCCTAGGCAGCACCCAGCTAAGTGGTTACCACTCCGCGCTGATTGGAGACACTGAGATCACGGTATTTGGTGCCAGCGACCTCTCTGATGGGTATCAGCCATGGGACGATGAGGATATCCACTGGACTGCCACCGATCGTGAGCGTGGCTATGACGTTCAGAATTTAGGGGTGAAAGTGGCACAGGAGTGGGACAAGACCCGTGCCCAGTTGATGGCCCAATACAATGTGGCTGATCTGGATTATCTGCGCCCTTACTACAATGTGGAAACTCAGAACCGTCGAGACCAGATTCTGGTTACCTTGCAGTTAGAGCATGAGATCAGCGCTGAACACCAGATTGAATTTAAAGGCTACTACCACAACTGGGATACCGACTACTTTCGGGTCTATCAATATGAAGATGGCTCCATCAAAGTTAAAAACGACAACGATCCTTGGTGGTTCGAAGATTACGGCGCCAAGGTGACCATGCACTCTCAACTGGGAATGCACCACTTTAATTATGGTATTGAGCATCAGCGCTATTATGGCGAAGATGCGGTGATGAAATTTGAGTCGAATACCGAACAAGTTAACGACGTGTTTGCCCAATATCAGCCACAGTTAGCGGCTTTGCCAGATACCAAGCTGTCGCTGGGTGGCCGTTACACCCAAGTAAAAGATGGCGAGAGTGGCTCGGCATTGGAGTTTAGCGCCCGTCATATGGTGAACGATACTTGGGGCATTAATGGCGCTGCGGGAACCAGTTTTGGCTTGCCCAGTGCTGAACAGCTTTATGCCAGTGCCGACGATGGCATCTATGGCAATCGAGATCTGACCCCTGAGACCGGCATCAACATTAACACTGGGTTGGATTACAGCCGCAGTGACGTTCAGTGGCAGGTTAACCTGTTCTGGCGTGAGATCAGTGACATCATTGGGGTTGGCACTAAGGATGGCAAAGATCAGTACGTAAACCTTGATAAAGAGGTGGTGACCCTTGGCGTCGATCTGCATCTGTTCTGGATGCTGACCGACAGTGTGTCGGTGGATGTGGCCACCACGTACAGTGACATTGAAAATGAAAATGGCGATGAAGCGCTGCTGAATGTGCCCGATGTCTCCGCTAACATTCGCGTTGATTATCAACCAAATAATCGGCCGTGGGAGCTGTGGCTGCAATCCAGCTATGTGGGCAGCATGACCGCATACGATAAAGATTACGGCGAGTACACTTTGGTGGATCTAGGGGCCAGTTATCGCTTCGGCCCACAGGAAAATCATCGAATTAATCTGAAGCTAGAAAACGCGTTTGATACCGATGCGGTGACCGGTATTTTCCGTCCGGGCAGCGATGCGCCAGTGGATTATCGCGACACCATCGATACGCTAGGCTCCCCTCGTAACCTGCAAATTAGCTATATTTTTGATTTTTAAATTAAGTGACGAGTAAAGCTTGAAATAACAAAGGCCAAATCACGTTGATTTGGCCTTTATTTTTATTAAATTCATCCTGAGCTATTTTCTGTTATGCGTGTAGGATATTTCCTCTGAGGCCAATTGCTTTCTGTATAAATAATTTTCGTAAACCCAATAAATAAACTGAGGTTGCGTTTAATATTAACGGCTTAGCGCTGGCGCCGCCTTGGTGATGTGAATCTGTCGATCCCAGATTTTTAAACCACTGTTTTCCATGATTAATTATCATCCTTGCTAGATGGTGGATTCTATCCTAAACCCTAGAGTTCAAGGCGTTTTAAGTCATCTTTGGCCGAACGGACTCAGTTAACCTCAACGTGCATTAAAAACCATAAAAACGCCGAATTTTTACGCCATTTGTTGTGGTTGATTTAATTGATGTTGGTGAGAATCAGGCCTTGTAATTAATGGAATAATAAAGGAATGCGACATGTCTCTTGATAAAATTGAACACGTGGTCCACCTGATGTTGGAGAATCGTTCCTTCGATTCGATGTTGGGCTGGCTGTATGAAGCGGATCGTCCCCAGCACAATATTCCTGCTGCGGCCAAAGGGGATGAATTTCGAGGCCTTTATGGCGTGAATCTGATGGAGTTTGTTAATCACGCCGACGCCCTCGATGTTTCTTCAAAGCCCATTCGCGGTACCATTGGCGCCAGTGTGCCAGACAGTCATCCAGGCGAGGAGCTTAGCCACGTTACCACGCAGTTGTTTAATCAGCCGCAGGCGGGTGCACCAAGCTCAGCCAATATGCAGGGCTACATGAACGACTATGCGCTGATGCTGAAAAAGGCCAAAAACGACGACGCCACGGCCAAAGAGATGGTCGACATGGTGATGCAGAGCTTTACCCCGCAACAGTTGCCGGTCTTAAACCAGCTTGCCAAGCACTATGCGGTGTGTGATGACTGGTACTCATCGGTGCCTTCGCAAACCAATACCAACCGAGCGTTCGCCTTAATCGGCAACTCCCACGGCTTGGTGGACAACGGTTTTCTGGAAAAAAATCCCATCGCCAAACAGTTGGGTGAGGTATTGGGGATGGGGATTGGTGATGACCGTTTCCCTGGCAAAACCATCTTTAATGTGCTGGATGAAAACGGCCATAAAGAGTGGAAGGTGTTTTGGGAAACCAGCATGATTCCAGAGAAGATCTCCAACCTTCTCCACAAATCCGGTGATGCCCTGAGTTACTTGGAAACCCTGGCCAACACCATTCCCGCCCTTCATAAAACCGTTGAGTTTATTGATAAGATTGCCAAAGACCTTGCTCCCTACGCCAATTACATCGATGAAATTTCATCGGGCGATTTGAGCTCAGTCTACAGTTACCGATTGTATGAGGAGCTTCATAATAAGGTTGATGACCTTGATAATCACTTTGACCGAATTGAGGAGTTCCACAAACTCGCCCGAGCTGGCAAGCTTCCTAAGTTTAGTTACATTGAGCCACGCTGGACCATCGCCTCCACCACGGTGGACCGCGGTTTTGAGCGCTTGGTGACCACCATGGGCAACGATTACCATCCACCTGGTAACCTCAATGAGGCGGAGAACTACCTAAAAGGGATCTATGAGAGCCTGACCGCCAATAAAGCGGCTTGGGAGAAAACCCTGTTTATTATTACCTTCGATGAGCCAGTGGGATCATTTGATCACGTTACGCCGCCTGCGGCCAAGCCACCTTGGGGCGATGCCACTCCAGAGTTTGAGTTAGAGCAGGGCTTTAAGTTTGATCGCTACGGTGGCCGAGTGCCGGCGATTCTGGTGTCGCCTCTGATTGAAAAGGGCACCGTATTCCGATCTGAGAAGCCGATGCCCTTTGATCATGCTTCGGTGATTACCACGGTGCTGGACTGGTGTCAGCTTGGGGATAAAGCGTCCGAGTTTGGCGTTCGGGCGCAGCATGCCCCGACCTTCTCCCACGTGCTAACACGGCAAACGCCCCGTACCGATGCGGGCGACATCGGTTTTATGAATCTGCAGCGCAGCCTCGGCGAACCGGTGTTATACGGCGACCGTTTCCGTCTGAAAAATCAAAATGGCGAGTATCTGACTGAGTTTGTGAAGGCGCCCATTATCGGCTTTGACGTGATTCCCGATGACTTAGAGAGCATCGCCTTTGATCTGGGCTTAAAGCAGAATTTCCCAACGCTTTCAGGTGCTCAACCCGCTAACCTGTTCTTCCAAAGCGCCAGTGTTGCCGACCCGACTCAGGTAAACTCCGGAGATGTGCTGCGCATCGCTTCCGACGAGCTTGCTTTGGAGTCTTTTAATTACCTAGGTGCCTGGAAAGACTCCCACGACTGTTACTATTACAACCTCTATCTGCGCGGTGAACATGCGGATAAGCAGCGCTGGCGACTCGAGAAGCTGGACGCCACTGGCGCGGGCCTCAAGTTTGGTGACAAGGTGTATTTGGTGAATCAGTCTTTCGCGGATCAGCGCTTGAGTCAGGATGATCGCTTGCTGCAAGGAAAGTGGATCACCACTAAGAAAGGCGGCGACTTTTGGACCATTGAACCGGTGAGTTAGTCCTAGGGGAAAGTCGATAAGCGCTGCTTGGCAGCGCTTTATTATTTCTTAGAGCTGATCTTCAATCGGCAGCCACTGCAAAAACCAGGCTCCGAATCGGCGCCAGAATCCGGCATCTGGCTCACTGTCGAGCACCGTACCGGTTTCCAGATCATGCCATCTGAGGTGACCTTGCTCCAGTGACAGCTTGTACGCAATCTGCTCCAAAGTGCCCTCGAGCCCCGCTTGAACGGCCGTCGCCAGTGCATCAGAGTGGATAAACACACCCATTTCGGTGTTGATATGGGCAGAGCGGGGATCAAGGTTAAATGAGCCTACAAACACCACCTTGCCATCAAACACCATGGTTTTGGCGTGCAAGCTGGCCTGAGACGAGGCGTTCCACGCGCCGGGCTCAAGGCCCGGTAAGCGTTTGGTTTCCCACAGTTCTATGCCTGCTTCCAGCATCGGTTGACGATAGCCCTCGTAACCTGAATGCACCGCAACGACGTCGGTGGCCGCGAGGGAGTTGGTGAGCACTTGCACCCTAACGCCTTGCTTAACCAGTTCAGCCAATCCGTTAACGCCCTCGTCACCGGGGACAAAGTAAGGCGAAACCAACAGCAGGTCGTGCTTGGTGTCTTCGAAGTAGTGGCTCAGGGCATCCACCATCAGCGTCGGGGTGTCGCTCTGAACCGCCGCTTTCTCGGGGGCATCCGCCGCTACATGGATCTCTCCCCAGTAGAGAGGCAGCGTCTCTTCGCTCAGATGCTTCACCAAGGGCGTATCCCGTAGGGAGCCGATGTAGGCCTGCTGCTTGAGCTGATCTTGCTTAATGATGTCGGCAAACTCACGGGTGACTTTCGAGGTGGAGATGGCCTCCTTTTGACTAATGAGGTGCTCCACGCCGATGGCATAGTCACTGTTCCAGTAACGGTCGAATTGAGAGGCGGTTTCGATGACCGCCGGCCCCAGCAGCATCACGTCGAAGTCGCCGAAACTGACCTGCTGATTGGCGGCAAAATACTCATCGCCAATGTTGCGACCACCGGTAACGGCGAGGGTGGCGTCCACCACCATGGATTTGTTGTGCATGCGGCGGTTGGTGCGGTCGAAGCTGGTCAGCATCTCCAGCGAGCGCCATTGTCGGTGGGTAAATGGGTTGAACAGGCGCACCTGAATGTTGGGGTGTTGATTGAGCATTGACAGGCCATCGTCCTTGCCACTTTGCATGTCATCCAGCAGCAGCCGGACACGAACGCCGCGCTCCGCCGCCTGCCATAAGCTCCAAAGCAGTGCCCGTCCTGTATCGTCGCCCCGATAGATGTAGGTTTGAAGGTCGATGCTACTTACCGCTTGGTTGGCGGCCAGCAAGCGGATGAGCAGCGCTTCTCGGCCATCGGAGATGGGGTAGACGCCGCTAAGGCCAGACTGCTCGTCCACCAAGGGAGCGAAGGCTTGGTGCAGGGGACTGTGACTCGGCGCGGGCAGTCGGTAACTGGCTTGCTGGGTCACCTGAGGGAGTGACGTGGCACAGCCTCCGAGGAGAAGGCTGAGTAGAAGCAGCCGAAGTTTGAGCATGATGCAGACCCTAGTTTGGAATGAATCCTAAGCCTAGCAATGAGTTAGCCTGACTAATACCATCCTGAATAAATATCTGGTCATTATTGCTTGCCTAAATCGTTTCACTCTTTGTTGCGAGACTTGTTGTTAGAGCCACTAGCATCGGCGTCTCGCGTCTTGATTGAAACGATTTATTCGGCGCACTAGATAGATCACTTACTTAATCAGAAAGGTATAACAAGCAAAAAGTGGATTGCTCAATGGGCCGCATAGCCAGATAAACGCTCGCCTTAATGGAGCTCGCAAGCTGGATCTACCGCCAGCTTGCCCTGCGGTTATTGCGCTTGGCTTATCTTAAGCCAAAACGATTGCTGGCAGCGGTTGATGAAGTGTTTTTGCTTAGGGGACACCTCGATGCCTTGAGGCTGAGACAGCACCTCATAACTTATCCAGCACTCCGGGCAGGTCATCTCGTTAGCGTCATCGCCTTGCTCTGTCTCTAAGGTCTGTTTTATCACCACGCCGTTGTTGAAGGCGTAGCGGTATTCGCCATAGTCGGTGAGGGTGCCATCCTCTTCCAGTTGCTCCTGCTCAATGACGACTCTGGATTCGATAAGGGGGGTGGCATCGTCGTTGATGGCGCGAACGTAGGTAAACAGGTGATTCATAGTCATTTGGCGTTGTAAATTTTCTCTAATGATACCGAAGTGGCGAGTAAAATCTGTGACCGAGCAGGCTTAGGTATGCTCGGGGTCAGCAGCACCCAATTGCTGAAATCGCTCAATAATAAAGTCGATAAAGAGCCGCAACCGCTTGGGTTGGTGGCGCCGACTGAGGTAGATGGCATTGAGATCGGCGCTGGCGGAAGCGGTGAAGTTTTTCATGTAGCCATTTAACACCGTGACCAAACGTTGTTGGTTGATGTCGTGCTGAACATCGAGAATCGATTTGAGGGCGATGCCAGCCCCCTCCAATGCCCACTGGCGAATCACCTCGCCATCATCAGAGAATCTTGATGGCACCACGGTAATGGTGTTGTGCTGATTGTCATCTTGAAAGTGCCAGGTTTTTAGCTCCTGATTACTACGAACCATCGCCAAACAGTCGTGGTTCGACAGTTCCTGAGGCACTAATGGGGTGCCATTTTTGGCCAGATAGTCCGGAGAGGCGCACAGTACCCGGCGGCTTGAGGCCAGCTTTCGGGAGACTAGATTACTGTCGGCCAGATCCCCATAGCGAATCACCACGTCGAGGCCGGACTCCGCCAGATTAGAGAGGTTGTCGTTCAGATACAGATAGGGAGTAACGTCCGGATAGCGGCGGCAAAATTCAGAGATCATGGGGGAGATATACTGCTTACCGATGTCTCGGGGCGCAGAGATTTTGAGCACCCCTCGCACCTCTTTGACGCCGGTTTGCAGCAGATTCTCTGCCGCCTTTACGCTGTCGATAATCTCCAAGCACGCCTGATGATACAGGGCTCCGGAGTCGGTGAGCGACAGGTGGCGGGTACTGCGGTTCAGCAGCTTGACGCCGTAGCGCTCCTCCAGCGCCTGAAGCCGTGCGGTCACCGTTGCCGGAGACAGCCCTAGCTCACGCCCAGCGGCCGCCAACCCCTGATTCTTAACAATGCTGGCGAACAGCGTCATATCCGCAAACTTATCCATCGTCTCACTATTCACCTCACTCGAATAATTAATTCAATAATTACTCAATTATCAAAATAAATCTAATAAATATACTGGCCATATTGAGATTTCAGCGGAGAAAACGGCCATGAGTCGCACCAAAACCCAATACCTGATCGTGGGGGGAACCTCAGGCATCGGCGCCGAACTGGCGAATCAACTTAGAGATGAAAATAGCGAGGTACACATTGCCAGTCGGCAAACTGGATTGGACATCAGCGATGAGCAATCTGTGTATCACTATTTTGAACGCCTTGGCCCCATCGACCATGTGATCGTCACCGCCGGCTCCTCGGCTCCATCGGGTCGAGTGTTGGACGTGGACACCCTTGAGGCCAAAGGGGCGTTTGAGACCAAGTTTTGGGGCTCCATTGTTGTAGCAAAACACGCCGCCCGTTATCTGAAACAAGGCGGCTCGATTACGCTGACCTCCGGCATGTTAGCTCGAAAAGTGGTGGCCAATACATACGTTAAAACCGCCATCAATGCGGCGCTGGAAGCGGTTGTAAAGGTACTGGCCAAGGAGTTGGCACCGATTCGGGTCAATGTCGTCAGTCCCGGACTGACAGACACCGAGGCGTATCTAGGTTTGAGTGAAACCCAGCGTGGCGCCCTGTTCGAGCAAGCCAAAGAACGTCTGCCGGTGGCCAAAGTGGGGGAACCCGCGGACGTGGCCATGGCATATCGATTGGCAATTCAAAATCCTTATATGACCGGTTCAGTCATCGATGTGGATGGCGGCGCGCTGCTTGGTTGACGCCAAATCTGCGGTTTTGATTTTCCATAAAGGCCGATACCGGCTTTTGATGACCTCCCAAATTGTGAAAGAGAACTCCAATGAATAAAGACAAAATGCCGCTTCAGGTGTGGATCCTTACGCTTGCTGCATTTGCCATTGGCACCGCCGAATTTGTGATTGCAGGCCTTCTGCCCCAGGTCGCAGCTGCGCTGGCGATAACTGAAGGCCAAGCCGGTTACCTTATCAGCGCTTATGCCTTAGCCATCGTGTTCGGCGGCCCACTACTGACCATCTATCTGGCTCGCTTCAACAAAAAGGCGGTACTGGCTGGGCTGATGGTGCTGTTTATCGTCGGTAATCTGCTCTCAGCCTTCGCGCCTAACTATGAGGTGTTGATGGTGAGTCGAGTGGTTGCTGGCTTGGTTCAAGGCCCGTTTTATGGCATCGGGGCGGTGGTGGCCACCAATTTAGTGTCGGAAAAGATGGCAGGCCGAGCCGTGGGGCAGATGTTTGCTGGCTTGACCTTAGCCAATGTACTGGGGGTACCCGGTGGCACCTGGATTGGGTTGCAGTTTGGCTGGCACGCCACCTTCCTGACCGTTGCCGCCTTTGGTGTGGTGGCGCTGCTGTTCATCCTTGGTGCCATCACGGCTAAGGGGCATGGCGAGGCCAAAGCCATTGGCCGTCAGTTGGCGGCGTTTAAGAACCCAATGTTGCTCATAAGCCTTGGCATCACCGTGTTCGCTTGGTCTGGCTTTATGACGCTGTACGGTTATCTGGCGCCGGTAGCCATCCACGTCAGTGGCTTTGCCGATACGGCAGTGACCTGGATATTGGTCATGGTTGGCATCGGTTTGATTGTGGGCAACACCTTGGGTGGACGCTCGTCGGATCGCAACTTAGCCCGTGCCTCGATGTTTTGGGCGGTGGCGATGATCGCCTCGCTGCTGCTGGTGGGCCTCGTGATGGACAACCAACTGGGGTTTGTGATTGCCGCCTTTATCTTCGGCATTGCCTCGTTTGCCAATGTGCCGGCCATGCAGCTTCGGGTAATGAAGCATGGCGGTGAGGGGCAGGAGCTGGCAGCCACGGCTAACATTTCGGCCTTTAACCTGGCCAATGCCTTTGGTGGCTTTCTCGGTGGCGCGGTGCTTGATAGCCACTGGGGCGCAGGGGCCATTCCGTTTGCGGCCATTGCCGTGCCATTAATCGGACTGGTACTCATTGGTAAGGCAAATCGAGCGGAGCGCAAAATTGCCTTATTGACGCCGTGTCAGAGTCACTAATTTTCCACCCATCTCTATGACGGTTGGGGCCCCGCTGGGCTCTGCCAACTTCCATAACTCCAAAGGATAACCCATGAAACTCTACCTCTATGAACATTGCCCATTTTGCGCCCGCGTCCGTTATGTGGCCGCCATGTTGAATGTTTCTCTGCAACTGGTGCCCATCGCTTATGATGACGAGCAAACCACCACAGAAATCATCGGCATCAAGCAGGTTCCTCTGCTGATTAAGGATAACGGTGAGGCGTTAGCTGAAAGCGAAATGATCATTGATTACCTGCTCAGGGTGGCCAATTGCCAACAATCACCGCAGCCATCGCAGCAGATATTGGATTGGCAGCAGAAAGCCTTCTTGCCGCTGCAGAAGCTGGGGTATCCGCGCTGGGCTCAAATGGGGTTGCCTGAGTTTCAAACTCAAGCCTCTCAGTTGGCGTGGCGGCTAAAAAAGGAGACCGAACAGCTCAACTTTGAACGCTTAGTTCGAGATACCGCTCAGATTGCCGACGAGGTTCAGGCCTTGATTGCCGAGGCAAAAGCGCTGTTACATATAAGTGGCTTTCAGAAGCTGAGTCTGGTGAATGAAGGGGTGCTGTTTTCCATCCTACGAGGGTTTGCCAGCGCGCCAGAAGTGCAGTGGGATAAAGAGGTTAAGCAGTGGCTTGATGCCATTAGCACCGAAACCCACATAGCCCTGCTGACGGAGGAAAGCTTCCATGACTAATTTGTTTGAACCGGCTCAATTAAAGCGGTTATCCCTTAAAAACCGGGTGGTGATGGCGCCAATGACTCGAGCTCGAACCAGCCAACCGGGCAACGTTCCCAACCGATTGATGGCGATCTATTACAAGCAACGAGCCAGTGCAGGGCTTATCATCTCTGAGGCCACTCAGATCTCCGATGACGCACAAGGCTACTCTTACACCCCTGGGGTGTATACCGACAAGCAGGTTGACGGGTGGCGGCTCGTGACCCAACACGTCAAAGCGCAGGGCGCGGCCATGTTTTGTCAGCTCTGGCACGTGGGACGGGTTTCGCACCCAAGCTTTCAAAATGGGGAGCCGCCAATGGCGCCCTCCGCGTTAAAACCGGTGGGCACTCAGGTGTGGGTGGCTGACCAAGAGGGCAGGGGACAGATGGTGGACTGTGTCCAGCCAAAGGCCATGAGCCATCAACAGATTCAGCAAGTGATACAAGATTTTGCCAATGCCGCCAAACGAGCGATTGAGGCGGGTTTTGATGGTGTGGAGATCCACGGCGGTAACGGCTATCTCATCGATCAATTTTTACGGACCAACTCCAATCATCGCAGCGATCGTTACGGAGGCAGCCGAGATAACCGAGTTCGATTCCTGCTGGAGGTGGTGGACGCGGTCATTGAAGCCGTTGGCGCCCATCGAGTTGGGGTGAGACTGGCTCCCTTTATCACCTTTAAGGACATGGATTGTCCCGATATTGTGCCGACGATCCTGCAGGCAGCCGAGCAGTTGCAGCGACGGAACATCGCTTATCTGCATCTTTCTGAAGCCGATTGGGAGGACGCGCCGCAGATCCCAGAGTCGTTTCGAATTGCACTTCGACGCCGCTTTGGTGGAACCATCATCGTTGCTGGAGGTTACGACCGCGCCCGAGCGGAACAGGTGTTGGCAAAAGGCTATGCAGATCTGATTGCGTTTGGTCGACCCTTTGTGGCTAACCCGGATCTGGTGAATCGTTTGAAGCAAACGCAACCTTTAGCGCCCCTGGATGGCGCCACGCTATTTGGCGGGGATGAGCGCGGCTACATCGACTACCCAACCGCGCCGTGAAGGTGACGCTGCAAAAGATGAGAAAGCCACATCGACGGATGTGGCTTTTTTCGCAAGCGAGGCGGTAACTTTGGGCCAATCAGCGGGCGGCGAGAATCGCTTCGATTCTGGGACGGGTGTACTTTTCGGCAGGGTCTATCTCGTCACCGTCTTGCTCTCGAAGGTATTCACCACAGTCGAAGGCATCGTAAACCTCAGCCGCCAGTTCCGGCAGGGTGTTTTGGTTTGCAGATAAAAACACCTCGCTGGTCATAAACCCAAACAGCCAATTGGCCACCCCATCGGCGAATTCAAATGGGTATCGATGCTGGCGATAGCCGATGGCAATCGCCAGTGCAATACCATCGGCAAATTCGGCGAAGGATAACTGGTGCTGCTGAGCAAGATTTACGGCGCTGTCGTAGGGCAGGCTCTCTGTTGCCGCTTGAGCCAAAATGCGCTCTATCTCTGCTTGGTTGTGTAAACCGAACACGCCTAGCTCTGGTTTTCCGCTCGATTCAATGCGCCCCAAAGAATCTCTGGGTTGATCTGCCTTAGGGTAATCATCTCGCCGTTGCCTGGCAGCGTTGAGGCGTTGGACCAAGGAGCATGTCCATAGTGGAGATTCATTAAGGTGCGAATCCACTCCCCGTGGCTGAACAGCAGCACATCTCGGGCGCCTTGTTGATACAGCGCCTGCAGCAAGGTACAGATGCGATCGGCCACGTCACTGGCACTTTCACTGCCTTCGATATCGATGCGGTTTTGGGAAAAACGTTGGTTAAAGGCCGAGTTCCATTTCGGGTGCTCGTTGAGGCTAAGCCCCTGAATTACGCCAAAGTTTCGCTCGCGAAGCAGAGCGGAGGTTTCCAATAGCGCTTGGTCGTTGCCCAGCGCCCCTTTGGCGGTGTCGAGGCAGCGTTTCAGGTCGCTGCTGATGACTCGGTCAAATCGAGTTGGAATTAACTTGGAGGAGAGGGCGCTCGCTTGCTGCTGACCAAGGGGAGTCAGCGGGCTGTCCTGATGACCTTGAATGATCCCTTTTAGGTTCCACTCAGTTTGGCCGTGGCGGCACAGTGTCAGTTGCATCTTTTGGTTCTCGTTTTTATTGCGAACCGAGGAGTCTGCCATAAGCGGCCAATGTGAACAGTGTGATATCTCTCAGTGTGGCGGTTATCTTAAGAGGCTTTTTCGAAATACCGATACATATCAGGTAGTAAATTGTTTGTTGTAACGAAAGCAATTGAAGGTTCTGCCATGCCTTTCATCGCTGCGTCGGCATGGCAGAGGGCTTAGTTTTGCTGACGAATTTTGATCAGCTTGCCTTCAATCAGCTTGCCATCCAGTTTAAACATCGCTTTGCGAGCTTTGTCGTAGCTTGGCATCTCGATAAAACCAAATCCCTTGGATTCGCCGGTGTCTTCATCCATGACGATGTTGCAGTGCTCAACGGCACCAAATTTTTCAAACAATTCGATCAGCTGCTCTTCGGTCATGGAGCGGGATAAGTTGCGAACTAGCAATTTCATGGCGGGCCATTCTTCATAAGGAGGGAAAGTCGGCCATTATCCCAGAAGCGCTGGGGGAAACCAAGGTGCCGTCAGTTTCAGTGGAGTAACTTTCGCCAGTTGCTTGCTAAGGAGAGGTTAGGCGTTTGATTTATCATCAAGACGACTGATATTCGTCGAATATTGGGGTAAACTGCAGCCATTCCTTTATTCAGTTTGTCACGGAGACATCCATGATCAACATCGCTGCGGCCACCACGTGGAGTGCGCCGACTCAGGCAACGCCAGTGAATGCGTCTGCTGCGGTGCAATCTGCGCCTCAGGCGGAGGTGGTCAGTGCCGATGCCGTGACCGCCCCTCGCGATACGCAGCCGTCAGCCTTTGATGCCAATCCATCGAAGTCTTCCGACTCACCTCAATCTGCTGACGCAAAGGCCGAGCAAAACGGTGCTAATCAGAAAGGGGAAACTGAGGGAAGCGGTACCAGTGCGAATGGGGATTCTGCCGAAGCTCGTCAGAAACAGCAGCAACTCGAACTGCTTGAGCAGCAGCAGATTCAGCAACTGCAAACTCGAGATCGGGAAGTTAAAACCCATGAGCAAGCCCATGCTGCCGTGGGCGGGGTTCATGCCGACAGTCCTCAGTACGAATACACCCGAGGCCCAGATGGGCGCATGTATGCGACCGATGGCAGCGTCAGTATCGATACCGGCGCAGTACCTGGCGACCCGGAAGCCACCATTGAGAAGATGGAGATCGTGATTCGGGCTGCCAATGCCCCCATTGAGCCCTCAAGCGCTGATCGCAAAGCGGCGGCTCAGGCGCGCACCATCTTGCAACAGGCCACCACCGAGATGATGTTGGCTGCGGATAAGCAGGCTCAAGAAGCTCAAGAAGCCCAAGAAGCCGAAACTCAGGACGCCGAAACCAAAGATGCTCAAGCTCAGCAGCCAGCGTCTGGGGATACCTCAACATCGGCTCAAACCAATGGTGCCAGTGAACAGGTCGCTCGCCCTAATACCGAGGGCGGCGCACGCTCTGATTCGCAAACGGCCGCATCCAGCACCTTGGTTGAGGCGTCCAATGAAGATGCACTGCAGCAGCAACAAACCAACCGCTTGCAGCAGCGTTTCGTCAGTGGCGGCGCATGGTCACAAGCCTTCCCTTCCGGCACCGTGGTGGATGACCGCCTTTAAAACCGGTGTTGAATATAACGGTTGAGTTCTAGCGCCAGATAAAACGATTGGCTGTTGGCGCGGGTGTATTGCAGCTGATCCACCTTCAATGTTTCCATGGTTAGGCTTTGATATTGAGGGCGAGAGTTTGGCTCGCTTGGCGAGGCGTTCATTGGTCCCTGTTGGTACAGGTAGAGATCCGGCTGTTTGGTGACGATGGACTCCACATTGTAGCGAATCAGGCTGCGCTGCTCTGGTGCCAGCAATCTGCCTCCAGCGATTGAGATGATGTCTGCCACGATATGGTTGCTGCCGGCGATGGTTAGAGGCAGCTCAGTGATTTCGTACACCACGTTGGGCGTCTTTTTCACCGGCGTTATTTTGTTAAGCACCGTCGTGAGTTGTTGGTTCAGTAACCGCGCATGTTCGACTACCTGAAACTGAGCGCCAAGATCGGTGATGGCCTGCTGAATTTGCATCAAGGTCTTCGGTTGGTAGCTGTAGATGCTGGCGTCAAACAGCCGCTGCAGCTCCGCGCCGAAAAATCGGGCATTGCCGATGATGATGAGATCCGGCTGTAAGCTGTGAATCAATTCAATATTGGGTTTTACGTGGCTGCCCACCTTCACCGCATTGGGAAAGTCGTAGTTGGAGCGAGTTACCCCTACTACTTTGTGCTCCAACCCCAGTTTCAGCATGATATCGCCAGCCGCCGGTGCCAGCAGCACGACGCGTTCAAAGCTAGCGGCAGGAGCGGTGAAAGCTAAAGCCATCACCAGAAGAAACCACGGATACATCGTATACCTCATTAAGCAGTTGGGGAGTCAGTTCGCTGCGCTGACGGTCGGCGAGCAGTTGTCCGTTTTTAAAGAACAGGAAGCGGTCGAAATAGCGCAGGGCCATGTTGATGTCATGCACTGAGGTGATCACCGTTGCTGGCAGCTCATACAGGTGTGCAAAGGTGTCTAGAGTGTGGCGCACGTCCAAACTGGCGTTGGGTTCATCCAGATACACGATGGGGGTTTGCTGATTGAGTACCCGAGCCAGCATAACTCGGCGCTGCTCGCCACCGGAAAGCTCACTGAACGCTTTGTGCTCTAGGTGGGCGATGTCCATCAGCGTCAGCAACTGACGGCTGGCGTCGAGGTCCGCCTGTTGGTAATCACTGCTTTGAAGTTTGGCGAAGCGGCCCATCTGCACCACTTCCAGCACGGTAAAGGGAAACGCCAATGTAGAGAATTGCGGTAGCAGGCTGAAACATCGGGCTCGCTCGCCATAATCTAGGGCCTCCAGAGGCTGGCCATCGTATTGGATTTGGCCTGTGGCCGGCTGCAGCAGCCCAGTCATTAGGGCGATTAAGGTGCTTTTGCCGCAGCCATTTTCGCCCATGAGTGCTACTTTCTCTCCCTGATGGATTCGCAATTGCGGCAGGGAAAGCTGGAATTGATCTCGGCTAAAGCGCAGATCACGGATGTCGATTCTAGCCATTCCACAGACTCCGGCGACGGGTTTTCAAAAGGTAGAAAAAGAAACTGCCACCAACCAACGCGGTGAGAATGCCCACGGGCAGTTCGGCGCCACCAGGAATGATGCTTCGAGAGGCACCGTCGGCGATTACCAGTAAACCGGCGCCCATTACCGTGGAGTAAAACAGGTTGTGTTTCATGTCACTGCCAAACAGGCTGCGAGCCACGTGGGGCACAATCAGGCCCACAAAGCCAATGATGCCAGCGAAGCTGACGGCGATGGAAACCAGCAGGGTTGACAGCACAAACGCCAAGGTGCGCAGGCGATGTACGTTTACTCCTAGGCTTTGGGCGGAGGCTTCATCCAGTGCCAGCAGGTTAAGCGCGGTGGAGCGGCGGTGGAAATAGAATGCACTCAAGCTCAGCACCAACGCGCATACCGCCAATCGATCCCAACTCACCATAAAGATGCCGCCCATCAACCAGTAAACGATGGCGGTTAGGGAGTCTTCATAGAAGTATTTGGTAAAGCTGATCACCGCCGAGGCGACGATGTTCATTACCACTCCAGCAAGGATCATTGTGACTGGGTTTATCTGGCCGCGATCCTGCGCCATGTGGTACACGCTCAGCAAACCAAAGAGACCGGCCACAAAGGCACAAAGGGACACCCAATAGCCATTAACACCCACAGCGATGGCCACCACCGCCCCTAGGGCCGATGAAGAGGCGGCGCCGGTGGTAAATGAGTCTGCCAAAGGGTTTTTCAAGGTGAGCTGATAGATGCTGCCAGACAGCCCCAACATAGCGCCAATGAGCGCCGCAAACAGCACTCTAGGCAGGCGCAGATCGACAATCAGTTGCTGCTGAAATGCCGTTAACTGCAGTGGGTTGAGCCACTGGGGGCCACAGAGTAAGCCTGCCGCGATCAGCAGCGCTAAAATCAACAGCGCCATCGGCCTCATGGCTCCATCCTCTTCAGGCTGTGGATGCCATAGGTTGCCAGTACCGTGATGAGCCCCAATAGCGCCCAAATGGAGCCAAGTTCCAGCGGCTGGTTCGATAGGCCATCTCGAAGCAGTTCGGCGCTGTAGGTCAAGGGGGACAGCGCGGCCAACCACTGAATGACCAGCGGCATCTGATCCACAGGGAAAAAGGTGCCGGAGAGAAACATCATCGGCGTGATCACAAAGGCGTTCATGGACGCCTGATCGCGGTGGTGCTTCATCTTGAGGGCCACAATGAAGCCGATAAGCGCAAACACACACAGGTGCAGTAGCAGTGCCAGTATGGTCCAGAGCGTTAGGTGCAGTTCCACTTGGCAGCCCAAGCTGTAGAGCAAAATGATGGCAACGGGAATAAGACCTCGGGTGATGCCGTAGAGCACTTCCGCCGCCATGATCTGCCAGCGGCCATTGGGGGCCAGTAAGAACTCCTCAAAGATCTTGAGGTAGAAGCGGCTGATGTTGATCTCAGTGGCGATGTTGTAGCTTTGATTCATGCTGGCCATGGCAATCAGCCCTGGAATCAAAAACTGCAGATAGGAGGCGCCATTGACCTCGGTGTTTTGGCCCACGCCAAAGCCAAAAGCCATCAAGTAGAGAAAGGGCGGTACCGCTGCGGCGGCAACGACGCGCAGTAGCTTTTTTCGTAGCACGGTCAACTCGCGGTAGTAGATGCCGGAAATGCCGTTAAAATTGTGACTAATCAAGGGGCTTAAGCCTTCTTCCTGTGAGATTCAAAAACACATCCTCCAGATTGGTTTCGCGTATCGTCGCTGCATTTTGCAATTGGCCGATGCTCTCAACCGCATGCGCTCGGCTGGGGAAGAAATTTTGCGAATAGGCTGGAGACTGGGTCTCAACCACGTAACTGCCCAATTGCTGCTTTAGGGCTGAGGGGCTGGCATCGGCGATGAGTTTGCCGCGCTCAATCAGCATGACTCGATCCGCCAACTGCTCCGCTTCATCCAGATAGTGGGTGGTGAGAAATATGGTGCAGCCCTGTTGATTGATCTGGCGTAAAAACTGCCAGATGTGGCGGCGGCTATGGGGATCAAGACCTACGGTGGCTTCATCCAAAAACAGCATTTTTGGTTGATGCATGAGTGCTCGAGCAATCACCAATCGCCGTTTCATGCCGCCGGAGAGGCGCTCTGCCGGTTGATGGCGATGTTCGCCCAAGCCGGAAAATTCAATGCTGTGTTCGATGGCTTTGGTGAGCGCCTTGCCGCGAATCCCGTACAGCAAACCGTGGACCTTCAGATTCTCGATGGGAGTCAGCTCACGGTCGATGTTGTTGTGCTGGGGCACCACGCCGATAAGGCGTTTTAGCTCCTGCTGGTTGGGTTGGTAGGCTTGCCCTTGGTAGCTTATTTGGCCGTGGTTGGGCTGCAGCAGACCGGTGAGCATCTTGATAAGGGTGGTTTTTCCAGCGCCGTTGGGGCCAAGCAGCGCGCAGATCTGACCGGGCTCAAGGGCGAAACTCAGGTGATTCACCGCCACCTTGCTGCCGAAGCTGCGGTGCAGCTTGTGGATACTGAGAATCGGCGTTGTAGCACTCTCTTGGTTTGAGGCCGAAATTGGCTGTGGTAAAGCTAGTGAAGTCATCAGTTCAGCACGATCTCAGCGCTGGATGCCGCATCCTGAAGGTGAGTCAGGTAACGCTGGCGCACCGAAGGGTTATTGCCTAAGCCTTGCAGAATTGGCGTTACCTTGATACCCAACTGCTGCAGCTGAGATTTCCAAGAGTCTGGCTCATCACCCGCCATGTCGTTGCTGGCATGATCACCCGCCACCACCATCAAAGGGCGTAGGTGCACCTTGGTGATGCCGTCTTGGGTTAGCTGAGCTTTGAGCTGCTCTAGGTTGGGAGCGCCTTCGACCAGGCCAACGTATGTCTGCTGGTTTGGGTAGCGAGATTGCATGATGGTTTGCAGTTCAGAGTATAGCCCAGTGGAAAGGTGCTCGTTGCCGTGGCCCATGTATACCAGCGCCGCGCCATCGCTTTTGGCCAGCTCAACGTCTTTGGCCAGAGCGCCTGCCAAAGCGTTGAGATCCTGATGGTATGGAAAATCCACGCCCCACTGGCCCATCAATGGTCGACCCAGTGCGATGTGGTTAAAGGGTTTCCACTTTTCCCGCAGCGTGTCGATGCCATTGAGAGCATCCACATACTGGCCGAGATCGTGAAACTCCTCGCCTGGGGTGAGCAGGGTGGTTTGTACCACGATGTTTTTGTACCCGTCATTTTGCAGATCCGCCAGTGCCCCAAGAACGTTTTTTACTTGATACAGAGACTCGGGGACTTCTGGGTGCGCCTGTTTGTAGGCCTCATCATGCTGGCGGCGATGCCATTTTTTACGAATGATGTTGGAGGTAAACGCAAAGCGAATCGGCGTATTGGGGTAGGCTGCTTGAATATCTTGTTGAATGTGCAACAGCGAATTTAAGGCTGAATCATAACTGGTGCCAAAAGCGGCCAGCACGATGGCGGATTTCTGCTGCGGCTTAGTGGGGGCGGTGTCGGCGGTGGCCATGGCCGGAGCCAATAGCAACAGCGACGTGAAACAGAGCGCGGTGGCTTTCATTACGTGTCCTAGGGTGTCACCCAGTGGACGGCCTCAATCCATGATAAAACTTTGCTGACGACGAAAAGGGCGGCATCGCTCATAAGCCGGGTAGGCCCGCCCGGCTGTCAGCACAACAGTGAATGCAGGTCTCCTGACTTTCGGCGCCCTACTCATTGCCTTCCCAGCGCGCGCCAGTGGCCAATCATGAATAGGTTCCCTAACGGGGCAGTCGAATACAGTTGCGGGTACAGTTCAGACGTCTCATCTGATTCCCTCGCTCATCTGAGCGGCCGCGTGGGCACATTCAACTTGCCGAGGGTAAAGGGATTTGGGAGGGCAAACACTGGGGTTTGTCACAGTATGTGGTTGAGATTGTTAAGGTTGTGAGCCAGCTCGTCATTTTTCAAAACAAATTACCAGTGATTTGATTTGCAACTGTTTTTCACCTCAGAACACGACAAGCAGCCTCTGGCTGCGACCATCGCACTTTTATCAAGAGACGATACCAGTACAGTTTTTCTTTGTTGACTGAACTTCGTGAGAGATCTCTCACACTGGTGAGTGCAATTTGATGTTGCTTATAAATCGGCGTTAACTCGATAATATTCTTTATAAATTAGATACTTCCAATGACGCCAGCCACAGCCAGAGTGATGGGCGGAGCTGTACTCTAAATCTGAAGCTCATTTTTGGAAATCGTTATTTATTGGGCTTTTGTGGGTTAGCGGTTGTTTGCATCAATGTGCAGAATGCCTGTGAGTTGAGCATCAAAAGTTCATCCAAGCTGGGGTGTTTGGCGGGTGAAGGCTCTGTAGCCTACTTTCCGTTCGTTCAAAGCCTTCATGCATTGGAATTTTGATGCCTGTATAAATATACAGTCTGTGGTGAATCCGCCTTTGCGCAAAATAGATGCCGCTTTTACTGTAAAAGGCGGAATCAAGGGAAATTCGAAAGCGACTTATGGCGGGTTTTCTGGCAGTTAGCCGATATGTCCAAAAGCGGAAATTCGTGAAGAGCGGATTTTTAAGATTTTGAAAGGCGGATTTGTTCCGCATAATAAGCTGTTAGCTTTTATGTCAATGAGGTAACTTTTGGAAAATAAATCAATCTGGCGATATTTAGATTTAGCCAAGTTTATAGGGCTTATTCAGACTGATAGTTTGTTTCTATCCAGAGCGGATATCTTTGATGACCCTTTTGAGGGAACTATTAACAAAGCGACACACGAAGCGTTTGAGCAGAAAATACAAACTCAGTTGCAAGAGAAAAAAGTTGAAGCGTGCTATGTGAAATTTGACGGTCAGTGGGTAGTGTTTGCTGATGGCTCTCATATAAACATAGGGGAGTCTTCGTTTAATACACTGAATTGGCTGAAGACATACACTTATGTTAACTGTTGGCATTTAAGTGAGCATGAATCGGAAGCAATGTGGAAGCTATATTCAAAAAATATAACGGAGTCTCTAGTTATAAAAACTAACATTGATAAACTTGTTGGTGCATTGCCTGACGGGGGTATCGTAGAGCCGGTGGTTTATAAAAACTACGATTCAGATTATGTAATGACGAACTACTTTTTAGCTCCATTCAAAACCAAAAGGTTAGCTTTTTCTCATGAAAAAGAATTGAGGGTTATTTATCAAGAGCCACCATTAAAGGAGTTCAATGATAACTATAAACAGTTTAACAAAGAGCTTGTGAACAACAAGTTAGGTAAAGTTGTACCCTTAAATGGTGGGGTTCAACAACTTATTGAAGAGATTCGGTTGTCTCCTTTTGCACCATGTTGGTTTGAAAGCCTGATACAGGATCTATTGGTTAAATATGGACTTGAAATTCCGGTTACAAGATCCGAAATTTCAGTTGCCCCCTTTGAATTAAAAAGCTAACAAACTGTTTAAGAGTGATTCGCAACGCGTGGCATTTTTACTATGCGTTGGTTTTAGTGTTTAAGGTGGTATGCGGCGGCTTTGGTATTGCGTTGCTCACACCTTAACAGGGCGTTATATGCCAAAGGAAGAATTATGTTGTATCTCCCGTTGTTAATTCCTCTCTATGCGCTGTTTTTCTACATAGTGCTTAAATGGCTGCATGTAGAGAATGAGCGAGTAAAGCGTTCATTCATTCTGTCGCTGACTTTGTTGATTACTCAGCTTATTGGCGCGACTGTGGCAGCAGTTTTGGAGCTTGCTGACAACGCCGTTCCTTTAATAAGCATTGGTCTGTTCGTATTAATAGTTAATCGGTTTTTGACCTTGAAATGGTGGCAAGCGATCTTGATACCCATAGGTGTCACGATGGCAAGCTCGTTGGTTGCGGGCGTCGGGTTTATGATCTTTTTCAAGTCAATCGCGTCAAGTTAATTGGCATATAACAAGACGTTGTAGCCGGACGCAATACAGGGCTTGCTGTTGTTCGTGCCTCACAAGATATTAGCAAGCCCAATTGCGCCGCTAAACAGGCGCGTTATTGCTCTTTCATATTGATCGCGTTAGCTTAGGTTTAGTGAGTTTTACAAGGTAGTTATAATCAAAAGGAGAATGGTATGTTCATGATTGTTATTTGGCTAGCTCTTGCGGGTTTCGTTGGCTGGTATGCGAGTGGTAAAGGAAGGCCTGGTTTCCTCTTCTTTATTATTTCATTGATATTGTCGCCGTTGATTGGTCTTATTATCGCTATAGTTATCGGGCCCAATACTGCGGTCGTCGAAAAGGAGGCTTTGTCTTCTGGGTCAGTGATTAAATGTCCAAGTTGTGCGGAATTGGTAAAGTCTGAGGCGAAAATTTGCAAACATTGCCAGTCACCCCTCACTAAAAGTGCTTAATAAATAGGTTGAGGCGATCAATAACAAGCCGTTGCAGACGGATTTAAAACTGGTTGGCTATCACTCGTTCCTCGTGGACTTTAGCCAATCAGTTTTTCCCGCTGAACGGAGCGTTAAGTGCATTTTCTGAAGCAGCAATTATTGCTATGCAAAGTTATATCTGAGGTACCGAAAATCTGTGCACTATTTCAAAAGATTACTATTTATTTTATCTATATGGTTATGTGTTCCAGCACAATCATTCTCTCGTGGATTTTGCACGTCGGAAGAATGTCGTCAAATAGCAAGGACTATTTCTGGTGGCAGTACTTTTGTGTTAATGCTAGAGATAATCGCCTTTGTATTTTTAGTGCTATACATGATGATCAAAATTGACGAATCTCGAAAAAAATAATTAGGATAAAGCACTTAACAATGCACTATAGACGGATTCCAGACAGGCCGGCTCCGCTCGTACCTCGCAAAGATTAGCCGGCCAGCCTGTTCCCGCTAAGTGGAGCGTTAAGTTTCTTGGAGGTTCAGTGGAAAACAAACAGAATTTGGTAAATTTTATCATACCGGTTTTATCTGCATTGTTAGCTTTCTTTGGTGCAATTGGAGGTTCATATCTATCTTCAGCAAAAAGTGAGGAGCTTTGGAGCAAGTCACTGATTTATAACGCAGAAAAAGTGGTTTTAGAAAAGAAGATTGATTTAATTGAGCGCGTGTCAAAAGTGGCGAATTCATCCTTGAAATATCAAGCTCATCAAAGATATTTAAATGAAATGGCTGTAATCGCTAAAACCTACGAGTCTTGTAATAATAAATCAGAATGCGAGAAGCCTGTTAGTCGTGAAGAGTTCCTTAGAATTTCCACTGTAAGAGCTGAGCTGAATGCCGAATTTTCGTCAACTTTGAAGCTTATTAGCTTGTATTTTGGTGATGATGTTGACGTCCCTCTGCTCGAACTGTCACGAAAGGAGCAGTGGTGGAGTGATTCAAGAAGAGAGTTTGAGGCTTTAATCAAGGCGATGACTAAAGAGGTCTAGGTCGAAACTTAACAAGAGACTATGGCGTCAATAGCTAAATTTTGCTGTTGTTGGAGTCCCATTCTACGCCGTCCCTGAGCATGGAGTTCAGGATGACGACCATCTTTCGTATGCACGCAATGATGGCGACTTTTTTGGGTTTTCCTGCTTCGAGTAATCGTTGATAA
>NZ_SWCJ01000023.1 GCF_005116665.1 Ferrimonas aestuarii | reverse complement strand
ACCTATAACAACTTGAGACCGCACCTTAGCCTGGGAATGAAAACCCCAAACGAGGTGCATGGAAAAGCCAGTTGCTGATGCAACTGGCTCTAACTGAAAAGTGTCAACGCATTTCAGGACGACACATGGTTTTACGCTTTTTGTTCGTGCTTTAGCTGTCGTCTCAGCGCACTTGCCGCCTGCACCATCACCGTTAATGCCGCTTCGGTCTGCTGCCAATTGCGGGTTTTTAATCCACAATCAGGATTCACCCACAGCCGCTCTGCCGGGATGTGCTGCAAGGCTTTTTTCAACAGCGTGGTAATAGCCTGCTCACTGGGAATATTGGGCGAATGGATGTCATACACCCCTGGGCCGATGCCATTAGGGTAATCAAACTCGCCAAAGGCATCCAACAGCGCCATCTCCGAGCGTGCAGTTTCAATGGTAATCACGTCTGCATCCAGCGCGGCCACCGCAGGCAGAATGTCATTGAACTCGCTGTAACACATATGAGTGTGTATTTGCGTCTGTGGCAGGGCTGAGGACGCCGCAAGTTTGAAGCTGCCCACGGCCCAGTCAAGATAGTCACCCCACTGGCTGCGCTTAAGTGGCAGCCCTTCGCGAATCGCTGGCTCATCAATCTGAATAATTCGGGCTCCTGAGCGCTGCAGATCACCGACCTCTTCCCTTAGTGCCAGGGCGATCTGTTCGGTTATCTGCTGGCGGGACAGATCTTCTCGAGGAAACGACCACGCCATGATGGTCACCGGCCCAGTCAGCATCCCTTTTACCGGTTTGTCAGTCAGCGACTGTGCATAGCCAGTCCAACTTGTGGTAATCGCCTCAGGTCGGCTGATGTTATCGACCACAATGGCCGGCTTTACGCAGCGGGAGCCGTAACTTTGCACCCAGCCAAACTGAGTTAACGCAAAGCCTTGGAGGTGCTCAGCAAAATACTCAACCATGTCGTTACGCTCGGCTTCTCCATGTACCAATACGTCCAGTCCAATCTCCTGTTGACGCTGGATAGCCTCGGCAATGTGGCTTTGGATCTGCAACCGGTACTCGGTTTCGGCGATACGGCCAGCCTTAAAGTCGGCCCGAGTGGCTCGGATCGCGTTGGTTTGTGGAAACGAGCCTATGGTGGTCGTTGGAAGCAGCGGTAAGTTAAGCTGCTGTTGCGGGCTACGCTCGGCATAACTCAATGGCCTCACAGCCGACTCCACAGCTTGAGTATTGGCAGGCACTGGGGCTGGAGCCTTGGCTGCTAACCTCTGTGAACGCTGCTGGCAAGCGGCGATCGCCTCGCTCTCCCCTGCCAGCGCGCGCTTAAGCAGCACCAACTCATCCAGCTTTTGTTTGGCGAAGGCAAAGCGCTGGCGATGCTCGTCAGTCAGTTCGGTTTCCAACTCCAGGTCCACTGGAGCATGCAGCAGCGAACAGGAACTGCCCAGCCACAAACGAAACCCAAGTTGCTGCTGCAGTGGCGATAAACGGGCAAGCCATTTGGCCAAATCCGCCGCCCACACATTGCGGCCATTAACGATGCCCAAAGAGATAACCCAATGACGTGGCAGGCCCAGCAACTGCTGGTCATCCACGTCACCAGCCACCAGATCCAGATGGATACCATCCACCGCCAGCTGTTCCAACCACGACCAATGGCTCCCTAGGCCATCAAAATAGGTGGTCAGTAGTAACTTGCATTGCCCATGAAGCTGTTGATATGCCGGAATAAAAGCATTTTGCCATTCCTGTGGCAGCTCCAACGCTAAAATGGGCTCCTCAATCTGCACCCACTGAACCTGTTGCTGCTTGAGCTTCGCTAACAGTCGCTGATAGGTGCTCAATAACTCCGGCAACAACCTGAGCTTTTCGCCATCATAGCGCCCTAGCCACAGATAGGTTAGTGGCCCCAGCAACGAAACTTTCACTCGGTGACCTGCGGCCTGCGCTTCCTCCACCTCGTCAAACAGCTGAGTCCAGCTCAATTCAAACTTTTGGTATTGCTCAAATTCCGGAACCAAATAGTGGTAGTTGGTATTAAACCACTTAGTCATGTCCGATGCCGCGGCGCTGCAGCACCCATCTTGACTGCCACGAGCAATGTCAAACAGCGTTTGCAGATCGATGGTCTCTTTACGATGACGCTTAGGCACCACACCCAGCAGCAAGCTGGTGGCAAGCACATGGTCATACCACGCAAAATCGCCCACGGTTACGTAATCGAGCCCTGCCTGTTTCTGCTGCTGCCAATGGCGATGACGAAGCTCTGATCCCACTGCCTGCAACTGAGTCTGGTCGATCTCGCCCTGCCAATAACGCTCTAATGCCCGTTTCAGTTGTCGCTTATCACCAATTCGGGGATACCCCAAGATGTGTGCCTGTGCCATAACGCTTCCTCATTTTAATTTAGACGTCCAGATGTTTACACGTCCAATATCAATGAGTATGCTCAGATTCACAATTGAAAAGGATTCACGAGGCGGTTAAACAAGTTTCATGTTTGAGATTAAGCATTTGCGCAGCATGGTGCTGCTTGAGGAAACCCAGTCACTGCAGACTTGCGCCACCCGCTTGTGCCTGACGCCATCGGCGCTGTCCCATCAATTTAAGGAGCTTGAAGCGCGCATCGGACAGAGGCTGTTCGTGCGCAAAAGCCAACCGATCCGGTTTTCCCACGCGGGCCAGCAACTGCTTGAGCTGGGCAAACAGATTCTGCCGCGAATCATCGAGGCAGAGCAGGCACTGACTCAACTGCAATCCCCTCAAGGTGGACGGTTACACCTGACCATCGATTGCCACTCCTGTTACCAGTGGCTGCTGCCCCGCTTGGCACAGTATCAGCAGCAGTGGCCTTTGGTTGATGTGGATCTGGTGTCACCATCTGGCTTTGATGCCATTCAATCTTTGGTTCGGGGCGATCTTGATCTGGTGCTCACCTCAGAGGTGCAAGCTCGGGGCGATGTGCAGTACCTTAGGTTGTTTGAGTTTGAGGTCAAAATGGCCTTGCCTCCCCAAAGTGAATTTGCCAGTCAGTCACAGATAAGCGCGTCACAACTGCAGAACCAGACGCTACTGCACTATCCGGTACCAAAATCACGCTTGGATCTGATCAGCCACTGGCCCAAGGCCGCTCCGCAGCGCTGGAAACCGGTCAATAGCACCTCAGAGATGCTGCAGATGATCGCCGCCGGCATTGGCATTGCCGCTCTGCCCGAATGGGTACTCGGTGGGTATGAACAACAAAGGCTGCTGTTTAGCCGTTCTCTGGCGCCAAAGCTAAAACGGCAGCTGTACGCTGCCGTTCGCCCGGACTCCGTCAGGCTCAATTACATTCAGGCGCTATGTGAACAGATCACGCAACAAGCCACCCAAAGGTTAACGCCACCATCGCCTTAATCGGGCGCCTTATGGATCTGGCCATCCTTGATCACGACACTCACCCGTTCCATTAGGCTAATGTCCTCCAAAGGGTTGCCCTTAACGGCGATGATGTCAGCCAACTTTCCCACCTCAATGGAACCTAACTGCTGTTGCTGTTTCAAAACGGTCGCCGCCTTAATGGTCGCGGCCTGAAGTGCCTGCATCTCACTCATGCCAAATTTCACCATGCGGGAAAATTGACGACCATTTTGTCCATGAGGATAGATGGCGGCATCGGAGCCAAACACAACATTGACACCAGCTTCCACGGCGCGGCGAAAACTCTCCCGCTGGCGACCACCCACACTGCGCTCTTTGGCGAGATTCTCCTCCAACATCCCCGCTTTTTTGCCTTCTGATAGGATGTGCTCGGTGTTATAGATGTCCATGGACAGTGTCGTGCCATACTCTTTGGCTAACGCGATGGCTTCATCGTCCAAAAAGCTGGCATGCTCAATGGTGTCTACGCCTGCGCGAATGGCAGCTTTGATGCCGTCGGTGCCATGAGCATGAGCCGCAACGGTGACGCCCGCCAATTTGGCTTCTGCCACAATGGCGTTCATCTCCTCTTGAGCAAACTGCTGAGCCCCCACTTTGGTGCCTTTTGACATCACGCCACCGGTGGCACAGAACTTAATCAGATCCGCACCATACTTTAGGTTGCGCCGTACCTTCTCCCTTAGCTTCCAAGGGCCATCCGCCACCCCTTCCGATTTCACCTGATACTCATAGGGTAAAAAGTTATTGTCACAATGGCCGCCGGTGATCCCAAGGGCGGGTCCAGACACAAATAGCCGAGGCCCGGGCACCTCTCCCGCGTTGATCGCCTCCTTCAAGGCAACATCGGCAAATCCCGGTGCCCCTAGATTTCGAATCGAGGTAAAGCCTGCATCCAAGGTCTTTTTGGCATTTGCAACGCCGGTGATGGCCGCACCAGGTACGGTGACAGTTAGACGGCGGTAGCCAAATTTGTTGGAGTCGCCGGTGATGTGCACGTGCATATCAAACAGCCCAGGTAACAGGGTGTGTCCCTCAAGATTAAGCTCCTTGGCTCCAGGCGGTACCTTAATGTCACGACCAACCGCGATGATCTGATTCCCCTCTAGCAAAACCTGAGGCGATTCCACCAACCGCCCCTGCTCAACGTCAACCAAGGCATCGGCTTTAATCAGTAGCGTCTGCGCCCATACCGTTGGCATGGCCACCATGCCAAGGAGTGCAGTCGCCAGTATTGTTTTTGCCCTTCTCATTATTATCCCTATATACAAAAAACGGTCCTTGGTCGAAGGTAAATCAGTCAATGACAAAAATCACGGCAGTGAGCAAAAACGCAGTAATTCACTGGCTTGGTTGCACCTGTTCGAAGGAGTCGCTACTCTAGCGCCCCTTTAGCCAGTAACTCCCCTAAAAGGTGCCCCATGTCGAAGTTTTATTACAAAGGCCGAATCGAGAAAAAACCAAAATATGAGAGCTTTGGTTACAACACCAAACGGGAAGTGAAACTTGGCTCTGAAGAGAAGCCATTGACGCTGCGCGTTGCCAGCGAAGCCCGCCAAGTCGAAATTGAAGCGCTACTGAAACAGCATCAGCTGTTTGCCAACATTGAGGTGGATGCCAGCCAACCTGAAGCGATCGATGAACTTGATGCCATGCTCAATAAGCCGCAAACCACCACCTTTGACAAAACGCCAGGACGAAACGATCCCTGCTCCTGTGGCAGCGGCAAGAAATACAAGAAATGCTGCGGCTAATTCGCAGATAAAAAAGCGCCGCAATTGCGGCGCTTTTTGATTTAGGCGTTGTCTGTCGCCAGTTGCGGCTGACGCGCATCCAAACGCTTAATCACTTTACCGTAGATGATCAGCGATACCGCTGACACCGATGCAATACCGGCAAAGAAGTACCAGATGTAGTGGGCGTTGCTGGCGGCAGCAGCCCAAGCTTCATGGGTTTCGAACAAACGCGGATCTGGACAGTAGGCACTGAGCAGATAACCGGAGAGACCAAAGCCCAGCAGCGAACTGATAAAGGAGTGTAAGTGGGAGAAGCCTAGATAAAGCCCCTCTTCGCCCTTGGGGGCTTGCAGGCTAAAGTACTCAAGAAAACGAGGTGAAATAAAGCTTTCCGCCAACCCTTGGAACACAATACCCACAATCATCATAAAGGCGATGGGGTGCATCTGCATAAAGCCAAGGTCAACGGTGCCCTCAAGTAGGTTACCGCCCGCCATCATCAATGCCGATACCGGCATAATAAACATGCCCACGGTCATGGAGGTGAGCGCGCTACGATGACGCATCAAAGCGGTCACGGCACCAACGGTCAGCACCACGACAAATGGGTTAACGTTGGCATACCAAGAAGGTGAAGCACTCTCGCCGGCCATGCGCAGTACGTACTTAGGCATGGTGGCGTACAACTGATGCTGCACCATCCAGAAGCCGGTAATGATCAAGGTCAAGGTGATCAATCGGCCATTGGCGAGTACCCGAGTCAGGCCTTCCCACACCTGGGCGAAGGTGCGCTGCTCGTCGCTGCGATCCGAGGTTTTAAAGAAGAAGAAAATGGCGATAAACGCCAGGCCAGTCATGGTCGCGGCGAAGTAATTCAGGTTAATCAGCCCCAGATCACCCATGGATTCACGTAGGGGTTTCACCACAGTTTTACCGGAGAAAGCGCCGATGTTCACCATCATATAGAAGATGGAAAATCCCTTAGCCCGGGTTTCGGCACTGGTGGATTTGGCCACCGTAGCGGTGATCACCGCTTTGATGAACGAGCCACCAATCATGATGATGACCATCACCGGTACGATGGCCCAGCGAATGTCCGCCTCCATCAGTCCAGTGAACACCACTTCGCGGCCGTAGCTCACCAGCCCTTGCGCTTCCAGCGCCAGTGGCAGAAACGCCAAGCTGGCATAACCAATGGTAAGCAAGCCAAACGCCAGCATCAGGGAGTGCCTGAAACCTATCTTATCGGCGATGGCACCGCTAAAGGTTGGCAGCAGATACAAACCTGCGGAAAACGAACCGGAGATCCACGCCGCTTCGACGTCAGAAAAGCCAAGAATTCGAGAAAGATAAAGAGTAATTACAATAAATACGCCGTAATACGCGGCACGTTCAAGCAGTTCAACGCCGTTGGCAATCCAAAAGTTCTTTGGAAAACTCACCTTAGGCTGAGCGGTGGTGGTCATGATGGGGTCGTCCAATGTTGTGTTAGAGCGATGCCGCTACGTTGGCGGCGATGTGACACCTTACCTCATGTTGTTACCAACTCCGCCCTTCTCCTTAATATTGGCTTCACAAATTTTGACCTTTGTCCCACTGAGTCGCAGCGCTTCGATTTGGCATCACGGATTTATCAGCAACCTACGGGCGCCGCAACCGGAGTCTTCAGAGCTTGCTCGATGGCTTCAATGGCCATGGAAACCGATTTGGGCACCGCACTGTGATAGGGATGCAGCGCATACACACTAAGCGAGTTGCCAATGGCGGGACTTACTGGCTCAACCCCTTGATGTGACGCCATCAGCAGATCCGGAATTAGGCCAATTCCCAAACCAAGCTCTATCAGACTTAAGGTTTGATGCACGGTGTTGGTTCGATGAGCGGCGGTAAAATGCTGCGTCTGACACTTTCCTCCATCGTCCCTGTACTCATGCTCAATGTGCGCCCCTTGCCAGTGATTGGCGATGTAAGGAGCGCTGGCCAGTTCGATGTCTGCCCCACTTGGCTGGCACAGCCACTCACGAAATCCACCGATGCGTTTTTGTCGGTAGTTGCTGTCCGGCGACTGCCCGACCCGAATGGCCACATCGATGCCGCTGGCCATCAGATCCAACTGAGTGTCTTCACAGACTAGATTCAGAGACAACTGTGGAAAGTCAGCAAACGCCTTTACCAGCGCTGGCGTAACAACGGCGTTCATCAGGGCATGGGGCGCCGTCAACGTCAGTTTACCCGATGGAATGCGCTGATCTGCGCGCACTTCATCCCACGCCTGCTCCGCCACTTGATTCATCTTGCGGCAGTGCTGATAGAAACGCTCACCCGCCACCGTCAACGATTGTCTGCGAGTCGTACGCTTAAGCAAGGTAACCTCAAGTTGGCGCTCAAGCTGCTTTAAATGGTGACTGAGAACCGATTTTGACAGTTCTGCGCGGTCGGCAGCCTTGGTGATGGATCCCGCCTCCACGATGGTCATGAACAGCTGCATCTGTCTGAGTTTATTCATCCCCGCCTCAATTGTTCGATCTTGTGAAACAGTAAGTTTTTATTATCCCGTTTTTCTAAGTAAAAATCAGCCCTACACTTACCGCCATTGACATTGAGCAACACCAAACTAGGAAATGCCATTATGACCACACTCGACGCATGCAAAGCGGGAATCACCGCCTGGCAACAGGCCTTCAATAATCAAGACGCTGCAGGCTGCGCTGCCCAATACGCTGAGGGCACAACCATGATCGCCCGCCCGATGGGCAGCTTTACCGGCCGTGAACAGATTCAGGCATTTTGGCAGCAGATCATCGATCAGGGTTTTAAAGATGTGGATTACCAAAATGTACAATGGACTCCAGAAGGCGACGATGGTTACCTACTGACCTCCTCCTGGACCATGAACAACGCCTTCGGCGTCGTGCACAAAGAGCATTGGAAACTGCAGGCGGATGGCAGCGCCAAGCTCGTATTTGACGAGTTTGAAATTCAAGGCGAACGCTAATCGTCTCACTCACGGCTGCGGCACAGCGAATACCGCGCTGCTTGAAATATATCGACATTTCAAGCAGCGCGACCTTGATTCAAAACAACGGAGAGCTTCTGAACTGCACAAAACCGTCGCGCAATTGCGATAAGTCAAGCTTCCACTGGCGTAACTAATTCTGCCGTTCTTTACCAACCTGTAACGTCTTGTTGCCATTTTTACTGGGCTCAAGTTCGCAGCCTAGGTCATTTTTGCGATCTCAAGCTTAGAGCATCCTCTCTAGGCAGTGATACCATTCGCGCGCCCAAAGAGCCGTACCCCATAAAACGGCCAGCGCAATGGAATTGAACAATAAAAATTTAGAGACGTGACTATGTGGAACAGACTCAATAAGTCGATGATGTTTTGCCAAATGATGTTTGGCCTCTCCTTCTACGGAGTGATGATCATCCTGACCCGCTTTTTTCTTGAAACACTGCAATACTCGGAAGCCGACACCCTGATGGTGGTTGGCGCATTCTCCGCCGTAGGCCCACTATTTGGCATCGCCGGTGGCTTTATTATTGACCGTTTTCTGGGTGCCTATCGCTCCCTAACGCTCTCCTTTATCAGCTTTGGCACTGGTTACGCTTTACTGGTATTGGGCGCATCGATGCACAACGTGCCCATGTCTTTGGCGGGTATTGCAGTCGCCAGTTACGCCCGAGGCTTAATGTTCCCAGCGTACCAGCCTCTGTTCAAGCGTACCTTTGAAAGCCAAGAATCCTTCGAAAACGGCTATCCGGTAAACTACTCCATCAACAACATGGGCGCTTTTGTTAGCCAATATCTGTTCCCACCTCTGGTGGCGTACATCGGCTTTAATGGCGGCTTTTTGATCTCCTGCGTCATGGCAACGTTGGCCTTTGTACTGCTATTGATCACCCGAAAAGGCCTGTTGGGTGTGAGCCCAAAACTGGACAACGAGCCGGTTTCGAAAAAGAACTGGATTCAGTTCATCGCAGTTTCCATCGCCATGATTGCGCTGGTGTTCTACATGTTCTCTGACATGGAGATGGGCAAAAACATCGTATACGCCATCGGCATCGCCGCATTAGGCTATTTTGCCTACCTGATGACCAAGGCCGAAGCACAAGAGGCCAAGAACATGGGCGCCATCCTGATTATGGTGGCCCTGACCATCGCCTTCTTCGTGTACTACGGCCAGATGATGACCTCCATGAACTTGGTGGCCATCAACACCATGAAGGGTGATCTGTTTGGCTTTATTCCAATGATGCCGGAAGCGGCCATGGCGATGAATCCACTGTGGTGTATGGTTGGCGGGCCACTGATCACCTTGGTGTTTACCTCTCTGGAGAAAAAAGACATCCACTTCTCCACCGCAACCAAGGTGGGGTTTGCGTTCATCATGACCGCCATCGCCTTCGGCATTTTGACCGCCGCGGTGATGTTTATCGGTGACGATGTGGTGGTTCGCCCAGAGGTGTTCCTCGCCATCCACTTCTTCCAAGCGTTGGCGGAAGTGATTGTAGGCAGCTTAGTGGTGGCCTTTATTTTGTCTGCGGCGCCCAAGCACATTGAAGCGTTCTCAGTGAGCCTGTTCTCCGTGGCCACCGCCCTTGCTGGCGTTGTGGGTGCGGTATTCTCAACCGGCATCGCGCTAGAGCCAGGCCAACAGTTGACCCAATCGTTGGCCCAAAGCCTGTACGGTAACTATTTCGGCGCCTTCACCATTGCCGCCATCGCATTGGTGGCGGTGGCCTTTGCGGCATCAAAGCTCATCACTAAGATGATGAGTGGCCAAGTAGAAGCCACTGGCGAGCTGCAACAAGCAGAAAGCTAACGGCTATCCCTAGAATAAAAAATCGGCTCCAAGTGAACTTGGAGCCGATTTTTTATGCCTTAACAGTCATCGCGAGTACCAATTCAATTAAGAAGGTGAACAACTTAGTGCGCCGAGTAAATTGTCGCAATCTAAACGCTCAATGCCATTGCTCGTGGTTCTAACAACACATTGAGCATCGAAAAGTGAGGCAATTTAAACAATCGAAAATGGCTGGTTCTTTAGTTAAGCGGGTATAAAACTAGCCAAAGGCTTTTGAATACACCACTTCACCCCTCGCCTCGCTGGCTGTGAACGACTTGGCCAGCAAGAACTGCTTCGGTAGCTCCAGATAGCTCAGATGATGCTGATCATTGAACCCAAAACGGTTGTAATAGGCTGGGTCGCCAATCAAGACAACCCCAGCGATGCCTTGCTGCTCAAGCTGCTCCAACGCTTGATTCATCAACGCTTTGCCTATGCCAAGCCCCTGATGTTGCGGCAACACCGAAATGGGGCCTAATCCCACCCAGTTGCCCTGACTTTGCGCAATGCTAATGGGTGAGATGGCAACGTGGCCCACAATCTCTCCCTCAAGCTCCATCACCAATGACAACATCAGATCGCCACCGCTACGCAGTCGCTCTACAATATGATGCTCAGTCGGCAGTGCTCCTGGTTCATGGTGAGGGTGGTTTAAAAATGCCTGATAGGTAAGCTCGGCAATCGCTTGCTCGTCACCTTGGCGTTCATGTCGAATCTGCATCAGATTTTTCCTTGCTTTGGCGCCTTTTTCAGCACCATGATCATATAAGTAAATTGACCGTCGAAACGGTCTAGGACAGTCAGTTCGTGTCGCTGATCTACCAGCGCCTGTGAACCGTCGAGCTCGACAGCCAACGCCTCAACACGCTGAGCCACCGGCTGGGTAAACGCCTGCCAGGCGGCCTTGCCCAACAGCCGATGGCCAATGAGCTCATACCCATGCTGGTGACACTGAGCCAGTCGAGCCGATTTTGACTGCATATCCGGATAGCCTTGCTGCCAAAAGTCTCGAATGTCGGGCTCAACCTCATCTCTGGATTTCAGCCACACCAGATCGCTTATCACCAAATACCCCTGCGGTTTTAGTAGGGATTGCCACTGCTGCAGTGCCTGTTCAAACCCCATGATGTAAGCGCTATTTTCACACCAGATAAGGTCAAAACTGCCCGCATCAAAGGGCAACTTGGTCATGCTGGCGTTGACGACGCTCACTTGCGCCTGCAGTCCCTCGGTTTCAATTCGTTTTCTGAAGCTGGCAATGCTGGACTCAAAGGTATCAACGCCTATCACTTGAGCTTGGGTCTGTTTTGCCAGCAGCAGCGCCGACGCCCCAGGGCCACAGCCGATATCCAGAATAGATTGAGGCGCAATGCCAACTTGATTCAGCGCCCACAGGCTGTCGGCATCGGTGCCGGGGCCATGGCGCTCCAAGCCAATGAAAATTCGTTCAAAATCGTTCATATATTGTTGATGTGTCGCCACGTCTTTTGATAACCACTTAAGCCTTAAGGACTCCGCCTCATCAAACCCCTCCACCTCGAGCCAACGGCTGTGGGCCATTGGAGCCAACTGTTCGGCCCGCTGGTGGAAAGCTCGAATGCCTTCGGTGGACTGACCCAATAACCCTTTAAGGAGCTGACACGCATTGCGTTTGCGAGTGATCTCCTGCTCAAGAGCCGTTAGCCGCTGATGCAGTAGGGTTCGGTCAACGCCTTGGGTCAACATCTGCTGACACTCTTTTAGGCTCAGCCCTGCTTCATGAAGCTCTTGCAGCAGCAACAGTTGCTGCAGATCGTTATCATCGTAATACCGATAACCGTTTTCACGACGACGCCCCTCTAGCAAGCCCTGCTTTTCGTAATACAGCAAGGTGGAGCGCGCTAAACCACACCGTTTCGCTAACTCAGAAATTCGATACATACACCAGACTCTTCTAACTCAATAGAGGCAAGCTTAAAGTGTAAAGCTATAGACAGGTCAACGCATCATTGTGAAAAATTGACAGCGGTTCGCTTATAAATCAAACAAAGCAAGAACGAGTAATAAGGCTTTAAAGGGGCAAGGTTGGAATTACTGATGTTTTTACGAATTAATTCCGAAAATCACATTCAGCAACATTGACGCTACACAGGCAATCCTTATTATTCCTTTATAACGCTCGAACGTAAAAACAACCCGGATTTTAAGGGGAATTTATGGCTAAGCTGTATGTATCGCAAAAGCAATTTGGCGTTGGCGCTGCGATCGCATCCTTATTCATAATTGTGCCACTGTTGGCGCTGCTATTGACTCAATCTGCCCATCGGTTTCAAGACGCACTGCTGGATCGCAACGATACAGTAGGCACTGGCATCGCGAGGGATTTTCATCAATTCCTCAAACCGTTAAGTGAATCCCTCTCCCAGCCAGCATGCAATCCAGATAATTTACGTAAACTTCGGCAAACGGATTTCAGATCCAAATACTTAAGCTACTATGCTGAGGTTCGAGACGGTCATATTCTCTGTACTTCCTACGAGGGAAAACTGGCGAACCCAGTGGCACTGCCAGCTGAATACGTTCAATTTGATGCGGAAACGGCGATCCTGAATGACCTAAATACTGAGGTTATTCAAACCCAAGGCACTGCGGCAATTCGTGCCGGCAATTTAATTGCCGTTTTTGACTACCCAGAATTAAGCAACACCATTTCAAAATCTTGGCTTGATTATGCCAGTTATAGCCTAATTAATAACCAATTCACTAGCGTCAAACCCTTTTACACGCACCCGTTAAATGACATCAACATTAGCGGTAACAGCGAGCGCTGGTTTGAAGGCGGTTATTACATCGCTTCCCGCTGCTCTATTCAAAATAGCTGCGACTTAGTGAGCATCGATATTCTTAGCTACGTAAAATCGCAGCAGCTCACCTTAACGGTTCTGCTGATGCTAACGGCGATGGTGATGTGGGCGTTTTATCGTGCTGGCTGTAACCTTCACAGCAGCATCTTCAGTTTGCCCAACCAGCTTCGTGCCGGCCTCAAAAACAACGAGCTTACCCTACACTATCAGCCAATCGTCTCTACCACCTCCAGTGAAGTGATAGGCTGTGAAGTACTGTGCCGCTGGCATGCCGCAGACGGCCACTCCGTATCACCAGATACCTTTATTCCCATGGTGGAAGACAATGGTTTATGCGAAGCACTAACGGAATCGGTGACCCGAACCGCGATTAAAGAGCTTAAACTTCATGGCCTACTGGGTAAGGTTCGTGTCGCCATCAATACCTTCCCCGAAGACATTGAAAGCGGGTTCATGAAGCGAAACCTTAATCGACATGTTCCTGAGCGTTACTTGCCTTGGTTTACCGTGGAGATCACCGAAAAAAGTGTGGGCAACTTAGATAACTTGGCTAAAAATGTCGACCAACTTCGCGCTCTTGGGGTGCAAGTCTCAGTGGATGACTTTGGCACCGGCTTTTCCAATCTGGAAACGCTACAGGCGATCAAAGTGGATCAGATCAAAATTGACCGAAGCTTTATTATTGGCGTCGAGAAACCCTCTCTAAAACGCAGCATCGTGGATAACATCTGCCAACTGGCGAAATCTCTAAACGTGCGACTAGTGGCAGAAGGCATTGAAACCGCACAGCAACTCGAGTTCGTAAAAACGAGAAACATCGCTCTAACCCAGGGTTATTTCCATTCTAAACCATTAGCTATTCCCGACTTTGCTCAGTTTGTTGCCCAGCAAAACCGCAACAACGCCGACGCGACATCGCCTCAATCAAAACGCATTCTTCAACAGGCGTCTCAAGCTTAATCTCCATACCACGATGCCATAAACAAACAGCCTGGCTACATGGCCAGGCTGCGGATACCTTAGTACGAAGCAATGTTAGAAGTGATAAGAGATCGAAGCTTCAACATTACGTTCCGCTCCCATCCAACAATTGTTGCTGTCAAAGCAGGCTCCCACATAACGCTTATCAAACAAATTGCTCGCCGACACGTTTACCGTCCACTGTTCGCTTATGTCATACGATGCCGCCATGTCCCAAAGAGTGTAAGAGGGAACCCTATCAGTATTCATCGCATCTAACTGAGTTTCACCAACGTAACGAACACCGGTACTCAATTGCACTTCAGGCATTGGGTAGTAATCCAGCCAAGCCGATGCCGTTTGATCTGCAACCCAAATAGGAGTCTTACCTTCCAATGCGGTATTGAGTGGATTGTCGGTCACTTCAGCATCCAGATAGCTGTAGTTAAAGGTGAAATCCAGATTCTCTAACACCTGCTGATCCCAAGCCAATTCAATGCCTCGGGACTGCACTTCGCCATTTTGAGTGTATTTGCCAAAGTCCGGTGTATTAACCACTACGTTCTTTTTGGTTATATCGAATGCAGCCAAGGTCAAGGTGGTCGCCGCTGAGTTGCTTTGGTATTTAAGGCCAACTTCCCACTGGCTTGCGGTTGTTGGTTCGAAGGCATTACCAGTATTGCTGTCGACACCAGAAACTGGCTCGAAGGATTCTGAATAACTCACATAGGGCGCAACACCATTATTAAAGGTATAGATGGCTGCCACTCGAGCACTGAGTTCATCCTGATCGATCTCTGTGACACTGCCATACTCAGTACCCGCATAGTTATTTTGTGCAGTATCCGTACTCTCGTACTTGTCCCAGCGAGCACCAGCAACAATCGTCAGCGACTCGAAGCGAATCTCATCCTGCAAGTAGATGCCTAACTGGGTCTGCTCAATATCATTTTTCTGTTGGTAAAAATCCACCGGCAAACTGGCAGCATCAATTAATCGGTAGTTGGGGCTGGCAAGATCTAACCCAGGAGTTGCTTGCCCCAGTGTATCGCCATACGTCACTTTGGAATCAAGGCTGCTGTATTCAACCCCAAACAGCAGTTTATGCTCGCTTTGACCAACGCTAACCAGCCACGAGATTTGGTTATCAATCACATAGCCATCAATGGCTTCATCGGTAAAGTAAGCACTGCGGATCAAAGTTTGTTGATCCGCTGCCAAACCATAGTTATACATATTTCGCTGATAAGCGTCCCCGTCGGTGTAACGGAAGTTTTGCAAAAATTCGACGCTATCACTGAACTGGTGATTTAACTTGGAGCCCAGCATCAACACCTGTCGGTCAAATTGATTCCAGTTCGCATCTCCGGCATAAGCATCACTGTCTAACTTGCCATAGGGTGCGCTGTAAACCGTACCCACCGAAGTCAGGGGCGTCGAGGGTACCATCGACGGATCGTCCTGATAGTAAGCACTTAATTCAAGATTGGTCTGCGAACCTAACTCCCAAGTAATGGATGGGGCAATAAAACGACGCTCCTCTTTAGTCGTTTGCTGCTGACCATCGCGATCCCGATACAAGGCGATCACTCGACCATTTACCGAATCACTCAGGGCACCGGTTGAGTCCAATGCCACCTCATACAAGCTGTTGCTGCCAGCTCTGCCACGCACTTCGGTCATCGCATCAGACTGAGGCTTTTTCGCCACCTGATTCACCATGCCTCCCGGAGGCGCTGCGCCGTAAAGTACAGACGTGGGGCCCTTTAGAATCTCGATGCTCTCGGTCGCATACGCATCCACTTGAGGCGCTAAATTCCATAACCCGTTGTATTGCAAAGGTAGGCCATCATAAAAATTACGATAGGTCTCAAATCCACGTACGGTATATTGGTCAAAAATATTAACGCTGCTGCGGTTTTCAGCTGTCACTCCAGGTACGTAGCGCAAAGCTTCATTAACCGTGTCCACCTGCCTACGATCCAATAATTCGCGATCATAAACCTCAAAACTCATCGGAGCTTCTAGCGGTCGTAAAGACGATTTGGTGCCTGTGGTTCGATAGGCAGCTCCGTGAACCTCGATAACTTCGATGTTGCTGTCATCACCACGGCCATCCTCCTGAGCATGCGCAGATGTCGGCACTGCAATCTGGTAGATCGCTGGCAACATGGCCATCCAAAGTCTTGACTGTTGACGCGACTGATATCCATTCATTCTCTATCCCTCATCCATTGATTTCTTTAGTGAATTTTATTTAACATAAGTGCGAATGATAACGGAACTCATTCGCAGTCTCAATGAAGAGGTAACAAATGGACAAATTAAGTGCTGCGATCTCTAGCACGAATGAAACGGACTTCTCTCCTACTCTCAAAGAGTCGCTATTTACGGCCAATAGCCAACATCAATACCAAGCGTTAATGGCGCAAGCCGTTGAACAAATTAGCCAACACATTCGAAGTACCGACCGCGCCTTTACCGGCATCTCGGTGGAAGCCCTAAGCCAGCAATTTCTTCAAATCGATCTCGACACCCCGCTAGGCCAGTGGCGGCCAGCCTTAGATGAACTCAACCGCCTCTATCTCAATGACGCCGTTCACTTTCATCACTCCGATTATCTGGCTCATCTCAATTGCCCAGTCACCTTACCCAGCCTTGTTGGTGAGGCCATCGCCTCGGCCCTCAATACCGCGGTAGAGACTTGGGATCAAAGTGCGGGCGCCACCCTAATTGAGCAAGCCCTAATCGACTGGACTTGCAACAAAATCGGTTGGAAAACACTCGCCGATGGAGTGTTCACCTCAGGAGGAAGTCAATCCAATTTAATGGCAATGCTTCTTGCTCGCCACCGAATCTGCCAGCAACAGTGGCAATGGGACCCTCATCAACAGGGGCTGCCGCCAGAAGCCAATAAACTGAGAATCTACACCTCCGAACTCAGCCACTTTAGTGTGCAAAAAGCCGCGTCAATGCTGGGGTTAGGGTTTGATGCGGTGGTGACGGTGAAAGCCGATCGATTTCAAAAAATGGATCTGCACGATCTGACCTTCAAACTGGAGCAAGCAAGCCAGCAGGGACTGATCCCCATGGCCATTGTGGCCACGGCTGGCACAACTGACTTTGGTAGCATCGATCCTCTGCATGGTATTGCCGCCCTTTGCGAAAGCCTCAATATCTGGATGCATGTTGATGCAGCCTACGGTGGAGGGTTACTGGTATCAGAGAAGTTCTCTCATAAACTCAATGGCATCGACCGTGCAGATTCGGTCACCGTGGATTATCACAAATCGTTCTTTCAACCAGTGGCCTGCAGCGGCTTCATGGTTAAAGACGCCAGCCAACTCGGTTGCCTGACCTATCACGCCGAGTATCTAAATCCATTACGACAGCAACAAGCAGGCATCCCAGATCTTATCAATAAGAGTCTGCAAACCACCCGCCGATTCGATGCGTTGAAACTGTGGCTAACCTTAAGAGTGCTCGGTGCAAAAGCCATCGGCCAAGGATTTGATCAGTTACTTCACCTAACTCGACAAGTCTATTGGTTGTTGCTGTCTCATCCCGAGCTGGAAGTAGTACATCAGCCTCAAATCAGCACCTTAGTGTTTCGCTTCCTACCCAATGTCGGCAATACGGCCGACGAGATTGATGCCCTAAACCTAGCCATACAGGCACAACTGTCTAAACAGGGGGAGGCGGTCATCGCCGCCACACGCTATCAGGGTCGGCAATATTTAAAATTCACTCTGCTAAACCCTGCCAGCGACATCAAAGCCATCCATAACGTGGTTCACAAGATTTGCCACTACGGCCACACATTGCAGCGCCAGCCACAAACCCTGTAGGAAGCACCATGAAAGTTTATGATTTTATTGCCATTGGTCTAGGACCGTTCAATTTAAGCCTTGCGGCAATGACCCAACCGCTGGAGAACGCCGACGCGCTATTTTTAGAACAGCGAAGCGAATTTAACTGGCACCCAGGAATGATGCTGGAAGGAACCCACCTTCAGACGCCCTTTATGTCGGATCTGGTGACCTTGGCGGACCCAACCTCACCCTATAGTTTTTTGAACTACCTCAAACAGCAGGGCAAATTATATCGCTTCTACATTCGCGAGAATTTTTTCATTCTTCGCCGCGAATACAACCTCTATTGCCAGTGGGTGTGCCGTCAGCTAAGCAACCTAAAGTTTGATACCCGCGTCATCCAAGTAGAATTTGACAATAAACAGCAACACTATTGCATCGACACGATTAACCCGGTTAATGGAGAAACCGATCAGTTCTTAGCTAAAAAGCTGGTACTGGGCACAGGGCCTATCCCGCATATACCCGAGGGTTGCGATGCTCTAGGCGACCATGCAATCCATTCCAGTGACTACCTGAATTGGAAATCACAGCTGTTAACCCAACCCAGAATCAGCGTTATTGGCGGCGGTCAAAGTGCCGCAGAGATCGTTTACGACCTACTCGAAGAGCAACGCCAGGGAGACTTTCATCTGGATTGGATCAGCCGCTCTCCCCGCTATTTCCCTCTCGAATATAGTAAGTTAACTCTGGAGATGACCTCTCCTGAGTACGTGGATTATTTCCACCAACTGCCTGAACAAACTCGAGAGCATTTGCTCGCTCAGCAGCAAAATCTCTATAAAGGCATCAATGCCGATCTCATCAATGACATCTTCGATCGTCTGTACGAGATGGATCTGCATCAAGCGCCCAAAGTAACACTGATGACCAGCACGTCGGTGGATAAGATTGAACGCCAAGATAACGGCTACCAACTGCAACTGCGACATCAAGAGCAGCAAAGTCACGGAAGTCTTTCCACCCGAGCTTTAATCTTTGCGACTGGCTATCGCGGCGCCCTACCGGGATTTTTGAGCGGCATCGCCGATCAAATCAACTGGGATGGGCAAGAGCGCCTTGCCGTTAGTCGCCACTATGCCATCGATGACCAACAACGATTGTTTGTGCAAAATGCTGAGCTTCATACCCACGGGTTTGTCACGCCAGATCTGGGGATGGCCTGTTATCGAAACAGCGTACTTCTGCAGCAACTGTTGGGATGGCAGCCCTACCCCATAGAACGAAAAATCGCTTTTCAACAGTTTGGACTAAATGGAGTCAATTCGTGACTCCAAACCAAACAGCCAAATGGGCTCTGATAACGGTGACCGCATTTGCGGTCATCAGTGACACCATGCTGTTGCCGTTTTACCCCCATTACTTTGAGACGGTATTTGGCGTCAGTGATCCTCGAGTGACGAGCCGTTATCTTGCGGTCAGCTGCCTGATTGTGATTCTCACTCTGCCGCTATGGGCACGAATTGCTCGGCAGTTTGGTACCTTGCCAGTGCTAATGATCTCGCAACTGGCAGCACTGTTCGCCAGCCTGACCTGCGCCAGTGCAGAGACGTTGAATACGCTGTTGCTACTCGGGTGGCTGATGGTGCTGTTTAAAGCCAGTTATCTGCTGGTGTACCCCTACTTATTGACTTTAGAGAGCAGCTCAAAACAAGCTCACACTGTGGGTTTACTGTCTGTGGTGGTGCACCTAGGTGCCATTGTCGGCGCCCTATTCGGCGGCAGCATATTGCAGTTATCGGACCCCACCCATGCCTTTGTGTGGATGGCCGTTGGTGATGGCTTGCAAACACTGGTATGTGGCTGGTTGATCTGGCGTGTTCGTCCCACCCCGGAGCCAACACCGGCAACCTCGGTCTCAGCGAATCCAGTATGGTCGTTAGCCAAAGGGCAATTGGCACTGGTCATGTGGCTATTTTATTTCAGTGCCTATCTGATTCGCCCATTCTTCGTTGAGTATTGGCATCAGCTGTCTCCAGATTCCAGTGAGGTGGGAGCGGCGGCCATTTTCGCCATCCCTGCCGCCATCGCCATTGCCGCGTTACTGCTTGAGCGGTCACCACAACAGCCTCCTTGGCTTGTGGCTCTGGGAAGGATCCCAGCGGCCCTGTTGATCGGAGCACTGGGGTTTATGCTGCAAGCACAACCTGAGGGCCATTGGGTAATCGCAGGCCGTTTGCTTTATGGCTGGGCCCTGTTCCATGCCACCGTAAAACTGGACTTGAAGATTTTCGCCCTCAGCCGCGCGGAAGACTATGGTCGAGACTTTAGCCTATTGCACCTGTTCCAAAGCCTTGGTGTTCTTGTGGGTGCCTATGCCGCTGGCGAACTGCTGTTATCACTGGGTCATCAAGCAACCTTTCTCATTGCCGGCGCCGGCTTCCTGCTCACCATGCTCCTATTCAAACGCTGGTTTATTACCCCACTCCCTACCAACTTAAAGGAGTCTCACTGTGACCACCGCTAAGCTCCGCACCAAAGCAACGGCTGCACCGAGCCTCAATCCCGATAAATTCTCATTAACCTTATCCAGTGGCCAGCAGCTTAGCCTTCGTCATTTCTCCATTGTCGATGACAGCCCATGGCTAACCAGCTGGGTCAATCAAGACTACGCACACTTTTGGGGGATGCAAGGATGTGACCAGCAACAAGTGATCGAAGAATATACTCAACTCTCTGGACACAGCCAATTATTGGTCGCTGAAATTGACAGCACCCCAAAAGCCCTTTTTGAACTCTATAACCCTAATAGGGACGCCGTTGGGCAACACTATCCTGTGCAACCGGGCGACATCGGCATGCACATTCTGTTAGGCCCGCCGCAGCCCGCAATATCCGGTTTTGGAAAGCAGGTCTTCCATGGTCTGATCCAGTTTATTTTTTGCCATTCCCACATCGAGCGCATTGTTGTTGAGCCTGACGCCAACAACAGCGCCATTCACCGACTCAACGCTCAAGCTGGCTTCCGTTACCAACGCGTACTGAAGCTAGCGCACAAACACGCCTATCTGGCGTTTTTAACCCGCCAAAGACATCAATCATTGGCTTTAAAACACACTCCAAGGACTCGGAACTCAATGAATCACTCCACCGATTTTCTTACCACCGCCAATTGGCAGCACGCCAACCGCCACCTGATCGCCAAAGCCATCAGTGAGGGCTGCCACGAGCGCCTATTCCAACCAACAACTCTTGGCGATGACCGCTACCAGATAGATTTTGATGCCGGCCATTATCGCTTTAGCGCAGAGCGATTGGCCTTGGAACATTGGTTGATTGAACCAGACAGCATCGAAAAACGAAGCCAAGATGGCACTCAAGCTTTAGATGCCATCGCCTTTATCGGCGAGTTTCAACACGTTTTAGGTATCAATGACCGTCAACTGCCGCTCTATTTGGAAGAGATCGCCAGCACCTTAAGAGCGAGCGCCTATAAGCTCTCCCATGGTGAACGCGAGGTCGACACCCTGATAAATGCCGATTTTCAAGCACTGGAAGCGGCCATGAGTGAAGGCCACCCCGCCTTCATCGCCAATAACGGTCGTATCGGTTTTGGTCAACAAGACTTCAACGATTTTGCTCCAGAAGCAGGTAGCCAGTTTCAGGTAATTTGGCTGGCCGCCCGGCGGGAACATTGCGTTATTAGCACCAGCAAAACCCTGTCAGAAGCCCAACTGCTGCAACAAGAGTTGGGGCAAACACAGCTTGGGCTATTCGAGCAGATGCTCGCCGAACGCCAGCTCAACGCCAGCGACTATTGTTTTATTCCGGTACACCCATGGCAATGGCACAACAAAATAGCCATGGGCTTCGCCGCCGATCTAGCCAGCAACGATCTGGTGTACTTAGGGATTGGTGAAGACCATTATCAACCTCAACAATCGATCCGAACGCTGTTTAACCGTAACCATCCTAACCGTCACTACGTGAAAACAGCACTCTCGATCCTGAACATGGGCTTTATTCGTGGCCTGTCTGCCGATTACATGGACGCGACGCCTGCCATCAATGACTGGATTGCTGCCCTAATTGAGCACGACCCAGTATTGCATGCCAACGGCTTTAGCGTCCTCAAAGAGATCGCCGCCGTAGGCTATCGACGTCCACAGCTTCAAAAATGGCTTCCTAAGGGAGACGCTCAGCACAAAATGCTATCGGCGCTGTGGCGAGAAAGTCCCATCCCTAAACTCGAAGACACAGAGCGTCTGATGACCATGGCCGGCCTGCTGCATTGTGGCAACGATGGCCGCTCCTTGGTAGTCGCGATGATTCAGGCATCTGGATTACCTCCTAAACAGTGGTTAGAGCGTTACCTTCACGCCTATCTCACGCCACTGCTGCACTGCTTCTACGCCCACGATTTGGTGTTCATGCCCCATGGTGAAAACCTGATTTTGGTGCTAGAAAACCACACTCCTAAATACTGCTTTATGAAAGACATTGCCGAGGAGTGCGCGGTACTAAACAAAGACGCCGTACTCGCGCCAAGCATTGCCCGCATTGCCGTTGATGTGCCTGATGAGCTCAAGGCGCTGTCGATTCAAACCGACATCTTCGACGGCTTTTTCCGTTACCTATCGGCGCTTCTTCATCGCCAACTGGACTTCCACGAAACTGAGTTCTGGAGTAGCGTTGCCGATTGCATCCTGAGCTACCAAGCCAGTCAGCCTCAATTGAGTGAGCAGTTTCGTCGTTACGATCTCTTCAGCGATCATTTTGAACACTCCTGCCTTAACCGCTTGCAGCTGGCCAACAACCAACAGATGGTCGACCTAGCCGATCCCGCGGGCAGCCTCCAGTTTCAAGGCCAACTGGTCAATCCCATCGCCGCCTTTGGCCCCAAGGGCGAAGGCAATGAGGCTAATTGATGGCTAAGCGTCACCTTTTCACTGTGGTCAGCCCTGTGGCTGACCCCGCTAAAGCTCCGGTTAACACTCTGTTTGAGCTCAATGACATGGGAGTTAGCATCGATCGCAGATCCCTGGTGCATCCGCTAACACTGTCTCTACTGCCCGGTAAGGTCTACGGCCTTATTGGCCATAATGGCTCTGGTAAATCAACACTCATGAAGGTGTTGGGGCGCCAGATGGAAGCAACGACGGGACAATGCCTTTTTGATGGCCGCCCTCTTGAACAGTGGCAAACCCGCGCATTTGCCCGCCGCGTTGCTCTGTTGCCTCAGCACCTTCCTAGTGTTGAAGGCATGCTAGGTCACGAACTGCTGGCGATGAGTCGATATGCCTGGCAAGGGCTACTTGGACGACAAAGTCACAACGATCAGGATGCCATAGAGCAGGCAATAACAATGACCAATACTCAAACGCTGATGCATGCCGATATGGCGTCCCTCTCCGGAGGTGAGCGACAGCGATTGTGGCTGGCGATGCTGGTCGCTCAGCAAACCGAAGTGATGCTGCTCGATGAACCCACATCAGCACTGGATCCGGGCCACCAGCTTGAGGTTTTGGCCCTGATACGGCGACTTGCAGAACAACAGCGCAAATGCATCGTTATCATTATCCACGACATCAATATGGCGGCTCGATTTTGTCACCACTTATTGGCCCTAAAAGGCGGAAAGCTGGTGGCTGAAGGAACGCCAGAACAACTGATGCAGCCAGAGATCTTACAGCAGATCTATGACGTGCCGATGGAGGTAATTAAGCGCCAAGGGCAGCCGCCTGTAGGAATACTGCGATGAAATCACGATTACTGCCCTTAATACTATTGTGGTTCTGCGCTGCCAGTTGGGGATCTCCCACCCTGCCAAAACGAGTCGTATCTCTGGATTACGCCACCACCACTACGCTCATCGCTATGGGGCTCCCCCCTATCGCCATCGCCGACATCGATGGTTATCGGCGCTGGGTTGAACACCCCCGACTTCCAGAACACATGGTCGATCTTGGCGGTGCCAACGAGCCTAATCTGGAGTTACTGGCCGAACTGAAACCGGATCTCATCTTGATTACCCCCTACCAGGGGCATCTCACTGAGCTTCTTAGCCAGATTGCACCAGTGCACAGTCTCTCCATCTATCAATCAACCGGTGATGCCATCACCAAGGCGGAGCGGATGACGCGTGAGCTAGGGCAAATATTGGGGCTTAATCGCGAAGCTGAAGCCCTGATAGCGGATACCCTCAGCCACTTTGAACAACAACGAAAGCGACTTGAAACCACGATTTCGCCGCCACTGTATATGGTGCGTTTGCACGATGACCGTCACCTGTGGATCTATGGTGACAACAGCCTCGGCGAGGCCACTCTTCAACGCCTGGGAATCATCAATGCGTGGCAACAGCCTACCAACACTTGGGGCTTTAGCGCCCAGAGCATTGATGCCCTAAATGCCAATACCAGCGCCAGCGTATTATTTCTCGAACCGCTGCCCGACGGTGGCATCAACAACGTTAGCCTGACGCCTTTGTGGCAACACCAAACCTGGTATCAGCAAAAACGCTTCCACAAGGTACCCGTCGTGCTGATGTTTGGGGCCTTACCATCCGCACAACGTATGGCCACGCTAGTCGTAAATGCGTTGACCGAGGAGGCCAAATGAACCATGCCTCTCGACTCATGACCGCGCTATTATTGGCCATCGCCCTGATGACAGCCGCGTCAATACAGCACAACCTAGCAGGGCTTTCTCTAGACTCCCTGTGGGAGGTCAGCCCCACAAACTGGCAGACACTACTGCTGCAATACAGCTGGGCGCCTCGGCAGGCGGTGGCGCTGATTGCGGGAGCGCTACTCGGGCTCAGCGGATGCCTCATGCAGCAGTGCCTTCGCAATCCGCTGGCTTCGCCATCCACCCTTGGTGTCTCCGCCGGAGCCCAGCTGAGTCTGACTCTAGCCACTCTATACGCACCAAGCCTATTGGTAATTGGCCGCAACAGCATCGCCATCATAGGCGCATTGGCTGCAGCGGCGCTGGCTCTGGCACTCGCCTCGAGACGGCAGTTTTCACCATTAGCAGTGGTGCTCGCAGGATTGTTGCTTAGCCTTTACTGTGGCGCAGCCAGCTCTGCGCTGCTGTTAATGCGGCACGATCAACTCGCCAGTGTCTTCATCTGGGGGGGAGGCTCTTTGGTTCAAAATGGCTGGCAATCCGCCCAAACGCTAGCCCTGACTCTAGCCGCAGCGACCCTAGGAGCAACCGTACTAATTCGCCCATTGTCCCTGCTCAGTCTTGGTGAGCAAGCCGCCAGCGCGCTTGGGGTAAGGTTGGGAACCCTACGCATCGCCACCTTAACATTAGCCGCAATCCTCAGCGCGATTGTGGTCGCCGAGGTTGGTGTTATCGGCTTTATCGGACTTGCAGCCCCCGCACTAGCAAGGCTTTGCGGCTGCAATCGATTCGGGCATCAGTTACTGTGGTCACCACTACTAGGCGCGCTGACGCTTTGGGGCGTCGATCTCTGCCTGCAGCTTGTTGGGCCTATTTCTGGAAGCCAAATCCCAACGGGTGCGGTTACTGGCCTATTTGGTGCGCCACTGTTGATGCTGCTATTAGCTCGATTGCCCAAGCTATCCCCACAACTGGAAACCAACCACCATCAAAGTTGGCACCACCCTCATCCGCAAGCGTTAGTCTTCGGGGCGATGGCCTTTACGATCTTGGCAACCCTTGCCGCACTCTACTCAGGCTTTGGACTGCAAGGCTGGTCACTGGACAATGGAGAATTATTGCCTTGGCGCTGGCCTAGGGTGACTGCAGCAGGCTGCGCAGGTCTATTATTAGCCGCATCCGGCGTCATCATGCAAAGACTGTTGGCAAATCCAATGGCCAGCCCAGAGCTGCTCGGTGTGAGCTCGGGGGCGGCGATTGGCATCGCCGTAGTGATGATCGGATTGGGCACCGCCAGCCTCGCCGCTCAGCTTATGGGAGCCACGTTCGGTGCCTTAATCGCTTTGGGAATGATCATTGCCTTGAGCCATCGAGTTCAGTATCAAGCCAGCCACCTTATCTTAGCCGGCATCGCCCTAACCGCATTGATGGAAGGCCTGGCGGTCTTAATGACCGCCAGTGGGGATCCTAGAGCGGTGGCCCTGATGAGTTGGTTAAGCGGCTCAACCTATCGCGTCTCTCCCTCTCTGGCACTGAGTTGCGCCCTAGCCGCAGCCCTATTGCTGATGTTGGTTTTGATCGCACGTCGCCCTCTACAAGCCATTGCACTGGGAGACAGCATCAGTCGAAACAGTGGTTTTGCCCCTAATCGCTCTCGCTTAGCCCTGTTGATTCTGGTGGCAGCCTGCAGCGCAGCTGCGACTTTGGCGGTGGGGCCAATGAGTTTTGTCAGCCTGATGGCACCCCACATCGCCCGTCAACTTGGTGCGGCCAGTTTGCAGCATCAATTGATTTTGGCAATGCCGATTGGCATGGCCCTGCTCATCAGCGCCGACTGGGTTGGCCGATACCTCATTTACCCATGGCAACTGCCGGCAGGATTGGTCACAACCTTACTTGGAGGTCCATACCTGTTATGGCTGATGCTAAAGCGAAATTAGGCACACCGCTATCCAAAACACAGATTCCAGTGTCGGTTCATCGGTTATTGAGTCGCTACGCCGAGCACTGTGAATCGGTGTGGCAAGCAGATCAACACCACAACTGGCTCCCCTTTACCAGTAAGTTAACGATTAAAAAGGCCGTCCATCACTTTAATCAAGATAGAAACGAACAAAATCAACACCAACTGATGCAGTCCGCGGCATCCCTATGGTCACAATGGTATTTTGGGCTAATGCTTCCGCCTGCGGCGCTCGCTGCCGTGGTGCCAATCAACCACCGATTCCAGATGAAACCAAAGAGTTTGCAAGCCCAATTTGAATCGGGTCAACCAGTGGCATTTCAAGCCCAATGGCAACGCAGTCTACTGACGCCACACGAGATAATGACCGACGTGATGGAAACTTGGGTTGAACCGGTTATCCACTGTTTAGCGAGCCTGTCCGGGCTAACTCCGCGCATCTTTTATGGCAACGTGGCGGCAATTCTAGACTGGCTCTGGCAACAACAAGGGAGCGAGCAAGCCCAACAGTTAAGACAATCGATGCTCTATACGCGCGATTTAAGAAACTCGGAGCCAATGCAAGGGTTGCTGTTGCCGCCACCACGCCAAGGACAACGCCGAGGCTGCTGCCTTCGATTTCGACTGGAGGACGTGCCCTACTGCAGTGGTTGCCCTATGACTCGGCGCACACCCTGTCCCTAACAGAAAAAGCCCGAGCCCAATGTGGGCTCGGACTTTTCGGTTTCTCTAGGGCCTGAATTAAACCGCGGCTTCAACGATGGCGCGGCTCTTGGCGATGTCGATATCACCGCGCTCGCCCAATTTGGTCATGCCATGACGCTCTAACTGGTCGATGATCTTATCCACTGACTCAGCGCCAAACCCGTAGTCACTGATGCGAGTTTTCACCTGCATGGTTTCGAAGAATTCACGGGTCTTAGCAATGGTGGCATCGATGCGAGTGCTCTCATCGCCTTCGGTGATGTTCCATACACGCTCACCAAACTGCAGCAGTTTTTCGCGCTTCCCTTCGCGCTGCTCATTCATCAAGCTTGGCAGGATGATCGCCAGGGTTTGCGCGTGATCCAGCCCCAGTGTGGCGGTCAGTTCATGACCAATCATATGAGTCGCCCAGTCCTGAGGCACGCCTTTGCCAATCAAGGTGTTTAGCGCCAGTGTCGCCGCCCACATGACGTTGGCTCGAACGTCGTAGTTCTGTTCCTCTGCAGGCTTACCCACATCGGCCATGGCTTTAGGCCCCTCTTCAATCAGGGTCAGCAGAAGAGATTCGGCAAAGCGATCCTGGATTGGGGAGTTTACAGGGTAAGTTAGGTACTGCTCGATGGTGTGAACAAAGGCATCCACAACGCCATTGGCAACCTGACGCGCAGGCAGGGTGTAGGTGGTGGTTGGATCCAGCACCGAGAATGCCGGATAAACCAGAGGCGAGTTAAACGACAGCTTATCGGTGCCGCGGGTCACCACTGAGTTACCGTTGGCTTCAGAGCCGGTCGCTGGCAGCGTCAAAATGGTGCCAAGAGGCAGCGCATCGGTCACTGGAGCGCGCTTAGCCAAGATATCCCAAGGATCATCACCTTCAAACTTGGCTGCTGCGGCAATGAACTTGGTGCCATCGGCGACAGAGCCTCCCCCTACCGCCAACAAGAAATCGATATTTTCACGCTTGATCAGCTCAACGGCTGGCATCAGCTCATCGTATTTCGGGTTCGGAGAGATTCCACTTAGTTCCAACCATTCAAATCCAGCAAGGGCGTCAACCACCTGCTGATACACGCCGTTGGCTTTGATGCTGCCACCGCCATAAAGCACCAGCACTTTCGCCCCCTGAGGGATGGCGTTTTTGATGTTTGCGATCTCGCCTTCACCAAAAAGAATGCGAGTCGGATTTTGATAATCGAAGTTGTTCACAGGCCTACTCCAAGTCGGTTGCCTAATTTCCATGTTTGGCATTGTACTCCGTGACCATTGTCTGTAAATGCCAAGTTTTGCTATAACACTGTAAAGAAAATCTTAACAATGGAGCAATTCCCGATGCGCTCAACCACAGACGCCATGACGCTGTTTGCTACCGTTGTGCAGCAAGGCAGCTTTACCGCCGCCGCGCGGCGACTCAATTTGTCTAAAGCCGCAGTCAGCCAACAGGTAAAACAACTTGAAAGTCGGTTAGACGTCCAGCTACTCAATCGTTCAACCCGCACCTTGAGCCTCACCGAAGCGGGTCGGGACTATTTTCAAAGCTGCGTTCGCATTCAGGCGGAAGTGCTCTCAGCGGAGGAGCGACTGCGGGAACTCAAGCAGGAAGTTTCCGGCACGCTGAAGGTCACTTGCACCGCTAACTTTGGGGTTCGTCACATCGTGCCAGCCATCATCGCCTTTAAAAAGCGCTACCCCAAGCTGCACATTGAGATGCTAATGACCGATCAGGTACAAGAGCTGGTCGCAGAAAACATCGATTTGGCGTTTCGTTTTGGCCCCCTGATGGAAAGTAACCTGTTTGCCAAGCAGGTTCTTAAATGCCCATATCATCTATGTGCGTCACCGGAATATCTAGAGCGCTATGGCACCCCCGAGCGCATCTCCGATCTCAGCAGCCATAACTGGATCATTCACCGGATGTCTCGCAACCCAAATCGGCTTAACGTAGGTCATCAAGGGGAACTGATTGAAGTGCCGATTAAGGGCGACATCATCACCGACAACTCCCAAGCGCGGCGAGATTTCATTCTGGCGGGACTGGGCATTGCCCGAATAGCGGCAGTAGACGTGCAGCAAGAGCTGGCCAATGGCACCCTTATCGACCTAATGCCAAATTACGACTTTGGCACCATGTCCCTTCACGGTGTCTACTCTCATAAAGAACGGATGACCCGAAAGCTGAGACTATTTCTCGACTTTATCGAATCTTGGTTAATGAATAACCAATCTCAAAAATTAGATCTGTGAAAAATTAAAAATCTCCGCCAACAATCACAAAAGAGGGTATATTATCGACAACGGGCAGAATATCATTCAGGGGAACGTTAACCAACATGACCAAGAATAAACAAGCTGTTAACAACATCATTGATCCGGCGATTTCAAAAATACGCCATCAAATGATCTGTTATGGATACCTATGGGTATCAGCAACGGCATTTATTCTCTACATAACTGTAGGTTATTACTTTCTCGTTGATTCTACCTACCACTCTTTTAAGGGCAGCATCACCCTGATGGTCACCGCCGTCATTGCCCTATTAGGCCATGCTGGTTTTATCCATCTGAGGGCGCGAGACGGCACCACCCTATCATGGTGCTTAACGGCATTGGCTCTGACTGCCAGTCTCGTCCTGCTGGCGCATTTTGTCAGTATTACGTGGAGCGATACTGACAGCGCTCAGAAAGTACTGCTGATCGCATTTTTAGTGATGTTAATGGGGTGGAACGTAAACCGAGCGGTTTTAGCCTGCGGTTTACTTCCAACCTCAAGCTTTTATATCTATCTGACTTCCCTTGAGCCCAATATAGGCGCACTCGATATTGCAGTCAGCGCCCTGAAGTTCCCTTTTCTTGTGATTGTGTTTTATACAACCATTCAAAAATTCATCACCAATATTGAAAGTCAATTCATTGAAAAAATAAGAACGATTGAAGACCTCGAGTTAACCTCTCAATTGGATGAATTAACCAAAATTCAAAATCGCCGTGGTTTTAATTTCGAGTTAACCGCCGCCATCTCTCATGCCAAACACACCGGAACGCCTCTCTCAATTGGCATCATCGATATCGACTTTTTCAAGCAATATAACGACTCCATGGGCCACCCAGCAGGGGATCAATGCTTGAGAGCCATCGCCAATATTCTCGAAAAAAGATGTGATCCAGAGAAAGATACCGTGGCTCGAATTGGCGGCGAAGAGTTCGCCATCATCATGCCTGCCAACACGTTAAATCGCGCGTTGATGATCGCCAAAGACATCAACAGCGCCATCGCCAATGCCGCGATTCCTCACCCAGACTCATCCATATCAGGTTACATCACCGCCAGCATTGGCATTACGGATTTTAAGGATACCGACAGCTTAACCTCCATATACGAACGGGCCGACGCCGCCATGTATCAAGCGAAAGCCTCCGGCCGTAACAAAATCGTGGCTTCGTCATCAATGCATAGCCCTGCACAGCATCAGGCGGCGGAGGCGTAGAGTCCGTAGCCTTCGCACTTCGCGCAGGCGGTACGCAAACTAACTGTCCAGCGCCATCAAAAAAGCCCCCCTTACTCGTAGAAAAATCGCGCGGCTAACGAGTTAAATCCAGTAACTATCAGAGGATCTCCTACTTAGGATGTGCTAACTTGAGCTTTATCGGATCAAAGGAAGATAACTCATTGAATCAACTGAACTCTCCTCTTGAAGAGGATCAATGGATCCCGCTGCAGCAGGTTCAATATCAAGGCGTTAGTAACCGCTACATCAAGATCATGAGCTGGCAAAATGGACTTTTCAGCGCTTTGCCTCTGTTGGGGGTTATTGGGTTTATGCTGTTTCACCGCAGCGCCGAAGCCACCACCCTGCTCTACATCGGCCTTCCCCTCTGGTTACTGATTCCCATCGTGGTGATGTACGGCCGAGCCTACTGCCGCTCATTGGGTTTTGCTTTGCGGCCGCAAGACATCGTAGTCAAAGAGGGCGTTTGGTGGCGCAGCCACACCTGTTTGCCCCTAAGCCGCCTCCAGCACGTAACCTTATCTCAAGGGCCAATTGCAAAGTACTTTGATTACTGCACCCTAAAGGGATTCAGTGCGGGCTCTCCTATGGCTGAAATCACCATCTACGGGCTAACCAAAGGGGAAGGTGAAAGGCTAAGGCAACACCTGATGCAGCAGATAGGCGATCAAAATGGATAACAGCCTTAACTGGCAACGGCTGCATCCTTGGGCCATGGTCTCCTTTGGCGCTCGCAGCATTATCGATCTGCTGAGAAATGCCATCTATTTGATCCCGCTACTTTTAAGCGACATTACCGATCGCATTGAACCCCAATGGCTCTATTATGGTGTATACGCACTGGCGGGGCTCATTGCCCTTAGCGCCGTATTAAAGTGGCTGCGTTTTCGCTTTGTTCTCGACCGCAGTAACCAGATTTTCCGCCTTCACAGTGGCGTATTGTTCCGCACCACCCAAGCCATCCCATTGGACAAGATACAAAACGTCAAAGTGGCACAGCCACTGTTGATGCGTCCTACGGGTCTGGTGAACCTGGGTATTGAAACCGCAGGCAGTCAAGGCAAAGAGGCGATGTTGTATGCCTTAACGCCCTTCAAAGCGCAGCGCTTAAAGCGGCGACTGGTTCCCAAAGTGTCGCCAACGACCCAATCCAAGAATGCCGCAGAAACCGAGCAACAAAGTCCTGCCACGCCTCAGGAGTCAACGACGGTTACCCGCTCTGAAGCCCAGCTGTTCGCCCATGGCTTTTTCTTCAACCATCTGTTGTGGTTGATGCTGGTGTTTGGCTGGTTGTTTAGTCAAACGGATCAACTCAATCTGGTGGAGTACGTCGAGCAACGGGGCTGGTTCAACTATTGGTTTGATGCTTCAGCGGATCTCTCTCCAATCACACTCAGCATACAACTCGCCATCGCCGCAGCGCTGGGATACGTGGTGTTGAGCGTGTTGTCCGGCATTACGGTGATTCTTAAGTACTTCCCCTACCGGCTTCAGGTCGAAGCAGATAGATTACAGCGCACCGGTGGCGTCATCGCTCGTCAGCAAGATATCTTGCGCCGCCATAAGGTACAGAGCCTGGAGCTGTCTCAGTCGGTGCTCTCCAGGTGGTTTGGTGTCTGGCAGGGAAAATTACTGCAAGTTAAGGGCCACAGCCCCGAAGGTCAGGAGCACGGCAGCATACTGCTTCCGTTTATCACCAAAAAAAGCCGTCACGGCGACATTCAACTGCTGATGGCGGGCGAGACGCCGCCAGAAAAATGGCAGCCAATAGCCGGATTTTGGCTACAGCGACGGGCGATTTTTATCACGGTAGCTGCGGCAATCTTGGCAGGAATTGCGGCTTATCAGCAGTGGGACGAACTGCTTTGGGGGCTGCCTGTCATCTATATCGTGGCACTGCTGGCTCTCTGGGGCAGTTGGAAGCACTATGGCTATGAGTTTAACGGTCACAGGCTTTGGGTTAAAAAAGGGTTGCTGTCCAGATCCTGGCGCTGCATGCCGGTGAAAAAGTGGCAATCGGTAAAGCTATCTCAATCTCCCGCGATGCGAAGCCACAACTTGTGCAACCTCAAAGTCTCTACCGCGAGCGGCTCGGTTACCATTCCGGCAATTCCCCTTGATAACGCGCAATCCATCGCGCAATCGGCCATTGAGCAGGTACGGCGAGACCATCACAATTGGCTCTAAGACGCCAAGTTATGCGTAACGCTTAGGGAAAGGCACTACATTATTCATGCGCTGCTGCAAGGCTCGAGCGCGATTATTTACCAGCACCATATTAGACAGCGCCATCTCGATGCCGTGGTGATCGGCATCGGATAGGCCGCTGTATCGGTCCAGATCGTCCAGGCTCAATAAACTGGTTTCGATGGCTTGTTGCAATCCTTCTAACGTCTGTGCGTCTTTTTGAAGTACGAGGGATTCGGCTTTGATTTGAGAAAGCTGAATGTTCTTTTTTAATGAAGACTGAGCCACAACAGAGGGCTTGCTCAGGGTTGAAAGTACGGCAAGCGCTTGAGTTAGCAACTGGCCACTAAAAAGGCCAAATCGAGCGAGTTCGGTGTTCATGGATTACCTCAATATGTAAGCGACCTACCTCCTTGTTAGGCGACAATTCAAAACTGGCATGAAACTTAGTCGAGAAATTCGAACCGTGATTTGAAATCGATCACATTTCGCTCATTTTCCAACCAAATTCTTCCCAATAATTGACCTCAATCCAACCGACTATTGAGTCCTAGGGCACACTGGGTTAAAACAAAACAGGGGCAAGTCGACGGCAGTGAACGCACCAATCTATAAAATATGTTTTATTTCAATATCTTGGTTAAGCCGTCAACCTAACTCCACGTAAAACAACAACACCAAACAGGGAGGCGCTGATGGAATGGCGATTATTTGTGGTGTTTTTTGTGCTTATCGCAGGTAACTGCTATTGGGGCTATCGCTACTATTTTGCCCAGCACAATAAAAATATTGATGGTCGAGAGCGGATGGAGCAGTTGGACGATATCCAAGATCACTGGCTGCAGTTCTCAGGCATCGCCCTAATGCTAATCATGCTGCTCACCCCACTCGCACGGCAAGCGTTAGAAGGGGCGAGTTAGCCCCGGTTGATCGTAAGATCTGACACATAGCCAACTTGGCTATGCTCAAGGCCGCTGGCAATCATGCGAGCCACCTCCTGTGCAGTCATAAAGCCTGCGGCATCGACGTGGCCACGACAGTCGCTTTGCTGCCAAAACTGAGTGTTCATTCCCCCCGGATAGATGCCGGTAATTCGCATCGGATCGGCTTTTATTTCGGCTCTGGCCGCTTCAACCATTCCCCGAACCGCCCATTTTGCGCCGCAATAGAACACCTCGTTGGCTTTACCCACCTGAGCCGCCGTCGAGACCACCATCGCCAACTGCAATGGCATGGTGCGATACCGAGCTATGGTGTGTTTCAACATCAGGCCGGCAGAGACGACGTTGTTGTCCAGCAACTGTTTTAGTTGGGCTTCACTGTGATCAACCACAGGGCCAAACAGCCCAGAGCCTGCACAGTGAATGATCATGCTGGGCACTTCACCAAACTGATTAAACAGCGACTCCACCTGCTCCTCTAGGGTGAGGTCCAGTGCAAGCCAATGAACTTGAGACGGGAGAGAGGCGGCCAACTTGGCCAAACGGCCAGAGCTGCGTCCAGTAAGAAACAGGCGTCTGCCCTGCTCTGCATAATGCTGGGCCAACGCCGCGCCCAGACCACTGCTGGCTCCGGTGATTACAATCATGAACTCTCCTTTCACTAACAATCAGCCTGAAGCCGAGTGAGCATCAGACTGATTCGGGGGCTGCGAAGGTATTTAGGCCAGTGAAGGGAATAGGGTTTTCAGTCCTGCCGCAATCACTTCGATACCGATAGACATCATCAACAGACCCATAATACGGGTAATGACGTTAATGCCGGTCTTTCCAAGTACTCTGAAAATCACCGGGGCCGTCTTGAAGATCATCCAGCTTAAAACGCCGAACGCCAAAATGCACACGCCCATGCCAATCATCGATTGTAGATCACGATGCTGAGAGGCAAACACAATCACGGAGCTAATGGCACCAGGACCCGCCATCAAAGGCAACGCCAGTGGCACCACCGCCACCGAATCTTTGGCCGCCGCTTCTCGATCTTCCTCTTTGTTGTGCTTTACCTCACCCAACTTACCTTGCAGCATCGACATCGCGATAAAGATGATCAACACCCCGCCAGCAATACGAAACGCCGGAATCGAGATGCTAAACAGATTCAAAATCAGCTGACCTGCCACCAGAGTGACCAGCAAAATGATGACCACCGACAGGTTTGCAACCTTAGCGGTTTGTTGTCGCTCAGTCTCGGTTTGGTGACTGGTCAAAGACACAAATACCGGTAACAACCCAATGGGGTTAATAATGGCCACCAAGCCTAGGAAGAATTGAAGTAATAGGTAGAAGTCCAACTCTGTGATCTCTAAAGTAAAAGTGAAGTCATATTAGGCGCATACTCTAAGGAAATCGGCGCCAAACAAACAATGAAATTTTCAAGCGATTTTACCCCTCTATCATTAGATTTGCTAATGTTTGAAATGTGTCAGAAATCACAATTTTACAACACAATGTTGTGAGCATGATCACGGCGATGCCGACTATTTTGTAATTTAATTACAAACACATTGAGAACACTTTTCCTGAGTCCGTTATTGATGCCTATACTGAGCCGTATTCAGAGGAAAGTGTTTTTAAATTTGAGGATAGTTTAGATGGCAGACAAAGAGATTGCCCGGCTGGATGCCCTAGTGGCTCGCGTTAAGCGAGCACAACAAGAGTTCGCCAGCTTCAGTCAGGAGCAGGTAGACACCATCTTCCGTGCGGCAGCGCTGGCCGCCGCCAATGCCCGAATTCCCCTAGCCCGTCAAGCTGTGGAAGAGACCGGCATGGGCGTGTTGGAAGATAAGGTGATCAAAAACCACTTCGCTTCTGAATACATCTACAACAAGTATAAAGATGAGCAGACCTGCGGCATCCTTGAAGAGGATGAAACCGGAGGCACCATCACCATTGCCGAGCCCGTCGGCATCATCTGCGGCATTGTGCCCACCACCAACCCAACCTCCACCGCCATCTTTAAAGCGCTAATCAGCTTAAAGACCCGTAATGGCATCATCTTCTCACCACACCCGCGGGCCAAGTTGGCCACCAACGCGGCTGCGAAGCTGGTGTTAGATGCTGCGGTGGCAGCAGGCGCGCCCAAAGACATCATCGGCTGGATTGATGCGCCTTCTGTAGCCTTATCGAACCACCTGATGAGTCACGATGACATCAACCTGATTCTGGCCACCGGTGGACCAGGCATGGTTAAGGCCGCTTACAGCTCAGGTAAACCAGCCATTGGCGTTGGTGCCGGTAACACCCCAATCGTGGTGGATGAAACCGCCGACATCAAACGTGCGGTCAGCTCTATCCTGATGTCTAAAACCTTCGATAACGGTGTAGTGTGTGCTTCTGAGCAATCAGTCATCATCGTGGATAGCGCCTATGACGAGATGCGCGAGCGTTTTGCTAAGAGCGGCGGTTACCTGCTTAACAAAACCGAGCTGAGCAAGGTTCGCAAAGTACTGCTAACCAACGGCAACCTAAACGCCGACATCGTTGGTCAGCCTGCAGCCAAAATTGCCGAGATGGCAGGCGTTAAGGTACCGGCTCGCACTAAAGTGCTGATTGGCGAAGTGACTAAGGTCACCATCGATGAGCCCTTTGCCCACGAAAAACTGTCGCCGACGCTGGCGATGTACCGCGCCAAAGATTACGAAGAAGCCGCCACCATGGCAGAAGCCCTTGTGGCACTCGGCGGCATCGGCCACACCTCAGGCCTCTATACAGATCAAGATCTGCAAGCTGAGCGCATTCGCGATTTCGGTCACCGCATGAAGACCGCCCGTATTCTGATCAATACCCCGGCTTCTCAAGGCGGCATCGGTGATCTGTACAACTTCAAGCTGGCGCCATCGCTGACCTTGGGCTGCGGCTCTTGGGGCGGCAACTCCATCTCTGAAAACGTAGGTCCACAGCACCTTATCAATAAGAAAACCGTTGCTAAGCGAGCCGAGAATATGTTGTGGCACAAACTGCCTAAGTCTATCTACTTCCGCCGCGGTGCCCTGTCGGTCGCCCTTGAAGAGCTCTCCGATCGCAAGCGCGCTTGCATCGTCACCGACCGTTTCCTATTCAACAACGGTTATTGTGACGAGACCATCCGCATCTTGAAGTCTCAAGGCCTAGAAGTGGAAGTGTTCTACGAAGTGGAAGCGGATCCTACTCTGGCGGTGGTCGAGAAAGGCGCGCAGATGCTGCACAGCTTCAAGCCTGACGTCATTATTGCCCTTGGCGGCGGCTCCCCTATGGATGCAGCTAAGATCATGTGGGTAATGTACGAACATCCTGACGTGCACTTTGCCGACTTGGCACTGCGCTTCATGGACATCCGTAAGCGTATCTACCGCTTCCCTAAGATGGGCACCAAAGCGGAGCTGATTGCCATCCCGACCACCTCAGGAACTGGCTCAGAAGTCACTCCATTTGCGGTAGTGACCGATGAAGAAACTGGCACCAAGTATCCTATTGCCGATTACGAGCTCACGCCAAACATGGCCATCGTTGACGCTAACTTGGTGATGAACATGCCGAAATCGCTGACCGCTTTTGGTGGTATCGATGCGGTAACCCACGCTCTGGAAGCTTACGTTTCGGTCATGGCCAACGAATACTCCGACGGCCAAGCCCTGCAAGCGCTGGATCTGCTGTTCAAGCACCTGCCTGACAGCTACCAAGGAGGCGCTGATGCTCCGGTTGCTAAAGAGCGTGTGCACAATGCGGCTACCATCGCAGGCATTGCCTTTGCGAACGCCTTCTTGGGTATTTGCCACTCCATGGCCCACAAGATTGGCGCTGAGTTCCACCTGCCTCACGGCTTGGCGAACGCCCTGCTGATCACCAACGTGATGCGCTTTAACGGTACTGACTTGCCAACCAAGCAGACCGCCTTTAGCCAATACGATCGCCCTCAAGCACTGTGCCGCTACGCCGCCATTGCCGATCACCTGCGTTTGGGTGGTAACAGCGACGAAGAGAAGCTAGAGAAGCTGATTGCCCACGTGGAAGAGCTTAAGCGTACTTTGGATATCCCTGAGTCCATCCAAGCTGCTGGCGTTAACGAAGCGGACTTCTTGGCGAAACTGGATGAAGTGGCTGAAGAGGCCTTTGATGATCAGTGCACCGGTGCGAACCCTCGTTACCCGCTGATCAGCGAGCTAAAACAGTTGCTGCTAGACAGCTACTATGGTCGCCCATACCAAGATAACGATCAGTAATCGTTAACGTAAAGCGACAACCGCTTAAAGACGACAAAGCCCGAAGCTCTGCTTCGGGTTTTTTATTGCGCCGTATGACCATAAGGGGCTTGACCCGACTATTGGTGTCACCTTGATACTGCCGCTTTTACAGCCTCAGGTATCATCATGAATGCGTCAATACATACCCTACAACAAACCCTAACATTGGCTTTAACTAGATTGGCTCCTACCCGCAAAGGCGTACTACTGGCCCTGTTGTCGACGCTATTGTTTACTCTAGTGGCAACCATAGTGAAGCGCTTAAGCCAAAGCATAGACCCAATTCAGATCCTGCTGTTTCGGCAATTGGTCTTCATTGCCCTACTGCTGCCGGGCATAATAAAAGCACAATCAAGTTTATTTAAGCCCAAATACAAAGCCCTACACAGCGCTAGAATCGCTGGGGCATTTACCGCCCTCTACTGTGGTTTTCTCACCTTTGCCGAACTGCCATTAGCCAATGCCACCGCTATCGGGTTCACTCAAGTACTTTTTGTCGCCGCCCTCTCTAGTCTTTGGTTAAAAGAGGGCGTTTCGAACTCCCGTTGGTTAGTACTTTTGACTGGGTTTATGGGAGTTTGTTTGGTCATTCAACCGAACTTTTCTACGCAGGAGATCGACTACGTCGCGGTTGGCTTACTGGGTGCCTTAGGTGCGGCCATCGCCGTGCTATGTGTAAGAAAACTCAGCGGCTGCGAAAGTAAACTGGCGATACTAAGCTACCAAGCAATTGCGGTCGGAGTTATGGCGCTGATCCCCTCCATAGCTATTTGGCAGTGGCCAACGCCTGAGCAGTGGTGTTGGCTTGTCGCTGTAGGCGTGCTCTCATCGCTAGCGCAGTGGGTTGGCGTCAGTGCCTACCATTATGCAGCTGCGAATGTGGTTGCTAATGTGGAATATATGAAGATTCTCTATGCCCTTGTGCTTGGCCTAGTGATGTTCTCCGAGATACCAAACTCACTGGCACTGCTGGGTGCCGCTATGATTCTGCTTAGTCCGTTGCTACAACAAAGGCGACAACTCAAAGGCAGCAACTCTTAATTGTGGCTTTGACTCACCAAGCGATGGGTTTTCCATCTCGGAAGAAGCCTCCGCTTGGGCCGCTGTCTGGTAAGGTTGCCGCCCACACAATGCCACTGGCGCCATCTTCTATTGGACGCCCGCCAGCGCCGCCCATATCGGTGGCGACCCAGCCGGGGCACACCGCATTAACTAAGATGCCGTCCTCGTTAAGTTCTGCCGCCAGCATCTGAGTTAAGCCATTTAGTGCCAGCTTCGACAGACTGTAAGCAGGGGTCGAACCACTCATGTTCGATAGCGCTCCAGCACCGCTACTGACGTTAACGATACGCCCCGCCCTGCTCAGTCTTAGTAGCGGCAGAAAGCTTTGTACCATCTGCCATGGACCGTACAAGTTGGTCTCGGCGGCTTCCCTCACTTGAGGGAGATCGGCATTCACCGCATGCTGCCAGGTGTCGTAATGGATGGCTGCATTATTAATAAGCAGATCCAATACGCCAAAGTTCTGAGAGATCTGAAACACCAAGTTGGTGATGCTCTGCACACCAGTCACATCCAGCTTGGCCGCCACAGCAAGCGGACTATCAAGCTGGTCAACGGTTTGCTGAGCCGCTTGTAACGAACGAGCACTAACAATAACTCGATAGCCTTTTGCTAACAGTTGACGACAGGTTTCTCGACCTAAGCCCCGATTAGCTCCGGTCACCAATGCCACTTTAGGATTCATTACTGCTCCCCAACGTTCATTTTTTATCGCGTAAGTTGCTTATTCGGCATTGACCACGTGAGCCCGAAGCTTTGCGATCTTTAATTGCCCTTGCTGATTAACGACATTCACTCTTTGATTGACCACCACGTCATAATGCTCACCATTAGCGGCACGAGCCTGCCAGCGCACATTAAAGCTTACGAACCAACGTGTGGTTGAAACCGGCTCAATCTCAAGCTCGGTAAGCTCGTGAGAGTTAAACACGATGTTGTCGGTCACCTCTTTATACCAAGCTAAAAAGTCAGCTTGAGAGCGAAGCGGCGCATCGGGATAGTGCATATCGACCGGAGATGCGATTCGCTCTAGGAAATAGCCCACTTCCCGTTGATGATCGAATCCGGCAAACCACTGGTAGATAAAACTGGCCACGTCGTTAGGGCTGAAATTCGCTCGCGCGCTTTGGTCGTAATTGTGACTGAGCAGATTCATCACCACCTCTAGGGTGGCAATCCGACCTTGGTCATCGAAGGTGAAATACTCGGTCCAGCGATGCTGCTGTGGCGACAGAGTCCGAACCTTGTCGCCGTACGTTTGAGTCAGCGTGCCATCCAAAGCGACTTTGACTCGGCCATCCGCCAGCACACCAATCACTCGATACTGAAAATCGGTTCCAGTTTGAAACTGCTTGGCCCAATCGGAAATTGAGTCAATGTGGCCTTTGATACCCTGATAACGCTCAATGCCATCTACCACCACTAAGGTCTGGATTTGCTCACTGAGGAGGGTCGAACGTGCTTTGGCAAAGGCCTCAAAGCCCTTAGCTTCAATTAATTGATACTGCTCGAAGAAGCGGTCAATGCTGTGCTGCTGAGCTGAAGTTGGCGGCAACGGCCTTGACAGGGCCGTCAGCGGCATCAATACCGTGGCCAAGAAGATGAAAAGTAGTGCTCTCATGTGGTGATTCTCTTTCAAATGGAGACAATCGCTCCGGCCAAAGCCGAAGCGATAACGGTAAAGCTAGTGAAACTCCACTCGCTTTGCCCCTCGTTGCTGCAAATTATGCTCAGCGTGTCGTGGGGCCAGTTCAAGCACACCCCGATTGCCCCTCTCTCCTTGTCGCTTCAGCGTTACTGAGTTAATCACCCAGTTATCTTCGAAGCGATTAAGGCCAAACTCATACTCACCAAATACAGACCAAAAGCCGGTTTCGCCATCGACCCCTTGCTTATGATTAAGGTAATGCCTGGCGGTAAAGCTCACCGTGGCCAGCGCATTGTCACCCTCAATGACCACACGCAAATCCGTCAACTGATGAAAGGTGGCATCAAAACCCGGTAGAAATGCCGCCCACTGTTTCATCAGTGCGGCATTAGTCACTGTAGCCGCTTGCCCACCAAACAGAGAGGAGTAGTCCACCACCAACTCTGGCGCCAACAAGCGGCCAAGGTATTCGAACGCCCCTTGGTCGGCGAGAGTGGCAAACCCCTGAATGTTGCTGCGGATCTGCGCTTCGTCTAATGACATTGTGGTGGAATCTTTCGATTGTGCGCTTAGGGCACATACCGATAACGCCACTGCTAATACGCCTTTAATCATCCGGTTCATAGGTCGCTCCTTATAGGGCCTCGCCAAAGAAACGAGTTACGATTTCAACGGAATCAGATACTGCTTTTGGCTGGTCATAGAAATCAAACTGAGACACGCCATCAAGTCACACTGCCTGTATGTTGTCGCCAGATTGTTCCAGATAAGCATGAGCACCGCCCGGCAGAGCCATCGCTTCAGATGCCACCATCATCACCGGCTTCTCTAGGTTTTGCGCACTTGCCAATGCATCGTAGTTTAACCAGCCGGTCCATGATGCCACGTTATAGAGATTGTCGTACTCAGGGATCAGGCCTCGGTCAGTTTCGGTATAATAAGGCGCCTGATACATCAATGATTCGGCATTGGTCGTACTGGCTGCCTCGATAAATACCGGTTGTTCGCTGTTTGCGGCGGCCTTGGCGCTTGCCAGCAAGGCGGCTGCATTCTCTTCACCACCATAGATCGCTGTAGCCATCTCAGGGTTATGAAGCCAAGGTGCAACCAAGGCTACGGCTTTAAGCTGGGCATTAGCGGTGGCAGCATCCAGCATGTAACCGGAGGATGCGCAGATCCCAAGCCCTGCTATTTTGTCAGCGTTAATGCCATCAAGTTGAGATACCGCATCGATAACCGCATTGATGTCCTCTGCTTTACGGCTCGGATCTTCTAAATATTGAATCGCATCTTTGGACTCACCCCAACCACGAAAATCAAAAGTCACCGCAGCATAGCCCTGCTTAACCAAGGCCTCGGCGTAGGTGGCTGGCATCTGCTCTTTGACCGTTGTCCACGCCCCTGTAACCACCACCACGGCAGGGTTATCTACCCCTTCAGGCAAGTAAAGGTTTGCCGCCAACTCCCCAACAGAGGTATGCAGTTCAATGGCCTGTTTTTGTCCGTTTTCAATCTGAGTCATGCTGGTTACCTCGTCTGCAAAGGCGAATGAAGAAGCGAATGCTAGGGTGGATAGTAGAACTGTTTTTCTCATGGTGTGTGCTGCCGCTCTGTGTTGTGTCGATGAAGGTAGATTAGTGAACGGCGACGCCAACAGATTGAACAAAGCTGCTCAGAGTTTTGTAGATTTTTGCTCGGGTTTACTCAAGTTGAGATACCGAACTTTATGCAAACGAGGTAGGCTTAACCCATAACAGACCGCCTCAGATAGACGCCGATGAGATCCAAACTTCAGTTTATTCACTATGACAATCACAGCCCGTCCGACTGCGGTGAGGTACTAGAAATTGAGTTCTCTAGCCACAAACTGGATTGGCAAGGAGTCATTTTAGAGAAGGGCCGTTCGCCTCACTTTTACCCAACCAACGTCTACACCCCCTACTTTTATTTTGCGGTAGCATTGGATAAAGAGCTGAACTGGAACGTTGGCACAGGCGATGATGCCGAGGCGATTAAGGCGGTGACTGATGACATCTGGATCAACCCGCCCACTACGCCTTTTACCCACGAGATATCCGAGCCATGCCACTTCATTATTTTGGCCATTGAAGAGAAGCTGTTTTTAGACAACTGCCCGCTGCCCATAGGCAACCTGCCGCTGCAGTTTTTGAATAACTACAACGTCAGCGATCCAAGCATTCGTGGCATCATTGAGCTGTTCGTCCTGGAGATAATCGCCAAAGGCCGCAACGGCAACACCTACTTAAGCGGGCTAGTGTCGCTGCTCTCTGGCCACTACATTCAAAACTACTCCAATTTTATCGACCTGCAACAGGCCAAGCAGAGCGCCTCAAAGTTTGATCAAACCCAGGTGGATAAGGTCGATGCGTTCATCATGGAGAATATCGGCAAACCGATTTCGGTGGATGATTTTGCAGAGCTGCTGCGCTGCAGCAAGTTCTATTTTCTGCGGGAGTTTAAAAAGTGTGTCGGGGTGACCCCATACCAATACTTGCTGAGTAAACGCATGGAATTAGCAATGCAGAAGCTGAGTCTCGACTCACCCAACATCGCCGCCATTAGCCATGAGCTGGGGTTTAACGACCAGTCTCACTTTACTCGGGCCTTTAAAGACCATACCGGCATGACCCCAGGGCAATACATCAAAGCCAAGCACAGTCAGAGCTAAACATCTGAGCCTAGGCGATGGCGGGCAGTATACCTGTGCCCGCTCATCCGCCTATCGCAATTGACTTCAGCTTCCCCTCTATTAACCTTGCGCCATCAAGGAGACAGTCTTGAGTTAATAACCACTGCTGCTTTGTTGCTCCCCCTCACCGAGGGTATAAAGCAGGTTTGATAGCAAGCTGGATGCGCCGAAACGATAGTACATTTTGCTGCTGGCCCAATCGCGCCCAAACATCTCATCAGCCATATCCAAATAGAGCTTTGCCACCTCAGCAGACTGAACGCCACCCGAGGCCTTAAAGCCAACATAGTCTTGCACTTTCATCTCTTTGATGACCGACAGCATAATCTTGGCAGCCTCAGGAGTGGCGTTAACCGGCACCTTTCCCGTAGAGGTTTTGATCATATCCGCCCCCGCTCTGATTGAGATTTCCGATGCCTTTCTGATTAGCTCCGGCGTTTTGAGTTCGCCGGTTTCCAGAATCACTTTAAGCGGGGTATCACCACAGGCTGCTTTACACTGTTTCACCATCTCAAATCCCACCTTGTCATCACCCGCCATCAAGGCACGATATGGAAAGGTCACGTCCACTTCATCGGCGCCGTACATCAGCGCCGCTCGAGTCTCTGCCACGGCAATATCAACGTCGTCATTACCGTGGGGAAAATTGGTTACCGTCACCACGCGAATGTCTTGGGTGCCTTGGAGACGAAGCTGTTTTTTGGCAATGGGGACAAAGCGAGGATAGATACACACCGACGTGGTGTTTCCGACAGGGGTTTTGGCGCGTTTGCACAGTTCGATGATGTCCTGCTCAGTATCATGGTCATTCAACGTGGTCAGATCCATTAAGGACAACGCACGAGTTGCAGCAGATTTAATTGGGCTCATAGGTGTCTCCGACAGAGTTTCTTAGATTTGACTCAATAGATGAAACCTCGCTCATGGCCTTAGCTGTTACCACAACGTCCCGTTAATCGCTCATCCTTTACGTCCACTACGAACGGTCACTATCAAGCATCAAACTGATTCTGCTGCGAATTATAAGGTGCGCCCCTGACCTATAATAGATACAGAAAATGAGTTTTAACCTATAACAGTTTAACGCTGCCCGTTAATCGATGACCGAAACCACTGGGGACAGCGCCCAGAGACAAAATGTGCAGCGTATGACGAGCCGATTCGCACTCAACTGGAATCGCCACAGCCCACTATGAAACTTAATCATGATGGGGTTAACATTATTTAGTGCTTACCTTCTGAATTTGATGGCTTTCGGCGGCAACTTAATCAATACTCCCGCGCCTTAATTGGGAGCTCACTCTGACGTTGCTGATGTTTTCATTTTCCACTCATTATCGCCGTATCTCGATTCGCACCGCATTAGGGCTGATGCTGGTTGCTTGCACCCTCATCACCGCCACTGTTGCCATCTCACTGCAGTACTACTTCGCCCGAAAGTCAGAGCTTCAGAACACGCTGACACAGTATCAAGGGATTGCACATAACGTCTCTGGCCACTTAAGCCGTATGCAAACCGTGGCAGAAAATGCCGCCAAAAGCGGCGCGCAGTTGGTCTCGTTGATTGGCGTCACCGAACCAAAACCGGAAATTTTACTGCCGTTATCCAAACTATTGGCCCACGACTCAGGACTGCATAGCGTTGCTGTGGCGCTTTCGAATAATAACTTTTTCCAGCTGATAAGTTTGCACAGTGAGCACGTTCGAGAGCGGGTAAAAGCCAATGAGGGCGATGCTTGGTTGGTCGTGAGCCACACCGGCGATAAACGCGCGCGCCACCGTACCAAGATATTTTTCGACAGGCAGTTCCAAGTACGTCGAGCCATTGAGGAGCAAAGTAACTTTCTGCCAACCAAACGCAGTTGGTTTGAAAACGCCATCGAAAACCAAGTCTACAAGAGCCGCCCATACCTGTTTCACACCATGAAAGAGTCCGGTGAGAGCTACTCTATCAAGGTTGCAGGCACGGATATCGTGGTTGTGGTGGATGTACTGCTGCATTCTCTCGAAGCCCAATTGCGACACCGCTTCGTGAACAACAACCAGCCTCCCGAAGCCCAAGCGTACATCTATCAATCCAGTGGCCAACTCATTGGCAGCAACCGTGACAACAAAGCGCAACTGGATACCCCGCCTCAGGTTTCTCCCATGCTGTTGACCTTTCAACAGCAGGAGCTAGTGGCAAAAACGCCGGTATTAAATCTCTCTAATCAATCAGATTGGGCTCCCTTTGACTACAGCATCGGTGGACGCCCCAGCGGCTACGCCGTCGACCTGTTAAAAATGGTATCGACGATGACCGGGCTTAGGTTTGATTTTGTTAACGGCAGCTCTTGGGATGAACTGAGTCAAGACTACAACGACGGCCACATTGATCTATTGCATTCGATCAACTTCGACGCACGCTTAAGTGGCACGCACACCGTGGGAGCCAAGCTTTTTGCCAATCAGTATGCGCTGTTGGTAAGCGACGACAATCAGCAGATTCAAAATCTAGAAACCATCAAACATGCCAGAGTTGGACTGTCAAAAGGCTGGAACATCATTGGTAAATTTAAGGCTCAATACCCTGATGCCCGTTTAGTCTATTTCGACTCTGTCAATGACGCCATCAACGCCCTAGAACAATCAGACGTGGACGCAGTGCTGGATGTAAAGCAAGTGCTGGAGGTCAATGTGCAGGAGCAATTTCGTCAGGGCTTGTCTTTACACCCAGTCACCACCGAACTGCTCTCAGAGAGCTTTCATTACCTAATTCGAGATGAACTGGCAGAAGTGGGCGAACTGATCGACCTTGCTCTGGCACGGATCACCCCATCCCAACATCAGCAGCTTGAACAGAAATGGTTTGGAGCCACCGTTGCCCAGTCCAGACACACTTTTGTGCCCTACAAAGAGCTGCTCACCTTTGCCGGCGATACCCGCTACCTAAATGCGGTGAATCTAGTCAGGCTAAATGGAAAAAAGCGCTATCTATTTATTGCTCCCCTCAACCGAGCCAACTCAGAGTTCTTGGCCATCATTGTGCCCAAAACCTACGTTATGGCGGGGCTGACAGAGGGCGTACTGTTATCGACCTTGGCTTCCGTGTTCGTGTTAGCGCTATTATTGCCGCTAGCGTGGATGATGGCCATCCCCATTTCAAAGCCCATCAATGCGCTAAAACAACAAGTTGAACTTATAAACCAACGCCAGTTCGATGGCGTATCGCGAGTGCACTCACAAATTGAAGAGAGCCACCAACTGGGGCTCGCTATCCACGGCGCCGCCCAGTCATTCAAACAATATGAACGTCAGCAAAATGAACTGTTTGACTCTATGATTGAGCTGATCGCCAAGGCCATCGACGAAAAATCCCCCTATACTGCCAGCCACTGCAGACGAGTGCCTGAGCTGGCGCTGATGCTAGCTGGAGCCGCCGAAGCCAAAACCGAGGGCTCGCTTGCCAATTTTAGCTTTGCCAACGACGACGAGCGCCGTGAGTTTCGCATCGCCTGCTGGCTGCACGACTGTGGCAAAATTGCCACTCCGGAACACGTGGTCGACAAAGGCACCAAGCTGGAAACCAATTACAACCGCATCCACGAAGTGCGCACACGATTCGAAGTGTTGTGGCGTGACCTACAGATAGCGCACCTTTTAAACGAGTTGCAAATAGAGGCCCACGAATTCTGCCCTGAAGTCCTGCTCAACGAGGATTATCAGCGGCTGCAAACCCAATTTGCCCTCATCGCTAACAGCAATATGGGGTCGGAGTTGATGACAGATGCAGACATTGAGCAGCTTCGCACAATAGGGGAGCAGCCTTGGACCCGTTACTTCGATGCCAGTTTAGGATTGTCCTTAGCTGAGCAGTCACGGCAGCAATACGTAGCGACTCCAGCACCAGAGACACTGCTAAGGGACAAACACGAGCACATCATTGAGCGTCAGACTAGCCAGACTCCACCGCCCTCTTTAGGAGTCACCATGGCAACGCCAACGCACCTATACAACCAAGGCGAGCTCTACAACCTCAGCGTGCGCCGAGGCACCTTAACACCAGAAGAGCGCTATAAAATTAACGAGCACATGATCACCGGCATCAAGCTGCTCGAGGGGATTCCCTTTCCTCCAGAGTTAAAGCGGGTTCCGCGCTGGGCTACCACCCATCACGAAACCCTTATTGGCGACGGCTACCCTCGAGGCCTCAATGAAGCGACGTTATCGATTCCAGAGCGGATTCTGGCCATTGCCGACATCTTTGAAGCATTAACGGCATCCGATCGCCCCTACAAAAGCGCAAAGACCTTGCCGGAAACCGTGGCGATCTTGCATAAGATGGCTCACAGCGGGCACATTGATGTCGACCTGTTCGAGTTGCTGCTCACCAGTGGCGTTTATCTGGACTACGCCAAAGCCTTTTTACCCGAATCAGAGCAGCAAGGAATTAACATCGCCCCGTATTTAGCCGCCCCTCTCTGATGGTGATTCCCCTCAGAGCATTGGGTTTACCATGTGTGCTTAAAGCGCATCAGCAATCTTTGGCTCAACCATTGGAGACTCGGTTTCCACAGTGATAAATTAACCTGCATAATTCATTAATTTCACTGCCGTTATTTGGCAGTTGCCCCAAACAGAGTGATCCTTTTGAGTAATCCGTTACCCGTTGTCATCATCGAAGATGAACCCGCCATTGCTGAAAACCTTATCCATGTTTTAGAGATGGACGGGTATCCAGTGCAGTGGTTTAGCACTGGCAGCGAAGGCCTTGACTATTTAACGCAGCACCACGCCGCACTGCTGGTTTTGGACGTCGGGTTACCGGACGGCAGCGGCTTTGAGCTGTGCAAAACCATCCGCGGCTTTTCCGATCTGCCGATCATCTTTCTTACCGCCAGAAGCGATGAGATCGACCGAGTGGTTGGACTTGAGATTGGCGCGGACGATTACGTCACCAAGCCTTTTAGCCCCAGAGAGCTATTAGCGCGAATCAAACTGCGCATCAAAGCCAAGACAAAAGTGGAATCTGCTGCTCAGCCAACCATCGCCACCAACCTCGAATTGGTGGCAAACAATTTCGATTACCAGGTTGGCGAACAGGCGCTCGGACTGACCGCTGCCGAATTTAAGATCTTGCAAAAGCTTATTGCCAGCTCACCCAATGTGCTTAGCCGAGAACAGTTGATGATCGCCGCCGACATGCCACCAGAGAGCCTGTATGAGCGCAACATCGACAGTCACATCAAAGCCATTCGCAATAAGCTCAAACCCGTTGGGCTGGCTCAACACTTGAGCACCAAACGGGGCTTTGGTTACTTTTACAGCCCCAAGGGAGAATGACATTGCGCTGGCCTAAAATTCCCCTAGGACTGAGGCTGTTTTCGCTCTATTTTGTGCTGATCGCCCTAACCGCCTACCTGATTAGCCAAACGGTGATTCAAGAGCTTAAGCCCACCGTGCGCCAAACCACCGAAGAGACGCTGGTCGACATGGCTAATCTGCTGGCAGTGCTTGCAGAAGACGCAGTAGCCAACGACCAGATCTCGGAAAGTCACTTCTCGAAACTGCTCACCGCCTATGGGCAGCGCGATCCCAAAGCGCGCATCTGGGAAGTCGGCAAAAAGGCGATAAACCACCGCATCTACATCACCAATAAGCAGGGCATCGTTATTGCCGACTCTTGGCAACAAGATGTGGGAAAAGACTACTCTCAATGGAACGACGTTTACCTGACCCTTAGGGGTAAATACGGTGCTCGCAGCACCATCGAAGATCCCGACGACCCGCTCTCTACCGTCATGCATGTGGCGGCTCCGATCTACCATAACAACGACATCATCGGCAGCGTCACCGTAGCCAAATCCAATCGCTCGGTGCAGCCCTTTCTGGATCAGTCCAAACGCAACGTGTGGTTCTGGATGGTGTGGATGAGCGCTCTGGTATTGATTGTGGCGGGGCTATTCGCCTGGCGTACCCACTCTGCACTGAGAAAACTGGAAGATTACGCCCACCAAATGGGTAAAGGGCAAAAAGCGGAGAAACCTGCATTTCGCGTGTTTTATGAGTACGACACCCTCAGTAATGCCCTCGAGGAGATGCGTAATCAGCTTGATGGCAAGCAGTATGTTGAAGAGTATGTGCAAACCTTAACTCACGAATTGAAAAGCCCGCTTTCCGCCATCAAAGGGGCCAGTGAAATTCTGCAGATGCCACTCCCCCAAGCCAAAACACAGCGCTTCGCAGCCAACATCGAACGGGAAAGCGATCGTATGCAGGCACTGATCGATAAATTACTGGAGCTAGCACGGTTGGAAAAACGCCTAGCGCTGGAGTCGGTAAGCGTAGTGCCAATTCAGCAAACCCTCAGCGAAATTACTGCCGCTGCTGACGCTCGCCTGGTTGCGAAATCCATCGATTGCACAGTAGACGCCACACCACAGCAGTCCGTTAAAGGGGATCCATTTTTGCTCAAACAAGCGCTATTTAACCTAATGGACAACGCTCTAGATTTCGTTTCTCCTAAAGGGCAGATTCGCTGGACAGTGAGATCCGATGCCACAGGCATCGCCTTATCGGTGTTTAATCAAGGGCCTCATATTCCCGATTATGCGCTACCTCGAGTGACCGAGCGCTTCTACTCCCTAGCGCGGGGTAATGGACAAAAAAGCACTGGTTTGGGGCTTAACTTCGTTGAGCAGGTGGCGAAGCTCCACGGCGGCGAGGTGATGATCGACAACGTGCCTAACGGGGTGGCGGTAACCATAAAACTGCCAACTCCATAAAAACTCCACATTAGCTCCATTCGTTCTCCAAATGGCGAATTTACACTGTGTCTATTCGCAATGGAGACTCGATAATGAAAAAAATTCTTGATAACCCTCTGGGCGTAAAGTTCGCCCTGGTTCTCGGCCTGTTCATCCTGCTGCAGATCCCCATTTCAATGATCAGCGGGCTGATCTCTGAACGCTCCTATCGCCAAGATGAAGTGAGAAACGACATCGCCCGCAGTAACGCCGGCGAGCAGCGCATCATCGGCCCCTTTATTGTGGTGGATTACACTCAAACCCGACACATCGATGGCAAAGCCTACCCTACCGAGCGCAGTGCATTTGTCTTACCGGATGCCTTCGAATTAGCGGCAGATTTAGACACCTTTGACAAATATCGCGGCATCTATCAAGCCCACATGTACCGAGCACAAACCAACATTAAAGGGCAATTTGACCTTCGCCAATTGGAGCCGCTCAAACAGTTTGATATCGATGCCGTTACCCTAGTGGTGGGCATCAAAGACAGCCGCGGACTAGTGCGGCTAGATGAGATGAAGTTGGCAGATACGCCAATCTCGCTTACCCCTGGAACACGGCTAAATGCAATCCCGCAGGGGTTTCACAGCCAACTTGATATCAACGAATTAGATACCGATAAACCGCTGAGCTTTGACTTAAATTTCCTCTTAATGGGAATGGGAAAGTTGCAGATAACGCCCATTGGCAACACCACCACGGTAGAACTCGCCTCCTCTTGGCCGCACCCAAGCTTTGTGGGCGACTATCTGCCGGTTTCCTCAACCATCTCGGAACATGGCTTTGACGCTCAGTGGTCCAGTAATAACTTCTCCACCAACATCGCTCAGCTGTTTCAGAACTGCCTCTCCAATAACGACAACTGCGACAAACTGGAGCAGAGGCAGATGGGAGTGAGCTTGATTGATCCTGTCGATCACTACCTGAAGTCTCACCGAGCCGTGAATTACTCAATTTTGGTCATCACACTGGTGTTTGCCAGCTTCTTTCTGCTAGAGCTGTTTCAAGCGCGGCCCATCCATCCCATTCAATATGGGTTTGTGGGGTTGGCGCTGGCGCTGTTTTACTCTTTGCTTATCTCGTTAAGCGAACACATCGGCTTTAACTGGGCTTACGGCGTGTCAGTGATGGTGTCCACCGTTTTGCTCAGTCTGTACGTCGGTGGAGTGCTAAGTAATCGCAACCACGGTACGCTGTTCGGCGCGGGGCTGTTGACCCTTTATGGGATGCTATTCGGACTGCTGCAGGCAGAAAACTATGCGCTGCTGATGGGTACCCTACTCTGCTTGGCCATTTTGGGTTTTGTGATGATGATTACCCGTCATGTGGACTGGTACAGCCACACTGCCAAAGCCACCACCAAAGAGGCTCAAACGATTCAGGAAACTGGCGCTGCTAATAGATAGACAGCAGTTACCGACGAAGCTCGCCATTTGGCGAGCTTCATGAGAACACGGGGGCAGATAACAGCATTTCCATCTTGTCGGCAGACAAGGGTTTACTGAACAGAAAGCCCTGTGCCAATAAGCAGCCACTCTGCTGGAGGAATTCCGCCTGTTCGTGATTCTCGACGCCCTCAGCAATGACCGTCAATGACAGGGAGTGCCCCATGGAGATGATGGCTTGTGCAATGGCTCGGCTGTCTTGATCCGCGGGGATGCCACTGATGAAACTCTGATCAATTTTTAGCGTATTCAGAGGCAGTTTCTTCAGGTAGCTCAACGAGGAGTAACCAGTACCAAAATCATCGATGGAGATCTGAATGCCCATCTGCCGCAGTTGGCACAGTTGCTCAATCGACTCTTCTGGATTTTGAATCATAAAACTCTCGGTGAGCTCCAGCTCCAACGCCGATGCCGGGTAGCCACTGTGATCAATGGCTTTGCGAACCGTGTCGACAAAATTGCCACTAAGCAGTTGTGGGCCAGCAACATTCACCGCAATACGACCAAATTCCAGCCCCTGCTTGAGCCACTCTAACCCCTGCTTACAGGCTTGGTTCAATACCCAAAACCCAATTTCATCCACTAGGCCTATGCGCTCTGCTGCTGGAATAAAATCAGCGGGTGACACCTCACCCAACTCGTTAGAGTGCCAACGCACCAGAGCCTCTATGCCCACGATCTTGCGGCTCAGCAGATCAAATTGCGGTTGATACACCAAAGACAGCTCATCATTCGGCAGCGCAGAATGAAGGGCGCTTTGCATCTTAAGATGGGCTTTGGACTGCTCGGTTAACGCATGGGTATAGAACGCGTAGTTGTTGCGACCTTGCTGCTTAGCCCGGTACATTGCCGCATCCGCATTACGGATCAGTTTGTCTCGATTATCACCGTCCTGAGGATAAAGTGCGATCCCCATACTGCCAGTGAGGTTCAAGTTCTCTTCTGAGCTCAGTACCACGGGCTTTTGGAACAACGTCATCAGGCTATTGGCAATGTTTGCCGCCGCATGGGCTCCATTGATATTAGGCAGAATCAGTACAAATTCATCGCCGCCAATTCGTGCGACGGTATCGGACTTTCGAACTCGGCTTTTAAGACGAGACGCCAACTCACACAGCACCTCATCGCCAACCAGATGGCCTCGGCTGTCATTAATAAGCTTGAAGTGGTCAACATCAATAAAGATCACCGCCAGTTCACTGTTATCGCGACTGGCTCGATAGATCTCGTCATCCAACCGAGTATGCATCTGAGCGCGATTAGGCAATCCCGTTAAAGGATCGTGGTAGGCCATGTGCTCTAGGCGCTCTTCCGTCTGCTTTTGCTGAGAAATGTCGGAAAAGATCCCCACAAAATAGCGCGCTCGGCCATCGTCGCCATAAACCGCAGAATGAGTTGACGTCTGCGGGTACAAGGTACCATCCTTTCGACGGTTCCAGATTTCGCCCTTCCACTGACCCGTTTCCAGCATCTCCTGCCACATACGCTGGTAAAACTCGGGCTGGTGACAGCCTGAATTCAAAATTCTGGGGTTCTTCGACAGCGCCTCTTCTCGGCTGAATCCGGTAATACTACAAAAGGCCTCGTTAACCTCGATGATGGTGCCACGATGATCGGTGATTAATACCCCTTCCGCCGAGTTAGCAAACACGGTAGCCGCGAGATTCAGCTGCTCTTGAAACACTTTGCGCTGGGTGATGTTACGGGTCATGCCGATGACCCCGAGCAAGGTACCTTGCTCATTAAAGATTGGGCTTTTAAAGGTCTCCAACCAGGTTTTTTGGTCTGGATCGTAGGGGTCTGCACACTCCTCTACCACCATCTGTCGGCAAAGGCGGATCACTTGATTGTCGGCAGTTTCGAACAAGGCGGCGCGCTCTGGGCCAAAGAGTTCGGTATCGCTCATGCCCACAGGGTCACGCTGCCAGAGATCCTTTACACTTTGGTTTGCAGCCACATAATGACCTTGGGTGTCCTTGACCCAGATCTGATCTTCAAAGCTATTGATGAAATGGTTCAGGCTTATCTGAGAATCGGCATTAAGTTTCTCAGGAAGGTCGGTTCGTGCCTGCTTCATCGCCTTGGCCAGATCGTTTTCCATCCTGCCCACGGTGTTGTCTATCAGGCGCAGTACATCTTCATTGAGCCCAACCAGCCCATATAGGCACAAAAACCCAAACTGCACGCCGTTCGGGTAGTAAAGCTCTCGCGCATGCAGCGGTTTGGGTCTGAGCTTAGGAGCGGTGTAGTTTAACGATGCGGTAAGCTCATCACTGAGCTGCGCCAATATGGCGTCAATGTCACTATCTTTGCCGGACTGGCATAGCACCGATGGTGAAGAGTCGGACTCAATCTGAATGACCGCCACAGTTGTCATTGCAAAGCGAGCCAGCATGTCAGCGCAAGCGCACCATTCGATGGTTAACTCGGTCACACAGGACTCATCCAACCATGAGCGATTAAGCTCTGTCACCCACAACCCCCTGGAGAAATTCTGTGCCTAAGCCTCAGGATTTCTTATTAAAAATCAGTATATTCGACTAGCAAACAAGCTAATTCACCTTAGCATCGTTCATTTTGACTGCAAGGTGCGCATTGTAAATGCTGGGGCAACATTTTAACGCCTTTTATGGAGAAAAACTGTAACAAACGCGTACCGCACTGAACCGACCAGTCCTTTTATTACTCAAATTGCGATATAAACCCACAAATACAATGCGTTGTAATGTTAGGCCAACCTAAAATCAGTCAACTATTCGGAGTGATGGCGCTATTGTGACGGGAGTTTCAAGACAGATTAAGTGCAAAATTGCGATTGGCGCTGCAGGTGTGTGTCCTACCGGAGCTGAAAGCTACAGTCTCAATGGCACTTGCTTGCGCCGACGCACTAAGTGATGTTCAACAAAACCCGTCTGTTAGTCGGTTTTTTGTTGTTTGACGGAGCAAATATGAATGAGCGGATTGATTCCCTCGCAAGCTCGGCCGCCGCAAGCGGCGTTACTCGCTACGCTCGTTGGAACCCTAACTAGGGTGCTGCACCCTATCTCACTTTTTCCAAACCTAAAAACGACAAAACCCGCCAGTTAGGCGGGTTTTTAAATATGGCGGAGAGATAGGGATTGATTCCCTCGCAAGCTCGGCCGCCGCAAGCGGCATTACTCGCTGCGCTCGTTGGAACCCATACTAGGGTGCTGCACCCTATCTCACCTTTTCCAAACCTAAAAACGACAAAACCCGCCAGTTAGGCGGGTTTTTAAATATGGCGGAGAGATAGGGATTTGAACCCTAGAAGGGCTATTAACCCTTGCCGGTTTTCAAGACCGGTGCTTTCAACCACTCAGCCATCTCTCCAACGCGGCGAATAATATGAAACCCTCAGGTAGATGTAAACCCCTAAGCGTGCGAGTGGCGCTTTTCGCGCCAACTCGGTCACAGCTGCGGCATTGCTCGGTCGATAATCGCACGGCAATCGATGCCTAAAGGCAGATTCCCATAATTTAACCCTCGCAGCTCTCCTAGGCGACTTTGGCAAAACGCCTCTGCAATCACGGGATTATCGGCACGGATAAGCTGCGCCGCCTGCATCGACTTCGCCAAACGTTCTACCATAAACCGAGCTTCATATTGGGGATCTTGCAGTTTGGCATAGTGCTGCTTGGTGTCGTTTAGGTAGGCATCGAACAGCGCTATCTGGCCCTGGTATCTTTCCAGCTCTTCAAAGAAACACTCAATGGACTCCGGGGTTTTAGCAACCGCGCGCAGCACATCCAAGCATTGCACGTTTCCGCTGCCCTCCCAGATGGAATTGACTGGCGCTTCCCGATAGAGACGAGGCAGGATACTTTCCTCCACATAACCAATGCCTCCAATGCACTCTTGAGCCTCACCGATGTGGCTGGTGGCTCGTTTACAGATCCAATATTTGCCTACGGCAGTAGTCAGTCGCACTAGGTTCTGCTCAAAACCATCATCAGATCTATCCAATGCATAGGCCACTCGCCCTGTCATGGCTAAAGCGGCCTCCACCTCAAGGCAGAGATCGGCCACCACGTTCTGCATCAAAGGTTGGTCAATCAGCGTTTTACCCATAACGCTACGATGCTGAATATGATGAACCACCTGAGACAGCGCCTGACGCATGAGGCCGGTTGAACCAATCATGCAGTCATAGCGAGTTAATGCCACCATCTCGATAATGGTGGCGACACCTCGGCCTTCATCCCCAAGGCGCCAGCCAAGGGCGCAACGAAACTCTACTTCCGACGAGGCATTGGCCTTGTTACCCATCTTATTCTTAAGACGCTGAACGTAGAATTGGTTCTTATCGCCATTAGGACGCCATCTTGGCAATAGGAAACAGGTTAGGCCGCCAGGCGCTTGGGCCAGAGTCAGAAAACCATCGCACATCGGCGCCGAGCAGAACCATTTATGACCAACAATCTCGTAATCATTACCGGAAAGTGGCTTAGCTGTGGTGGTATTGGCACGCACGTCGGTGCCGCCCTGCTTTTCGGTCATCGCCATGCCGATGGTGACCCCGGCTTTCTCAGACACAGGACGATTAGCCGGATCGTAGCGACCGTGCAGCAGCTTTTGCAGCCATTCTCCCGCTACTTGTGAATTTTTAGCCAAAGGCGGGACGGCAGCGAAAGTCATGGTCAACGGGCAAGCGCTGCCCGCCTCATTTTGGTTGTAAAGATAGCCCAGCGCCATGCGCACCACATGGGCGCCCTGCTTAGGCTCTGTCCACGGCAGAGTTGGAATCTTGTGCTCAATCGCCAATGCCATTAGCTCATGGTACGCCGGATGAAACTCAACCTCGTCGATTCGATGGCCAAAGCGATCATGGCAATGAAACTGAGGCAAGCCGTTATTGGCTTGAAAGCCTTTTTGCTGCCACTCTCTCTGCCCTAGCAGGGTTCCAAGGGCATCAATCCGGGATTCCCCCCACAGCCCTCCCTCTCGCTTAACGAGATCCACCAAAGGCTGATCAGTGCGATATAGGTTATGCCCCTCTAATGGCGGCGCCTGATTAAACACCTCATGGGTTTCGGCCAAACCGGCCGTTGAATGATTGAACTGAGACACCGCTAAATCCTTTTATTGATTACTCTTCAATCAATTTAAACTAGCGTTTAATTGGCCTCAGGTAAACCCAGTTGTGCTCTATAAGAACGACGCGATCTCCTCGAGGCTCTTTTTGTGCTGAGCATGCGCAGGAATGGTCGCATCATCACCAGGATAGCCGGCGATAATCAGCATATAGGGGCGCTCGTTATCACCACGCCCACAGATTTTAGACAGGAAGCTCATTGGCTTAGGCGTATGCGTCAACGTTGCAAGACCAGCATTGTGTAGGGCCGTCAACAGAAAACCGGTGGCGATACCAACGCTTTCATGCACGTAATAGTTCTGCGTTTCGCCATCGTCACTCATGCCGCCACGCTTTTTTGAAAATACCGCAATCAACCACGGTGCGATCTCTAAATACGGCTTTTGCGCATCGGTGCCCAAAGGCTTTAACGCATCCAACCACTCTTGACCTGCCCGCTTATCGTCATAAAACCCCCGCTCATGCAGCTCAGCTTGCTCACGAATCTGCGATTTGACCTCCGCAGAGCCAATTGCCGCAAAATGCCAGGGCTGATGATTGGCCCCACTGGGGGCGCTTCCAGCAGCCAAAATGCAGTTTTCTATCACCTCTTGGGCAACCGGTTTATCGGAAAAACTGCGTATAGAGTGACGCCGGCGTAGCTGTTCTAAATAGGCCTGCGAACGGGAGAGCATCTCCTGTGGGGGATATTCGACAAAATCCGCAAGTGGGGTATGAGAGTGAGGTTGCATGAGAGCTCCTTGTGCCTGTTTTCCATTCACTTCATGCTATCCCATCCCCTATTCCGCTAAAAGCCCTTTAATAGAGGGGAGGATTGGTCTTCTTAGGTAACAACCAAAGCGGCTTGATTGGCATTACCTTAAAACGGCTTCTCTGACGAACGTCAACGCTCTGCATCTTAAAACATTAAGTTAAGAGGGCTCAGCGGACAATCAATACCGCCATAACCAAGCAAAGCGATAATAGGAAAATTTCGTTGGCTCTAAAACGCAAAAAGCCCCGGCATTTGCCAGGGCTTTATACAGTCAGTAATTAAAAATTACTTAGCTGCTTCGCGAGCTTTCACTTCAGCGATAACTTCTTCTGCCACGTTCATTGGGCAAGGCATGTAGTGGGAGAACTCCATAGAGAACTGACCACGGCCAGAAGTCATAGTACGCAGGTGACCGATGTAACCAAACATTTCGGACAGAGGTACGTCAGCCTTGATGCGAACGCCAGTAGCGCCAGCTTCTTGGTCTTTGATCATACCGCGACGACGGTTCAAGTCACCGATTACGTCACCAACGTGATCTTCAGGAGTGAACACGTCAACCTTCATGATAGGTTCGATCAGCTGAGGACCGGCCTTAGGAATGGACTGACGGAACGCACCTTTCGCTGCGATTTCGAAAGCAACAGCAGAGGAGTCAACTGCGTGGAAACCACCGTCGAACAGCTCAACTTCAACGTCCAGTACTGGGAAGCCAGCCAGAACACCCTGCTCCATCATAGAAGCGAAGCCTTTCTCAACTGCAGGCCAGAATTCCTTAGGAACGTTACCACCAACAACAGTAGAGGTGAAGGTGAAGCCAGTACCTGGTTCGCCAGGCTTGATGCGGTAATCGATCTTACCGAACTGACCAGAACCACCAGACTGCTTCTTGTGAGTGTAAGAATCTTCTACCGGAGTAGTGATGGTCTCACGGTAAGCAACCTGAGGCTGACCAACAATCAGGTCAACACCGTAGGTACGCTTCAGGATATCTACTTTAATATCCAAGTGCAGCTCACCCATACCCTTCAGGATGGTTTCGCCGGAATCTTCGTCAGTTTCAACCTGGAAGGATGGATCTTCTGCAACCATCTTACCGATAGCGATACCCATCTTCTCACTGCCGCCCTTATCTTTAGGAGATACAGCGATGGAGATTACTGGCTCAGGGAAGATCATTGGCTCAAGAGTACACTCGTGCTTAACATCACACAGGGTGTGGCCAGTCTGTACGTTCTTCATACCAACAACGGCGATGATGTCACCCGCTTGAGCACGAGAGATCTCGTTACGCTCATCAGCGTGCATCTCAACCATACGGCCAATACGCTCAGTCTTACCGGTAGCAGAGTTCAGGATGGTCATGCCTTTTTCCATAACACCAGAGTAGATGCGGATAAAGGTCAGAGCACCGAAGCGGTCGTCCATGATCTTGAACGCCAGAGCACGCAGTGGCTCATCTGCAGAAACGGTAGCAACTTCACCGGTAGGCTCACCAGTCTCTGAATCAGTCAGAGGCTGTGGGTCCACTTCGGTTGGGCTAGGCAGGTAATCAACAACCGCGTCCAGAACCAGCTGAACACCTTTGTTCTTAAATGCAGAACCACAGTAAGTTGGGAAGAAGGACATGTCGCGGGTACCCTTACGGATACAACGCTTGATGTCTTCCAGAGAAGGCTCTTCGCCGTCCATGTAAGCCATCATCAGGTCTTCGTCCTGCTCAACAGCCATTTCGATCAGCTCTTCGCGGTAAGCGGCAGCGTCTTCAACCATGTCTGCAGGGATGTCTACGATTTCGTAGTTTTCTGGCAGGCCAGTGTCGTCCCATACGTAAGCTTTCTGGCTCAGTACGTCAACAACACCAACGAAGTCATCTTCACGACCGATTGGCAGGGTCATAACCATTGGGTTTGCGCCCAATACGTTCTTAACCTGGTCTACAACGCGGAAGAAGTCTGCACCCATACGGTCCAGCTTGTTCACGAAGATCAGACGAGCTACTTCGGATTCGTTAGCGTAACGCCAGTTGGTTTCGGATTGAGGCTCAACACCACCGGAACCACAGAATACACCTACACCACCATCAAGTACTTTCAGGGAACGGTAAACTTCAACGGTGAAGTCAACGTGTCCTGGAGTATCGATGATGTTCATGCGGTGATCTTTCCAGAAACAGGTAGTCGCAGCTGACTGAATGGTAATACCACGCTCAGCTTCCTGTTCCATGAAGTCAGTGGTAGCAGCACCGTCGTGTACTTCACCGGTTTTGTGAATCTTACCGGTAAGCTTCAGGATACGCTCGGTAGTCGTTGTTTTACCGGCATCAACGTGTGCGAAGATACCAATATTTCTGTATTTAGATAAATCAGTCATTGCTTTTCTCTGAAGAAACAATCGTTGTCACTTTTCGGCGGGGGAGTATACCACTTTTAATGCCAAAAGATACGCACTACCTCAAATGATTTCGATAGTTAGCGTATCTCTGTGGCATCGCGCATGTGTTACTCACGGCCGAAGTCGGAATTTGGTCTGACTTTGCCGTCCGAAATTATAGCCCACTTCTCTACGCCAACGACGATTTTGGGCCAGAATCGTCCGAGCAGTAGAACCCTTAATGTGTAGGCATCAACTGCCCCTTTCAATGGCTTCACGCTCGAATGACGTCAGGTTGTTGGCGATGTTCGCATCTGTATGTGACCGAAGGGTGATTTCAAGCCAATCAAAATACGAAAAAACCCGCGAAAAGCGGGTTGAAATATGGCGGAGAGATAGGGATTGATTCCCTCGCTAGCTCGGCCGCCTTCGGCGTTACTCGCTGCGCTCTTTGCAAACCCTAGCCACTAGCGTTTTGCACCCTATCTTCCTCTCTTAGAGCTGGTCTATACATGACTCGAGCTCAAAGAAATTTTAAATGGCGGAGAGATAGGGATTGATTCCCTCGCTAGCTCGGCCGCCTTCGGCGTTACTCGCTGCGCTCTTTGCAAACCCTAGCCACTAGCGTTTTGCACCCTATCTTCCTCTCTTAGAGCTGGTCTATA
>NZ_SWCJ01000022.1 GCF_005116665.1 Ferrimonas aestuarii | reverse complement strand
ACCTATAACAACTTGAGACCGCACCTTAGCCTGGGAATGAAAACCCCAAACGAGGTGCATGGAAAAGCCAGTTGCTGATGCAACTGGCTCTAACTGAAAAGTGTCAACGCATTTCAGGACGACACACAGCGATGAACATCAGATCGCGTCTTCATTTTCTTCGCCGGTACGAATACGAATTACCCGCTCAATGTCGGTGACAAAGATCTTTCCATCACCAATCTTACCGGTGCGAGAGGTTTCCACAATGGCGTCAATGGCCTGTTCAACCAGCTCATCAGCAATCACCACCTCAACTTTCACCTTCGGCAAAAAGTCGACCATGTATTCTGCACCGCGATACAGTTCGGTATGTCCCTTCTGACGACCGAAACCTTTTACTTCATGAACCGTCATGCCATTTACACCAATGTCACCTAATGCTTCACGGACATCATCTAGCTTAAACGGCTTAATTATCGCTTCTATCTTTTTCATCGGCCTAACACCCTTATCCATCCCTAACGCCAATCGGCCTTCTATACTCCAGTGTAAGCGATTCCATAAAGTATAGGGAAGTGATGCCAGAGGGAAAACTGAAAGGAATCAGTCTAATTGAGCTATTGCTTTGCGTTGCCATTGTCAGTGTTTTGATAACCTTAACTGCGCCAAACTTATCCTCCCTGTTTGGCAAGCTTCGGGCCGACTCCGCCATCACCGCACTGCATCAAGATCTCCAATTCAGCCGCATAACCGCCATCAACTATCAACGTTTTGTCACCCTATGCCCGCTGGCAAACAATCTTTGTAGCGGTGATTGGAGCCAAGGTTATCAGGTATTTATTGACCTAGAACCCTATCGACAACTGGATCCGAATGACACAGTCCTTCGAGTCAAAGCCTCATTCCCCCCTCAAGATTCTCTGGACAACAGCGCCAACAGCTTAGGCTTGCTGTTCTCGCCATGGGGATTTACCAACAATAACAGCAGCTTTGTCTACTGCGCGAACTCTGCGTCCAACGCCAGCCAAACCAAACTCGTGATCAGCCGCGCTGGCCGCACGCGCACTCAAGCCACTGATGAAGATGACAACTGCCTATAACTAGCGAGGCTGACTTTGATCCAATATCTTTGCCTCGGCGCTATTAAACTTCTTGGTCGGCGCCACACACTCAATGACCTCAGTCACTGGCAATTTGGCACTAGCAGGCATTCGCTGAGTTAAATGATCGCGATAACGATGCATTTGAGCTGCAGGAACCATAAAGTGCTCGATGTTTCTCTGCTGTGACTCTAACTCAACAAAACACTTCAGCTCTTGGGCATCGACCGGCACCCCAACTTTCATCAGAACCACTAACCACCACAAGTTCATAAGGCTAATTCCAGCATGAGGCCGGTAGCCCCTGACCAAGTTCGTTCAAAGTCAGCTCTTGGCAATCGCTGTCTATCCGTTTTTGATTGCCCAGTGCCGTTGCCTTTAGCACAAACCCTTCGGAATTCGCCGCCGTTGCGTCAACGGAGTAGTCGCCACCGGGCAAAATCCATGGATCAGCACTTCCTCCTAAATGTTCCATATTGGCGGTATAGCTAAGACTCTCTGCGTAGTAGTGCTCCTGTGCATTTGCCAAACGAGCTAAATACACCATCGCTTCCGTACGTTGACTCTGGGCTAACTGCGCCTGAAAGCTGGGTATGGCCACAACCAATAAGATAGCGATAATCGACACCACCATCATCAATTCTAATAACGTAAACCCTTGCTTTTTCAATGCTGCTCTTCCTGATACTGATAGATAAACCGAGGAACCAACTCTTTATCTGGGTCGCCACTGCCAGATTGCATTTCAACCACTTTATCATCGACGAGTTGAAACCCCTGACCAACCCCGACAAGGTACACCTTGGGATTCCAGCTGGTGTCTGAGCTCAGGTTCGTTGGAGGAACAACTATCTGAGGCGTATCGGGCAGACGAGCGCCAAGGCTCACGTAGCTGTTGTCACTTCGATTCGCGCCGTCATCTAGCCTCAACACATAAAGGCGGCCCTGACCCGCAACCAAACAACTGTCTGCAGATTCAATCTGCCCAGGAGTAAAAGTCGTAAAAAATGCAGCACCTTTAATGATAGTGGCGGCAGACAACGCCTTTTCACTAGGCTGCAAACGGTAACGCCACCCTTTAGATTGCCCTAATTGAAGCCGACTTGAGAGCTCTGCGGCATCATCGGGTGGATGGCCAAGAGGATCCAAAGTCACATCTAACAACTGCGTCAGTTGAATCGGTTCAGGAATTGAAGCGTGCCCCGGGAGAGGCTGATCATCATAGCTGGCACTGACAATGCCAAAGTCTCGAATGACGAATAAGTAATTTTGTACCGAACGCTCGTTAGGGTGCGCACGGTGACCGCTACCAATCGCCACCGCGTCATAAGGGCGGTCTGTTGTTACCACTGATGACTGACTCGACTCACTGCCCTCTAGCCCCGTTTGAGTCAGTTGCTTGGTAATGGTCTGTGCCACGGAAACCTCGTGATAGAAGCGCCGGTCACTCGCGTCCGTTTCACCGCCCAGCTGAGCTAATTTAAACCCGGTCCAGGGATTCTGTTTTCGCAGACCCGGTAGGTCCATGCGCCACACATTTCCTCCAGTGTCACTGGCATAGATGCGATCTGTCAGGCCATCGCCATTAGAATCAAGCACTTCAACCCTCGCGGCAACGCTATCAGCAATGGGCATATGACTGATCGAAGTTTGACTGGTTTGAGGAATAAAACGGTGAATTAGCGCTCCAGTTTGTGCATCAACAAGGTACACACCCCGCCCCAAGCTGTCTGCCGCCCCAACTGAGTCCGCGTCCTTAGCCACATCGTAGCCCCCGCCGAGGATAAGCACCGGTTTTGCATCGGCAACAGTAAGATTATCTAGAGGATAATCGGGCACTCGGGTAACCACAGGCTCAGGCCAACTCTGACCTAAGTTTTGCCACGGAACACTCTCTGCACTGTTCAGCCACATTAAACGAGGCGCATCGGGCTCGCTGATGTCCAAGGCGTAGTAGCTGCGGCCACCCCGGCGCAAGCCAAAGTACAACCAAACACGGTCACCATCAGAGGCAACGATTTCTCCGTCGCCATTAGCGTCATCAATAAAGGCCACCGGAGAACCATCAATGCCATAAACGCTGTGCCCACCGGTTTGAGTATTTAACTTTAATGTCATCACATTCTTAGCAAATACCGTGGGCAGATACGCCCAACTTTCAAGCAAGGTTTGCCCTCGGTCTTCAAACATATGCAGCATGCCAGCGTTAGTGCCCACTAGAATTCTCACTCCTTTGCTGCCGCCATAATGGATCGCTAACGGTTTAGAGTGCAGTGGATCCCCAAACAGATCCTGACGCCATTCATTGGTCACGCCGTCACGATCGTCATCATCCACATCTTTTCCGTACCACCACTCCATCGCCTCTTGCAGTTCACTGCCTGACAATCCGACCAACTCCTCAAGCAATGACTCTCCTCCGGCTCGCGCCTTAAGCTGGGAAACCGAGAACGGCTGCAACAAACCACTTTCGCCTTCAGGCTCAGTCAGTACTTTGCGATTGAGCTGGTTGGTGATCGCCTCTTGCACCCCACCTTCGTCCACCGCATTACCATCGCCGCCACTGCTGGCAAGTAAACAGGTTGCCGATGAAGTCCAATAGGTGCAGGCATGATCGGCGATATCCCCTTGTTCATTAATGGCCAACTGTGCGCGACTGTCGACAATCATCCCCTGTGACGTGATTTTCAGCTTCTTCAGGTTGCCTAACCAACGCGGGCGCTCAGAAGGCAAAAACATGGAATAGTAAACCGAGTCTAAGGTTTGAGTGCGATCAAAGCTGTTGGCAGCAATCGAAGGTGAGGTGAAACTGGCATCGACTTGAAGAATCTGAGAAAACACCTGTTGTAGCGCATTAGAAAGCGCACTGGCATCCGCTGCCGGGTAGTAACGACCACCACCGCGGCGGGCGGTTTCAGCGAGTAACGCGCCGGCACTGTCGATGCCATCCTGAGAAAAACCGATGGTGTAAGTCACTAAACGTTGATGGCCTTTTACCGAATCACTCAGATCGCCCCGATGCATTGCGTCAGCCAGTGCCGGAAGGTAATTATCGGCTAGCAATCCTGAACTTAAGGTTCTGTATGGGTCTTCCACCGAGTAACTCTCTGAGCTGGTAACGCCCAGTTCGTTTCGAATCAAACTATTTAGTGCCTCATCCTTGGTCGGCGACCCATCGGTAATCAACACAATATACGCCTGCGTCTGGCACTCGCTGAGAGGCGATAGGTAACGCCCGTCCTTCGACAGTGGCTCCCCCAACAACGGCAAAGCCTGCCCAGTTAGGATTTCGGCACCACTGAAATAGCGATACCCCTCAAACACCGTTTCACACAGAGGTGTCCAAGTGGATGCAGTCAACTCCGCTACCGCGTCAATAAATGCCGCTTTATCACCGGCGCTCAAGTGCTGTACTGCCGATAGAATCCGCCCACCATGACTGCCATCCACACTCTGATCATTGCCGTCATTTAAGTTGAACACCGCCAGTCCAAAGTCCACACCCGGCGTGCTTTGTACCATGGAAGTGATCACCTCTTTAGCGATGGAAAGCCGACTTCTCATCTGGGCGTGTGCCTGCTGACGATAATAAAGGTAATTCTCCGAGAACAGGGTGACGCTATCTGCGTGATCAAACCCAGTCGCATTCAAACTTGCCGAAGCGTTCTGCGTAATCGTCAAATCTGAATCGCTTGTATTAGAGCCGTCATAAGGCAACTCACCATTTTGCGGAAATCCTGTGGCAGCAAGTTCAACCCTTGGATGGCCAATCGCATTGCCAATGGCGGCATCGCTAATGTCCTGAAGGCAATCAAAACCGTAGCTATCCACAGTCCCATCTCCATGGGCACGCTTTAAGCTGCTAGGAAAGCTGCGCCACTGCCAAGTTCGATCTCCTCGCGCCCCCTGACGAAAGCTCATCATGGCATCGGTATAAAACCCGTTATGCTCCAGTAATGTTGGCGAACCAGGCACTCCAGTAACTGGCACTAAACTACTCGCGCAGCCGTTCAAGGATGTGGAAAAATGGCGAAACTCCTCTGGGTCGCCGGGGTTTGGCAAGTTGTCGTTAATCTGGCCTCGAACGTAATACAGCCTGCCGAAGGAGCGCCCTTGAGAGTAATCCACGGACCAATCGTAAGGGGGAGGGCTCTGCAACTCTTCAGTTCGCATCGAGCCAGAATTATCAAAAACGATCAGTACCTGAGGACGACTGACTCGAGCTTCGCTATTCCATACATACAGCTCAGTGTCATCGGCACAAACCAGAGCCACAAATAACGTAAGTAACCAAAACAGAGATCTCATTGGCCAATCACCAGCATCGGCTGCTCCACTCCCGAGGCGATTTTAGCCCGCCCCTGATTTTGCTTACCAAATCGAGCCTGAGCATCAAGCTGATATTGATGACAATCAAAACTGTTAACGCTGTCAGCGTCAATGGTTCTTCGACACGTCCCTTGATAAAGATGAGTTAAATCCAGCTCCACATCGAGCAGCGCATCTTCAATGCCTAAAGCATTTTCTGAGTTCAAGAAAGTACTGTCACCTCGAGCCAGCCGCTGCGTCTCTATGTATCGATTGCTCGCTCCCAAAGCGCGCTGCGTTGCGCCATGCTGCAACACCTCTCCTATGCCTGCCTGCGCCATAATTTGCCCGCCACCAGCACTTACCAACGCAACAACACTAATGATCAGCAATAGGGCTAACACGCTGATCAGCACCATGCCACACTGGGGAAGTCGAGATGTCACAAACTGCCCTCCGTTAAGCGAGCGTTGGCCAATACAATGGTCGTTTGATACAGCCGTCTCGGAATGCCATCGTCGAAATTGACATCGCCACCGAACATCTCAAAAACCACAGGTGTTGAACTGGCGTGATTCACCTCAAGCGTAGGTCTAACTAACAGCTGTATTTGCACCGCCAGAATGACACTCGGGCTTTGCCACAGGGTCAGCGGTACTGCACTGGGTTCAAGCCAGGTATCCACAACCCCATCACCATTGAGATCACCACCAACTCGAAGCTTCAGTCGCTCAACGCCTTCGACCAACTCCTCTTCGACCATGCCCCCATTAACGTAGAGTTGACGCCATTTCAAAGCAGGAATGCCATCATCTCGGTTTTCCACGTAAAACACCCGATGCTGATAGTGCCAATATCGACCCGAAGCCAAAGAGGGAGTCGGCGATAAGTTGCCAGGAAAAAGGTGAGCATCCGCCATATTACTCAACAGATAGTATCGGTTGTCATCCAGAGCCGACGCTGGAGTATCGGGGCCAATAACCCGTTTTATTTGCAATAGATCGGACCCGTTTAGGGCATCATCGACACAACTGAGCCGGTCGTTGTCTGACTTAGTATCCGCCCACACAGTGACAAACGCCCCCTGAGGCTGAGGCAGACTTTGATGATTTGTACCAGGACCAACACAATCCTTACCCACCACTCCTGAAATCGACATCATGCCACTATTTAATGACACGCTCGTCAGCTCAGCCAGATAACCGGCGTAGCGCAATTCATCGGTCAGAATTTTCATGGCAACCCTGCCACTGTCTTGAATCTGTTGATACTGGGCATTCACCAACCGTGATTGAGACGAGCCCACCACCACGGACAGCGAAGCCGATATAACCAGAGTGCCCAGAGCCAAAGCGATCATCAGTTCAACAAGGCTTAGCCCTAAAACTCGAATGAACCTCATAGGTGAAGCACCGAAACCAGCCGCACCGAACGCCGATAATCCGATGCATTGCCACAATCGCTACGTTCATCCAGCGCACCGGCTTCTCCCTCCGCACCAGCATCAAACAGCGACTGACGACCACGCCAACTGATCACCACTTCCACATTAGCGCCATCAATTCCAATGCAGCCTTGAGCCTCGGGCAGCAAGCGCGGACTGTCCTCGAGCCGCTCGCGAGCACCAGTGAGCTGCAGCTGCCATAAGTACAACTGCCAAAGTCTTAGCTGAGGAGGGGTACAGCGCGGCGTTTCCGTCAGTTCAGAGTGACAATCGACAGCGGGAGCTGCCAGAGAACCATGCTGGTAACGGCCTTGATATTGAGTAATCTCAGAGGTATTTAGCCGCATCAATTCGATGATACTAAGAGCCAACTGGCTAGCACGACTTCGCTGCAAAACATCCTGACTGTTTTGTAATGTGGCACTGTGAAGTTTTAGGGCGCCCAATAGTCCGAAGGCCAGTATCAATAATGACACCAACACCTCCACCAGCGACGCCCCTTGCTGACTGGCAATGGTCATTCCGTCCCTGTACAACTTTCAGGTTCCGATTTGTGGCTTAACTCATTTCAGCCACAGAGAACCTACTCACTCCGTTGTCAGTAAGCATAATCAGGCATAAAAAAAGCGCCACCTAAGTGACGCTTCTGCAATTTCGAATGCTGGTACTGAATTTAGCGAAGTTCGGCAGGGACCTGAAAAACAATGTTTTCTTCACGGCCTGTGAGCTCCTGAACATCGCTAGCGCCCAGACGCTTAAGCTCATCGATCACCCCTTGAACCAACACTTCTGGAGCCGACGCTCCTGCAGTAACACCAATACGTTTGGCCTGTTCAATCCATTTGGGGTCGATATCCTGAGCGCCATCAATCAGGTGAGCCATCGCACCGGACTTTTCCGCCAGTTCACGCAAGCGATTGGAGTTAGAGGAGTTCTTAGAGCCTACGACCAACACCATCTCGCTGCTAGACGCCAATTCTCGTACCGCATCTTGGCGATTCTGAGTGGCATAACAGATATCATCTTTACGAGGGCCAGCAATGGATGGGAAGCGCTGACGCAAGGCTTCAATCACTTCAGCGGTATCGTCAACGGATAAAGTGGTCTGGGTCACGAAGGTCAAAGTGTCTGGGTCCTTAACCTCCATCTTGGCCACATCCTCTGGAGACTCGACCAAGTAGATGCCACCATTAGGACTGTCATACTGCCCCATAGTGCCTTCTACTTCTGGGTGGCCTGCGTGACCAATCAGCACGCACTCATTGCCTTTACGGCTAGCACGGGTCACCTGCATGTGAACCTTAGTGACCAGAGGACAGGTCGCATCAAACACCTTGAGACCACGACGCTCGGCTTCGTTGCGAACGGCTTGCGACACACCATGGGCGCTGAAAATAACAATACTGTTGTCCGGCACTTCATGAAGCTCATCCACAAACACCGCACCACGTTGGCGTAGACCATCCACCACATAGCGGTTGTGTACCACTTCATGGCGAACGTAAATTGGCTTTTCAAACAGCTCAAGCGCGCGCTCAACGATGCTAATCGCTCGATCGACACCGGCGCAAAAACCACGAGGATTCGCGAGATGAATCAACATGTTCAGCCTCTTTGGATAATATCCAGCACTTCCAGATCAAAAATAACGGTTTGACCTGCCAGTGGATGATTAAAATCTACGGTCACTGAATCGCCAGCCACTTCTCGGATAATGCCTGGCACTTGGTTACCATCTGGCGTTGAAAATGCCATGATGGTGCCTTCCGACAGATCCGCATCCGCAGCAAACTGGCCACGATCAAGGTGTTGAATATTATCCGGATTGGCTTCACCGAAAGCTTGATTGGCATCCAAAGAGAAACGACGCTTCTCACCTTTCTTCATGCCTTTGATGGCCACTTCAAAAGCGCCACTCAAGCTACCATCACCCATGGTTAAGCGGGCTGGCTTTCCGTGGGCGCGAGTGCTGTCTGCTTTCGTCCCATCCAACATCTCAACATCAAAGTGCACAAACACCTGGCTGTTGTTCTCAATTACCAATTCGCTCATGAACTTTCCTTAGGTCGACGACTTTCCAGCAAACTGTCCAAAATCATTAGGGCCGCGCCCACACAGATGGCCGCGTCGGCGATGTTAAACGCCGGCCAGTGCCAACTGCCTACGTAAAAGTCGATGAAATCGACCACGTAACCATAAGCGAGTCGGTCGATAACATTGCCGATGGCACCGCCAATGATCAGGGTATAGGAGAGGTTCAACCGCCACAAGCTGGTTGATTGACGACGCAGCATCACCGTCAACGCTACCGTTACTACCAACGCAAATCCCGCAAAGGCCCAACGTTGCCAACCGCCAGCATCCGCCAAGAAGCTAAATGCCGCTCCGGTATTGTGCACATAGGTCATGTTTAAATAGGGGATCAATGGCAGGCTCTCATACAGCTCGAAGTTAGCCATAACGGCCAACTTCGAAGCTTGATCGAGAATCAATGCCAACAGGGCGACCCACATCCAACGTAGGCCGCTTTGTTTCCAATCTTGTGGCATGCTGTCTCCGTTATGCGAACTGACGCTGCTCGCCGTCGCCATCTACGTTGGTCACGCAGCGACCGCAAAGGGTTTCATGACCCGCATGGCTGCCCACATCTTCACGATGGTGCCAGCAGCGCTCACACTTAGCCGCTTCAGTCTTCGCCAACTTCACCTTCAAGCCCGCCAATTCGGTCTCGGTGGCGCCTTCGGCATCACCCAGATCAGCAACGGTCACATTGGAGGTGATCATGGCAAAGCGCAGCTCGTCACCCAGCTTGTCCAGTAGGCCTTTCAGCTCGCCATCAGCATATAGGGTTACGTCGGCTTCCAGACGGTTCTTAATGCCATCGGCCTTGGCTTGCTCCAGCGCTTTGTTTAGCTCAGCCAGAACTTCGACCAACTGCTGCCACTGGGCATCAGTCAGAGCGGCGGCTTCGGTCACCGGAGCCAGACCATCGAACCAAGCTTCGGTGAATACAAACTCACCACGCTCACCTGGCATCAACTGCCAGATTTCATCGGCAGTAAAGCTCATGATTGGCGCCATCCAGCGCACCATGGCTTCAGTAATCAGGTACAGCGCAGACTGACAAGAACGGCGTGCCAATCCATCTGCCTTAGCGGTGTACTGACGATCTTTGATAATGTCTAGGTAGAAGCTACCCAACTCGATGGAGCAGAAGCGCATCAGCTTCTGAGTCACCGCAAGGAAGTTGTACTCGTCATAAGCGGCAACGATCTCTTGCTGCAACTGATAAGCACGGCCAACCAACCAGCGATCCAGTGCCACCATCTCATCCAGTGCCACCATGTCACGAGCTGGCTCAAACCCACTCATGTTGGCCAGCAGGAAGCGGGAGGTGTTACGGATACGACGGTAAGCATCGGCGCTGCGCTTAAGAATCTCGTCAGATACGGTCATCTCACCGGTGTAGTCGGTTGAGGCAACCCACAGGCGCAGAATATCCGCACCCAGTTTGTTGACTACCTGCTGAGGGCTAACCACGTTACCGATGGATTTAGACATCTTGCGACCCTTACCATCAACGGTAAATCCGTGGGTCAGTACCTGCTTGTACGGGGCTTTGTTTTTGATGGCCACACCGGTCATCAGTGAGGACATAAACCAACCGCGATGTTGGTCAGAGCCTTCCAGGTACAAGTCCGCTTCGGCGCCGTTAAACTCAGGGCGAGCATCAACTACAGAAGCATGAGTGGAGCCAGAGTCAAACCATACATCCAGGGTGTCCATCACCTTGTCGTACTGCTCAGCTTCTTCGCCCAGCAGCTCGGCAGCATCCAGATCCCACCATGCTTGAATGCCTTTATCAGCAACGCGGTCGGCAACCTGATTCATCAGCTCAACGGAGCGTGGGTGCAGAGCTTGGGTCTCTTTGTGAACGAACAGAGCAATTGGCACACCCCAAGTACGCTGACGGCTGATGCACCAATCAGGGCGACCAGCAACCATGCCTTCGATGCGGCTTTGACCCCAATCAGGGATCCACTGTACGTCTTTGATCTCTTCCAGAGAGCGCTCACGCAGCTTGGCTTGATCCATAGAGATAAACCACTGCGGCGTTGCACGGAAGATGATTGGCGTTTTGTGACGCCAGCAATGTGGGTAGGAGTGACGGAATGCTTCATGGTGCAGCAAAGCGCCCCTCTCTTTCAAAACTTCAACCACGGCATCGTTGGCTTTAAACACGTGCTGGCCAGCGAACAGTGGAGTGTCAGGCAGGTACACACCGTTGTTACCAACTGGGTTGGCCACTTCAAGGTTGTACTTGTTGCCCACCACGAAATCTTCCTGACCGTGGCCAGGCGCAGTGTGAACCGCACCAGTACCAGACTCGGTGGTCACGTGGTCACCCAAGATGGCCGGTACGGTCATCTCATAGAATGGGTGGTTGAACTGCTGCATCTCCAGCTCACTGCCTTGGCAATAGCCCAGGTTGTGATAGTTCTCGATGCCAGCACGATCCATCACTGACTTCACCAGATCCGCCGCAACGATCAAGCGCTCAGGGGTCTCACCTTCAACTTGAACCAATGCGTACTGCAGGTCGTGGTGTAAGCACACAGCGCGGTTAGCAGGCAGAGTCCAAGGCGTGGTAGTCCAGATAACCACAGACACAGGGCCGTGGCCGCTGTGATCTTCAGGGCAATCGAACTTATCGGCTACCAGCTTGGCATCAACGGCACTAAAGCGAACGTCAATGGAAGGAGAGGTCTTATCTTCATACTCCACTTCGGCTTCCGCTAGGGCAGAGCCACAGTCGGTACACCAGTGCACCGGCTTGGCGCCTTTGTGCAGGTGACCATTGTCGATGATCTTAGCCAGAGAACGGATGATCTCCGCTTCGGTGCCAAAGTCCATGGTCAGGTATGGCTTGTCCCACTCACCCAAAACACCCAAACGGATGAAATCGGCTTTCTGGCCTTCAACCTGCTTGTGGGCATACTCGCGGCACTTCTCACGGAACTCGGCAGCGGATACCTTGTGACCCGGCTTGCCCACTTTACCTTCCACTTTCAATTCAATTGGCAGGCCATGACAGTCCCAACCCGGCACGTATGGGGCATCGAAGCCAGCCAGAGTTTTGGACTTAATAATAATGTCTTTCAGGATCTTGTTAACTGAGTGACCAATATGAATGTCGCCGTTGGCGTATGGAGGGCCATCGTGCAAAATGAATGGCTTCGCTCCCTGACGGCTGGCACGAATCGCTTTGTACAGCTCTTTCTCGTCCCAGCGTTTCAACATTTCCGGTTCCCGCTTGGCAAGGTTGCCGCGCATAGGGAACTCGGTTTCAGGCAAGTTTAGCGTTGATTTGTAGTCGCTCATTGATCCTTTCACCATAATTCAGGCTAAAAGCATTAAGACGCAGACAACAGGGCTTTTGCCTGTGCTGCATCCTTAGAAATTTGATTTTGTAATGCATCCAACGAATCGAATGCTTGTTCATGTCTCAGGTGATGCAGCAGCTCCACTCTGAGGTGTTGCCCATATAGATCACCTGTAAAGTCAAACAGATGAACTTCCAATTGGCAACGGGTTCCCGCAACGGTAGGCCTACGACCTACGTTTGCGACCCCAACAAAACAGTCACCCTGACGGGTAAAGGCGCGAACCGCATACACACCCCCTAAGGGTGATACTCGGCGATTCATCGCAATATTGGCTGTGGGGAAGCCGATGGTTCGGCCCAATTTCCGGCCGTGACGCACCCTACCGGTAATTTGGTAGGGGTATCCCAACATAGCATTAGCTTGCTCAAGCTCACCAGACTTTAGAGCCTGACGAATCAGGGTTGAACTGACTCGCTGCTGCTGCACTCGAAAGCTGGCTGTCGGCACCACATCGAAGCCATGGCGGTTGCCCGCTTCAACTAGCGTGTCAAAATTCCCCTGACGGCCTTTGCCGAAACAGAAATCATCGCCCACCACCAGAAATTGAACCCCAAGCTTTTCAACCAAAAGCTGTTCAACGAACTGAGTATGACTCAGCTGGGCAAACCTCTGATTAAAGCTCACGCACAGAATGCGCTCAACTCCGAGTTCACTCAAACGCTGCACTTTATCTCGTAAACGGCTGAGACGTGGCGGCGCTTTATCACCGGCAAAGTGCTCTTGAGGTTGAGGCTCAAACAGCATTACGGTCACCGGCAGATCCAGCTGTTTGCCTTTTTCCACCAGTGATTTGATCACCTCAGCATGGCCAAGGTGAACCCCATCAAAGTTACCTATTGTCAGCACACAGTTACGGTGCCTCGAACGTAGGTTATGTGTTCCGCGGATCAGCTCCATAGTCCTGCTTGAGCTTGTTATGTCGAAAATCGCCGGATTATACCTCAGTGTGAGCTCAGAATCAGCACTCAAGCTGCTCGAAGATCGCGAGGACGCACCCCAAGCAGGAATAATGTGATGGCGTAGATGCCCGCGCCAGCACCAATCAGCCCACAGAGCCACAAAATTCGCTCACTCAAGTCCACCGCCAACCACTGAGCCATCTCAGGGGTTAACCAAACCAAGCCCGCCGCCATGGAGACTGCGGCAACAATCACTTTCATCAGATAGATAAAGGTTGGTTTAGATAACTGATACACCCCTTGGCGCTTTAGGCCGAAGTAAAGCATCCCAGCATTGAGAGTGGCTGAAGCCGCCGTGGCCAGCGCCAAGCCTACATAACCAAAAGGGATCGCCAGTAAGAGATTAAAAACCATATTACTCACCATGGCGATAATGCCGTAGCGCACCGGCGTCTTGGTGTCCTGGCGACTGTAGTAACCGGGAGCCAATACTTTGACCAACATAAAGCTGAGCAGGCCGCAGGCATAGGCCATCAAACTGGCGGCCGCCATTTGAGTATCATGGGGCGTAAACTGCCCGCGCATAAACAGCACCATGAGCATCGGCTGGGCCAAGGTCATTAAACCAAGGGCCGCAGGTAGACCCAAGGTGGAGACGCTGCGTACGCCCCAGTCCATGGTTGATGCAAATTGACTGCTGTCGGCATCCACATGTTTTTTCGACAGTGCGGGCAGAATGACCGTCGCAATGGCGATGCCGAATAGCCCCAGCGGAAATTCCAACAACCGATCAGAGTAATAGAGCCAACTGATGGAGCCGGTCATCAAGAAACTGGCAATTAGGGTATCGAACAACAGATTAATCTGGCTCACCGACACACCGAACATCGCCGGTATCATCAAGGTGCGAATCTTCACCACTCCAGGGTGATTCCAGCCCCACTTAGGGCGAACCAGCATCTTGGCTCGAAACAGAAACGGAATCTGAAACAGAAACTGAATTAGCCCCCCAGCGAAGACGCCCCAGGCCAATGCCAGTTCCGGCTGTTCAAGTTGCGGACCAAGATAAAGTGCAAAGCCAATAATGGCCACGTTCAAAAATACCGGCGTAAAGGCCGCAACCGCAAAACGCCCCAAAGTATTCAGAATGGCACCAGATAAGGCAGTAAAGGTGATGAACCACAAATACGGGAAGGTGATCTTAAGCATCAAGCTAGCCAGCTCAAACTTCTCCCCTTTGGGGCCACCGTTTAACCAATCAATAAACCAGCCGGTACCAAACAGTGCCGCTAATACTGGAGATCCAATCACACCAATCAAGGTCACTACAGTGACGATGGTGCCCAAAGTGCCGCTGACTCGGGCAATGAGTTCACGAACTTTGTCATCATCGCCTTCGGCACGCACCTCGGTGAGCACCGGCACAAACGCTTGGGCAAATGCACCTTCGGCGAACAGTCGGCGTAGGAAGTTTGGGATCTTGTTTGCCAGAAAAAATACGTCCGCCGCTGCGCCAGCGCCCATCAAATTGGCGACGACCACGTCACGAACCAGTCCCAAAACCCTTGAAATCAGTGTCATGGCACTGACAATGGCTCCAGAACGAATCAGCTGTTTACTCAATTGAAATCTGCTCTTTGTGTGGAGAGGAGAGGGGTTTGTTTCATCTACGCGATAAATATCGTCGCTTGCCCCTGTCACCGTACTAAAAATGCTGCTAGAATTGCGCCCCATCTTAAACTAGTTGGCTGGAAAAGTACCAAGGTTCGGAGAAATCCCAATCTGGTGACGTTAATTTGCACGGTAAGATTGACATTGCTTGGCAAAAACGCTATTTTCCACGGCCTTTGAAAATACGACAGCACCGTCTTTTAGGAGTTTGACCTTGGCTAACATCAAGTCTGCTAAGAAGCGTGCAATTCAATCTGAGAAGCGTCGCCAGCACAATGCTAGCCGTCGCTCCATGTTGCGCACCTACTTGAAGAAAACTGTAGCTGCTATCGCCGCTGGTGATAAAGCTGCCGCTACTGAAGCATTTAACAACGTTATGCCGATCCTTGATCGCATGGCTACTAAAGGCCTGATTCACAAGAATAAGGCTGCCCGTCACAAGAGCCGTATGGCTGCTCAGATCAAAGCCCTGTAAGAGCTTCGATCCTTGTGATGAAAAAACCGGCTTAGGCCGGTTTTTTTTTTTGCCTGAAATCTATCGTTGCAGATTAATTACTGCGATAACAGGCTGATTTTTGTAACATTGGCGCTCCAAAGGAGATAACAACAATAAAGGATGCCAATGCGCCGCTCGACTCTACTTGCCGCCCTATTGCTCTCAAGCAGCTGGGCCAACGCCGATTCTGCTCTGTCTGAACAGACCCTCAACGCCACCCAAGAACTGAAAAAACACGCCATGGTGAGCCAGCACCCCTGGAACATTCTGGAATCCTTGACCACCGAAGTGGGCCCAAGACTGCCAGGAACCGAGGGTGATGTTCGTGCGGTTCAGTGGGCCATGGATAAATTTAAACAGCTTGGTTTTAGCAAGGTCTACAAAGAGCCGGTTAAGGTGCCCTATTGGTATCGTGGCAGCGCCCACGCCAGTGTTGTCGCGCCTTTCCCACAGCCACTCACCATTACCGCTTTAGGCAACTCGGTTGCCGCCGATGTCACAGCACAGATCATTCGCTTTGATAACTTAGACGCACTTATCCAAGCCGATGCTGCGCAGGTCAAAGGCAAGATCGTCTTTATCGACCATAAGATGGAGCGATATCGCGATGGTCGCGGTTACGGCCCGGTAGTAAAAGCCCGAGGCAAAGGCGCGGTTGAAGCTGCCAAAAAAGGCGCTGTGGCGATGTTGCTGCGCTCAGTTGGCACTGACAGCCACCGCTTCGCCCACACCGGTGTCATGCGCTACGTAGATTATGTGGATGCCATTCCCGCGGCGGCGCTATCGAATCCAGATGCCGATCAGATCACTCGCATGCTCAGCCGAGGCGAAAAGGTCGAAGTAAACGTTAAGCTCACCAGTGAAAACCGAGGTGAGGCCACCTCCTATAACGTCATTGCTGAGATCCCCGGTAGTGATCTAGCTAATGAGGTGGTGATCATTGGTGCTCACCTCGATTCTTGGGATGAGGGTACCGGCGCTCTGGATGACGGTGCCGGTGTTGCCATTGTGACTGGCGCCGCCAAGCATATCCTCGAGCGAGGCCTCACGCCTCGCCGCACCATTCGAGTGGTGCTGTTTGCAGCCGAAGAGATTGGCCTTGTGGGGGCGAAAGCCTATCGTGATGCCCATAAAGACACGTTAGATAGTATTTACATCGCAGCCGAAGCCGATTTCGGCGCAGGCCCCATCTATCAGTTCAACACTCGGGTTAACGAATCTGCTCTGGATAGCATGGAGATAATCGCGAAACAGTTGGAATCACTTGGCGTCAAACTTGGCAATAACGCCAGTTGGGGGGGACCGGATGTGTCAATACTGCCAGCTCTTGGCGTTCCCGTCGCTGGGCTGTCGATGGATGGAACCGATTATTTTGATTATCACCACACTGCCGATGACACCCTAGATAAGGTTGACCCTGATGCACTGCGTCAAAGCAGCGCCGTCTACACCCTGTACGCTTGGATGATGGCAAACTTGGACGAAGAACTGCGTCCAATTCCACTGCCAAAGCAGTAATCAAACAAAAACGGGACCTGATGGTCCCGTTGCTTTAATCGTGATTGCTGCCGCAGTTATGCCGGCTCGTCGCGCAGGAACACTAGAGTATCATCGCTGGATTGCTCTTCACTAAAGTAATAACCGGCGTAGTTAAAGCCTTCAAGTTGGCTTAACTCAGTCACCTGATTCTCAGCCATGTAGCGCACCATCATTCCCCGAGCCTTCTTAGCGTAGAAGCTGATGATCTTGTACTGGCCGTTTTTCAGATCTTTAAACACCGGCGTGACCACCTTGGCATCCAAACTCTTCGGTTTCACCGCCTTAAAGTACTCATTGGAAGCCAGGTTCACCAACACCTGACTGTCAGCCTGTTTCAGCTGCTCATTGAGCATGTCAGTTAGGGTCATGCCCCAAAACTGATACAGGTCTTTACCCTTAGGATTCGCCAACTTAGTGCCCATCTCTAAGCGATAGGCCTGCATCAGATCCAGCGGCTTTAGCAAGCCATACAGACCTGACAAGATACGCAGGTTAGCCTGACAATAGTTCAGACCGGTTTCACTTAGCGAGTGAGCATCGATGCCGCTGTAAACATCCCCATTGAAGGCATACAGCGCCTGACGGGCATTGTCTGGAGTAAAAGGACGCTGCCACTCTTGGAATCGGGCAACATTAAGCCCAGCCAGTTTATCGCTAAGCTTCATCAAACTGGCCAGATCAGCGGGAGTCAGCTGTCGGCATACCTGAATTAGCTCCTCAGCCTGATCCAATAGCGGTGGCTGGGTGTACTCAGAGGTGGTCACCGGAGTGTCAAAATCCAGATTCTTTGCCGGTGAGATAACTGCCAACATAATGTGCTCCTAATTCACTGTGATGACGTCACTATATCAATGCCGTGGTAACAAAAAAACCGACAGTATTAGATAGCCGAAATCGCTTTTATTGAGGCAAATTCCTTGGTGTCGCTCACCCCATAAAAAAACCACGCTCGAAAGCGTGGTTCTAATGGATTATGAGAGCTTAAGATTATTTATCCCAAACGCCCTTCTCAAGCTTACCTTCAAGCTCAGGGAAGTTCTTCATCTCAAAACGAGGCTTCAGGCCTTGGTCTAGCTGACGCAAGTAGTCTTTGGCCAGTTTAATGGCGATGCCAGAAAGAGCCAATACTGCGATAATGTTGACTACCGCCATCATACCCATAGAGGCATCCGCCAGATCCCACACTACGGCAACCTTCGCCATTGCGCCAAACATCACCATACCCAGCACGAGGAAACGGAACGCCATCAGCCCCTTCTTGGTGTTGCCATTTAGGAACATCACGTTGTTCTCGGCATAGCTGTAGTTCGCAATGATGGAGCTGAAGCTGAATAGGATAATGGCAAAGGCTACGAAGTAGGTGGCCCAGCCGCCCAGCTCATTGGTCAGAGCCAATTGCAGCAGGCCAATACCTTCAGCACTGCCAGGGTTATCCATCACACCAGAAAGCAGAATGATGGCCGCAGATGCCGTACAGATAACGATGGTATCGACAAATACGCCGGTCATCTGAATGAAGCCCTGAGACGCAGGGTGATTTGGATTTGGGTTAGCACTGGCTGCAACGCTAGCGGCAGAGCCCATACCCGCTTCGTTAGAGAACAGGCCGCGCTTAGCACCGATGATCAGTGCACCCAGCAGACCTGCACCCGCTTGTTCCCAACCGAAGGCGCTCTTAATGATCAAAGCGATAACACCAGGAACTTCAGTGATATTCAATACCACGACAACCAGAGCGACAGCGAGGTAAACCAGTGCCATGATCGGCACGATGATTTCAGAAGCCTTAGCCACCTTCTTAATACCGCCCATGATGATCAGCGCAGTGGCAACCACCATGATGCCGCCCAGCAGCATCTTATCGATACCAAAGCTGTCACCGATTGCAGCTGCAATGGTGTTCGCTTGAACGGCGTTGAACACCAAGCCAAAAGCGATGATTAGGAAGATGGAGAACAGGGTACCCATCCAGCGTTGACCTAAGCCGCGCTCCATGTAGTAAGCCGGGCCACCACGGAAAAAGCCGTCTTCATCTTTCACTTTGAACAGCTGAGCCAAAGTTGCCTCAACAAAAGCGGTGGACATGCCCAGCAGAGCAATGACCCACATCCAGAAGATGGCACCAGGGCCACCGCCAATGATGGCCACGGCAATACCCGCCATGTTACCGGTGCCAACTCGGGCAGCCATTGAGGTGCAGAAAACTTGGAACGAGGAGATGCCATCGTCACTTTCTCGTCCGTTCAGAACGGAGTGGAAACCATGGCCTAAGCGGCGAAATTGGATAAAACCCAAACGAATCGTGAAAAATGCTCCCGCAAGAACCAGGAGATAGATCAACACGTGGTTCCAAAGCAGACCGTTGATTGAGCCTGTTACCGAAGCCAGAACATCGTTCACGGCTTCCAGGGTCGAGGCCCCAGCAACTGTAGTCATAATCATATTGGAGTTCTTCTTTGCTGAATAACCGAGTAAGTCTACTCAGTTAAAATGAATGGATATGTCCGTAACCAATTAGCGGCCTTTCATGGCCTTTCGCCCTATTTATAGGGTAGTTTTTTAGTGAGAATCTGCTGTTTTATTCAACAAACTCCGGGCGATGGGCTGGCACGTTAGCATAGCTCTTTCGAAAATCCGCGTGACCAGGATCACAAGTCAACACCCCTGTTACGGCAGCGCAACAAGAATCACACCAATAAAATACAAAAAAGACCATTCACAGCGCAAAATACGACCTTTAGCTCAATGTTTGCACTGCGACTTCTGAATGAAATACACCAGCGCCTGACGCAGATTAAAGGTAGGACCAATTGCCTCTCGGTTACTGGCCCATTTGGCATCAAATCATGGCAAAGCTCACTCAGGTTCTGGTGGTAATTTGGTCATCTAACACTACCTTTACTAAACAGGTATATAGAAAGGCCTAACCCACACCATGAAATTCACTCTCATTAATATCGGAATCGCTCTGCTGAGCTTCGCCGCGACCGAGGTGAAACCATCACCCACTCCCATAGAACAATTGGCACTCAAAGATCAGCCTCGACCGATCACGCCAGTCTACCAACAGGAGCCAGAGCCCACTCTGCCCTCCTACCTCTACTTTGGCCTAGATTCTGCCAGCTTGGCTCCCTCCGAACTTGCCAAACTGGCGCAGGTGGTAGCGTTTTTAGACAGCAACCGCAGTTATGATGTTTTTTTAATGGGTTACGCTGATGCGTTAGGCAACTCAGGCTACAATCAAGGATTGGGAATGCGGCGAGCTCAATCTGTAGCAAGCTTTATATCGCACTCATTTCCCAATTCCCGTTTGAAAATTACCCTTGGTAGTAATGGCGAAGTCGCTGCCGACGGCCGTTCTGGACGGGAATTCCGCAAAGTAGAGGTTAAATTGTTACCTAAGTGAACACTAGGTAATCTATCTGTCTTTGTAATTTAATTACTTTTCGGTTGGCAAACAAACAGAAATCGCATTTAATGTTGCTCTAGCCCGTCGAATTAGGATCAAATGGAAACACTTTATGACTGATGCTCTGTCACAACTTAAAGCCATGACCACCATTGTTGCCGATACCGGTGACATTGAGGCAATCAAACGCTATCAACCTCAAGATGCGACTACCAACCCTTCATTGATCCTAAAGGCGGCTCAGATCCCCGATTATGCGCCACTGATTGAGGATGCCGTCGCTTGGGCAAAAGCGCAGAGCAACGACGCCACTCAGCAGTTGGAAGATGCCGCAGACAAACTGGCCGTGAACATTGGTCTGGAGATTTTAAAAATTGTCCCTGGACGCATCTCCACCGAAGTGGACGCTCGCCTATCATTCGATACTCAGGGTTCTATCGCCAAAGCCAAAAAGCTCATGGCTCTTTATAACGATGCCGGCATTGGCAACGATCGAATCCTGATCAAGCTGGCCTCCACTTGGGAAGGCATTCAAGCCGCCAAGCAACTGGAACAAGAAGGTATCAGCTGTAACTTAACCCTGCTGTTCAGTTTCGCTCAAGCACGCGCGTGTGCAGAAGCTAACGTCTTCCTTATCTCACCTTTTGTTGGCCGTATCCTAGATTGGTACAAAGCCAGCACTGGCCAAGAGTACAGCGCCGCCGAAGACCCTGGTGTGGTTTCTGTGTCCAGCATCTATGAATACTACAAGCGTCACGGTTACGACACCGTGGTGATGGGCGCAAGCTTCCGTAACACTGGCGAAATTCTCGAGTTGGCTGGCTGTGATCGCCTGACCATTGGCCCAGGGCTACTGGAACAGCTAGAGCAATCTTCAGAAGCCGTAGTTCAAAAGCTGAATTACACCAGTGAGCTAGAGCCTCGCCCTACTCCACTGTCTGAAACCGAGTTCCGCTGGCTAATGAATGAAGATGCCATGGCGACTGAGAAGCTGGCAGAAGGGATCCGTAACTTTGCCGTAGACCAAGGCAAGCTGGAAACCATGCTAACCCAACGCCTGGCCGGTTAATCTGATTCACCTCTAGACCCCTCATTTGTGTGGGGTCTTCTTTTTGGAAAGGACTTAGCGATGAGTACCCTAACTTCCATGCCTGCGTGGCACGCCCTGCAAAACCACGCTCAAGAGATCACCCACACCCACCTGCGCGATCTGTTTGCCGCGGATGACCAACGTGTCGAACGCTACAGCGCCTCTGCCGCGGGTCTGTATTTGGATTACTCCAAGAACCGCATCAACGACACCACGTTGGCTCTGCTGAAACAGCTGGCCGATGAGGTTTCCCTGCCAGAGATGGCACAAAAGATGTTCCGTGGCGATAAAATTAACCACACCGAGGGTCGAGCTGTGCTTCATACCGCGCTGCGTAGTCGCAGTGACGAGCCTCTGTTGGTGGATGGCGTTGATATCCGTCAGGAGATCAAAGCCACCTTAGCCAAAATGAAGACCTTCGTTGAGCAGGTGCAACAGGGCGATTGGAAAGGGCATACAGGAAAGCAGTTTACTGATGTGGTCAGCATCGGTATCGGTGGCTCATTCCTTGGGCCGAAAATCATGGCGGAATCGCTAAAGCCTTACTGGAATAAAGATCTCAAGTGCCATTTCGTCGCCAACATTGACGGTACCGCCATCAGTGAAAAGCTAAAGCAGTTGGATCCAGAAACCACACTGTTTGTTATGTCTTCAAAGTCATTTAGCACCCAAGAGACGCTAACGAATACCCTAACTGCTCGAGACTGGTTCCTGGCCCACAAACTACCAGAGGAAGCCATTGGCCAACACTTTGTTGCCGTGACCTCCAATGTGGCTGCCGCTGAAGCTTTTGGTATCGATAAAGACAACGTATTCCCAATGTGGGACTGGGTTGGCGGACGTTACTCTATGTGGTCAGCCATCGGTCTGCCGATCGCTTTGCAGATTGGTTTTGATCACTTTGAGCAACTGCTTGAAGGCGCTGAGACGATGGATCAGCACTTCCTAACCGCGCCAGTAGAGTCCAACCTACCAATGCTGATGGGCCTGTTGGGCGTGTGGTACACCAATTTCTTCGGCTCTCAAAGCCATGTCGTACTGAGCTACGACCATTACCTACGTGGTTTGCCCGCCTATATCCAACAACTGGATATGGAGAGTAATGGCAAGAGTGTCGATAACCAGAGTAATCAGGTGGACTACAGCACAGGTCCGGTGATCTGGGGCGGCGAAGGCACCAATGGTCAACACGCATACCACCAGCTTATTCATCAAGGCACTGGCGTCATTCCCGCAGATTTCATTCTGCCTTTGACTAGCCACAACCCTACCGGACGTCATCACGCCATGTTGGCCGCCAACTGCTTCGGACAGACCCAAGCACTGATGGCAGGCAAAACCCTCGAAGAAGCCACTGTGGAGCTGCAGCAAGCCGGTCTGGCTGAGGATGCCATCAACGCACTGGCGCCGCACAAAGTAATGCCAGGCAATAAGCCAAGCAACACGCTACTGATGGATAAGCTCACACCAACAACTCTGGGCGCGCTAGTGGCACTGTATGAGCACCGAACCTTTGTTCAAGGCCAAATTTGGCAGTTGAACTCCTTCGACCAATGGGGCGTTGAGCTTGGTAAAGTTCTTGGCAATTCAGTGCTTGATGACCTAGAAAGTGCCACTCCGAAGCTCAATCAGGATGGATCCACAGTCAGTCTTATTAAAAAATTCCGTAACGGAGAAATTTAATAGGAAAATAAACCCTCCCGAATGCAACACTTTTGCAACATTAGTGTTGCATCATAAATGACGGCCATGTTATACCGTTGTTACGCAAGCAAGCTTAGGAGGGTTAGCTATGGAAAGGTTGGATTATGGTTCACCACTAGGGACAGTTGTGGAGAAGCCAACACGTACTCGCACCAACAAGAAGCGCAAATGGCGTGAAATTGAAGCTCTGAAAGAGCGTCATCGCCTCGAAAAAGAGATTCACGACATCGACTTTGCGTATGAGTTTGACTGGGACGCCATTGAAGTCTAACGACTCATTCTAAGCAATAACCCCGCCGAGGCGGGGTTATTTGATCTTGGGCTAGCATGAACGCCGTTAACCTACTCTGCATCCACCAGATAGCTGCGCAGATCTTCAAAGTCCTGATCACCACCGCGGCCAAATAACGGGTCATCCATCAGCTTGGATGCCACCTGCTGGTCCAACTGCTGCCAATCCTCATCAGTAAACTCCGCCTCCATCAACGGCAGTATGTGCTGCTCCTCATAGGTCAGGTGGCGGGTCTGCATCGACACGAACTCTTGAATACCTTGAATAAGTCGCTCTCTAGGTACGACAACATCGTTTAAGATCGTATTTAAGGTATCCAATAGGTTCTCAGTAGCACGGCGCAAAGACTGGTGCTCAACTTCCAGTTGGCTGACCTGATCGCTGCTACCCATCTTTTCCAGATAGTAACGATAGAGAATGTCTTCCAGTGGGTGGTGACTGCAATCGGCGTAGCGAAGCAGATAGTAGATGACATCACGCAATAGAGTCAGGTTGACCTCCTGCCCCGCTTGCAATCGTTCAATCTTTTGATGCAATAAGTTAAGCAGAGTCAGAATATGTCTATGATCTGTTCGAATTCTTGCTAACATAATCGCCCTCAATGTTCACAATTCCTGCCGCATCATAGTTAAGTTTTAGTTTCAAACCCTAACAACGGCATTATTCAATCACGGATTAATTGATGTAGATCAAAGCTGCCAATCGATTGGAGCTTGGTTTTTCTCAATTAACCATCTATTTGCTTCAGTAAAATGTCCACAGCCAAAAAAGCCTCGGTGCGCTGATAGCGGCGAGGGGTGCGGCGCATTTAAAACCAGATGCCGGCTTGCATCCAACCCTTTACCTTTCTTCTGAGCATGGCTACCCCACAGCATAAATACTGCCCCAGGATGGTTTTGGTTCAGCGACTCAATTAACGCATCGGTAAACCGCTCCCAGCCTAACTTAGCATGGGAGTGAGCTTGCCCCTGCTCGACGGTGAGCACCGTATTTAGCAGCAATACCCCTTGCTTAGCCCACGGGCGCAGATCGCCAGACTCTGGCGCCGTAAAGCCTGAGATACTCTGCTCAAGCTCTTTAAATATATTACGAAGAGAGGGGGGGATTTTCACACCAGGATTCACTGAAAAGCTCAACCCATGAGCTTGGTTAGGGCCGTGATAGGGATCTTGCCCCAAGATCACCACTTTCACCTGCTCAAACGGCGTCGCAGCCAATGCCGCCAGCTCAAGGTCAGCGGGGGGATAGACCGCAACGCCGGCACGACGACGGTCGGCAACCTGCTGAGTCAGCTCCTGAAAATAGGGGAGCTGACGCTGATTATCGATAATATCTTGCCAATTCACAAAAAACGCCTTAGTGCCTGACGAGAAAGAGCGTCAGGATAAAGCCCTTACCCGAGCGAAGCAACGCTTGAAACAGCTGTTAATCCACAAAAAATCGATTAAACCGATCCAAATAAGCCGCACATTTACCATTGTAGTTGCTGTGCAAACTGCCTACCCTATCGAGCCCCTTGAGCAATACCAGAGACAGCCATGCGACGTATTGGAGCCCATGTTAGCGCAGCCGGTGGCGTGGAGAACACCCCTCTCAATGCCGCCAAAATTGGTGCCAAAGCCTTTGCCCTATTCACCAAGAATCAGCGCCGTTGGCAAGCGGCACCTCTAACAGAGTCGAGCATCCGCAAGTTCATTGCAAACTGCGAGCAGGTGGGGATTGATCGCCGTTACGTTCTTCCTCACGACAGCTATCTTATCAATCTGGGCCACCCAGATCCCGACGCACTGCTGCGATCCAGAGAAGCATTCATTGATGAGATGCAGCGATGCCAGCAATTGGGGCTAAGCCTGCTTAATTTCCACCCCGGTAGTCACTTGAGGAAGATAGACGAAACCCATTGCATTCGGCTGATCAGTGATTCCATCAACATGGCCTTGGAGAAAACCGAAGGGGTGACCGCCGTCATCGAAAATACCGCTGGCCAAGGATCGAATATTGGCCATCGTTTCGAACAGATCGCTGCCATTATTGATGGCGTCGAAGATAAGTCTCGAATCGGCGTCTGCTTAGACACCTGTCACACATTTGCCGCTGGATACGATCTCTCTAACGCCGCGGGTTGCGCTCACACCTTTGACCGCTTTGATCAACTGATCGGATTAGATTACTTAAAGGCCATGCACCTTAACGGGTCGAAAACCCCGTTAGGAAGCCGAGTAGACCGACACCACTCATTGCAGCAAGGAGAGATGGGAACCGCCGCTTTCGAATTCATTATGAACCACCCCGCGACGGACGAAATTCCGATGGTGCTAGAGACCATTGACGATACCATCTGGAAGGATGAGATCCGTTGGCTGTACAGCCTCGAACAATAGCGGGCAAAAAAAAAGCAGGCCAAAAGGCCTGCTAAATAAGGGATGCACAAAAACCATATTGATGATGTTCCGACACAATTAAACATCATCTGGCTAGCGCAAAAGCACAAAACTGAATGAAACGAAAAAACACTCTCTCTAGCAGAACCTCGTCGAACTAGAATGAGTTACTAATTAAGCCACTGCTGCCTTAATCAAGATGGGAACATTCTGCCAGTGGTTGAGACAGGTCACAATCGAATAAAAATCAAGCTTGAATGAGCTCACATCATCCGAAACTGAAATGACCTAATAGCCAGAACCAATATCTCAACCTCAGCGCCGATGACCAAATGTGATCTGAACCACGTCACCTCTCCCCCTTAAATGCAAACAAGTGTTATTTCTGACCTGACCTGATAGAGTGAGGCCGTTTTTTGCCCAACCATTAGATGTCGAGACCACGATGATCGATCTACGCTCAGATACCGTTACCCTTCCCTGTGACGCCATGCGTCAAGCTATGCTTGTGGCGCCTGTCGGCGATGATGTTTATGGAGATGACCCCAGTGTTAATCAACTGGAAGAATATGCTGCTGATTTAGCGGGTTTCGAAGCCGCTCTGTTTACCAGTTCCGGAACTCAGGCCAACCTACTTGCCCTGATGAGTCATTGCCAACGAGGCGATGAGTATCTGTGCGGCCAGCAAGCTCACAACTACAAATTTGAGGGTGGCGGCGCTGCAGTATTAGGCTCTATTCAGCCTCAGCCAGTGAACAACCAAGCGGATGGCACCATAAATCTGAGCGAGTTGGCCAGCTACATCAAGCCAGACGATTTTCATTTCGCTCAAACTCGTTTGTTGAGCCTAGAAAACACCATTGGCGGTAAAGTGCTACCGCAACGCTATTTGGCAGACGCCCAAGCGTTCGCCTTTGAGCATAACCTGAAAATTCATCTGGATGGCGCTCGAGTCTTTAATGCTGCGGTTGCTCAAAACCGACCTCTGTCTGCAATCAGCCAACATTTCGATTCCCTGACCATCTGTCTATCCAAAGGCTTGGGGGCGCCGGTTGGCTCACTGCTGATTGGTGATGAAGCGCTGATCAACAAGGCTCGTCGCTGGCGTAAAATGTTGGGCGGCGGCATGCGCCAAGCGGGGATGTTGGCAGCGGCAGGTCAGTTTGCTCTAGAAAACAACGTTGAGCGTCTTGCTGAAGACCACGACAACGCTGCCTATTTGGCACAACAGTTGGCCGACGTACCCGGATTTAACGTGGATTCGGCACAGGTTCAAACCAACATGGTGTACGCAACTCTAGAAAACATAAACCCAGTTCAATTACAGTCGCACCTGCAACAACATGGCGTTATGATCTCCGCCGCCAAAACGCTGCGACTGGTGACTCACTTGAATGTCTCTCGCAGCGATGTGGACACCTTTATCAATGCCGTTAAGAAATTTGTGAGCCAATAATCGATGACTGAAATCCGCCAGCCCCAAGGGCAGCTGCTACTTCGAACCTTAGCCATGCCAGCAGATACCAACCCCAATGGGGATATTTTCGGTGGCTGGATCATGTCGCAGATGGACATTGCCGGAGGCTTGCTGGCCAAGGAGATCGCACGAGGCCGAATCTGTACCGTATCCGTGGATAAGATGACCTTCCACAGCCCAGTGGGCGTAGGCGATGCCGTCTGCGTTCATGGTCATTGCAGTCGCATTGGCACCTCCTCCATGGTGATTCATTTGGAGGTGTGGGCTAAGCCGATGCTGAAGCAGGAGAAAGATCGCTACTGCGTGACCGAAGGTACCTTTACCTACGTTGCCATTAATGAATCCGGTCGCCCTCGGCCCATTCCGGCACAAGCTTAAAACGAAAAAGGAGCCTTATGGCTCCTTTTTATATCGAGCTAATGCAGCTTAAGTTCTGGCCTAACCAGTCGCTGAATTCCGTTAAGCAGCATCAACAGTAACCCCTTACCAATACCATGCAGCGCAATCAAGTGACGTCGGTAGAGTGAGGTATAAACAAGACGAGCCATCTTGCCCTCCACCGTCATGCCCCCCCCAAGAAAAGACAGCATATTGCCTACGGTGTGAAACTTGGACAGATTAACGAAGGAACCTAAATCTTTGTAAAGGTACTCCTCCAAAGGCTCTTGCGATCCCACCATCAACTTCTGAATGTTATCGCCCACCATCAGAGCCATCTGCCGGGCGGTCTGCCCTCGCGGCGGCACCCAAGAGCCATCTGGCTGAGGGCACGCAGCACAATCACCGAAAGCAAAAATGCGATCATTGGTGAGCGTCTGGCAGCTCGGCTTCACCATGATCTGATCATTCTGATTCAGCTCAAGTCCCAACTCCCGCAGGGATTCATGACCTTTCACCCCAGCTGCCCACAACGTCATATCAGACTCGATAAACTGCCCATCCAAAGTCTGCAGCCCCTTGGGAGTCACCTCGGTGATGCGAGTATTGGTCATCACCTTAACCCCAAGTTTATCCAGTTCCTCCTCCACCGCATCGCAAATTCTAGCGGTATCGATTCGAGGTAAAACACGGTTGGAAGCTTCAATGAGGTTCACTTGAAGCAGATCTTCACTGATCTCATACCCATAGCCCCGCAACGTTGCGGCCGCATGATGCATCTCTGCTGCCATCTCCACGCCAGTAGCCCCGGCTCCAACAATGGAAATTTTAAAATGACGCTGTTCCACATCGTGCTCTTTGGCGTGTTTTAAGAAGCGGCGGCGAATCTTGACTCGAAGGGCCATCGCCTGCTCAGTCAAGTCCAAGAAATCACAGTGCTGGCGAACTCCATCAATACCAAAATCGTTAGTAATGGCGCCAACACCAATCACCAAATAGTCAAAATCAATTTGACGCTCCGGTAAGATCTCATCCCCTTTTTCATCTCGCATTGGCGCGAGGATTACTCGACGATCAACCTGGTCGATGGCACTGAGAACACCTTGCTCAAAGCGGTAGCCATTTTGAGAGGCGTGCATGCGGTAATCCAGCGCATTAAGCCCTTCATCAAGGCTACCGGTGGCCAGTTCATGCAGTAGGGGCTTCCAGATATGGTGGTCAGCCCGATCAATCAAGGTGATGCTCGCGCTGCCTTTTCGCCCCAACTTACGCCCAAGTTTGGTAACAATCTCCATGCCACCAGCGCCACCGCCAACGATCACAATTTTGGTCATGATTCCGCCTCTGAAAAGTCACCAAGGACTGTCAAAGCGTAGATAGAAAACCACCAAGTCTCGAATCCGATAGCAAAAAACTGACAGCGACGCTCACGACACCTCGGTGGCGATGGACTCATTCGACAGCAACTGGCAAAACTCTGGAACCGTCACCGGTCGGCCATGAAAGTAACCCTGAGTTAGATCGCAACCGTGTTGCTTTAGCCAGCGGTGTTGCTCAATTTTTTCGACCCCCTCAGCGACCACGGTTAAACCTAAATTTTGGGCCAAATGTAAAATCGCCTTAGTGATTTTGCAGTAATCGTGATTGGTTGGAAGCTGGCTCACAAAGCTGTGATCGATCTTAAGCACATCAAAGGGCAGTTGAGACAGGTAGGCCAGCGACGAGTGGCCTGTGCCAAAATCATCGATGGCAAACCGAATACCAAGAGACTGCAGTTGAACCATGGTTTGCCGAGCCACATCAAAATTATCCATCAATAGGGTTTCGGTGAGTTCAAACTCCAGCAAGGATGGTTCCACACCAGCGCGTTTAACGATTCGCTCAACCCGCTCCACAAATCGAGGATCACTCAGTTGGCGAACGGACACGTTGACGGCAACCACTATACGGCGGAACTCATCGTTCCAGCTTCGAACCTGCAAACAAGCCTGCTCGATGACCCAATCGCCAATGGGCAAAATCAGCCCCGACTCCTCAGCGAGAGCAATAAACTCATTGGGCGGAATCAATCCCAGTTGTGGATGATGCCAACGAAGTAGCGCCTCAGCGCCGTGAATCTCATCTTCATCCACTCGCTGCTGCTGATACACTACCTGCAGTTCATTGCGCTGAAGCGCGAACCTAAGGTCATGTTCGAGTTGCAGCCTTCTGTGAGTTTGCTCCCCCAACCGGCTGGAATGGATGCAACTGCGCTCGCCGCCAGCAGACACCGCCGCACCAACGGCGCAGTCGGCATCTCTAACTATCGCTTCCAACTCGTAGCCGGAAAGCTCGCAACTGGTGTAACCCTGACTCATGGTAAGGTGAAATTGGCGCTCGCCACGTTCACAAACAATAGGCTGACGAAACGCCGTGGCCAGTTTTTCGGATAAGCCGTCGATCCGAGTTTTGCAAAAAGGCACACCCCACAGCAGTGCAAAACGCGTGGATTCAAAACGGTACAACGCCAATGGCTGTTCAGGGCTATGCAGCTGATTTAACGTTCGCCGCAACAACTGTGCTGCCCCTTTCAACACTTCATCGCCTCGATTAAATCCGATCGCCGAAGTAACCCGTTGGAATCGATCTAGGTGAATCATCCCAACCACCACGGTTTGCTCCCGCTGTTCCAATGCGATAGCCAGATCCTTTTCAAATCGACGCCGATTTGGCAAGCCGGTCAAAAAGTCATGGTAAACCTGAAGCTTCAAAGCTTGCTCAGCCTTTCGGGCTTCGGTGATCTCGCGAATATGAAGGTGAACCTGAGACAGCTCTGTCTCAACCACAATATGAACCGCCAGTAGGTGCTCCTGCAGATTACATTCGAAATCTGAAACCTCATCGGTTTGCAGCTCACCCTCCAGTTTCTCGGGAAGATAGTCAGACAGCATCTCCAGCAAATGCGGCGCCGTGTCCACAGCTAATCGCTTCAACAGGGCTACCATCGCAGGATTAACGCTCAAAATGCGATATTCAAGGTCACAAACCATTACCGCTTCACTGCTGTGTGCCGACAATGCCGCCAGTCCGCCTCGCAGTTGTCGCTCTCGAAACCAAAGCATGACTAAGGCCACCGAGAGCACCACTGCGCACCAAAGCAGTATTAAAGCTTGCCAAGAAGAATCCATCGATGACTGAGCCTGGCTATCGGCAGGGACAGGAAGTACATCTGACAGAGTCACTAACAACTGAGCTGCTTCCTGAAATTGCAGCAGTTCCAGCGACCAAGATCCGCCCTCTGCGGCCAGATTTAATTTAGATAAAGTGGCATTCAGGGCGACTATGGTCTGCTGTAATTCGAGATTTCGGGCGGGTTCGAGGCCATCACTTAACTGATTAAGCAACTGCTGAGCTGTGGCTACCGACAGATCAAAGGAGGACAACCAAGGTTGAACCGCTTGGGTTTGTTGAACCAGATAGGTCTGTTCTAGCAAAGTTGCAGCATGATAGTGCAGCTTATTGAGCTTAAGCTGCCAACCATACTCCACACGCTCAGACTGAGCGCTGCTCTTTATTGTCAGATCGAGTGTCACACTGATTGCCAATCCAATGGCCACCAATGAAAACACACACAACATTAACCGCCAATGAAATGGCTGAGTGAATAATTTTCGCATCCTTGCACCTCAATACCACCAGCGCCTCAGTAATAACTCTAGACCCATAACGACATTCACGCTTAATAAACAGGAGGTAAAGAAGTAACAATTACTAACGTCAGCCGACTTCACTCCATTGAGGCCGGCATTGATGGCAGGTTAGTCGGCTTTTCTCACCCAGCCTAAATCTGACAAGATGGCATAGGCTGCGGGTATCACGAACAGCACCAACAAGGTCGAAGCAAAGATGCCAAACACAATGGAGATAACAATAGGGATCACCACCTGCGCCTGTAGGCTGGTCTCTAGCAGCAGCGGCAACAAGCCCGCGGCGGTTGTCAGGGAGGTCAAAAACACCGCCCGGAAACGCTCTCGACTGGCCTGAACCACCGCCTCTAATATCGGCTCTCCCAATTTAAGGTGATGACGGATGTACTGAACTAGCAGAATCGAGTCGTTGACCACGACCCCAGCCAAGGAAACAAAGCCCAACATCGATGGCATCGACAGATCTTTGCCCAACAATAGGTGACCCCAAATCACCCCGATCAACGCCAAAGGAATGGCAGACATCACCACCAACGGCTCTTGATAACTGCGGAACTGGAAGCTCAAGATGGCAAAGATGCCAAACATACCGATGATAAAACTGCGCTTCATGGAATCTGCGGTTTCTGCGCTGTCTTTAGAGGCGCCCTCCACCACTAGACGCACCCCAGGAAACTGCTGCTTGAGTGTTGGCCAGTATTCACGATTGAACTGGGCCAGTACTTCGGCGGTATTGGCTCTCTGGTTGTCGACGTTACCCATTACCGTAATAGTGCGCAGGCCGTTGATGCGCTGAATGCGAACGAAGGAGCGCTGGAACTCAATTTGCGCCACCGACGCCAGAGGAATTTGGCTGCCATCGGCCATAACAATGGGGAAGCGACTCAGAGCATCAATATCACCAGCTTGACGTTTATCAAGGCGAACCTGAATCTCGATGTTCTCCGGCCCCACCTGCACGATATCGGCATTTTGCCCAAAGAATGCCGCACGCAGCTGAGAGGCGATCTGATTCCCTGTCACCCCAAAACTCTCGGCACCACTGCGCAAACTAACCTTGATCTCCTCTTTACCCGGGCGCATGTCATCAAGCAAACCGGTAATGCCATCAAACTGAGCCAGATACTGCTGAATCGCCACCGACACCTGCTTTAGCTCATCCAGATCATCCCCTTGAATGCGAAGCTCAAGGTCGCGACCTCCGGGTCCCATCGCTGGCTGCTGAAATGAGAGCGCCAGCGGCATTGCCATCTCGCCGCTCTGTTCACGCCAACGGTAGAGAAAATCATCCATGCGGGTTTCACGCACCTCTGCCGACAACAGATCCAAGCGCACAGTTGCCACGTGAGGGCCACTTTCACCGGCATCGGCGTTGCTGTTGTAATGCACCGTAATGTGTTCAACCAGCGGCTGACCATCTTCTAGGTCTTGAGTAAATTCCGCTCCAACGGTTTCGGCGGCATCGATAATTCGAGCCACCACCGCCTCGGTTTGCGACAAGGTTGAGCCTGGCGGCAATATCAGGCGCGCTTCGGCAACATCGCCATCAAGATCTGGAAAGCCGATAAATTTCACCGCACCGCCCGCCAATAGCGCAAAGCTGGCCAATAGCAGGCCCAGCACCCCACCTACAAAGGCGTAGCGCCAACGCACCACGGTACGAACTGCGGGCACCAAGGTGTCATTACGAAACTGCTCAAATTTTTGCAGAAACACCCGCTTGAACTTGGGATCCGGCGTCTCATCTCGGCGCTTATGCAGCGAGTGGCGTAAGTGATTAGGCAAGATTAGGAAGGCTTCAATCAATGACAGGCTAAGCACCATAATCAACACCGCAGGAATGGCAGACAGCACCGCCCCCATCTGGCCATCAAGGAACAGCAAGCCACCAAAGATACAGATGGTAGTCAGAAACGAGGAGAACACCCCTGGCATCACCTTCTGTACCCCTTGAATCACCGCATCATCGAGCTCCATTCCTCTATCCAAGTGCGCCGCAATGGACTCAGCCAACACAATGGCATCGTCCATCATGATGCCAATGGCCATCAGCAGCGCCACCAGCGTCATGATGTTGATGGAGATGCCAAATAGCCCCATCAGGTAGATAGAACCTAGAAACGCCACCGGCAGTCCCGCCGCCACCCAGAAGGAGTAGCGCAGGGAGAAAAACAGCCACATCACCAGAAACACCAAGATGATGCCCTGGATGCCGTTATCGATGATCATCGACAATCGGTCCCACAGCAGCGAGGAGAAATCGTTGGTCAACGTTAGTGTTACCGTATCTGGCAAGCGCTGGCGTTCCGCTTCAATGAAGCTCACTACCTCATCTTTGATGGTCAGGGCATCTTCGGCTTTGTTCTTACTGACGGTCAAAATGGCCGCGGCGTGTCCATCAAACTCAATCTTGGCTTCATCAAGCTCAAAACGGTCGGTGATGGTGGCAATCTCTTTCAAACGCACCACCGCCCCACTTGAGTCCGACGCAACCACCAGCTCCCCTAACCCTTTGGGCGTAACCTGACGCTGATCAAAACGGATTAACAGATTCTTCTGCTCAGTCTCAATGCTCCCACTGGGCAGTTGAATGTTCTGCTGGCTCACCTGATTAGCGATGTCTGCCACCGACAGTCCAAGTTGGCGCACCCGCGCTTGATTGAGCTCAATGCGCAGCTGATGGTCGGAAAAGCCCTTAATCTCCACCAGTGCCACGCCGGTATCCAGTTTTAAGCGCCGCTTTAAGTCTTCCGCATACGCCTTCAAAGCTGGCTGGCTCATATCGGCACTGACGGCGATGTCGATCACCGGTTCAATGCGCTCAAACTGCTGCACAACCGGTGGTTCAATGTCTGCAGGGAAGTCTTTAATGGCGTTAATCTGAGTCTGGACATCCACCAGGTTGCGGCTCAAATCCGCTTTGTCATCCAGCTTTAAAATCATGCTGGCGGTGCCTTCCAGCGCCTGGCACTTGGTTTCGATGATGTCGCCAATGCCATCAACCGCATCTTCCATTCGCAAGCACAGGCTCTCTTCCACTTCAGAAGGTGATGCTCCCGGATAGGCGATGCTGGCGCTGATGTAGTTGGGATCAAACTCAGGGAAAGTTTCCCGCTTAATCTGAGGCAACGCCTGAATACCCACCAGCAGGAGGCCTGCCATCAGTAAGTTAGCGGCGGTAGGGTGGCGGCTAAAAAACGCAATCATCAATTGGCCTCCACCACTTTTAATGGCATGCCATCAACCGCTGGAATCAGGTCATTGAGTACCACTGCCATGCCACTCTCCAGTGCACCGGCAATGGCCACCAGGTTGCCGCTGCGATAGAGCACTGTAACTGGAATAATCCGCAGCTCGTTGTCCTCAGTCATGGTGTACAAGCTGCTGCCACGCAGCGCACGCTCCGGCACCATAAAGGCCTCTCTGGCTTTACCCTTTAAGGTCGCTTCAAGAAACATGCCTTTAACCAAAGGCGGGTTGTCTGGATTTTGCGACTGAGAAACTTCAAGAATCACGCCGACGGTGGCTTGATTTGGATTGACGGTATCACTGAAGCGGGTCACCTTGGCTGGCCAGCTTACGCTCACATCGCCACTTTGCAGCGTCACTTGAGCAAACAGCGCTAACTTAGACACATCGGGAAGCTCGCCGGTCATCGCTTGGCTGCGCTGGCCTCGCATCAATTTGGCAAGATCGTGAATGGCCACCTGGGCTTCCACTTCGGTGATTTCCAAGCCGTGAGCCTCCACCATCACCTGCTGCAGGTTCACCACCTGCCCCTGCTCGATGTTGACCTCAGCAATACGGGCGTCAAACGGCAGCACCACTTTGGTCTTCGCCAGCGTTCGCTCGGCATCTTTCACCCGAGCCTCGCTAACGCGAATGGTCGCTTTGGCCACTTCGATGTCATCGGGCAACAAGGTCAATTGGTTTTCTAGCTCCTGCACCACCTTGGTTTGCGACAGATAGCTTTGCTTTTGCGTGTCCAATGTGGATTGTGAAGTCAGCCCCTGCTTACGCAGTTTCTTCTGACGCTCTAGTTCCTGTTTCGCCAACCCCAAACGGCTGGTTTCAATCTCTAGCGTCAACTCCGTATTGGCCGTTTGCTGCTCCAGCCTAGCCAACTGAGTTTTGGCGCTACTGAGATCCGCCTGAGCTTGTGCCAAGGCCAGCTCATACTCCAAAGGATCGACACGCAGCAGCTCGGTACCGGCTTTGAGAAAGCGCCCCTTCTCCAGTGTAGGTAAGCGATATACCACCTCGCCGCTAACTTCCGCCAGCGCTTGCCAAACCAACTTAGGTACCGCACGACCATAGCCGGTGATCTGAGGCTGAGCCGAAGCCTGTGTCAGTGACATCACCTCCACCAGTCGTGGGGCCTGAGCACCCGGATGTACCGGCACTGACGGCTTCAATTTGATTGCCAGCAGCAAAATAATCACACCAATGGCAAGCAAACCAGCTCCCAGCTGCCTAGGGTGGCGCCTGCCATAGTTCTTAAGTGTTGCTGTTATGCCGGAGGCTTGGGTCGAAGAGGATGGCATTATTTGTGTTCTCCGGTGTTTGCGAGCATGCCCGCTTTAAGCATCGCCACATTGTGCTCTGCTAAGCGGTCGAGAAAGTCAGGGTCTAGCTTTGCGCCATGGAGCGCTAACATCTGTGGGGGAGCAAGGAATGGAAAGATCATCAGGCTAAAAAAGCTAACTCTAGCGATGGCGGCTTCAACGCCGGGCTTTAGTTCACCTTTACGCTCTAGAGCGTCAAACAGCATTGAGTCAGAACTGCCTATCACCTGTTGCACCCGCTCCATAAACATCAAAAACAGTGGACTGTCTTGCTCAAGGGTCAATATTCGATAAATAAGTTTTGGAAAATCAGGGTTCTGACCCATCACACGATAGTAAGTTCTCAGCACGTTAACTTGAGACTCAAAATCATCTCCAATTCTGGCTTGGGTCATGGCCTCGAGCATCGGCGCCATGGTCTCCTCCAGCATGGTACGAAACAGGCCCTGTTTATTGCTGAAGTAGTAGCGGATCATCGCCGCATTGACTCCGGCTTTTTCCGCCACCATACGGGTGGAGACTTTATCGTAATGCAAAGCGGTAAAAAGCTGTTTCGCCGCCTCAATCAATTGGCTGCGTGCGGTTGAAGGCCCTGATGGACGGCCTCGATTGTTTGCCATGACGCTGCACCCCTAAAATTAACCATTTGGATAATTCTAAAAGAAAACCGAGACCATTGGTCTCGGTTTAATTACTCAAATTCAGTCGCAGCGATTAAATTCGCCACTCAGTTTGATTAATCTCAATCCAATGAGAGGGTCACCTTGTCTAGGCTGCCCGTGGTTACCGAAGAGCTGTTTTTAAGCTTGATCATCAGTCGCAGATCGTTCGCAGAATCCGCATGATGCAGCGCTTCCTGCTCACTGATGCGATCCGCTGTAAACAGCTCATACAAGGCTTGGTCGAAAGTGCACATCCCCTGCTCATTGCTGGCCGCCATGGTGGCCTTGAGCTCATGCAGTTTGCCGTCAGCCAGAAGCCCCGACACTCGCGGAGTGTTAAGCAGCACCTCGATCGCGGCCTCTCGACCTTCTCCTGACTTCGATGGCACCAACTGCTGTGCAATGATGGCATTCAGATTCAACGACAGATCAAACAGCAACTGCCTGTGTTGCTGCTCTGGCATCAGGTGCAAGATACGATCTAGCGCCTGATTGGCATTGCTGGCGTGCAACGTTGCCATACACAAGTGGCCCGTCTCTGCGAAAGCCAAAGCAAATGCCATCGCTTCAGGAGTACGAATCTCCCCAATCAAAATCACATCCGGCGCTTGGCGCAGAGCGCTCTTTAGGGCGGATTCAAACGACTCGGTGTCTTGACCCACTTCTCGCTGCGTCACAATGCTGCGTCTGTGCTTGTGCACAAACTCGATGGGATCCTCGATGGTAAGGATGTGGCCTGCCTGATTGGCATTTCGATGCCCGACCATGGCCGCCAATGAGGTTGACTTACCGGTACCCGTGGCACCAACCATCAACACCAAACCACGTTTAGCCATGGCCACGTCAGTCATCACTTTGGGAAGTTTAAGTTCCTCTGGTGTGGGGATCTCCGTTTGAATGCGGCGCAGCACCATACCCGGCAGTTTTCGCTGCCAGAATGCAGACACCCGAAAGCGGCTGCCATCATCCAGCTCATAGGCAAAATTAGCTTCTTGATGGTCGCAAAACTCCTGCCACACCTCGTCGCTCATTACCGCTTTCAGCAACGCTTCGACCTCAATCAGTGTGAGGGAGGATTCGCTCAAAGGCGACAGCACGCCATCGATTTTAGCGCTCACCGGAAAGTCACAGGTGATGAACAGGTCACTGCCCCCTGCCGCAACCATCTGCTTGAGTAGCCCAGTAATATCCATGTTGATCGCCTCCTTAGGGGAACACTCAGTTAGTGCCAAGCTTGGCCATCATATCCTGACGACTGATCTGCCCGGATGTGGCAAGGCGCGTGAGACTTTGCTCCAACGTTTGCATGCCGTGGGTGGCACCGGTTTGAATCGCCGAGTACATCTGCGCCACCTTATCTTCGCGGATAAGGTTTCGGATCGCTGGGGTGCCCAACATAATTTCGTGGGCTGCCACTCGGCCACCACCGGTTTTTTTCACTAGGGTTTGCGAGATCACCGCCTGCAAAGACTCAGATAACATGGTTCTTACCATGCCTTTTTCTGCTGCGGGGAACACATCGACAATGCGATCCACGGTTTTGGCAGCCGAGGTGGTATGCACGGTGCCAAACACCAGGTGGCCGGTCTCCGCCGCGGTCAATGCCAGGCGAATGGTTTCCAGATCCCGCATCTCCCCTACCAGAATCACATCGGGATCTTCACGCAGGGCACTTCTTAGCGCGTTACTGAAGCTGTGGGTGTCGCGGTGCACTTCGCGCTGGTTTACCAAGCAATTTTTCGACTGATGCACGAACTCAATAGGATCCTCAATCGTGAGGATGTGCTCACGGCGCTCGGCGTTGATGTAATCCACCATCGCCGCCAGCGTGGTGCTCTTACCTGAGCCAGTGGGGCCCGTTACCAGCACCAAACCTCGAGGGTAACTGGCGATCTGTTTAAAGATATCTGGAGCTTGCAGCTCCTCTAAGGTCAATACCTTTGACGGAATGGTACGAAATACCGCAGCGGCACCGCGGCCCTGATTGAAGGCGTTAACCCTAAATCGAGCGAGATCGGGAATCTCAAATGAAAAATCCACTTCGAGGTTTTCTTCGTATTCACGTCGCTGCTTATCGTTCATGATGTCGTAGATAAGGGCGTGAATGGTGTCATGCCCTAAGGCATCCACATTAAGGCGGCGTACTTCGCCATCCACACGGATAATCGGTGCTTCCCCTGCAGAGAGGTGCAGATCGGAGGCATTGTGTTTTACACTAAACGCAAGAAGCTCAGTAATATCCATATTTAACAACCAACTGATCAATAATGATGACAACCATAGCAGACCGGATCGATGCTGCGAAAGCTCGAATCACCCAAGCTGAGAAGCAAGCCCAGCGTCCGCTAGACTCAGTACAGTTGCTGGCCGTCAGTAAAACCAAGCCAGCCTCAGATCTGCGTCTGGCCTTCGAAGCGGGCCAAACTCAATTTGGCGAAAACTATCTTCAAGAAGCACTGGATAAGCAACAGCAATTAAGTGATCTGAATATCCAGTGGCACTTTATCGGCCCAATTCAGTCCAACAAAACCCGTCCCATCGCCGAACACTTCGATTGGGTACACAGTGTCGAACGGCTAAAGGTAGCCCAGCGCCTGTCCAATCAGCGCCCAGACTCAATGGCTGAGTTAAATGTGTGCCTGCAGGTCAACATCAGTGGAGAAGCCTCCAAGTCTGGCGTCAGCGCCAATGAGCTGTTGCCCCTAGCTAAACAGGTGGCAGCGTTGCCACATCTGACCCTTAGAGGTTTGATGGTTATTCCACAAGCTACTGATAATCCAGAACATCAACAGCAACAATTTTCTGAGGTAAAAGCCCTGTTCGATCAGCTAAAATCTCAGTATGACAGCGTGGACACCCTGTCTATGGGGATGAGCGGCGATCTGGAAGTCGCCGTAGAACAAGGCAGTACCATGGTGCGAATTGGCACCGCCATTTTTGGGGCAAGGAATAAACGTGAGCAATAACATCGGATTTATTGGCGCAGGCAACATGAGCCGCAGCATCATTAGTGGGCTAGTCACCAATGGCTATCCTGCGGCCAACATCATCGCCAGTAACCCCAGTCAGCCAAAGCTAGATTCCCTAAAACAGGACTTTGGCATCCAAGTCACCACCGACAACCTACAAGCGGCTCAATCGGATCTACTGGTATTGGCGGTCAAACCTCAGATGCTGGAGCAGGTATGCAAACAGTTAAGTCACCTAGACTTAAGCAATACTTTGCTGGTTTCCATTGCTGCTGGCGTTACCTGTGAACGCATCGCTGAGTATCTTGGTCAGCCAGTCAAACTGATTCGCGCCATGCCAAATACGCCATCGCTTTTAGGGCTCGGCATGACCGGCATCTATGCCAATGCAAGGGTTAGTGATGAGCAGAAGCAGCTGGCACAGCAGTTACTGAGCTCTGTTGGTGAAACCGCGTGGTTTGATGAGGAAGTGGGCATCGATCAGGTTACCGCCTGTGCCGGCAGCGCACCAGCGTACTTCTTCCTGATGATGGAAGCGATGCAGCAAAGTGCTGTAGACAGCCTAGGTGTTAGCCCAGAGCAGGCAAGACAGCTAATTCAACAAACCGCCATTGGCGCCGCCGCCATGGTAAAACAGAATCCTGAGTTGTCACTGGAGGAGCTACGCCTACGAGTGACCTCAAAAGGCGGAACCACCGCCAAAGCCATTGAACATTTTGAAAGTCAGGGATTACGTCAGACCGTCGATGGTGCTATGCAAGCCGCCTTTGAGCGCGCCCAAGAGATGGCCAAACTTTTTTAATTTGATACGGACCGAACGCTAATGCAATCAATCGTCTATCTAGTCTCAACTCTGTTCAACCTCTATTTGATGGTCTGTCTGCTCCGCATCTGGCTGCAGTGGGCCAGAGCCGATTTCTACAACCCATTTAGCCAATTTATCGTCAAAGCGACCCACCCCATTTTGTCGCCAATGCGCCGAGTTATCCCCTCCATTGGCAAGCTGGATCTGGCCAGTCTGGTGTTGGCGTATCTAGTGGCGCTGGCGAAATGGCTGGTTTTGGGTGCCATCACCGGCGCCGCCTTTGACCCACTTTCCTTCTATTTGGCCGCCATCACCGTTGTGAAAGAAGCGGGCTTCCTGCTGTTTTGGATCCTGATCATTCGCGCCATCATGAGCTGGGTTAGCCAAGGCCAAAACCCCATTGAATTCGTGTTCCACCAACTTACTGAACCTTTCCTCGCGCCAATTCGCCGCGTCATTCCTGTAATGGGCGGTCTGGATCTGTCGCTGATGGTGGTACTGATTGGTATGAACTTCATCAATCTGGCGCTGGGAGATCTGCTGCCATTGTGGAGAGCCATTTGAGCCCAGTGACGCAGCAAGCCGACGGCTTGCTGCTCAACCTCTACATTCAACCTAAAGCGAGTCGAGATCAGATTGTTGGCACTCACGGTGATGAGCTGAAGATCACCATCACTGCGCCGCCTGTCGATGGCAAAGCCAATGCCCATTTGACTAAATTTCTAGCAAAACAGTTTAAGGTGGCCAAAGGGCAAGTCAGTATTTTGAAAGGCGAACTTGGCCGCCACAAACAGATACACATCGAGGCACCAAGGCAGGTGCCAGACGTCATAGAACGTCTATTATAAGTACAAGGCAGCCTCCAAATCGGAGGCTTCGCCACCGCAAGGAGCTGATTATGTTTACACGTTTAGGCGCCATTTTGGCCCTGTCTCTCATGCTGGTTTTCCCCGCAATGGCCGAGCAAAAGGTGACGGTGGGCGATTACGCCATCCACTACGTCTCCTTTGGCAGCACCTTTCTAACTCCTGAGATCGCCAAAAACTATGGCCTGACCCGAAGCCGCTACATCGGCTTGGTGAATGTCAGCGTTAATGACACTCGGGATCCCGATGCCATGGCCATTCCTGTGACCATTACCGGCTATGCTCAAAACCTAATTGGTAACCAAAAGACACTGGATTTTAAAGAGATCCGTGAAGGGGATGCCATCTACTACTTTGCAGAGCTCGACCATCGCAACGAAGAGACCTTCACCTTTAACCTCACCGTCTCCAACGGCAAAGATCTCTCCACCAAACTGAGCTTTAAACAGAAGTTCTACGTCGACTGATACTTTGGTATTCGGCCTAGGCTCGGGTAGAATCCCTCTCCTGAGCCTCAGGCACATAAACCGAGTACCTATTATGAAAAAGATTGTTCTGGCCACCGGTAATGCCGGCAAGGTTAAAGAGTTCGCCACCCTACTGGCTGACTTCCCGATTCAGGTTTCCCCTCAAAGTGAATTCAACGTCCCTGAAGCCATCGAAGATGGTTTAACCTTCGTTGAAAACGCCATCATCAAAGCTCGTAACGCCGCCAAGGCCACTGGACTTCCAGCCATCGCTGACGACTCAGGTATCGAAGTGGACGCCCTAAACGGCAAGCCTGGGATCTACTCGGCTCGTTTTGCAGGGGAACCCTCAAATGCTGAGAACAACTGGCGCAAATTGCTGATTGAGATGGAAGGTAAAGCCGACCGCAGCGCCCGCTTCCAATGCGTATTGGTATTCATGCGCCATAGCGAAGATCCAACCCCAATCATCTGCCAGGCAAGCTGGGAAGGTGAGATCTTGGATCACGCCCGAGGTGAACAAGGCCATGGTTACGACCCGGTATTTCAGGTTCGTGGCGATACCCGTAGCGCCGCCGAGATGGACGCCGACACCAAAAACCGCCTCAGCCATCGCGGTAAAGCGATGAAACTGTTGCTGGATGCCATGAAAGAACAAGGCATTATCTAATGATGAAGTTGCCACCGCTGTCGCTTTACATCCACATTCCGTGGTGTGAGCAGAAGTGCCCCTACTGCGACTTTAACTCCCATGGTCGCAAGGGAGAGATACCAGAAGCGGACTACATCAGTGCGCTCCTTGAAGACCTTGCCAAAGACGCTCATCTTGCCAAAGGGCGTAAGCTGGCCAGCATCTTCATTGGCGGTGGCACCCCTTCGCTGATCTCCGCCGTCGGCATCGACAGATTACTTCAAGGGGTCGAGCAGCAGTTGGGGTTTGAAGACCACATTGAGATCACCATGGAAGCCAACCCAGGCACCCTAGAAGCGGGCCGCTTCGAAGGGTATCGCCTCGCGGGCGTCAATCGCCTGTCGATTGGTGTGCAGAGCTTCCAGCCTCAAAAGCTGATGCGCTTAGGTCGAATCCACAATGATGCTCAGGCCCACAAAGCGATCGACAGTGCCAAAGCCGCCGGTTTTGAGCGAATCAACATCGATCTGATGCACGGACTGCCCAACCAAAGCGTTGACGATGCCCTATTCGATCTTAAACAGGCCATCGCCCACAACACCGCACACCTGTCTTGGTATCAGCTCACCATTGAACCCAACACCCAGTTTGCTTCCAAACCGCCTACGCTTCCCGACGAAGAGATCCAGTGGCAGATCTTCGAACAAGGTAAAGCCCTACTGGAAGCCGCCGGTTATCAGCAGTACGAGATCTCCGCGTGGGCCAAACCAGGCTATCGCTGTGAGCACAACCTCAACTACTGGCGCTTCGGTGACTACCTTGGCATTGGCTGCGGTGCCCACGGCAAAATCACCTTGCCAGAAACCAATGAGATTGTGCGTACCGTTAAGGTAAAACATCCAAAAGGCTACCTAGAGCCAACGCGGGACTTCATGGACAACCAAAGCCCGGTCCTCGAAGAGGATATGGCACTTGAGTACTACATGAATCGCCTAAGGTTGATGGAGGCGATGCCACTCACCGAGCTGGCCGAGCGCACCACACTGACTCAGCAACAGGTGGCAGAGGTGCTAAAAAACGCCGAGCGCAAGCAGCTTATTCGCATCGACCATGAGCAGATGCAACTCACCAGCACTGGTCATCGTTACCTCAATGAACTGCTGGCAATGTTTCTGCCCGATTAGTTTAAACACCTTGGTTGATCGAATATTCAGATCTTTTAACAATTTCGATTCGAAACTTTCTATCGCTCCATGCATGATTAAACCAACCTAATTAAATAAGTGGTCTATCTAGTGCGACCAAGAAATGGGTTCAATCAAAACGCGAGACGCCATTGCTAGTGCCCCTAACAATCGGTCTCGCAATGAAGAGTTGCCCCATTAAAGCAAGCAGTAGTGATCAGGTATTTATTCAGGTTGGTATAAACCCCAAATCGATCACTGCATGGAGCAACACGTGACCCTACGCCACTCAATTACCGCCGCGGCGGTCAGCGCGACCCTACTCTTCAGCCAAAGTGCTTTTGCCCACGCTGAAGGCCACGGCCAGCCCGCCCCTACGTCGACCACTTCCCAAGCCAAACAAAGTGATAACGCCGCCGCAGAAGCGCTGTTTGAACAGTTTTTTATGGAAGATGTGATGGCCAGTCCCGTATTTCAAACCTACCTTGGCATCAAGAAAGACCAAGATAAGTGGGACGACCTCAGCGACGGCTATCAGCAACAGCAACTTGAGCGCACAAAAGCACAGCTAAGCAAACTCAGCAACCTGGATGAAAGCGCCCTGAGTGGCCAAACCAAGCTTAGCTACCAACTGTTGAAACAACAGCTTGAGCAGGATATCGCAGACTACAAGTGGCGTTATCACAGCTACCCAGTCAACCAGATGTATGGTTACCAATCCACCACGCCCTCGTTTCTGATCAACCAGCATCAGATCGAAAGCGTTGATGACGCCACCGCCTACATCAGCCGCTTAGAGGGCATCGAGAAGCGCTTTGATCAGGTTATCAGCCAACTTAAGACCAGGGAGCAGCGCGGCATCATCGCCCCCAAATTTGTGTTTGCCTACGTGCTGGATGACAGTCGCAATATCATCACAGGCTACCCTTTTGAAGACAGTGAGCAGCCATCGACACTATGGCAGGATTTCTCCGATAAAGTGGCCAAACTAGAACTCACCCAACAAGCAGAGCAAGCCCTACTTAATGACGCCCAAATGGCGCTGACTGGCCCAGTAAAGCGCGGCTACGACAAACTAATAAAAGAGAGTGAGCGCTTACAATCCAAAGCTTCAACCGATGATGGTGCTTGGAAATTCCCAGACGGTGACGCGTTCTACAATCAAGCGCTAAAAAACACCACCACCACGGAGATGACCGCAGATGAGATCCACAAACTGGGTCTGTCTGAGGTGGCTCGCATCCACGATGAGATGCGAGCGATCATGAATCAGGTGGGCTTTAAAGGCGACCTGCAGGCATTCTTTGAGTTCATGCGCACCGATAAGCAGTTTATTCTGCCGGATACCGAGGCAGGCAAACAGCAGTACCTGCAATTGGCCAGCGACTACATCGGCAATATGAATGCTCAGCTAGACTCCGTATTTGGCATCAAGCCCCAAGCTGGGCTCGAAGTTAAGCAGGTGGAAGCGTTTCGCGAAAAATCCGCTGGCAAAGCCTTCTATCAGCGCCCTGCCCCAGACGGCAGTCGCCCAGGGTTCTTCTATGCCAATCTGTACCAGATGGCCGATATGCCAACCTATCAGCTAGAAGCCCTAGCTTTTCATGAAGGCATTCCAGGGCATCACATGCAGATCGCCATCGCCCAAGAGCTGGATTCTCTGCCTAAATTCCGCCGCTTCGGAGGCTATACCGCCTACATCGAAGGTTGGGGGCTCTACTCTGAGTATTTGCCAAAAGAGATGGGCTTTTACCAAGACCCCTACTCTGACTTTGGTCGCCTAGCCATGGAGCTGTGGCGAGCCTGCCGTCTGGTGGTGGATACCGGTATTCATGCCAAGCGCTGGACACGTGAGCAAGCCATCGATTACTTGGCCAAAAACACCCCCAATCCTGAAGGTGACATCGTTAAAGCCATTGAGCGCTACATCGTGATGCCATCTCAGGCAACAGCCTATAAAGTTGGAATGATCAAGATCTTAGAGCTAAGAGAGCAGGCGAAACAGCAACTGGGAGATCAATTCGAGCTCAAGGGGTTCCATGACACTGTTCTCGGAAACGGACCATTGCCCCTTAATGTACTGGAACAGCAGGTCAATAATTGGGTAGACAGCGTTAGGTTGTAACTGATTACGGTGGCGGTTTCGGCCGTCATCGTTCCCCTTAACCGACGCCTTGGCCAAAAGGCAGATAAGAAAAAGGGAGAGCCTTTCGGCTCTCCCATTTCTTTTTATTATGTTGGGCTACTTTGTTTTTATTTTGACGCTGCCCATCGCCCGGCTACCGCTCCAGAGCTTATTTTGCTCTTTATTTTGTAGGGTACAGAGTGGTATTCCTGCCGCTGAAAAATGCCCCGGATCCGACCGGGGCCAAAATTCCAGATGATGGATTTCAATAATCCGCTGATAGTGAACCGCGAGGTTAAAACCATCAGGTCGGCGATCTTGAATGGCTTGTTTCCCAGAGGGGTCAATTCTGAAAAACTCAATCTCAACCGACAACTGCATTGTATTCCTATCAGAACAATTGGCAAGTTCTCTGTGGTTAAAATGCTCACTTAACCATAACAACACATTAACCAACACCAGTATTTGAACATTAATCAATCAGTTTAAATTCAATGACTTAACTATTTTTGAATCCCAGTACCGAGTGATTGTTCATATTTGAAAACGATGTTTCCTATATCCACTACAAAATAAGGGCTAATTTTCTATCCCAAGGCGGTACCTCTCCCAAGCTCTCCTTCACAAAATCGGTGAAGGCACGCACTTTAGGAGCAAGGTTCTGTCTGCGAGGGTAAACCGCTTGCAGCGCCAATGGATGGTTGAGGCTCCACTCCGTCATAATGGGGATAAGCTCCCCTTCGCGAATCTCATCTTCTAGCAGGTAAGTCGAGAGATAAACAATGCCTAGCCCCTTCTTAGCCACCTCTTTGAGCGCTGGTGCATCATCAACACGGTAGTTGCCCTTCACTGGGATCTTCTTCTCCTCAGAGCCCCGTTTGAACTCCCACACTGCGTGTTCATACCATTCGCTCTTATAGACCAAGCAGTTATGAGTCACCAGCTCTTCAGGGTTGTTCGGTACGCCGTGCTTAGCCAAGTAATCAGGGGATGCTACCAATACGAAACGGCAATCCATCAATGGGCGGGCAACCATACCCAGAGGCAGTTGCTCTGACATGGTAAGCAGCAGGTCTAGCCCTTCATTCACCACATCTACTTTGTGATCGAGGAAGCTTATCTCCAGCTCTAGGTTCGGGTATCTGGACATAAATTCAGGGATAAGGGGCATCAGGTGCATAGAGCCAAACGCTTGGGTCATGCCTACGCGCAGTACACCACGGATCTCATGGTGCAAGCTCTGTACGTTGGCCACTGCCGAGTCCACCTCCCGAATGATCGACTCTCCATGACGATAGAGAGTCTCACCAGCTTCAGTAAGGCTTAGAGAGCGGGTTGTTCGCTGTACCAGCTGCACCCCCATCTGCTGCTCTAACATACTCACTTGGCTACTTACTTTGGATTTCGAGATCCCTAACCGCCGTGCCGCCGCCGAAAAACCTTGGGCTCGGACCACGTGGGTAAAGATAACAATGGGCTCTAACAGTTCACGCATGGGCATCTCCAGAAGCTGCCACTTCGAATAATGGGTGGCTTGATAGGCGATACTCTACCCCTAAAGCGGGTCAGTACAAAGAGATGCAGTTTTGATTGTTCACAAAAAAAGACAAAAAAGGCGACACACTAACGAAAAATTCGTGTCTGTGTCGCCAAACGCACATCGCAGTCATAAAGTACTGCTAGGGAAATCAGTTATCTGAGTTACCACATCCAGCGGTATGCCAGCTCGTTATCGCTGGATTGAATCAGATCGAAAGCCTTTAATTCTGGAATCTGCTTTTGCATCTCCTGCTCCAGCTTATCCAGCTCCTGCCAGTTCATGCACAGTTGGTTAGCGTCCTGCTCCAGTGAACGCTCACGTTGTGCCACCTCCTGCTCAATCTGGGCAGACATGGTCTCCATACGCTCACCAAAGGCCTCCATCTGGCTAGCGAAGGTCTCCCCTTCGCCATTCACCATGGCGCTGCCCATCTGCATCATAATGCTACCAATAGATTGAGATACCGCCGCTTCGATCTGTTGCTCCAGCTCGCCTTCGTAGCCAACGCCGAAGTTATCAAAGTCACCGGATACCAAGCGATAGGAGCCATCATCTTGCTGAATATGTTCGGTAATAGATTGGGACAGCTCATCCATAAAGCCCTCTAACATCGACATGTCGATATCCATCTGGCTTAGGTGTTCAACCACCGCATCAACCGCCACACCGGCTACCGCTAACGCTTCTTCAATTACTGCCATGGTAGCGGGCATCTGATCATAGAACTGGCTCTGAAACGCCACCATGCTGTTGTATTGTTGAGAGCTAAGATCAACGGTTTTGCCATCCACAAGTAGGTTATGGTCATCGAAGCGATAGAGCACTTTGCCCTCATCACGAACTTCCAGACTGTTCTCAGAAACAATCAAGTCGTGATTAAAATTGATGTCACAGTTGATATCTGACGCATTGGCGGCCAACGGCATCCATAGGGCACAGCCAAGTACTGAAATGGTGAACAATCGAGTGGTGGTCATGGTTAAGCTCCTTGAAATCATTCTGATTACTTGGATGCGAAGATCAGGCCAATATCGACAAAAATAGTTAAATGCTTGAAAAAATTGAGTTTTAAATCAATGGCTCTTAGAGAAGAGATTTTGGGGAGTGGTCAATACCACCACAAAGTGGTGGTATTGAATATCAGAAGATGGAGCGGCCTAAACGCTTAGAGAGCAGTTCCAGCATGCGGGTTCCAGCTAGAGAGTTACCTGACTCATCCAGCTCAGGAGACCAAACGCACACACTCAGCTCACCGGGAACCACAGCAACAATGCCGCCGCCAACGCCACTTTTTCCTGGCATACCAACACGATAAGCGAACTCACCCGCGCCATCGTAAAGGCCACTGGTCGCCAGCAAAGCATTGATCTGCTTACTTTGACGCTCTCCGATTAAGCGGCGCCCCCCTAAACAAACCCCTTGGTTCGCTAGGAAGAAGAACGCTCTCGCTAGATCGGCACAGCTCATGCGAATGGCACAGTGGTTGAAGTAACTCTTCATTACATCATCCACATTGTTCTCGAAATTGCCGAATGACTTCATCAAATAGCAGATGGCCGCATTGCGAGCAGAGTGATCGTACTCCGACTTTGCTACCACTTTATCTGAACAGATGTTGGGGTTACCGGAGAGGTCACGCACCAACTCAAGCATACGTTGCTTGGGTGCCGACAGTCGCCCTTGAAGCATGTCAGACACCACAAGCGCCCCAGCATTAATGAAGGGGTTACGGGGGATGCCGTGTTCAAACTCCAATTGAACCAAAGAGTTAAACGGGTCTCCTGAAGGCTCTTTGCCCACACGAGTCCACATCTCACTCTCATCGTAGATGGTCATCGCCTGCACTAGAGAGAACACCTTAGAAATACTCTGAATCGAGAATGGCTCTAGGTAATCTCCAGCACCAATCACACCACCTTCGGCGGTGCAGATGGCGATGCCCAACCTATCTGGTGGAACCTCGGCCAGAGCGGGGATGTAGTCGGCAACGTGTCCCTGCCCCAGCAGAGGCAGAGCCTCCTCATGGATGCTCTGCAGCAACGCCTTATCAGGCATTAACCCCACCAGACGTCGTATAGCTCGGAGGTTTTCACTTCAGAGACAGGCTTGTCTTTGAAGAAGCTTTCCAGTGCCTGACGGTGCTCTTCGGTGCATTTGCCCAGCTTCTGGGTACACACGATGCCGTCCCATGACTTGTGGCCGCCACCGGAGAAACCCAGCTGCATCGGTTCGATCACTTCATCAATCATCTGATCAACGATGGCATCGATCTGCTCTTCGCTAACCTCTTCGTTAAATACCCAAGCTAGGTCGAAACCCAACTCTTGGAACTCATCTACACGCAGTTTCTTACGAAGACGACGGCTACGGTTCTTAGCGGCTGGAATGTTGGTCATGCGATTTTCTCCTATTCGCTACGTGCGAAAATAAGATCCCAAACACCGTGGCCCAAACGTTGGCCACGAGCTTCAAATTTAGTCAGCGGACGGAAATCCGGACGCGGTACAAAGTCCTGCTCGGCAGTATTGGTAAAGCCTGGGGCTTCGTTCATCTCTACCAGCATGTGCTCAGCATAATGCTCCCAATCGGTCGCCATATGGAATAGACCGCCTGGCTTAAGCTTTTTACGAATCGCTTCAATAAATTCAGGCTGCACAATACGGCGCTTATGGTGACGCTTCTTGTGCCAAGGATCAGGGAAGTACAGTTGTACCCGATCCAACGACTCATCTGGGATGCAGTCTGCCAGAACCTCAACCGCATCGTGCTCATACACACGCAGGTTTTTTACGTTCTGCTCTTCAGCAGACAGCAGGCAGGCACCCACGCCCGGACCGTGCACTTCAACACCGATGAAGTTCTTGTCCTGTTCAGCGGCGGCCATCTCGACCAGAGACTTACCCATACCAAAGCCAATCTCCAGTACCACTGGGGCACTGCGGCCGAATACTTCAGCCATGTCGATCATGCCCTGCTCATGGGTCAACCCCATGGTTGGCCAGTACTCTTCCATTGCGCGCGCTTGACCTTTAGTCATGCGACCTTCGCGCTTTACGTAGGACTTAATCCGACGAATGTGCTTACCCTCAGGCAGCTCAGGCTTTTGCTCTTCAGTCATTTCAACCTTCTCGCTGGTTGCCGCAGGCGTTACACTGTGGCGCCAAAAAGCGGTAATTGTAATTTAGGTAGATAATCGATGGAAGCGAAGCCGAAACCATTTTCCCAGCGGGTGGTAGATTGGTATCGAATCGCCGGGCGCAAATCGCTGCCTTGGCAGCAGCAGAAGACCCCGTACAAAGTATGGGTCTCGGAAATTATGTTGCAACAAACTCAGGTCACAACCGTGATCCCCTACTACCTGAAATTCATGGAACGCTTCCCCTGCGTCGAGTTGTTGGCTGCCGCAGAGCAAGATGAAGTACTGCACCTTTGGACTGGTTTGGGCTATTACGCCCGCGCCCGCAACCTACACGCGGCCGCCAAAAAGATTGTCACTGACCATAACGGTGAATTCCCTACCGATTTTGAGCAGGTACTGGCCCTTCCTGGCATCGGCCGCTCTACCGCCGGTGCGGTACTGTCACTCTCTTTAGGCCAACACCACCCAATTCTTGATGGCAACGTCAAACGGGTACTGGCTCGCCACCAAGCCATCGACGGCTGGCCTGGGGTGAAAACCGTTGAAAATCAGCTGTGGCAACTCACAGAAAAGCGAACACCAGCCAAAGAGATCGAAGCCTACAATCAGGCGATGATGGATCTGGGAGCGATGATCTGCACCCGCAGCAAACCCAAATGTCAGTTGTGCCCGGTGGCCGACGACTGCATCGGTTTCGAGTTAGGTGACCCGAGTTTATACCCCGGCAAGAAACCAAAAAAAGACAAGCCCGAGAAGCACTGCTTGCAGCTACTGCTAGTGGATGGCGATACCGTATTACTGCAGCAACGACCCGCTTCTGGCATCTGGGGAGGCCTGTGGTGTTTCCCCCAATTTGATACCCAAGCACAAGCCAATGACTACCTTGCTCAGCAGGGCATTAACGGCACACAAGTTAAGCTTGAAAAGTTTCGCCACACCTTTAGCCACTACCACCTACACATCCAGCCAGTGGTGGTAAAACTAAGCAGTAAGCCCGCCCAGGTGCAGCAACAGCCAAGCCAATGGGTCGATATAGACGCCCCTGGACAACTGGGTTTGGCGGCACCGACGGAAAAACTGCTGACCGAACTTAGCGAACACCTTTGAGCTCATCGGCTCTGTTAGAGTTCAGTCAACGAATTTGGTATAACTAGCACATCTGAATTGGGAAGGAATAGACCATGGCACGCACCGTATTTTGCCAGTACCTCAACAAAGAAGCCGAAGGCTTAGATTTTCAGCTGTACCCTGGTGAACTGGGCAAAAAGATCTTTGATAACATCTCCAAAGAAGCGTTTACCCTGTGGCAGAAGAAGCAAACCATGCTAATCAATGAGCACAAGCTCAACATGATGAACCCTGAGCATCGCCAGATGCTAGAAGGCCACATGGTCGGCTTCCTATTCGAAGGCAAAGACGTCGAGATTGAAGGCTATCAGCCGCCTGAAGAGAAGTAAGGCAAGATAGCGGACAATCAAAAGGGGCCAATTGGCCCCTTTGTTGTCTCTAAAGTCTGGTTATATCGCCTTGCGCTTAAACAGCCAGTGGCCGATGCCAAGCAGGGCGACAATCCACAAGCCGAAACTGGCCCACATTAGCGGCACACTGATGCTGTTGTTGGTAATGAGGCTAAGCACGCCGGAAACCGACACATCCCCCACAAACAGCAGGTTAACCAAGCGGAACAGATCCACAGGGTTAAACAAAATCAAGCCACGGATAATCCCCCCGTTAGCTTCGGCGACAATCAAGCTTAGCAGTACCATGTCATACAGCAGCACCAACACAAACCACAGCAGCGCCGAGACAACCAGCGCCCGGCCCTTACTGGAAACCAGCAAGCTCACGCAGTAGCTCAGTAGTAAAAACGCCCACGCCAGCAGAGAAGCCGCCAGCATAAACACGCCAAAAGCCGCCAGCAGTTCAACCACACCGGCAACCTGCAAGCCTATAAGGGCGATCATGGTGATACCAAAACCGATCACCACGGTGGCAGTTAGAATGGCACCTTGGCCCAACGCCTTACCCAACAAAAGCTGCCAACGGCTGATGGGATAGGAGAGCAGCAGCAGCAGAGTGCCGCCCTCTTGTTCACCCACAAAGGCATCATGACCCAGCAAAATGGCAATCAGTGGAATAATGAACGCTGCCAAGGTTGCCAGCGCGGAGATGGTGGTCGGCAATTGAGGCAGCGCAAAACTGCCGCCAATGGCTGGCCCAAGAAAAGTCACCGCTAGGGATAGTAGTGCGAAGATGAGAGAGGCAAATACTAACCAGCGGTGACGGAAACCGTCGATAAACTCTTTGGCGGCAATGGTGGCGATAACCTTCATGATGCTATCTCCGATGTATGGCGCTGACAGCTGTGGTAGATCTCGACCAATGATGGCGGCAAGACGTTAAGATCAAAGCGTTGGTGCTTTTCGGTCAACCTCTCCACCAACCACGATTTTTGCTCAGCCGCCACAGAAAATTGATTCTGGTGCAGATCGAAATACTGGCCCAGTTCAGGGTCTTTTTGCGCTAATAACGCCGCCCCCCCAAGCTCAATTCGAGTTTTAAGCTCAGGCAGGTTTCGCAGCTCCTCCATCCGTCCCTGCTTAATGCAGTGGCCTTTGGCCATCACCATCGCCTGATCCAGGTGGTTGTCTACCAGAGTCAGCTCATGGGTACACACAATGACGGCACAGCCCTGCTGCTTTAGGGTCAGCACTTGGCCATAAAGCATCTGCGCCGCTTCTGGGTCTAAGCCTACCGTGGGCTCATCCAGAATCAGCACCTTAGGATTGGCCAAAATTGCCTGCCCTAATGCCAAGCGTTGGCGCATCCCTTTGGAGTAGGTTTTTACCAATCGGTGCTGAGCTTCCTGAAGCTGAAGCTGCTCCAGTACCGAGAACACCCGCGCCGGTTTGACGCCACGCAATTTGGCGAAGTAGTTCAGCAGCTCAAAGCCGGTTAAGTTGCCATAGAGACTGACGTGTTCTGGCAGATAGCCAAGACTAAGCTGGTCACGGTTGGTCGCAGGGTTTTGACCTAACACTTCAACCTGACCGCCATCGGGCGTGCTTAAGCCTAAAATCAGTTTAATCAGCGTGGTTTTACCGGCACCGTTGTGGCCCAGCAGGCCAAGAAGTTGCCCTTGAGACAAGCTCAAGCTCACGTCGTTAAGGGCTTTAAGTTGGCCGAAATCCTTATGTACGTTTTGTACCTTGACCACAGCGCTATTCATGGTTGCATTCCCCGTACTGCTTGGGTCGCCAGCGGGCTGAGCCGTGGTTGACTGTCGGTGATGCCTTGCGGATTAAGCTCGGCAAATTGCTGCTGCAGCCAACGCAGTACACTCACTGCTGGGCTGCTCATTAAAAACTTGGCTTCCGGATAGATCCAAAACAGCTTATCCAGAGCATCGTTGGGACGATAGAACTGATCCCCAAAGCCATCTTGGTCCAGATCCCAACCTTGGTAGCTGCTCCAGTAGTTGCCGCTCCAATCCAACTGACTCTCACCCACGTATTTCACCTGCACTTGGTTATGGATAAAGGCGTTGTCGTGGATCTGGTTCTTCTCACCGCCCATGGCCATGGCGATGCCAATTTGTGAGGTTTCGATGCGGTTGGCGAACACTCGGTTGTCTTGCGCTCCATAGATATAGATGCCCTTGCCTTCACCATCGAACACCTTGTCAGACTCTGGATTAAACACCTGCTCAACCCAGTTATCGCTTACTTCGCTGTCGTTACTTAGGTTCAGCAGCAGGCCAAATTCGGTCGCGCCTCGCACCCAATTGTGCGAAGTTTTGATTCGCTCGGATCCCATGATGGCGTACCCGCCAACCACATTTTCGGCTCGATTACGGCTGGCGCTGCTGTCTGTGGCGTACATAAAGTGCACCGGATACTGCATCTGGCTCATGCGGTTATCGTCGATAACCACGCCAGAGCTAGACTCGGCATAGATGCCATCACGGCCACCTTGAATGAGGTTGTCGGTAATGGTGACTGAGGTAGAGTGCTTCACATAGATGGCATCGCCACGCATCACCGCCGGCGCTTTTTGATCTCCGTTCATGGTGTTGTTGGAGATACGAATGTTACTGGCCTCGATGGCATGAATACCAAAGCCACGGCCATCGAATTGGCTGTGACTGATTGAAATATCTGATGCGGATTTCATGATGCGAATGGCGGCATCATTTGCGAATACCACCGAGCCCCAGTTTTGAAAAACTAACTGGAAAATTTTGACCCCACTAGCGCTTATCTTCAGCACGCTGCCGCTACCGCCGCCATCGAAGATCGCCCCAGGTTCGCCAACTAAGCTCAAACTTTTATCGATCTGGAACTGGCCTTGATAAGTGCCAGCAGCAAGCTCAATAACGTCGCCATCTTGAGCTTGCTGTAAAGCTAGACTGAGGGAATCACTGCTACTGACCGAATGCAGTTGAGCCCATACACTGGCACTCAAGCACAGAGACAGTAAACAGCTAAATTGAAGCAGCAGCCTAGCAAACATGATCACAACCTAATTAGTGCTTATGGCCGTGATGGCTTGGTTTACCAAACATGTTCAGACTTATCTCATCATAGGGTTTAACGCTGCCCCCATAGGAGTTGGCAAAGGCTTGCGCCTGCTGCTGAACACTGAAGCTCACCAAGGTTGGTCCCATGGCACCATGACGGTTGGAGCCGGTCACAAACCACGCCTTCTCAGCTGGCATAAATGCATGATCCTGAGGGTTATCCCAATCGGTTTTGCCCATGTCGTGCACCCATACTTCTTTAATCTGTCTGACGTTTTCTGGCTGCAAGACAAACTGGAACATATCCCCAGTCGAGCAGAACGCCAACGCCGATTCCTGACCCTTTACTCGCACCATGGCCTTTGGGCCAGGGTAGCGTTTGATGAACATGCCGCACTGGTGGCAACGGCGCTGTTCGCCGATGATGAGATCAGAGGATTGAGCATCCAGCCCGGTTGGCTCCGCTTGCGGTTGACCACAACCACCCAAAATTGCTGCCAACATCAGCATCATCAAATAACGCATAACTCTCTCTTCTTATGCAATGTATCAACAAGGGGGAGCTAGGCTCCCCCGATAAGCCTTAAACGGCGTAAATTTGCCCTGAATAGAGCAGGAACAATCGTAGGCACATCATGCCGCATACCACACTGCCGCCGGTCAGGTAGAACGCCCGACTAGAGTGTGCAAACCGTTGACCTAACGCGAAATTCAGAATCAATGGCATGATAAAGCCAAGACCAATTACGCCAGTCCAGAACAGGGCTGACCAACCGCCTTGGTAGAAGGCCACTGATGCCGCCTGATTACTGCCATCACCAAGAATCAAACCGGCGAAAAGCATGAATAGGAACAGGCCTTCAACCGCCATAATCGGCCACTCAACCTTATGCAGCATCTCCATCTCAACGCTGTGTACTGGCTCATTGAACCAACGTACGGCGATCATCTTGGCCGTTGCCGCACCGGCAGATAGGCCGGAGATGATAAACAGCGCTGGCAGAATTGAGGTGTTCAACACGGGCATGTGCATCAGTGCGGAAATCAGGAAGCCGGTGTAAGCACAAACACACACCGCTAGAATCAGCATCAAGGTTTCCAATGGGCCACGGAACTTCGCCGCCATCTCATAGATAGGAGCAACCCACGGCTTGTTCACCAAGGCTTTAATTTCATCTTCCAGGGCATAGGCTGCAATCACCGCCGTCAGCGGAATGTAGAACAGCAGTACGATAACCCCCAAAGACATCACTGAATTCAGGTTGTAGTACAGCAGGATTTTCCAGAAGAACAGCGGGTTGGTCAGGTCCAATACCAGACACAACATACCCAAACAGATGGTGCCGAAGGAAACCAAACTGGCGGCCTTCAACAGTGGTGTATTACCCACCTGTTTACGGTAATAACGAACCAACAACGCGATGCTGATGGAGCCGCCAGAGATACCGGCGAAGAACAGGTACACCGCGATCGGCCAAGGCCAAGCGACGCCCTCAGAGATACTGGATGTGAAATCAATAGGACTCATAATTACAGCTCCGGCTTAACTTTGACGATGTAGTGCAAGTTAGGCTCTGTGCCCAGATGCGGACGGATGCGAGAGGTGTTCTTAACCTTCAGCAACTTGCTGACGTAAGAGTTCTCATCATTGGCATCACCAAACACCAAGGCACCGTATTTGCACTTAGCGACACAGGCAGGTTTATTGCCCTTAGCCAGTTCGCCCTGCAAGCAAAAATCACACTGGTGCGACGTCTTAGTATCACTGTTGATTGTGCGAGCTTTATATGGACAAGCGGCGATGCAGTATTTGCAGCCGGCGCACTTAGACGCATCGGTGCTGACAATGCCAGTCGCTGGGTCTTTGTAGGCGGCACCGGTTGGGCAAACCATTACGCACGGCGAGTTCTGGCACTGCTGGCAGGAGACACGAACGTATTTGCGATCGCAGTTACAGTCGGTCTTACCACATTTAGGACACACCTCACCCTCTACGCGGTCAGTTTGACGCTCCACAAAACAGCGTGACTCCCCTTCCGGCAGATTATTGGCTTCATTACAAGCTTCACTACAACGGCCACAGCCTACGCATTTGGTCTGATCAAAGACCATTACGTAGTTCGGGCCGCTACCCTGCTCACCGCTGGGATCGGTAGAGCCACAGCCCCCCGCAATCACCGCGATAGAGCCAACGCCGATGCCCTGAAGCACGCGTCGTCTCGGTAACATAATGTTGTTCACATCATCCTCCAACCATCATTATTTTTTGTCTTTTCGAGCGCCTTCAGCTTATTGCTGCTGTGTGAGTAACTTGGCCTGAGCTCGAGTTATGGCACTCTCGATAGCGTGACGGAATCGGCCTCCGCGGCCGCTATCGACAATGACCTGCCAGTGTTCGATGGCGGTTTGGTAGTCCTTCTGGCGAAACGCATGGGACGCAAGCAGTTCTCGGGTGGTGAAATCCTGCTTATCCAATTGAAGGGCTCGGGATGCGGCGGCAGTGGCCTCCATCCCCAAAACGCGGCCATCACGGTAGTAGAGATACTTAGCTTTGAAACCCAGTAACTCGGCGGTTTCTGTCATCAACTCCTGCGCCTGCTCCAAACTCTGCACTGCGTCGGCGTATTTCCCGCCAGCAGCAAAGTCGTGAGCCAACTGCATCAGTTTGTAGGGATCTTCTGGGGCCTCTCGAACCGCCATCTGGCTTTGGTTCAAGTTGGCCTGTAGCAAGTAGTTGACTCGAGCCTGATCAAACCCAGAATCCCAATCACCAAAACGCCCAAGCTTTCCGTAAATCAGCAGAGAAACAATGATGAGAGAGATGATCAGGGTCAGGGGAATCCCCCAACCCACAAGAGGTTGTGATTTTTCGGATTGACTGAGGACACCCGCTACCGCCAGATGTTGACGCTCCCAGCGGAGGTGACACAGGGATATCACCACCACCACCATGAGAGTCAAACCACCTAAAATCAGAGCTAAGCTGTTCATGAGAACTCCAGAATCAATCAGGCCGAGTCAAAATCGATTAATGAGCCGCGGTACCCGCAGCGCCCATACCCATATTCATGTTCATGCCCATTCCCATGCCCATTCCACCGTGGCCTTTGCCCGGCTTCTTCGCGTCGATCAATTCGATATCAAAGATGATGGCGGAACCACCTGGGATGGCTCCCATGCCTTGATCGCCATAAGCCAACTTGGCTGGGATGGTAAAGCGGTAGGTTGAGCCGACTGGCATCAGCTGAATGCCTTCGTTCCAGCCGTCAATCACATTGATAAGGCCCAGCTCTTTTGGCTCACCGCCGTGAGTGTCTTCAAACACACTGCCGTCAAGCAGCGTGCCTTTGTAGTGAACGGTTACCGCATCTTCAGGATTCGGTTTGCGGCCATCACCTGCCACCAGAACTTCATACTGCAGACCAGACTCAGTAGTCATAACGCCATCTTTCTCGGCGTTTTGCTCCATGTATTCGCGAGCTTCTTGGGAGGTCTCTTTCAGCAGCGCCGCCTGGCGTTCCTGTTTGCGGTCGTTCAACACTTTGGCGCGGGCATTCAGCGCGTCGATCAGCGCTTCATTGTCCAGTTTATTGTTGCCCTGCAGGGCGTCGGCGAAACCAGCAATCACCTGATCGAGATTGGCATCGATGCCAAACTCTTTCTGAACAGTGATCTGGCCGTTTAGGTATTTACCCATGGAAGCACCGATGGCGTAAGACTCGTTGTCTAGGTCGGTGTTGGCCATGGCAAAGTTGGAAACTGCGGTCAGTGACAGGGCAACTACAAGGCTTTTAACTTTAAATTTCATTGTCTTATCTCTTAAATTCTTAACGTTAACCAATTAGGGTTTTTCGATTGGTCGGCCAGACAAGCGCCAGCCATAGATGCCGTCAGGCATTTGAAATACATTGGTGTATCCCAGTTGCATCACGGTATAGGCCGCAATTTCACTGGCGTTACAAAGTCGGTTGGCGCAGTAGAACACCAAGGTGGCGTTCTTATCTTTCGGCAACACGGATCGCCAGTCGTCGACCATGAAATACACCGCGCCAGGGATGAAGCCTTCAGCCCACAGTTCCAGAGTGTTTACATCGAAAAAGTACACACCCTCTTTTCCCACCAGCATCTCCGCTTCGGTCATGCTGATGTAATTCAAATTCAGTCGGTATTCATCAGCAGGACGCATCTCGTCACCGCTGCCGGCTACCGCATTGCCGGTCAATAAAGTGGCCACTAGGGCTAGGGTTGATATCAGTAAATTGCGCATTGTTGTGCCTCTCTCAAATTCCCCCGCCACCTAAGTGGCGGGGGCAACAGTGCTTACTGGTCGTAGCCAGCTTCGTCCATGATGGACTGAGCTTTCTGGACGTAGATCCAAGCGTCGTTCATCAGGCGCTGAGACAGTGCCGGACCGTGAACACCCCAAGAACCGTCTTTCTCGATCTTGGCAACGGCGTCGCGAGCCTTATCAACCATCATCAGAACATCAGCCTTGTCGGAGACATTCAGACGAGTCACAGTCATCAGCTCGTCGATGCGGGCGATCTGCTTAACCACCTTGGCGTGGGTCTCTTTAACAGGGTTCTGCCATTCAACCACTTCACCGTAGATCTCTTGCTGGTCTTCGAAGTGCAGGCCTTCATCCAACTCAGACTGGAACTGGCTGTGACAGCCTTTGCCGTTCAGCACGGTCAGATCCTGAGAGGAGGTACGAGCACAGGACCACATCAAGTCGAGGTAGCTGTAGCCGTTCTCATCTTGAGCAACAGTCCAACCCTTAACATCGCTGGTGCGAGGCTTACCTTCTGGCGGATTCAACGTCTTCTGAGTTGGGTCAACTTTGATGTTCCAGATGTGGGACGCACGTACGTTGTCGAAGCCCGCTTGATCAGGGAACTGGATTGCAGTGAACTTCTCACAGCTGCCCATGTTAGGCATGTGACAGGACGTACAATCGTTCTCTGCGTGAGGCTTAGAGCTCTTATGGAACTCAGCCTGAGGCTCGTGACAGTCCTGACAGGTCTGCTTCAGCTTGGTCTTAGTGACGCTGGTCAGGTAGCTGCCATCGGTAACTTCGTGTGGATCGTGACAGGTAGTACAACGCATGCCCTTGTCATAGTGAGCAGTGTTGAACATCTGAGAACCTTCGGTACCACAGGATGGGCATGCACCCTTGAACTTAACGGTCAACGCATCTTCAGGCTTCGCATTCAGGGCTTCGCCCATCTCAGCGACATAGTTGAAGCGCTGGTGACAGCGTTCACAGTTCGAAGGCATGCCGCCGCCAACACCACCGTCTAGGTGGCCACCGGCGCCGTGACACTCTTCACAGGAGATACCTTTAGAGATGGTGTGCTTGCGCAGCTCTTCTGGGTTACCCAGAGCAGCGAAGAACTCATCTTTGGTCTTAAAGTCGAACTTGTAGGTGTGGCACACTTCACAGTAGGAAGAGCCAGGCTGGAACAGGAACTCTTTATCCTGCTTAGCACCGTAGGAGTTCACACCCCAGGTGTTGGAGCCAGAATCGCCGAAGTCTTCCATCTTGGTTGGGAAAGTTGGAATCACTTCCGCGATTTCGCGGGCTTTCTCTGGAGTTAGGAAGGTGGTCCAGTTCATGGAGAACTGGTTACTACCGGCGTGAACCGTACCAGTACCTTCACTCAGCAGACCGTCACGAACGGTGTAGGAACCACGAACCAGCCAAGCATCTAGGAAGCCATACTTGGTACGAGGGGTACCGATCATGGCGTAGATGGAGTCCGCGGTAATACCTTCAGGCAGCAGGCCGTTGGTGCCGCCGAATGCCGGCTTCTTCAGATCGCCATCAACTTCTTCCATCTCATCAGGGAAACGAACCACTTTGGCGTGGCGAGAACGCTTCCAACGCTCATATTGCAGCGCGTGACATTCGCCGCAGCGCTCTGGACCAACAAACTTGTTTGGGAACTCCAGAGTCGACTTCGCACCTAGGCGATACTGAACCGCCATCGGCTTACCAATCTTCTCTGAATAGTCTTCGGAGTTACCAGTGTGCAGGTACTCTTCACCACGGTCAGAGATGTGTGGTTTACCAACGATACGGCCTTCAGGAATATAAGTTTTAAAGATTGGGTGGTTTTCAAACAAGAAATCCCACAGCTCTTTTTCCTGAATAATATAGTCGTGAAGGGTACGAACACCTTTATCTTCCAGATCACCATCAGGGTTCGCAAAGATCATTTGCGATTGAGGCGACATTTTATAGCCGTCGCTGCTTTTCGCTGCTTCGCCAGCGACAGATTGACCTGCCATGCCGAAGCAGAATAAAGCACCGATTGACGCTTTTAATTTCCAGCCTTTCATCATTATCTCCTACAAAAGGTTTTTGTTTCTTGCTTGGCGCGGCTCTCTTTTGCCGAGTTCCCGCTGCCAATTTCAAGTCAGCAAATCCAAGAAACAGCTGCAATGTAATCGCCAAACCCATTAAAAAACCGGAGATAGAGCACACAAGCCGTGCGGTTTTAGCCTTTGAGGGGTTCACAACAACCATTTCAACTATTACCCTTTAAATACAACACCTTAACCAAACAATGAGCTGAAACAATGATGATTAATCAGAGCTAAAACTGAAATAAAAAAAGATAAAAACAACAAAAATATGGATAAGGTTACTTGAAATTAAGTAAATAAGATCCGAATCAACAAATCATGTGAAAAATGTAATGAATAACAATTTCAAAACATAAGAGTCCATTTGCAAACCCGCTTCACACTTTAATTATTCTTCTAGGATGTCTGGGATATCCAGGTGATAAAATGCGGTCTACAAAATTAAGATTTATCTATGACGAGGCCTACAGTGATTCCTGAAATCGGCCACTACTCATTAATACTCTGTACGGTAATATCTCTGTTTTCCGCGATCAGCTTATTAATACCAGACCGAAATGGTTATGGCTTTTACTTATCAAAACAGTTAACTCGGCTATCGTTATCCTTAGCACTCGTGTCCATTGCAGCCCTGTTAATTAGCTTCCTGAATAACGACTTTTCAGTTGCTTATGTTGCCCATAACTCAAATACTAGCCTCGCTTGGTATTTCAAAGTCGCGGCCCTTTGGGGGGGACACCAAGGCTCTATTCTATTTTGGAGTAGCGGCCTACTACTGGCCACCGCCAGCATCGGCGCTCGAGGTAAATCAACCCAATTTCTCAGCCAGACTCGAGGCCTAATGGCGCTACTGAGCTTTGGCTTTCTGCTGTTTATTCTGCTGACCTCCAATCCATTCGACCGTTTACTGCCAGAGGTGCCCATTGAGGGCCGAGACCTTAACCCAATGCTGCAAAGCATTGGGTTGATTCTACACCCTCCCCTTATCTTCTTCGGCTATGTGGGCCTAAGTGTGCTGTTTTGCGGTGCACTGACGGTTCTGATCAATCCAACTCGCAGCATCCATTGGCAATGGTTCCGCCATTGGAACCTGTTGGCTTGGGTGAGCCTAACGCTGGGCAACCTATTTGGAGCATGGTGGGCATACAACGAACTTGGCTGGGGCGGTTGGTGGTTCTGGGATCCGGTAGAGAACGCCTCCTTTATTCCTTGGCTTATCTCCACCGCCTTAATGCACAGCTTACAGCTAAATCAAAGTAAAGGGGCACTGACGCTGACTAGCATCATGCTGGCACTCGCAGGGTTGAGTGTCAGCTTGGTCGGCACCTTTATGGTTCGCTCTGGCATCATTCAATCTGTGCATGCCTTTGCCGCAGCGCCAGATAAAGGCGTTGGCATCTTGCTACTATTGGTTGCCACACTAATGCCCGCCCTCGGCCTGCTGGCGTGGCGCACACCACAGTTACCCAAAGCCATACCCTTACCTCTATTGAGCCGAGGGTATTTGGTCATGATTTCCGTAGCACTGCTGACCATCGCGGCATTTTCGGTGATGCTTGGCACCTGCTACCCATTCATCTTTAAAGGCTTAGGGCTGGGTTCCATCTCTGTGGGTGCGCCCTACTTTAATACCATCTTCATTCCCATCGTCACGGTTTGCGTGTTGATTCTAGGTTGGGTCAGCCTGAGCAAAACTCAGCAGCGCTCGGTGGCCGGAATTGCCATTCTGGCTCTGGCGCTATTTTCCGCGACTCTGGCGTGCTTCTGGCAACCGACAGACAGACCGGAATGGCTATTTCAGGGGGTGTTTTCCTTTGTGTGGCTCAGCGGCTGTTTGACGCTTGCTAGCACCTCAATTGCGAAGCAGCAAAAACCTTGGCTTGCCATCGCCGCCCACGGTTCTTTGGCCATCTTTATTCTTGGTGCCACCGTACTCAGCCATTTCGAGCAGTCGGCCATGGTGAAGATGGGTCCAGGCAAGGGTCGAGAGCTGGCCGGTTACACCGCCATCTATGAGCAAACTAACCAGCTGTCATTAAATTCATACCATAGCCAGCAAGCGCAAATTCGCATTGAGGACGCCGACGGTAACCAACTCAACCTGCTGTTTCCAGAGCGTCGTACCTACTTAGATGACATGGCCGAGATGACCGTTGCCGACGTTCACCACTCGCTGGTGTCTGATTTCTACCTCTCCATGGGGCCTAAGTTGGAACAGCAAGATTACCTGATTCGCATCAGCTACAAGCCTTGGGTCAAACTGCTGTGGATTGGAGGCGTACTGGCCGCCCTATTCGGCTTTTTGAGTCTGTTTCGTCAATCTAAGGAGAGCAAATAATGAGATCTTGGCTCACTATTTTCTGCTGCCTGTTCGTTTTAGTGGCATCGGCACCCGCTGCCAATGCGGGTACGACCTTAACCGTCAATCAACAGATGGAGCAGATTGCAGCGACTCTGCGCTGCCCATCCAGCACCAATCAAACCCTATTGGAATCGGAAGCGGCCATCGCCTTTGAGCTAAAAGCTCTGATTGCACAGCAGCTGACCGAAGGCAAATCTCATCAGCAGATTGAGGCGTATCTGGTGGAGCGTTATGGCGAGCAGATCCGCTACCAACCAGGGCTCAACGCCGGTACAGCAATACTCTGGCTTACCCCCGTTGTCCTTATCTTCCTGCTATTTGTGGGGCTGTGGTTCAACCGCCGCCGCTCTGAATGATCAACCGAGAGCATCGACTATGAAACTGAAAACTCAACTCTCCGCGTTCGCACTCATGTTGTTGCCCAGCATGTTGTGCAGCGCCTCCAACCTGCCCAAGGCCTACAACACCGGTGAACAGATTGAAAAACCGATGATCATGCGTAAATTCGTTGAGTTCACCAACGCTCGAACGCCGCCAGAGCTGATTTTCGAAGATCGAAATGGCAACCCCAAATCGATGAACGATTACCGCGGCAACCTCACCATGATCAACATCTGGGCCAGTTGGTGTGGGCCCTGCCTAAAAGAGCTGCCTTCCCTAGAAAAGATGCAGGAACACTTCAAAGACGAGCCTCTTAAAATTGTGCCGGTTTCTGTAGATGAAGATTCGCCAGAGAAGGTCTACGAACTGTTGGCCAAATACAACCTAGACCACACTTACAGCCTATTCGATAAAGAACAGAGCATGAACGGCGTTATGCCAACCAATGTGGTGCCAGCAACCTATTTCCTCGATGCAAAAGGCAACATTATCGGCTTTGCTCGCGGCTATCTGGATTGGTCCGACCCCGATGTAAATCCCTATATGGATAAACTCATCGATAAGTACACCGAGACTGAATAATCACCGGCTCAGCAAAAAAACGGCGCCCTTGGAAAGGGGCGCCGTTTTTTTATCTAGGTAAAAGAGGGCATTTACATCTGCATAGTGGACTGCTTCATCCAAGCCACCGTTTGGCCATAGAAAGGAATGACCCAGGCAGAAGAGTTATCGTCGCGATAGAAGCGGCAGAAGTACAGCGGTTCATTCGATAAGCTGTTTCGGCGCAGCTCTCTGTAAAACGGCAGCGCCGCTTCAGTAACCAGCTCTGGCTTGTGGAGCACCCGCTGATTGGTGGTAACTTTAAACAGATCCACTGGATGGCCATCTATCTCGGTCTGAACTCGTTCGAAATCGCCTTCAAACTCATACTTTATTGGGGACGTTTTACAGTCTTGGTCGGTCACGCAAAACGAAGCAAAAAACATCCCCTTGGACTCATCTCGATACACCATTGAGATGTTGTGATCCACACGGACCAACAGTTGTTCATTGCGGGGAAAGTAGATGTCAGCGCTGTACATCGACTCGGTGAGTTCCCCTTGATGATAACCGGTTTTAGGCAACTCGATGCGGTTGTAACGGATGCGACGCTCCATGATCTTCGCCAGCTCAAAAAAGGAAGGCAGATCCATGTTTACCCGTTCAGTAACTGGAAAGTTCAGGTTAATGATGTCGTGCCCTGGGCATTGGCCATCTTCATAATGGGGGCACAATGCAATGGAGTCATTCAAGCCATCGGTAACCGCAAAAGCACGAAACGGCGGCAACATATTGCGTTCCAATTTAGACTCAAAATGACGCTGCCAGCGGCTCATGTCAGCAATGGCGTGCTTGGTGGTGGTCAGTAGCTCAGTTTTGCCCTGAGAATCACCAACATGAATCTCTTTGGAGTCGGTCCAGTGCCAAGCGCTAGTCGGGTTTCCCTTAAACAACCATGCGATGCCCCAACTGACACAACCAACAGCAACCACCAACGCCACTAAAGCAACCCACTTTCTATTTTTCAGCCGTTTATCCGAGTCAGAGGCAGCCTGTTCAATAGCAACCTCCTCATCTTCATCTTTCATAACAACGACTTGGTAACCCCGACGAGCAACGGTTTTCAGTGCAATCTCAGGGTAGGCCTCAAGCTTCTTTCTCAGTGTACTGATGCACTGAATCAATGACGATGGGGCTACGACCCGTTCAGGCCAGCCCTGCTCTAAAAGTTGTTCTTTGGTGCAGATATCATTGCGATGCTCAAGCAAGCACTTCAACACTGCCGTCTCAGCAAACGTAAGACTGGTTAAAGTCTCATCTCGACTATCTCTTAGGCATAGATTCTGAATATCTAGGCTTAAGTCTTTATTTATATTTAATATAGTCACTGCGTTTTCCCAACGATTTGACGGTCGGTGTATTTAGCTCAGCTCAACGCCCATTATGCCTTTGCTGCATATCCCATCCTGTGATGACTTTCGCATTACTTTTAGCTTTAACGCGGCCAATTACCAACATTGAGAGTCAACGCACTGATATGAAACCGCTCCCGACTACTTGCCCAATATTCGAGCAAACAAACAAGCTTGGTTCAAAACTGTTTGACTGTATCTTAAGAAAAGCGTTTAATGTCGTCCGTCGCCTCGATAGCTCAGTTGGTAGAGCAGGGGATTGAAAATCCCCGTGTCCCTGGTTCGATTCCGGGTCGAGGCACCATATAAGAGAAAGCACTTATCTTCGGATAAGTGCTTTTTTCGTTTTAGGGCGTTGGATTCAATCAAAAGCCACTGGCTACCGGCGTTCGCCGGCAAAGCGACATCAAAGCATGCAAGTGACAGCGAATCCACCATCACCTACTACCCCAGCAAATGCCTCTCTGACGCACGTCAGAGCCCAGCGTCATTTTCATTTAGGACGCAGGATTTAATCAAAAGCCACCAACTACCGGCGCTCGCCGGCAAAACGACATCAGAGCATGCAAGTGACAGCGAATCCACCATCAACTACCGCCCCAGCAAATGCCTCTCTGACGCACGTCAGAGCCCAGTGGCTCTAATACGGCCTTACTCTTCGATACTTGGAACATCAACCAGTTGATAACCATGGCCGGTATATTGGGCAAATTTCTCAACGTCCGCCTGCTCCAACACCAAAGTCCGAGTGTTTACCAACGGGTGACATTGAAACGCTTCCCCATTCCAAAGATCACTATCAATCCACAACTCAACTTGTTGACGATGATCATTAAGCAAAGCCAACAGAGAGACTGAGCCAGGTTGAATACCAAGGTATTTTTGCAACCGCTCAGAAGACGCGAACCCTAAACGACTCATTTTTAATTGCTTAGAGAGCAACTTCAGGTCTACCGCCTTGTAGGCCGAGGTAATTAGCAGAAAATGACGTTTGCCGGCGTTATCTCTTAAAAACAGGTTTTTCAGACGCTGTCCAGGTCGATGCAAGTTAAGCTTATCGGCATCTTCACAGGTAAATAGTGGCGGGTGTTCGAACGCCTGAAACTCGATACCAAAAGCGGCTAGTTGATTCTCTACCATGTCGGCCTCATCCAAAACTTCACTCTCTAAAGGGTACCCTTCCCTTCCAATCAGAATCCAGAATTAACCGTTTCTGCGCCAATCACCTCTCCGTTTATTGTTGTTTTAGGCTTCAGGGCGCTCAAAATTGCTCCAGACGGTAAAAATATCAAAAAAAACCATTGACTCATTAAGGTGAAATCCGTTTAATACACGCCGTCGCCTCGATAGCTCAGTTGGTAGAGCAGGGGATTGAAAATCCCCGTGTCCCTGGTTCGATTCCGGGTCGAGGCACCATTTTTAAGAGAAGCGCTAACCGAAAGGTTGGCGCTTTTTTTATGTCTCGCATTTACAGAAAATTCAGTTTCTAGGTATCTTAACCCGGTAATCTCACGGCGCTTCGCTTAGTCCGATGACCGTCGCAAGCGACGTTACTGCGTATATTAC
>NZ_SWCJ01000021.1 GCF_005116665.1 Ferrimonas aestuarii | reverse complement strand
AAGGTTGGCGCTTTTTTTATGTCTCGCATTTACAGAAAATTCAGTTTCTAGGTATCTTAACCCGGTAATCTCACGGCGCTTCGCTTAGTCCGATGACCGTCGCAAGCGACGTTACTGCGTATATTACGTGCATCCATGCACTCCACCCTTCGAGTTATCGCAAGCGATATTACTTCAGGCATCCTGCCCTCCGTTTGGCCGGGTCGAGGCACCATATTGAAGAGAAGCGCTAACCGCAAGGTTGGCGCTTTTTTTATGTCTCGCATTTACAGAAAATTCAGTTTCTAGGTATCTTAACCCGGTAATCTCACGGCGCTTCGCTTAGTCCGATGACCGTCGCAAGCGACGTTACTGCGTATATTACGTGCATCCATGCACTCCACCCTTCGAGTTATCGCAAGCGATATTACTTCAGGCATCCTGCCCTCCGTTTGGCCGGGTCGAGGCACCATTTTAGAGAAAGCCCTGAACGAAAGTTCAGGGCTTTTTTCGTTTAGGGCGCTGGATTCGATCAAAAGCCACTGGCTACCGGCCTTCGCCGGCAAAGCGACATCAGAGCATGCAATCGACAGCGAATCCACCATCACCTACTACCCCAGCAAATGCCTCTCTGACGCACGTCAAAGTCCAGTGTCATTTTCATTTAGGAAGCAGGACTCGATCAAAAGCCACTGGCTACCGGCGTTCGCCGGCAAAGCGACATCAGAGCATGCAAGTGACAACGAATCCATCATCAACTACCGGCCTAGCAAACGCCTCTCTGACGCACGTCAGAGCCCAGTGTCATTTTCATTTAGGGCGCTGGATTCGATTAAAAGCCACTGGTTACCGACCTTCGTCGGCAAAGCGATATCAAGGCATGCCGGTGATAGCTGGCCCTTCATCACTCACTACTTCAACAAACGCCTCTCTGACGCACGTTAGAGCCCCGTGTCTGTTAAATCTGACCACCGCAGCCCAACTGCACAGCACCATCAAAAGCCCCTAATTCAACCAAAGCGCATACATTCCCACCAAACAGGCATTAATCACCTAAAATGGGTTGACTCCAACGGTAAAAATCCGTTTAATGCACTCCGCCGCCTCGATAGCTCAGTTGGTAGAGCAGGGGATTGAAAATCCCCGTGTCCCTGGTTCGATTCCGGGTCGAGGCACCATATTGAAGAGAAGCGCTAACCGAAAGGTTGGCGCTTTTTTCGTTTAGGGCGCTGGAGTTAGGTTCATTGGCCTAGTGCCTTAACCCGGTAATCTCACGGCGCTTCGCTTAGTCCGATGACCGTCGCAAGCGACGTTACTGCGTAGACCGGGTCGAGGCACCATACAAGAGAAAGCCCTGAACGAAAGTTCGGGGCTTTTTTCGTCTAGGAAACAGGGTTCGATTAAAAGCCACTGGCTACCGGCCTTCGCCGGCAAAGCGACATCAAAGCAGGCAGGTGACAGCAAATCCGCCATCAACTACCGCTCCAACAAACGCCTATCTGCCGCACGTCAGAGTCCAATGTCTATTAACTTAGCCCCGCACCACTCTAGTTAGGCCGTCAAGCTCATTTGGGGGATATTGCTAATTTGTGGATCCCCATGACGCTGAGCAATATTCCAAAATGCCTCTTTATGCCGCTTAAATGCCGCCAGCACTTCGGGATCGAAGTGGCCTTGGCTCTCCTCCAACATGATCTTCTCAGCAAACTGCTTACCAAAAGTTGGTTTATAGACTCGGCTTGAAACCAGCGCATCGTACACGTCAGCAACCGCCATAATGCGCGCCGCCAAGGGGATCGCTTCTCCGGATAACCCTTCAGGATAACCACTGCCATCCCAATGCTCGTGGTGACTTTGAGCCACCTCTTTGGCGATACCGAGGAAGGTTGCCGCACCATCAATGCCAGTCTGAGCGGAGAGAGAATCAATAGCATGCTGAATCGCCTTGGCACCTATGGTGGTGTGCTGTTTCATCTGCTCATACTCATCCAAACTCAAGCTGCCTGGCTTGAGTAAAATGGAGTCCGGCAAGCCAATCTTGCCCACGTCATGCAGCGGTGCCGACTTTACAATCAGCTTGGCCAACTCCGGCGTCAGCTGCTCTTGGTACTTGGAGTGATGGAGCAGATCGTAAACCAGAACACGAACGTAACTCTGGGTACGGTAGATATGCTGACCCGTTTCGTTATCTCGGGTTTCCGCAAGGCTGGCTAAACTGGCCATGGCCGCATCCTGAGTGGCAATAAGCTCGTGATGTCGACGCATCACCTGCTTTTCTAGGGACTGGCTAAACTCCAGCACCCGCCTCTCCGCAAGGCGCCGAGAGGACTCTTGACTGCATACGCCCACCACCAAAATCAGAGACAGTGGGTATAGAATCACAAACATACCAACGTAAGCAGGCTTGGAGAGCACATACGCCCAACTGAGCTGCTCCCTACTCCGCTTAAAGATTACCTTCCATTCAGATTGGCCAATCACCATATCAACCCCCGACGCCAACATCTGATTAAAGGGGGAGATGGTTCCGTACACCAATCGAAGGTCGTCAATCTCAATGGTGCCACTGGGGGTCGAACTGATGGTGTTCCACACCGGACCATAGCGCACCGGATCCGCTCGAAAGGGCCAATCATCTTGAACAAACTCGCCGCTTTCCCGCAGCAGCCATGCTTTGGAGCTTTCCACTAACAAGCCCTGCGCTTGAGAATGATGAAAGTGGGTGCGAATCTGGGTTAGCAAGTGTTGGGCATTTAGGTTTATCACCAAATACCCTAATGGCTTGCCCTGTTGATGAACTAAAGTGGCAAACCGAATCATCGGCTTGTGGGGAAGCTCAACCACCCCCTGCTCCACATTCAAGCTTAAATCTGACACATAAACCTGATCGGGCACCAACTTCTGCATCTCAAGAAAATAGGAGCGTCGCTGCTTGTTTTGCAGTTCATGGGGAGCAACCGCCAACACCTGCCCTTGATCCAGATTTACCCGAATCAGCTCTTCTCCTTGCAGAGAGAGTAACCGCACCTGATCAAAATCAGGGTGCGCCTTGGCTTTGCTAACAAACAGGTCTTGCAGCTGTCCTCTCGCCTGAGCTGCTGCTCCTTGCTGAAAATACCCACTTTGACTGGAACGCTCAGCAAGAAAAAACAGATCTTCGGTCAGATCCTCAAAATCCTGTACCACGGAATACTCAACCACTTCGATCAATGTATTTAAGCGAGTATCGGTGTCGGTAGAATCTACCTCCGCCAATAAGCTGAGGGTGTGGTAAAACAGGGCTGCAAATACGGCGCTAACCAGCGCCAGGCAAAGCAGTAACCGCCGAAAAAAATGCAGGCGTGAATATTTGGCCAAAAACTCCCTGCTGCGTTTGACCGAAATCGGCGAAGGCGTCGATTCCAATACGCCCTCCTGCCGTGTGTAGCTGTCCATTTATCCTCCTTGCATCGGCAACCTAAGTGACCGATGGACTTGCGGCGGAATTTATCACACTCCCAAACTCATAATTTGTCCTAAATCATGAAATTAGAAGAATTAACACAGTGTTACGAAATTATGTGAGAAGTCGGGTTTTATTTCTGGAAAAACTCTGGCAGGGAGAAAGGGTTATTGCTTAAGGCCAACAACCTCACTAGGGTAGAGGCAACACTCTTTCAAGGAACGATGGATGATTACTCTCTACGGATACCCGAAAACTCGCTCACTTCGTATCTCATGGTTGCTCGAAGAACTTGGCGTCGACTGGCAATACCATCTGGTCGACCTCCAGCAGGGGCAGCACAAAACCGCTGAGTATCTCAGCCTAAACCCAGCCGGTAAGGTTCCCGCCCTGACCGACGGTGAACTCACTCTGATCGAATCCGGTGCCATCTGCCAGCATCTGGCACAAAAATATGGCCCACAACTGCTGCCACAAGCGGGCAGCGACGCATCTGGACAACATCATCAACTGGTTACCTTTATCCTGTGCGAATTAGAACAGCCGCTGTGGACCATGGGAAAGCACAAGTTTGCCCTGCCCAAAGCCCAGCGTGTTGAGGCAATTTTAGCAACGGCGGCGTGGGAGTTTGAACGGGCGGCGGCGCTTTTGGAGAGCTGGCTACCTGACGAGGGCTACCTATTAGGAGAGCAGTTCACCGTCGCCGACATCTTGCTCACCCACACCTTAAATTGGGCACACGGCTTCAAACAGCCCCTATCCGAAAAGCTGGACAGCTATCGTCAGCGCGTCTCCGCGCGGCCAGCAATGCGCGCCGCACTCAGTAAAGAGTTAGCCGCTCTACCTCAGGCCAGTGAATCCTAATCGAAACCTTCTGATCTTGCTAAGGGGCCCGTTGAGGCCCCAATAAAAAACGCCTTAAATCTGTGACAGAAATCTTGGTGTTTTTTTCAACAAAAACCTTCCCTTTACCATAAAATCATGTATAATGCGCGCCCTCAGAGAACACTTCTCCTGAGTGGGAGGCTCTTAGCGCCAAACAACGTCTGCCGGCCAAGGCGGCTATCTGGGTTGTTGATTGGGCTAACGCCTCATTATCTTCGCTTCGCAGAAATTGCGACAACTGATTGGATTTACATGTCTGATACCACTATTGATTTCGCTGGCTTAAACTTGCCGGCTCCTTTGCTTGCGGCCGTAACTGATCTGGGCTTTACCGCTCCGACTCCGATCCAGGTGCAATCCATCCCACACATGCTTGAAGGCCATGACATTTTGGGTGAAGCCCAAACTGGTACTGGTAAAACTGCAGCGTTCGGCCTCCCAGCCCTAGCTCGCCTGGACCCAAGCAAACGTCATGTTCAGATGTTGGTACTAGCCCCAACTCGTGAACTGGCCATCCAAGTATCTAAGTCCTTGGAAGAATTTGCCGTAAACCTAAAAGGTTTGCGCATCACCACCCTATACGGTGGCCAACCATACGGCCCACAGCTGCGCGATCTAGAGCGTGGTTGTCAGGTAGTTGTTGCTACCCCTGGTCGTCTAATGGACCACATCCGTCGTGGCAGCCTGCAACTTGATGCTGTTAGCTGCTGCGTATTGGACGAAGCCGACGAAATGCTCAACATGGGCTTTTTGGAAGACATCGAGTGGATTCTGGAGCACTTGAGCGAAGAAGCTCAGATGGCTCTGTTCTCTGCCACCATGCCTCAGCAGATTCGTCGCATCGCCAACCGCTTCCTGAAGGATCCTAAGCACGTTAAGATCGCAGCCGATCAAAATGCTAAGGCCAACATCACTCAGAAAGCCTGGAAGGTAACTGGCGTTTCCAAGCAAACCGCCCTTGAGCGTTTGGCTGAAACCCTACCTTACGACGCCATGATCGTATTCGTACGTACTCGTGGTGACACCGTTGATCTTGCTGCCCAACTGAACGGCCTAGGCTTTAAAGCCGCCGCTCTGAATGGCGACATGAGTCAGCAGCAGCGTGAGCACACCGTAGCTCAACTGCACAAAGGTCGTATCTCCATCCTGATCGCTACCGACGTAGTAGCTCGTGGTCTGGATGTGCCTCGTATCACTCACGTAGTGAACTACGACCTACCAATGGATTCCGAGTCTTACGTTCACCGTATCGGCCGTACCGGTCGTGCTGGTCGTGAAGGTGAAGCAATTCTGTTTGCTCGCCCACGTGAAATGCGTCTGCTACGCAACTATGAGCGTCAGACCAAAGGCACCATCATCCCAATGGATCTGCCAACCGCAGAAGAGCTGGGTCGTCACCGCGTAGGTCGCCTGCAAGAAGAGCTGGTGAAGTGCGTTGAAGAGCGCAATCTGGACGAACTGAAATCCATGCTGACCGACATGGCCGAGAAGACTGAGCAGGACATCCTAAGCCTGGCCGCAGCTCTGCTGTTCGAACGTCAGCGTAAGAAGCCTCTGAAGCCTAAGCCAGATCCAGAGCCTCGCTTCGACCGTCGTGATCGTGGTGATCGCCCAGAACGTGGTGAGCGTCGTGAGCGCGGCCCACGTCGTGAAAACATCAACTTCGACACCTACCGCCTAGCCGTTGGTAAAGAGCACGGCGCTCAGGTGAAGGACATCGTTGGTGCCCTAGCGAACGAACTGCAGATGGAAAGCCGCCTGATTGGTCAAATCCGTCTGTTTGGTGAGCACACCTTGGTACAGCTGCCACAGGATCTGCCTCCATACGCTCAGAACGACCTGAAAACCATCCGCATCCGCAACCGTCAAATTGACGGTCAGCAGACTGACGAAGTGATCCCACCTCGTCCAGAGCGTGATGGCGACCGTCGTCCACGTCGTGATGGCGAATTCCGTGGTCGCCGTGATGGCGGCGGTTACCGTGGCAACCGTGAAGGCGGTCGTGATGGTGGCGGTTACCGTGGCAACCGTGAAGGCGGCCGTGATGGTGGCGGCTACCGTGGTAACCGCGATGGCAACCGTGAAGGTGGCTATCGTGGCAATCGTGATGGCAACCGTGAAGGTGGCTACCGTGGTCGTCGTGACAACAACGGCGGCAGCTTCCGCGATGGCAATCGTTTCGAAGGTCGTGGTGAACGTCGTGAAGGCGGCTACCGTGGTAATCGTAACGACCGCGACTAATACGCTAAGTTAAAGAGGCGATCACTTCTGTCGCCTCAGACAGTCTGATAAGCTGCCGTTCAAATTATTGAACGGCAGCTTTTTTATGCGCAATTGGATCTTATTGGTGATGGCCTTGGCTGTCGCTCCCGCCCACGCCTCATTTACCGAAGACAGCTCTGACGTTCTGGAGATCGCCTTACCGGCTGCGGCCGCCTCCATCGCCTATTTTGTGGAAGACGACGAGCAGGGCTTATGGCAATTTGGTACCAGCTTACTGGCAACCACCGCCACCACCTATGCGCTGAAAGCCGCCGTAGATAAAGAGCGCCCTAACGGTAAAGACAATGATGCCTTTCCCAGCGGTCACGCCGCCGTTACCTTCAGTGCCGCCAGTTTTCTGCAGCGCCGCTATGGCTGGGAATATGGAGTGCCAGCGTATCTGCTAGCCAGCTATACCGGTTATGCTCGAGTACAAACCGACAATCACGAAGTGGTTGATGTGCTCGCTGGTGCCGCCATTGGTTTGGCCTTCAACTATTTTTTAGTTACCCCCAACGATCGCCTAAGCGTGGTGCCATACGTAAGCAAAGATCAGATCGGTTTGGCTGGCCAACTGCGTTTTTAAGGAGAAACTGATGTTTGAACTTCATCCCCGCCTAGAGCAGGATTCGGTCTTGCTTGGCAGTCTGCCGTTATCGCAAATCAGATTAGCTAAAGATGGTCGTTATCCGTGGCTGATTCTGATTCCTCAGGTAAATGCCATCAAAGAGCTCCATCATCTTAGCGCCGATGATCAGCAGCAACTGATGGCGGAATCCTGCGCGGTTGCCAGCCTGATGGAAACATCACTATCGCCGGATAAAATCAACGTCGCCTCCCTAGGCAACATGGTGCCCCAACTTCACCTGCACCATGTGGCGCGCTTTGAGGGAGACGATGCCTGGCCGGGGCCAATTTGGGGAGCGCATCCGGCAGTACTGCTGAGCGAAGCCGAACTGGAACAGCAGGTAGCAGCTTGGCGGGAGCGCCTAGGTGGTATTAGCAATTTTGTTAGCGCATAAGTTTCATCACTGAAAACATCATAATTACTTCGATTGTCCGTAGGCATTCAGAGCTGAAATAGAGCGGAACAGCCGCTCTATCAGTCTTCAAACGGATTTCTGTGCGAGCGCTAATAGCCGACTCGGGACGCCGAGAGTAGCTGCGGCGAAGAGAAGCCGAGGACAGGATGTCCGAGAGGCACGCTAAGTCAAGGGTGACGCATCGTGCCGTGGCTGAATCGATTAATACCAACCACACCCGTGAGTTATTCTCTTCAGAAGCCAGTAGAAGCATTGAATCTAGGCGTGATTGCGAGCGAATGGTGCGCCCTTTGAAGTAATCGCAACGACGAGTCGGTGCTTCTAATGGCTTCCCTTCGGGCTGGTCCAAACCGGCTTCATACTGCGTTAGTCACCCTCACTTCAGAACCACTGAAGCATCAAGTGACTGCCTTGTCTGAAACAGGTTTGATTCCAGCTGAATGAGTAAATCAAGGGTACGGTTGGTATCTTTTCGAAAGCGAGGGATTACGTCCCGTAATCGGCAAAGGGGTGTGCAGAGGGGTGAAACCCCTTGCCCGCCGGAGGCATAGCCTTGACCAATATCCTTTCTCTTTAGAAGTCTGCGAACACCTCAAAAAATGGCCTGTCACTGACAGGCCATTTTTCAATAACTAGTTATGCCCGCTGACGACAACTCGGCTCAATGGCCGCAGTTCCGGTTTCCGTCGACAACATCACCTGACCATCCATAATGTTGGCCTGCAGCTTGATACCGCGAGCCGCGAGCTCTGCCAAGGCATCAAACTCCTCATCGGTAATCGACCAGATGGTAAGGTTTTTCAGCTGCCCCAGTTTCCCTTGGTTTTGCTGCCACCACACGTCAGCACTACGCTGACCATAGTTAAATAGCACCACTTGCTTGGCTCGAGAGCAGGCTTTTTTCAAGCGCTTCTCGTCGGGTTGCCCCAGCTCAATCCACAGCTCGATTTCGCCGGCATCATTCTTTAACCACAGCTCAGGTTCATCGTCAGCACACAGGCCCTTGGTGAACTCCAGACGCTCATCACCATACATGCACCACGCCAGCATACGCACCATCAAGCGGCCGTTGGTTTCCGAAGGGTGGCGAGCCAAAGTCAGACTCTGACTTAAGTACTGATGACGCTCCATATCTGCCAGCTCTACCTGAGCCTTAAACACCGTCGCTTTCTGCGCCATGATCACACTTCTTTGTTTAATAGAGTAAAGAGCTATTTTAACAATACTTTGTAGGAACTAGCCGCTATTTTTACTGTCCTAACGCCAATTCGGGTATTAACCCTTGCATATTACAAGTTAAGCCCCAATAGTAGTTGGGACAATTTTTTGGGAGATAACAATGCGCACTCTATTTAAAATCGGCCTAGTTAGCGCCGCTGTGGCTCTGGCCGGTTGCCAAGAGCAAGCTAAAACTGAAGACACCAAAACTGAAGCGGCTCCAGCTGCAGCTGAAACTCCGACCTGGGCTAACGAAGATCAACAGACCGCTTATGCACTGGGTGCTTCTTTCGCTGAAAACCTGGCAGGCAGCTTTGAGCAACTGAAAGAGCTGGGCATTGAGATCGACAACACCATCGTCCTGAAAGCCATTGGCGATCACCTAAACGGTAACGGCAAAATGTCTGCAGAAGAGATGACCTCTACCCTGCAAGCCTTCGACCAGCGCATCAACAAGCTGGCGCAAGAGAAGCAAGCCGCTGAAACCGCCGCCGCCAAAGCGGAAGGCGTCGCCTTCCTAGCTGAAAACGCCAAGAAAGATGGCGTGAAGGTGACTGAGTCAGGCCTGCAATACAAGGTGATCACCGAGGGTACTGGCGCCAAACCTGCCGCAACCGACACCGTTGAAGTACACTATCGTGGTACTCTGATCGACGGCACCGAGTTTGACTCCTCCTATAAGCGTGGCGAAACCATCCAGTTCCCACTGAACGGCGTGATCAAAGGCTGGACCGAAGGTCTGCAGCTGATGACCGTAGGTTCCAAGTACGAACTCTACATCCCATCTGAACTGGGCTATGGTGAGCGTGGTGCAGGCCAATCCATTCCTGGCAACGCCGCCCTAGTATTCGAAGTTGAGCTGGTAAGCATCCCGTCTCAAGAAGTTGAGCAAGACGCTGAGAAGTAATAGTTGATATTTAGTAATAAGGCGCCTGAGGGCGCCTTTTTTATAGGAACCTTATTATGACGACCCTCTATATCGGTAAGCCCAAACCCTTTGAAAACGACACCAGCGCCATTGAGAAAACGGCAGTCTGCGGCGACATTGCTCTTACCCCTACCGGTCTGGAGGGCGATGACGTGGCTGATCACCGCTTTCACGGCGGCAGCGAGCGGGCCCTTCATTATTATCCCGCGGAGCACTACCAATTTTGGCGCCACCATTGGCAAGCCCTTAAGTTACCCACCAGCGCAACTCCTCTTCAACCTGGAGCCTTTGGTGAAAACCTCAGCCTCGAGGGATTCATGGAAACTGACGTTTGTGTTGGCGACCGCTTCCAACTTGGTGAGGTATTGCTGGAAGTCAGTGAGCCCCGCTGTCCCTGCCATAAGATAAACAGCCGTTTTGGTTATGAGCAATTGGCCCTTCTGGTTCAACTGACCGGTCGCAGCGGTTGGTTCTTCCGAGTAATAAAGGAGGGCGTTATCAAGCCGACGGACACTCTGGAATTGGTCGAGCGTGACGCTCGCGGATTAACGTTAGCCCAGTGCATGAAAATCCTATATGGGCAGAGCCAAAGCTCCAGCGATCTGCAACGACTCATCGACCACCCTAAGCTTACCGAGGTGTGGAAAAGCCATGCTCGACGCTGGTTAGAAACTGGTCAAACCGCAGATTGGAGCCGGCGACTATTTCTTGACCAGTGATTTTACATTGCTATAACATCACGCCCAGCGAGACAACGCTGCTTACAAAATGACTTTTGAAGCAACGCATTGAAAATGAATTCGTTTTTTAGCGCCAAAACTGTCGTTAGTCCAAATTCGGTTTAGGCGCTATTTGAAGCGAAATCCGGTGTTTTTTGCGTAAGTTTACTACACCAGTTCATTTTCCCGTCAGTTACTTTCAAGGTGAACAACATCTAAGGGTGGTCATTTTCTATCCAAGAACACAGTTTTCTGTGAGGTGGATCACAGTGGAACAGCTTGGTCAAAATCCCCGCTTGATGCCAAGTCGGTGTCGGTATATGCCTGACACAGCATCTTTTTAGATGAACTTCTGTTTACAGAAAATTACTACAAAACCGCGAGGACTTGATGATGAAAGCTATCGCCTCTACTGCTGCTGCAGTATCTCTGGCTCTGACTTCTTTTGTTGCTGGCGCAGCTGACTTTAAACCAGCTGTTGCTTACGACGTTACCGGTAAGTACGACAAATCTTTCAACCAAGCCGTATTTGAAAATGGTGTCACCAAATTCAATAACGACAACACCACTAAGATTCGTGAATTTGAACCAGCTAACGATGCTCAACGTGAGCAGGGCCTAGAGCGTTTGGCTCGCCGTGGCTTTAACCCAATCGTTGTTGTTGGCTTTATGTACGGTACTGCACTGGAAAAAGTGGCAACTAAGTACCCAGAGACAGAGTTTGTCATCATCGACTCTGTAGTTGACCTGCCAAACGTTAAATCCATTGTATTTAAAGAGCACGAAGGTTCCTTCCTAGTGGGTGCTCTGGCAGCCATGAAGTCTGAGTCCAAGAAACTGGGTTTCGTAGGCGGCATGGATATCCCTCTGATTCGTAAGTTCGCTTGCGGTTACGAGCAGGGTGCTAAGTACGTAAACAAAGACGCAGAAGTATTCCAGAACATGACCGGTTCTACTGTGTCTGCATGGAACGATCCAGCTCGCGGTTCTGAGCTGACCAAGTCTCAATTCACCAAAGGCGCTGACGTAGTATTTGCCGCCGCTGGTGGTACCGGCGTTGGTGTTTACCAAGCCGCTAAAGACGAAGGTAAGTTCGCCATCGGTGTTGACTCCAACCAGAACTACCTGCACCCAGGTATCATGCTGACCTCCATGGTTAAGCGCGTTGGTCTGGCTACCTACAACATGTTCAACGATTACCAGAACGGTAAGTGGGAAGCGGGTATCGCGGCTAACGGTCTGAAAGAGAACGGCGTTGGCTGGGCTCTGGACGAGTACAACCGTGACCTGATCACTCCAGAAATGGAGAAGAAGATCAATGAGATCCAAGCCAAGATCGTTTCTGGCGAGATCAACGTTCATGACTACATGAGCGACAACACCTGTAACTACTAATCAGTTACCGCTTTAGCCCGGGGCTTGCCCCGGGTTTCTCCTCCCTGCATCCCGCAAGATCGCCAAGAGAACCCAGATATGTCAGACCGAACTGAACAACCGTTCGCCCTGGAACTGCGTGGCATTGATAAGCGTTTTGGCGCAGTTCACGCCAACGACAACATCAATCTGCAGGTGCCCGCCGGCACCATTCACGGCATCATCGGCGAAAATGGCGCCGGTAAGTCCACCCTAATGAACATCATCTACGGTTTCTATGAAGCCGATAAAGGTGACATCTTTGTGGATGGAAAAAAATGCCGCATATCCACCTCCCGAGCCGCGATTGAAGCCGGCATCGGCATGGTGCACCAACACTTTATGCTGGTGGATAACTTCACCGTTCTGGAGAACGTCGTATTGGGCGCCGAGGAAGGTGCACTTCTGGCAGGGAGCCTCACCAAAGCCCGTACTGAACTCGCCCGACTGGCCAAAGAGTACCAGTTGGACGTACCTCTGGATGCCTTGGTGGAAGATCTACCAGTGGGTCTACAGCAGCGAGTTGAGATCCTAAAAGCACTCTACCGTGGCGCTCGTATCCTGATTTTGGATGAGCCGACCGGCGTGCTAACTCCGCAGGAAACCGATCACCTGTTCCGCATCCTAGATGCGCTGCGTGATCAAGGGGTAACCGTACTGCTGATCACTCACAAACTGCGCGAAATTCTTGCCGCGACCGACAACGTATCGGTCATGCGCCGTGGTGCCATGGTTGACCATGTGGTCACCAAAGACACCAACAAAGAGGAACTGGCTGAGCTGATGGTTGGACGTAAAGTTCGCCTTAAGGTGGACAAAGAGGACGCCAAGCCAGCACAAACTCTGCTTAAAACCGAAGATCTCACCGTGGTGGATAGTCGTGGCGTTGAACTGCTGAAACGCGTCAACATTGAGCTAAAAGCCGGCGAAGTCGTAGGTATTGCTGGTGTTTCCGGTAATGGTCAATCGCAGCTCATGGAAGTTCTGTCCGGCTTGTTAGAGCCAACCTCAGGCAAGGTACAAATTGGCGACACCATCATCAGTGCCGAACAACCAAGCGATCCTGCTAGCGTGCGTGACCTAGGCGTCGCCCACGTACCAGAAGACCGTTTGGCCATGGGTCTGGTTAAGCCGTTTTCTGCCAAGGAATCTGCGCTGCTGGGTTACCACGAGCAGGAGAAATACAACGGTAAGATCCTGACCAAAACCAAAGTCATCGACTCTGAATGTCAGCGCCTAATGGAAGAGTGGGACGTTCGTCCTCGGGATCCAAACCTGCGCAGCTCACTGTTCTCCGGTGGTAACCAGCAGAAGCTGATCATCGCCCGTGAAGTTGACCAGAATCCAGATGTGCTTCTGGTTGGTCAGCCAACCCGTGGTGTGGACATCGGTGCCATCGAATTTATCCACAAGCGCTTGATTGAGCTGCGTGACGAGGGCAAAGGCGTACTGCTGGTGTCTGTAGAGCTCGACGAAATTCTATCCCTGTCTGACCGCATCGTCGTTATGTTCGACGGCCAAGTAGTTGGCGAAGTGGATGCCAAGAAAGCCAACGAACGGATTCTGGGCATGATGATGGCGAATGTCATCCCTGATGAACTAAAACAGGCCGATAAGGCCGAAGGAGATGCAGCGTGAGCGACTCCAAAATGCCAACCTGGGCAAATGTTGGCTTAATGCCCCTATTGAACGTGACTCTGGCATTCGCCGTGTCCGCACTGGTGTTCCTGTTTATTGGTATCGATCCTGTCGAAGCCGCACAGGTGATGATCTATGGTGCGTTAGGCTATGAAGAGGGCATTGGTTACACCCTGTTCTACGCCACTAACTTTATCTTTACCGGCCTGTGTGTGGCACTGGCGTTCTCCGCCGGCCTGTTCAACATTGGTGGTGAGGGTCAGGCCTACATCGGTGGCTTAGGCGTGGGTCTAGCCTGTTTGGCACTGGATGCCAGCCTGCCATTCTGGGCTCTTCTGCCTATCACCATGGCCGCGTCTATGCTGTTCGGTGCCCTGTGGGCATTCATTCCGGCATACCTGCAGGCGTATCGTGGTTCTCACATCGTAATTACCACCATCATGTTCAACTTCATCGCCTCGTCGCTGATGGTGTATCTGATGGTGAACGTACTGAAACTGGACGGCCAGATGGCACCGGTTTCTCGTATCTTCGAAGACAGCGCCCAACTGCCATTCATGCATGAAATGCTGGGTTGGTTCGGCATCGAGTTTGAACAGTCTCCTCTGAACCTGTCGTTCATCATCGCACTGCTGACCGGCCTGTTCCTGTGGGTTCTGCTGTGGCACACCCGTTGGGGCTTCGCCATTCGCGCCTTGGGTAGCAACCCAACTGCGGCTCGCTACGGTGGCATCGATCCGAAGAAACTGACCGTGATCGTCATGCTGATCTCCGGTGCCATGGCTGGCCTAGTGGGCATCAACGAGGTACAGGGTTACTCTGGCCAGTTGAAACTGGACTTCGTCGCTGGCTACGGCTTTACCGGTATTGCGGTAGCGCTGATGGGCCGTGGTCACCCTGTGGGCATTATTCTGGCTTCCATCCTGTTTGGCCTGCTGTTCCAAGGCGGCGCTGAACTGGCGTTCGAATACCCTGAACTGGACCGCAACATCGTGGTGGTAGTACAGGCTCTGGTTATCCTGTTCTGTGGTGCTCTGGAGTTCATGCTGAAACCTTATCTGGAGAAAGGCTTCGCCCTGCTCCCTAAGAAAGCTCAGGCGGAGGCGTAAGTCATGTTTGAGAATATCATCCTAATCCTGGACGCCACCCTGCGTGTGTCTACGCCACTGCTGCTTGCCGCCATGGCCGGTATGTTTTCCGAGCGTTCCGGTATCGTCAACATCGCCCTTGAAGGCAAAATGCTCACCGCGTCGTTTGCCGCCGCGGCAGTTGCCTACACCACAGGTAACGTGTACTTGGGTCTGCTGGCCGCCATGGCCGTAGCGGTTATGATGTCAATGATCCACGGCTTTGCCTCCATCACCCACAATGGTGATCAGGTGGTCTCTGGCGTGGCCATCAACATTCTGGCTGCGGGAATCACCATCACCTTGGGTCGTTACTTCTTCGGTTTGGGCGGTCAAACCCCGACTCTGACCGATGAGCAGCGCTTTACTCCAATTAGCTTGCCGTTTGCCGACGCTCTCGCCGATGTGCCAGTGATTGGTGGCATCTACTCAACGCTGCTGTCGAACCACAACCTGTTGGTTTACGGAGCCTTTGCTCTGGTACCTGTGTGCTGGTGGGTTCTGTATCGCACCCGTTTCGGTTTGCGTCTGCGCGCGGTTGGTGAGAACCCACACGCAGTGGATACCGCGGGTATCTCTGTTGCTTGGTTACGTTACCGCGCACTGATCATCGCCGGTATCCTTTGTGGTATCGCAGGGGCTTACTTGTCTACCGCGCAAAACGCCGGTTTCGTACCTAACATGAGTGCAGGTAAAGGCTTTATCGCTCTGGCCGCGCTTATCTTCGGTAAATGGCGTCCACTGACCGTGATGTTTGGTTGTCTGCTGTTCGGCTTCCTAGATGCCCTCGCCATGCGCCTGCAAGGCGTTGAGCTACCCGGCATCGGCGAAGTGCCAGTACAGATGATCGAAGTACTGCCTTACATCCTGACCGTACTGTTGCTGGCTGGCTTCATCGGCCGCTCCGTTGGTCCAAAAGCAGTTGGTGTTCCTTACGTGAAATCACGCTAATAAGCCGTTGCTTAATCAGAAAAAACGGCGCCAAATGGCGCCGTTTTTTGTTTATCCCATCGTGACTATGAGTGGACCCTAGACGCTTCAACAGCAGGCTTTCTGGCAACAACGAACCACACTAAGGGCAGTATCATCAAAATCGACAACTGCATTACGGTACTTAACCCAGTCATCGCCAGCACACCAACAATAATGGCACTGCCAGTCATCTGGAACAGACCAAGTAACGCTGCCGCCGTTCCGGCTCGATCACCAAATGGCGCCAAGGCACTGCCACTGCACGTGGCAATGACAAAACAGAAACCAACACTGGCAGTAAACACCGGCACCATAAACGCCAAGGGTGTCATCACCCCACTAAATACAAACTCCGATATGCCAGAGATAGCCATCAGCCCAACACCGAACCGCAGACCATTCCCCTGCCCTAGGTGCGTAATCACTTTAGGCGCAACAAATGCAGCGGCAACATTGATAAGGGCATTGGCGCCAAACCACAACGCAAACTGGGTACCATCGAGCTTCAGTTCAACCATCATTCTTGCCGGCGCTTGGGTGACAAACCCCACACTCATCGCCATACCCAGCATGACCAGTCCGGTATAAAAACGAAACTCCAACACACTCACAATCGGCCAATAAGCACGAATAGCGATCAGCTTTGCTTCGGATTTCGTGGTCGCCGGGCGAGTCTCTTTAAGTACGAACAACATCACCATCCCCACAACAGTGGCGTAGGCGATCATGAACCAAAAGTTGGATTGCCAACCCCAATTTTTTGTCAACCATTCGCCAAGCAGTGGCGCCAGCGCAGGCACTATGCAGATAACCCCATTTAAGTAGCTAAACATCGGCTTAGCCCGCTCTGCACCAAAGGTGTCACGAACACCAGCGAAGGCCGCAACCGACAACGCACAAGCCGAGAAACCCTGCCCTAAGCGCGCTAGCATCAGTACACTGAAATCCGCGGCCAGCGCCGCCATCAAGGAGGTCAGCACATAAGTTGAAGCCCCGAGCAGAGCCACCGGACGACGACCATAACGGTCCGCCAGTGGCCCAGCCAGCAACTGCCCAGCCCCATAGGCCAACATAAACATCGGTAAGCACTGCTGCATCCAATTGATGGGCACAGCGAAACTGTCTGCCATCATCGGCACTGCAGGCAAGAAGGTATCGATGGCCAAAGGCGAGAACAGCACCATCAACATAAATAGGGGAAAAGGGTTACGCAGTCCCATGAGCATCCTTGCGATATTTACTGAAAATCAACCTCGATTATATTGCTGCACCAGGTTATTCCCGTGAGCCGAATCATGACTCTCCATTCCCCTCAACCCATTAAAAAAAACGGCGCCAAATGGCGCCGTTTTGCGTTCAGAGAGGACCAATTAAGAGTTGGCTGTCACTGTCTCTTGTGCGGTGTCATCTGACTCAGGCTTTTTGGCCAATACCAACCAAACCAGTGGCAGCAACATCAATACCGACAACTGCATCACTGCACTCAAGCCACTGGCTGCCAGTAAGCCCACAAGGATGGCACTGCCAGTCATCTGGAACAGGCCAAGTAACGCCGCCGCGGTTCCAGCTCGGTCACCAAATGGTGCCAAAGCACTGCCACTGCAGATGGCAATCACGAAACAGAAGCCGACACTGGCGGTAAATACCGGAGCCATAAAGGCCAGTGGCGTCATCACCGATTGCAGCATCAATTCCGCCACACCGGATGCTGCCATCACCAGCACACCAATCCATAGACCTTTGGTTTGGCCAATCTGCTTAATCACCTTAGGGGCAATAAACGCCGCCACGATGTTGATGAATGCGTTAGCCCCAAACCACAGAGCGAACTGAGTTGAATTGAGCCCAAGTTCTACCATTAATCGTGCTGGAGCCTGGGTCACATAACCGATAATCATTGCCATGCCCAGTAACACCAGCAAGGCATAGAAACGAAACTCCGCCACGCCAACAATGGATTTGTAAGCGGTCATCGACAATAGTTTGCCATCACTCTTGGTGTTAGCAGGGCGAGTTTCGTTGAGCATCAAAAACATAATCAGCCCAACAACCGCAGCGTAGCCCGCCATAAACCAAAAGTTAGATTCCCACCCCCAGATCTCGGTGAGCCAACCACCCAGCAGTGGTGCCATGGCCGGCACAATGCAGATCACGCCGTTGAGATAGCTGAACATCGATTTGGAACGCTCGGCGCCGAAGGTATCACGCACGCCAGCAAAAGCCGCTACAGACAGCGCACAGGCTGAAAAACCCTGCCCCAAGCGAGCCAGCATCAACATGCTAAATTCACTGGCCATCGCCGCCAGCATCGAGGTCACCACATAGGTAACAGCCCCCACCAGAGCCACAGGGCGGCGACCATAACGATCCGCCAGTGGGCCTGCTAATAGTTGCCCAGCACCAAAAGCCAGCATAAACACCGGCAAACACTGTTGAATCCAACTAACAGGAACCCCAAAGCTGTCGGCCATTACAGGAACCGCAGGCAAAAAGATATCGATGGCCAAAGGGGAAAACAGCACCATCATCATAAAAAGGGGTAAAGGGTTAGTCAGTCGCATGGGGTCTCCTTTGAATCAGTGCGGTTATTGTAAAAACTCTGAGTCATGAATTAAAATGACTTATTGTCATCCAGCTTTATTCCCATGAGGAATATCATGTCTGCCCACACCGATTTGAATCTACTGCGTACCCTGCTCACTCTCATTGAGGAGCAGAGCGTGTCTCGTACCGCCGAGCGACTATTTCTGAGCCAATCTGCAGTCAGTAAGCAGCTCACTAAGCTCAGGCAGCAGTTCAACGACCCCTTGTTCAAGCGCCATCCAAAAGGGCTCAAGCCCACCCCAAGAGCAAGGATTTTGGAACCCAAGCTGCGCCACTGGTTGGCGTTGTCAGAGGAGATCATCGAGCCGCAAGGGTTTGATCCCTCCACCAGTCAGCGCCAATTTCGGATCGCCCTCAATGAAACCAGCTTCGTTACCCTACTGCCTAAGTTTCTGGCACCACTGATGAAAGCCGCTCCCGGCATCAAACTCAAGACGTTGGACTGGGAAGCGGTAACCATGGCGGGGTTGTGTAAAGGCCGGGCCGATCTGGCTCTGTTTGCTCGGGACGTGGATGAGCGGGCACCTTGGGCACATCAAATTGCCGCCATTCCTAAAAATCTCTGTTACCAACCTTTGGTGGAAGAGCGCCACATCTGCCTGGTGCGCCAAGGTCACCCGGTGTTGGAACATCCCTGGGATTTAAGCGTCTACCTCACGCAGCAGCACGTAAAGATGGATTGTGAAGGCAGTGAACACTGGCTACTCGACCGAGTCTTAGCGGAGCAAGGACACACGCTGGAGGTGGGAATGGTGACGTCAGATTTCCACTCAGCCGCCGTACTCACCCAACACAGCGACATGGTGTTTACCTGCACTCAAGGATTTGGCAATCAGGTGGCGGACACCCACGACTTGGTGAAGCTGCCACTGCCAGTCAAATTGCAGCCGTCATTCAAACTGATTGCGTGGCCACAAAGTATCGACGCCGATCCAGCGCATCGCTGGCTGCGTGAATTTGTTGCTCAATATTGCTTGGAGGAGGCCGCCGAAATGGCCCCTCGGAACTAACAGGTGGCGTCGCAACTTACCGGTTGCAACGCCGTCAGAGCTTTGGATTGCTCCACTGACAAGGTTAAGGTTCGCTGCTTTATGTTTTCAGTAATCACCGTGGTGCCAGCGGACAGGTGGCGGCCGTAGTCATAAAGTTCCCGCAATGCATTGGCATCGGGTGCCCAGCCTTTATGGTACTGCCATACCCACACACACTTGGTGCCGTCACACTCCTGCTTCGTCAAGATCAACCCTGAGGTGTCAGCAGCAAGCTTGGGAGAGAACATCACCGCCAAAACGCAAGTTAAGGCACTGGCAAAACGAAGAATTAGATTCATGGCAACACTCCAACCTTCACATCACGGCAGTTAAGTGTAGGCAAGGGAAAGCCATCTTGATGGGCAGTTACGGTCGGTTTTTAACCAGTTAAACTCTGTTTTTTATTTTTTGTTTATAAGTTAATTACTTAGGCTTAGCATCTACGCCGGATTGTGCATCTCGGCAAGACAGCCAATGATTGATGCGGTTTTTACCCTGCTGCTTTGCCAGGTACAGCTGCTGATCGGCAATGCGAATCAGCTGCTCAAAGCCGGAAAACTGTTTGTCGGCGTCATCCCCGGGCACCAACACGGATACACCAATACTGATGGTTACCGGACGCCGAATTAGCGCCGTGGTTTTATGCAACGCCTCCACTTTCACGCGAATCGATTCTGCCAGCTCCAATGCCACCTCCGGCTTGAGTTCCACGTAAACCACACAAAACTCTTCGCCCCCATAACGACAGGCCAGATCCTCCCCTCGACGTGCCACCCGTTTTATCTCTCTGGAGACCGCCACTAAGCAGTCATCCCCCGCCTGATGACCATACTTATCGTTGTACGCTTTAAAGTCATCGATATCCATCATCAGTACGGCCATGCCATAACGAGCACGACACAATCGCTGCCACTCGCGCTCGGTAAACTGCTCCATGCCCCGGCGATTCGCAAGGCCGGTCAATGCATCGGTTTGGCTAAGGGAGTGAAGCTGTTCCCGCTGCTTCTCGACGCGGCCAATCAAACCGTTAAAGGCTTTAACCAGAATCTGAAACTCCAGCACATTGGGTCTCATGGTCAATTTGCGGTAACTCTGCTCTCGCTCCATCTGCTGCAACTGCTGAGATCCATACTCCAACGGCTTAATGAACAGTTTCCAGATCAGGTAGTTGGACGCAGGAACCATAAGGAAGATCAGCAGCAAGGCGATCCACTCTCGCCACTCCACCTTGGTATTGAGCTGTTGCAGATGCTGAATGCTCATCACCCACACCGGCTGCTCTAGAGAATCCACAACCAGCAACTCTCTTTGAAACAGAGCGTCGGTAAAAGCCAACTCGCCGCCAAGCTGCGGCAGTGATAGATCGCTCCCCTGCGCTGACCTGAGCTTAATCATGATCCCCAGCTCACCAAAAAACTCCGTCAACGAATCCGGCTCCAACTCCTTAACCAAAGTTAAGTAGCCCAAGCTGCAATTCTGCTTGCCTGTCAGGCATAAGGTGGTGGTGGCATAGAGGTAGAGCCGACCCGATTGCTGCACCATGCCTTGGCGGCTGACTTGCGTTTCCGGCAGCATGGTCGGCATCAATCGGGCGCGCACAAAGGCGCTTTCTGCACTGAATATGGGCAGCGCATCGATGGGAACAATTTGAGTATGGGCGTCGGCAGCAAGAATAAGAGAGGGGTAAAAAGTAAGCGCCAACTCACCCGAAGAGGCCGGTGACGGCAGCGGCTCTTCTTTAAGAGCGGAAACCGCCCACTGCTGATAGTCCATCCCCTGAGCCCGATCACCCAGCAAGCGCTGCTGTTGCATCAACCATTGGTCAACACTATGGACCTCATGCCACTGCTGCTCTGCAACACGGATTTCCAGCATTGGCAACAGCATCCAGCTACGGATAACCCAATAGCTGGCCGCCAGTACCAATACCAGTACCAGCGACAGCAGTAATACCAAACGCTTTAAGGTCATCGCGCCCCCACACCCAAGCTCGTCTTAAAGTGTGGCAGCAAATGACAGAATTTACAGAGTTCTTACCTGATAGTAATCCTGATCCGCCAGCAAGTTGTCAGCAGCAAAGCCCGCCTCAGCCAATCGAGCTCGGGTTGCATCGACCATATTGGGTGAACCGGTCACCACCACCTTGGCGCGGCTGCGCTCTTTGGGAGTCATCCAGGTAAGGCCCTTTAAGGCGGTATCGACCACGGTGCCTTTAGCAAACGTCCACTCATCGCTTGGACGATCCAGGGTTAGGTCGGCCATAAAGCGCTTGTCTTTGCTCCATTGAGTAAGCTGCTCCAATGGAAACAGCTCTCGCTCATCACCGCCGCCCCAACACAGGTAGACCGGCTGTGCGGAACCAGACGCCAGTCTGGCTTCAATGAAGCTGCGCGCCTGACTGATGCCGCAACCTGCCACCAACAACACCAACGGTACCTTGTCCCACTCAGGGGTGTAAAAGATCTTGCCATTGGCAGCCAAGGTCACCTCGGCACCTTCTTGAGTGGCTTCAATTACCCGAATGTTGGCATCTCCTTCGGGAAGATGCTGCACGTACAACTCCAGTAATTGTGACTGGGTTGGGTCATTGCCCACGGAGTAAGGCACACACCAGCCGTTATCCAGACACACTTCCAGATACTGCCCTGGCTTAATGTCCACCTCAGTCAACGGCTTAAAGCCGATATGGTGCACATCATGATTTAGAGTTCGATGGAAGGCCACCACCGCAGGATACGTTTGCATATCAACCACACATGAGACTAGCGAAGCGGGCAGTCTACCCTACTCCTCATGATGCGACAGTGGACTGTGCCACAATTGCTAAAGGAGATTCAGGGTATACTGTGGCAAAACCCAGTGAATGGATCCCGAGATGATCGACGTATGTTGTGGCCTCATTATTGATGGCGACCAAATTCTATTGGCCCGGCGCCACCCCGAGGGTTCTCAAGGAGGACTGTGGGAGTTCGCCGGTGGCAAACAGGAACCTGGAGAGTCTTTAGCGCAGGCGCTGGCACGAGAGCTCAAGGAGGAGCTGTGCATCGACTTAAGCGTCGGTGACTACCTTGGTTACAGTGATCATCACTATGGTGATAAATCGGTGCGTCTCCATGGCTTTATCTGCCCTTGGTTGCCTCAAAAAATCGTCTTGACCGGCAGCCATGATCGCTACCAATGGCAAGCTATTACTCAGGTGGACACCACGACCCTAGCACCTGCCGACATTCCTCTGTTACACCGCTTGCAAAGCCAGCGAATGGCATTGACCTAACTCACTTTTCCTCCTAGCCTTGGGCAACTTGATTGATAAGGGGCTTATTATGACCAACGCCGTATCCGATATTTTTGATCCTAAATTGTGGGATGAGGTAGAGGGCTTCGACTTTGAAGACATCACCTATCACCGCGCCAAAGATCAAGGCACCGTGCGCATCGCCATCGATCGCGCCGACTGCCTAAACGCGTTCCGCCCCAAAACCGTGGATGAACTCTACATCGCTCTGGATCACGCTCGCCAATGGTCTGACGTTGGCTGCGTACTGCTGACCGGCAATGGTCCATCCGCCAAAGGCCAGTGGGCATTCTCCTCCGGTGGCGATCAACGTATCCGTGGCAAAGATGGCTATAAATATGAAGGCGCCGAAGCCGGTACCGCCGACATCGCTCGCATGGGGCGTCTACACATCCTTGAAGTGCAGCGCCTGATCCGCTTTATGCCCAAGGTGGTGATCGCGGTAGTGCCTGGCTGGGCCGTCGGTGGTGGCCATAGCTTGCACGTAGTGTGTGACCTGACTTTGGCGTCCAAAGAGCACGCCATCTTCAAACAGACCGATCCCGATGTGGCCAGCTTCGACTCTGGCTACGGCTCCGCCTATCTGGCGAAAATGATCGGTCAAAAACGTGCTCGAGAGATCTTCTTCTGCGGCTTTAACTACAGCGCCGATGAAGCCTTTGATATGGGCATGGTAAACCGTTCAATTCCTCACGCTGAGCTAGAAACCGAAGCCCTGCGCTGGGCCAAAGAGATCAACTCCAAGTCGCCAACGGCGATGCGTATGCTCAAATATGGTTTCAACCTGCCCGATGACGGCTTAGTCGGTCAACAGCTGTTCGCCGGTGAAGCCACACGTTTGGCCTATGGCACCGACGAAGCTCAGGAAGGGCGAGACGCCTTCCTTGAAAAGCGCGATCAGGACTTTGGCAAGTTCCCTTGGCATTACTAAGTCACGCCCAAAACCGAGGCAAAAACTAAAACTAAGTGCTGCTATTTGCAGCACTTTTTTTATGTTGGTAGGTTGGGGTTATTACAAATACTACGCAAGGACTGCTATGACCTCTCGCCCCTATTTACAGGCTGCTACGCTCGCCTCATTTTTTGGCCTTAGCCTTACAACTCAGGCTTCAGACATGCTGCTATTCGACCTAAGCCCGCAGCAGCAGCCTCACTCACCTGTCAAAGTGTCAGATCACAAGGGTTACAACAACCAACCGGCGTTCAGTCACGACAGCCAGTACCTGCTGTTCTCCAGTAATCGTTCCATGGAGCAGATGGACATCTATCGCCATAAGCTCGGTGAAACAGGGCTAACCAACCTCACTAACACCCCAACAGAGAACGAGTTTTCCCCTCAGAGCCCCAAGGCGGGGGTGATCACCTATGTGGTTCAGGAAGGGGTTCCTCACCAAAGCGTATGGCAGAAAAACCTTGGCGAACCCAGACGCCGAGGCATCAACAGCATGATTCCCGCAGGTTACTACGCCCAAAAGACCGAGGTTGGCACCCTAATCTGGGCACGCTATGGCTACAACCTCTATTTCGAACCACTAGGAGACGCTGCCGATGAGCGTCACTTTGTGCAAGCCAACGTTGGTCGCAGCCTGCACGTCATTCCAAACAGCAACCAATTCAGTTTTGTCCGCAAACAGGTAGACGGTACTTGGGTAATCAAAGCCTTCGATCCTGCTGAAAAGACAATGAAATCGCTGATCGCCATTAATCCCATCAGTGAGGATTACACTTGGCATCCCAATGGCAGCATCTTTGCAGGCCGAGGCAGCGAACTGGTGCGCTGGCAACCCGGTGAGAAGGATTGGTCGGTAGTGGCCGATCTGGCGCCGTTTGGGGTAAACAACATCGGCCGCTTGGCCATCAGCCCAGACGGGAAGCACTTGGCATTGGTGGATAAGAATTAGGGTCTGTTGACCTTTTGTGCTTACTTTTACACTGTAGATCGACGATCTCTGGCATAAAAAAAGCGCCCTATTGGGCGCTTTTTGATGATTTAGCCGTTGAGTTTACTCAACCACTTCCATCTCTTCGATCAGGTTTTCAGCACCGTCTAGGTACTTCATTACCCACAACATATAGCGGCTGTCTACGTGAATAGAACGGCTCTTCTCGATGTTGAAGTCCCAATCGGCAGTGATTGACTCATACACACCGTCAAACAACAGACCAACCAGCTCGCCACGGGCGTTCATGGTTGGGGAACCAGAGTTACCACCGGTGCTGTCCAGGTTAGTCAGGAAGTTAACTGGCACGCTGCCCAATACGTCACTCTTGTATGGACCGTAGATCTTATCTTTAATCAGCTTCAGCTGCTTCTCAGAGGCATCAAACGGCTCAACGCCGGTGGCTTTCGCTGCCAGTCCTTCCAGTGAGGTGAAAGGCACCGCAACCAAACCATCCTGCGGAGAGTAAGGAATCACACTGCCGAAGGTCAGGCGCAGGCTCGAGTTTGCATCGGCGTAGACAGGCAGGCCTTTGCTCTGGTTGTAAGCGATGATGGCGGCCATGTAGTCAGGGCGAACCTGAAGCATGCGACCGGCCAGGTCTTTGTCTTTGTGCTCTGCTTCCATGCGAGTGTCGTACATGGCAACCGCATAACGGATGAATGGGTCGTTGCTGGCTTTAAAGGCGTCAACGGACTTGTCCATCCACGCCAAACGGGTATCCAGATCACCCAGATCGGTGGTGGCGTACATGCTGTCCAGTTTGGTCGCCAACGCGTCAGCGTCGAACTTACCGCTCAAACCGAAGATGCGATCCAGCTCTTCAATGCGCTCAGACTGTGGCAGGGCTGCGTACTTCTCTAGCTGATGAGCCAGAATCGCTTTATCCACAGCGATGTCGAAACGACGGTCAACACGCTTCATGCTGGCTTCGATGCCATCCCAATCACGCTCCTGATAGCCAGGCTCACGATCCAGATCCGCTTTCTGCTTCTCATGAGCCAGACGGTACAGACGATTGGCAATGCCGGTCATCTGGTTGTAGCGCAAATAACCAAGGATGATGTCACGCTCGCCGTGGGCATTGCCCTCTTTAGCCAGCTCATTCACGCGCTCAATCACACCGCCATACTTGGCTGCGCGATCGCCTTCGCCGTCAACCCAGTCAGTCAGTGCTTTTTCGTCATCCAGCTTAGCCTGCAGGATGCCAGTTTTCTGGTAACCCTCAACCATGGATTGGAAGTTCTTAGCGTAGTTGGCCAAGCTGGCCAAAGTGCCTTCGTACTTGATGCGAGCATCGCTGCCATCGGGAGCGGTCTCTTTGATCAGTTCGATAAGCTCTTCACGGGCAACGCGAGATTTCGGGTAGGTAAACTCGAAGGCGTTCTGCACTTCGTAGCTGGTGCGATAACGGTTGGTACGGCCTGGGTAGCCTGCAACCATCACGAAGTCACCGTTTTCAACGCCCTTGGCACTCACTTTCAAGAAGCGCTTTGGCTCATAAGGGACGTTGTCTTCGCTGTAGTCCGCAGGGCGACCATCTTTGCCAACGTAGGCACGGAAGAAGGAGTAATCACCAGTGTGACGAGGCCACATCCAGTTGTCGATGTCGCCGCCGTACTTACCGACAGACATCGCTGGGGTGTAGGTCAAACGAACGTCACGAATCTCAAGCTCTTTGATCAGGAAGTACTGAGCGCCGCGGTGGAAGTTATAAACGCTGCAACGGTAGTCGTCGCTGACTTCACACTCGGCAACCAGAGCCTTGCGGTTGTTCTGAACTTGTTTGTAGTAAGCTTCGCCGCTCTGGCTTGGGGAGGTTCCCGCCAGCACTTTGTCGGTCACATCCACCATGGACTCGGTTACCCAGATCTTATAACCCGGAACCGGTTTCTTCTCTTCCCCTTTGGTCTTAGCCAGGAAGCCATTTTCCAGAATGTTGTCTTCTGGAGTGGAGTGATACGCAATGGCTCCGTAACCACAGTGGTGGTTGGTGACAACCAAGCCTTCTGGAGAAACGAAAGACGCAGTACAGCCACCAAAGTTGATGATGGCGTTCATCGGGAACGCATCTAGGTTGGACATGCTGTTGGCATCCAACTCTAGGCCCATCGCCTTGAGCTTATCTTCTAGGGCTGGCACCTGATATGGCTGCCACATCCCCTCATCTGCGATTGCGGTCATCGGCAACGTGATTGCTGCCAAAGCTAACCATTTTTTCATTATTATTTCCTTGAATATGGCCCGTCTTTCGCGGGCGATTTCTCGTTGCTTTCAGGTGTTACCAAAAAGTTATCCCGACAACTGTATCACAGCGGTCGGGATTCCTTGAGCGCCGTTACGGTGGTTTTCTCCCCTAACGACTTAAAAACCGTAATTATTTAATAACAAAATATTACAGCAGCTGAGCAATAACGATTAATCCCCCTGCAACGGTCGCCAGCGCCATGGCACCTTTCCCCCCAGCGACTTGATATCCTTGGCTTGCTTCACGGCTCTTCAGGGCCATCGCCACCGGCAAGAACACAATCAGTACCGCTAGCGGAATGGCGGCAAAACCCAGTACCGCAATGAAGCCTTTTGGCATTGCCAGCGCCAGTACCAGCGGCGGCGCGAAGGTAACCAGCCAGTTACCCACTCGACCCACTTCACCGCCACGCAGCTCTTTCAAGTACTCATACAGACTTAACGTCACGCCGACGAAAGAGGTGACCAACGCCAAGTCGGCAAACAAGGTGACCAAGGTGCCGATGCGGCCAGAGCCGGTCAGTTCTGTCATGGCGCCCACCAGATTGGCTAGGCCATCTCCTTGAGCCAGCAGCTTTAGTTGCTCGGCGCCTAGGGGCCCCATCACCGCCAGCAGCCACAGGCTGTAGCACAGCAGCGGCAGGCCACTTCCCAGCAAAAATGCCATGCGGATCTGCTTTAGATCGCCATCGAGGTATTTCACCAGCGGTGGAATACAAACGTGAAAACCAAAGGAGGTGAAGATCAGTGGCAACGCCGCCATCCACAGGGAACCATCGAAATAGGACAGGGCGAATTGAAGGTTAGCCACTTCGGTCTTAGGCACCAGCAGCGCCACTAGGATCATCAGGGCTACCATCTTCAAGGTGAAGAGACCTCGGGTCAGCAGATCCACATACTTCACCCCAAATGCAGCCACCAAGCCTAGGGTGCAAGCGAAGATTAAAGTGGAAGTCGTGGATTCCAGCTTGATATCCAATAGCGCTTGAGCCTTAACGCCAATCAAGGATGCGCCACCGGTCAGGTAGGCGGCGGTTAGGGCGTACAGCAGTGCAAGGAAACTGGCTGAACACAATACCTGGCCCACCGGCCCCAAGATATTGCCGACCATTTTGTGGAAATTCAGGCCCTTGCCTGTACGTAAGTTGGCTTCGGTAAGCAGCAGGGCGGTGTAACCAGACAGGCTCCAGATAAGCGCCATCAGGATCATCGCTGGCCAAAAGCCGATGTTCGCTACCGCGATAGGAAGGGCCAACATGCCAGCGCCGATACTGGTTCCGGCGACGATGAGGGTGGCGCCGATAAGCTTGCTATTCAAAATAGTGTTCCCGCAAAAAGTGTATGAGATAAATCTACAGCAGTCGGGGAAAAAAGAGAGGAAGGATTGCGCAGGTACACACACCACTTCGCCAATTGAATCCCGACGCTGCGTCGGTTCAATTAGCCCCAATGGCATATGGTTAACGAATTAGTTTACGCTCTCCAATGCCATTGAGGCTGGCAAAATCGAGCGATAAAACTGATGTAATGCATCATTTCTACCTGAATCAATCAAAAAGACAGCGGGATTCCGCTGCCTTTTTACGTTACCAATGGAGGGTAGCCAGAAACAAGGGATCCAGGTCACAGTTTTGTGAAACCCTGAATCCCATTTCCGATTAGCTTCGTTTCGCAATGGCTTGCTGAACACGCTCAGCGTAACCCGCATCCGCTTCAGCAAACTGAGCCAACATCCGCTGTTGCACCTCAACGGTCACCTGAGACAGCGTTGCCGCGATGGTATCTGCCAGCGCTTGCTGTTGAGACTCATCCATCAATCGATACAGATCACCGGCTTGAGCAAAGTTCTCTTCGGCAAAGCGGTCGTAACGGTCAAGGTCGCCACTTAAACGCAGTGGTGGCTCAGCGTATTGAGCGCTCTGCTCTGGGCCGCCCTGAGTATTTGGACCATAGTTCACCCCACTCTCTTTACTGTCGCCGTGATAAGGGCACGCGGTTCCGGCGAAGGCACCAGCACGCTGGTAGTGGTTAGCCTGACTGGCGTGTGGGCAGTTCACGGGCAGTTGGTTGTAGTTCGCACCGATGCGATAACGCTGTGCATCCGCATAGGCAAACAAGCGAGCCTGCAACATCTTGTCCGGAGACGCCCCCACACCGGGAACCAGATTGGACGGAGCAAAGGCTGCCTGTTCAATCTCATTAAAGTAGTTTTCAGCGTTACGGTTTAACTCCAGCACTCCAGCTTCAATCAATGGGTAGTCTTTGTGAGGCCACACCTTGGTGAGGTCGAAGGGATTGATGTCGTACTTCTCCGCATCCAACTCCGGCATGATCTGCAGATACAGGGTCCATCTCGGGCTATCGCCATCCTGAATTGAGCCATACAGATCCCGCTGAGCGTGGTCCGGATCGATGCCCTTAAGTTTATCCGCCTGCTCATTGCTGAGGTTTTGGATACCCTGCTGAGTTTTAAAGTGGAACTTAACCCAGAAACGTTCGCCGTTGTTATTCCACATGGAGAACGTATGCGAGCCATAGCCGTTCATATGACGGTAGCTGGCTGGAATGCCGCGGTCCGACATCAAGATGGTCACCTGATGCAGAGCTTCCGGATTCAGTGACCAGAAGTCCCACATCGCCTGAGGATCTTTAAGGTTAGTCGCCGGATTGCGCTTCTGGGTGTGGATAAAGTCTGGGAATTTGATGCCATCACGCAGGAAAAATACGGGAGTATTGTTGCCCACCACATCGTGGTTACCATTCTTGGTATAGAAGCGTACCGCGAAACCGCGAGGATCGCGCTCGGCATCTGCACTACCCGCTTCACCGCCTACGGTGGAGAAACGCACCACCACTTCGGTCTGCTTACCCACTTGTTGGAAATGGTCAGCGATGGTGTACTGAGACAGATCATTGGTGACGGTAAAGGTACCGTAAGCGCCGCTTCCCTTAGCGTGTACTACTCGCTCTGGAATGCGTTCGCGGTTAAAGTGAGCCAATTTTTCAATTAGATGCCAGTCTTGAAGAGCAACTGGGCCACGGGCTCCTGCGGTCAAACTGTTTTGGTCGTCGCTAATAGGTGCGCCATTTTGAGCTGTCAGTCGGTGAGTCATAATTGTTCTCCTGAGCGCTTACGCGCTGTTCAATCCATTCATAAAGGCCTTGCCACATAAGCGCCTCCTCAATCGTTGAAATCGATTATAGGGGCACCAGTCAATCGACGAAAACAAATAAGATAGACTGTGTTAATTAAACTTTCCGATTAAGAATCTCTAGGTTCAAGACACCATCTTCCATTGGCCACCCCACAGTTTAATGAGGAGAGAAACCCTAAAATACTCAGCAAATTATGCCTTTACATTGATTTACACCGCCCCATCACACGTCCGATATCGTTCCAATTACATTACTTTGGCGACGTTGACTGTTGTTTCAGCCAACGCCAGCAGATTCAACCAGTCATGCCGATACACACTTTGAAACCTCTATCACGCTCGTAGATTGCCTCCCTGTCCTAGGTTGAAAGAGAACCCATTTAAGAGGATCACAACATGAAACTGACTATCGCAACGCTATTGCTGGTAAGCACTCATACCTTTGCCATAGGAGGGCTAGGAGGCAATCCTGGTGCTGCTTCGGGCGCAGTTCAGGTTCGAGCAGCCCACTGTTTTAACGCCGAAGGGGTGCCGATTTATGGTTCAGAAGTCCTTAAAAAGCAGCGACAGTGCCCCATTACCGGGGTATTGAATGTGGATATCATCAATTCGGACAACTACTATGGCAATGAACCTAAGGGAGAAACCCTTAGCGATCTGCGCCGTCGCAGATGAACATCAACCCCAAACCAAGCAGGGAGTGACTATGCAGTTAGTGATGATGCATGGGCTTTATATGCACCACACCATCATGAAACCCCTATCCGCATTAATGGAAACTCTGGGGTGGCAAATTGAAGGGCTGAGCTACAACAGCTTAAACATCGATCTCAATGGGCTATTTGATCGCATCGAAGCACTGTGCTCCCCTGATACCCCTTGCTATCTGGTGGGCCACAGTCTTGGGGGCGTACTCGCCAGACAATACGCCGAGCAGCGCCCTCTACCTGAAGGCTCTCGCATCGTTAGCCTTGGCTCGCCCCATCAAGGAGCTCAGGTGGCCAAGCAACTGGCACAGTGGAATCTGCAGGGCTTTATGGGCAACGCCCATGAACACGGACTTATCAACGATGGCGAGCTTACCTACGGCGGCACGGCAGCCTTAGGTAGCTTAGCGGGAGATGCTGGAGTGGGGGTAGGTAACCTCTTCAATCAACTGCAAGGACAGCCCAATGACGGCACCGTCTTGGTTAGTGAAACCCAGATTGAAGGGATGAGCGATCATCTGGTGCTGCCGGTGAGTCACACCAGCATGCTGCTGTCGCCACAGGTCGCTCGACAGACCGACCACTTCCTTCGATACGGCCGCTTCGATCAAGGTTAGGGGCTGTTGAAATGAGTCGGTTCTCAGACAAGGCACTGCAGCGAAGCGCCAGTGGCCCTAGCCATTGCTATGACTCAGCGCTCAGCTTGTACGGCGTCTCTCACCCGTTGTCGCAGCTTCTGATGGCTGGGGTTCTGCTGCAGCGAACGATGGTACAACATGGAGATCGGTGCCATCTTCATCGGCATCGGGCATTCCAGTAACTTAACCCCAAGCTGCTTAGCAAAACGCGCCATCCGCTGCGGCACAATGGCAATGGCTTCGGAGTGAGCCACGTAAGCCAATTGGGAGACAAATGACGTTGCCGTATGGGCAATCACTCTGGGTTTCGGCTGTTCACACAGCAAGGTAAACAACACCTGTTTCTGATGACGGCTAGTGACCGCCACATGACGCTCACGATAAAACTGCGTCTCGCTGAGGTCATCCAAAATCCTTGGGTGCCCCTTCGCAACCGCCACCATGATCTTCTCCTCTAGCAACGGCTCGCAGATCACATTGGCGTCGATGGTGGTCACCAGATCCAGCACCAGGTCCACCTGACGGTTGCGAATATCAGCAAATACCTGCTCTTGCTCCGCCGGAGGAATGGCAACGTCGATGTCGAACTTAGCCAGCTCATAAGCCAACAGATCTGGGGCGTACACCCGATACTCCACCTTATGCAACGCCTCATTGAGCAGACCAAACGCAGGCTCCAATTTGGTCATCATGTAGTTGGCGTGAGCCGTGGCTTCAATCGAGCGTCCTTTGCGAACGAACAGCGGCTGCCCTAAGCTCTGCTCTAGCTGTTTAATGCGCATGCTCACCGCCGCCTGACTCAAGCCAAGCTGCTCCGCGGCCCGCGTGTATGACTTCAATTGATAAACCTTCACCAAGGTCGACAGCAGGTTCAAATCCATTATTCCCCCCCTAATTCATAAGCGCTACTGATGTTTTATATCAGTTTCAGGGCATTTATCCCAAACCGTGCTTATCTATACTGAGTGAAGTTCAAAAATCGACCAGGTCAACGCCGTACTAATGACGCTAGTGGGACATGAGGTCTCCACTCTGGTTGCCAACAGACAGTGAGGTCATCATGAATTCAACCAGAACTGGGGCTGCCGCTCTGCTGAGCACCGCACTTTTTATCACGCTCTCGCCATCCGCAATGTCAGACACCCATCATGACAAAGGCGGTGATGAACATGCGCTGACGCAAAGCTTTAACTACCAAGGCAAGCCCGCGACCCAAGCCACCATTGAAGCCAATCGCAAGTTTGCCAAAACCCTAGATTTCAGCAATCAAGACGGCTTCAAGCAGACTCGAAACAATCTGATCGCCAAATTTGATGCGAAAACCGCCGACATCCTATGGAACGACTATCGCTTCCTAGAGCAGGATGCACCAGACAGCGTCAACCCGTCGTTGTGGCGGCAGGGACAAGTCAACCACGAAGCCGCAGGGCTCTATCGAGTGACCGATGGCATCTATCAGATTCGCGGCACCGATCTGGCCAACATGAGTTTGATCCGTGGCGACAGCGGCTGGATCCTTCTTGATCCGTTAACCAGCCTAGAAACCGCTAAGGCCTCCCTGGAATTTGCCCTTAAACACCTGCCAGAAGGGAACGACCTGCCCGTTGTCGCCATGATCTACTCCCACTCTCACGGCGATCATTTTGGTGGTGCCAAAGGAGTGCAAGCACTGTTTCCCGAGGTGAAAGTCTACGGCTCAAAGAACATCACCAAAGAGATCGTCGACGAGAACGTCCTCGCTGGTAATGCCATGACCCGCCGAGTGAGCTACCAATACGGTACCGTGCTGCCCATCGGCGCAACTGGCATCGTTGATGCGGCGCTGTCTAACGGCCTGACGCCAGGTACCGTCAGTTACATCAAACCCATAGAAACCAACCACAACGCCGACATTGAGAGCTGGAAGATCGATGGCATCGAGTTCATCTTTATGGACGCATCTGGTACCGAAGCCACCTCAGAAGCCGTTGCCTATCTGCCGAAGTTCAATGCCATCTGGGGAGCAGAGCTCACCTACAAAGGGATGCACAACGTCTACACCCTTAGGGGCGCCAAAACCCGCGATGCTTTGAAATGGTCGAAGACCATCAACCGGGTGATTCACGAGTTTGGCGGCGATGCCGAGATTTTGTTTACCGCTCACTCGGCACCAATCTGGGGCAACCGCGAATTGACGCAGTTTCTCAAGCTGCAGCGCGACAACTACGGCTTTGTCCACAACCAGTCCCTTCGCTTAGCCAACAACGGGGTGGTGATGCAAGATATTGGCTGGGAGATTCAGAAGCTGCTGCCAGAAACCATCCAAAAAGCGTGGCATACCAACGGCTACCACGGTACCTACAGTCACAATGCCCGAGCGGTCTATAACCTCTATCTGGGCTATTTCGACATGAACCCCGCCAACTTAAATCCACTGCCTACCAAGGCTGAGGCCGTGAAGTTCGTTGAGTACATGGGAGGCAAACAGGCGGTGCTAGACAAAGCCAAGGCCGATTTCGATCAAGGGGAGTACCATTTTGTTGCCACCGTACTCAATAAGGTGGTCACCGCCGACCCCGACTTTGCCCCAGCTCGAGCGCTGTTAGCCGATACGTTTGAACAACTTGGCTACCAGAGTGAAGCCGCCGGCTGGCGTAATGTTTATCTCAGTGGCGCATTCGAACTGAGAAATGGCATCCAGAAGACCCGCATTAAAACCAATTCTCCAGACCTGCTCGGAGAGATGGAGGTCGGTGCCCTATTGGATTATCTAGCGGTAAGGGTGGATGCCACCGTAGCGCAGCATCTGAGTTTCAGTCTCAACCTGGTGCTGACGGACTTAGAAGAGACCTACTTTGTGGAGATGAGCAACGGCAACCTAAACAACATCAAGGTGGCAAAACCCCAACAGGCCGACGCCACTCTGACCTTGAGCAAACCCGCATTGTTTGCACTCAACCTAGGGCTGGCAACGCTGCCAGAGCTTATCAAAGGGGGCAAGGCAAAACTGGACGGTGATGCAGAAGTACTGACTAAACTAAACCGCTCTTTGACCGAGATGAACGACTCTTTCGCCATCGTCCCCTCCACTAACACGCTTTGATTTTGCTAGCGCCGCGCCAACTCGGAACCCACTCCAGTTGGCGCACCTTCACTTTGAATCTGAGTCTGAAGAGGGCACATCCGCAGGCATGCGGTAGATCTGAATCAAGTAGTAGATGTTGACCACCACGATAAAGGCGTTCACCAGCAACACAGGCAATGCCCAGATGGCCCAAGCATAAGCCACAAACAACGCCGCACCGGTGAGATTCCACCACCGCAACGCTTTGATATTAGACATGGTTAAGGAGATGGCCACCGCTATCGAGGCCGCATAGCCCACATACTCCCAATTGATCTCCATCCGCACTTCCTAAGCTGAGTTTTGTGCTTTTGAGTGTGGACGCCTGACACCAAGTTGCCAACTAAAAATGGTTAGCTTCCAACCAGTTTACGATTACAACCATCAAAATTACGTCAAAAAAACCGTCAAATATTCGGTTTTGCCGACCAGTTTTCAGTTTGGAATCCCGTCTGTTTACGGTTCAATTTTCGCTCAGTAGAGTAACGCCAACTTCCCATAGACCGATTTCAGGAGTGGCCAATGGAGCGCACCGTCCCAACCCAAATTCAGCCTGTCATCGACAGCTACCAAACGGCACTGAACCACTTAGGTATTCAGGGATTCTGGTATCAGGGCATTGCCAACAACAGCTACCATGACCTCAGTCAGCCCAGTGGCGGTGGCCTGTTCTCACTCACCGGCTTTAAGCACAATCGCGGCGTCATCTGCTCCTCTGATTTTGTGCATCAGCTATACAATACCTACGCGGCCCACTTCTTCAGACTGGACCCGAACTTTGTGCCAGCCTTAGAGCTATCTGGCCCCTACTGCTACCAATTCGATCTGCAGCCTCAGGCCGCAAAAACGCAGCGACTGTTTCAACAGCATGGTTATAGCCACATCTTAAGCTGGCCGGTGGTCATCGCCGACACTCCCCATTGGCAAGGGCGCTTCACTCTGCTGAGCAGCAAAGCCATCGAAGTACAGCAATATGAGCAGCTTACCCCGCTGCTGCAACGGATGCAGATGGAACTGCTGTTCTATGGCCGCGATTACGTCAATCCATTTCGGCAGCAAAAGCTGTTTAACCCTGTGAGTTTAAAGGTGCTGCAGATGACCGCCGATGGTCTGCACAACCGCGAGATTTCCGATCAGCTTCACATCACCATTCGTGGAGTCGAGTATCATCTGGAATCACTACGCACCAAGCTTGCGGCGAAAAATCGCGCCAACCTGATCCATCAAGCCCACCGACTCGAGTTGATTTAACATGCTGGTACTCCTTGTTGAAGACAATTGGCCCCTAGCCAATAACATCGTGCGCTATCTGGAGCTGAATCAGATCGAGTGCGACTACGCCGATTGTGCCCAACAAGCTCTGCGCTTGGCGGCCCAGCAGCAGTTTGATGCCATCATCCTCGATCTCAACCTGCCTGACGGCAACGGCATCGAGTTATGCCAACAGTGGCAGCGTGAAGGTAAGGGTACCCCCATCATCATGCTCACCGCTCGAGGCAGTCTGGACGAACGCCTCGAAGGCTTTGAGGCTGGCGCCGACGATTATCTGGTTAAACCCTTTGCCCTGCCGGAGTTGGTAGCTCGCCTGAAAGTGGTAAGCCAGCGTAAGCCGGCTCCAAAGTTGCTGCAACTGGGGGATCTGAAGCTGAACCTGGGCAGTCATCAAGCCCAGCGCCAAGGCCAATCATTGCCACTGTCTCGCACCGGTTGGCAAATTCTGTCTTTGCTGGCCAAGCGCCATCCTCAGGTGGTTACCCGAGAGGAGCTGGAGCGCAGCCTGTGGCCCGATACCCCTCCAGACAGTGACAGCCTGAGAAGCCATGTGCACCTGCTGCGCCGAATCGTGGATAAACCGTTTTCCAGCCCGATAATCAAAACCGTACGCGGTGTCGGGCTCACTCTGCATATCAGTGATAATGAAACCTGAATTAAGCCTTAAACGCACCTACCAGAAATATGGCTTGGCCTTTCTCGCCATCACCTTACTCATTAACAGCATTATTCCGTTATGTATGATGTGCACCGGCATGTTCAGCATGAATGAGATCACCATGAATAATGCCGCTCAAGGTGGCGTAAAATATTTAACGGATACTGGATTTGATTATTATCAAACGGAAAACATCGTGGTCGCTCCCCGTTGGAACCAACTGCCAAAACGGGTTCGAGATCTGCATCAAAATACCCCACTAACACCAGACCAAGGTATTTTATATTCCCATACGGACGGCCTCTATATTGACAGCTTAATGGCCTACCGCAGCAGTAATGATCGTATCTACTACGTGTGGCTTCACTATAACGCCACTCACGATCTGGTGTTCGCTCCGAAAAACATGACCGCCATTTTGCTGCTGGTGATCATGACTTTCACGGTCTCCGCCAGCTTGGCCTATTACATGCAGCGCCAAGTGATTCGGCCGGTACATCAGATCAGCGCCGCCATCAAACAACACGATTGGCGCACCATGCGTCACTTTGACTTTCCAACCCAATGTTACGCCGAGCTGCAGTCCATCGTCGATGCCCTAGACAATGCCCTAGAAAAGCTCAAGCAGGCCCAGCAGCGGGAGCTGGATTTCCTTCGCTATGCCAGTCATGAGCTACGCACTCCCATCGCCGTGTGTCAGTCCTCATTCGAGGTAATGAGCCTAGAACAAAATGGCCTAACTGGACCGGCACTGCACGCCAGTCGCGCCACGGAACAGATGCGATCCATCACAGAAACCTTGCTGTGGCTCACCAACAAAGACAGCACTGTCATCGAGAAAGAGTGGGTAACGCTAACACCACTGCTCCGAGAGGTGTGCGACTCCCAACAGCAAGCCCATGGACGTCAAGACGACATCCTCATTCGTGGTGACGACACCCAGGTATTAGCCGCCAGAGAACCCTTGGCCATCCTACTGACTAACTTGGTCCGCAACGCCCTACAGCACGGGGCGGGCGAGGTTCATATTGAGCAGCGCGGGCATCAAATAGAGATACGTAACTCCATTGCCAACCGAGCGACGACGGGGTTTGGGTTGGGACTCAGTTTGGTACAGCGACTGGCGGCCCAACTTAACTGGCAATACCAAAATGAGCAGATAGACGGGCAATTTGTCTCTAAAGTCACCATCTCAAAATAAACGGCTTCGGCCGTTTTTTTGATCTTTATCTAATAAAGTGAAATGCAGTTTTGACCTAATTTTGACAATGGGGTTTATCAGAATAAAAAAGTACTATCCCACAGAGGAAAAACTGCTAACCAATCTATATTAGCCAACCAAAAAAGTAAGATTTATTCGTTATTTTCCTAATACCACAGCATTACAACAATAAGCGTTCCAGACCGCTTTAGGTCACATTTATCTTAATAGAAATTCGTATTCTGACGCCTGACATAATTACGTTAGGGAATGAAGATGAAACGCACACTCTTGGCCGCCTCTTTGGCGCTACTCACTGGCTCTGCCTTTGCTGGCACCACGTTGGATCTGGGCTACAAGGCCCACACCTCCAGCACCAAAGATGATAACGGCGGCGCCTACGATCAGCCGTTTGTAAAGATCACCCATTTCAACAAAGCCGATTGGGGCACCCTACTGGCTTACCTGAAACTGGAAAACCCCGGTGAAATCGCCGATGCCCAGCACGGTAAAGACGGCAAGCTGACGGTGAAAAACTTGATGATCATCGACAAGCAGATCGGTGACAGCGCCTATAACTGGTGGCTACAAAACTTCTTGGTCAGCAACCGCACCGTCATGGAAGATAACCTCTACTTGGGCCTGACCACCAACCGTAAATTCGACAAACTGTTTATCAATGCTGGGGCTGGGCTCAACTACAGCGCCGCCCATTTTGACCCTACCGGTGCCAGCTTCGATGGCATCAGCGGTGGTGCCGTGGTGATCAACGCCATCTATCCAATGCAGGCGTTCAACCTAAAACACAGACTCAGCGTCAACTACGAAGGCCAGTTTGCTCGGGATGACGAGCACAAAAGCACATTGGGTTATGACAGCTACGGCCATCAGATCATCACCACCTTGAAAACCAGCTTAACCGACACCGTCTACACCAAGCTGCACCTGACCCACTTTGACAGCTGGGGCTCCAGCCCTAATGACGGCATCGAGTACGGCGTAGCCATCGGCTTCAATTTCTAACAGAGAGACCACAACATGCTTAAGAAAACCCTTATCGCCAGCGCCATGATGGCTCTGGTGGTTGGCTGTAGCGCCCAGCAAACGCCATCAACCGTTACCTCTACCGGCTCAGCCTTCGGTAAACACGGAGAAATTCAGGTTCAAACTGAGGTCACCGATGGCCAGCTCACTGACATTCAGGTGCTAAAGCAAAAGGAAAATAAGATCCTAGCCGCTTCGGTATTTACCGAAATGAAGCAAGCGATGATCGATGAGAACCGCACCGATGTGGATGGCATCAGTGGTGCGACCGTCACCTCAAAAGCCTTCAAAGAGGCGGTAGATAACTCCCTATCTGCAGGTGGTGCGGTGCTACTGGCTGGCGCTGCCAAAGCCAAAACCGACAAAGATTCCGTCAAAGCCGAACAGAAGTTTGACGTGGTCGTAGTGGGTTCCGGCGGTGCCGGCTTCAGTGCCGCCATTACCGCTAAGAATGCCGGTGCCAACGTGGTGATCATCGAGAAGATGCCAACCGTGGGCGGCAACAGCCTTATTACCGGCGGCCAGATGAACGTACCGGGCAACTGGGTTCAAAAGAAGATGGGCATCGAAGACAGCATCGACCAGTTCGTGAAAGACACCCTCAAAGGGGGCGACTATCTGGGCGATCCTGAAATGGTGCAGATTCTAGCAGAGCAATCTTTGCCTGCTGCGCAGTGGTTACGGGACTACATTAAGGTCGACTTCTATAAAGATCAGCTGTTCCAATTCGGCGGTCACAGCGTCAAGCGCGCCTTGATCCCGAAAAACCACACCGGTGCTGAATGGATCAGTAAGTTCATGGCCAAAGCGGACGAGCTACAGATCCCAATTCACACTCGCACTACTGCTAAGGCACTGATTCAAGATCAAAGTGGCCGCGTTATCGGTGTAGAAGCTGAAAAGAACGGTAAAACCATCACTTACCTGGCTAAAGACGGTGTGATTTTGGCTACTGGAGGTTTTGGTGCCAACGTAGAAATGCGTACCAAATACGTTCCTGAGCTGGACAGCCGTTATGGCACCACCAACGCTCGCGGCATCCAAGGTGACGGCATCAAGATGGCTGAAAAGCTGCATGCGAAGACCCACAACATGGAGTCAATCCAGACCTACCCGGTGTGCCACGTCGACTCTGGCGTTATCGCCCTAATTGGTGACTCCCGCTTCTTCGGTGCCATGCTGGTAAACAAAGAGGGCAACCGCTTCGTTGAAGAGCTGGAACGCCGTGACGTCATTAGCCGTGCCATTTTGTCGCAAACCAACCAACAGGCCTACCTGTTGTGGGGCAACGAGATTGAGCAGATCGCCGACGTCGTCAGCATCCACAAGGATGAGTTCAACGAGCTAAACCGTAAGGGTCAGATGTTCAAAGCCAACAGCATCGAAGAGCTAGCCGACAAATTTGGCATCGATAAAGCCCAGCTGATGGCTCAAGTTGAACGCATGAATGGTTTTGCGAAACAGGGCAAGGACACTCAGTTTAACCACCGCGGTAAACTGCAAACCATCATGCAGCCACCGTTCTACATGCTGGTGGCGAAGCCTTCCGTTCACCACACCATGGGTGGACTGGTTACCAACACCAAAGCTCAGGTTTTGGACGTAAACGACAAGATTATCCCAGGTCTATTTGCGGCGGGTGAAGTGACTGGTATGACCCACGGCTCGAACCGTTTGGGCGGTAACGCCATCACCGACGTGACTGTGTTTGGCCGCATTGCCGGTAAGCAAGCTGCCAACAACTAAAGCCTCGGCAATTTATCATCGCCCAAAGGCCAGCCTTCGCTGGCCTTTTTTAATGAAGACACTTTGGAGAGAACATCATGCGCTCCACACTCATTCTGGCTCTGCTGTTCGCGGCCTTATCGGTCGTAAGCGCCTGTGCCATGAACTCTGGGAGCCCCTTGGTACAGCTAACGGGTGCCACCATGGGAACCAGCTACGCCATCAGCTATGAACCCACAGCAAAAGCCGCAGATGCCAAAGCCGTGAAGCAGGCGGTCGAAGCCACCTTAGCGCGCATCAACCACAGCATGTCGGTGTTTGATCCGGCGTCGGAGATCTCGCTACTAAACCAAGCTGCCGAGCACCAAGCTATGGTTCTCAGCCCTGAGCTCTATCGATTGCTGGCATTGTCGGTGAAAGTGCATCAACAAACCCAAGGCGCTTTTGATATCAGCCTCGGCCCATTGATCGAGTTTTGGGGGTTCGCCACCCAAAAGCGGGATCTGGCCCATAAAGATCGTGGCCAGTTAGAGATGGTGCGCACCAAGGTTGGCCTTGATGGACTAACTCTGGATGCAACAACCACATCAGCAACCAAAACTGTGTCGGGGCTGCAACTGAACCCATCCGCCATCGCCAAAGGAGATGGCGTTGATGCCATCGCCCAAACCTTAAAAACGCTTGGCATCAACAATGCGCTGGTCGAAATCGGAGGCGAAATAAAGGCCATGGGCTTTCCCCCTCACAGAGCCCAGTGGCAAGTGGCAATTACTCAGCCCCAGGCCCTAAACCTTAAGATTCAAACCCTAGTGCCATTGACCAATCAGGCGATGGCCACCTCCGGCAATTACGCCAACTTCTTTGAGTCCAACGGTCAACGTTTTAGCCACATCATCGATCCGCGGACTGGCTATCCCAGTCAAAGCCCTATGGTGTCGGTCAGTGTCATTCACCCTAGCTGCGCCATCGCTGATGCTTATGCCACTGCACTGATGCTTTTTCAGCCAAAGCTGGCGCTGGCGTTTGCGAGTCAACATCGGCTGGCCATCAGCATTACCTTCCACACACCCACAGGGCTAAAAACCGTAACAAACCCAGAGTGGCCAAGGGTTAGAGCAAACATTGAATAAAAAAGTTTGGGTTCAAGATCCCACAATTAAGGGGGGTAACCATGTTAGATTTACTAAAAATTGATAATTGGATTCACTCAATCTCGAACAAAACGAGATCAAAACGGAGATGCCAGCACTGTTGGCACCATCATGGACAATATAAAACTGCAGGACCTGAAGATCTTCCTCACTGTCTATGAGCTGGGCAATTCCAAAGCCTGTGCCAAGACATTAAAACTGTCTGAAGCCAAGGTCAGCCGCTCCCTCAATGAACTTAGGCAGTGGTATGGCGACTCATTGTTTATTCGCAAACGCCACGGTTTTATTGCCACTGAAAAAGGCAAACTGATCTATCAGAACGTCAAACAGGCGATGCAACTGCTTGAACAGCAACAGCCAAAAGCCAATGGCGGTAAGCGGGTCATTACCGTGGGCATCTCAACCACTCTGTCGGTGGGTTTGCCGGAATACCTAAATCAATGTCTAAAAGGCCAGCTGGATAACTACACCATCGAAGTTCAGCCTCACCAGTTGATGGCTTGCAAAAAAGTCGCCAATGGCGAACTCGACATCACCTTATCCCACCGCCAATGTCAGCAGATGAAAGAGTGTTTGAGCCAACACAAATCCATTGTCGAATTCCAAAACATCGGCTCGGGGAATTTCCTTTACGTTATTGCAAGAGAAGACCACCCAGTCTGGCAACAGAGCCTGCTGCTTGAGAACATCACCCCCTACCCCTTTGTTGTCACTCAGGTCAGTGGTTTTAATAACCAAGTGGATCCCATGGAGATTTTCGCCGAAGAGAATCAACTGCCCTTTGAGATATCAACTAAGGTCACCAACCTGGCTAGCCTGATGGAGTGCCTGCTCTCATCCGATGGCGTTACCTTTTTAGGAACCCGTTGTGCCGCCGATTTTATGAACCGCATTAGCGGCTTGCGCGCAGAACGGTTGCCCGATGATCAGTATGAGCTGTTGCACCAATACGCCCCTCGCCCCCACTACGCCATCGTCAACCGCATCGACCCGATAACGTCGAAACTCAAAGACGACTTGGTTGCTTTTATTGAAAGGCAGATTCGTTAATAGGATTAAAGCGAAAATAAAAAAGGCCTGCAGATGATGAGTATGCAGGCCTTTCGCAGGGAAATTATCGATCTCTGGCTCAACCTCTAACTTCATCTTCCGTTATAAAGTTGCAAGCTGTTCAATGGACCGTCGCCAATACGTTTTTCAGTACGACCGAGCCTGAAAAAGGGCATATAACAAGGCGCCAGCTATCGATGGGGTAAGAGTAAAATATCGGCAAAATTAAAGAAAGATTCTTCAATTAAAGTCGAGAGTCTTGCAGTAATTCTCAAACTTGCATAAGAGAATTTTAAATTCTGCAATTCTCATCATGCGATTAATTTATATGACTTTTTATAGGAAATTGTAGCGTTAACGCCTTGTGAATTCGACTGGGCATCTCCCAACGTGGCTCGTATACTAAGCGCGAATAAAACAGATAAGAGAGCAGAACCATGGCCCACACCTACCCCATCGGCACCCCAGGGCAACCCTGGACTCACACCGAACGTCTACAGTGGCTAAACCACACCAAAATCAAGCGCAGTTATTCGCAGCAAGTACTTCAAAAACTGGACGCCTTGCACGAGCAATTTGATGCGGTTCAATACGGAGCACTGCCCATCGATTCCGAACGCTACCCACTGTGGGCCTTTAAAACTCGCCACTGGGATTCGACCAAACCCATTGCGCTGATTACCGGTGGCGTTCATGGCTATGAAACCAGTGGTGTTCATGGTGCGATTCGCTTTCTTGAAAACAAAGCCAGCCATTACAGCAGTAAATTCAACATTGTCGTGGCGCCCTGCGTCAGCCCTTGGGGCTATGAAACCATCAATCGCTGGAACCCCAACGCCATCGATCCCAACCGCAGTTTCTATGTGAATAGCCCATCGGAAGAGTGCGCCTACCTGCTGCAATTCTTGAGTGAGTTAGAGGGGGAGATCCTACTGCACGTGGATCTGCACGAAACCACCGACACCGACGAACAAGAATTTCGCCCCGCGCTGGCCGCAAGAGATGGCAAAGACTATATCCCAGGCAGTGTGCCAGATGGCTTTTATCTAGTGGGCGATACCGAGTTGCCGCAGCCAGAGTTCCAGCGTCACATTATCGACGCAGTGAAGCAGGTCACTCACATCGCCCCTGCTGATGCAAACGGCAACATCATCGGTAGCCCAGTGGTGCAGCACGGCGTCATCAACTATGCCACCAAGGCACTGTTCCTGTGTGCCGGAATGACCAATGCTCAGTATGTCACCACCACCGAAGTGTATCCCGATAGCGCCAACGCGACCGATGAACAGTGCAACGCCGCTCAGGTGGCCGCGGTGACCTCAGCACTGGAGTTTGTAATGGGTCAGCACAACCTCTGATTCTGACAACAAAGCTCAGGCGCTGAGGCGACTCAGCGTCTTACTTAAAATGCTGCACTCGCTCTTGATAGAGTTTTTCCAGAGCTTGGTGCACACTCAGCTCCTGATCTCTTTCCATGTATCGTTTGACCGCATTCACCACATAACGGCGAGACTGATTGTGCTCTTTGGCAAACGCCCCACACAAACGCCCCAGTTCTCGTTCCAATGACGCCTGCTGCTGCTCCCGCTGCAGATGAAGAATGACCGCCTCTAAATTGTTGTTGTGAAGCTCGAGCCCTTGGGCCAATTTACCCTGACTCAAGCCATAAGTTTTGCTGGCGTGAACCAAGGCGGCTTTCAATCCTTCAAACCGCTCACCAAACACCACCACCGCCTGAGGTTTGATCTGCTCAACCGGGTAAACGGTGCCATCCACGTCATAGGGAAAGCCGGGGTAATTGCTGCGGCGGTGAGACTCTTGGCCCAATTGCAAACCGGCATCAATACTGTGCTTTAGGGAGAAATCCAGCTCTGCCAACTCGTCTTCACTCCAGCGAAGATACACATTGATGGCTTTCTGATACTTACGAGTTAACTTGGTGTGCACCACCTCTCGGCGCTGCTGCACCAAGGCCATGGTGCAACCTTTCAAAAGAGTTAGGCACTCTTTACAGCTTGGAACCTGAAGGTTATCCGCGCTTTGTCCATGGTTTGCATAAGCTCCCCAATGGTCCTGAGGCGGCGCAAAATCGGTCTCAGTGGCGATGCAGCCGCAATAGAAACAGGTGTGGAAGTGGGCTTCTGAGGCAGCTCTTAATTGGCGGTATCTGGGATCCAAAGGAAACAACGACTCGATTGCTAACACGTATAACGCCGATTTTAGCCCAGCGTCACCATCAAGATCGACCCTGCATCTAAAATGAAAACGCCCCTCATTAAGGGCAAGCCATCTTCATGACTGGAATAACCTTAATGAGGGCGCGATGAACAAGACTTGCGCCGCTCTGCTCAATCGCCATGTCACGATAAGCAGAGCGAAGTCCATGAGGATGGCTCAAGACTCGGTGGCTTTGTCTTTTCCTAAAGACAGCAGCCAAATGCATACTGCGGCGACGGCCACAAACCCCGACAAGATAATCACTGGCATGGCGGCATAACCCAAGACATGCCAGATGATCGACTCTAATGTACTCATAGTTGCTCCTACTGCCAGCCCTCAACGCCTTCCATATCCGGCAATTGGTGGGCGATGCCTTTATGGCAATCCACACAGGTTTTATCACCGGCAGCCAATGCGGTGGAGTGCTGCTTCACCGCACGTCCCCGCTGCTCAGAAAAGTCCATAAATTCAAAGTTGTGGCAGTTTCGGCACTCCCTTGAATCGTTGTTTTTCAGGCGGTGCCATTCCCGCTCAGCCAGATGGCCACGACGCGCCTGAAACTTCTCGTCAGTACTGATGGTGCCCATGGCAAATGCCACCAACTCTTTTGATGCTTGCACCTTACGCACAATTTTATCGGTCCAGTTGTGAGGCACGTGACAATCGGAACAGATCGCCCGCACGCCAGAGCGGTTCGAGTAGTGAATGGTCTCTCTGATCTCTCTAACGATGGGTTCATGGCAACCGGAACAAAACTGCTCAGTATTGGTGGCTTCCATTCCAGTGTTAAATGCCCCCCAGAACAGCAGCCCCCCCATGAAGCCCATAAACAGCACAACGCCTACCGCCGCTTTGCTGGGGGCGGTTAACCGCTGCCAAAAGACTCGTAATAATTTCATGTTCGCCCCTTAGTCCTGCGTTAGCGCAAGGCGTCCACTCGTTGAAATTCATTGTCGATTAAGGCCGTTGCATCGGCTTGCGGCACGTGGCATTGCAAACAGAAGTAGCGCCTTGGTGACACGTCGGAAAGCACCTGCCCCTCTCGGGTTTGGTAATGCGTTACGCTGATCTTGGTCGCGCCGGACTCCTTCGCATTCTTCCAACTGTGGCAAGACAGGCACTTATTGGCGTTCAGTGACATCTCGTAGTGGCGAATGGTATGGGGCACCAGCGGTGGTTGGTAGACGTAATCGCTCTCAATAGGCCCACTCTGTTCAGGGAAGTTTTTAAGAGGATCCGCCTCTCGGGTGACATCAAGTTCAGTGGCCCCTCGAAGAGAGTGCACCCCTCCGTTACCTCCTGGGTACTGGGATGGTTTTTCATTTGCGTGCAATGTGCCGCCAACAGCAAGTAGTGCTATCACAACGGCGAATGTGGATCGTTTCATGATGATTCTGCCTCTAATTTGTTGTTAGAAGAGGCTCGAGTTCGAGCCTCTCTGCGCCGTTACACCTTGATGAGCTTCACTGGACACTTCTTAAAGTCGGTCTGCTTGGACAGCGGATCCGTGGCATCCAAAATCAACTTATTGACCAAAATACGGGCATCAAAGAAGGGCACAAACACCAAACCTTCTGGTGGTCGGTTTCGACCTCGGGTCTCGACTCGGCAGCGAATCTCGCCGCGCCGAGACTGCAGCATCACCTCTTCACCACGGCGCAAATTGCGCTTCTTGGCATCTTCTGGGTGGATGTAACACAGGGCATCTGGCACCGCTTTATAGAGCTCCGGCACTCGGCGAGTCATGGTGCCGGTATGCCAATGCTCTAGAACTCGACCGGTACACAGCCACATGTCGTACTCGGAGTCCGGCTGCTCAGGAGCAGGCTCAAAGGGCGCAAAAATGATGTTGGCTTTACCGTCACCGTGGCCATAAAATTTAAAGCCCGCTCCTTTAGGCACATAGGGGTCTGAGCCTTCTGCGAAGCGCCACAATGTCTCTTTACCCTCGACCACCGGCCAGCGCAGCCCGCGCTCTTGGTGATAGCGATCATAAGGGGCAAGGTCATGACCATGGCCACGGCCAAATTCGGCATACTCCTCAAAGAGGCCTTTTTGAACATAGAAACCCTGCGCCTGAGCATCGTCATTGAGCTTTTGCGCCTCATGCAGTGGGAACTTGTCCACTTGGCCGTTTTTATACAGCACCTCAAACATCGTCTTACCGCGATATTCCGGCATTTGCGCCAGCAACTCTTCGTCCCAAATCTCCTCCATTTTGAAGCGCTTGGAGAACTCCATCAGTTGCCATAAATCGGACTTTGATTCCCCCGGCGCTTTCACCTGCTGATACCAGGCTTGGGTGCGACGCTCGGCGTTACCATACGCGCCCTCTTTCTCAACCCACATCGCCGTTGGCAAAATCAGATCCGCCGCTTGTGCGGTTGCGGTTGGGTAAGGGTCGGAACACACAATGAAATTGTCGGGGTTACGGTAACCAGGCAAACGTTCGGTATTGACGTTAGGCCCCGCCTGCAAATTGTTATTGCACATCACCCAGTAGGCATTGAGCTTGCCATCGTGAAGCATGCGATCTTGCAATACGGCGTGGAAGCCTGGCTTAGGTGGAATGGTGCCATCGGGCAGCTTCCAGATCTTCTCTGCAATGGCGCGATGTTTCGGATTGGCCACCACCATATCCGCCGGCAGACGGTGTGCAAAAGTGCCCACCTCTCGGGCGGTACCACAAGCCGATGGTTGCCCTGTCAACGAGAATGGACTGTTGCCCGGCTGACTGATCTTGCCGGTCAACAGATGAATGTTATAGATGAGGCTGTTGAGCCAAACGCCACGAGTGTGCTGGTTTACCCCCATGGTCCACAGCGACATCACCTTGATGTTGGGATCCGCGTACTGCTTGGCCATGGCAATCAATTTCTCTTCCGATACCCCAGACATCTGTGCCGCTTTTTCGACGGTGTACTCTGCCACCGAGGCTTTGTACTCGTCGAAATTCATCGGATTCATTTTGCCCACATTGGGGTTTTTGGCTTGCTTTTGAATGGGGTCGTCGTCGCGCAGCCCATAACCGATGTCAGTGGTAGCGCGCTTGAAGTTGGTGTGCTTGTTGACGAACTCCCAGTTCACCGCATCGTTCTCAATGATGTAATTTGCGATGAAGTTGGCGATGGCCAGATCCGTTTGCGGAGTAAACACCATACCGCTATCCGCCAATTCAAAGGAGCGATGGTAGTAAGTGGAGAGCACGTTCACTTTCACGTGCGGATTACTCAAACGGCGATCGGTGATTCGAGTCCACAACACCGGGTGCATCTCCGCCATGTTCGAGCCCCAAAGCACGAACACATCGGCGTTTTCAAAATCGTCATAGCAACCCATGGGCTCGTCAATACCAAAGGTACGCATGAAGCCACCTACCGCAGAGGCCATACAGTGACGGGCGTTAGGGTCGATGTTATTTGAACGAAAACCGGCTTTCATTAGCTTGGAAGCAGCATAGCCTTCCATGACCGTCCATTGGCCAGAGCCAAACATACCGACGCTGGTGGGCCCCTTATCTTTCAGAGCCGCCTTCCACTTTTCCGCCATGATGTCGAACGCCTGATCCCAACTGATGGGAGTAAAATCGCCATCTTTATGGAACTTGCCATCTTTCATGCGCAACATCGGCGTTTGCACCCGATCGGCGCCATACATGATTTTAGAGAGAAAATAGCCCTTAATGCAGTTAAGGCCTCGGTTCACCGGAGCATCAGGATCCCCTTGTGTGGCGACCACTCGGCCATCTTGACTGCCCACCAGCACCGAACAGCCAGTACCACAAAAACGACAAGGTGCTTTGTCCCAGTGAATCTTGGTTTGCGCAGAATTCACAATTAAATTGGTCGCCGACGCGGGCAGGGTTACCCCGGCAACTGTGGCAGCAGCGGCCGCGGCGTTCGCTTTCACGAACTCCCGTCTTGTCATTTTCATGAGTGATCCTCAGCTAAATTTTCGAAAGGTTCGATCTGGTGGTAAACCAAAAAAGTCATTAACACGTAAGGAAGGTTATTGATGGCATCGATGGCTTTGGTAACGCCGGTCTCCGTTGAGGTTTCCAGCACCACGACCAACTTACCGATGGCGTCTTCACCGTGGATTTCAGCCCCGGGCAGATCCAAGATCTGCGCCTTGACCACACCAAGGTGTTCAGGCTGAACTTGCACAACAACACTGGAGATATGAATTTCTTTCTGAGTCATGTCACTCCTTATGATCGCCCACCGAAATGAACTGGATTCATATCACTTTAAGTTAATAACATGTAACGAAAAAGCAAACCTGACATCAATACTCCTCAAGAGATAGATGAACGACGTCCATGATCAAGATCAACATTGAGACTTAAATTATAGATAAGCGCGGGGAATCTGCTTGAAGTAAGAAACTGCGAGAGGATTTGAATTAAATGCTTATTTTAAAAAGAAAAATGCGCCATAAAGGCGCATTTTTTATAAGAAGGTTCGAACTAAGGTTGTTTAGAACCAGGAAACCACCTGATCCATAGTGCGACGAGTTTTTTCAAAAGGAGGCTCGTCGGCTCGGTAACCCAAAGCCACCATCACTGCAGGTTGATACACCTTAGGATCGATACCAAAGTGCTGTTCCAGTACCGCTGACGTTTTGTCCATCTCAAAGCCTTCAATTGGGCAGGAATCGATGCCCATCAACGCCGCCACACTCATCACATTACCGGCAGCAATGTAAGCCTGCTTACCGGCCCAATCGGTGATCTGGCGCTGACCTTCAATCTTAAAATCATGCTCTTGGAACTTCTGGAACGCTTGATTAATAAAGCCAATTACATCGTCCGGAAGCTGCTTCACCTCTTTCATGAACTTCTGCTGATACTCAGAGTTATGAGTTTGATTAACGTCGGTGTGGGCGAGGAAAATCAAGAAGTGGCTTGCGGTACCCAACTGGCCGGCAGTGCCATTGAACGCACCATTGGCGCCCCAAGCGAAATCTCGGAACAGTTCGCGCTTTTCTGGAGTTTGTACCACCAGAATCTGCCAAGGCTCAAAACCAAAAGAGCTAGGGGAAAGGCGTGCCGCCTCCAAAATGGTGTTGAACTCATCGTCCGCAATCTTCTTAGCCGGATCAAATACCTTGGTGGCGTGACGGAAATTAAACGCTTCCAGAATCTTTGACTGCATCTCTTGGTTGTTGATAGCCACAGGCTTGTCTCCTAAAACTAATTCAAACGATAAAAGCGATACCGAGGTGCATAACCACAGAGCACCGCCCCATTCAATGTAGCGCAGCTTAACAATGCCGCATCATCAGAAAAAGGCCAACACAAACCAATCACTATGGACAATAATACCCACAATCATCCAGATAACAGGATCAAAAAAGCGAGCACCGATAGCTCGGAGCTCGCTTTCAAATTTCAGCTTAGATTACGCGCTAACGAAACTTACTCCTCGTAAGCGCTCATCGGCACACAGGCGCAGAACAGGTTGCGGTCACCGAACACATCATCGATGCGGTTCACGGTTGGCCAGAACTTGTTGTCCTTGGTCGCCTGAGTCGGATAAGCCGCCAGCTCGCGGCTGTATGGGCGCTCATCAAAGCTGCCATCCATGATGTCAGCTTGAGTGTGAGGCGCATTGCACAGCGGGTTGTTGTCCGCTGGCCACTCGCCACGCTGCACCTTATCGATCTCGCCACGGATGTTAACCATGGCTTCGATAAAGCGATCCAGCTCCACCTTAGACTCCGACTCGGTCGGCTCAACCATCAAAGTTCCCGCAACAGGGAAGCTCATGGTTGGCGCATGGAAGCCGTAGTCCATCAAGCGCTTGGCCACGTCCATTTCGGTAACACCGCTAGCCTCTTTCAGAGGGCGTAGGTCGATGATGCACTCGTGAGCCACTCGGTCATTACGGCCGGTGTACAGCACCGGATAGTGCTCACCCAGCTTCTTAGCCAAGTAGTTACCAGACAGCATGGCTACCTGAGTAGACTCCGCCAATCCACGATCGCCCAACATGGCGATGTACATCCAGCTAATCGGCAGAATGCTAGCCGAGCCATACTGAGCCGCAGATACCGCACCGTTGTTGTCACACTCAAAGCCCGGCTTCACTACCGCATGGCCAGCCACAAATGGCGCCAGATGCGCTTTCACGCCGATAGGTCCCATGCCTGGGCCACCGCCACCATGTGGAATGGCGAAGGTTTTGTGTAGGTTCAAGTGCGACACGTCAGAGCCGATGAAGCCTGGGGCGGTAATGCCCACCTGAGCGTTCATGTTGGCACCGTCCATGTAAACCTGACCGCCGTGCTCATGCACCACATCGCAGATCTCACGAACGGTCTCTTCGTACACCCCGTGAGTGGATGGGTAGGTGATCATGATGCAAGACAGACGCTCAGCATGTTCCGCCGCTTTGGCTTTCAGGTCGTCCATGTCGACGTTGCCGTCGTTGTCACAGGCCACAACCACCACTTTCAGGCTCGCCAGCTGAGCAGAAGCTGGGTTAGTACCGTGGGCCGATTGTGGGATCAGGCAGATATCACGGTGACTTTCACCACGGGACTCATGATAACCCTTGATGGCCAACAGACCGGCGTACTCACCTTGAGCACCGGAGTTTGGCTGCATGCACATGGCATCGTATCCGGTGATGGACACCAGCCATTCGGCCAAGTTATCCACTAAGTTACGATACCCTTGAGCCTGCTCTTGAGGGCAGAACGGGTGCATGTTGGCAAATTCAGGCCAGGTGATTGGCATCATCTCAGCGGTCGCATTGAGCTTCATGGTGCAGGAGCCCAGAGAGATCATGCTGTGGTTCAGCGCCAAATCCTTGCCTTCCAAGCGGCGGATGTAACGCAGCATCTCGGTTTCGCTGTGATAGGCGTTAAACACCTCATGCTTTAGGATCTCATCGCTACGCAGCAGCTCATCGCTGATGCCTGCAGCGGCAACGCCATCTAGGCCTTCCACGTCCAATTGCGATTCAGTAATCACTGCAAACAGAGTCTTAAGCGCCTCGATGGTGGTGGTTTCATCCAGAGACACGCCGAAACAGTTGTCGCCATCGTGGCGCAGGTTGATGCGAGCAGCTTGAGCTCGGGCCTGCAGGGCATCGGCATCGCTAACCTCAAAGGTCAGGGTGTCGAACCAGCTGCTGTTCACCAAGTTCACGCCTTCGGCTTTCAGGCCGTGGGCCAAGATGGAGGTCAGACGGTGGACTCGATCGGCAATGCGCTTCAGCCCTTGTGGGCCGTGGTACACCGCATAGAAGGAAGCCATGTTGGCCAGCAGCACCTGTGCAGTACAGATGTTGGAGTTGGCTTTCTCACGGCGGATGTGCTGCTCGCGAGTCTGCATCGCCATGCGCAGTGCAGGCTTACCACGGGTGTCTTTGGACACGCCGATGATGCGGCCAGGCATAGAGCGCTTGTAGGCGTCACGAGTGGCGAAGAAGGCCGCGTGAGGGCCGCCATATCCCATGGGCACACCGAAGCGCTGGGCGCTGCCCAGAACCACATCGGCACCCAGCTCAGCCGGGGCTTTCAAGGTCACTAGGGCCAACAGATCCGACGCCACACAGACAATGCCCTTCTTGGCTTTGATCTCAGCGGCGATGTCGGCGAAGTTGTTCACCGCACCGGTGTTATCAGGGTATTGCAGCAGCACACCAAACACGTCGTGATTGACGGCATCGGCAGCACTGCCCACCAGCACTTCCAGACCTAGATGCTTGGCACGGGTTGCCACCACATCGATGGTCTGTGGAAATACACTGTCGGCGATGAAAAACAGATTGGATTTCTTGTTTTTGGAGACACGCTTGGCCAGCGCCATGGCTTCGGCGGCAGCGGTGCCCTCATCCAGCAGTGAGGCTGACGCCAAATCCAGACCGGTCAGGTCCATGGTCAGCTGCTGGAAATTCAGGATCGCCTCTAGGCGACCTTGAGCAATTTCGGGTTGATACGGGGTATACGCGGTATACCAGCCTGGGTTTTCCAGCACGTTGCGCTGAATAACGTGAGGCACATGGGTGTTGTAGTAGCCCATGCCGATGTAGGAGGTAAAGACCTGGTTTTGGTTAGCAAAACGCTTAATGGCTGCTAGGGCATCCACTTCACGCTGGGGGGCGCCAATGCCCAGATCGCGATCCAAGCGGATCGACTCAGGCACAATTTGGGCAGTCAGATGTTCTAAATTATCGGCACCGATCTCATTAAGCATCGCTTGACGCTGGTCGGCAGAAGGTCCGATATGACGGGGAAGGAACTCATCACCATTAAACAGTTGGCTTAGAGTCTGTTGCTCTCTCATGTTGTCAATCCTTGTTATTCCGCCTAGGCAGGGTACCGGCGGATAAGAGGCAAAAGCCCCTCTAACGGGGGCTTTAATACGATTAGGCTTCTTCGATGTGCGCTTGGTAATCCTCGGCACTCTTCAGTGACGCCAGTTCGCCCTCGTCACTGATTTTGATTTTGAAAAGCCAGCCATCACCGAAGGGGTCTTTGTTAACCTCTTCAGGGGCATCTTCCAGTTCTTCGTTGATGGCAACGATCTCACCGGAAAGCGGTGCATAGATATCAGAAGCGGCTTTCACAGACTCTGCCACAGCACAGTCTTCGCCAGCATCAACGGTGTCGCCAACGTCAGGCAGATCAACGAATACCATGTCACCCAGCAGCTCTTGAGCGTGCTCAGTAATGCCCACGGTGTATACGTTGTCACCCTCAGGGCGGATCCATTCGTGAGACTCGGTGTATTTCAGGTCCGCTGGAATGTTGCTCATTGATTGTTCCCCATCAATTTTCTTAAAACGCTTGTTTGCCATTACGTACGAAGCAAGGCTTGATCACTTGGACCTGTACTCGCTTCTTACGCATCTCAACTTCAACTTGTTCACCGACGGATTTAGGCACTCGCGCCATGGCGATGGAGTAACCCAGTGTCGGAGAGAAGCTGCCCGAGGTGATCACCCCTTGCTGCTCATTGCCGTCGGCATCGGTGAAGAACACATTCAGGCCGCCGCGAAGCACGCCCTTATCTGTCATTACCAAGCCTACTAGTTTTTCGGTGCCCGCTGCTTTGAGATCAATCAAAGCTTGGCGACCAATAAAATCGCGCTCCGCCGGTTCCCAGGCGATGGTCCAACCCATGTTGGCCGCCAGAGGGCTGACGGTTTCGTCCATGTCTTGACCATAAAGGTTCATGCCCGCTTCCAGACGCAGCGTATCACGAGCACCGAGGCCAGCTGGTTTAACCCCTGCCGCCAGCAGCTTGTCCCACAGTTGTGGGGCTTGCTCAGAAGGTACCATGATCTCAAAGCCCGCTTCACCGGTGTATCCGGTAGTGGCAATAAAGAGATCGCCCGCCTGCACACCGAAAAATGGCTTCATGCCATCGATGGCCTGACGCTGAGCGTCATCTAATACCTCGGCGGTTTTGGCCACTGCGTTCGGGCCTTGAACGGCGATCATCGCCAGCTCTGGCAGTTCGGTAACGCTCACTTCAAAGCCTTCGGATTGAAGGCCAATCCACTCAAGATCTTTAACGCGGGTTGCGGAGTTCACCACCAGGCGGTAGTGGGTGTCGGAAAGGAAGTAGGTAATCAGGTCGTCGATCACGCCGCCCTGCTCATTGAGCATGCCGCCGTACAGCGCTTTACCGGAAACGGTCAGCTTGGCAACGTCATTCGCCAGCAGGCGACGCAGAAAGGCTTTAGCATCGGTGCCGGTGATGTCGACAACGGTCATATGGGATACGTCAAACATGCCGGCGTCGTTACGGACCTGATGGTGTTCCTCCACCTGAGAACCGTAGTTGATTGGCATGTCCCACCCGTGAAAGTCCACCATCTTGGCATTGGACTCCAGGTGCTTGGCGTAGAGTACAGTTTGGTTCGCCATTTGTGTTCCTTGTACTGGCTGGCCCCGATAGACTCGGGGTCTATTTTATGAGATTGGGCGCATTATACCCAACGCTTGCAATTTGTATACAATTTCACCGCAGCTCGTTGGTGCTTACGCCTAACGCCTGCTCAATAAACTTACGTTTTAAACCGGGAATGCGGTTAACCAAAGCCAATCCGATGTCGCGCATGCCCTTCTTGACAGGATGATCTCCTGCAAACAGCCACTTAAATCCAGACATGGCGGCGATCATCTCCTGCGCCGCGGCTTTACGCGGACGAGCATAACGCTGAAGCAGCGTCAGATCGCCAAGGTCGCGACCACTCTCCTGACCAGAGGCCAATACCTCGATCAGCAATTTGGCGTCCATCAATCCTAGATTCACCCCTTGGCCTGCCAGTGGATGAATGGTATGGGCGGCGTCGCCAATCAAAGCAAGGCGAGGCAACACAAAGTCACGGGCGTAACGCATGGTAAGAGGAATGGCGGCGCGTTCGCTGACCACCTCTAACTTAGATAGCACCCCTTCGCTGGCCAGCGTAATGGCGTCACAGAATTCGCTACCACTGCACTCAGTTAGCCCCTTGGCCTGCTCTGGCGGCAATGACCACACGATGGAGCACAGGTTATCCTCCGCTAACGGCAACAGTGCCAAAGGGCCTTCAGGCAGAAATACCTGACGAGCCACTTTGTCGTGACCGTGAAGGCTGCGAACCGTTGCCACCAAACCGGAATGGCCGTAGTCACGGAAGCTGATCGGCACGTTCATCTGCTGACGTAGCCACGAATTGGCGCCATCGGCGGCCACCAACAGGCGGGCACTGAGCATGCTGTCGTCAGCCAGCGTCAACCAAGCTTCATGCTCACCGAAGGCCACCGATTTTGGCGCCCCTAGGATGCAGCGAATCAGTTTGTGCTCAGATACCTGCTGCCACAAACCGTAAGCAATGACACTATTCTCGATGATGTGGCCCAGATCCGGCTGCTGATAGTCTTCGGCGGCAAAATCTATGTTACCTAAGCTGTCTTTGTCCCACACCTTCATGCCGGTATAGGCAGCGATACGGCTGTGATCCATACGTTGCCACGCGCCCAGCTCTTTGAGGAAACTCTCGCTAGCCCGATTGATGGCGCTGACTCTAAGATCAAACTCACCGGACGCGGGTTTCGGCTCCTCTCGGTCGATCAGCGCCACAGAGATGCCACACTGCGCCAAACCTAATGCCGCTGACATGCCAACCATGCCGCCGCCAACGATGGCCACTTGGACCGATTGTGCCATTACCACGTTGCACTCCTTTGATGATGTTGGCCCATGGTCTGCCGAATCAAGCCTTGTCCTAAGGTCGGCGCCAAATCCATGGCAAGTAGGCCCATATTGCGACCTAGCTGTAAAAATGGGTTGTTATTCGAGAACAGTTTCACCAAGCCGTGGGTCAAGCCCAAGGTGGTGTTCACGTCCGGCTGGCGCTGCTGCCAATAGTCGTCCAGTAGGGTAAATAGTCCGGGATCGGCCCCCTGTGCGCTCGCCAAGCATTCCGCCAAGGTTACAGCGTCTCTGAGCCCCAGATTAAACCCCTGCCCCGCAATGGGGTGCAGCGACTGGGCGGCGTTGCCCACGAACACCACTCGGTGATGGAAGGGCCGACTCAAATGGGTTCTAAAGAGGGGATAGTGATGTCGCTTACCGGCCCTTAAAATCTGGCCGCAGCGATAACCAAACTCCTGTTGCAGCGCTTCAATGAAGGCGGCATCGTCCATCGCCATGACCACATCGGCCTTATTGCGGTCACAAACCCACACCAAGGAATAGCGATCTTCGGTCATGGGCAGCAAAGCGATGGGGCCTTGATCGGTGAAGCGTTCAAATGCCGTGGTGCCGGGCTTGCTGGTTTCAAGGTTGCTGATGATGGCCGTCTGGCCATAATCATGGCGCTGAGGCTCAAACGGCATGGAAGCCAGCAGCGGCGAGCGACCACCATCGGCGCCAACCACCAGTTTGGCGCTAAGCTCAGCACCGGAGTTCAGGGTCAGATGCACCGACTCTTGCTGCTGTTCACAGCGGGCTAAGGTGTCTGGGCAAAATAGCTGAACCTCGGTGTCTGCCAGCTTGGCAAACAGGGCGGGGCCAGCCCGCTCCAATTCGATCACCTGACCAAGGGCATCAACCAGATGCTCATCGGCGTGCATCCACACTTGACCCATGTGGCCACGATCGCTCACCTGAATATGCTCGATCGCTTTGGCCATTGGCGCCAAGGTAGACCACAAATTCAGCTTTGATAGGCTCTGCACCGAACCCTGAGCCAGAGCGATGGCTCTGGCATCAAAACCAGGATGGCTCTGCGCTTTGGGCTCAAACGCCTCAATCAGAGCCACCTTATAATTGGTGCGCTGGCTGAGGGCCAGCGCCAATGTGGTTCCCGCCATGCCGGCACCGACAATGGCAATATCCACCTGTTGCATGTTTTACCCCGCCATTAAGGCTTCGATCTCATCCAACTCTTTGGCCACTGCGGCAGTCAAGTTGCGATGGCCGGTTTCGGTAACCAAGATGTCGTCTTCGATGCGAATGCCGATGCCTCGCCATTTCGGATCCACATCCGCATCTGGGCCGATGTAAAGGCCCGGCTCGATGGTCAGCACCATGCCTGGCTCTAGCGGCCGGCTGCGATCCGGTGTGTGATAGTCGCCCACGTCATGAACATCGATGCCAATCCAGTGACCTAAACCGTGCATGTAGTAGGCTTTGTAGGCCTCCTCTTCGATGAGGGTTTGCACCTCACCTTCCATGATGCCCAGCTTCACCAGGCCACCCACCATGATCTCCAGCACCTTCTGGTTGGCTTCCTTAATCGAAACCCCAGGCTGAATCATCTCGATGGCGGTCTTCTCTGCTTCCAGCACGATGGCATACAGTTGACGCTGGGCTTCACTAAAGCGGCCATTTACCGGGAAGGTACGGGTGATGTCTGCGGCGTAGCCTTCCAACTCGCAACCAGCATCGATCAGCACTAAGTCGCCGTCTTTGAGTTCGCTCTCATTTTCGGTGTAGTGCAGGATACAAGCGTTGTCGCCGCCACCCACAATGCTGTTGTAAGCCATAAAACGAGCGCCTTGCATGGCACACTCGTGAGCAATTTCCGCTTCCAACTGGTACTCAAACAACCCAGGCTGACAGCGCTGCATGGCTCGAACGTGGGCCTTGGCAGAAAGCTCACCGGCGCGAGCCATCACTTCTATTTCGGCATCAGATTTATGCAGACGCATCTCATGAACGATGCTACGCAGATCCAAAGTCTGGGTCGGCGCTTTGAGCTTTTTCTTAGCGCCGTTACGCAGCGTGGTCATCATGGCGTTAACGATGCCATCACCACGCTCACATTGACCCGGCAGATACGCCAGCGTGGTGGCACCATTGACCAACTCCGCCAGCGTTTGCTCAAGATCATCAATGCTGCGGGCTTCATCCACCATCAATGCTTGCGGTGCCGCGTCTACACCTAAGCGGCGACCATGCCAGATCTCTGCCAGCTTGTCGGTAGGGCGAACGTAAACAATGGACTCAGGAGACTGGCCCGGACGCAGCAGCAACACCGCATCCGGCTCATTGAAACCGGTCAGATAGAAAAAGTCGCTGTTTTGGCGAAAGTGATATTCAGTGTCATTGGAGCGAGTGCACTCTTGAGCGGCAAACAGCAACGCCACACTGCCTTGTGGCAGGGCTTCCATTAACTGTTTCCGATGCTGGCAAAAATCCTTGATTTCCATCTGCCTTAGGTTCCTATTGTTATCGTTTTTATACCGATCTGATTGGGGTCATTGGTCAATGTAATACGCTGGCACAGCAGGTTCAATCAAGAATTTTCTCGCCCCCTCATACACATTGGTGGCAGATTGAACCAGAGTGAGCCTGCTTTAGCTTGCGTTCATGAACAGAGGTTTTATCTGATTGGGACTAATGTATGGTCTTGTCATCAGGGAGAGTGCCAAACTCCAGTAAGCATTTCCAGCAGGTATCGATGACGTGCTCTTTAAGCACCTCGAAACCTTCTAGGTTCTCGGCACTGTCATCAACGTCAAACTCCACGTTAGTAATCTCACGCAGATCCCCCAGCATTTCACCCAGCTCGCCTTTGGTATTGGCAAAGGTCGGTTGCAACTTGGCTAGGCCTAAGAAGAAGCTTTGAATCCACTCAATTAAGGCTTCCAAGCGCATGGCCAAAGATTCGTCGTCATCCGGCAATAACAGCTCGAACCCCTGCTCCGGGTTTTCAGACAATGCCTTATCAATGCTGCGATACAGATCCTTGGTTACCCCTTCCAGATCGGCATCAAAAGGTTTGCCGTCATTGGTCAACTGCAGGAAGGTTTCTTGCCAGCCTCGCTTATCAAAACGAATGCCGCCACATACCATGCCGGTCATCAGTCCATGAAATTCGCTGGGTAGCATGGTCAGGCCAGCTTTCTCTAAAGCGCTTTCCAACTTGCTAAATAACAAAGGAGAGTTCGATTTCATCAGAATGGTGTCCTAGAAGAAAATTAGCCTAATGCTATCACGCGCCAGAATGGGCTCCAAACCTACTCAGCAATTGCTGCTGTTTCCACCATTGGCTCAGGAAAACCGCGAATAAGCTTACTGAATTTGCATTACCCGCCCTATTCAGGCATAACAGCCTTCAAAGCTCCATTGAGCACTGGCTAACCCTCTGAATCTCCGGATATCACATGAGCTCGAACACCATAGAAATCACGCTGCTGGATAAGGTCTACACCATCAACTGCCCTGAGGGCGAAGAGGCCACACTCCAACATGTCAGCCATCTGCTGAATCAGCGTTTTCTCGAACTCAAACAACGGAATGGCCTACTTAGCCCAGACAAAATTGCGGTCATGGCTGCGCTGAACTTGACCCATGAATTGATGCAGAGCCAGTCACAAATTCAACAAGAGCAACAAGTTACCGCCAAGCGCATTGAGATGCTGGAACAGACCATTGCCCAAGCATTGGTCAGTCGCACTGAAAATGCTTCAAAACGGTTGAGATAAGCCTAACCTCGGCATAGACTGGAGTTACATCAGAGAGGCAACCCAAGCGGGTTCTCCTCGATGCTGAATCTATGCTCCCTGAGATGTTCGCCAGTAGGTTATGTCCCTGGCCGATGCTAAAGATCCAAGGGATTGTTGCTCACTGCTATTGCGCATGCTTGGCACGTACCAAGAAGCCTACGGTAGAGACAGCAGTTCCGCCCTGAACCTACGGTTCACGGGCTTACACCTGCAACGGCATCTTCGGGGAGCGCCCTTCCCCCCGCTCCCATTTTGTTCTAGCCTGTCGCTAATCTTTGCCTTAAAACTCAGAGCGATATGGACTTCCGCCAGCAACTAAGAAACCAGCTTCGCCAATCTCGCCGAGCGCTTACCGTTTCCGATCAGCAACAAGCGTCGGTCGGGATAGCCGCATTACTCAATCAGCATCTTGGTGACTCACCAATTAAAGGCTATGTGGGTCTCTATCTGGCTAACGATGGCGAACCTAATCTGCGCTCTTGGGCTCACTGGTTGTGGCAGCAACAGATCCCAACGGCCTTACCCGTTATGCACCCATTTAGCCGCAACCATATGCTGTTTCAGCACTTTGATCAGCGTACCGAACTTAGCCACAATCGATTTAAGATTCAGGAGCCCTGTCTCAATAAATGCGCCATGGTGTTGCCATCACAACTGGAACTGATTTTGACGCCGTTGGTGGGGTTTGATGGCAAAGGCAATCGTTTAGGAATGGGAGGAGGATTTTATGACCGCTATCTGGCCCACTGCCCTCAGGCCATAAAAATTGGCGTCGCCCACGATTGTCAGCAGGTCGACGCCATTCCGGTAGAGCCTTGGGACATCGGGCTCAATTACATTGTTACGCCCACACAGTGGTTAGAAATTGTAGCTTAGCATCAACGTCAGCAAGTTAGCGTAGGTAGACTCCCCCACCGACTGTGGCGGCATCACGAACTGCCCCTGATTACCATCGAAGGCTTCACTCCACAGGTATTCCGCATTGATAGAGAGGTTGTGCATCATATCGTAACGCACACCAAACATGACCGACTGCGACTGACGCCATTTCCAGGTGTGCGCGTACATGACATAAGGGTGCCAGCGATCCAAATTCAGCGCCGACGCGATGTAGCCGGTGTGCTGATTCTCATCTTTCTCAAACTCCGCCCACAACTCCCAAGTATCAAACTCGTAGCGACCACCTACGGAATAAGCATTGAGCTCGGCTTGAACATCATTAAGGGTGTAATCGGCAAACAGATAAGAGGCATTAACGACATAGTTGGGCCCATTTAGCTTGATACTAAGGCCGGTTTGAACGTCGGTCTCAATCTCAAAGTCCATCACACCTAGGTCAACATCTTCATGGTTATGGCGGCCGTAAAATGGTTGAACGGAGAGCTGCATCTCATCATTGATGTTGTAGCTATACAGAAAATCGATGCCATTAACCGAGTTCACCCCCAGCATGGCGCCATAAACCTCTAATGGTGGGCGAGCCCATGGATAACCGTTGCCCACATAAAAATACTCAGATGCCACGAACATAGGCACCCTCAGGCGGCCACCTCGCACTTCGAGGTTATCACTGGGTCGCCATCCCACATAGGCCCACTCCAAACTCGGATCGGAAAAGGTATCTTGCGGTCGCTTGGCCACCTGAACCGAAGACCAGATGCTATCGGTTAAACTCAAATCCAACTGCAAGCCAACGGTGGTGTCACAGTCATAACACCAGTCATCTTCAAACTGGTACAGGGCATATAACGGCACGGAGTTATCGGTTTTGGTGGCCGAGACCGAGGCAAATCCACTTAAAGACAAACGATCTTCGATCAATTCAACTGCCGCAAAAATAGGGCTGCTCGCCAACATCAGGACCAGCCAAAATAGATAGCGTTTCATCGGCCTGCTCCTTGTTCAATATCTAATATCACTTTGGCACCTGGGGGAATCTGCTCCCTTGAGACATACGCAATCCCTCGAGGATTATCTTGAAGCCACTGACCTAACGCCTGAACCGTCGCCTCATCTAATGATTCGGGTGGCTTTCCTTTGCCAGAAAACGCCAAACGCGCCCAGCGGCTGTTAATTTGAGGAATGGATTTTTTAAGGAAGGATTTATAGAAATCTTGTTTCTCATTGCTGCCTTCAGGCCAATCAAGCAGTACCACGCGCCCGAAATCGTCAATGGACTTCAGCTTTCCCAAATAAAGCATTTTGGCTTTGCTTTCGCTGATGGCAGGCATGTCATTGTTCATGCTAACAAGCACAAAGTCTTGGCCAAAGGCATGGCTATTAGACAACCACCCCATAAACAGCAGCGCGCACAGCAGGCATCTTTGCCGCAATCCGGTCATTTTTAATCATCCTTGAAAAGCAAAAACTGCAATCATTGCTAGGCTTTAAGAGCTTAGTATAGAAACTCCTGCAAAAATTGCCGCTTTGAGAAGGGATGCTCAATGACCATAGATCTGTCGTTACGTTCGCGTATCCGCATGCTGGTAGCTGTACCGATTCTATTTTGTTCCATCATCTTTGGCCGCTACCTATTGTGGCAGTATCAAGAGCTGCAAGATCTCAAGCAGATCAATTCTCGCTATCAGTTGCTGTCTGAGTATCAACTCGCCACCAAATCCATCGACAAACTTAGGCAAGGGTTTGTCACCGAAGTGGGCCTGAACAAATTGGCAACCCTACTGTCAGAAAGTCACCTCGCCAGCAGCCATCTAGGCGATACTCAGTTTCAAACCCTGATGCAAGAGAGCAATGGCGATTACAGCATGCACCTCGAAGAGTTGGAGATGCTTCTGGGAGAACTGCCAGACAGTCAAGCGGATCACGACACTAAATTAGAGTGGCTGACCTTAGTCAATGATTGGCAAACCACAGGGCTAAGATTGATTGAGTCGCTGCCAGTAGAGGTAGAAAATCGAGAGATTCGCGAAGGCATTCAGGCTTATCATAGCTTGCTGTTTATGCAGGAATACGCGCGGGAAGAGCAAGCGATCGTCAAAGATATTCTGGTCACCAACATCCTGGAAGAGGAGTACCGCTCTCGCCTGCTGGAGCTGTCACTATTGCAACAATCGGTATTGGAAAAATACCTAACTATTTATGCCTCTGAAGCACAAATAAACCTCTTGTTAGAGGCATTTACCAATCCCGCCTTTACCCACAGTAATGAACTGCTTCAGCAAATTCTTAGCGGCGAAATTGGGGTATTAACCAACAAAAGCCTGAATGACGCCGACACCCGCATGGCGCAGCTAGACATGGTGCTCAACCAAGTTCGTCAAGACATCTTGGACGCCGCCAGCGTCACCTACAAACAGAGCCAAACCAACTTCATCAGCAACATTGCTACGTTAACCGTAATGATGCTAGTACTGGCTTGGATGGCAATTCGGCTCTCCAAACACATTCATCAGGGCATCCATACCATTGGCTCAACCATGAGTCAGGTGGAGCACACTCGGGATTACCAAACCCGAATTAGTCTACCTGGACGAGATGAGCTCACCCAGCTCAGCGATACCTTAAATCGGCTGATTCAGGAACGGGGGGAGTTTGAAGCCACATTGATCGACGCCAAAGAGGAGGCGGAGAAAGCCAATCACGCCAAAAGTATCTTCCTAGCCAATATGTCCCATGAGATTCGTACTCCCCTCAACGGCATCATTGGCATGACCGACATCCTAAATTCCACCACTCTGGACGGCGAACAGCGAGAGTACCTACACACGGTGCAAAACTCATCCAGAGCACTGCAGTCGATCATCAACGACGTGCTGGATCTCTCTAAAATCGAAGCTGGCAGTTTGGTGATCTCACCCATCAAAACAAAGCTGGCAGAACTGTTTTATGAAGTGGCTAGTGTCATTGCCCCCAAGGCGATGGAAAAGCAGATCTACTTTGATGTGGACTTCCCAACAGACATTCCGGCTCAGGTGATGATCGACGGCCATCGTCTCAGGCAGGTGTTGCTCAATCTACTGTCTAACGCAGTAAAATTTACCGCTGAAAACGGCGAAGTAATCCTGTCATGTCGCGCTAAGGTCACCCCGGATAACAACGTTACTCTGACCCTATCAGTCAAAGACGATGGCATCGGTATCGATGGCGACAAATTGGAAGACATCTTCCACCCATTCAAGCAAGAAGACGGCTCCACCACCCGAAAATTCGGTGGCACAGGGCTGGGACTGAGCATCTGTCGCCAGCTCACTGAACTGATGGGTGGTGAGATTCTCGTTACCAGCCAAAAAGGCCAAGGCAGCTGCTTTACCGTGAAACTTAAGTGTGAAATCAGCGAGCAACACCCAATCGTCAATGCCAAGCTCAAACACACCAAAGCCCTATTGGTAGACAGTCACCCTAAGTCATCGCTCCTATACCAGAACGAGCTCAGTCGGTGGCAGATTCAAGTTACCCATGTCGATACTTTGGCCGCGGCGGCCAGCCACCTTGAAGACACCTCTCACTCCTATGCTTTGGTGATCGTCCGCTACTCTATGCTGGATAAGGGAATTGAAACCTTGAAGTCCCTGTTGGAACGAACTGGCAGCAACACGCCGGTTTTGCTTCTCAATGATCTCTCCGCAGGCGTCACCCTTTCGAGCATCAAATCCCCGGCCCAACTTCTGATGGCGCCGATTCGAGGCGAGCGACTTGAGCGAAACCTCATTAAATTGCTGCAGCAAGCAGAACAGTCCGATAAGCCGAAACCAACGCCACAACGCCGGGTTACCGACAATCCAGAACCCGGCACATCAAGCTTCCCTGAAATCAAAGGACATCTGCTGTTGGTGGAGGACAATAAAACCAATCAACGGGTCGCAGAGATCATGCTAAAAAAGGCGGGATATAAGATCGACGTGGCAGACAATGGTCAAATAGCCACCGAAAAGGTGTTCGACAAAGAGTACGACCTGATTTTAATGGACTGTATGATGCCAATCATGGATGGCTTTGAGGCCACCCGTCAGATTCGTCACCTTGAAGAGAAACAGAAGCGTCGCCGAGTACCGATCATCGCGCTGACCGCCAGCGTTTTGGACGATGATGTGCGCGCTTGCTACGATTCTGGAATGGACTACTACGTCCCAAAACCCTTTGATAAAAATCAGCTTTTAAGCGCAATCAGCCGTCTTAGTAACGCAGAAGAAAGGGCCTTAGTGTAATTTTTTTAAGCTAAAGGCTTGAAACCAAAATACGCAGCCCCATCTATTAATTGTCAGCCGAGGATGCTCAAGAGAGGTCCAAGGCGGCAAACCAATTATCTATTTTTGTTGCTCAATTGAGGACAGCTATTATGCGTACTATTGATTTCGCCCCCCTATACAAAACTGCCATTGGTTTCGAGCGTTTCGCCAAGCTGATGGATGAAGCCCAGCGTGCGGAAAACCACAACGGTTACCCCCCATACAACATCGAACTGCTCGATGAGAACAACTACCGCATCACCATGGCTGTTGCCGGGTTCAGCGACAGCGAACTGGAGATTGAGGTGGAAGGTGACACGCTGCGCATTGACGGCACCAAAGCCAAAAATACTGAAGAACGTAAGTTCCACTATCAAGGCATCGCCGAGCGTAACTTCAAGCGCCGCTTCAAACTGGCCGACCACGTTAAAGTGCATAACGCCAGCATGGAGAATGGCCTACTCCACGTCGACCTAGTCCGTGAAGTGCCAGAAGCAATGAAACCGAAGAAGATCGCCATTAGCGCCCAAGGTCGCTTAGTCGAAGGCTGAGCAGCCTAAAACTTCTCATCATCATTCTCAGCAAAGGCTGCCTTCGGGCAGCCTTTTGCTATTCTGAGAACAATAATGCCAATTTGTGGCGCAAAAATAATCACGGAAGGTCAACAGCCTCTGATACTGCCGTAAAACAATCGCCCTAAGTGAGATCGCACCCCGATGCCAATCCACCGAAGCTTCCGGTATAATTTCGGTCAGAATTCAAGGAGATTACCCAAATGACACAAGACGAACTAAAGAAAGCCGCTGGCTGGGCTGCTCTAGAGTACGTGGAAAGCGGCACCATTGTTGGTGTGGGCACCGGCTCTACGGTAAACCACTTTATCGATGCCCTAGCGACTCGCAAAACTGAGATTGAAGGCGCGGTATCCAGCTCCGAAGCCTCAACGGCGAAAATGAAAGCCCTGGGTATTCCAGTGTTTGATCTGAACAGCGTTGACGCCCTGTCTGTTTATGTTGATGGCGCAGACGAGATCAACCCAAGCATGGACATGATCAAAGGTGGCGGCGCAGCACTGACTCGCGAGAAGATCGTTGCCGCCGTTGCCAAACAATTCATCTGCATCGCCGACGAAACCAAAACCGTTGACGTACTGGGTGAATTCCCACTGCCTGTGGAAGTGATTCCAATGGCTCGCAGTTACGTGGCCCGTGAAATCGTGAAATTGGGCGGCAGCCCGGTATACCGCGAAGGCGTGGTTACCGATAACGGCAACGTGATTCTGGATGTATACGACATGAAGATCACCGACCCGAAAGCTCTAGAGATCAAACTCAACGCCATTGTTGGCGTGGTGACCAATGGCCTGTTTGCCGATCGCGGCGCAGACGTGCTACTACTGGGCACCAAAGATGGCGTAAAAACCATTAAATAACTGATCCGGCTGCGCTCAGCAGCCGTATCGTCAGGGACAAGGCTTGGCCAACACCAACCTATAAGGACATTTATCATGCGACTCATCATGAGCGCGCTGGCACTGACCTTCAGTGCCAGCCTTCTTGCCGACAGCTGCCCTGCGTGGCTGGACACCACTAAACGCAAACTGCATGCCTCCGAGCAGGTGGATCTGTGCCAACTGACCGCTGGCAAAGCTGTACTGATCGTGAATACCGCCAGTAACTGTGGCTACACACCGCAGTTCAAGCAGCTTGAGCAGCTTCACAAGGAGTACAGCGACCAAGGGCTCGTGGTTATTGGCATGCCGTCCGATGACTTTTTCCAAGAGGAAGATGACGAGTCCAAGACCGCGGATGTGTGCTACCGAAACTACGGCGTCAGCTTCACCATGCTGGCACCTGGCGCAGTGCGAGGCAGCGATGCCGACCCCATTTTCAAAGAGCTTGCCAAGCAGGGAGGCGCGCCAAAATGGAATTTCTACAAGTACTTAGTTGACTCCAAAGGCAACCTCGTCGATTACTGGTCTCCAAGAACCGAGCCCACTGACGAAGAAATAACTAAAAAAATCAATGAACTTCTTTAATTATTCTTTTTAGACATAAGAAACTTAGGGCACCGACTTGACGGTGCCTTTTTTTCACCCAATAATCAGACCGACTAATCAGTCGGTTTTTATTTGGAGGCTCCATGACCGAGCAACAATCAACAACTCTTAGCCCTGAGCACAGCCAGATGCTTAACCATTTTCAGTTGCAAAAGCAGGCCTTCAATGCCAAGCCGATGCCGAGTCTAGATGAGCGTCATAAGCTGTTGGATAATCTTCGCGAGGCACTACTCAAGCACAAAGACGCCCTGTGTAACGCATTGGATCAGGACTATAACGGCCGTAGCCACCAAGACACGCTCATCTCAGACATCCTTCCCTGCTTGATGAACATTAAGTACACCAAAAAGCGTCTGAAAAAATGGATGCGAACCGAGCGTCGCCACGCAGGGTTACTGCTGGCGCCAGCAAAGATAGAAGTGCATTACCAGCCTCTGGGTGTGGTCGGTATTGTCGTACCGTGGAACTTCCCAGTGATGCTGTCTATCGGCCCCTTGATTACCGCTCTGGCGGCAGGTAACCGAGCCATGATCAAGCTCTCCGAATTTACGCCGAGCACCAACAAGGTTCTTATCGCCATGCTGGAGGAGGCGTTCGACACCGAACAGGTAGTATGCATTGAAGGGGAAGCGGAATTGGCGGCGCAATTCACTAGCCTGCCGTTTGATCACCTGCTGTTTACTGGCTCCACAACCGTCGGCCGCCACGTCATGCGCGCCGCCGCCGACAACCTAACGCCTGTTACCTTGGAGTTAGGGGGCAAATCCCCCGCCATCGTGGGGCCTGATGTGGATATCGACAACGCCGTCGATCGCATGATTCTTGGAAAGAGTCTAAACGCCGGTCAGATCTGCGTGGCACCGGATTACGTGCTGGTTCCAAGAGCCAAACAAGATGCCTTTGTTCAAGCTTATAAAGCCAAATTCGCCCAGATGTACCCACAAGGAGTAAACAGCGATGATTACACCTCCGTGGTTAACGAGCGTCAGTATCAGCGGCTGTTATCTTGGCTAGAAGATGCCAAACAGAAAGGGGCAACCGTCAATATCTGCCTAGAAGGTAAACACCTGGACGATCAGCGTCAGCGCCTCACGCCGCACCTGCTAACGGATGTAAACGATGACATGACCGTGCTGCAGGATGAGATCTTTGGCCCACTGCTGCCAATCATTCCTTATGACAGCATTGACGATGCCCTGCAGTACATCACCGCCCGTCCTCGGCCTCTGGCACTGTACCTGTATAGCTATGACCAAAAACTGCAGCAGCGGATAATTAGCCAAACCCACGCCGGCGGCATGTGCATCAACAATGCCTTGTTCCACGTGGCTGCAGACGATGCACCTTTCGGTGGCGTTGGCCCATCAGGAATGGGACACTATCACGGCATAGAGGGCTTCAAAGTCTTTTCTAAAGCCAAAACGGTATTGAACCAAGGCAAGTTCTCCAGCGGTGCGTTTATTCAGCCCCCCTATGGAACCGCGATTCAGAAACTGATTTTTAAGCTCTTTCTGCGCTAACCCAACTCAAATTGGGTAGGTGTTTTATCAAGTACGACGGAAAAATCAGGTCGACTAGAGTGCGGGGCTTATTGGGGGGGGATTCTCGCAATAAGTCTCGTAGCGACGCCTAGGCTTTGAAACTGGGCGATAAGCCTCAGCGACCAGATAGTTTTCCAGATATTGATATGACTCTTTTTTACCGGAGGCTTGCCCTCCGGCTGATATTGCGAGACCCGTGTGACTCAATCCAAACGACAACAAATTATTGATGCCGCCCTCACTCTGTTTGTAGAGCAGGGGCTAGAAGGAGCGGCAACCTCAAAAATCGCCAAAGCGGCGAAGGTGGCCAACGGCACCTTGTTTCACCACTTTGAAAACAAACAAGAGCTGATCTCAGAGCTGTATCTGCAGATCAAACAGCAGATGGCTGATGAGATCAATTTTGACGCCGAAGGCAGCCCGATTCCCGAACAGGCTGAAAAGATCTGGCATCAGGCGATGCGCTGGTCTCTCGATAACCCTGACAAACTCCGATTCCTACTGGCCTACTATCAGTCGCCTTTCTTAACCTCTCAAGCGAAAAAGAAAGCCAAATTCGAAACCCTATCGATGGTGTGGGACATGATTGAGCAGGGGCAGAAACAGGGCATCATCGCTGACTACCCGTTAGAGCTGATGATGGAGGTGTGCCACACCCTATTTATGACCAGTGCGGCTTACCTCATTGACCATCCAGATGCTGCCAACGACCCTCGTCAGCAGCATGCGGCACTGAGCCTGTTCTGGAATGCAATGGCCAAAACTAATTAGGGTGAATAACCTCAGTGAGTTGACGGTCGTGCAGCTTAGCCAAGGTCAACTGCGACAGCATCGCCCCCAACATTGCCCACATCATGTCTGATTGGGTATCCCACTGATACCCTTGAGTGCCAAGGAAGGCCTCAGCTGACTCACCGGTTGCCGCAGCCACCCACCATTCAATCAATTCGTAGAAGGCGGAAAACGCCAGCGAAAAACAGACACACAGGAAGAACAACCAACCACGGCCGGATACCACCTGGTTGCGGATGAAGATCTCCCGCGCCAACATCGCCGGAATAAAGCCCTGAGCCAGATGGCCAACCTTATCGTAGTTATTGCGCTCCCAGCCAAACCAGTCTCCCAGAGTGTCAAATAGGGGGACTTCGGCGTAAGTGTAATGTCCACCCACCATCAAGATGATGCAGTGCAGCAGAATCAGCTGATAGGCAAGAGGCGTCAACGGGTAGGACTTCAGGGTCGCCAGCAAAATGGCCGCGCCAATCATCGCTGGCAACACCTCGAGAAACCAAGTAAAGGTATCTTTGGGCTCAATGGCGGACCAGATCATTACCAGCGAAAAAATGACTGCCCACAGCAGTCGATTCATGTTCACAGTCATTAATACTATCTAACTAATCAATAAGAAAATTAAGCCTTAGTATAACGCTCAATAAGACGGTTCACTCAAAAAAGAATTCCGGTAAGCTGGTTAACTTACCTCGGCGCTGTATGGAACCCGACCCATGACCCACTACTCTCTAGACAAAAGCAAAATTAAGATCCTGTTATTAGAAGGGGTGCACCCTAAAGCCATCGAAAGCTTTAAGCTGGCTGGCTACGACAATATTGAGTCCCTCAAAACCTCCTTAAGTGAAGCGGAGTTGATGGAGCGCTCCAAAGATGTCCACTTCATTGGCATCCGTTCCCGCACTCAATTGACTGACGCAGTGATCAACAATGCAGACAAGCTAGTGGCCATCGGTTGTTTCTGTATCGGCACCAACCAGGTCAACCTGGAAGCGGCAGCTCGCCGTGGTATTCCAGTCTTCAATGCGCCGTTCTCAAACACTCGCTCTGTGGCGGAGCTGGTCCTAGGTGAAACCCTACTGCTGCTACGCGGCATTCCAGAAAAGAACGCTCTGGCCCATCGCGGCGGCTGGCTTAAAAGTGCCAGCGGCAGCTTCGAAGCCCGAGGCAAAGTGCTGGGCATCGTCGGCTATGGTCACATCGGTACTCAGCTCGGCGTACTAGCAGAGAGTTTGGGGATGCAGGTGATCTTCTATGACATCGAAAACAAACTGCCCCTGGGCAACGCTCGCCAGATCCCAACCTTGCCACAACTGATGGCACAATCGGATGTGGTCAGCCTGCATGTGCCAGAAACCCCATCCACTCAGAATATGATCAACGCCGATACTCTGGCTCACATGCGTCAAGGCAGCATTCTGATCAACGCCTCTCGCGGCACCGTGGTGGACATCAACGCCCTGTGTGCAGCGCTCTCTAGCCAACGCATTCGCGGCGCCGCCATCGATGTGTTCCCAGAGGAGCCTAAGTCCAACGACGAAGAATTCGTTTCTCCCCTACGTGAGTTCGACAACGTTCTGCTGACGCCCCACGTCGGTGGCTCAACTCAGGAAGCCCAGGAAAATATTGGTCGAGAAGTGGCGGCGAAACTGGCCAAATACTCCGATAACGGCTCAACCCTATCGGCAGTTAACTTCCCTGAGGTATCCCTGCCTCAGCACACCAACGCCAGTCGTTTGCTGCACATCCACACCAACGTGCCCGGGGTGCTGAACCAGATCAACCAAGCTTTTGCCGCGAAAGAGATCAACATTGTGGCTCAGTTCCTACAAACCAGAGGCGATCTCGGTTACGTAGTAATGGACGTGGAAACGGCTCACGCCGATGAAGCCCTGAAAGAGCTAGCCAGCATTGAAGGCACCATCCGTGCCCGCATCCTCCACTAACGCGAACGCCATTCAATGAAGTTGCCGCTAATCCCCTATAAAAAATGGGGGCTTAGCGGCATTTTATTAGCCCTCGCCTTGGCTTAAACTGGAGCGGTTTTCCCTACTCGAACTCTAGGATCTACCATGGCGCAGCTCATTCCGCTCTCCCACCTTGGCATCATTCGACTCACCGGCCCAGACACGGATCTTTTCCTGCAAGGTCAGCTCACTTGCAACATGAATACCCTGACCGCCGAACGCTGGAGCTGGGGTGGTCACTGCGATCCTAAAGGAAAACTGCTGGCCAGCTTCCGAATTTGCCGCCACGGAGACGATGTGCTGCTGATTATGCCAAAAGATCTGATCGCCGTTGATCTGCCACAAATGGCCAAATACGCCGTCTTCAATAAAGTTGAGCTTACCGACGAGTCCAACAATATCGCTGTGCATGGTCTATTAGGTGAAACTGACGCACTGCCCGCGCTGGAAAGTGGCGCCCAGCAAGTCATAGACGCAAGCCTGCTGTTAAAAGATGACGGAGCTACCCTGATCATTGGTGAACTGCCGCAAAGCCTAGCCTCGTTAGAGGAAGCAAGCATTGAAAGCTGGAAGCAGCATGAAATTGCCCAGCAATGGCCGATGATCGATGCCGCTAACAGCGGCCAGTTGGTGCCTCAAATGCTCAACTTGGATGCGGTTGGCGGCGTTCAATACGACAAAGGCTGCTACATTGGTCAGGAAACCGTAGCTCGCATGCATTTCCGTGGCGGTAACAAACGTGCCACCTACACCTTGATGGCGGAATCAGCCAGCACATTAGATGGTGAGCTGGAGATGGCCGTAGGGGAAAACTGGCGTAAAAGCGGCACGGTCTTGAATAAGGTAATGCATCAAGATCAACTGTGGCTTACCGCCGTACTACCTAAAGATCTCGACGCCGACGCCCAGTTCCGTTTCGGTGACGCCATCCTGAGCATACAAGCTCGCCCCTACCCGCTATTCGGCGAATAAAATCAAACATTCAAAACCAAAAACGCCCGCATAATGCGGGCGTTTTGGTTATTGAAAAGCACTAAATTCTCTAGATCCGATGACGATAACCTAGGGTAAAGGCGATGTCGGTGCTGTTGTCCATATTGAACACGTTCTCAATCATGGTGAACTCAATGGCGCCGGTTTTCATGCTGTAACGGTAGCCCAGCAGAAACTCATGGGAGATCTCGTCTAACTCATCGACCTCTTCGGTCTCGCCACTGTAGGCGTGATACTCCACCAACACCGCATGTTTAAGATTAAAGCGATATTCATACCCCACCGCCCCCATCCAGGCCCAATCACTACGTTCAATGCCACCAGTTAGCTCGGCATCATCACTATGAGAGGTTCCTAGGGTCCCGTAGACTCGGTGCGGCCCAGCAGGGCGATACAAGTAGTTGATCTGCGCCAACTGCTCAAAATCGGACGTTTTAAAGTCTCCAGAGCCGACGTAGTTGTATGACATCCCTACCCCAATGGATAGGGCATGCTCATCGGTATCAATCCATTGGTAGGCGCCATAAAGGCTTAGGACATTGTTCAGTGTATCCCCTTCAAAGTCAGAGAACTCAACCCCTTGCTTTGGTGCAGAAATATAGAAGCGATGCTTATCAACCTGCTCTCGGCCATTTTGGCTCAGGCCGAACAGGTCGTGAAACCCTTCGGTGACGGAATCTAGGCCATTATCTCCGGCAAAACGGTGCTGAAAATTAACCTCCAACTCCCACTTTTGCCGTGGTGCCCAACGTACACCCAGATTCACCTCATTATGGTAATAATCCATGGTGTAATCCGGCGTCTGTGCCCACACGCTGGCGATGGTGCCAGAAGCAAACCACTCCACCTGCCCCTGCTGTAGCAACTGGCCGCTTCGAAGCATCGGCGTTAGATTTTGCGCCTGCAGCGGCGACTGCGCCTTAACCATCAAAGGCCCATACTCGTTACCCTGAACCTGAGTCGCCAACAATCCTAGGGCAACTGGAACCAACCACCTCATAAATCACCACACTTCAATAACATCCCAGCTCAGTGTGCCGATTTCATCCAAGCTTGCCAATGGAGCAAACCATAAAACTGTTTTTCACTAATTTAGAGAGATAACAGAGTCGAAGATAACAGAGCAGATTGAACTATATTTACAGCACACCAACGACTGGGAGGCGGTATGAATATCGAACATCCAGAACGACTACAACCCGCAATTTTACTGGGCATTGTCAATGAACGGTTGCGCCATCACTGCAACAACATGGCCGATTTAGAGGAGGATCTGGGGCTCAGTCAGATCGAGATAGAAACCAAACTAGAGTCCATCGGTTTTCACTACCAATCTGCATTAAATCAGTTCAAAACCACCCCGAAATAGCCACAAAAGGGTGATCGAGATCAGCCAATTTTACCGTTATTACTTTCTGGGTATGGGGTAGAGATAGGGCAAATAAGATACTGAATTGGAATTTAATATTTTGGAAAAAACATGAGTCAGGACTACCAAGTCGTCAGCCTGGTGGTACACGCCAAGGCCGAGAAACAAGGGCAGATCGAGCAAGAAATTGCCCAGATCGCCGGAGCCGAAGTAGTGACAGCCACCGATGACCACAAGCTAATCGTGACCATTGAAGGTGAAAGTCGACAGGCTGTCTTAAACGGCATTGAAGCCGTAAACCAAACCGAGGGCGTTATCTCTTCTGCTCTCGCGTATCACCAAGTTGATCCGCTCGAAACTCAGGAGCCATCATGAGCATCAGTCGTCGTAAATTCCTAAAAGCCAATGCCGCCATGGCAGCAGCCACCGCTGCGGGCGCAACCCTGCCAGTCAAATTCGTAGAAGCCGCCGAACAGGGCGACCAATCCATCACCTGGCAAAAAGCCGCCTGTCGTTTCTGTGGCGTCGGTTGCTCGGTTATGGTGGGTACCCAGAACGGCCGTGTAGTGGCCTCTAAAGGTGATACCGAAAGCCCGGTCAACAAGGGGCTAACCTGCATTAAAGGTTACTTCCTGCCTAAGATCATGTACGGACAAGATCGCCTGTCTCAGCCACTGCTGCGCATGAAAGATGGCAAATTCAACAAAGGCGGCGAACTGACCCCGGTTTCATGGGACAAAGCCTTCGACGTCATGGCTGACAAATGGAAAGGCGCCCTGAAAGCCAAAGGGCCAACCTCAGTCGGTATGTTTGGCTCTGGCCAATGGACCATCTGGGAAGGCTACGCCGCCTCCAAGCTGATGAAAGCCGGTTTCCGCTCGAACAACATCGATCCTAACGCTCGCCACTGTATGGCCTCTGCCGTAGTGGGCTTTATGCGTGCCTTCGGTATCGATGAGCCAATGGGCTGTTACGACGACATCGAACACACCGACGCCTTCGTACTTTGGGGCTCAAACGCCGCCGAGATGCACCCGATCCTGTGGGCTCGCATGTCTGACCGACGCCTGACCGACGCTGGTACCAGCATGCATGTGCTGTCTACCTATGAGAACCGCAGCTTCGATCTGGCCGACAACAAGATGGTGATGAAGCCTCAGTCTGATCTGGTGATCCTGAACTTCTTGGCCAACTACATCATCGAAAACGATGCGGTTAACAAAGACTTTGTTAACAAGCACACCAAGTTCGCCGAAGCTACCCCAGACATCGGTTATGGCCTGCGCCCAGAGCACCCGCTGGAGAAGAAAGCCAAGAACCCAGGCAATGGCAAGATGACCGCCATGAGCTTCAAGGACTACGCCAAGTACGTCTCTAAATACACCCTGGACTACGCACACCAGATGTCCGGAGTGCCAAAAGAGAACCTGCTTGAGCTGGCCAAAGTCTACGCCGATCCAAACAAGAAGGTGATGAGCCTGTGGTGCATGGGCATCAACCAGCACGTACGTGGTGTGTGGGCCAACAACTCCATCTACAACCTGCACCTGCTGACCGGTAAGATCTCTGAGCCGGGCAACAGTCCATTCTCACTCACTGGCCAGCCATCCGCTTGCGGTACCGCCCGTGAAGTGGGCACCTTTGCTCACCGTCTGCCTGCAGACATGGTGGTGAAGAACGCCAAGCACCGTGAAATCGCTGAAAAGAAATGGCAGCTGCCTGCTGGCACCATTCCTGCGAAACCAGGTTTCCACGCCGTGGCGCACAACCGCGCCCTGAAAGATGGCAAGATGAACGTCTACTGGACCATGTGCACCAACAACATGCAGGCCGGTCCAAACACCAACGAAGAAGCGCTGCCGGGTTATCTCAACCCTGAAAACTTCATCATCGTGTCTGATCCATACCCAACAGTAACGGCCATGGTGGCTGACTTGGTTCTACCGACTGCCATGTGGGTAGAGAAAGAGGGCGCAACAGGTAACGCCGAGCGCCGTACCCAGTTCTGGCACCAGATGGTTAAGCCTCAGCCGGGCGCCAAATCTGACCTGTGGCAGCTGATGGAGTTCTCCAAGCGCTTTACCGTGGATGAAGTGTGGCCACAGGAGCTGATCGCTCAGAAGCCTGAATACGCCGGTAAGTCACTCTACGACGTGCTGTTTGCCAACGGTGTGGTGAACAAATTCCCTCGCTCTGAGTGTAAGTCGCCACTGAACGACGAGTCCGAACACTTTGGTTACTACGTTCAAAAGGGCCTATTTGAAGAGTACGCCGACTTTGGTCGTGGCAAAGCTCACGATCTGGATACCTTCGATGCCTACCACGAAGTTCGAGGTAAGCGTTGGCCTGTTATCGATGGCAAAGAGACCCTGTGGCGCTTTAAAGAGGGTGCGGATCCTTACGCCAAGAAAGGCAGCGATTTTGACTTCTACGGTAAACCCGATGGCAAGGCGCTGATCATCGCCTCGCCGTATGAGCCACCTGTGGAAGAGCCAAACGAAGAGTTTGACCTGTGGCTATCCACCGGCCGTGTTCTTGAGCACTGGCACACCGGCACCATGACCAACCGCGTTCCTGAGCTGCACAAAGCTCAGCCGAACGCCAAGTTGTACATGCACCCAGAAGACGCTACCCAGCGTGGCCTTAAACGTGGCGATGCGGTGGTGATCTCCAGCCCTCGTGGCGAAGTTCGCACTCACATCGAAACTAAGGGCCGCAACAAGCCGCCTAAAGGCTTGGTATTCATGGCGTTCTTCGATGCGCGTGCTCTGGTGAACAAACTGCTTCTGGATGCCACCGACCCGCTGTCCAAAGAGACAGACTTCAAGAAGTGTCCAGTGAAAGTAGTGAAGGCTTAAGGGGAGAATGACCATGAAAGCATTAGTATTGGCAACTGCCCTATTGGGCCTGAGCATCAACGCGGTAGCCGCAGATTCTGTGGAATCTCTACGTGGTGCCAACCCTGCTGCTGACAACAACAGCGCCGAAGCCATCGCCACCTATCCGAAAAAAGGCAAGGCGATGGAACGCTCCATGTTGCATCAACCGCCGCTGATCCCCCACAAGGCCAGCTACCCGATCACCTTGAAGAAAAACGGCTGTGTCACCTGCCACGCCCCGAAAAAGGCCAAACGCATGAAGACCACCGCCATTCATGAGTCTCACTATGAGTCCGAAGGTAAGCTGGATAACATCTACTACAACTGCAATCAGTGCCACGTACCACAGGCCAGTAATGCAGAGCCTTTAGTGGGGAACAACTACTCCAACTAAGGCATAAAAACAGCAAGGCGACCCGAGGGTCGCCTTTTGTTTGCCTGTGTTATCTCGGCCAATGACTCTATTGTGGCCGCGTCGCAATCAAACTGGCGCGGTCATGATTGGCCTCATGCCAGGCTTTGAGTTTGTCGAAGCGCTTGCGCCAGCCAAAATCAGGGTGCCGAAAATCCAAATACTCCAGCAAGCAGGCTAACTTAATGTCCAGTATCGCCCACTCCTCTGGCAGCAATGACAAGGATCTTTCCACCTCCACTAGACCCGCTTCCAACCCATTGAGATAACGTTGCTGCCAAAAATCAGAAGACGTTCCTTCATCGGCGCGGGTGTGCTCCACTCGCAGCGCCACCGCCGCATCCAGCAAGCCTTGCAGTACCATGTTGAGGTTTTGTCTCCCCCAATGCTGCGCCAGAGGTAGATGCAGGGTGTGATTACCAAATTCGCTGTCTAGGTAGTGGCAAATCAACTGACTGTCCACCAAGGTTTGACCGGAACCCAATAGCAGAAAAGGCACCTTACCAAGGGGATTCGATTGGCGTATTTCGTCATCGAATGGCGAACAACACACCTCATTTAGGCCGTCTACCTCAAGTTCACGAGCGGTTACTCGAACCAATCGAGCGTAAGGCGATGCATCGGAGTAATAGAGCAGCATTACCAGTACTTTTCCATGGTGATCTGACCGGGAGTGCGGCGTAGGTTTTTCCGCAATTTCATCTTTTCCAACACTTCCACGGTGTCACGAATCATCTCTGGGTTACCGCAGACCATCACTTGGCTACGAGAGGGTGTGATGGGCGTATCCACAAACTCTTGGATCTTCTCCTCTTTGATCAGCGCAGGAATGCGCCCCTGCAACATGCCATCCACCGACTCCCTACTGACCACAGGAACCAGGCGGAACTGTTTTGGATGGGTCTTTTCAAGCTCTCTAAGCTCGTCTAGATACGCCATATCTTCAAGGTGGCGAACGGCGTACACCAGATTAAAGGTCTCGAACTGATCCCAGGTGGACTCGGTTCTTAAAATGGAGATAAAGGGGCCAACGGCGGTTCCCGTTGCCAGCATCCACATGTCACGACCGGCGGGAATCTCATCCAATACCATAAAGCCGTTGCCTTGCCCCGCCAGCATCACCTCGTCCCCAACCTTAAGATCCTGCAACCTTGGGGACAGCTGCCCCTCCTCTACCGAGACCGCCAGAAACTCCAGTGTCGACTCGTTGGGCGAGTTAACAAACGAATAGGCGCGCTGTACCCGCTCGCCATCTTGCTCCAAAGCCAGCTTGGTAAATTGGCCAGCAGTAAAGGGCGCCATCTCGGCATCAACCTTCAAGGTAAACAGTTTGTCATTCCAGTCGATCCGCTCAACCACTGAGCCAGTAATCCAATTGCTCATCCCCATCCCCTAGGTCAAAAACTGAACTTATTTAGAAGTTAATACTAGTCCAATTTTGGCAAAACTGCTTGATTTACTGTAGAAAAAATATCCATTTCTCAATAACTATCTGATGGATTCTGTTGTAAGCCTTACCCCAAGCTTCCCCCTAAGAGAGTGTGTCGTCCTGAAATGCGTTGACACTTTTCAGTTAGAGCCAGTTGCATCAGCAACTGGCTTTTCCATGCACCTCGTTTGGGGTTTTCATTCCCAGGCTAAGGTGCGGTCTCAAGTTGTTATAGG
>NZ_SWCJ01000020.1 GCF_005116665.1 Ferrimonas aestuarii | reverse complement strand
CCATTTATCACCACAGTTTGCTGTGGGCGATTAGCTCAGTTGGGAGAGCACCTGCCTTACAAGCAGGGGGTCACTGGTTCAAGCCCGGTATCGCCCACCACTTACTTCGATAAGTGGTTCAAATAGCCATTTATCACCACAGTTTGCTGTGGGCGATTAGCTCAGTTGGGAGAGCACCTGCCTTACAAGCAGGGGGTCACTGGTTCAAGCCCGGTATCGCCCACCACTTACTTCGATAAGTGGTTCAAATAGCCATTTATCACCACAGTTTGCTGTGGGCGATTAGCTCAGTTGGGAGAGCACCTGCCTTACAAGCAGGGGGTCACTGGTTCAAGCCCGGTATCGCCCACCACTTACTTCGATAAGTGGTTCAAAAAACCATTTGTCACCACAGCTTGCTGTGGGCGATTAGCTCAGTTGGGAGAGCACCTGCCTTACAAGCAGGGGGTCACTGGTTCAAGCCCGGTATCGCCCACCACCTTTAGAAAAAGCGAATCCTTCGGGGTTCGCTTTTTTGATTTCTAGTCATCAAAGACATTTCTTAGTACCTCATAGGCGCTGAACACCTGCCGTCATACCAAACTGCGATTTGATCCCAAGCCAAAATCACCCGCAAAAATTTCATCCACTCGCCGCTCTGTTTCGTACTAGGTTTAACTTGATGGCCTAACGTCGGTAAGTAGGGAGTTCAACATGGCCAATATTTCTCAATCTGCATCAGTAGACAGTATCGCTGAGTATCTGCGCCACACTCAGGGGCTTGATAACGCCAGCGCCGATGCCGAAGCTGCGGTGATTCTGGAAAACTTCCAGAAGATGCGGGCTCAAGGCTACATCAAAGGATGGTGTTTCGATGAAGCTGGGCACCTGGATCTTATTCCTACAGACTCCATGCTTGAGATCTTCGACCGCGTGCAAAAGTAGAATCGTACTTTACTTCGAGTTCTTACCGAGCCTAATATATAAACAAAATTATTTATATAAAGGTCAGGTATGGACGCGCGCCCTTATTACACATTTGCAATTACCCTACTGATCACACTGATCAGCGTCAGTGGCATTGCGCTTCCCTACCCGATTCTTGCTCCCCTGTTTCTCGATTTGGCGCACCCAGTGAGTCGATTCATGTCCATTGACCCCAAACTCTTGCTCGGAGCAGCACTAGCAACCTACCCCATAGGCATTCTGATCGGCGGTAACTACATTGGCAGTTGGTCAGACAGCCTGGGCCGAAAAACCGTGCTGAGCTGGACCATGTTAGGGGCCGCCATTTCATACGCTGCAACCGCCATGGCGATCAGCCAAGGTAGCTTTCTGTTGTTCATCTTTAGCCGTTTATTTACCGGCTTCTTCGAAGGAAATCTGGCCATAGCACGAGCCATCGCTGCGGATCTGCACCCAAAAATTGATCGCACCCGAGCGTTTTCCTATATCAGCGCCATGGGCTACGCCGGATATTTAGTTGGCCCTGTCGTCGGAGGAATGCTATTGCCCCTTGGAGCAAGCTTGGCATTTTGGGTGGCGGCAGCGGCTTGCCTTGCCGCTACAGGGTTAATTCTGATTGCTCTGCCAAAAGATCAGCCCAATGGAGAGCAGAAGAAAGGAGGCAGTCTAGGTCTTCTCAAGCACCCTCAGTATCGACGCTTTTTCGGCTGTTACTTGCTGCTAATGCTTGGTCTTAATGGCTTCTATGAGTTCTATCCTGTGTGGCTAGTCGAGTATCAATCCTATGACAGTCAGCAGATTGCTGCTGCGACGGTGCTGCTGACCGCCTCAATGATCGCAACGGCCACATTGCTCACCATGAAGGCCAAACGAGCCCTAGGATTAGTTCCTGCCGCTGTTGTTGGAATCGCCCTCTATGCCGGTGCCATCGCGAGTTTTCCCTATGGACAAGTGTCGTTTTGGGCGGCCTTTGTGGTCGCAGGAATCGGCATTGCACTGTTCAACGCGATGATGCCTAGCTACCTATCCGAATCGGCCTCAAGCGATGATGGGCAGGGACAGCTGATGGGGCTGCTCACCACAGTATTCTGTTTGGGCAATGTGATTATCGCACTGCTCGGTGCCGCCTTGGCGCTGATTGATACCCGCCTGGTATTGCTACTGAGCTCACTGCTTTGTGTCGTCGCCGCCGCACTATTTTGGCGACAAGCCCAATCAAAATCTCAAGTGGCGGCCACCAATTAAAATCAAAAAGGGCTTTGAGTTCCCCCAAAGCCCCGTTTCAGCCATCAAGCACGCTACAGATAGCGGCGTTTTAAATGGGAGAGCAGCGACTGTGCTGACAACGTTGTCCCCGTTAGCGCCTGACAGCCTGACAACAGATCATATTGACCGCCAGTACTCCACAGTTTTTGCGCCAACTGCTCGCTCACCCATTGGTGACGTTCCATAGGCAACTGCTGCCACTGAGGCGCCGATTTCCACTGCTCGGTAAGCTGGGCCGCGAACATGGCTCCAAGGGTGTAGCTTGGGAAATAGCCAAATTCACCAAAGCACCAGTGGATATCCTGCAAACACCCTTGCGCCGGTGACTCCGGTTGTATTCCCAACCACTTCTGCATGCCTTCATTCCACGCACTAGGAAGTTCAGACAGAGGCAGATCACCGGACAACATCGCCGTCTCAAGCTCATAACGCAGCAAAATGTGCGCCGGATAGGTCACCTCATCGGCCTCCACACGAATCAAGCTCGGCTTAACTTCGGTGACGTGAGCCAGCAGGTTTTCAGCGCTCAGTGCTGAATTCTCTCCCCAGTGGAACTGGCAATTTTCCGATAACCACTCAATAAAGTCCGCCTCTCTGGCCAGCTGCATCTCAAAGGTTAGAGCTTGAGATTCGTGCAGCGCCGCTGATTGCACTTTTACCATTGGCGTGTTGTACCAGCGATGGGCTATGCCCTGCTCGAAACAGCCATGACCAAGTTCATGAATCAACGAGTACAAACCAGAAAGCGGATTGGTCTCATCGTATCGGGAGGTAATGCGCACATCGCTGGCCACGCCCGCGGTAAAAGGATGACTGCTTATGTCCAGCCGCCCTCGCTCCGTATTGAAACCTAAAGGTTTCAATAGCAGTTGAGCCAATTTTTGCTGCTTGACAGCATCCACATGAGGCAAAGGTTGACGGGATCGCCCAGCACTGTGCTCACTGGCCTGACGAATCAAATCAGGCAACTGGGCTTTAAGCGGAGCAAACAGCTCATCCAGCTTGGCCACACTCAAATCCGGCTCAAACTTATTCAACAACGCCTGATACAGAGGCTGAGATTGATCGGTTCGGCGTATTTGCGCCTCCTCCTTAAGTAGGGCAAGGCAAGGAGCAAAGGCACGTTCAAATCGAGTAAAGTCGCCTTCAACGCGCGCGGTGCGCCACGCACTTTCACAGGCAACGGACAGCTCAATTCGACGGCGAACGAAGTCATCCTCCAACACCGCCGCCTCCTCTATTTTACGGCGCATCAACTGAGCCATACGCTTTTGCTCTAACGACAGCGCCGTTTCCGCTCGGCTTAAGGCATCTTCAAGCTTGGGGCTTTGCAGTCGCTGATTAATCACCAACTGCAGTTCGGCCATCGCCTCGCCGCGAGCTCGCTGGCCACCGGACGCCAACAGGGTGGCCTGATCCCACTCCATGAGAGCGAAGGCATGCTCTAGGCGCGAAATAGCCGCAAACTGTTGTTTTAGCCACTCCCAGTCACGATTCATAACGCTTAACTCCTTTTTTAGCCCTAGAGTGAAAATTCTATAGGCGAGTTCAGATTTCTTTGGCATAGTAATAAAACATCGATATTAAATCCTCAAAATTACAAGAATTCCTTATGGACCTACGCCAGTTACGCAATTTTGTTACCGTCGCCGAACAGAGCAGTTTCACACGGGCAGCCCGCATCTTGGGTGTAGCCCAGCCAGCAGTCAGTACTGCCATTAAGAAACTGGAGACCGAACTCGGCCTGGTTTTACTCCACCGCCAAGACAAGCGCGTTCAACTGACCGCCGAAGGTCAGGAGCTGCTGCCCCATGCCAAAGAGATTCTGGGGCGGGTTGAGCTGGCGGAATCGGCCATGAATCGCCTGCAGCAATTGGGTCGAGGAGAAGTTCGTATCGCACTTCCCGGCATGATCGGTTCCTACTACTTCCCTGCACTGCTGATGGCGTTCCACCACAGATATCCAGAGCTAAAGCTGTCTCTGATTGAAGCGGGTACTCGTGAAATTCAAGCGATGATTGAACGAGATGAGATCGATATCGGTATTGTGATTGACGGAGACACCCAGCCAACACTGGAAACCATCCCTCTGACCAAAGAGGAGATGATCGTCGCTTGCAGCCTAGATCACCCTCTGGCTGAGCTGGACTCCATCGAGTTCACTGACTTTATGAAGCACGAACTGGTGATGTTCAAGCGTGGTTATTACCACCGTGAGCGCATGGATCAGTTGGCCAAGGCCCATAACCTTGAGCCGCAACTGGCCTTTGAAACCAACTTGATTGAGCTGATCCGCTCCATTGTGCGTCAAGGATTTGCGATTACCACGGTACTGAAGATGGTTGTTCAGGACGATCCGCAAATCAAAGCGGTGTCTTTCGCTGAGCCACTGTTTATGGATCTGCACGTAGCTTGGAAACGCGGACGCGCCTTGACTCAGGCCGACCGCACCTTCCTAGACTTCCTACTGGAACAGCGTGAAACCAATAAGGCTCTGGGTTAACAGAGCCTTACGAGGTTAGGAAATCACGGCGTCCGGTTGATTTTCCGGCGCCGCTTCCGCGAAAGCAGTTAACTGTCGACAACGCCTAACAATGCCATTGATGAGTGGGTAGTCCTGCATTGGCACCCCAAACCGCTCTGCATTGTAAACCTGTGGCACCAGACAGACGTCCGCCATGGTGACTTGGTCTCCAACACAAAACAATCCAGACGTTCCCTCCAACTGCAACTCAAACCCTTTAAAGGCGGTTTTCACCCAGTGGTGATACCAGCGATTTTTCGCCTCATCATCCAAATTAAGCTCCGACGAGAGATACTTGAGTACGCGAAGGTTATTGAGAGGATGACAATCCACTGCCAGATTCTGTGCCATGGCACGAACCTTTGCACGCTGAGTTGGCTCTGCCGGTAACAGCGCCGGTTCTGGGTAGGCTTCATCCAGATACTCAATGATCGCCATGGATTGATTGAGTAACAGATCGCCGTCCTGAAGCGTCGGTACCAGATGGTTGGGGTTGAGCATCCCATAACTCGGTAGGTGCTGCTGCCCACCATCTTTCACTAAGTGAACCGAGACGTTCTCATAATCCAACTGCTTGAGTGCACACGCGATACGAACGCGATAAGCAGCACTGGATCGCCAGTATCCATACAATTTAAGCATTGCCAATGCAAACTCCCTAAGACTTAACCAGTCTTTGTTCTATAGCACCAAAAATGGAGTTTTGCCTTAAATCGAACATTTCAATTCGCACGATATCGTCAAATTGCATGAATGGAGTCAATGGTTTGCCATGCTCAATGGTCTCCAGCATCCGCTTTTCTGCCAAGCAGGAAGAACCAGCGCTGCGGTCATAATTGGAGACGGTTCCCGAGCCGATAATGCAGCCAGTGCCTAAGGGTCGGCTTTTCGCCGCGTGGGCCACCAAGGTGGGGAAGTTGAAGGTCATGTCAACGCCGGCATCGGGTCGACCAAAACACTCACCATTTAGGTGTGTAACCAGTGGCAGGTGCACCTTACCCTCTTTCCAGGACTCGCCTAGCTCATCGGGAGTGATGGCCACGGGAGAAAAGGCACTGGAGGGTTTGGACTGATAAAAACCAAATCCTTTGGCCAGCTCACCGGGAATTAAGTTTCGCAGCGACACATCGTTAACCAGCATCAACAGCTTAATGTGTCCTTGCGCTTGCTCAGCCGTTACACCCATGGGCACATCGTCAGTGATCACCGCAATTTCCGACTCAAAGTCGACGCCCCAGTCGGTGGTGGGCATCTTAATCTCTTCAAACGGTGCCAAAAAGGTGTCTGAGCCGCCCTGATACACCAAAGGGTCGGTCCAGAACGATTCAGGCATCTCGGCACCTCTGGCCTTGCGCACCAGTTCAACGTGATTCACGTAAGCGCTGCCATCCACCCAATGGTAGGCGCGAGGCAGTGGCGAGTGACACATCTTTTGATCAAACTCAAACGCACCATTACATTGGCCGTCATTTAGCTGTTGATAACGGGCTTCGAGCTTAGGTTGAAGCTCGTCCCAGTTATCCAATGCCGCTTGTAACGTTGGGCAGATGTCTGCCGCGCTGACCGCCTGGCTCAGGTCACGACTGACCAGCATTAACTCGCCATCACGGCTGCCATTATTCTTGGTTGCCAATTTCATTGGTTACATCCTTATGCTTTCACTTGCCAACTGTTGGCGTAATCCAGATTTTCCAAAGCGCTGGCCTGCTCTGACAGTTCCAATGGATCTCGGGTATCCACCATCACCGCCACCTCATCGGTAAATTTCTTCTTGTGGGCCAGTCCAGCCTCGAACGCTTTAGGGTGAGGCCCATGGGTGAAGCCGCAGGGGTGGAAAGTCACCATGCCCGCCTCGATGTTGTCACGACTAAAGAAATCGCCAGCGTGATAAAACAGCACCTCATCAAAATCATCATTGTTGTGATAAAACGGCACTTTCAGCGCACCGGGATCGCTTTCTATGGGGCGCGGCACAAAGGTACAGACCACAAAACGACTGGCCACAAAAGTGGTGTGCGCCGACGGCGGTAGGTGATACCGGTGGCTCATCAGAGGGCGGATGTCGCGCCAGTTAATGCGAACCGGTGCCAAATCCCCATGCCAACCAATGGCATCGAGCGGGTTAAAGGGGTAACTGACCTTGGACATCTGCCCAAGCCGCTTGATATTAACCCCCCATGGGGTTTCACCCTGCTGAGCCAAGAATTCATCATCAATCTTAGGCACATCCAACATCGCTGGATCAAAGATGGCGTGAGGCCCCACAATGCCTTTATCTGGCAGTTGGAAACTGTCGTTGGTGGCTTCAACCATTAAGATTTTTAGTGGTTCAATGACCTCAAGGCGCCACATGGTGGAGCGTGGAATCACCAGATAATCTCCGGTTTCCAGCGTTAAATGGCCGTAGTCACAGTAGAGCTCAGCCCGACCTTCGTGGATGAACAACAGCTCATCGCCATCGGCATTACGCATCAGCTCCGTCATATGTTGGTCAAGTTGCCACAAGCGCATCTGACAGTGGTGATTGTGCAGAAACGCTGGCGTTAACCAAGGCAGGTCACTGCGCTCATTCTGCAGATTGAGGTCGATGGCTCGAGGACGAAGCGGCCCTTGCCACTCGCTCCAACCGGTCGGTGGATGCTGATGATGAAAGTGTGCCGCAGGGCCAAAGAAGCCGGAGCGACCCGCTTCTCGTTCGTAGATCGCCTGCTCAGGTAGATCCGCATGGGCTTGTCGAGAGATCTGCCCCTCTTTATGCGGAAAGCTTATCCATTTACGCATAGATTACCCCCAGAAAACGGCAGGAGAGCAACGCCCTCCCGCACTATGATTACAGTACGCCGCGGCGGATCTGATCCTCTTCGATAGACTCAAACAGCGCCTTGAAGTTACCTTCGCCAAAGCCTTCGTTGCCTTTACGCTGGATGATCTCGAAGAACACTGGGCCAATCACGGTCTGGGTAAAGATCTGCAGCAAAATGCCATCTTTCATCGGCGCACCGTCAATCAGAATGCGCTGCTCTTTCAGGCGCTCCACGTCTTCGGTATGCCCTTCAACGCGCTGATCGATCTTTTCATAATAGGTATCTGGAGTAGGCATAAAGTCCATGCCGCCAGCACGCAGATCGGCAACGGTCTTGTAGATATCCTCGGTGGTCATGGCGATGTGCTGAATGCCCTCACCTTGGTACTCACGCAGATACTCTTCAATCTGAGACTTATCGTCTGAAGATTCATTAATGGGAATGCGAATCTTGCCGCATGGGCCGGTCATGGCACGACTGACTAGGCCAGTCAATTTGCCTTCGATATCAAAATAACGAATCTCGCGGAAATTACCGATGCGCTCGTAGAAGCCCGCCCACTTGTTCATGTTGCCCTGGAACACATTGTGGGTGAGATGATCAATCTCAAACAGGCCCTTGTCATTGGCCGCAAGGCGCTGCTGCCAGTCTGGGTAGAACACAAAGTCCACTTCATAGATATTGCGCTCACCATAGCGATCAACGAAGTACAGGGTCGATTCGCCAATGCCTTTAACCGCTGGAATGTTTAACTCCATCGGGCCAATGTTGCCTTCGAATCGTTCGGCACCGTTTTCTAAGGCATGATTCAGCGCCTTACCAGCATCTTGAACTCGCCAGGCCATACCGCACACCGATGGGCCGTGGAGCTTCGCAAACGCTTCGGCTTGAGAGTGAGGCTCAGAGTTCACGATAAAGTTGATGTCGCCCTGACGATACAGCCAAGCTCGCTTACTGCGGTGCTGAGCCACTTCAGTGAAGCCAAGTAAGCCAAATAACTGCTTTAGGTCATTGATGCCATCGGCGTTGGGGGCGGTGTACTCGACGAACTCAAATCCGTCGGTACCAAGAGGGTTGTAATCCGTAGCGTTCATAAAGGTTCTCCCTGTCTTTTTACACCGCAGCCGCCTCTCTAAATGGAGGTTTGTGGCCGAAAAAGTGCGGCGATGAGTCGATTCTCAACGCTAACAGAGAAGCTTAACCAGTGATACAGATCACACTGAAGACAACCGCAGGTGCGGTTGTCACAATTGGTTTACATCTTTATTTTATCGGTTTATGGTCAATTACTTACGCTTTTTACCAATACCATATTCGCGCAATTTATTGGCGATTGCAGTATGGGAAACGCCCAATTTTTTGGCCAATTGGCGGGTGCTTGGGTAGGCGGGATAGAGGCGGCGCAGCAAGCTGGATTCAAACTGTTTTACCGCTTGATCCAAAGATCCTTCAAACTCTTGATCAAAATAACCAAAATTCTCGCTCCATGCGGGCAAACGCAGATCTTCAGAGGTCACTTCGCGCACCCCAGTGGCCATGGAGACGGCACGGAAGATGGAGTTTTTCAGTTGGCGCACGTTACCCGGCCAAGCGTAGTTACGCACGTACTCACGGCACTCAGCAGAGAGCTGCCTCGCTGGGCTGACCAACTGCTGACTGTAGTGTTCAAGGAATAACTCCGCCAACGGCACAATGTCCATCACGCGCTCCCGCAGAGGCGGAATCAACAGATTAAGGACATTGATGCGGTAATAGAGATCTTCACGAAACTTGCCCTGCTGGCACAGATCCGACAGGTCCTTCTGACTGGCACAGATGATGCGAACGTCGACACGAATCTCTTCGTCATCCCCCACGCGGCGGAAGCAACCATCTTGAATAAAACGCAGCAGCTTCACTTGCAGCTGTGGCGACATGTCTGCCACTTCATCAAGGAAAATGGTGCCTCCATTGGCCTGTTCGATAACCCCCTTCTTCACCGGTTGCCCAGGGGCTGAGGCAAAACCAAACAGCTCACTCTCCGCCACACTGTCTGGCAGTGAAGCGCAGTTGATCACCACAAACGATTTGTCTTTACGCAAGCTGGCATCGTGACAGGCTCTGGCCATCAGCTCTTTACCGGTGCCGGTTTCACCGCTGATCAGCAGCGGTGCTTCCAGTTGAGCCATGCGCTTGGCTTGCTCTAACACCGCCTGCATCTTGTCGCTTTGCGCCAGCACGGTGTCAAAACCTTCAATCTCATTACGAAGGGCATTGAACTGTTTGCCGACACGAGAAGGCGATTTAAGCAGCACTACCGCCCCAGCAAGGGCTAAGCCATCACCGGACTCTTCCGGCAAAGTGATGGGAAACATCTCGGCTAAATAATCACTGCCTTGCACTTGAACTCGACACGCCTGCGGTAGCACCTGCTCAGATTGAATCCAGCGCTGGAAACCAAAGCCGGTTACCCAATTACTGATGGGCTGATTAAGCACCTCATCACGCTCATGGGCCATCACCGACAGTGCAGAATCATTGGCCATGGTGACCCGCAATTTGGTATCGATGGAGAGCACCGCGTCGGGCAATGTACGCAACAGCGTTTCTAGGGCGTAATGTTCCCGCTCGGAGGGCATGAACGCCACGGTACGCACGTCTTTAACGGCATCGATTTTTCTTAAGATAGGAAGTAGCTTACTCAGCTCTTCAAAACTGAGCTCCGGCAACTGCAGATAGACATAACCTTGGCTCTCGGCATCAATGGCATTTACATTGAGCTGATGTTGTTCCATCACCTCTAAGATCTCTCGGGCCAAGCCGATTCGATCGTCGCAGCTAACTTCCAGGCGCATCGCTTCCCATCCTAGTAATTTTTTGGGCATGATACTCGGTTCTGGGAAGTTGCACTATAGATGTCAGTATTTCTTTACAAACTTTCCCGCCACCTAAGCCGTTGTAATGCCTAGAGCACAAGTTCTAAACAGGTGGTTTACTCATCGAGTAATTTACAGTTTGATGCCCTGCCATTAAGAAGCTGGCCTTGTGGGGGACGAACTTGAGTTCAATCGGAGCGCTGGTTGCTGGCGCGAGTAGCCTTAAAACAACTTGAGCAACAAAAAAGGCACCCAAAGGTGCCCTAGTGACATGACGTTCGCCCAGATTAATCCAACAGCTGGTCGGTCTTGGCGGCCATGATAAAGTCGTTTTTATGCAAACCGTTGATGGCATGGGTCCACCAGGTCACGGTCACTTTACCCCACTCCAATAGGATGCCTGGATGATGGAACTCCGCTTCCGCCAGCTCGGCGACTTTATTGGAAAACGCCCACGCCAATTTAAAGTTCTTAAATTTATATACTCGCTCTAGCTGCAGCACGCCATCACGAACCGGAGCACTCCAATCGGGAAGCTGTGCCATCAGCTCCGCCAGCTCTTGATCGGTGACTTGAGGGGCGCCAGCTTGGCAAGCTTCGCATTCCATGGTTGAAAGTTGTGTCATTTGATTTTCCTTATTCGCTAACACAGTGCTTAGGGGCAAATTTGGCTGGGTGTAGTCCCAGTTGCTGCGCCTTAGACACTAAACTCATTAAGTCCAATTTTGCGATATCAAACAGCGACTCGATGCTATCGAGTACAAAATAGTGTGGCTGCATGATATCGATTCGATAGGGGGTTCTCAGTGCATCAAGCACCGCCATATCTTGATGGTCTGGCTCATCAGACAGCGCATACTTGGTCTCCCCTGGAGAAGACAAAATACCGCCGCCGTAGATTCTAAGCCCCTCAGGGGTATGCACCAGACCAAACTCCACCGTGAACCAATACAGGCGAGCCAGATAAACCCGCTGCTGCGGCGTAGCTGCCAGCCCTAGCTTGCCATAGGTATGGGTGAAATGAGCGAAAGCAGGGTTGGTCAACAACGGGCAGTGGCCGAAGATCTCATGAAAGATATCCGGCTCTTGCAGGTAGTCAAACTCATCACGGCTACGAATAAAGGTCGCCACCGGAAAGCGCTTATCTGCCAACAGTTCAAAGAATCGCTGAAACGAGATCAGAGCCGGAACCTGAGCGGTTTGCCAGCCCGTGGCTTCCATCAATACCGCATCCACTTCGGCGAGCTGGGGAATGCGGTCCTGAGGTAGATTGAGCCGCTCGAGCCCTTGGAGGTATTCATTGCAGGCGCGCCCCGGCAACCATGTTAGTTGCCGAGCCACCAGCTCGCTCCAGATCTGATGCTCCGCTTCAGGATAATGGATCACTCCGTCGGCATCAGGCTGTCGCGCTTGATATTGGGTGCCCTTCATAGCACCTCCTCTTGAGCAGGCTCTCGGCTTAATACCTCAAAAGCTTGGGCTAGGTCGGCCAAGATATCATCCACATGCTCCAGACCGATGGAGAAACGAATCAAGCCATCGCTAATGCCTGCCTTTTGACGCTGCACTTCATCGTAGGTGGCGTGGGTCATGGTGGCAGGATGCTGCACTAAAGACTCGGCGTCACCAAGGCTCACCGCAATCTGAAACAGCTTGAGGCGCTCAACAAAGGCCACCGCCAGCGCCAACGAGGCATCTAGCTCAATGGCAATCACTCCGCCACCGGCTTTCATCTGCGGGCCAATGCGATCATAACCTGGGTGACAGGCCAGTCCTGGGTAGTAGACCTTGCTGATTTGCGGCTGCTTAGCCAGAAACTCCGCCACTTGCTGAGCACTGGCACAGTGACGCTCCATGCGAATGCCTAAGGTTTTCATGCCTCGTAGAATCAGCCAAGCGTCATGAGGCGACAATACCGCACCGATATCTTTTAGAGACCGCTCTCGAAGCTGTGACAGATAAGGCTCATCGGCACAAACCACCCCGGCAATCACATCGCCGTGGCCGTTTAAAAACTTAGTGGCACTGTGCAACACGATGTCGATGCCATGGCGCTTAGGCAACTGCAGCATCGGAGTCATGAAGGTGTTGTCGACCACTGAGATCAGATCATTAGCCCGAGCAATCTGTGCCACTTCATCAAGATCGTACACCGCCAGATGTGGATTCACCGGCGTTTCCAGCAGCAGCATCTTAGTATTAGGGCGGATGGCATCCGCCAAAGCGGCGCTGTCGGAAAAGTCGATGGCAGTCACCTCAATGCCAAAGCGGGGCAACTGCTCACTCACTAGGCTATGGGTACAGCCGTAGAGGCAGCAGTTCACGATGAGGTGATCACCTTGACTGAGCAGCCCCAATAACACCGCCGACACTGCGCCCATGCCACTGGCAAAAGCGATGGCGCCGTCGCTGCCCTCAAGGTGGGCCATGCGCCGCTCAAACTCCCCGACAGTCGGGTTACCCAAACGGGTGTAGATTGGCCCGCTTTGCTCGCCAGCAAAGCGTTGGCTTCCAGTATTAACGTCTTCAAACACAAAGGTTGCAGATTGGTACAGAGGCGACACCAAGGCACCTTGCGGCTCCTGGCTTCTTCCTCCATGAATCGCTGCCGTTTGTGGATGCAGTTTCGAATCCATGTGCTTAACTCCCCTTGCGCCCAATTATTGTTTAGGTGTTGTCTATTTTATGGGCGTCGTTATCCCTCCTAACATAATGGAGCGCAGGGGAAGCAACAGAGTTTGGCGAAAATTGATTCCGCCAAGATGTAATCGATATGTTACAAACGCTTGTTTAAATCACCGCTCTTTAGCTGGCTCTTCAGCGCTTGCGCCGACCACTGCCCCAGCTCCCCAAGCAGACGTTTTTGCAGCGTCAGCAGCTTAGGTTTGGGAGAGGACGGCGCCACCGGCCGAGTCAAGGCCAAGGCTTGATAGCCTAAACGAGCCGTTAGCAAGCCCGCCCCCAGTCCTTGCGCTACCCGTGCAGACAATTTGCCACTAAGCTCCACTGACAGCATCTGCCCGCCCAGATCCAGCATCAGTTCGCTGCCACCGGCGTAGATAAGGTTGCGAACCATGGCACGCACCAGCGATACCCGTCCCAGATAGCCAGGCTCAATCCCATAGAGCCGAGACAGCTCCTCGACCATTCTCTGGTTACGCCACAACATCAGTGCCATATCCAGACTGGCCAACGGGCTGGCCGCCAGCATCAGCGCCGCTTGGGCTGAGTATTTATCAATGATCCGCTGCGCTTGCTCATCCAATGGCGCCAGCACCTCAACCTCAAGCAGATGTAAGCGCTCGCTATCACTGTGGTGAGGCTGACTTCTGGACTCAAAGGTGCGCCAATCCGCCTCGGTGGACTGTGGCAGTGTGGTCCGCAGTTGACTTAAGTGGGGCTCAAGCCCGCCAATTTGCTGGCTTTGAGCAATATCGGAGAGATCCGTCGACAACTGCTCTCGCCGTTTAAGCTGGCGTAGGTGACGCCATTCCCGAATCACCAAAGCAAACAGCGCCACCATGGCGCCACCAAAAGCAGCCCCGTAGAGGGCAAACAACCACGGCCCTCGCTGCCAAGCGTCCATCAAGGTGATGATGGTTTCCGTTGCCAATAGCAATAATACACTGAGGCCCAGCCACTTAAGCCAAGGGCGAGGCGTAGACTTTGGCGGTTCAATGCTGTCTGCCTGCTCCAACAGGGTTGACGTCTCTTCTAGCTCTAGGCTCTGATCCAGTTCAAACTCCTGGGCACCTTTAATCTTGCTCATCGCATCTTATCTCCCAGTAAAAACTGCATGGCATAGTCCATCCGCATCTGCGGCAGTGGTTCATCCCCTTGCCACAACGGTGGCATAAAGCCGCTGAAATCGAACCCTTGCTGCTGCCAGAAGTCGGCATCGGGCAAACGCCGTGGCACTTCTCCTGGATAGCGAACTCGCCATTGCCCATCAAGGTCACGCCCTTTAATCACGCTTTGGTTTTGAGCGCTGCTGACCTTAGCTTGCTCGGTGGCATTGATGGCGCTCAGCACCAGGGTTTCAATCTCGGTACCAAAATATTTCGGCTGACGACGGCTCTCTTTCAGCAGGCTGTGCATCAACTGCAGCAGTGCGGGCTGCTGATCGGCGGTGATGTGGTCCGCCTTACTGGCGGCAAACAGCACCTTATCAATTCGAGGTCGAAACAATCGGGTCAGCATTGAGCCGGGGCCATAATGGAAGCTGTGGCTAAGGCGGCTCAGAGTTAGCGCCAGTTGCTCGGTTTGGTCACGGCCATGATTGAGTGCCGACAGGCAATCCACCAGCACCACTTGACGGTCCAATTTGGCGAAATAGTGGCGAAAGAAAGGTTCAACTACCTCATCACAATAAGCGCTAAAACGCTGGCTTAGGGTTTGGCGCAGTGGCGATTCCTCACTTAAGCGCTCTAGTAGTGACGGTGGCAACGGGAACCAGGCCAGCGCTGGCGCGCCCGCCAGCTCGCCGGGTAATAGCGCGCGACCCGGCTGCAACAAACTGGCGCCATATTGCTGTTTTAGGGTTTTCAGCAGCTCGGCGTATTCAGAGGCTAGCTCGTTGATGACACTGTTGTCCTCGTTGCCCTCAAGGGCCCTCACCTTTTGGCACCAACTGCGACTGTGCTCCTGCCAAGCGCCTCGGTTTAGCTCAGGCCACACTTCGGCGCACCACTGGGCATATTCCTGCCCCAGCAGTGGCAGATCCAGTAGCCATTCCCCCGGATAATCGATGATATCCAGCGTTAAGGTGATTGGCTGGCCAAACTGCCCCGCCAGCCCTTTACTGGGTTGATAGCGAAGCAGCAAACGTATCTCACTGATGCTGTGGGTCGATGGCGGCCAATGGCCCTGCTTAAGTTTGCCCACCGCCCCTGAGTAATCAAACGGTTGTAGGGTCAGATCCGGCTGTGGCGCGAGCTTGGCACCGAGAAAACGCCCCTGCTCAAGCACTTGCCAGGCGGGAAGGAATTGGCTTTCGCCATTGAGAATCTGATTAACCAAGGAGGTAATAAATGCGGTTTTGCCTGCGCCAGAGATGCCGGTGACGCCCAAACGAACGTGACGGTCTAATCCCCGTTTTACCGCTTGCTCCATCTGCTGACCAAGATGGGAAAAGCTCTGTTTTATTCGACTCATGAAAGGCTTGCTAGTAGCAACGCCCAACATAGCGTTGGGCGTTTGGGTGAGGGTTACAGGTTGTCAATTTCTCGCTTTAGGTGAAACGCATCTGAGGTGACGTGCTTTTCCAGTCGACGCAGACGCAGTTCCAGATTACGAAAACGAGTGCTGACATCCTTCATGGCGGTCTTGGGAGAGTCTCCCGCCTGCCAAACTTTGGTCTTCAACTCGTGAGGCTTGTGCTGGGGAGTGGTCTCCCCCTTATCCAGCAATACCCAAGCTACGATGTAAAGCAGCAGTGGTACGCTGAAGATACCGGTCAATAAAATCGCAGACAGGGTGATAATGCGTACCAGCCAAACTTCGAAATTAAAGTGGTAAGCAATCCCGGCACATACCCCAGCTACCTTACCTTCGCTAGGAAGACGCACTAACTGGCGTTTGTCATTGTTCATGTTTACTCCTCCATTCCGGTGATTCGTGATCCAGTATCGACTCTAAGGTTTCGATACGGTCGCTCATCTTATCGGCTCGTTGCAGCAGCTCGTTGAGATGCTGAAACTCTTCATCGCTTAAGCCCTGAGAAACCTGCTTTTTACTGCGGTAGTGCAGAATCAACCAGATGGGCGCCACGAGAGCTGTAAAGATTATTAAGGGTGCAATTAACAGTTCTTCCATTTGGCGCCTCTCTTTAGTCCTGTTTCTTCTTCATCTTTTTCTTAAGCTGTTCCAGCTCGTCGTTGACCTTCTCTTCTGCAGCCAGAGCGGCGAACTCGTCTTCCAGACTCTTTGGCTTCATCAGGTCATGGGCTTCCACCTCAGCTTCTAAGGTTTCCACGCGACGCTCGTATTGGTCAAATTTCATCATGGCTTCGTCGATCTTGCCAGTGTCCAGTTGACGCTTCACGTCCAAACGGGAAGAGGCAGTCTGCTTGCGCATGATGATGGTCTTCTGGCGAGCTCGTGCGTCATTGAGCTTCTCTTGCAGGGTATTGATCTCCTGCTTAAGGCGTTCAATCTGCTCTTCAATGATCACCAGTTCGTTCTTCAGGGTTGCCACCAGGTCGGAAGCTTTGCCCTTCTCAATCAGCGCGGCCTTGGCCAGATCTTCACGATCTTTGCTCAGTGCCAGCTCGGCTTTCTTACCCCACTCTTCCACGTGGCTTTCAGCACGAGCCACACGGCGAATCGCTTCTTTCTTCTCTGCTAGAATCTTTGCAGAGGTGGAGCGAACTTCAACTAAGGTGTCTTCCATCTCTTGGATGATAAGACGTACCATCTTTTCTGGATCTTCCGCTTTATCCAGCAGCGAGCTGATGTTTGAATTAACGATATCAGCAAAACGTGAAAAAATACCCATAATCAATTTCCTCTAAAGTTGCCAAATTGCCCTCTTGCCATAGTTATTACAGGAAACGTGCCAAGTTTTTATTGTATCTAAGTGTCTGATTTCATTAATAACTCGCAAGTGCTTTATTTTCCAGCATTTAGTCCCTATTATGGAATCCACCACTATTTAGCAAAATCCACCACATCAAGGACAGATGGCTAACTCAAACAAGCTAGACAACCTCATTGGAGAATCCAACGCCTTCTTGGCGGTACTGGATCACGTCTCTCAAGCGGCGCCACTGAATAAGCCGGTGCTGATCATCGGTGAACGTGGAACCGGTAAGGAGCTCATCGCTAACCGTTTGCACTTTCTGTCCCAGCGTTGGGATCAGCCCTACATCACCCTAAACTGCGCCGCTCTGAATGAAAGCCTGCTGGAAAGTGAACTGTTCGGTCACGAGTCCGGAGCCTTTACCGGCGCCAGTAAACGCCATGAAGGCCGCTTTGAACGGGCCCATAAAGGCAGTTTGTTTCTGGATGAGCTGGCCAACACCTCAGGTCTGATTCAAGAGAAACTGCTACGGGTGATTGAATATGGTGAGTTTGAGCGTGTCGGCGGTGCTCGCAGCGTCAAGACCGACGTGCGCCTCATCTGTGCGACTAACGAAGATCTGCCAGCGCTGGCAGACAGCGGCGAGTTTCGCGCCGATCTATTGGACAGATTAGCGTTCGACGTCATCACTCTGCCCCCCCTAAGAGAGCGAGTGGATGACATTTTGCTGTTGGCGGAGCATTTCGCCATCAACATGGCACGCCAGTTGTCGATGTCGATGTTCTCCGGCTTTACCAGCAAGGCCAAACAAACCTTGTTGGAGTTTGACTGGCCCGGTAACGTTCGAGAACTCAAGAACGTGGTTGAGCGCAGCGTCTATCGCCACCAAAACGACGCCCTGCCAGTGCATCAGATTATTCTCGACCCCTTTGAATCCCCCTGGCGTCCGCAGCAGCGCGTAAAAACCCAAGACCGCCAAGTGGAATCAACGCCGGTGGCTAACCCCGCCCCGGAAATTAACGATACCACCGCGCCGTCGTCTGCCCCCGCCGCCAATGGCAAAATAGCACTACCTTTAGATTACAAAGAGACGGTACAAAACTTCGAGATTGACCTGTTAAAACAGGGCCTAGAGGAGAGCCAGTTCAATCAGAAACGCACCGCAGAGATGTTGGGATTAAGTTACCACCAGTTGCGAGGTATTCTGAAAAAGTATGAACTGCTGTGATGATCGTCGAGTTTGGCTTTGATACACTAGCCGGATCGCATTAACGCCAGTTAATTCAATGAACAATTTTCCAGCTTTCTTGCTGCCCCTGTTGATCCTATTGGTTCCTGGTTGCAGCAAACCCGAATCGGATCTGAAGCGCGGTCTCGTGTACTGCTCTGAAGCCAACCCGACCCTGTTTAACCCCCAGCGGGTGAGCTCCAGCAGCACCTTAGACGCCAGCGCTAAGACGCTCTACAACCAGCTTCTCGGGTTCGACAACGACTCAGGGCAACTGAAACCGGAGTTAGCCACCGAATGGCAAACGCTGGATGAGGGCCGACGTTACCGCTTTACCCTACGTCGAGGCGTCGAGTTCCATAGCTCAGACAACTTTACCCCCAGCCGCAATTTCAACGCCGACGACGTACTGTTCAGTTTTCAGCGATTGATCGATGCCAGCCACCCCTATCACCAAGTTGGCGATGGCCAATATCCCTTCTTTCAGAGCATTGAGTTAGCGGACAACTTAGTTGCCATCGAGAAGCGTTCGGAATATCAAGTCGACTTTGTTTTAAAGCAACCGGATGCCACCTTTCTAACCAACTTGGCTACCGATTTTGCGGTGATCTTATCGGCAGAGTACGGCGAACAACTGCTGGCACAACAGCAAACGCACCGCATCGATCTCGATCCTATTGGTACCGGTCCCTATCGCCTCGGCGACTACAAGAAAAACCAGTTTATCCGCTTCTTAAAGCATCCCCACTATTTCGATAAGCCCGCTCTGTCAGAGCAACTGATCTTCGATATCACCCCCAATGCCACTGGCCGTATGATTAAACTCATTGGTGGCGATTGTGATGTGGCGGCGCTGCCTCAACAGGGCCAACAAAACTTGGTGCAAGATCATCAAGACTTGAAGCTAGAGCGCCAACCGGGATTTAACGTGGCCTATTGGGCGTTTAACACCCAGAAACCGCCATTTGATGACCTTCAGGTTCGTCGAGCTCTGGCCATGGGCATCAATCGAGATAAGATCTTAAAAGCAGTGTATCACGAAGAGGCGATCGCCGCGTCGGGTCTTCTGCCGCCGTCCTCTTGGGCGTTTCAGCGCCGAGGAGCTACCCTGCCCCATAATCCACAGTTAGCCAAGGCGATGCTGGAGCACGCTGGCGTATCTGGCTTAACACTGGACATCTGGGCACCCACCCTCAGCCGCAGCTACAACCCCAATGCCATCAAAACTGCCGAACTGATTCAGCAAGATCTAGCGCAGATTGGGGTCAAGGTGAACATCGTCAGCTACGACTGGAACCTATTTAATCAAAAACTGCGTCAGGCCGAGCACGATTCCGTGCTGCTCGGCTGGAATGCAGACAACTACGATCCGGATAACTTCTTTACTCCACTGCTAAGCTGTAATGGCATGCTGTCGGGAACCAACCACAGCCGCTGGTGTGCATCCAACTTCGACGAACTGCTGACCCAAGCTCGGCGCACCGGTGATCAGGGACAACGACGCCTGCAGTATCAGCAGTTAGAGTCTTATCTGCAGCAGCAGGTGCCGCTGCTGCCTCTGGCTCACGCCACCCGTAGCCTCGGCAAAGATCAGCGCCTGAAAGGGCCAATTCTTACCGCTGTTGGCGGCATCGATTTCTCACAAGTGGAGGCCAGCAACTAAATGCTTACCTTCCTCGTTAGACGCATAAACCTGTTTATCTTAACCAGCTTGATGCTGTTTGCCGTGGTCTATGCGGTGACCTTAGCGCTGCCTGGAGAGCTGGCCAGCAATTTGTCGGGCATTGCCGATCCTAACCGCAGCCAACTCACCCAGATTAATCAGCAGTACCAGTTGGACTCCAACCCCGTATTTGGCTATCTCGCCTACGTTAAAGCCCGCTTAAGTGGTGATTTCGGGGTATCTCTGACCAGTCAGGAGCCCGTTTGGCCGCAACTGACCCAAGTGATTACCGCCTCCCTCGAACTCGGCATGATGTCGGTCATCATGGCGCTGCTTATCGGCATTCCCATTGGTGCCCTTGTCAGCCTTAGCCGCAACCCGACCATTCAGCGCATTGTGATGTCACTGACGCTACTTGGGTTTTCAGTACCGGTATTTTGGCTAGGCCTACTGCAGATCATCACCTTTGGGGTCAATCTGGATTGGCTTCCCGCTTCGGGCCGCATCAACCTGATCTATGAAGTGCCCTCGGTCACCGGACTGCTGCTGGTGGACATCTGGCTGACGGACGCTCCGTGGCGCAGCGCCGCCATGATGGACGCATGGGCCCACCTGATTTTGCCCATCTCCGTAGTCATGCTGTTGCCTCTGACCATTGTTATTCGCATCACCCGCTTCTCCTTGGATGAGGAGCTGGACAAAAACTACATTCGAGCGTTGGAAGCCCGAGGCATCTCCCGCTTCCACCTGTTGGTTCACCACGCCCTCCCCAATGCCATGGCTCAGGTGCTGCGAGTGTTATCCTTACAGTTAGGCCCCATCGCCAGTGCCATCATTATTGTGGAACTGCTGTTCTCCTGGCCCGGTGTCGGCGCCTATATGGTTTCAGCCCTAAGGCAAGGGGATCACACCGCGCTGCAGGCTGGAGTACTGGCCATTTCACTGTTTATTGTGCTGCTTAACATCGTGTTGGAGATCATCCACACCCTGCTTAACCCAGTGAGTCGGAAAGAGATCCATGGGCGAATTTAACATCTATTTCGAAGAGAAGATCCCCTCCCTGTGGCAGAGCATCTGGGAGAGCTTCACCAAAAGCCCATTGGCCCTGATCGGCTTGTGGTCACTGATGCTGATTGTGTCGGTGAGCATCATCGGTCCCTTCATCGCCCCATACCCCGCATCCTATCAAGATCCCAATGCATTGCTGATGCCGCCATCTTGGGCCGACGCCGGCAGTGTTGAGCATTTTCTTGGCACCGACGATCTGGGACGAGACCTGTTCTCACGAATTTTGCACGGCGCCCACCTGACCTTTGGCTACGCCTTGGTCGTGGTGTTCGTCTCCTTGGTGATCGGCTTTATCATCGGCAGTCTCTCAGGAGTCACCCGTGGCCTTAAAGCCAGTGTGCTTAGTCACCTGCTGGATACCCTGCTGTCCACTCCACCGCTGGTACTGGCGATTCTGTTTGCTGCGGTTTTAGGACCTGGCCTGCTCAATGTTATTTGGGCCGTGGGTCTGGCGCTGATCCCCCGTTTTGTGCGCGCAATCCACAACGCGGTGCACGAAGAGATGCAAAAAGAGTATGTGGTGGCCGCCCGCCTCGATGGCGCATCCAATTGGCAGGTGTTCTACGACTCTATCCTGCCAAACCTGTGGAATACGGTGATCGTACAGACCACTCTGGCCTTTTCCGTGGCCATTTTGGACATCGCCGCACTGGGCTTTTTGGGGCTGGGCTCTCAATCGCCCTCTCCTGAGTGGGGGGCCATGGTAGAACAGGGCTTGGACAACGTACTCACCGCCCCTTGGACGGTGACCATGCCCGGCATGGCCATTCTGTTTAGCGTACTGGCCGCCAACATCGTTGGCGATGGCCTACGTAACGCCCTACAAGAGGGTCGTCGCTAATGCACTTACTGGATATTCGAAACCTCACCATCGAACTCAACACCCCTCAAGGCTGGGTTGTGGCGGTAGATAAGTTCAGCCTCACCCTACAGGAGGGTGAGATCCACGGCCTAGTGGGAGAGTCCGGCTCAGGTAAAAGCCTGCTGACTCAAGCGATCATGGGCATTACCGATAAGCGTACCCGCCTGAAAGCGGATCGCCTAAACTGGCGTGGCGAAGATCTGATGTCACTGCCCGTTAAGCAGCGCCGCGCGCTCATGGGGCGTGAGATTGCGATGATCTTCCAAGACCCCGCCTCCTGTTTGGATCCCTCCAAGCGCATCGGTAGCCAGTTACTGGAAGCGATGCCGGTTCCCAAAGGCACCTTCTTTTGGCAGCGCAATAAGGTTCGCCGCGAGCACGCCATCCGCCTGTTGCACCGAGTAGGGGCCAAAGACCACCGCCACGTGATGCGCAGCTTTCCTTGGGAGTTGTCGGAAGGGTTGGCACAAAAGGTGATGATCGCCATGGCCATCGCTCACCGGCCAAAACTGCTCATTGCAGATGAGCCCACCACAGGTCTGGAAACCGCCACCGCGGCGCAGATTTTCCGCCTGCTGTCTAAGCTCAACCAAACCAAAAACGTGGCCATTTTGCTGATCAGCCACGACCTGAACTCCGTGGCTCGCTGGAGCCACAAATTGAGCGTGCTTTACTGTGGCCAGTTGATGGAATCCGGCAAGGTGAAATCTCTGATTACTAAGCCGAAGCACCCCTATACCAAGGCGCTATTGTACTCCACGCCCAGCGCCAATATGTCGCTGCTGCCAAAGAGCCCACTGGACACCCTCGAAGGGATGATTCCGCCCTTGGCGCACTTGCCCATCGGCTGTCGCCTTGGGCCGCGATGCCCCTATGCACGTAAGGAGTGCGTGGTTCAGCCCCGCATTGCCACCAAGAATGGCCACGCCTATCGTTGCCACTTCCCGCTGAAGGAGATCTCTGAATGACGCCACTACTGGAAGTCAAACAGCTGAGTAAGCGCTACCCTGCGGGCTACCAGAGATTTCGCAAGGTATACAACGTTGCTCTGGAGCCGATCTCATTCGAGCTCTACCACAATGAAACCCTAGCGTTTGTGGGTGAAGCTGGCTCTGGACGCACGACCCTAGCACGCATATTGGCGGGAGCAGAGCGTCGCTCTGGGGGCGAAATTCTTTTAAATGGCGAACTGCTTGAGATGCACAACTATAAGCAGCGCTGCCGACTGATTCGGATGATCTTCCAAGATCCATCAACCTCGCTGAATCCCAGATTGCGCATTGGCCAGTTGCTGGAAGAGCCACTGAAGTTCAACACCAATCAAGATAAGGCTGAGCGCCAGCGCACGATTGAAAACATCCTGATGAAGGTGGGCCTGCTGCGTGAGCACAAAGAGTTCTACCCTCATATGATCTCCCACGGCCAGCGTCAGCGGGTGGCCATTGCCCGAGCACTGATGCTGGACCCAAAGATCATCATCTCCGATGAGGCGCTCTCAGGCCTGGATTCCTCCCTTCGCGCCCAATGCGTTAACCTGCTATTGGAGCTGCAAAAAACCTGCAGCCTAAGCTACATCCTGATGTCTCACGACTTAGCCACCGTTAAGCACATGAGCGACCGGGTTATCGTGCTCAAACACGGTAAAGTCGTCGAACAGGGCAAAACCACCGAAGTGTTTGCCAACCCGCAACACGACTACACCCGCCGCCTCATTGATGAGCAGATGCTCACCATTGAGTACCAGATGTAGGTTTTCTAAATCTAGACCGAGAGCCATACCATGTCCCTACCGCCATGCCCTAAGTGCGAGTCCGAGTTTGTCTATCAAGATCAGCAGCAGATGATCTGCCCAGAGTGCGCCTTTGAGTGGAATCCTGACGAGCTTGCGGACGCAAATGCCGCCCCCACAGAGAAAGACGCCAATGGCAGCCTGCTGCAAGAGGGCGACAAAGTAACCCTAGCCAAAGATCTGAAGGTTAAGGGCAGCTCCTTGGTGCTAAAAATCGGCACCAAAGCGGTCATTCGCCGAATCGTCGAAGGCAAAGATCATCAGTTGGACTGCAAAGTGGACGGCGCTGGCGAGATGATGGTGACGGCGAAGTTTGTTAAAAAGGCCTAAGTCGAATTTTGAAATGCAAAACAAACGGGGCGCCATGGCGCCCCGTTTCATTAACTAAACTTCGATAACGGTTAGTCTCTAAAGTTCTCGAACTGGAATGGCTGGCCTAGATCAGCTTCACGAGCCAGTGTCATTACCGCCTGCAGGTCATCACGCTTTTTACCGGTTACGCGCATCTTCTCGCCCATGATCTGAGCCTGAACCTTAATTTTGGAATCCTTAATCTGCTTAACCAGCTTTTTAGCCACCAGTTGCTCAATGCCCTGCTTGAACTTGCAGTTGCGGGAGAAGGTTTTGCCGCTGTGTAGCGCTTTCTCGTCCACTTCCATGGCGGAGGTGTCCACGCCACGCTTGACCAAGCAGCCGCGAAGGATATCTTCCATCTGTTTAAGCTGAAAATCGCCTTCGGCGCTCATCACAATGGTCATCTCTTTCAGCTCAAAGCTGGCTTCAACGCCACGAAAGTCAAAACGGGTGCTGAGTTCGCGATTCGCGTTTTCCGTTGCGTTACGCAGTTCCACGGCGTTCACTTCAGAGACGATATCAAATGACGGCATGATTGTTTCCTGTTGAATGGTTTATCGGCTCAGTCTACCGCCACCAAGGGCTTACGTCAGTAATTTCCATAGCCAGTTTTGGCTACGGCCGCTATGATGTGAGCCATGACTCTGTTACTGCACCCCAATCAGCGCCAGCGTAAGTGGTTTCGACTGCTGCTGCTCATTACCCTGGGCATCTTTTCCCTGCTGCTGTTTGGTAACCCCGATTATCCCCAACCGGTAGCCAATACCGATAAGTGGGCGCACCTGTTCGGCTTTGCCTCGCTGGCTTTGCTGCTGCATCTCGCGTTTCGATGGCCATTTTGGTTACACCTAACCACCTTAGCTCTATATGCCGGTTTGGTTGAAGTGATCCAATCCTTTCTACCCTATCGCTACGCTGACCCCATGGACTGGGCCGCCGATATGCTGGGCGCTCTGTTAATGCTCACCACCTTAGAAGTCATGAAACGTCGATGGCAACCGCAGCAATCCTAGGGGCAGGCGCCATAGGTCAGTTGTTGGCCAACCTTCTAATTCAAGCGGGACACAATGCGGTGGTCATCAACCATCGCATCGACCAAGCCGAGGACCGCCAACATCAGTTTGAATCCGTCGATGGCGGCATCAGCCGCATCACCCTGGAACATCGTCCTAATACCCAAGCATGGCAGCCGGATCTGCTGTTGGTCACGACCAAGGCCTATCAAGGGGAGCAGGCTCTGCGGCCGGTATTGGAGTGGCTGAAACCAAGCACCCCCATCGTGCTGCTGCACAATGGCATGGGGCCTCAGCAGCGGCTGGCGAATGCTCACCCTCACCACAGTTGGTGGGCGGGGATGTTAACCGACGGTGCCTTAGTCACTGAGCCTGACGGCATTCGCCATACCGGCAAAGGAATCCGGTTTACCGGGCCATTAAATGATGCCCATGCCAAAAGCCGCGCAATTGACGCCCTGTCTGCCATCGGTTTTGAGAGCGTCGACATCCTGCCCAAGCTTTGGCAAAAGCTGGCGGTCAACGCCGTAATCAACCCGCTGACCGTAGTTTTGGATTGCCAGAACGGCAACATCGCCGAGATGATACACCGCCCCCAAGTGCAAGCGCTGTGCGAAGAGTTAACCTTAGTGGCAGAAGCCGAAGGGCAGCACTGGCCTCAAAACCAAGCCCTAGACTGGGTATTAACCGTCGCCAACGCCACCGCCAGCAACAGCTCCTCCATGCGCCAAGATTGGCGAAGCGGCCGCCAAAGTGAGCTGGCCGCCATCAACGGTTATCTGCTCGAGTGCGCCGAAAAACACGGCTTATCACTGCCAACGCATCAGGCCTTGGTTGAAGCCGTGGCCAATCAATTTAACCGCTAACGGAGCTTGGCTGTGCCAGCCAAGGCTGAGCCGAGGTCACCAACCCCATCTTCGCCAGAGCCTGATGCACCAACTCTAACGCCTGGGGGTCATCGATGGTGGCAGGTAAGGCCACCGCCTGACCACTGGCAAGTTTGCGCATGGTGCCTCTTAGAATTTTCCCCGAACGGGTCTTAGGCAGCTTCTCCACCACGGTCACAAGCTTAAACGCCGCCACCGCGCCAATCTGCTCTCGTACCGAGGCGATAAGCTCAGCTTTCACAGCATCAAGATCCAGCTCCTGTCCCTGCTTAAGCACCACCAGCCCCAGAGGCAATTGACCTTTCAAGGCATCGTCCACCCCAATCACCGCCGCTTCAGCCACCGCCGTATGACTGCAGAGCACCTCCTCAAAGCGCCCCGTCGACAGCCGATGACCGGCCACGTTTAACACGTCATCGACCCGCCCCATCACGTAGAGATAGCCATCATCATCAAAATAACCGGCATCGCCAGTCACGTAGTAACCGGGGTAATGGCTCAGATAGCCACTTTGAAGCCGCTCGGGGTTATTCCACAGCCCCGTCAGTGTGCCGGGAGGCAGTGGCAGTTTGATGGCGATGGCACCTTGAGTATCCACAGGCAAGGGTTGGCCCAACTCATCGAGCACCTCCACCATATAACCGGGCACGGCCAGCCCGGGAGAACCCGGCTTAACTTCGATAGGAGCGATACCCAGCGGGTTGGCGCAGATGGGCCAGCCAGTTTCAGTCTGCCACCAGTGATCGATCACCGGCACCTTAAGCTGTCGCTGCGCCCATTCGAGTGTGTCAGGGTCGCAGCGCTCCCCGGCTAAATAGAGCGCCTTTAAACACTGAAGATCGACCCCAGCAAGCCCTTTGCCCTCGGAGTCAGCCCGCTTAATGGCGCGGATGGCCGTTGGCGCGGTGAAAAACGCATTAACCTGATACTCCTCAATGATGCGCCAGAAGATCCCCGCATCCGGGGTCACCGGTTTGCCCTCATACAACAAGGTGGTGGCTCCCACCAGCAGCGGCCCGTAAATAATGTAGGAGTGGCCCACCACCCACCCTACGTCAGAGGCCGCCCAAAATACGTCTCCAGCCTCAATGTTGTAGACAGCCTTCATCGACCAAGCCAGCGCCACAGCATGGCCACCATTGTCTCGAACCACCCCTTTGGGTTTGCCGGTAGTGCCGGAGGTGTAGAGGATATAAAGAGGGTCGTTCGCGTCCACTTGAACGCAAGCCACTGGCTCGGCATCGGCCATCACCTGCTGCCACAGATGATCTCGCCCTACTTGAAGTTCACCCTGATACTGCGGCCGCTGCAGCAGTATGGTGTTGGCCACCTTATGCTGACAAAGCGTTAGCGCTTCATCCAGTAGCGGTTTGTAAGGCACCACTCCAGAAGGCTCGATGCCACAAGAGGCGCTCACCACCAATTTCGGCGTGGCATCGTCAATGCGACTGGCCAACTCCGATGCCGCAAATCCACCGAAAACCACTGAGTGAATGGCGCCAATACGAGCGCACGCCAACATGGCGATGGCGGTCTCGGTCACCATCGGCATGTAGATCACCACGCGGTCGCCTTTGCCCACCCCAAGACGCACCAAACCGCCAGCAAAACGAGCCACCTGTTGCTGCAGCTCAAGGTAGGTCATTGCGCTGGCGCTGTTGGTCATGGCACTGACGGTGTGAATGGCCACCTGCTCACCTCGTCCCGCTTCCACATGACGGTCAACGGCGTTATAGCAGGTATTTAAGCTGGCACCGGGAAACCACTGCCCCAGACCAAAAGGCTGGGGCTGAAAGACCTCTTTAGGCGGCGTTATCCAATCGATGGCGGCCGCCGCTTGAGACCAATAGGCTTGCGGCTGTTGCCAGGCGTGGCGCTGAAGTTCGCGAATCTTAGCGTGAGTCATGTTGTCATCCTTGAAATTGGGGCAAGCAAAAACCATGAACTCAGTTGTAGCAAAATTAACCAGCGCGCCCTATTCGACCAATGACTAAGGGTCTTGAGTTCTAACGGCAGCAGCGAGCTCAAACAGGAAAAGAATTCAGCTTGTTAGCTTTCAAACATCCACTGGGCATTTTTTCTCACCCTTAGCGGAAACTTAACGACTACACTGGATGATAACTTTACCTTTACGTAAACTTCCGATATGGTGAATTTATCTTCAGACAGTTCGGTAACAACATGAGTAACGAAGCAGAGCAAACCTTCTCCATCAGCGACTTGGCTAGGGAGTTCGACATCACCACCCGTAGCATTCGCTTCTATGAAGATCAGGGACTGCTCAGTCCGACCCGCCGCGGACAAACACGCATCTACAGCGTGCAAGACAAAGTGCGTTTAAAACTGATCCTTAGGGGCAAACGTCTGGGTTTCTCACTGGCAGAGACTGGCCGATTGTTCGATCTGTACGACGCCGATAAGAGCAGCGGCACTCAGTTGCATACCATGTTGGAGTTAATCGATTCAAAGAAAAGCCAACTTCAGCAGCAGATGGACGACATCAAGGTGCTGATGATGGAACTCAGCTCAGCAGAGACACAATGTAAGCAGGCACTGCAAGAGCTCACCGCCAAACAATAATAATCGGCGGGTCTCTTATTTTCGCGGCCTGACTCTATTTCAGAGTGCCGCCAGTGCAACTGCCCAAAAGGAACCAGGGGAGAAGCAATGAGCCTTTATCAAAGCAGTTTTCAGTTCGGCCTCAGCGATACGCTTGAGATGCTGCGCGACTCGGTACGCGATTTTGCCCAAGCAGAGATCGCTCCGCTCGCCGCCGACATCGACCAATCCAACCAATTTCCCAATCAGCTCTGGCGCAAGCTCGGCGACATGGGGCTATTGGGCATTACCGTCAGTGAAGAGTATGGCGGCGTTGACATGGGCTATCTGGCTCACGCCATCGCCATGGAGGAGATCTCCCGAGCCAGCGCTTCCGTGGGCCTATCCTATGGGGCTCACTCCAACCTGTGCGTTAACCAAATCAACCGCAACGGCAACGACGCTCAGAAAGCCAAGTACCTGCCAAAGCTGGTCAGTGGCGAGCACGTTGGTGCGCTAGCGATGTCGGAGCCAAACGCCGGTTCTGACGTTATCTCCATGAAACTGACCGCCCGCCTCGACGGGGATCACTACCTGTTAAACGGCACTAAGATGTGGATCACCAACGGTCCCGATGCCGACACCTTTGTGATCTACGCCAAGACCGATGTGGACGCCGGCCCCAAAGGGGTGACCGCCTTCATCGTCGAGAAAGGCTTCGCTGGTTTTAGCCAGTCACCCAAATTAGACAAGCTAGGCATGCGCGGCTCCAACACCTGTGAGCTGGTATTCGATAACACCCCAGTACCGGTAGAGAACGTCCTCGGCGGCGTTGGCAATGGCGCCAAAGTGCTAATGAGCGGTCTGGACTACGAGCGTGTGGTTTTAGCTGCTGGACCGCTGGGGATCATGGCCGCCTGTATGGATCAGGTGGTGCCCTACATCCACCAGCGTGAGCAGTTTGGCCAGCCGATTGGTCAGTTCCAACTGGTTCAGGGTAAGGTTGCGGACATGTACACCCGCTCAAATGCGGCTAGAGCCTACGTTTATGCGGTCGCCAGTGCCTGTGACCGTAAAGAGACCACCCGCAAAGACGCCGCAGGCGCCATCCTCTACAGCGCAGAACTGGCCACTCAAATGGCACTGGATGCCATTCAGCTACTGGGTGGCAACGGCTATACCAACGAGTTTGCCACCGGACGCCTGCTCCGTGACGCCAAGCTGTATGAAATTGGAGCTGGCACCTCAGAGATTCGCCGTTATCTCATCGGCCGCGAGCTGTTTATCGAAACCGAATAGCCGCAGAGATGAGCACCAGAAAGATGAGGGCAACAGTCAGCCCAACTCTTTCTGGTTGCTCTGGCTATTGCGCCGACAAGCCGGCTTAGTCAACGGCAGCAGACGGCGCAAAGAGACAGCAAACATTTAAGAGTGTCATCACCCAGGAAGCCTATGACGCCGTAAAGCGGCCATCTAGGCTTCCCGTTAAGGATAACCACAGTGACCATTCTAAACTCCAATGTGAACTCACAAGATTCCGGCTTTATTCAGCGCCATAACGACATGAATCAACGCGTGTCTGAACTGAGCCAAACCCTCGCCCGCATCCTGCCCGGTGGCAGTGAGCGTGCCCGAGACAAACACTTAAGCCAAGGAAAATTGCTACCGCGAGAGCGCGTGGAACAGCTACTGGATCCCGGCGCCCCCTTCCTTGAGATCAGCCAACTGGCGGCGTTTGAATGCTACGAAGATGAAGTTCCTGCCGCCGGTGTGATTGCCGGTATTGGCCGAGTCAGTGGCATTGAGTGCATGATTGTTGCCAACGATGCCACCGTAAAAGGCGGCACCTACTACCCGTTGACGGTAAAAAAGCACCTTCGAGCTCAAGAGATTGCCGATAAGTGCCACCTGCCCTGCATCTACTTGGTGGAGTCCGGCGGCGCCTTCCTGCCGAGGCAGGATGAGGTGTTCCCAGACAAAGACCACTTTGGCCGCATCTTCTTTAACCAAGCCAATATGTCCGCCAAAGGCATCCCACAAATTGCGGTGGTGCTTGGGCTTTGTACCGCCGGTGGTGCCTACATGCCGGCAATGGCCGACGAGTCGATCATCGTCAAAGAGCAAGGCACCATCTTCTTAGGTGGACCGCCACTGGTGAAAGCGGCGACCGGAGAAGAGGTGACCGCCGAAGAGCTTGGTGGCGGCGCCGTTCATACCCAGATCTCAGGGGTTGCGGACCATCTGGCCGACGATGACCGTCACGCCATCGAACTGGCTCGCCAAAGTGTGGCGCGCCTCAATCACCACAAGGCTCAGCACTCGCCACTGGAGGCGGTCAAACCTCCCCGCTATGACGCCGCAGAGCTGTACGGCATCGTCGGCGACAACCTAAAACAGCCCTTCGAAGTGCGAGAGGTGATCGCTCGCATTGTGGATGACTCCGACTTCGATGAGTTCAAAGCGGGCTATGGCGCCACGTTAGTGTGCGGCTTTGCCAAACTCTTCGGCCACCCCATTGGCATCATTGCCAACAACGGCATTCTGTTCTCCGAATCGGCTCTGAAGGGCGCTCACTTCATCGAGCTGTGCTGTCAGCGCAACATCCCCCTGCTGTTCCTACAAAACATCACCGGCTTTATGGTGGGCAAAAAGTATGAACACCAAGGGATCGCCAAACACGGTGCCAAGCTGGTGACGGCGGTCTCCTGTGCCCGAGTGCCCAAATTCACCGTGGTCATCGGTGGCAGTTACGGTGCCGGCAACTACGGCATGTGCGGCCGCGCCTATGACCCCACCATGATGTGGATGTGGCCTAACGCCCGCATTTCGGTCATGGGTGGCGAACAAGCCGCCAACGTGTTGGCGCAGGTGAAATCCGACGCCCTAGCACGCAAAGGCGAGAGCTGGAGTGAACAGGCTCAGCAGCAGTTCAAAGCGCCAATCGTCGACCAGTATGAACGCCAAGGGCATCCCTACTACGCCAGTGCCAGGCTGTGGGATGACGGCATCATCGACCCAGCGCAAACCCGTGAAGTGGTGGGGCTGGCGTTAAGCGCCGCCATGAACGCTCCGGTGCAACCGACCCAATTTGGTGTGTTTAGGATGTAAGCCATGTTTGAACAGATTCAATTGACGCAACAGGGCGGGGTCGCCACCTTGACCCTCAATCGACCAGAGAAGCACAACGCCTTCGGCGATGCCATGATTGCGGAGCTCAATGGGGCACTGGCTCAGCTGGAAGCTCAGCCACCACAACTGCTGGTACTGCGAGCCAATGGCAAGCACTTCTCCGCCGGCGCCGATCTGGCGTGGATGAAAAGCCAAGCCAAGATGAGCGAAGCGCACAACCTCAGTGACGCCAAAGAGTTGGCGAGATTGATGCATCGCCTCGACGCCTTCCCCTCTCCCACCCTAGTTCTGGTGGATGGTGCGGCGTTCGGCGGCGCCCTAGGACTTATCGCCTGCTGCGACATCGCCATGGCGACACCACGGTCGCGGTTCTGCCTGTCCGAGGTCAAACTGGGGCTCATTCCTGCGGTCATCAGCCCCTTTGTTGCCAGAGCCATCGGCCAGCGCCAATCCCGTCGCTACATGATGACCGCCGAACGCTTTGATAGCGAAACCGCACTGAAGCTCGGGCTAATTCATGAGCTCACGGATAACCTCGAGCAAGATGCTGAGCAGATGATTGCCACCATCACCGCCAACGGCCCGAAAGCGATGCAGGCCTGCAAAAGCCTATTGAAACAGATTGACGGTCACCCTTTTGATGAGCCGTTGGCGGATCTTACCTCCAGCGCCATCGCCCAGCTTCGAGTCTCCGATGAAGGCCAAGAGGGATTAGGGGCATTTTTCGAAAAGCGCACCCCGAACTGGGTTCAGACCAATAACCAAGACAAGGGCCACTCCAAGGAAAGTCAGGATGTTAACTAAAGTATTGATTGCCAACCGCGGCGAGATCGCCTGTCGAGTGATAAAAACCTGCCAGCAACTCGGGGTTGCGACCGTGGCGGTTTACAGCGACGTCGACCGAGGTGCACAGCACGTATTGATGGCAGATGAAGCCCTGCTGCTCGGCCCAGCTGCCGCCACTGAGTCCTACCTAAAGGGCGATGAGATCATTGAGCTGGCCAAACGCCATGGTGTGGATGGCATCCATCCAGGGTATGGCTTCCTCTCGGAAAACCCAGAATTCGCCCAAGGCTGTGAACAGGCCGGAATCCAGTTTATTGGCCCCACTGCCGATGCCATCCAAAAGATGGGCTCTAAGAGCGCCGCTAAGGTGATCATGGAGCAAGCTGGCGTCCCCATGCTGCCCGGTTATCACGGCGACGACCAATCCGATGCCAAACTCACCGAGGAAGCCGAGAAAATAGGCTATCCGCTACTGGTGAAAGCCGCCTATGGTGGCGGCGGTAAAGGGATGCGCATTGTTGAGCAGGCCAGTGAACTGAGCGCCGCCTTGGCCACTGCACGCCGGGAAGCGGCCTCTGCATTTGGCAATGACCAATTGCTGCTAGAGCGCTATCTGGCTGCGCCTCGCCACGTGGAAGTTCAAGTGTTCGCCGACACCCACGGCAACTGTGTGTATCTGTCTGACCGCGACTGTTCGGTGCAGCGCCGCCACCAAAAAGTGGTCGAAGAAGCGCCCGCCCCAGGCCTAAGCGATGCCCTGCGAGTAGAGATGGGCACCGCAGCGGTAAAGGCGGCGCAGGCCATCCATTACCGCGGCGCCGGTACCGTGGAGTTTCTGCTCGACCCTCAAGGCCGCTTCTACTTTATGGAGATGAACACCCGCCTGCAGGTAGAGCACCCGGTCACTGAACTGGTGACCGGCCAAGATCTGGTGCATTGGCAGCTTAAGGTGGCCAGTGGTGAGCCGCTGCCTCTGACTCAGGAGCAGATAGAGGTCAAAGGCCACAGTGTCGAGGTGCGCCTGTATGCAGAAGACCCAGAGCGAGACTTTCTGCCCGCAACGGGCACCCTGACCCAATTCGAAGTTCCAGATAACTTGCGACTGGATACCGGCGTTATGGCCGGCGATGCCATCAGCAGTCACTACGATCCGATGATCGCCAAGATCATCAGTTTTGGCAGCGACCGCAACCAAGCGCTGTCTCGCTTAAGTCAGGGGTTAACGCAGACCCGACTCGCAGGGCTTACCAGTAATTTGGCCTTTTTGCGGGCCATCATCGATCACGGTGATTTTCGAAATGCCGTTCTGGATACCGGCTTTATCGAACGCAATCGAGAGGCATTGTTTGCCAAGGATGATGAGCGCCAATTGGCGGTCATCGCTGCCGCCGCCTTGCTGAGTCGGCCCAAACCGAGCGACAGCCTATTGTCTCTCGCCGCTCACGGGCTCAATACTGAGACTCAGGGCTTTCGCCTTAACCAGCCCCCTCAGACCAAGCACCACCTTGAAGATGAACATGGTGAGCAGTACCAGATAGCACTTCAGGGGCGCTGGCCTCACTTCACTTACCAAGGCCACGGGATCACCCTAAACCTCATCGAAGATCGAATCAGCATTGAGCACGATGGTCATCTTCGTCACTGGCACTGCCAAGATCAGGGCGACAGCTTGACGCTGTTTTTACGCCATGGGCCATTAACCTTGTCACCTGTGAAACATCTGGGACAACAGGCTGAAGGGGGTGGCATGGATGAGCTTAAGGCGCCAATGAATGGCACCGTGGTGTCACTACTGTGTCAGGTTGATGACGTTGTTGACGCCGGTCAAGCTCTGCTGGTGATGGAAGCAATGAAGATGGAGTACACCATCAGTGCGCCCTTTAAAGGTAAGGTAACGGCGCTGCCCTACGCTGGCGGCGCTCAAGTTAACGATGGCGCAGAGCTAGTGGCACTGGAAGCCCTAGCTGAGGAGGCCTGATGAACGACAACGTCGAGATCATCGAAGTTGGCCCTCGAGATGGCCTGCAGAATGAGCCTGCGGTCACCCTAGAGCAGCGCATCGAGCTGGTTAACTTACTCTCTGATACTGGGCTAACCCACATTGAGGCGGCCAGTTTTGTCTCTCCTAAATGGGTGCCTCAGATGGCCGATGCCGATCTGCTGATGCAGCGAATCGAACGTCGGAGCGGCATTCGTTACTCTGCCCTAACCCCTAACTTGAAAGGGTTTGAAACCGCAGTGGCTTCCCAGGCCGACGAAGTGGCGGTGTTTGGCGCAGCCTCTGAGGGGTTCAGTCAGCGCAACATCAACTGCTCCATCGCCGAATCTTTGGCTCGGTTTGAGCCAGTGATGGCCGCTGCCCGTGCCCAGAAACTTCCGGTACGAGGCTACGTTTCCTGCACCTTAGGCTGCCCAATCGATGGCGAGATTGAGATACCCAAAGTCGCCGACGTGGCTGAGCGCCTATACCAGATGGGCTGCTATGAGATCTCCCTTGGGGACACCGTAGGAGTAGGCACCCCAGCCAAAGCCAAGGCGATGGTGGCCGCCGTAGCCGAGCGGGTGCCCGTGTCGGCATTAGCACTGCATTTCCACGATACTTACGGCCAAGCCCTAGCCAACGTTTTGGCCTGCTTGGATCTGGGCGTTCGCCGCATCGACAGCGCAGTAGCCGGTCTTGGCGGCTGTCCTTACGCTCCTGGAGCCAGTGGCAATCTGGCCACCGAAGATCTGGTGTACATGCTACACGGCTTAGGCATGGATACTGGCGTTGATCTGGAAAGACTCATCATTGCCGGCAATCATATCTGCCAGCAGCTCAATAAAGCCCCCCAAAGCAAAGTGGCTCAGGCCATACTCGCTAAACAACACAAGCAACAACACAAGGAGTGTGTGTCATGACTACCTCATCCGTTTCCACGCCCTTGTGGCAGCCCAGTCAGGCTCGCATCGACGCCAGCCAAATGACACAGTTTCGTCGTCATATCAATAAAGAGCTGTGCCTGAAGCTGGAAGACTACCCCCAACTACACCGCTGGAGCGTGGATCAGCCTGAGCTGTTCTGGCGTCAGGTGTGGCAGCAGTTTGGGGTATTGGGAGAGATGGGCGAGCGCGGTCTTATCCACCAAGACAAGATGCCTGGCGCTCAATTTTTTCCCGATGCCAAGCTTAACTTCGCCGAGAACCTGCTGCGTCATAGCGACGATCGCATCGCCTTAGTCTACCGAGATGAAGCGGGTCAGCGGCAAGCGTTGTCGTACAATGACTTGTATCACCAAGTGGCTAAGCTGGCCCATCACCTAAAGCTTCAAGGGGTGCAAGTTGGCGATCGTGTGGCCGCCTTTATGCCCAACCGCATCGAGACCGTGGTAACCATGCTAGCCAGTGCCAGCATTGGAGCCACCTTTAGCTCATGCTCGCCAGACTTTGGCCTCAATGGCGTTATCGACCGCTTCGGCCAAATAAAACCTAAGGTGCTCGTCGCCGCCAGCGGCTATCGCTATAACGGCAAGATCATCGATTGCCGCGATAAGGTCGCCGCCATCGCCGCAGGTTTAGATGCGCTCGCACAGCTGATTGTGGTGCCAGCCTTTGATGAGCTGCCAGAAGACATTGAGCTTGACGGCATCAGCTGGTCTGAAGCCGTGGGCAACGGCGCTCGCCATATCGAGTTTGCCCAGCTGCCGTTCAACCACCCCCTCTATATCCTTTACAGCTCCGGCACCACAGGCAAGCCAAAATGCATTGTCCATGGTGCTGGCGGCACCTTATTGCAGCACCTGAAAGAGCACCGCCTGCATACGGATCTGTCACGTCAGGACGTACTGTTCTACTTCACCACCTGCGGCTGGATGATGTGGAACTGGTTGGTTTCCGGCCTCGCCTGTGGTACCACCTTGGTGCTATTCGATGGTAGCCCCTTTCACCCAGGTCCAGACGTGTTATGGCAACTGGCTGAGCAGGAGGAGGTCAGCGTGTTTGGCACCAGCGCCAAGTACATTGCGGCACTGGAAAAGGCGGAATACCACCCGGCGAGTCAGCATAAACTGCCTCATATCAAAGCCCTGCTCTCCACCGGTTCACCTCTGGCCCACGAGGGTTTTGACTTTGTCTATCGTCATATAAAAGATGATCTGTGCTTAAGCTCCATCTCCGGTGGCACCGACATCGTCTCCTGCTTTGCCCTAGGCAACCCCATTAAGCCGGTGTATCGAGGCCAGTTGCAGTGCTTAGGCCTAGGGATGGACGTGCAGGTTTTCGATGATGCAGGCAAGGCTGTCACCAGCGGTAAAGGTGAACTGGTATGCACCACACCGTTTCCATCCATGCCCATCGGCTTTTGGAACGACCCAGATAACAGTCGCTATCAAGATGCCTACTTCAATCGCTTTGATAACGTGTGGGCACATGGAGACTATGCCGAGCACACTGAGCAGGGTGGACTCATTATCCATGGCCGCAGTGATTCGGTTCTCAACCCCGGAGGGGTTCGCATCGGTACCGCCGAGATCTATCGCCAAGTGGAGAAGATTGATGCGGTGCAGGAGAGCTTGGCCGTTGGTCAGAATTGGCAAGATGACGTACGGGTAGTGCTGTTTGTGGTGTTAAAGCCCGGGTTTGAGCTAAATGAAGAGTTGAAACAGCAGATCAAATTGGAGATTCGCAGCAACACCACCCCAAGGCATGTGCCAGCAAAAATCATTGCAGTGGCAGACCTTCCGAAAACCCTGTCGGGCAAATTGGTTGAGGTGGCGGTAAGAAAAGTGATTCATGGCGAATCGGTCAACAATACCGATGCATTATCTAACCCAGAGTCGTTAACGCAGTTTAAACATCTACCGGAGCTAGAGCGCTAGTATTCAAAACCCAATAGTTGTGGTAGGGAGCGTCCCGCACCTACCTCTAACTAGGTAGATTTTCAATGCCAAAACCGCTGCAAAAACCCCCAACCAAAAAACATTTATTTGAAATTGATCACAAAATCAGAATAAGTTCTCATAGATACTCACGTTCACTAAAATCCTGCAGTTACTCTGTACGAGTTGTGATTTTTAAGTGAGTTTCATCACTCGTCTGCATTAGCAGAACACCCATCTATCCAATCAACTAAACTGTTTCTAATCTTTGAAATTAGCTACTTCAATATGGAGCGCGACATGCCAGTTTTAACCCATGACTTTGACTCCATCGACATACGATTGTTAATCGTATTTCGTGCGGTGGTGTTTACCGGTAGTTTGAGCAAGGCGGCGCGCAAACTCAATGTGACCCCAAGTGCGGTCAGCCAATCTTTGACAAAGCTAGGTAAGTACTTCAACCACCCTCTTTTTACTCGCACCAGCACAGGTTTAGAGCCCACTGATTACGCCATGGAGCTCTATAACTACGTCAATGCTGCACTGGACCTGCTTCAGGATGGTGTAGAGAGTTTGAGTGACTTTGATCCAGCCACCAGCAAGCGTCGATTCCGCATCGCCGCTAACCACGTGCTGGATCTTGAGATGCTGCACCCACTTGCTAAGCACATTGAAGTATTAAATAGCCAGCTCAGCCTCTCTATCTATGGCCTTATCGAGGAAGATTCTCGAATCATCGACAGCCTGCAGATTGACAACAACGACGTATGCTTGGTGACCTCAAAACTCGCCATGGCCAGCATCAAGCAAGAGCTGCTTTACTCTACCGAACTCATTGCTCTGGCTCGCGAAGGCCATCCAGCACAGAACAAAGAGATTGACCGAGATACTTTCGTTGGACTGCGCCACTTCCGTTACGCGCCAGGTCAGATTGGCGTATTTGAACGCATGCAGCACACAAAAGTAGATGACCGTGACGTGATAATGGACACCAACAACCCATTCAATGCCATGATGATGGCGCAAGAATCTGATGGGGTTGTGGTAATCAGTAAATGGTTGTGGGAACACTACGGCAGCCAGTTCAATTTGGCACCACTGAACATCTCTTTTGAACTGCCTAAGATTCCGCTGTATCTGACCTACCTCGCGAAACTTGAAGAGAGCAAAGCCAACCGCTGGTTACGCGCTCAAATTAAAGAGTTGGTTGCCAACATTCGCTAACTCTGAACACCACCTGGACGGCAAGGATGCCGACCTACCTCGCTCGACCCTTTCACCTATCGACTCTCACTTCCCCCCGCTTCACGACTTTAACTCCAAGTTATTCCTTTACTTCAGCACCACTCCCATGACGAATTTCAGGCAAAAAAAAGCCGGAAACTACGTCCGGCAACACACTCTACGCTAGCTAAGGATGATCACATTAACTTAAGCGTAGCAGTGGTTTAGCGATTATCCAGTTCGAATATGAAAAAAGTTCAATGCACTGGCCTAGTTATACCATTCTGATTAAGTAAGTGATCTATCTAGTGCGCCGAATAAATCGTTTCAATCAATACGCGAGACGCCGATGCTAGTGGCTCTAACAACAAGTCTCGCAACGAAGAGTGAAACGATTTAGGCAAGCAATAATGACCAGATATTTATTCAGGATGGTATTATAAGCAGTCTCAGTCCCAAGCCAGTTCACGATAGTGTAAGCGACACATCGACACGTAGCTGTCGTTACCGCCTATCTGAACCTGATCGCCATTTTTGACGGGATTACCTTCGCCATCTAACCGCACCACCATATTGGCCTTGCGACCGCAGTGGCAGATGGTTTTCAGTTCCACCAATTTGTCAGCCCAAGCCAACAGATACTGAGCACCGGGGAATAGCTCACCTTGGAAATCGGTACGCAGGCCGTAACACAGCACCGGAATGTCCATCTTGTCGACTAGGTAGGTCAATTGGCGTACCTGATCTTTGGTGAGAAACTGACACTCATCCACCAAGACGCAGTTAACCGGCTTCTGCTCATGTTCTTTACACACCATCTCAATCAGATCGTCTTCCTTACGATAGATAAGGGCATCGGAGGTAAGCCCTATTCGAGAGGTCACTTTGCCGATGCCGTAGCGATCATCAAGGCCAGCGGTCATCACTAGCACTTCCATGCCTCGCTCGCGGTAGTTGTAGGCCGATTGCAAAAGTGAGGTGGATTTTCCAGCATTCATTGCCGAATAGTAAAAATAGAGCTGAGCCACGTTATTCCTCCGTTGTCTTGGTGGCGCCAGTCTACCGAAAAGCACCCTAGGCTGCCACCAATGCGCGGGGGGCCATTTGGCCCCCCGAAGCTACATCACACTCTCAGCCAACTTATTGGCAAGAAGGCTCACAGCGACGCTTCAACAACGTCACCACAATCACCAAAGCCACACTGGCACAGGCAAAGCCCGCAACGGTGGAGCCGGTAATGCCGAGTACCAGGTAGCCAACCAAAGAGATGATGGCGGTCATCACCGCATAAGGCAGCTGGGTGGTCACGTGATCGATGTGGTGGCAGGCTGCCCCTGTGGAAGACAAAATGGTGGTATCAGAGATGGGTGAGCAGTGATCGCCAAATACCGCCCCAGCCAAGACAGACGCCAACATAGGCAACATCATGGTGATCTCTACCGCTTCAGCCATGTTGGCTGCGATAGGCAACATGATGGCGAAGGTTCCCCAACTGGTCCCGGTGGCAAAGGCCGCAAAACCGCTGAGCAAAAACAGCAGTGCGGGCAGACTCCACGTCGGCAGATTGCCTTGAGCCATGGACGCCATGTATTTACCTGTTTCCATATCACTGATCACCCCGGCGATGGTCCAAGCGAACAGCAGGATGTAGATAGCTGGCATCATCGACTTCAGACCGCTGAACAGCGCCTTGACGATATAACCCACCGGCACTCGCTGCTGCAAACAGTAACCGGCAGTAAACAGAACGCCAGCCAAAGCAGAATAGAACAGTGACCAAGCCACATCGGTGTTTTCAAATGCACCGATAACGCTAAACGACTTGCCGTCCGCAGCCAATGCTTGACCACCGGAGTAGAGCATCATGGTAACGGTGAGTAGAATCAAAAAGCCGATCGGTGCCAACAGGCCCCATACTCGGCCATTATCGGCTTCCGGCAGATCCAGCTCTTCCCCGGCAGGAGCTCCCTTGGTTTCATCCCACAATTGACCGCGGCGAGCCCGCTGCTCCGCTTGAGCCATGGGGCCTACATCAAGACCGAAATAGACCACCGCCAGCAATAGCGCAAACGCAAACACCGCATAGAAATTCATGGGAACCATCTGAATAAAGGCGCTCAAATAGCCAATATCAGTGACTCCATGGGTAGTGAGCAACCCACCAATCAAGGCGATGATGTATGCGCCCCAAGAGGAGATCGGCGAAATGACGCAGATGGGCGCAGAGGTTGAGTCGATACAGTACGCCAGCTTCTCGCGGGAGACCTGATAATGGTCAGTCACCGGACGAGCGACAGAGCCCACCACTAGGGTATTGAAATAATCATCGATGAAGATCACCACCCCAAGGGCGATGGTCATCAGCTTGGCATCGCGGCCACAGCGGATGCGCTGGCGAGCCCAGTCAGCAAACGCTCGAGTGGCTCCAGATACCGAAATAAGGGCGGTCATCACCCCCAGCAATAATAGGAAACCTAGAGTGTACAAATTCCAAGCGCTGGGAGCCCCTTCGCTCCAAAATAACCCCTGAACGCGGCCACCTAAATTGCTAGCGGCTTCCATAGGAGCAAAACCGGTGAGCATTAGCACACCAATGGCGATCCCCAAACCCAGGGATAACAGGACTTTTCGCGTTACGATGGCCATGCCAATCGCAATCACAGGAGGTAACAGAGACAGCGCCGAGTCGGCGTAAGTTAATAAAGCCATCGTCAAATCTTTTCTTTTTAGTTGGCGATGGAGGCAACTGACACGATCGAAGATCGAGGGGGGACATAATAGACCACCGTCCTTTCAGTAGCGCTCCATAGTAAATCAAGCATTCCAACATCCTGTCGGAGATTACTATGGCAGTGTCATTCCTATTAAGAATAACCCCAGCAACTGAGTTCGATGGCTCAGCCACTTCGGCATCGACTCCTTTCAATCGGCCTCAAAGGGTATCAACCTCTTCCGATCTACTGATAGGCGATGCGCCTCTACCTAGCGGTAACCGTATTCATCAAAATACGAAGGCGGCATTCTACCCGCAAGTGCCCCTCACTTGACCAGCAGATGCCGCCATTTTGTGAGTTACCTCACATTTATAGCAGCTCAGTTAGCTTTGGAACAGCCTCAAACAGATCCGCCTCTAGGCCATAATCCGCCACTTGGAAGATGGGCGCATCGGGATCTTTGTTGATCGCCACAATCACCTTAGACTCTTTCATGCCCGCCAAATGCTGAATGGCGCCAGAGATGCCAACGGCAATGTAAAGCTCAGGTGCCACAATCTTACCGGTTTGACCAACCTGAAGATCGTTGGCCACAAAACCCGCATCAACGGCTGCGCGAGATGCGCCGATGGCACCGCCCAACTTGTCAGCTAGCGCTTCGATGATGGCGAAGTTCTCACCGCTTCCCAGACCTCGACCACCGGAGATCACCACGCGGGCTGCCCCCAATTCTGGACGCTCAGACTGAACCAACTCTTCGCTGACAAAGCTGCTCAGAGTGTTCTCTTTGACAATGTCTACCGCTTCGATGGCAGCAGGAGCTTGCTCGGCCACGGCATCAAACGCCGAACCACGAATGGTCAATACCTTAATGGCATCCAAGCTCTGCACCGTTGCCAAGGCATTGCCTGCATAGATAGGACGAACGAAGGTATCCTCAGACTCGATGGCCACCAGATCCGAGTGCTGCGCCACATCCAACAAAGCCGCGACCCGAGGCAAGATGTCTTTGCCTTTGGCACTGGCCACCGCAATGATGTGTGAGTAATCAGACGCCAGATCCACAATCAGATCCGCCATCGGCTCAGCCAACTGATGCTGATAGCATCCATTGTCGGCCACCAGCACCTTTGTGACTCCAGCTAAGGCTGCGCCCTGTTCCGCGGCAGATGCAACTTGATCACCAGCAATCAACAGATGAACATCACCACCAATCTTAGATGCTGCGCCAACGGCCTTGGCGCATTCAACACTTAGAGACTGCTTATCCAGCTCCGCAATAATTAGAATCGCCATTAGACCACCTTCGCTTCATTCTTTAGCTTTTCAACCAACTCTTCCACAGAGCCCACCATTACGCCGCCGCTACGCTCAGCTGGGGCAGTTACCTTCAAGGTGTTTTGGTGAGATTTAAGAGTCACTTCCAAATCGTCGACGGATACGGTTTCCAACGGCTTGCGCTTGGCTTTCATGATGTTAGGCAGTGAAGCGTAACGGGGCTCGTTCAATCGTAGATCGGCAGACACCACCGCAGGCAGTTTGATGCTCAGAGTCTGAATACCACCGTCGATCTCTCGAGCCACAGTAACCTGCTCTCCCTCTACATCTATAGTAGAAGCGAACGTTGCTTGACCCATTTTTGCCAACGCGGCGGTCATCTGTGCCGTCTGATTGTTATCGCCGTCAATGGTTTGTTTACCAAACAACACCAGACCTGGCTGCTCTTTGTCGATAATGGCTTTTAGTACCTTAGCAATAGAAAGCGGCGCTAGTTCTTGGTCATGTTCAACTAAGATGGCACGATCGGCCCCTAAAGCCATCGCGGTACGCAGCTGCTCTTGAGCCACCTTAGGCCCAACTGATACCACGATCACTTCCGCTGCTTGCCCCTTCTCCTTGAGTCGCACAGCTTCTTCTACAGCAATTTCACAGAAAGGGTTAATGGCCATCTTCAAATTTGCTAGGTCCACGCCACTTTCATCCGCAGCAACCCTCACCTTTACATAAGGGTCTACGACGCGCTTTACTGGAACTAAAATTTTCATAGTACGTCCTTTGTTTACTGCCTGATTTGACACATCACATTAAAGTCCACTCTAATTACTGTTGACGTAAACGTCAACCTGATAAACGGAGCCTGATGGTGATTTTTTACGCAGCAATCAGCTCAAAGATCAATTATTCACTTTTTGATATTAATAGTATGGAACTTTGATTAGCTGTAATTGTCATGGATAGTAGCAATTGATTATTCTCTAAAGTGTAATTTATTAATTATTACTCAAGACAAATTAAAATCAGCGTGCTAATCTAAAACACGACTTAAATAAACACTTCAAATTGGGTTTAACCACCATGGCTGATTTCTTAGAAATTCTAACTCACGGTCGTCGATTGAAAGCTCAAGTTAAAGAGCTAGAACTAGACGAACTGCAAGACGTTATCGCTAAACTTCAAAAAATTGCTGATGATCGCGAAGCTGAAGCTGCCGAAGAGCAAGCAGCCCAAGCTGAACGTATCGCTAAAATTGAAGCCATTCGTAAGCAGCTTGCGGAAGATGGCATTAGCGTTGACGAATTAAATGCATTAGAAGGCAGTGCACCACGTAAAAAGCGTGCTCCTCGCCCACCTAAATATATGATTGTTGTTGACGGCGAAGAGATTACTTGGACCGGCCAAGGCCGTACTCCAAAAGCCATCAAAGAACAATTGGATCAGGGTCGCTCTCTAGAAGAGTTCCTAATTTAATATTTAGTTACAAAGAACTAGTCTAAGGCTGCCAATGGCAGCCTTTTTTTATCCTGAACTCTTGAAGCTTATTTGATGTGTTAAGAGTATGTAGAGATAATGTATGCCGCTCAGGAATAACAATAAAGGAAAATGGATGCCATACACTCAAACCTTGAGACCCTTAACTCTGTTGGCGTGTGCCCTAACAGTCAGCCATTATGGCTGGGCCTCTCCTACTCAGCGTATCGAAGCCATCGCCAATAATAGCGACAACTTCATCACCTTCAGCAACGCTACCCTGATGCTGTCTCCGGGAAAAACGTTACATAACGCTAGCATAACCATAAGAAATAAAAAGATTTTATCTATTTCTGATAGCAATGAAATCCCTAAGGGATCATTAGAAATAAACCTAGATAACAAGATTGTTTACCCAGGTTTTATCGACCCCTACACCAGTTACGGTATCGACTGGCAATATTCCGAATATGAGGGTGACGGCCCACACTATTTGGCGGAATTACCGGGAGCCAAGATTCAAAACCGAGCCATTCATGCCGATATGAAATGGCAGCCTTACTTTAAAGCCGATACCGATATAGCGACATCTTGGGTCAATAATGGATTCACTTCGGTTCAGTCGAGTCATTTTGACGGAATATTTCAGGGACAATCACTCAGTGCATCCTTATCCAAGGACCCAACCGCTGAACTGATATACCCTGTCGAGGGAGCACAATTTCTTTCTTTTAGTAAAGGAAGTTCTGAACAAGAGTATCCTAGCTCCCTAATGGGAAGCATCGCACTAATTCGACAAACATTAAAAGATGCGCGTTGGTATCAGCAACAACAAACCGGTAATCAAAAGCCAGAACTAAACCAATCACTGGAGAGTTTGTCACACTTTGGTAATCAGCGTGTTATATTTTCAGTTAAAAACACTAACCATCTACCGAAAGCGCTGGCGGTGTTAGCTCCTTTTCATTCCTCACCCATTCTCGTGGGAACCGGCTTAGAGTATGAGCGTTTAAATGAGTTACAAGATGCTCAATTGATTTTACCTCTGACTCAAGCACGTAAACCTGAATTAGCCTCGGGTTTGGAAATTAACTTAACTCAACTCCGCCAGTGGGAACGAAGCCCAGCTAATTTAGCTCTAGTTGCTAAATCAGGTATTCCATTTGCTATTACTCAGCACGGCATTGATAGCGAAAAGTTCTGGCCTCGTTTACGAACGGCCATTCAACATGGTTTACCACAAGACACCGCGTTAGCCGCATTAACCACCAACGCAGCCAAGTATGCAGGCATCGGCAGTTTTACTGGCAAATTGGCTGAAGGCTATCGCGCCGATCTGGTGATCGCTTCAGGTAACCTGTTTACCGACGGCGAAATTGAACAGATATACATTCAAGGTCGACCTCAGCTCAGCAGCAGTGCCAGTACTCAAGGGCTTCAGGACAGCTACCAACTGACACTCAATGGTAACGCGTTAAAGCTGAACCTAGACCTAACCAGCGACGATCTTAGTGCAGAGCTTCAGCAGGGAGATACCAACATCGCCCTCGAGAATCTCAATTGGCAGTTTGGTCAGTTGCAGGGGCTCATTGCAATGGAAGCGCTGGGGCTAAGTGGTATTGGCCAGTTCAACGCCAGCTTTTCTGCTGCGCGCAGTTTTGGTCAACTTATCGATGCCAATGGCAAAGTTCATCAATTCGAATTGATGGCTAGCCAATCGACCAATGAGTCCAAAGACGCCGCGTCAGAGCCTGCGCCCAAAACTCTGATTAGCCGCAGCAGTTGGCCCAATAACGAGTCCGGCCTCACGGCACCATTAAGCGCGGAATCGGTTCACATCAAAAACGCCACCATCTGGACCTCTGCCGACGATGGCGTCATGAGCAACGCCGATATCATCATTGAAGCGGGCAAAATTATCGAGTTGGGCAATGATCTCTCAACCCCATCCGGTTTTACGGTGATCGATGCCTCAGGCAAACACCTCACCCCTGGGCTCATTGATGAACATAGTCACATTGCCATTACCGGCGGGGTCAATGAGGCTTCCGATAGCAACACCGCCGAGGTACGCATTGGGGATGCTCTAAATGCTGAAGACATCCACATCTATCGCGCTCTGGCTGGTGGTGTCACCACTGCTCAACTGCTGCATGGCAGTGCCAACGTCATTGGCGGCCAATCACAGATAATTAAACTGCGCTGGGGTGAAGATGAGCAGGGACTGAAATTTACCCAAGCACCAGCCAGCATTAAGTTTGCCCTCGGTGAAAACGTCAAACAGAGCAATTGGGGAGACAACTACGTTTCCCGATTCCCGCAAACTCGGATGGGCGTCGAAGCTTACCTGACGGATCAATTTAGCGCCGCCAAAGAGCACAAAGCCGCCCTGCTGGCTTATGACGATCTCAGTCGCCGCAGCAAACGTAACGCCCTAGCACCTCGCCCCAATGAGCGCCTGGAAACCCTAATTGAGATCCTTGAAGGCAGCCGTAATATCCACGTGCACTCCTACGTACAATCGGAGATCTTGATGTTGCTGCGCTTATCTCAAGAGTTAGGCTTCCACGTGCAAACCTTCACTCACATCTTGGAAGGATACAAGGTCGCCGATGAGATGGCAGAATATGGCACTACCGCGTCAACCTTCTCCGACTGGTGGGCGTACAAATTTGAGGTGTACGATGCCATTCCACAAAACGCCTGTTTAATGCAGAGCAAAGGAGTAAACACCAGCATCAACTCTGACAGTGCCGACCTGATCCGCAAGCTCAATCAAGAAGCGGCAAAATCGATGCTGTACTGCGATATGTCCGCAGAAGATGCCCTAAAGATGGTTACCATCAATCCCGCTAAGCAGCTCAAAGTGGATGAGCTCACTGGCTCATTAGAGGTGGGTAAGCAGGCGGATCTGGTGCTTTGGGATCAAGCGCCACTATCGGTTTACGCCAAAGTGGAATCCACCTGGGTCGATGGCGTGCGTCGGTTCGACCGCGATCAAGACCGGTTGCAACGCAAGGCCGCTCACGATGAATATCAAGCGCTACTGCAAAAACTGATGGCCAGCAATCTGTCCGGTGACGTGGGCGAGGAGCTCGCCCCAGAGCCAGAGCCTCTCTGGCATTGCGACAGCTTGATCCACCATCACAACCACCAGCATAGTCACTAAGGGCAGCCACCATGAAACAACTCATTCTTTTGGCAACAATGGTCCTTAGCTGGGCCTCATATGCAACCACCTTGATTCCGGCGGCACCTCAAAGTCAGGCCATCTTAATTCAAGGCGGCACGCTGCACACGGTCACCCAAGGTACCCTGCCCGACACCGACCTGCTGATGGTCGATGGTCGAATTGCGAAAATCGGCTCGCCACTGACCCCTCCTGAAGGCGCGATCGTCGTTGACGCTTCAGGAAAGCGGGTTTACCCAGGTCTTATCTCCATGGCCAGCACATTAGGCCTACAAGAGATCGGCATGGTGCGCTCAACGGTGGATCAATATGAAGTGGGCAGCACCAATCCACAAATCGATGCGGTACAAGCCTACAACCCGGACTCTGAACTGATTCCCACGGTACGCTCAAACGGCATCACCCATGCTCAGATTACCCCTCACGGTGAGATGCTGGCTGGGCAATCCTCGGTGCTGAACCTCGATGCCTGGACCATTGAAGATGCCATGGTGAAGCCTTTAGATGGCCTCCATCTGTATTGGCCAGAACTCAAGCTTCACCCCACTAATGAGAAACGCCAGCAGCAACAGAAAGAGGTACAGCAGCAAGCATTAGATGAGCTGCATCAAGCCTTTGCCGATGCCTACGGCTATTATCAAAACCAACAGAGCCGAGAGAAACAAGATCGGCGCTGGCTGGCAATGAAGTCGCTGTTTGACGGCAAAATCAATCTGTACGTTCATGCCGACCGCCAGCAGCAGATCGAACAAGCACTGCAACTGGCTCAGCAGTATCGACTCAAACTGGTGATCATCGGTGGCTACGACAGCTACCGCCTGACCGAACAGCTCGTGGCCCAGCAGGTGCCTGTGGTTTATACCCACGCCAACGGCTTGCCGCTTCGTCGTCACGAAGCCTTCGACCTGCCCTTTACCATTCCCAGCTTGCTTCAAGACGCTGGCGTCAGCCTAGCATTGGCTTACCCAGGCAGCTGGGACAGTCGAAATCTGCCATTTGCAGCCGGTTATGCCGCCGCCAATGGTCTGGATGCCAACGAAGCCCTGAAGGCGATCACCTATCAGCCCGCACAGATCATGGGGCTTACCGACATGGGGGCATTGGAGCAAGGGTTTCGGGCCAACGTCATCGTCAGTGACGGAGACCTGTTGGACATGGGCCAAGCCAAGATTGACGCCATCTATATAGACGGCCGACAGATTGATCTGGATAACCGCCACAATCAGCTCTATCAAAAGTACCAGCAAAAAGGTCAGTAAGACTCACCTCAGCCAACACAGCCCGCTAAATGCGGGCTGTGTTACACTGACCGCTTCATTTATAGGGAAACGATCCGATGCGAACTCTCATTCCTTGGCTGCTGTTGCCACTGCTTGTAGGCTGCGGCGCCAACTACAGTTTCAATTCTAATCTGGATGGCGATGCCATTGACGATTACTTCAAGGCGGGCTCAGTTAAGCTGATTGATGCCGAATCGGCGCTAGCAGCGAAGCGTGACTTAGGCTTGATTGAAGCCACCAGCTGTCAAGAGCAGGCCAACCAAGCGCCTGCGGATGCCGCTGAAGCACGAACCCTTTTACGTCAACAAGCCGCTGACATGGGAGCCAACGCCATCTGGGTGAAAGAGTGCATCAACCTAGAATCAGACCAACAATGTCACAGTGCAGTCATGTGCATTGCCAAGGCCCTAGTGATTCATGAATCTTGAAATAAGCCCAGTGGCAATCTGCCACTCACCCTATAAGCAGAAATTTGCTATTCCTCGCCAACCAAGACTGGTGCCCGCGGCCGTGGGCCGATTAATGCTTCAAGGGGAGTGCAACAACCCCGACCTGCTTCGAGGCATTGAGCAATTTGATTACCTGTGGCTGATCTTCAGTTTTCACGAGAATCTGGCTCAAGGTTGGAAACCCACGGTGCGCCCACCACGCCTTGGTGGCAACACCCGAGTGGGGGTATTTGCGACTCGAGCGACCTTCCGGCCAAACGGTTTGGGAATGTCGGCAGTAAAGCTCAAAGGCATTGGCGTCGACAATGGTCAGCACTACCTCGAGGTAGAAGGCATCGATCTGCTGGACGGTACCCCAATCTACGACATCAAGCCCTACATCCCTTACTCAGACTCCTTGGCGGATGCCAGCGGCGGCTATGCGGATGAACCACCCAAGAGCCTAACCATGACCATCAGTGATCAGGCTAAGCAGCAGATGACAGCGGCAGAGCTAGCCTGTCCTGGGTTTAGTGAATTGGCTCAACAAGTTTTGGCGCAAGACCCGCGCCCAGGGTATCGCCAACAAGACAACGACGAGCGCGAGTACGGGGTTCAGCTGCACCAGTTCGATCTTCGCTGGCGTGTTGAACAGGGAGTCAACCATATTATTGCCGTCAACCCGATTCGCCACCTTTAACCATCGTTAACCAGGATGATAATCGGGCTTGTGGCGGCGGTCCCCAATCACTTTGGCGGGGTTACCCGCCACAATGGCATACTCAGGAACGTCAGCGGTGACCACACTGCCCATGCCAACCACCGCGTGATTACCAATATTAACGCCATCTCGAATACACACATTGGTGCCAAGCCACACGTCCTTGCCTAACTTGACGCCCAAGCTTGTTACCGGCTGCTCATGCACCATGGCATTGGCAGCCATACCATGGTTAAAGGCGTAGATCTTCACCCCAGCTGCCAATCGACAGCCATCGCCGATCTCAATGCCCCCACGACCGCCATCAAGACTACAACCATGATTGATGCCAACATCAGCACCAATGCGAGCAGGGCCATGAATAAACGCCTCTGCGGCGATATGGGTTCGATCGCCGATGGTGATGTCTCGACCCGGTTCCGCGAACAGCCGAGCAGGCTCGCCCACAAAACAGTGCTGACCAAAGGTTATGGTCTCCAGCGCTGAGAGTTTTTGCTGCAGCTCCTGCTGCCAAGGCCCTGCCCACGCCATCTGCTTGGCTTTAAGGCGGCAGTACAACCACGGCATAAAGTTAAGCCGCTGTTTATGCTGAGCTTGAATCTCTTCCGCGCTGTAATTTCGCCAAGGCTTATCCTGAGAGCTCATTCATCCACCTCAAAAACAAAAAAGCGCGCCAGTATAGCGCGCTTTACTCAGTTAGCGGTATCAACCCAAGGTTGCCAACGCCCCCTGCTGCTCATTGTGGTACGCCACGCAGTTTCGTCCCTGTGACTTGGCTCGATACAGCGCCTGATCCGCAAGCTCGAAGAACTGCTCTGGGGTTTGATCCAGCTCCGGCACCATGGTCGCAACCCCGATGCTGATGGTCACTGAATCTGAGACGTCAGAGCCCTCATGGGGAATCCCCAGCGCCTCTACCATGGCTCGTAAGCTATCCGCAAATTTAACCGCTTTGTTCCCGGTTTCAGGTAACACGGCCGCAAACTCTTCACCACCATAACGCGCCAACAGGTCACGAGGGCGATTCAGCTGGCTATTGAGCATGCGGGCAATCTTCTTAAGCACCCGATCACCGGCAAGGTGGCCATAACGATCGTTGTAGTCCTTAAAGTTATCGACGTCCATCACGAATAGGGTAATGGTTTTCTTAGTGCGCCGAGCACTTTCCCACTCCTGACTGAGCCAATTATCGAACTGACGGCGATTGGCGATCTGAGTTAGGCCATCGGTGAGGCTTTGACGAGTCAACTGCTGATTAACTCGGTTTAGCTCTTCGGTGCGAGCCTGAACCAACTGCTCAATCTCTTTGTTTTGACGTCGGCTTTGCCATAAAAAGCTGCCACAAGCCAACAGCGCCACAATGCCGCCAACGGCCACAATGAACGGGTTAATACTGCGCTGGGAAGTAAAAAATAGCGAATTGGCCCGAGCAAGCAGATACCAGCTGCGTTGCCCCAACTCCCCCAGTTCAACCTCACGATAGGTCTGAGTTTTGGACAGCGAATTGGCAAGGTTTAACACCGTATAGCCATCGGCTTCGGTGCGATCCACGATCTCATAATCGATATACAACCCCTGACCACCGGCGATGGTTTCTCTGAGCAGCAGATCAATATCAAAGACGCCAATGACAAACCCCATCAGCAGCGGCTCTCTGCTGGATTCCGTTAGGGGCAGGCTGTGGTAGATGGGAAGCACCGCCTCAATATGACGTCCGCCCTCAGCATCTCGATGCACAGGACTTATTAACAACGAACCCGACATCATCGCCTGCTTAAGCACGTCAGCGTGGTGCGGCTGCTGAGCCAGATCTAAACCAAAGCGCTCCTCATTATTCGCTAAGGGTCTTAGGTAATAGACCGGCAAATAGCTGTCTCGAGGCGCTGCCGTTACGCGCTGCCCTTGTTGAAGATCCACGAAAGTAAATGCGGTGTAGGTTTGTTGCAGCTGCTGCTCTAAAGCTTGCCTTTGGTCGTGTTCCACCTTCGGAACCCATTCCAGTGCGGTAATTTCTCGATGGCGAGCCAAAATGCCATCAGCCACATTGGCGAACTCAACCTCGGTTACACTGTCACTGCCTTGGTACAGTGTCGACAGGTGATACAGCACCGACATTGATGCTTCCACACGCCAATGGATCAACTGCGCCTGATTCTCTACAAAGTACTCAAAATCCCGCTCTAAGGCCCGCTGCTCACTCTGATACAGCTGTACACTTAACCAAGCGGTAGATAATACCCCGACAATCATGGCAGTGATGGCCCAAAATCGACTTTTCATCATTTTTGCCCTTTATGCCGACTTTTTCCTATTAATATCACAAAAAACGTTCAAACTTCGCTTTAATTAACACTCTCTCAACCAATTAGCTGAGTTGAGATCTCAAGATGGTAAACGCCTCGACGACGAAAAATCGACGATGTGCCTTTATCAACGAAAACCCTAGGATTGATACGCTCATCCCCCCCAAGGAGCTGTATTCATGGGGCGCATGGGTATAGAATATCCGCTTACCTTTTTTTTCACGGACTTTATTGATGAGAACCAGCCGTTACTTGGTCTCCACACTGCGTGAGACTCCTTCCGATGCCGAGATCGTTAGTCATCAGCTGATGCTACGTGCCGGTATGATCCGCAAACTTGCTTCTGGCCTGTACACCTGGCTGCCCACAGGGCTTAAGGTGCTTAAGAAGGTTGAGAACATCGTACGTGAAGAGATGAATCGCGCTGGCGCGGTAGAAACCCTGATGCCCATGGTTCAGCCCGCCGATCTTTGGCAAGAGACCGGCCGCTGGGATGACATGGGACCGGAACTGCTGCGTATCCAAGATCGCCACAATCGCGACTTCGTTCTGGGGCCAACCCACGAAGAGGTGATTACCGACATCGTTCGCAACGAGATCAAGTCGTACAAACAGCTGCCACTGAACCTGTACCAGATCCAAACCAAATTCCGTGATGAAGTTCGTCCTCGCTTCGGTGTGATGCGCTCCCGCGAATTCCTGATGAAGGACGCCTACTCCTTCCATCTGGATCAAGCAACCATGGATCAAACCTATGCCGATATGCACGCTGCCTACTGCCGTGTGTTGGAGCGTATGGGTCTGGAATTCCGCCCAGTATTGGCGGACACCGGTGCCATCGGTGGTGCGCTGAGCCACGAATTCCAAGTTCTTGCCGATACCGGTGAAGACGCCGTGGTGTTCTCGACAGGCTCTGACTACGCCGCCAACATCGAAAAAGCAGAAGCATTGGCACAGGGCGAACGCGGCAGCGCCACTCAAGAGATGACTCTGGTGGATACCCCCAATGCCAAAACCATCGATCAACTGGTTGAGCAGTTCGAACTGGCCATTGAAAAGACCGTCAAGACCTTGATTGTCAAAGCCAGCGAAGAGTGTGACGCCCCACTGGTGGCACTGATGGTTCGTGGCGATCATGAGCTAAACGAAGTGAAAGCGGAAAAATTACCGCAAGTGGCAACGCCGCTGACCTTTGCTTCCGAGGAAGAGATTCGTGCCGCCATCGGTGCAGGACCGGGCTCTCTTGGCCCAATCGATCTGAAGTTGCCGCTAATCATCGATCGCTCCGTCGCGACCCTGAACGACTTTGGCGCTGGTGCCAACATCGACGATAAGCACTACTTTGGCATCAACTGGGAGCGTGACGTAGCGCTACCAGAGGTGGCCGACTTGCGTAATGTCGTCGAAGGCGACCCTAGCCCATGTGGTCAAGGTACCCTGAAGATCGCTCGCGGCATCGAAGTGGGCCACATCTTCCAGTTGGGCACTAAGTACTCTGAGTCCATGAAAGCCACCGTTCTGGATGAAAATGGCAAGGCCCAGCCGCTGGTTATGGGCTGTTACGGTATCGGTGTATCTCGCATCGTAGCCGCCGCTATCGAGCAAAACCATGACGATCGCGGCATCATCTGGCCGGCTGCCATTGCCCCATTCCAAGTGGTGATTGTGCCGATGAACATGCACAAATCTCACCGCGTTCAGGAAGCCGCCGAGAAGCTGTATGCCGACCTGCAAGCCGCTGGCGTAGACGTGCTGTTTGACGACCGCAAAGAACGCCCTGGGGTGATGTTTGCCGATGCAGAGCTGATGGGGATCCCATACAGCGTGGTCATTGGCGAGCGTGGCATCGACGCTGGCGCGTTTGAGATCAAATCTCGTAACGATGGCAGCAAAGAAGAGGTGGCCATCGACCAACTGATGGACAGCCTAATGGCGAAGCTGTAATCGCACTAGGTGTGAATACAAAAAGGGTTGGCAATTGCCAACCCTTTTTTCTTGTCTCAAATAGCTTGGTTAGGCTCGGATACTGCGCTCAAAGCCGGCAATCATCTCTTTAAAGACCTGCTCGACATCCATATGCCGCGTACTGCTTCGAGGACGCAACACCAGATTGGTAAACCCCATGTGGAAGCTGTAAAAAGCGATAACGGCACTGTCCACGGACATTTGCGAGTGCAAAAGCCCCTTCGATTTCGCCAAACTCAGCACCTGACGAATGTGGGAGTCTTCTTGGCAATGCAGCTCATCCAGCTTTTCACACAGCTCAGGAATCTGCTCAGCCTGATTATAAAGAATCATCACCTGCTTCAAGTTACTGTCTCTACGAAGCTCCGACCAAAATACCCAAGTAGCTTCCAGTAGCGTATTGATAGGATCTGCGCCTTCATCGCCAATCAAATCCCAAATACGCTGCATCTCCGGCGTAATGGAGCTCTCAAACATCGCATGCAGCATTGCTGCTTTATCATCAAAGTGCCAATAGATGGCGCCGCGAGTCATGCCACAAGCCGTGGCGATCTGAGCGAGGGTCGTATTGGCGACCCCTTTTTCACTGAACAATTTCAATGCGGTGTCTAGCAGAAGTTCGCGGGTTTTCTCCGCCTCAGCCTTGGTCTTTCTAGCCATGACACTCTCTCTTGGTTTGGCAACGAACGATCTGATCAGACAACAAGGCTAGAGCAAAAACCATGAGCCCACTCACAATGAAATACAGCTTAGGCTGAAACATCAAATACCCAAATATCATTGACCGACCTTAAATACATTCAAGTTTGTATATTTAATTATACCCGCATCTCAGTTTGTATCAACCAGATGCGGCGTCTGTCCTATACTTGAAACAGCATACGTATATTAATCAATTCTTATTCCAATCAGATGCTTATACAGGGATGCCATGGACGAAATAAAGCCCCCTCTTTGGGCACTGCAACTAAGCGGTGGTGGTGGTCGAGCCGCCTATCAAATCGGAGTCTTAAAAGCCTTAGCCAGCTTCTACCCAAGGAATCATGGCCTGCCGTTTCCGATCCTGTGTGGCACCTCCGCTGGCGCCATCAACGCTGCGGCACTGGCTTGTTATGCGGGAGCCTTCCATAAAGGGATCAGAAAGCTGGAGTGGATATGGCGAAACTTCAGCAGCGATCAAGTGTACTATGCCGACCTGTGGCCAATCATAAAAACCGTCGCCCATCAGGTAACTCACCGTAAAGACCCTAATGTTGCGCCTTGCCTACTGGATAATGCTCCTCTAAAAACACTGATGGAGCGAGTATTGCCCCTTGAGAAGATAGAGCGCCACATCGACAGCGGCCAACTTCATGCGCTGACCATCGCGGCATCCAGCTACCGTAAGCCCTGCTGCGTCAACTTTTATCAGGGGCAAAAACACATCGCTCCCTGGCAACGTCACCGCCGAAAAGGCATACCGACCACCATCAGCATTGAACACTTAATGGCCTCTTCCGCCATTCCTCTGGTATTTCCCTCGGTGCTTATCGGTAACGAGCACTATGGCGACGGCGCAGTGCACCAGTTATCGCCCCTAAGCGCCCCCATTCACCTAGGCGCAAAACGCATTTTTATCATCAACTTAGAAAGCCCAGGTGAGCCAGTTCCAGGTCGGCGAGCGCCCAATAGCGGCGTCATCACAGGTCACCTGCTGGATGCGGTATTCTCCGATGCCCTTAGCTCAGATCTGGAGCGAGTTGCACGCATCAATGCGTCACTGGCACTGATCCCCCATGAACGCCGAGTCATGCAGCCCCTAACCACGGTGGAAACCATGACCATTAAACCATCTGAAAATTTGGATGCCATCGCCCTACGTCATTACGACAAACTTCCTAAAGGAATTCGAACCTTACTGAAGTTTATCGGTGTGGATGACAGCAGCGAGTCCAGCCTATTGAGCTATCTGATGTTTGAAGGGGAGTATTGTCAGGAGCTTATCGAGCTTGGATTTCGAGATGCCATAGAGAAGCAGCGGCAGATGAAACTGTTCTTCGATCTGCCCGTTGAGACTCAGTGGCCCTCAAGTAGTGCCCGCTCCGCCAACTCAACTTGACGCGGTGTCCCTTGCAACAGCAGGGTATCACCATGCTGCAAACGCGTAGTTGGTACAAACTCCAACTCTTTGCCTTGGCGTTTAATGCCATCAAGCTCAACGTGCCAATGACTCAGCGGCAGCTCTACCACAAAGTGACCCAGGGCCCAGGCATTGTCGCTTAAGGTCACCGCATGCAACACTTTACGGTCCGGCTGTAGGTCTTCACCGCCAAAGAAACCGTGAAGCATTCGATAGCGGTCCCGACGCTCTCGCTCCAACCGAAGCAAAATTCGCGGTAGCGGCACCCCAAGTTGATACAGTACTTGAGATACCAACATTAAACTGCCCTCCAGGCTCTCAGGAATCACCTGATCGGCGCCGGCTTTTTCCAGTGCCTCCAAAGTGGAGTCGTCCCGAGTCCTGACCAGAGCTCGAATGTTCGGCGCTAAGGATTTAATGCAATCCAGCTGATTGAAGATCTCGCGGCGATTATCGTAAGTGACCACCACCAGCCTCGCATGAGCCAAGCCAACCTCATCCAAAATGGCGTGACGACGACCGTCACCGTAGATCACCGGCTCGCCACCACTGCGAGCCTCTCGAACTCGAATGGGGTCCAGATCCACCGCCACAAATGGCATCTTTTCCCGCTTCAAAAACCGGGCAATGGTCTGGCCAACGCGGCCATACCCCAGCAGCACCACATGATCCTTGGTTGCCAGATCAAGCTCCTGCTCCTCATCTTGACGGAAGTTTTCCCCCTGCCCCAGCACTTTTTTGGCCAGTTCCAGACAGCGATCCACCAATGTCGGCGTTAAGGCCATCGACGCCACCCCGGTCATCACCAGCAAGTTGGCCAGATCCCGCTCTAATACGTCCCACTTCACGGCCAGTGCGATCAATACGAAGCTAAACTCGCCCACTTGCGCCAAGCAGATGCCGGTGGCCAGCGCGTCTTTGGATTTCTCTCCAGTCAATGCCGCTAAGCCCCATATCACCAGAGCCTTAAACAACATCACCGATAGCAGCAATCCCAGTAAGAGCGGCAGCTGGTTCATCAGCACCGACGGATCCAGCAACATGCCCACTGAGACAAAGAACAGCCCCATCAACAGATCGCGAAAGGGGCGAATGTCCGCTTCCAACTGCTGCCGATATTGGCTCTCGCCAAGCAACATGCCCGCCAAAAACGCTCCTAAGGTCATGGAGAGTCCCAAGGAGAGGGTCACAAAGCCGGTCGCCAACGCCACCGCCAAGGTGGTTAACACGAACAGTTCATCGGAACGAGAGCGAGCCACCTCATCAAAGATTTTCGGCAGCAGATAGCCACCTAAACTGAGCAACAGTGCGAAGGCACCGACTCCTTTGAGAAGGGCCCACGAGAGCTCAAAGGCCAGGGCGCTGCCGCCACTGTCTGAGCCTAGCAGTGGAATCACAATCAGCAGCGGAATCACCGCAAGATCCTGAAACAACAACACCGACACCGATAACTCGCCATGACGCTTATTGATCCAGCCCTGCTCATCCAACTGTTTGAGCACAATGGCGGTCGAAGAGAGGGCGATGGCACCGCCGCAGACAAAGGCGGCTCGAGCGTCCAACCCGAAAGCCCAACTGGTCAATGAGGCACCGAGCAGGGTCACCACCATCTGTAAACTGCCAAGGCCAAACACTCGGCTGCGCATGGCCCAAAGGCGAGGGAGGGAGAATTCCAATCCGAGGGAGAACATCAAAAACACGATGCCCACTTCTGCCATCAAGGCAATTTCATGGCTGCCTAACCAATGAAAGCCTTGCTCACCGGCAATCAGGCCGGTCACCAGCCAAGCCAGAATCACCGGCAAACGCAGTCGCCGACTCAACACGAGCAAAGCGATGGCCACCAGCGCCAATAGCAAAATCGGAATTAAACCACCATGTTCCATGCGTTATGCCCACTCCTGTGTCGCCGACCGTGATTGTCTATTGTTCTATTCTAAGGCCAACACCTTGATTCACAAGCGCCTTGTCACTGGCCCAATATCCCAGAGCCGCAATCAGTTCGTCATCATAAAACAGCATTGCCACCTGAGACCGCCGCCAAGGAGGCACCCCTAACTCGTGCCAAACCTTCTTCAGCTCCCGGGAACCATTACGATAGCTAGGGGACACCTTAAGCCGCCCAGGTAGCCCATAACGCACGCTGACCCTCTCTTGCATTGTAGGCATTCGCACCCGAAGCCCTTGTTCAGCTTCGAGGAATTGCCACGCTTCTCCGTTGGCCAACAATCTAGGCTGGGTGAGATCATCAATGGTCTCAACCTCACCTTGAAGGCCATTGGGCTCAGGCAGGTGAATCAGATAGAGGCAGTCTTGATATCGGCGTAATATCGCCGCTTCCAGCATCAATTCTGGCTGGGCATCAGTTCGCGCCTGCCAAAACTGCTTCATCTGCATCATCTTGGCTCGGCTCGGGGCAGTAACCTGATTTTGCCTTAACCAATATCGAACCACATTATGTTGTCTGGAGGATGACAAAGCGGACAACGCGTTGAGATTTAGCGCGCCCGATACCTCCAGTTTAGCCAAGTCCAACTGAGCTAACTCATCACAGAGCTGCTGCTGCTCTCCACAGAGCTCGGCGCTTCGAGCCGCACTGGAACTAAATCCAGGCCAGCGGCGATTAAGCTCAGGCACCACCTGATGACGAAGAAAATTGCGATCGAACCGCAGATCATCGTTGCTGTCGTCTTCGATATGAGACAGTTCCGCAAGCTTTGCTGCCTGTTCAATTTGGGCTCGAGTTATCGACAACAGTGGCCTTAGGTGTGTCCCCTGTCGCCATGGTTTCGATTTCGGCATCGCCGCCAAACCCTGAGGGCCACTGCCCCGCTTTAGCGCCAGCAGAAGGGTTTCCACCTGATCGTCTTGATGCTGTGCGGTAAGCAGTAGATCACCATCATCAAGGTGGCGAGCAAAGGCATCATAGCGAGCGGTTCGCGCCGCCGCTTCAATGCTGATGCGAGGGCCAGACTCAACCTTGACCGATTCGATAACAATGGGAATCTTGTAGTGCTCAGCACGCCTTTGACAGTGGGCTGTCCAGTGGTCAGCAGACAGAGAAAGACCGTGGTGAACATGAACCAGCAGAAACGAATTGTGAGGAAATTCCGGCTGCAGTTTGGAAAGGAGAAAAGCCAGCAACTCAGAATCGACGCCGCCGCTGTACCCCAGTACCACGCGGCGCCCAGTTTGAAGGTGAGCCGCTAATGCGGCTCGAACTTCGGCTTCAATGGCGGTTAGCGGCAATAGCCATACCCCATCAATCGCTCGAAGCGCTGTTCCATCATGGTGTCAACATCCAGGTTCTTAAGCAGAGCAAGATCATTAAGAATCTGCTCTTTTAGCTGGCGAGCCATCAGTTCGATATCGCGGTGGGCACCGCCTTTCGGCTCAGCCACGACGGTATCAACCAAACCAAGCTCGTGCAGACGGGAGGCGGTAATGCCCATGGCTTCCGCCGCCTTTGGCGCTTCCGCAGCGTCTTTCCACAAAATGGAGGCACAGCCTTCAGGGGAGATCACCGAGTAGGTGGAGTACTGCAGCATGTTAACGCGATCGCCAACACCAATGGCCAGTGCACCACCAGAGCCGCCCTCTCCAATCACGGTGCAGATGACCGGTACTTTCAGGCCAGACATCACCTTGAGGTTTTTCGCAATGGCTTCACTTTGACCACGCTCCTCTGCGCCTACGCCAGGGTAAGCTCCAGGGGTGTCGATAAAGGTGATGATCGGCATATTAAAGCGCTCTGCCATCTCCATCAGGCGCAGGGCCTTACGATAGCCCTCAGGGCGAGGCATACCGAAGTTACGGCGCACCTTTTCACGGGTATCACGCCCTTTCTGGTGGCCAATCACCATCACTGGCATGCCATCAAGACGGGCGGTGCCGCCAACAATGGCTGGATCGTCGGCAAAAGCGCGGTCACCACACAGCTCATCAAACTCGGTAAACATCTGGTTGATGTAATCCTGAGTGTAAGGACGCTGCGGATGGCGAGCCATCTGCGCTACCTGCCAAGGACCAAGATCGGCGAACACCTTAGTAATCAGGGTTTCGCGTTTCTCCTCCAACTGACGAATCTCGTCATGCAGATCCAAGTCGAGCTCATTACTGCGGCTGACGTTCTTTAGCTCGTCAATCTTGGCTTGCAGCTCAGCAATCGGCTGTTCAAATTCTAAAAAATCCAGGCTCATAATAGGTTCACCGCTCGGTGCCACTTGGCACTCGTTAATAGGTCATGGTTACTTTATCTGCTCCGAATAGCGTTGCTAACTCCAGCAACAGCTCATCATCGGGGCGCACTTGCCAGTTTCTCCCCAACTGCAAGGTGCCCGTGGCATCGGAGCGATTGAATGCTATCTGTACAGGGCAACTGCCTTGATTATGTTGGCTTAACAGGGCTCGAACCTTCTCAAGCTTGGTTTCGTTAAGCTGCTCGGCATCCAGCGTCAAGGTCACCCCTTTGGCCCACTTTTCTCGGGCCTGGCTGATGTCGAGTACCTCTTTGGCAGACATTTTATTGCCACCGGAGAAATCATCAAAGCTGACCTCTCCCTCAACAATCAATATCTTATCCTTAACCAACAGATCTTGGTACTTTTCTACCCCTTCTGCGAACATCATCACCTCAAGGCGACCGCTCTTATCATCCAGGGTTAGAATGCCCATTTTACTGCCGCGCTTGGTGATCATTACCCGCGCCGCAATCACCAACCCTGCTACTCTCGTCACTTTACCGCGACCGGTAGGCACCACATCTTTAAGCCTACCAGAGGTCCAGCCCTTAATCTCTTTAAGGTACTGATTGATCGGGTGTCCTGTTAGGTAGAGGCCAAGCGTTTCCCGCTCACCGTCCAGCCAAACTTTATCAGGGAAATGGGGCACATTCACAAAGGCGTGATCCGCTTGTCCCGGCTCAGGGGTCAAATCCCCAAACAGGTCCATCATCCCTTGGGCTTGGTTACGAGCGTTTTGTCCCGCCGCTTTTACCGCCTGCTCTAGAGTGGCCATCATCGCGGCGCGATGTGGGCCTAAGTTGTCCATGGCGCCGGCCATGATCAGCTTCTCAATCGTGCGTTTATTAACCTTTTTCAGATCCACCCGGTTGCAGAAATCGAACAGGTCTTTGAACTCGCCACCGGCTTCACGGGCTTCCAAGATGGCGTCTACCGGGCCTTCACCCACGCCCTTGATAGCACCGATGCCGTAAACAATCTCTTTATCTTGGTTAACGTTGAACTTGAACAGGCCCATATTGACGTCCGGTGGCAGCAAGGTCAGTCCCATGCGCTCACACTCGTCCACTAGAGTCACCACCTTATCGGTGTTGTCCATATCCGCCGACATCACCGCCGCCATAAAGTATGACGGATAGTGCCGCTTCATCCACAGAGTCTGGTAGGACACCAAAGCATAGGCAGCGGAGTGGGATTTGTTAAATCCGTATCCAGCGAATTTCTCCACCAGATCGAAGATCTTCATCGCCAAATCGCCGTCAACACCGTTGTTTTCCGCCCCTTCTCGGAAGGTGCCCCGCTGCTTGGCCATCTCCTCAGGCTTTTTCTTACCCATGGCTCGACGCAGCATATCTGCGCCACCCAGGGTGTAGCCCGCCAGAACCTGAGCAATCTGCATCACCTGTTCCTGATACAGAATAATGCCGTAGGTGGGCTCAAGAATCTCTTTTAACGACTCGTGCTGATACTCGGCATCTGGGTAGGACACCTCTTCTCGGCCATGCTTACGGTCGATGAAGTTATCTACCATGCCCGATTGCAGCGGCCCCGGACGGAACAGGGCCACCAGTGCGATCATATCTTCGAAGCAGTCCGGCTGCAGGCGCTTAATCAGATCCTTCATGCCGCGAGATTCCAGCTGGAATACGGCGGTGGTTTCCGAGCGCTGCAGCATGTCGAACGATGGCTGATCGTCCAGAGGAATGCTTTCGATGCGAATTGGGTCTTTGCCCTCGGCCGCCAACGCCGGATTGGCCATATCCAGCGCCCACTGGATGATGGTCAGGGTTCGAAGGCCCAAGAAGTCAAACTTCACCAGACCGGCGGTTTCCACGTCGTTCTTGTCGAACTGGGTCACCGGGTTGCCACCGGTGTCATCACAATACAGCGGCGCAAAGTCAGTGATGGTGGTTGGGGCAATTACCACGCCCCCAGCGTGTTTACCGGCGTTTCGGGTAACCCCTTCTAGCTTACGGGCGATGTCAATGAGGGCTTTCACCTCATCATCGCGGTCGTACAGCTCAGGCAGTGCAGGCTCCTCTTTAAAGGCTTTGGCCAGCGTCATGCCGGGATCCGGCGGGATCAGCTTGGAGATACGATCCACAAAACCGTATGGGTGGCCCAATACTCGACCTACGTCTCGAATCACCGCCTTGGCCGCCATGGTACCGAAGGTGATGATCTGAGATACCGCATCACGGCCATAGAGCTCGGCGGTATGGTCAATCACCTCATCCCGTCGATCCATACAGAAGTCGACGTCGAAATCGGGCATGGATACCCGCTCTGGGTTCAAAAATCGTTCGAACAGCAGGTCGTATTCCAATGGATCCAGATCGGTAATCTTCAGCGCGTAAGCCACCAAAGAACCGGCACCTGAGCCTCGCCCAGGACCTACCGGAATGTTGTTGTCCTTAGACCACTGGATAAACTCCATTACGATCAAGAAGTAACCAGGGAACCCCATGTTGTTAATTACTTCAAGTTCGACCTTAAGACGCTCGTCATACTCAGGGCGCTTTTCAGCACGTTCGACAGCATCTGGGAACAGGAACTCCAGACGCTCCTCAAGGCCGTCTTCAGACACCTTAATCAGGTAGTCTTCGATTTTAAGGTCGCCCGTTGGAAAGTCCGGTAGGAAGTATTCGCCCAAGCGTACGGTGACGTTACAGCGCCGAGCGATCTCAACACTGTTTTCCAGCGCTTCCGGGATGTCAGAGAACAGCTCCAACATCTCATCTTCACTACGCAGGTACTGCTCTTTTGAGTAGAGTCGAGGCCGGCGGCTATCATCTAGAGTAAAGCCGTCGTGAATACAGACCCGAATCTCGTGCTCACCAAAGTCAATCTCATCTAAGAACACCACCTCGTTGGTGGCCACCACAGGTAAGCCAACCTGATCAGCTAACTCCACCGCACGGTGCAGATAGGTCTCCTCCCCTGCACGGCCGGTTCGAACCAGCTCAAGGTAGTAGTGATCAGGAAAATGACGCTGATAAAACTCCACCAGCAGATCCACTACCTTGGTGTTGCCCTTCGTCAGCGCCTGACCGATATCGCCATCTTTGGCGCCGGAGAGCAAAATGAGTCCCTCGGCGTGCTCTGCCAGCCATTCGCGGTCTAATACCGGACGATGATTCACATGCCCACGCAGATAAGCTTTGGAGATCAGCAGCGTCAGGTTCTTATAACCTTCGTTATTCATCGCCAGCACCGTCAGGCGGCACTGCATGTCATCCAGTTCGGGACAGATCTGCCAAAAGTCGGCACCAATAATTGGTTTGATGCCGCTCTTATGAGCACCACCATAGAATTTCACCAAACCACACAGGTTGGTCTGATCGGTGATGGCAATGGCAGGCATGCCCATCTCGGTGGCCCGAGCCACAATGGGCCCCACCTTCTGCATGCCATCCACCATAGAGAAATCAGAATGCACCCGCAGGTGCACAAATTTAGGATCGGCCATGGTACGGGATTACTCCAACCCCAGTGCGCGGCGCACCGGTCTGAAACTGGTTCTATGATGTGGGGTGGCGCCAAGTTTTGCTAGCTGCTCTAGGTGCACCTTGGTTGGGTAGCCTTTGTGCTGGGCAAAGCCGTAATCGGGAAATTGAGCATCCAACTCCAACATCTCTCGGTCGCGAACCACTTTAGCCAAAATTGAGGCGGCACTGATGGCGGGCTCTTTGTCGTCGCCCTTGACCAGCGCTTCCGCGGCTAAGCCGCCAAAGTCTGGGCAGCGATTTCCATCTACCCTCACTAAGGTTGGCGTCACGTTTAGGCCAGCCACGGCGCGCTGCATCGCCAACATGGTGGCATGGAGGATATTCAGTTCATCAATCTCTGCCACACTGGCGCGGCCAACATGCCAAGCCAAGGCTTTCTCTTGAATCTCCACAAACAGGGCTTCGCGCTTTTTCTCAGACAGCTTTTTAGAATCGCGCAGCCCCTCAATGGGGTTGTCGGGATCCAAAATCACAGCGGCGGTGACCACATCACCAACCAATGGGCCGCGGCCCACCTCATCAACGCCTGCAATCATCTCAATCATGAGTTCACTCCAATCAGCTCCAGCACGGCTTTCGCTGCTTGCTTGGAGGCATCCAGACGCAGCTCTTGGTGCATCTGGGTAAAGGTATTAATCAATTCACTGTTGTCACTCTCTAGGAAGTGACTCACCTGAGTAATCAGGTTGTCTGCGGTGCACTCATCTTGAATGAGCTCTGGCACCAGATCTCGACCCGCCAATAGGTTTGGCAAGCTGTAACGGCTGATGGTCATCAACCGTTTGGCGATACGATAGGTTAGCGGCGCCAACTTGTACGCCACCACCATTGGACGCTTCACCAGCATCGCCTCCAGCGTCGCGGTGCCCGATGCCAGCATAATCACGTCACTGGCGGCCATCACAGTGCGAGACTGACCATCCACTAGGGTCAGCTCTAGCTCTGGGGCCAATTCTGATTTAATGGTTTCAAACTGCTGCCGGCGGGCTTGGTTAGCCAGTGGCACCACAATTTCCAGCTCAGGGAAGCGCCGTTTGAGGCCTTCGGCGGTTTTCAGAAATTCGGGGGACAGTCGCCCCATCTCACCGCCGCGACTTCCTGGCAGCAGCGCCAGTACTTGATGCCCTTGGGCAATACTCAGCGCCTCTCTCGCTTCAGCTTGGGGACTTTGCAGTGGCACCTCATCGGCAAGGGTATGGCCAACAAAGTGACAAGGCACCTGATGCTCATCGTAAAAGGCTTTCTCAAATGGCAGCAGTGACAACACCAGATTGGTGGCTTTGGCAATCTTGAAGATACGTTTAGGGCGCCATGCCCACACCGACGGGCTGACGTAGTGCACCGTAGGAATGCCTTTGGCCTTTAACGGTGCTTCAACTCGCAGGTTAAAGTCTGGAGCGTCGATACCGATGTAGAGATCCGGCTTTCGCTCACTCAAGGTGGCAACCAGATTGCGTTTAATGCTCAGGATTTTTGGCAAATTCCCCAGCACTTCCACCAATCCCATCACCGCTAACTCTTCCATATCGGCTAGGTTTTCCATGCCGATGGCCTGCATTTTGGGGCCACCGATGCCGATGAACTCGACATTTGGATGTTGCTTTACGATGGCGACCATCAAGCCGGCACCTAAGATATCGCCAGAAAGCTCTCCAGCGACAATGGCTATGGTTAGGGGGGTGGTTGAGATTTGGGTGCTTTGGGTAGCCATGACAGTGTCAATTTGAGGAGTTAGGGGAACAGGGTGTCGCCGCAATCAAAGAGACAATAACGGCGTAAACCGGTGCCACCGCCTCAAATGGCTGTGGCACCGACTCGGCATCGTTAGCGCACGATGCCACGGCTGGACTGCTCAACAAAGTCTGCCAAGAAAGCCACTTCGTCATGCTCTTCAGCCAACTCACGCAGTTGCGGCAGCGCTTCCACAGTGGTCAAGCTGCTGCGATACAACAGCTTATAGGCTTTGCGAATCGCCGACACCGCTTCTTTGCTGAAACCACGACGCTTCAAGCCTTCACTGTTGATACCACGAGGCACCGCGCTCTGGCCAGAGGCCATCACGTACGGAGGCACATCTTGCAGCACCAATGAACAACCGGCAGTAAAGGCATGGGCACCAATTTTTACGAACTGGTGTACGCCGGTCATGCCACCCAAAATGGCGTGGTCGCCAACGTGAACGTGACCCGCAATAGAAGCGTTGTTGGCCAGAATGACGTTGTCACCCACCACACAATCGTGAGCCACGTGGGTGTATGCCATAAACAGGTTACCAGAGCCGATCTTGGTCAGACCCTCGTCCTGTATGGTGCCACGGTGCACGGTGCAACACTCACGGAATACGTTGTTGTCACCAATCTCTAAGCGAGTGGCTTCACCAGCGTATTTCTTATCCTGACACTCCTCACCGATGGAGGAGAACTGGAAGAACTTGTTGCCAGAACCAATGGTTGTCGGCCCTTTAATCACAACGTTGGACCCAATCCAGTTGTTATCACCGATCACCACACCTGCACCGATGACGCTGAATGGGCCAATGGTCACATTCTCACCGATAACGGCGTCGGGATGAACTATCGCCTGAGAATCGATCACGTTATTTTGCCTCTCTTTTGGCACACATCAGATCGGCAGAACAAACCACTTTGCCGTCCACTTTGGCATGCGCTTTATAAAATCCAATACCGCGACGATCTTTGATGAACTCCACATGAAGATCCAAAGTATCACCGGGTACCACCTGCTGCTTGAAGCGGGCATTATCCACACCAGCAAACAGGTACAGTTCGTTTTCCTTCTTACCAAAGGTCTTAAACGCCAGAATGGCCGACGCTTGGGCCAAGGCTTCCAGAATCAGTACACCCGGCATAATCGGGGCAGCTGGGAAGTGCCCTGGGAAGAAGGGTTCGTTGTAGGTGACGTTCTTGCGAGCATGCAGTACCTCACCAGGGGTGTAGTCCAGTACCCGGTCAACCAGCATAAAAGGGTGGCGGTGGGGAAGGTGTTGGAGGATCTCATTGACCTCCATAGTATTTAGTTGCTCAGACAAGGTAGTCTCCAAATCAAATCACTTACTTTTCGGATCTGGCAGTTGCTTTTCCAACGCCTTTAGGCGTCGCGCCATATCGTCCAATTGACGCATTCTAACAGAGTTACGACGCCAAGACTTGTTGTCTTCAATTGGCGAGCCTGAGGAGTAAACCCCAGCTTTCAAGCCTTTAGTCACTCGGCTCATGCCGGTAACCTGAACGCCGTCGTCCAACTCGATGTGTCCAGCAATGGCGGTGTTACCACCAATGACGCAGTACTTACCGATTTTGGTGCTACCTGCAATTACCGTGGCGCCAGCAATGGCACTGTTGGCACCAATGATGTCGTTGTGGGCAATTTGGCACAGGTTATCGATGATAACCCCATCTTCGATAATGGTGTCGTCGATGGCACCTCGGTCTATGGAGGTGTTTGCACCAATCTCGACTCGGTTGCCGACGATAACGCTGCCAATCTGAGGGATCTTAATCCAAGTGCCTCGCTCATTGGCATAGCCAAAGCCATCAGAGCCGATCACGGCGCCGGAATGAACGATGCACTGCTCGCCCAGTTCAACTCCGTGGTACAGGGTTACGTTAGCCCAAAGGCGGCTGTTTTTACCAATGCGAGCACCTTGGCCGACAACACTGCCAGCACCAATCTCCACGTGGTCACCGATTACTGCCCCAGCTTCCACTACCACATTGGCACCCAACTTCACGCCCTGTCCCAATTCCGCGGTGTCATCGACCACGGCGCTAGGATGGATCTGACTTGCGGGAGCGGGGGTAATATCGAGCAGTTGGGCAATTTTGGCAAAGCAAACGTAAGGGTTGTCTGCAATGAGGGCGTTTCCGCCGTAGGTTTCGGCATCCGCTGCAGACAAAATCACCGCCCCTGCGGCGGTGTGCTGTAACTGATGGCGGTATTTGCTATTAGCAAGGAATGCGATCTGTTCTGGAGTGGCATTTTCTAAGGTGGCCACGCGGGCCACCTTAGTGTCACCATCCCCTTTCACGGTGGCACCGACGAACTCCGCCAGCTCCGTGAGGGTTTTGTAGGTCATTTAATTAGTTGCCTTTGCTTACTTCTTCAACAACTTTAGCAGAAATATCAGCACTTTCTTTAACGAACACGGCGGCTTGACGCTGAAGAATAACGTCATACTCACCCGCAGCCGCTACCGCTTTGATGGCGGTATCTACTTTAATCAGCAGTTTCTGCTGCTCTTCAGCTTGACGCTTTTTCATGTCTTCCTGCAGTGCTTTACCTTTCAACTGGTAATCTGCATTCAGGCTTTCAAGCTGACGGCTCAGTTCTGTTTTCTGATCGTCGGTCATCAATAGCGCGTCTTTTTGCTGCTTTTCAGCCAGAGACTTCAGCTCAGTTTCGATTTTACGTACCGCTGCAACGCGCTCAGAGAACTCGTTTTGCAGGCCTTGCATCATCGCCTCAGCTTGAGGCAGTTGAGACATTACCGCACGCATATCAACCACACCAATCTTCTCTGCCCAAGCGGAAGGCGCCATTGCTGCCATCATCAACGCTACGGTTATTAACTTCTTCAAGTGTCTATCCTCTATTTTTTTAATAGCCAATCGTTTTGGTTATTGATTTAGAAAGTACGTCCGATATTGAAGGAGAACACTTCACTTTCGTCTCCATCATATTTCTTAAGTGGTTTCGCTAGGCTAAATACCATAGGGCCCATAGGCGAAACCCACTGAACCGACAAGCCAGCCGAAGCTCGGATCCGCATCGGGTCACTGTAATCCTGAATCTTATCAAACTCAGTCTGTGGCAGTGTCCGATAGCTGTCGTAATCAAACTCAGTGTCCCAAACGTTACCGGCGTCCACAAACAGGCTGGTTCGTACCGAGTTCTTGTACGACTCATCCAAGAATGGGGTCGGTACGATCAACTCTGCACTGATGGTCGCAATACCATTACCACCAATGGAACTACCAGTATCGATGGCTACCGTATCAGGGTTCCCAGGCAGATTACAATTCCCAAAGCCACCATTTGGATCTGGAATACAAGGCGTACCGTCACCGGTCAGGTAGAATGCTCGAGGGCCAACGGAGTTGGTTTTGAAGCCACGCAGCACGGTGGAACCACCGGCGTAGAAGTTCTCCCAGAACGGCAACACGTTCTCTTGACCTTTGTAGTCACCATAGCCATTACCATAACCTAACTTACCTCGAGTCAAGAACACCCAATTATGGTTGCGATCAAACGGGTAGTAGTAGCTGGTATCGAAACTGGCCTTAAAGTACTGGATGTCAGAACCTGGTACCGTGGCTTTCAGGTACAACTTCTGATTGTTACCCGCAGTTGGGAACATGCCTCGGTTCAAAGTGCTTCGAGTCCAGTTGGCGCTCAGCTCAAAGTTATCAAAGGCAATTTTACTGCCAGAGTTGGTTGGGTCGCCATAAATGCTGTAGAAGGTGATCACCTGCTGGTATGGAGACACTTCCGACAGTTCGTTATGACGGTAGGAGATGCCCAGACCCAAGCGGTTGTATTCATTCACCGGCCAAGACATATCAAAACCAATACCATAAGAGTTGTTCTTATAGGACTCTAGGTAATATTCGTCTGCATCAAACTCGGACCAGTAGATGTTACCACCGGCACTCACCCCGTCTTTGGTGAAGTAGGGGTCACGATAGGAAAGGTTGACGTCTTTCTGATATGAGTTGTTGTTCAGATTGATACCAACACTGTTACCCGTACCCAAGAAGTTATTCTGGGTTACGCCAAGCTGTAAGCTCAACTGGCTTTCGGTGCCGTAGCCCACACCAAAGTTGAATGAACCCGATGGCTGCTCTTTCACTTTGAACGCCACATCGACCAGATCATCACTGCCCGGTACTGGCGTGGTTTCAGACTCAACGGTTTCAAAGAAGCCTAGGCGGTTCAAACGCTCTTTAGACAGCTCGACAGAACGACTGTTTAGCCATGCCCCTTCCATCTGACGCATCTCACGACGCAGAACTTCATCTTTGGTAACGGTGTTGCCTTCGAAGCCGATGTTACGCACATAGATGCGCTTACCCGGATCGATATTGATGTTTAGAGTAACCTGCTTGTTTTCTTCATCGATCTCAGGATAGGTGCTTACCCGTGGGTAGGCGTAACCATAACGACCAAGGAACTTGCCCAGCAACTCTTCGGTAAAGGTCACTTCACCGCCGTTGTACATCTCGCCATCTTCGATCGGTACCAGCGTTTCCAACGTCTCCTCTTTACCCAGAAGATCGCCAGTTAGGTTGACGCCTTTGACGGTGTACTGCTCGCCTTCATCGACGTTGATGGTAACGTACAGCCCGGTCTTATCTGGAGTCATGGCCACCTGAGTGGATTCCACCTTAAACTTCAGGTAACCGCGATCGTTGTAATAGGAGGTTAGCGACTCAAGGTCACCTTCTAGCGTCTGCTTTTGGTAGCGGCGCTGACCAAAGAAATCCCACCAAGCAACATAGTCGGTTAACTCCAGCAGTTCGATGAGCTCTTCATCAGAAAACACGGTGTTGCCAACAATGTTGATCTGGTGAATTTCCGCGGCATCACCCTCGGTGAACTTCAGCTTCAATTCAACGCGGTTACGAGGCAGGTTAACCACCTGAGCCTCCACCTTAGCGTTGTACTTACCAACGCTGTAATAGAAGTCTTGCAAGCCGGTTTCAATTTCGGTCAACAGAGTTCTATCAAGGGGTTCGCCGGTCTTAATGCTAGATGCATCCAAACTCTCTTGCAGTTGCTCATCTTCAATATCTTTGTTGCCATCAAAGACAATGCTGCTAATGGTTGGACGCTCTTTGACCTTAACAATCAGTGTGTCGCCTTCGCGAAGCACTTCAATATTTTCAAAGTTGTCAGAAGCGTAAAGAGATTTAATCGCACGCTGCAGGCTTACGGAATCCACCTGATCGCCGACCTTAATAGGCAAGTTCAGTAGCGCTGCCCCCAGCGCCACTCGCTGCAATCCATCCACTTTAATGTCATCCACTACGAATGCATCAAAGCCCGCAGCTTGCCCTTGTGCCGATACGGCTGCACCGATGAAGACCATCGATGCCATAACTTTATTCAGTCTCATAGACGAAGATTCTTATTATTCCTTGGGCCTACAGTCGCGCTACGTCATTGACGATAGCAATTATCATCAGCATCAACACCAAGGCCGAGCCAATGCGATAACCAAAATCTTGAATACGTTCTGGTACCGGCTTTCCGGTGATTAACTCCACCGTAAAGTACATCAAATGCCCGCCATCCAATACAGGTAGAGGCAAAAGATTGATAATTCCGAGGTTGACGCTGATCAGAGCCAAAAAGCCCAGAAAATACACCAAACCAAATCCTGCGGTGCTCCCCGCTCCTTGAGCGATGGAGATAGGACCACTTAGGTTACTGACCGAAAGGTCACCAGTAAACAGCTTGCCGATAGTTTTTACTGTTAACTCCATGAGTTGCCAGGTTCGGCTTAGCGCAGGTCCAACCGCATCGATAGGGCCATATTGCAGGTCTATACGATACTTATCTGGATAGGCTTCCATCAATGGCGCAATGCCGACCTGCCCAACGGTTTCACCCGAAGCATTTTCGCCAGGTTTCGGGGTGACGTCGATATCTAGGCTATTAAAGTCGCGCTGAACCGTAAATACCATCGGCTTGTTGGCACTGGCTTCCACCTGAGCTACGAGTGATTCCCAGCTGTGATATGGCTTACCATCAATGGCAATGAGCTTATCGCCCGCCAGAAGACCGGCCTTAGCTGCTGCACCGCCCTCAATCACCTGAGCCAGCTCATTGGTGATCGCCGGGCGCCAAGGCTGGATGCCAAGGCTGACAAACAGCGCTTCTTTATCCGGTTCTACCTGCCACTGGTTCAGGTCCAATTGAAGCGTTTGTGTCTGGCCCGAAGGCGTTTGCAAAGTCAGCGACATCGACTCATTGCCGATGTACTCCACCATCGACAGGTTTACCGCTTCCCAATCCTGAGTGCGGCGATCGCCCACGTGGGTGATAATGCTCTTAGGCTCCACCTGTGCCGACGATACCACGGAGTTGGGAAGAATCTCGCCAATCACCGGTTTGGCGGATGGCACGCCCATCAAAAACATCAGATAGAAGGCAAAGATAGCGAACAGGAAGTTAGCGATAGGACCAGCTGCGACGATAGCAATACGTTGCCACACGCTTTTGTTGTTAAACGCCTGGTTAGCCAACTGCGGCGGCACATCGTCCACTCGGCCATCCAGCATCTTAACGTATCCACCTAAAGGGATAAGCGCTAAGGTGTATTCCGTTCCCTGTTTGTCTTTGCGACTCCACAGGGTTTTACCAAAGCCAATGGAAAACTTTTCCACCTTGACGCCACAGCGTCTGGCCACCCAGAAGTGGCCATATTCGTGGATAGTTATCAGAATCCCAAGTGCAACAACGAACGCACCCAGACTCCATAAAAATTGCAGCATTATGCTCCCCTAGCAATCCAGCCATCGGCCAAGGCACGAGCTTGCTTGTCCAGTTCTGCCAACGCCGCCAACTCCGTCTGTGGAGCCAACTCAGCGCGTTCTAAGCAGAAGCGGTTCACCCGTGCGATATCCGTAAATCGTATCTGTCCCTTGAGAAATGCCGCTACAGCTTGCTCGTTGGCCGCGTTCACCACAGTGGTTGCTTCCTGTCCCTGATTGCAGGCTTCAATTGCCAACTGTAGGCAGGGGTAACGAGCAAAATCTGGCGCTTCAAAGGTTAATTGTCCGACCTTGAGGAAATCCAAAGGTTCCACACCAGAGTGAATTCGATTGGGGTAACTCATGCAGTGGGCAATGGGCGTTCGCATGTCTGGCTGCCCCATTTGAGCCAAAACCGAACCGTCATGGTACTGAACCATAGAGTGAATCACGCTCTGCGGGTGAATCACCACTTGAATCTGCTCGGGAGCCGCATTAAATAACCAGCGAGCCTCGATGTACTCCAACCCTTTGTTCATCATGGTGGCGGAATCGACCGAGATTTTCTGACCCATGCTCCAATTAGGGTGAGCGCAGGCCTCGGCAGGGGTGATCTGGTCAAATGTGTTTAAGTCTCGAGTACGAAACGGACCGCCAGAGCCGGTCAGCAGCAAGTGAGACACACCATTAGCAGCCAGATTGCAGTGCCCAAGGCTTGCCTGAACCGCGTCAGGCAGGCTCTGGAAAATGGCATTATGTTCACTATCCACCGGAAGCAGAGTGGCTCCGTGTTCGGTGACCGCATCCATAAAGATGCGCCCAGACACCACCAGCGCCTCTTTGTTGGCCAGTAAAATACGTTTACCTTTACGAACTGCAGCCAGGGTCGAATTCAACCCTGCGGCGCCAACAATGGCCGCCATCACGGTATCTACTTCCGGCATTTCGGCCACATCAATCAAGGCGGCCTCACCGGCTAAGACTTGAGTGTTCACCTTTCCAGCCAAAGCGGCTTCAAGCTGTTTAGCAGCCTGCTCGTCTACCATCACCGCCACCTGGGGCGAAAACTTGGTACAGATATCAACCATCGCCTGCCAGTTACTGTGGGCAGTAACGGCAACCACCTGATAGTGCTCAGGGTGACGATGGGCAACATCCAGAGTACTGGAACCAATAGAGCCAGTCGCTCCAAACAACGCCAGTCGCTGCATAGTTAGATCCACCAATAAAGGTAAAGCAGAGCAAATACCGGCATCGCAGCGGTAATGCTATCAATTCGGTCTAAAATTCCGCCGTGCCCTGGCAGCAAGCTTCCAGAGTCTTTAATTTTGGCACAGCGCTTAAACATGCTCTCAGAAAGGTCACCCAATGCCGAAGAGAGGGCGGTAATAAGCACCACGGCAATCACGACGGCTAGACCATTATTCGGCAGGTAATGCCAACCGGCAACGCCCAGTGCCGCGCACACCAAAAGTCCGCCCCCCAGACCTTCAAGGGTCTTGCCTGGGCTAACATTAGGCATCATCTTGTGCTTTCCAAAGGCTTTACCAAAGAAGTACGCGCCGGTATCGGCTCCCCAAACGATTAGGAAAACAGAGAGCACTAAGGCCGCACCGCTGATGCCTTTACCTTCAGGGAAGCTATGCAGCACTACCATAGCGACAAAAGCAGGGATCAAAGTGAGTTGGCCAAAGACCGCCTTTAACATCTGATTTTGTCGCCATATTGACTGGCTTTTCGGGTAAGTAATCACCAAACCCAGCGCCACGGCCCACCACACAGCGCCGACCTGCAGAATGCCCTTAGCGAGAGGGTGAAGTTGGCCTTGATGCCAAAGCGTATCGATGGGAAGAATGAATCCTAGTGCGGCAATAAGAGCACCAATGGAGAGGGTAAAACTGAAAGACACCAGAGGCTGATTAGGCTGAATAAAGCTGCCCCATTCTCGCGCGGCCAATAACATCACTCCTGCAATCACTGCTGCGAAGCCCAAAGGCGGCAACAAAAAAATGGCAGCCAAGGCTGCGGGAAGGAGTAAGACGGCAGTTAAAACTCGTTGCTTAAGCAAAAAAAAAGCCTCTAGTTAGTGTTCGTTATTATTTTGTGTCGGTTAGGACTCAACTTGTGCACTGGTTTGGCCAAAACGACGCTGGCGACTGCAAAACTCGGTCACGCAGTGACTGAATGCCTCTGGACCAAAATCGGGCCACAGCACGGAGCTGAATACCAGCTCAGCATAAGCCGCTTGCCACAGCACAAAGTTACTGATGCGCTGTTCGCCACCAGTTCGAATGAGTAGATCAACCTCCGGTTGATCGGACATGGTCAATAGCTGAGTGACGCTTTGCTCGTCAATCTGCTCAATGTCCATCTGCCCAGACTTTACTGCCTGAGCCACCTGCTGACAGGCTTGGACCATATCCCAACGACCGCCATAATTAGCAGCGACATTTAGGACAAGGCCTTGGCAATCTTTGGTTTGTTGTTGTGCTTTTTCGATACGAGATTGCAATTTCGGACTAAAACCTGAAACGTCACCAATGACTCGCAATTGCACATCATTGCTTTGTAGCAATTTTACTTCACGGGACAACACTGTCATAAACAGTCGCATTAACAATGCGACCTCCCGCTCGGGGCGGCGCCAGTTTTCACTGGAAAATGCGAACAGCGTCAATACCTCAATCCCTTGCTCTCGGCAAAATGCCACAGCCTCACGAACCGACTTTACGCCAGCACGGTGACCAGACACTCGTGGTTTGCCCTTTGACTCTGCCCAGCGGCCATTACCATCCATGATGATAGCAACGTGCTTTGGTAGCACTGAGGTCGGTGGTAGATCCAATAGCTCGGACATAGAGGTAACTTTTCCCACTTCTTAAAAATTAAAAACGCCGCGTAGTATATCTAAACGCGGCGTTGTTTCACTAGCAAACTAAGGCGTTTGCTTAGATCTCCATCAGCTCGGCTTCTTTTTCTGCCAGCACAACGTCAACCGCTTTAACGTACTTGTCGGTGATCTTCTGGATCTCATCTTCGCCCTTGCGAGCGTCGTCTTCACCAATCTCTTTCTCTTTCTCAAGGTCTTTGATGTCAGAGTTAGCGTCACGGCGAATGTTGCGAATCGCCACTTTACCGTTTTCCGCTTCACCGCGCACTACCTTAACCAAATCGCGACGACGCTCTTCGGTCAGTGGTGGCAGAGGAATGCGGATGGTCGCACCGGCAGAGTTAGGGTTCAGACCCAGATCTGACGCCATGATCGCTTTCTCAACGGCTTGGATCATGGTGCGGTCAAATACAGTTACCGCCAGAGTACGTGAATCTTCAGTCGAAATGTTAGCGACCTGCTTCAGCGGTGTGTCAGCGCCGTAGTAAGAAACCACGATGGTGTCCAGCAGACTTGGGTGTGCGCGTCCAGTACGAACCTTAGCCATCTGGCTACGGCACGCTTCTACGCTTTTTTGCATACGCGCTTCGGCGTCGTTTTTAATATCGTTAATCACGGTGAACTTCCTTACGGTGTCAACTCAATTCAATCGAATTCGATTAATTTACAACTCGTTGGTGATCAGGGTGCCGTTGGCTTCGCCCATCACCGCCCGGCGCAATGCACCAGGTTCATTCATGTTAAAGACCATCAATGGCAGATTATGATCGCGGGCCAAAGTAAAGGCCGACAAATCCATCACTTTCAGTTCTTTTTCAAGAACTTCATTGTAGGTGATTTTATCATACTTCACGGCGTCCGGATTGGTAACCGGGTCATCGGAATAAACCCCATCCACTTTGGTTCCCTTTAGTACCACATCGGCTTCAATTTCGATACCGCGCAGGCAGCACGCCGAATCCGTAGTGAAGAATGGGTTACCGGTACCCGCAGAGAAGATCACCACTCGGCCCTGTTTCAACAGGCTGATGGCTTCCGCCCAGTTGTAGTTATCACACACGCCATTTAGTGGGATGGCAGACATCAGTCTGGCGTTCACATACGCACGGTGCAGTGCATCTCGCATGGCCAAACCGTTCATCACGGTGGCTAACATGCCCATGTGGTCGCCCACTACGCGGTTCATGCCGGCTTTTGCCAGCCCTTCGCCACGGAATAAGTTACCGCCACCAATTACCAATCCAACTTGGATACCCAGCTCTACCAGTTCTTTGATCTCTTGGGCCATACGGTCCAGTACTTTGGCGTCAATGCCGAAGCCCTCTTCACCTTGAAGAGCTTCACCACTGAGTTTCAATAGAATGCGACGAAATGCAGGTTTTGGATTGGTGCTCATATTTTCTCTATCCTGAATGCTAAAAGACCGCGACGAGAGCCGCGGTCTGTATCAAAGGTTATCTAAGGCTTAAGCCTTTTTAGCTGCTGCGATTTGAGCTGCAACTTCAGCTGCGAAATCTTCCTCAGCTTTCTCGATACCTTCACCTACTTCCAGACGGATGAAAGTAGCTACGTCAGCGCCAGCGTCTTTCAGCAGCTTGCCAACGTTCATGGATGGGTCTTTAACGAAAGGCTGACCAGTCAGAGAAATCTCACCGGTGAACTTCTTCATACGACCTTCAACCATCTTCTCTGCAATCTCTTGAGGCTTGCCAGAGTTAACAGCGATCTCAACCTGAATAGCACGCTCTTTAGCAACAACTTCAGCGTCTACGTCTTCAGGCTTAACGAACTGTGGGTTAGACGCAGCAACGTGCATTGCGATGTCTTTAGCCAGTTCTTCAGTACCACCAACCAGTGAAGTAACAACACCGATTTTGCCACCGTGGATGTAAGCACCCAGGTTTTCGCCAGGAACCAGAACAACACGACGTACAGCCATGTTCTCACCGATCTTAGCAACCAGGTTAGCACGGGTTTCTTCAACGGTGATGCCGTCTAGGTCAGCAGCGTTCAGAGCGTCAACGGTGGTGATTTTGCCAGCAAGAGCAACTTCAGCAACCTTGTTAGCGAAAGCCAGGAAGCTTTCGTCGCGAGCTACGAAGTCAGTTTCGCAGTTCACTTCAACCAGTGCAGCCAGGCCAGCTTCTTGCTTAACGATGATCACACCTTCAGCAGCGATACGGCCAGCTTTCTTAGCGGCTTTCGCTTGACCAGACTTACGCATGTTCTCGATAGCTTGCTCGATGTCACCGTTGGTTTCTACCAGGGCTTTCTTACAATCCATCATGCCAGCGCCAGTGCGCTCGCGCAGCTCTTTTACCAGGGCAGCGGTAATTGCCATGTCCAATTCCTCTATGACTTGCGTCTAAATGCGTAAAAAAACAGGGGCCACAAAGGCCCCTGTTAACCAATAACTTTTTGGTTAATAAGGGGCGAGTAAACTCACGCCTTATTATGGCTTATTCAGCTTCTACGAAACCGTCTTGCTCAGCTTGAACAGCCAGGTCTTGACCACGGCCTTCAATAACAGCTTCAGCAGCAGCACCGGTGTACAGCTGAATAGCGCGGATAGCATCGTCGTTGCCAGGAACAACGTAGTCGATGTTATCTGGGTTAGAGTTGGTATCAACGATAGCAACAACTGGGATACCCAGGTTGTTAGCTTCTTTAATAGCAATGTGCTCGTGCTCAGCGTCGATTACGAAGATCGCGTCTGGCAGGCCGCCCATGTTCTTGATACCGCCCAGAGATTTCTCCAGCTTAACCATTTCACGAGTACGCATCAGCGCCTCTTTCTTGGTCAGCTTTTCGAAGGTACCGTCTTGGCTCTGAGCTTCCAGATCTTTCAGACGCTTGATGGACTGACGAACGGTTTTCCAGTTGGTCAGCATGCCGCCCAACCAGCGGTGGTCAACGTAGAACTGGTCACATTTCAGAGCAGATTCTTTGATGCTCTGACCAGCAGCGCGCTTAGTACCTACAAACAGGATCTTACCTTTCTTAGAAGCAACGTTGCCCAGGAAAGCCAGAGCGTCGTTCATCATAGGAACGGTAGATTCTAGGTTGATGATGTGTACACGGTTACGAGCACCGAAGATGAAAGGCTTCATCTTTGGGTTCCAGTAACGGGTTTGGTGACCGAAGTGCACACCGGCCTTCAGCATGTCGCGCATGGATACAGTTGCCATGATATTCCTCAATAATGTTTGGGGTTAAGCCTCCACGCATCCCATAATCCGACCCCGAGGGGCACCCCGGACCATGTGCCGATACGTGTGTGGTTTAAATACAAATTAACGATATAATAAGCCCCATTGTTCGCTTGGGAATCGAAAGCCTTAAAGCCACGAGTTCGTTCACGAGACAACGGAGTCGGCGCGCTTTATACCATACTGGCTTACAAAGCTCAACTTTGCGCCCGGTTCTCAGCACACCAAATTCGTATAACAGAGTAGACCAATGACCATTGTAATTAAAACTCCGGAACAGATTGAAAAGATGCGCGTCGCAGGCCGTTTGGCTGCAGAAGTACTTGAGATGATCGGCCCTCACGTAAAGAAGGGCGTGACCACTGAAGAGCTAAACACCATCTGCCACAAACACATCACCGAAGTACAGGACGCCATTCCAGCGCCACTGAATTACAACGGCTTCCCGAAGTCCACCTGCATCTCAGTAAATGAAGTGGTTTGCCACGGCATCCCTTCCCATAAAAAACTGAAAGAGGGAGACATCGTTAACATCGACATCACCGTCATTAAAGATGGCTTCCACGGCGATACCTCCAAGATGTTCATCGTTGGCCAGACGCCACCGCGCAACAAGAAGCTGGTTGAGGTGGCTCAAGAATCCCTGTACGCCGCCATTCGCCAGATTCGCCCTGGCCTGTGCATGAGCGAAATTGGCGCCATCATTCAGCCAATGGCTGAAAAAGAGGGTTTCTCAGTGGTTCGCGACTACTGCGGACACGGCATTGGCGAGAAGTTCCACGAAGAGCCACAGATTGTTCACTATCGCAATCGCGCTCGCCTAGAACTGAAAGCGGGCATGTGCTTTACCATTGAGCCGATGATCAACGCCGGCGATTACCGCTGTAAGCTCAATAAGAAAGACGGCTGGACCGTGACCACCAAAGATGGTGCACCGTCAGCTCAGTGGGAACACACTCTGCTGGTAACCGAGGATGGCGTCGAGGTATTGACCCTTCGCAGCGATGAAACCTTAGAGCGCGTAATCTCTCACAGCTAATTCAAATTGGGGCTCGCTTGGCGAGCCCTTTTATTAGGACAGCATTCGGCATGAAGCCTTCAACTACCCTTCCCTCTCCAGCTGAACTCAAGCAGCAGTTACAACAACATCGACAACAACTGCAACAGCGTTTTATCGATGGTGAAAGCATCGGCGTGTTGTTGGCCGAACGTGCCGGACAGATCGACGCCCTACTTCAACAGCTTTGGCAGCACCTAGCTCTGGGGGAGTGCTCCGCCACATTGGTAGCGGTTGGCGGCTATGGCCGAGGCGAGCTACACCCAAACTCCGACATCGATCTGCTGGTACTGACTGAAGAGCGATGCTCTCAAGAGACCGAAGCCGCACTAGGGCAACTTCTGACCATCTTATGGGACTGCAAATTGGACGTGGGCCATTCAGTTCGAACCGTCGAAGAGACCTTTGAGCAGGCCATGGGTGACATCACCATCGCTACCAACTTGCTGGAATCGAGGCTGGTTTGTGGTGACGCCGCCCTGTATCAACAACTGTTGGCCCGCTTGGACGTCCCTGACTTTTGGCCGCTGGAGCCTTTCTATGTCGCCAAGCGAGACGAACAACGAGCCAGACATCAAAAGTCCTCCGCCTTTGATCTGGAGCCCAACCTCAAATCTTGCCCCGGCGGTTTACGAGACGTACAAACCATCACTTGGGTGGCAATGCGTCACTTCAATGCCTCCTGTTTGGCTGAGTTGGTTTCCCACGACTTCTTGACCAAAGAGGAACTTGAGGAGCTGAATGCCTGTCGCGACTTTTTATGGCGAGTTCGATTCGCCCTGCATCTCACCGCCGGTCGTGCCGAAGACAGATTGCTGTTTGATCACCAGCCCAAGGTGGCGGAACTGTTGGGGTATAAACAAGGCACTCAGTTGCCCGTAGAGCAGATGATGAAACGTTATTACCGCACCATTCGTGCGGTACGAGAGCTGAATCAGATGCTACTGCAACTGTTTAAGCGCAGTGCGCTGCCACAAATGGTCAACGATGACATGGTCGTCGAGCTCGATGACCACTTTGAGAAAGCCGGTCGCTACATCAACGCCAAACACGATGGCGTCTTCGAACAGCCGCAGAACATCCTCACGCTGTTTATTCATGCGGCATCGGATCCAGAAATCACCATCGTGGCTGCCCCCACCCTACGTTTGCTGCGGAACCTTCGCCGCAAATTGAAGCACCCTCTGAGCGATCTGCCGGAGTGCCGACGTCAATTTATGCTGATTCTTCGCCACCCCAACGGCATCAAAGCCCTATCACTGATGCACCGTCATGGGATCATGGCCAGTTACCTTAAGCCGTGGAAAAAGATTGTTGGCCAGATGCAGTTTGATCTGTTCCACGCGTTCACCGTGGACGAACACACCCATCGATTGCTGCAGTTCATTGAGCGCTTTGCCGACCCAGCCCATAAAGAGATCTTCCCTCTTGGTAGCGTGCTTATCGACCAACTTCCGAAAAAGGGATTGCTGGTGCTGGCCGCCATCTTCCACGACATCGCCAAGGGACGAGGTGGTGACCACAGTGAACTGGGCGCAGAAGACACCTTGCAATTTTGCCAGCAGCACGGCCTCAATGACCACGATGGGCGACTAGTCGCCTGGTTGGTACGCAATCACCTCATCATGTCAGTCACCGCTCAGCGGCGAGACATTAACGACCCTGATGTGGTCAAAGCCTTTGCTGAAGTGGTCAGCGACAGCACTCGCCTAAGCTATCTCTACTGCTTGACCGTCGCCGACATCTGCGCCACCAACGACAACCTGTGGAACAACTGGAAAGGCTCCCTGCTGCGCCAGTTGTATCAGAGCACCCGAGGGATGTTACTCAATGGCCTTGAAAAACCAGTGGATACCCGCGCAAAAATCCGCGAAAACCAGAACAAAGCCCTCAGTCTGTTGGCTAAGCAAGGGCTAGACAATGGAAACATCGGCCCCATCTGGGAGCACCTAAGTGCCGATTACTTCCTGCGGTTTAACCCACAGCAGATCAGCATGCACGCCCAAGCGCTGATGGAGCGTTCTGACAACCAGCCCATCATCGAAGTCACCGATCATCAGGTCAGCGGCGGCACTGAGCTGTTTATCTACTGCCCTGACCGGCCGGGCTTATTCGCCGCCATTATGGCGCTACTTGATGGTAAAAACGTCCAAGTGCATGACGCTCAGTTATTCACCACTAAGGATGGCTTTGCCCTCGATAGCCTGATCATCCTAGAGCAGGATGGCAGCCCGGTGAATCACCCATCACGCATCAACAGCATACGTAATAGCCTGATTCGCACCCTGCTGTCCCCTGCACCAACAAAACTGCGCTCACGGCCATTGCCAAGGCGTATGCGACAGTTTAAGGTTCGTACTCAGGTTAATTTCCTCCCCGGTAAGCGTAAACAGGGCTCTATGGTCGAATTATTGACATTAGACTCCCCCGGTTTGCTGGCGCGCGTAGGTCAAGTCGTCGATAGTTGTGGATTAACCATTCACGCCGCCAAGATCACCACCGTCGGTGAGAAAGCGGAAGATCTGTTCCTACTCGCCAACAGCGACGGCACTGCACTATCGGAAAGCCAACAACAGGAATTTAGAACTAACCTGACCCAAGCATTAGATATTGACTAACACTCTGAGGATTCATTCGATGACCGAATTGCAACAACGGATTGAGGCTGCATTTGAACTGCGTGCTGACATTACCCCTGCTAACGCCAACGCCGAGCTTATCGCCGACGTAAAACAGGCGCTAGACATGCTAGATAAAGGGCAGGCCCGTGTTGCTGAAAAGAAAGACGGTAAATGGGTGGTCAATGAGTGGCTGAAAAAGGCGGTGCTATTGTCATTCCGCCTGTTCGACAATCAAGTCATGGATGGTGCAGAAACCCGTTACTTCGACAAAGTACCGATGAAATTTGCCGATTATGACGATGCTCGCTTCCGCGAAGAGAGCATCCGAGTGGTTCCGCCTGCCACCGTTCGTCAAGGCGCCTTTATCGGCAAGAACACCGTACTGATGCCCTCTTACGTTAACCTTGGAGCCTACGTTGATGAAGGTACCATGGTAGACACTTGGGCCACCGTTGGTTCATGCGCTCAAATCGGCAAAAACGTCCACCTGTCCGGCGGTGTTGGTATCGGTGGCGTATTAGAGCCACTGCAAGCAGCCCCAACCATTATCGAAGACAACTGCTTTATCGGTGCACGCTCCGAAGTGGTAGAAGGGGTAATCGTTGAAGAGGGCTCAGTGATCTCTATGGGCGTTTACATCGGCCAGAGCACCCGCATCTACGACCGTGAGACTGGTGAGATTCATTACGGCCGCGTACCAGCAGGCTCCGTAGTGGTATCGGGCACCCTTCCATCCTCCAGTGGCGACTGCAACCTGTACGCCGCAATCATCGTGAAAAAGGTGGATGCAAAGACACGCAGTAAAGTTGGCATCAACGAGCTGCTACGTAGCGCAGAGTAAGCCGCTACACCAGAAAACGGCCGCAGTGCGGCCGTTTTTGTTTCAGCATAGACACATTTAAGCATTTTAAACGCCCGTCGATTCAAGCCTTAGTATTTGAGCTAAACATCCCAAAGCTCAGAGACACACTCTCTAACCCTTTGTTACCTTCCTCTTCGGCAAGCTCCGCCATGCTTATTGACGATCCTTGATCACGTTAGCCACTAAGGACGTCACTATGAAAATGCTCACTACGCTTGCCGTTGCGGCACTGTTTGCCTTCCCTGCTCAAGCGAAATTCACTCCAGCAATGGAACAATCACTAATTGAAACCTGTAAAGCATCGCTCACCAACAGCAAAGTGCAATTTAGGAACGCAATGAGAACTTATCGAGTCAACCCATATCGGGTATTACCCAAGCTAGTTTGTAATGGGGAAGACGTCGCCAGCTTCGCAGAAAGCTATGGTGCAACTAAGATCTCCAGTTACGTGCGAACTCGCTACTATCGAGGACAAGTGTCCATCACCGATATCGCCATGACTCAGCCAAAATACGAAGTGTGGTACACGGAGTAAACTCCCCGCTACACTCGGTCTACGGACGATAAAGACATGATTTCGGCTCTAAGGCGTTCCGCTTTGGGGCCAAAGACCACTTGAACGCCCTTGCCAATCACAACGACCCCTTTCGCCCCAAGGCCAATCAGATGTTGCTGCTGTACCAGTTCCACGTCTTTCACCTTCATCCGCAAACGAGTCAGGCAGGCGTCAATCTCTAACAAGTTCTCTCGACCTCCCAAAGCGGTGACAATTTGACTGGCATTGGTTGGTGAAGTTGGGCGATGGGATGTGCGCCCAGGGGTTGGTAGGTTAAAGCGCATGATGGCAAACCGAAATACCAGAAAATAGATACCGGCATAGAACGGACCTAGAATCCAAAAGAACTGGGTGTTTCGGCTTAAGTGATAGAACAGGGAGAAATCTAATAATCCTTGAGAAAATACCAAGCCATGATGAAACTCAACGTTGATGGCAATCAAGTAGGCCACCCCAGTCAACACCGCATGAAGCAGATACAACAGCGGTGCTACAAACAGAAACGCAAACTCAACCGGCTCGGTTACCCCGGTAATGGCACAGGTTAGCGCTGCCGACAACATCACTCCTGCGGTTTGCCGCTGCTGTTTGGTATCGGCGCTGCGCCACATCGCGAGGGCGGCCGCAGGCAGCCCCCACACCTTGATAAAGTAACCACCAGCCAGATGGCCCGCTGACGGATCTCCGGCGAGAAAGCGCCCAACTTCCCCTTGTATGACCGCACCAGTGTTCGTCGTAAACTGCCCGACCTCATAGAAGAACGGCACATTCCAGATGTGGTGCAGCCCCAGCGGAATCAACAATCGCTCCACCATGCCGTAAACCATCCATGCAAACTTTGGATGTTGGTAGAGTACCCAATGAGAGAACTGCTCAAGGGCCACTTCCATCCAAGGCCACAGCTGAGACAGCAAAGCCCCAAGGGCAATCGCTGCGATAACGTTAACCATAGGAACGAGGCGGCGACCAGAGAAAAACGCCAGCCACTCCGGCAACTCAACTCGATAGAAGCGCCGATACACCAGCGCAGTCAATCCGCCACTGAGCACCCCGCCAATGACGCCCGTATTGAGGGTGTCAAACCCAAGTAGGGCCTGAGTTTCAAAATCATAGGCTTGTGCGAACACCGACATGGTTGCCAACAGCACTCCGTAACCTATCACCGCCGCGATGGCCGCGGAGCCGTCGTGATAACAGAAAGAGAGGGCCAGTGCGATGGCAAACAACATCGGCAGAAGCTGGAAGATGACGGTACCGGTTTGTAACATCACCCCTTGAAGAAGATCAGGAAAGAACTCAAGAGGACTGGTTCCCAGCCCGAGTAGCAAACCAGCGGCTGGCAGTACCGCCACTGGCACCATCAGCGCTTTGCCGATGCGTTGAAGGTTCGGGAACCACTGTTGAGGCATAAAATTATACTTTGGTTGTTTGTTGTTGTAGTTGAGTTAACCAATTCGGAAGCCATTCTAGCGCAACCGGAGCCCCATCAAAATGCTCACAAGCATCGATGGTCAAAAGCGGACACAACTCCTTTGCGCCCAGCTCTTCCAGCAGTTGGCCAAATTGGCGGCCACCACCACAAAAGGTGTCGCCGTAGCTCGAGTCTCCTAAAGCAACCACACCGTACTTTAAGTCAGGCAACATAGGAAATTCGGACTGCAACGACAGAAATAACGGCAAAATGGTATCAGGGAGATCACCGCTGCCGGTGGTGGAAGTGACGACCAACCAAGCGTCGGCCGCCTCAGAGACCAGTGATGTTGCCGTTTGTGCATCACTGATGGATGCTTGATGTCCTGCCTGATCTAATGCCGATTGCAGCTGCTGAGCAACCGCCTCTGCGCCGCCGTAAACGGAGCCAACCACAAGGCTGATTTTCGCCATAAAAACTTACCTGTTAATGACTTGATAAAATCCAAATTCCACCTTACTGTATGCCCCGTAACGGCGCAATACGAACCTCTTGGGAGCCCAAATGCAGTATCGCCAACGCACACGTCGCCAGCACCACAAATTCCATCTAAAGCGTCAGAGAGTCAGGCGTTTAAGCTACTTCAGCTCAGAACATCAGCCGAAAGTGCGTAAAATTATCGGCATCCGTTCAGAGCCCAGCTAGCCCCATCTTCAACACTTGATAGCCAGACTGCTCGGTGGACCATCCAAACTGCTCGAACAGGGTGATCCACTCCTGCTCTAAATCAGTTTCGATAGAGATACGTTCACCACTGACCGGGTGATCAAAACAGAGCGCTTTGGCAATCAACCACAAACGCTGACTCTGATACTGCTCTCGATAAAACTTATTGTGTCGACCGTCACCATGGGTGGTATCACCGATTATCGGATGGCGAAGGTGTGCCATATGCCGCCGAAGTTGATGCTTGCGTCCCGTCAACGGTTTCATGGCCACCAAAGAGTAGCGGCTGGTTTGATAACGGCCCACAGCAAAAGGCAGCTCAACTTGGTGTAACGGCCAATAGTCAGTCACCGCCTCTTGCGGTTCCTTGTCCTGATCCGCCCGTGCATCGGCAATCTTGTCCAACTCCTCTTTCAGCGGATAGTCCAGATGCCCAGCCTCATTCACATACCCTCGCACTAACGCCAAATAATGCTTATCAATTCCTCGTTCAGTAAATTGGGGCTGCATCAATTTGGCGATCTCAGACGACTTTGCAAATACCAAGATGCCTGACGTCGGCCGATCCAGTCGATGCAGCGGGAATACATGACAGCCCACGAGATCGCGCACCATCTGCATGGCAAACTCCGTCTCTCGCTTAGCCAGCCAACTTCGATGCACCAATAATCCGGATGGCTTATGCACCACAACTAGGTGCTCATCTTCAAACAAAATCTTAATCATGAGGTTCCAACAAGGCTCGGGATTGCGGGCGCTAAGGTATCAGATTTTGCGCTTCGGTGCCCCTGTTGAAAGGAATCACTGGCAAAGAGCCTCCCCGAAGAACTCTGCACTGGTTGAAGACGTCGAACCACAACAACTAGAGCAATTACTCTATTCGTTGTAAAAAATGTGATCGGCCACAATAAAAAATAATCCAAACAAGCGTACTTTAAATATGCGGAATCGGATGACCAAATTGAGAGTTTTATAACGCCTGAAAACTTAAATATTATTCGAAGAAACACTTTGGTTTCTTATTTACTTGAAGCACGACACATTGTTATATATTCGATGGGCACACCATTGCGGGTACGCTTGCGCTAAATATGGCTAACTTATTAATTACTCACTATTATCGCGAGTGATTAATTTCTCTCAACCATATTTAAATGATTGCGGCTCATCATTTACAGTTGGAGATAATAGTTATGGGTTTTTTCTATAACGTCCCCGGTATTGAGGGTTGGGCAATCGCATTTGCCGTCTTGGTCGCCCTGATGGCGCTCAATGAGTTTGGCCGTACCACCATGTGGGGTGGCTTACTGCTATTCCTTATTCTTCCCATCGGATTAACCATCTACGTTTGGCCTACCACCGCCGCTCCCGGCAACGAATACGGTACAGGCAACTGGTTTAACTGGGTGAAAACCTATTCTGCTCTCGCTGGTGCGCTGGGCTTCATGGCCATCCGTTACATACCCAGTCTGCAAAAAAATAAGTGGGCGCTCGCGTTCCCAGCCTTTATTCTGGCCTTAAATATTTTTGAAGCCTGCCTTCGAGACTTCCAGGTTTATACTTTTGCAGCCTGGGATGGCGAAGTAATTGACAACCTATGGCTGATGTCCGGCTCTTGGAATATCATGAACGGCATTGCTGGTCTGCTTAATATTATTACCATCTGCGGATGGGCTGGTATTATGATCTCCAAAGATAAATCTAAAGATATGATCTGGCCAGATATGATCTGGGCTTGGATTATCGCTTACGATCTTTGGAACTTTGCTTATACCTACAACTGCATTACCGATCACTCCTTCTACGCCGGCGTGGTTCTATTGCTGTCTTGTACTATCCCAGCCTTCTTTATTAAGAAAGGGGCGTGGCTACAGCACCGCGCGGCCACTCTAGCTCTGTGGATCATGTTTGTTATGTCCGTACCGCAGTTTGTTGATGTGATTGCACCGGTTCCAGCAACTCGCGATCCAAATGCGTTCTTCGCTGCCAGCTTTGTGGCTCTTGTGGCGAACGTGGCACTGTTCGTGTATCAGTTCTACAAAATCCGCAAGCACAAGCTCAACCCGCTTAAAGATGAGATCTTCTCCGATACCAAACCCTACAAATTGGTGGTTGAAGAAAACCGCTAATCTCCTTTAGCTCAGAAAGCAAAAGCCCCTTAGAGTACTAAGGGGCTTTTTTTCAAGAAATGACCCGTCCTGAAATAGGTTTACACATTGGAGACCTATTATGGAAAAGGTAGAGCCCAAGCGACGCAGACGCTCGCAGCGTGATTACCCAATGGCCTTTAAATTATCTGTGGTTGAACAGGTAGA
>NZ_SWCJ01000001.1 GCF_005116665.1 Ferrimonas aestuarii | reverse complement strand
TTATCAACGATTACTCGAAGCAGGAAAACCCAAAAAAGTCGCCATCATTGCGTGCATACGAAAGATGGTCGTCATCCTGAACTCCATGCTCAGGGACGGCGTAGAATGGGACTCCAACAACAGCAAATTTAGCTATTGACGCCATAGTCTCTTGTTAGGTGTCTTCTCTACCGAATTTTTCATAAGCTAATTCATTAGCAAAAACATCCATTTGAACAATGAAATCAACTTCATCATACCATTCACCACTCTTAAGCTCATACCACTCGTCAATAGCCGGCTCAAAATGACTATCAGCATAAGGTAGATTGATCTGGCCACCTCCAGCTTTCTCAACAACAACCGTATTGTCATTAAATCTATTAACTAGCCCGAAAAATGTTTCAAACTCAATTTTCTCATTTTCATCGACATGCCGAAGAGACACCAATAGAACTTTGTTTTGCAGATCTATCATAGACACCTAACGCCGCATTAAGGTGTGAGCAACGCTTGGCTATACTTGAGCGAAGCGAAACTGCCAAGCGTTGCGAATCACTCTTAAATGCTTTGTTATGCCTTAGTTTCAGATGAGCGCTTAACTTCTTCTTTTGTTAATCTCTCTACTTTCTGATTTACAAAAATATAGATATTCGAAGAAAACATACCAATGATGATTGCAACTAGAGCCATAGAGTAAAAGTTGTGCGACCCTGCATCACCCACGAGGTCTACCGTACTTTGTACATTGTTATTGCCTGGTTGGATATACGGTGTAAGTAATGCTACCAAGATTCCACTTTTAATCCCAACCCATGAAAACATCCCCATCATTCCTGATGATACAATTAGTGTCAGACTATGAGTTACCTTCATTCCTGCCAATAAAACTCTAGCAATAGCTCCGAGCGATCCTAAGAAGAAAGGAACCATTAATAAAACTAAAGCATTGAATGCTTCATTAACAATAGTTAATGTTTCTGAGTTGATTGTATATAGGTCTGGGTTGTTTATAGACAGGAAATATAGTACAAAAAATGCGAAACAGAACACCACCGCAACGCTTAGCATTCGCCTAAGTTCAGCCTTTTCTTGCTTTTGTATTTCTTCCGCTTTAGCACGTTCTTTAATTGCTTCTTTGGAATAATAGCGTTTTTCCCAACTCTCTGTTCTTTCGGTGTTTGAGGACTCAACTGCCTTTAATTCGACTTGTTCTTTGTTCGTTTCTGACTCTTGAGTCTTAGTTTGCTCGGACATTAACTTCTTACAGAATAGGAATACAATAAACATATTCTATCACCGACATATGCTGATTTGAACACATGTAGGCATAACGCTCCACTCAGCGGGAGCAACTTGGCTGGCTACAATCTGCGAGGCACGAGCAAGAGCCAGCCTAGTTGAAATCCGCCTGCAGTGTCTTGTTATATGCCAAACATGATTAGTCCTAAATATACAAACTCTAAGACGACAAAGAGCTTAAATGTAGTCGCTGATACGTTAATTGCAGAATCACCTAGCTCCTTGTAACTGCCTTTAACCATTACCTTAAGAAGAGAATATGGAATACTAAACTGCCTAAAGGCGACGCTATCAGAATCAATGTGCTTCCTATAAAACGAATGGTAGTGATACCAAATTCGATACTGAACTGCCGAAGCAGGAACAGCATCCGCTACCATAAAGAAAAGTAGCTGATTCCATTTGCTCGATAAAAACCAGTTGATTACTTCCATACATCCCTTGGCATATAACGCTCCACTTAGCGGGAACAGGCTGGCCGGCTAATCTTTGCGAGGTACGAGCAGAGCCGGCCTGGCTGGAATCCGCCTATAGTGCATTGTTATGTACACCTTTTCGAGTGCTTGCTATTTGAATTCAACTAGCGGAACAGCCCAAGTATGAAAAGCCGCCACAGCTATTGAGCTAATTAGGCCTAAGCTACACAGCACAACCCAATCTGAGCTAAAAAAGTGCCAAAATAACAATGCAAAAGGAATTGTGATAGCCAGCGACCAATACGGAACAGAAAGAGCTTTATGGCAATGCTGACAGCGCCTGCATTGAAGAGGACCTAAAAACAATTTTCTACGCTTTGAAAATGCAATTTTCTGACAATGTGGGCAAAGCAAATTTTTCACTAAAGCTCCATGTGTATATAACGCTCCACTCAACGGGAGCAACTTGGCTGGCTACAATCTGCGAGGCACGAGCAAGAGCCAGCCTGGTTGAAATCCGCCTGCAGTGCCTTGTTAACTTGAAGCACTATTATTTTGTTTCTGAAGTTCGGCTTCTAACCTAGCTACTCGCTCTTCTAAAACCTCAATTCGCTTGTCGGCTCCCTTGAGTTCCCTTACGTCTTCAATGAGCTGCCGAGGATCTACAAAATAGTTCATTACTAACATTAAGATCCCAAAGGCGATCATGAACGATACTAATTCCCACATACCCTAAATTCCCTATATGAATCTTCGCTTCAATTTAACAGCTTATTATGCGGAACAAATCCGCCTTTCAAAATCTTAAAAATCCGCTTTTCATGCAATTCCGCTTTTGGACACTCCGGCTAACTGCCAGAAAACCCACCATAATTCGCTCTCGAAGTTTCCTTGATTCCGCCTTTTACAGTAAAAGCGACACCTACTTTGCGCAAAGGCGGATTCGCCAAAAACTGTATGTTTATACAGGCGTTAAAATTCCGACACATGATGGCTTTGAGCAAACTGAAAGTAGCCCACAGAGTCGTGTATCCATCAAAAACACCAGATTGGGTGGATGTTCGATGAGTCATTCACAGGCGTTCTGCGCATTGATGCAAACAACCGCTAACCCGCAAAAGCCCATTAAATAACGATTTCAAAAATTGCGGCTCAGATTTAGAGTACAGCTCCGCCCATCGCTCTGGCTGCGGTTGGCATCAATGGAAATGTCTAATTTATAAGGAATTATTATCGAGTTAACGCCGATTCACTGGCAATATCAAATCACGCACGTGGACGTGCGAGATCTCTCACGAAGACAACTCAGGAGGAAAGAAGGTAAAGAGCACCGTTTCGCGCCTTGCTCCTATCAGCAAAGGCACGTTATCGCTCAGGAACAACCGACAACGTTAACCCCAAGCGCAACATATCTTTATGTTGGATGCCGTTTTCATAAATAGGCTCTGAGTAGTTATTAAGGAAATGGTCACGCCAAATGGCTTCAACCCGAAAGCCATGGCGTTGGTAAAATCCCAATTGATGGCCAAAACTGCCTGTGCCAAGCTCAATGCGCTGAAGTGACTTTTGCCTAAGGCGCTCAATAACAAAGCGAAGTAAACCAGACCCGATGCCCTGCTGTTGGTATTCGGGCAGAACGCCAATGTTGTGGAGCTCTGCTTGGCTTTGACAGTTCGGGCTCAATTTCACCACGCAGGCTGCAACAATTTGATTGCCCTTTTGTGCAGCAAAGCCCCAAGCTCCCTCAAGGTATTGATGCACCTGAGCCTCGTCAGGATCCGCTTCAAGCAGCAGCGCCATCGGCAATTGCGATGGCGCCAGCTCAACGTAATCGACCGCTCTGGGCTGCGACGTCACGCTTTATCGCCCCTATCAGGGGTTTCGTTAACCTTCATCAGCTCAATCAACCCCGAGGCGATTGTCACCAGTGGACATGGCGACCACTCGGCTAACTTCAGCAAAACTCAAACCAGACTCTTGCTGCCACTGGTTGAACGCCGCTTGCGCTTGCATCAAGCCTCGCTTCGAAGTTGGAGAAGCGTCCAATACTTGATGGGCTTTAAGGTAAGCGACGGTATCACTGGCCAGAATAAAGCTGTCTTTGCCCACAAAGCGCAGGAAGTAAGGGCCGGTATTGCCCCCAAGCCGACTGCCACGCTTCTTAAGCTCTAGCCACAGGCTCACAATGTCATCACTGGGCCAGTCGCGAATCCATTTACCAAAGCTGCCATGTTCCGCGGCGATGTCTAACACAAACTGAGCGTTTTCAAAGATCGACTGAATCTTTTTGCCATGGCGAATCAACCCAGCATCGCTTAAACGCTTATCTTGTTGATCCGGCGACATCATCAGCAGTTTCTCTGGGTCAAATCCCCAAAACTGTTGCTCGAAGTAGGGCCACTTATTCTCCACCACCTTCCAAACGAATCCCGACTTGAAAATTTGCTCACTCATCGCCGACAGCAATTGAGCATCGGTCAGTTTATCCAGATAGCTAGTGGTGTCGGGCATCAACATCGACAGCACTTTTTCTCCGCCTTTTCGCTCGGCGGCGCGCTGCCAGATGGCGTCAAAAGACTCTAATTTCATGGTAATTCTTCATCGGGCGATAACAATGCGCCCTACTCTATCAAATTCTCTGGCATCTAATGCAAATCTTGCCGCTATCACGGGCTATTCTTGAGACACAATCAGCGCCGACACCATGGCTCTGAGGGCGGCAGGTTTGACCATCTTCGCCATATAACGATAACCACGGGCTTGGGCTTCATGTTTGAGAGACTCACGGTTGTCGGCACTAATGAGCACCCCAGGTAGGTTGTCACCAAAACGGCGGCGAATTTCATCCATGGCATCCAAGCCATTTTTATGATCATCAAGGTGATAATCCGCCAGAATGATGTCTGGTTTAAAGCCCTCAAGCCCCATCTTAACCACCGCTTGTTCCAAGCTTTCTGCGGCAACCACCTGGCAACGCCAGCGCTCGAGCAGTGCCGTTAACCCGGTTAAAATCGACACTTCGTTATCAATGCAAAGCACTCGAATGCCATTGAGCTCTGTGGCCATCTTTGCCACCGGCTTGACCACCACTTTGGCGGGTTGATGGCAGCGAGGTAAGGTAACCGAGAACACCGAACCAGCCCCCAAAATGGACCGCACTTTTAAGGTCGCTCCTAGCACCTTGCTGATGCGATCCACAATCGCCAGCCCCAATCCAACCCCGCCAACTCGGGCATGCAGATTCAGCTGTTTAAACTCGTAGAACACCTCATCCAGTTTATCTTCCGCGATGCCACAGCCGTTATCCCACACCTGAATTTCCACCTCGTTAGCGCGAACTCGGGTGGCCAGCAGCACTTTGCCTTGAGGGGCAAACTTCAGCGCATTGGTAAGAAAGTTCTGCACGATGCGGCGCAGTAAGCTGGCATCGGTAAACACCGCGCCCCCCTGAAGACGGGTCTTAAACTGCTGATCGCCATTGTCGGCGATGGCGCTGAACTCGGTGATCAGCGGCGTTAGCACCTCACTGAGATCAACCAGCTCGCGATTCACGTCCATGGTGCCAGACTCCAGCTTAGAGATATCCAGCAGATCCGACAGCAGATCACCGGCGGTATGCAGCGAGCCAGAGATATTGCTCACCGCTTGCTGCTGCACGTCACTGAGCTGCTGATCTTGACCAAGCGCCGCCGTAAACAAGCGAGCAGCGTTGAGCGGCTGCATCAAGTCATGACCAATGGCCGCCAAAAATCGGCTTTTACTCTGATTGGCTTGTTGCTCCGCCTCTTTGGCTTCCATCAACTTGGCGTTAAGCGTTTCCAGCTCTTGGGTTCGCGCTTCCACTCGGGCCTCCAAGGTGGCATTCATCGACTCCAACTGCTCCTGTTGATGGCGATAATCGGTGATGTCGGTAAAGGTCATCACGAAGCCACCACCTGGCATGGGGTTACCTCGAAGGCTGACCACTCGACCATCACTGCGCTGGCGTTCAGAGCTATGAGCACTGCCTTGGCGCATAAACTGCACCCGTCGCTGTACGTGAGATTCGATGTCGCCAGGGCCGCAAAAACCGCGCTCTGCGTTAAAGCGGATGATCTTAGCCACCTCCATCCCCACCTCTAAGAACCCTTCCGGATAGCCATAGAGCTGCTGATAGCGCTTATTCCAAGCCACCAGTTTCAGGTCGCCGTCAATAACACTGATGCCCTCGTAAGCATTTTCAATGGCGCCGCGAAGCATGTCCTGAGACAACACAATCTTGGCACTGGCCTCATCCATTAACGAGAACACCTCATCCAGCGCAAGATCGCGGCCGCGAAGCACGCTGTCCATCACCAGATCCGCCGAGGATGCCCCGAGCACACTGGAGAGCAGCTTTTCCGTATGAGCAATCAGTTCGAGGCTGGCGCTTTTGCCCCAGTGGCGGGCATCCACACTGGTTGGGTCAAACAGCGCTAGGCTGTCATAGGCTCTTTTCGGGCCCACAAACCGTGACGCCAGCAGCAGCAGGTCTTGCTGAGTCACCACCCCAAGTAGTTTGCTGCTCATGCGCCGCTCTTCAGGCAGCTGCACGAAGGCACTGGTCTGAATTCGCTCGGCCACACTGGCTCGAAACGACAGCGACCCCGTCCAGTAACACAGCCCGTTACCCAACAGCGCCAGTAGCAGCCCCCACACATCTTGATTGATGCCAAAGGCCCCCATCATCTGCGCAAGCTGTGGGTTTAGCACCACGTAGAACCACAAAGTAAAACCAACGGCCAGTCCCAATAACACGCCGCCTCGGTTGCCTCGCTTCCAATACAAGCCGCCAATCAACGCCGGAGACAGCTGAGCAAAGGCACCAAAGGCCAAAATCCCCAAACGTGCCAGAGACTCTTGAGAGGTAATTCCCTGATACACCAACAGACCCGCTAACAGCAGCAACACGATGGTGATGCGTCGAGCGTTGAGCAGCAGGCTCGAGAACTGGGAGAAATTCTGGCTGCGAATCTTGCCAGAGCGCAGCAGCAATGGCACCAGCCACTCGTTGGAGACCATGATAGATAGAGTAACCACCGCCACCACCACCATACCGGTGGCCGCCGAGACCATGCCAAGCAGCGCCACCGCCGCTATCCAAAAATGTTCCGTGTAAAGGGGCAAAGTGATCACCAGAGAATCTGGCGTCACCCCCGTGGGCAACAGTATGCCTCCCGCGATGGCGATGGGCAGTACAAACAGAGACAGCACCAGCAGGTAGATGGGGAAAGTCCAACGGGTGCGCTCTACGGCTTCGGTGTCCTGACATTCCACCACCATGACGTGGAACATGCGCGGCAAACAAAGAAACGCGGCCAATGTCAGTAGGGTTTCCGGCAGCAATTTTACCGGTGAAAGCTGATGGGAATCGGCGCTGACAACGCCATAGTCCATCCCCTGTTGCAACAGATCCCAAGGGCCATCAAATAGGCCAAAAACCACGAACGCCCCCACAACCACAAACGCCACCAGTTTTAGCACCGATTCAAAGGCGATGGCCAGCATTAGGCCGGGATTATGCTCTGTCGCATCCAGCTTGCGGGTACCAAACAAGATGGAAAACACCGCCAGCGCCAAGGTGATCACCAGGGCCAAATTGGCGCTGTCGTCGGCCGCGTTTTGGGGTTGAAATAGGCCAAAGCCCATCACCATGGCTTTCAGCTGCAAGGCGATGTAGGGCATGATCCCCACCACGGCGATGAGCGTCACTAAAGCGGCAAGCAGCTGGGATTTTCCGTAACGGGCGGCGATAAAATCCGCCACCGAGGTAATGTTTTGCTGCTTGGAGACCAGAATCAGCTTTCGAATCACCCCAAAGCCAAAACTGAACAGCAAAATGGGGCCGATGTAGATGGGCAAAAATCCCCAAGGATCGCGACTGGCCTGCCCCACGGTGCCAAGAAAGCTCCACGAAGAGCAGTACACCGCCAGCGATAAACCGTAGACCCAGCGCTTGCTGCGAGGGGACATCTTGCCAATAAAGCGCTCTCCGCCCCAGGCAACGGCAAACAGCAAACTAAGGTAAATGAGCGCCGAAACGCCGATCAGTAAGGTAGAGGTCATGGGCATAAGCTTCTATTTATTATGCCCATATCATGCCAGCAGTCGTTTTTAGGAGAAAGTGCTAATCCTCAGCAATCGCTGACAAGCGCTTGGCTAGAAACTGAACAGGTATCCCGCCTGAAACCAAAACGCCGGGTTACTGGACGCTATGTCATCATCGCCAATCACCACGCTTGGTTCAAAATAGAAGCCACCCGTTTTGAAGGTGGTGGATACGCCAATGTAGTTCCACTCTATATGGCCATCATTGAAGAAATCAAACAGATCCAGCCGCATATGCCCAGCAATGACTTGGGCTGACGATAAAGTACTGCCCTTGTCTTTGTAGAACTGATAACCAACTTCAGCGCCCCAGATATCTCGATCTAAGTAGCCCGCAGACGCCTGAAACGGATGGGCGTCGCTCTTGTAAACCAAATTGAGCATCCCCGGTGCGCCAATGGCAACACCAAAATAATCGGTTTGCTCCTGCGCGGTTGCAGAAAACGCCATGGCTGCGCCAACGAGAGAAATCAAAATCCTTTTCACACCTAACCTCTTGATAGGTAACAAATAGAGCAAACAATCTAACACATGCGAGTCTTTAGTAACTTTAAATCACCAGCATCCCTACAATTTGTATGTAACTGAACGTTTCTCATCGTTCTCCCCTCTATCAAGCGAAGATTCAACCTGCCCCCTGTAATTGCCTCGAAAACCTCTGTTTTTAGTTCCACCCACTTATTGAATCTAAGAACCACCACAACCAATTTTCCGCGCCCAAATAACCGCAAAAGATCAACTGCGCCTAATTACAGGAGTAAGACCGTCATAATTTGGCGCAAAACTATACAGCGCCGCTGCCTTATCACTGATAAGCTAGAGTTTGCTCATGGAGTCCTAGACCAATGTCTAATGGTTGAGCCGCAGTTCAATTGCAACACTCAGAACCCTAACTCGAGCAAAGAAGGACTCCTCGATGAGCAACCAGTCACTGTTTCCGGTCACCCCTGAGCTGGCCGCACAATCAAAAATTAATGACGAACAGTACCGTCGCATGTACCAAGAGTCGGTGGTCAACCCTGAAGGCTTCTGGCGTGAACATGGCAAGCGCATCACCTGGTTCAAGGATTACAGCAAAATCCGCAAGGTCTCCTTCGACGATCACAACCTCTACATCAACTGGTTCTATGACGGCACCCTTAATGCCTCCTACAACTGCTTGGATCGCCACCTAGAAACCCGTGGCGACCAGCCCGCCATTATTTGGGAAGGGGACGACGCCAGCGAGCAGCTCACCCTCACTTACAGCCAACTGCATGAAAAAGTGTGCGCCTTTGCCAACGCGCTGCGCGGCCAAGGGGTGCAACGGGGCGATGTGGTCACTCTGTATATGCCAATGGTGCCAGAAGCGGCCGTGGCCATGCTGGCCTGCGCTCGCATCGGCGCCATCCACTCAGTTATTTTTGGTGGCTTCTCACCGGACTCCATTGCCAGCCGCATCATCGACGGCAAGTCCAAAGTGGTGATCACCGCCGATCAAGGCGTTCGTGCTGGACGCACCATTCCGCTTAAGGCCAACGTGGATGCCGCGTTGGCAAACCCTGACGTCAACTGCGTTGAGCGCGTCATTGTGCTCAAGCGTACCGGCGGCGACATCGACTGGCAGGACGATCGCGACATCTGGTGGAGCGATCTGATGGCGGTCAGCTCTCCCCACTGCCCAGCCGAGGAGATGAACGCCGAAGACCCGCTGTTTATCCTCTACACCTCAGGGTCCACCGGCACCCCCAAAGGGGTACTGCACACCACCGGTGGCTACATGGTGTACGCCTCCATGACTCACGAGTATGTGTTTGATTATCGTGATGGCGAGATCTACTGGTGTACCGCCGATGTGGGCTGGATCACCGGCCACTCCTACATGGTTTACGGCCCGCTGGCCAACGGCGCGACCCTGCTGATGCACGAAGGGGTGCCCAACTACCCAAGTCCAGCACGCATGGGCGAGATGATCGACCGCCACAAGGTGAACATTCTCTATACCGCCCCAACCCTTATTCGCGCCCTGATGGCCGAAGGTGCCGATCACTTTAACGATTTTGATGGCAGCAGCCTGCGAGTCATGGGCTCGGTGGGTGAACCCATCAACCCAGAAGCGTGGCGTTGGTATTACGACGTTATCGGTAAAGAGCAGAGCCCCATTGTCGACACCTGGTGGCAGACCGAAACCGGTGGTATTTTGATCACGCCGCTTCCAGGCGCGACCGACCTAAAACCGGGCAGTGCCACCCGCCCATTCTTTGGCGTCCAGCCCGCTCTGGTCGATAACATGGGCAACCTGATCGAAGGCGCTGGTGAAGGCAACCTGGTGATGCTGGACTCCTGGCCTGGGCAGATGCGCAGCGTCTACGGCGATCACGAGCGCTTTGTGTTGACCTACTTTAAAACCTTCCGCGGCATGTACTTCACCGGTGATGGCGCCCGTCGTGACGAAGATGGCTACTACTGGATCACTGGCCGTGTGGACGACGTAATTAACGTGTCCGGTCACCGTTTAGGCACCGCCGAGATTGAAAGCGCGCTGGTTGCTCACCCTGATGTTGCCGAAGCCGCGGTGGTGGGCTATCCCCACGACATCAAAGGTCAGGGTATTTACGCCTACGTCACCTTGAACAAGGGCATCGAAGAAACCGAAGCCCTGCGCCAAAGCCTACGCCAATGGGTGCGCAGTGAAATTGGCGCATTGGCAACACCGGATCTGATTCAGTGGGCGCCGGGCCTGCCGAAAACGCGCTCCGGTAAGATCATGCGCCGCTTCCTACGCAAAATTGCCGCTAACGAGGTGGGCAGCTTAGGTGATTCTTCAACCTTGGCCGATCCTGCGGTAATCGACGATCTAATTCAGACTCGCCTCAATCGCAGCGGCGACTAACCCCTACCTTCCTTGCTATACCTTTACCCTTAGCTTTGCCCCGCTTCATGCGGGGCTTTTTTAGTTCAACTAAATCAATATTTTTGTGATCTCTGTCGAGAAATTGCAATTGATAATGATTATCATGACGAATCCCATTTCTCACACAAAGATGGACATTCATGATGCAGCGCCCCTTCTCTCTATCCAAGCTCACACTGGCTATCGCTCTGGCTTTACCAAGCATTGCTATGGCGAACACTACCGAAGACGACATCGAAGTCATTGAAGTTAAAGGTCGTGCCCAGCAGTTTTATCTGCAGACAGACACCAAGGTGGGCACCAAAGTTGACGCAGACATCATGGACATTCCTCAGTCTGTACAGGTGCTTACGGAAGAGTTGATGGAGGATCAGGCGGCGCGAGAGATCACCGATCTGTACCGCTCTATTGCAGGCGTCAGCAGCTTCAGTTATTCAGGGGTAACCTTCCGCGGTTTCCGCGATGATGAGAACGTTTTTTACGATGGCGTTCGAGGCGACCCATTCTCAGGTTTTGGCATTCCCCAGCTGTTTAACATCGAGCGCGTCGAGGTTCTAAAAGGCCCATCCGGCGCCCTGTATGGTGCCGGTGAGCCAGGCGGCATGATCAACTACGTCTCCAAACGCCCAAGCTTTGCCGAAAACCATGAATTTAACGTCACTGTGGGCAGTGAAGAGCGCTACGGCGGCTCCATCGACAGCACCGGCGAGCTGACCGACACCATCGCCTACCGCTTTGGGGCGTTCTACGAGCAAGCGGACAGTTTCAGAAATAATGCCGATGAACAGAACACCGACATCGCCGGCGGCCTGCTGTTTGCCTTAGGGGAAGCCACCGACTTATACACCACCTTTGAATACATCGATCAGGACCTAGGTGGCGCCCGACTGCGCGGTGTGCCCGTTGATGATGACGGCAATTTCTTAGTCGATCCATCCTACAACGCCAACGAAAAGAGTGACTTCCAAAAACTTGAAGCCCTTGTGCTACAAGCCACGTTAGAGCACGAGTTTAGCGACGTGTTTACCAATAACACCACCCTGCGTTATCTGGATAACGAGCGCAATCAGCAGTATCACGAGTCTCGCAGCTGGATTGATGCCAATGGCGATGGTCAAAAAAACGCAGACGATCAAGTGATTCGTCGTGAATACCGCAAACAATACCGCGCCAATACCGAGTACAGCCTAACCACTGACTTTGTCTACCAGTGGCAGCAGCATCAGTTGCTATTTGGCGGTGACTACCACAATGTCGATACCAAATACGACTACCTCCGTGCTCGCTACGAAGCCGACGGCGTGCCCAACCTTAACATCTTTGACCCAGTTTACGGCGTGGCGGATCCTTCAACCTACAACCTGACTGACCAAAATCGCGACGGCGAAAAGAGCACCCGTTACAGCGCGTACCTGCAAGACATCTACGCCATCAGCGAACAATGGAAATTGTTACTTGGCTTCCGTTACGATCACTTCGACATCGAAGATAAAGCCTCAGGCAACAGCTACAGTGACAGCAACGTACTGCCACGCGCGGGCATTGTGTATCAGCCTACCAGTGACACCTCCATCTACCTGAACTACTCCGAAAGCTTCAATCCACAAAGCGTTGGCGACCAATTCAGCGAAGATGGCGAGGGTAATCTGGATCCGGAAACCGGCGACCAAATTGAACTGGGAATGAAAAACAAATGGATGGACGGCGCCTTTGTCACCACCTTTGCTATCTACCAGATCACCAAAGAAAACATGGCGATGACCAACCCGGCCGACACTGGTGAAGGGGATGGCATTCCAGAGTTGGTCAACTTAGGCAAAGTCGAAAGTAAGGGGTTTGAAGCCACCATTACCGGCGATCTGAGTAACGACTGGACCATCACAGCCAACTACGCCTACAACGACACTAAGGTGGTCGATGGTGTGGAAGGAGACAGCGTTGGCAACACCTACGGCGACGGCTCCCGCTTCGTGAACGCCCCTGAACACCAAGCCGGTTTGTGGACCCGTTACGATCTGGGCAGCATCGATTCCGCCATCGCCTTCGGTGCCGACTACGTCAGCGAGCAGATAAGCTTTGATGGCCAAAAGGTGAAAGCGTATACCGTTTTCGACGCCAGTTGGACCACCGACATCGACGCCCACTCCAGCATTAGAGTCAACATCTCCAATCTGTTTGATGAGGAGTATGCAATCAGCGGTTTCAGTGAGCGCAATGGCCACTTCCCAGGTGCGCCAAGAGAGATCATTGTCTCCTACAGCTACCAGTTGTAATTCACTCTCCCTAGTGGGCTGCCCTCCAATTCGTTGCTGGGCAGCCCATTTTTCAACAACATAAGAGACTCATTGTGAGCCGACGTCTGTGGACCCGCGTCCATACCCTGTCCGGCATGGGAGCTTGCCTACTGCTGAGCTTCGTGCTGATTACCGGCACTTTTGCGACCATCTCCAACGAGATTGATTGGTTGGCCAACCCTGCCATTCGCGCTCAGCACAGCGTAACGCCCAACTACCTACCTTGGCCTGAATTTGCAAAGCAGGCCAACCAGCACTACCCAGAATCCACACTGCTGCAACTGCTGGCCCCCTTCGACCACCAATTCAACGCCCAGGCAGTATTAAGAAACCCACAGGGCGAGCGGTTTCGCGTTTATCTTGATCCAAAAAGTGGCCAGATCACCGGGGAGGGTCGCTGGCTTAATTGGCAGCGCTTTTTTCGCCTTACGCATCGCCACCTAATGATGCCAACTCAATATGGCGTGCCCATCGTCAGCGCCACCGCTTTTCTCCTGTTGGCGCTGCTGATCAGCGGATTGGTGATCTATAAGGGCTGGTACAAAGGCTGGCTGCACTGGCCTACCAAGGCCAAAACGCCCCTGTCGGAGTTGCCAAAACCGAAACAGGCCGCACAGCGGGTTCGGCGCAGCTATCGCTATTGGGGCGACTGGCATCGCCTCTTAGGGCTGTGGTCACTGCCGTTTGTACTGCTGATGGTGATCACCGGCATCTGGTATTTTATCGAGAGCCTAGGAGGCCGAGCCGATTACCCACAGCTGCCTCAACTCACTGAAATTGAACACACATCAGCGCCAGTCGAAGCAGCGAACCTGACCACTATGCTGGCTCAGATCGCGCAGCGACAACCGGAGTTTCAAGTTAAACGGATTGTATGGCCAACCAGCGCAGAGCGGCCGCTAGTGATTCAAGGGCAAGCTCAAACCTGGCTGGTGCGTGACCGTGCCAATCACTTTGCCTTTGACCCGACAAGCGGCGCACTGTTGCAGCGCCGCCAGCCTCAAGATCTGTCGCTGCACGCTCGAATCTCAGAAGCGGCCGATCCACTCCACTTTGGCTGGCTTAAAGGCAGTGAGGGCTTTAGCTGGGCCCGTTGGCTGTGGTGCGTGTTTGGCATCATGTTATCGACGCTGTCGATCAGCGGTTGCCACCTGTTCGCAACCAAAGCCTTTATGCGTGAGCCGCAGCAGCTCACGGCCAAAAGCTGGTTTTATACCTGTTTCTCCCAAATGGGGCCCCTCAAATGGCCCTGTGCAGCGCTCATCCCCTACCTTATTGTGGCGTCGGTGTATCTGTTTCTTTGACCGTGAACCAACCGCGGTGCCCACCGGCTTTGAGATGTGAAACATCCTTATCTTGTGGGCCATAAAACTGTCACATTACACTTTTATGATTCGGTACAAACAGAGCTCTCGTCATAACCCTATCCATGTTCCAGATTCTAAAAACTTTTTTTCTCCTCGGCTGCGTCAGCTTTGGTGGCCCTGCCGCTCACATCGGTTACTTTCGCAAAGCCTTCGTTGAGCAGCGCCGCTGGCTGTCTGAACACGAATTTGCCAATCTGGTCGCCCTAAGCCAGTTTCTGCCGGGACCGGGCTCGAGCCAACTTGGCTTCGCCATCGGTCACGGCCGTGGCGGTCTGGCGGGCGCCATCGCGGCTTTTGTCGGCTTCACCCTGCCCTCTGTGCTGCTGATGATGGCGCTGGCCTGGTTAAGCCAAGATATAATGGGCAACCCCTACGCCCAAGGCATCATCCATGGGCTTAAGCTGCTGGCCGTGGTGGTGGTGGCCGATGCGGTTCTGGGCATGTTTGCTAACTTTTGTCGCAGCAACCGTCATCGCTGGCTGTGTGTCATCAGCGCGGCGTCCTTGTTACTGCTGCCAAGCCTGACCACTCAAATTGGCCTCATTCTAATGGCAGGCCTCATTGGCATGGGCTTGTCAGGCGGCGCTTCAGACAATACCAAAGCCTCGGTCGAACCAGCCGCCACAGCGAAGCCCAATTGGCTTCCTCTGGCGCTGTTTGCGGCGTTGTGGTTATTGCCGTTGGTCAGCGCGGCGCCCATCTCAACGCTGTTTAGTCAGTTCTATCACGCGGGCAGCTTGGTCTTTGGTGGCGGCCATGTGGTACTGCCTTTATTGCAATCCTTGGTGGGCGAACATCTCAGTTCAGATTCGTTTCTAACCGGTTATGCGGCGGCACAAGCGGTGCCGGGACCGATGTTTGCCTTGGCCACCTATTTGGGTTGGTTTCTCCCATCAGATGCGCCCGCGCTGGGCGCGGTTGTGGCCACCGTCGCCATCTTCCTGCCCGGCTTTTTGCTGCTGCTTGGTCTGCTCAACAGCTGGCAGTCTCTGGCCAGCCAACCCAAATTTGTCGGTGCATCCGCGGCCATCAACGCGGCGGTCACCGGCATCTTATTGAGCGCCTTATACCAACCTGTCTTCAGCTCGGCGGTGGTTTCAGCGACAGACATGGCGATGGTGTTACTCGGCTTTGCCCTGCTCAGACTGGCTAAGCCGCCGATTTCATTGCTGATCTTGCTATTCGTGGTGACCACAACCCTATCTAAGGTGATGGTTGGCTACTAATCTGATGATAAAATCAGCAGTTACTTTGGCTTTTTGGATTGAGGGGGCTGGGTCACTGGACGAATCGAAAAGAAGTGGTAGCTTGTAAGCAACGCTCAACACCGAGGAAGCGCAGCATGTCCAAAATTAAGAACGAAAAAGCCCTGCTTAAAAAAGCGATGCAGATTGGCGAAGCCTATGCGGTCAAAAGCGGCTACCACGCCTTCAAAGCCACGGACTCTGCCGACGATAAGATGGAAGCGATCTACCGCCTTCTTTGCCACCATCAACTGCTAACACCGCTGCCGGAAGATCAGGAAAATCGCCTCAATATGAAGCACCGACTGGTGAAATGGATCATGGGCAAGCTACCCGCAGATCACCCTCTGCTGCAGTAATACCCCGCCAACTAAAACTAATTTTTCAGATGGGCTTTTCATTCCTTGATGAGCCCATTAGCATGATCCCTTCAATCACTAATACCGCCTCTTAATGCAGCTTCGCCCCTACCAAAAAGACGCCGTTTCGGCGGTCATCAAACACTTTCGTCATCACCAGAGCCCCGCACTATTGGTGTTGCCAACCGGTGCAGGCAAAAGTGTCATCATTGCCGAATTGGCGCGTATCGCCCGAGGCCGAGTGCTGGTTTTGACTCACGTTCAGGAGCTGGTGGAGCAAAATCACGCCAAATTTGTCGCCATGGGGCAACAGGCCGACATCTACTCGGCGGGTCTAGGCCTCAAGCAAGCCAGCGCCAAAGTGGTGTTTGCCTCCATTCAGTCACTGGCGGCTTCCACTGACGCCAAGCATCAGGCGTTTTCCATGGTGGTGGTGGATGAATGCCATCGCATCAACCTCGATGGCGACAGCCAGTACAAGCAGGTGTTCGATGCCCTAACGACGGCAAACCCTAAGGTCAAAACCCTAGGGCTCACCGCAACCCCCTATCGGCTGGATAAAGGCTGGATCTATCAAAAACACGCCAACGGCACCCTACGCAGTGCCGAGCCAAAACCCTTTGAGCACTGCATCTTTGAGCTGCCCATTGGCCAGTTGATTAAACAAAAATTCCTCACTCCCGCCAACATTGTCGATGGCGCGGTGGCCTCCTTGCTGCTGCCCGCAGAGGGAGAGGAGTCCGAAAGCTTCACCATCGCCCAAGGACGCGCTACCACCTTAATTTGTGAGCACTTAGTAAGGCTAAGCCCAGATTTTAACGGCATCTTGATCTTTGCCGCCTCAGTGGCCCACGGTAACGAGATTTTGTCTCGACTGCCCTCTGAAGAAGCGGCACTGATTACCGGTGAAACCAAAAGTCGGGATCGCGAAGCGATCATCAATGACTTTAAGGCCAAGAAGCTGAAGTTCTTAGTCAACGTATCGGTGCTGACCACCGGCTTTGATGCGCCCCACATCGACCTAATCGCCATCTTGCGCCGCACCGATTCCGTGGCGCTGTACCAACAGATGGTGGGCCGAGGCCTGCGCCTTGCCGACGGCAAAGAGGAGTGTCTGGTGCTGGATTACGCTGGTAATGGCTACTCACTGTTTGCGCCGGAAGTGGGCGAGCCCAAACCCAAAAGTGACTCACAGGTGGTGGACGTGCCCTGCCCCAAATGCGGTCATACCAACCATTTTTGGGGCAAGATGGATGAAAACGGCTGCCTGCTGGAACACTTTGGTCGGCGCTGCCAAGGTTTGGTGGATCAGTTTGACGACTTGGACAGTGAAGAAGTATCTCCCCCCTCCACCCAGCAACAGCAGTGCGATTTTCGCTTCCGCTTCAAGGAGTGCCCAGACTGCTTAGCCGAAAACGACATTGCCGCCAGAAATTGCCACCAATGCAATAAACCCTTGGTCGACCCAGACAAGCGACTCAAAGAGGTGCTCAAGCTTAAAGACTATATGGTGCTGCGCTGCAGCGGCCTCTCCTTAAGCCTTAGCCAACTAAAGTCGGGACAGGAAGCGATCAATGTAACCTGGCACGATGAGGATGGCGCCGAGTTATCTCAGCGCTACGGCTTCGCCACTCCCGGTCAAAAAGGGGCTTTTTATCATAACTTTGTGCGCATGCATCTGAAGGCTCCGGGCCAACCTTTGCGCCTTAAAGACGCAAACGATGTGGTTAACAATGCCAACCTCTTCCGCCATCCTGATTTCGTCGTCGGCCGCAAAGAGAAATGGGGCTGGAAAGTGATCGATTGCCTGTTCGACTACCAAGGGCGTTATCGAAAAGCAGATAGTGCCTACTAGCTTCAGTAAGTTTAAAAATCAGTGACAAATTCCCAAGTATTGCTCAGCACAACTCTGGCAGTACTCCTCACCATGCATATGGCCATTAACGAAATGGTCATTGCATTGAGTGCAAAAACCAAAGTGGCTTGGATCCTTCAAAAGACCAGCGACCTCATCATCCAGCTGACTTAGCGAAACCGATGGTTCCAGAGTTTTTACTGTTTTCCAGTGTGATACCGGTTCATGAGGCCCTGACCATTCAACTACCAATACTTGCAGCACCAATTTGCGGTTGCCACGCTTTATGCGGATATAGTCTCGATATTCAGCGCTCATCTTTACTCTATGTTAAATCTAATGGTTTCCAACTGGCCCGTAACCATAAAGCACCTAGCCCTAGAATTCCTCGGCGAAACGCACACAACTGACAGACGCCGCCTAAGAGCGGCTTATTGAGACGGTACATTGCGTTAATCTGATTTTTCTCAGCGCCTGATTGCCACTTTTGTGGCATCATGTGCCCATACATTCAAATTGGAGCTGTTGCTGACATGCTAGTTGTTATTTTTGGCCGCCCGGGCTGCCCATACTGTGTTCGTGCTAAGCAGATTGCCGAAACCCTAACTGAATCTCGTGAAGACTTTAAGTTCCGTTACGTAGACATGCCGTCAGAAGGCGTCACCAAAGAAGATTTGGAAAAGACCATTGGTAAGCCAGTGGCAACCGTGCCTCAGATCTTTGTAGATCAAGAGCACATCGGCGGCTGCACTGAGTTTGAAGCTTACGCCAAAGACAACTTGGGTCTGTACGCCTAACTCGCCCAAGGCTTTGATATAAAAACGGCTCCTAATGGAGCCGTTTTTTTGTGTTTATCGAAATGGCTAACACAGCTCAGTAAGCTCTTGGGCAACGGCCGCCAGCACTCGTTCAGCATCCTCACTGGAAAACGCCATAGGCGGTTTGATCTTGAGGACGTTGTAGTACTTGCCTTCCGTTGAGAGCAAGATCTGATGCTTCTGCTTCAACCTCTCCACCAACTCGCCGGTTAACTGAGTCGCGGGCAACAAGCTGTCTCTGTCCTCCACCAGTTCAACGCCAATAAACAGCCCTAACCCTCGCACATCACCAATGCACTGGAAGCGATTCGCTAAATCTTTAAAGCCCTGCTGAAGCTGCTGTCCAACCTTGTGGGCATGAGCCATCAACTGCTCTTGCTCGATGACTTCGAGCACCGCGGTGCCAATGGCGCATGAGACAGGATTGCCCCCAAAGGTATTGAAGTACTCCATGCCGGTTTCAAACGCCTTCGCGATTTCAGGTGTGGTCACCACCGCCGCCATCGGGTGACCATTGCCGATGGGCTTACCCAGAGTGACGATGTCCGGTACCACATTTTGCGTTTCAAACGCCCACATGTGGGTGCCAACACGGCCAAAGCCAACTTGAACTTCGTCGGCAATGCAGACGCCCCCCGCTTCACGAACGCTTTGGTAAGCTTGCTCTAAGTACCCCTCGGGCATGATGATCTGGCCCGCAACCCCTTGTAGGGATTCGCAGATAAATGCTCCGGGCTTTAAGCCCTGTTCGGTAAGCTCGGCCACTGCTCGTGCCACATCTTGGGCATACTGGCCGCCACAATCTCGGCCCATCCCTTTGTGAGGGCCACGGAAGGGATCGGGCAGGGCGACTTTCATCACATGAGGCTTAGCCCCCTCGCCACCTGGACCATCAAACTTGTAGCTACTGGCATCGATGCAGCCGCTGGTATTGCCATGATAGGCGCCGTCCACCACCAACAACTGTTCTGAGCCGGTATAAGCCCGCGCCAAGCGGAACGCCAGCTCGTTAGCTTCACTGCCTGAGTTAACCAACATCAGCACCGACAGTGGCTCGGGGAAGGTCGCCAACAACTTTTCCGCGTAACCAATGATGTTGTCATGAAGGTAGCGAGTATTGGTATTAAGCTGCGCCATTTGCGCCTGACCGGCCGCCACGACATGGGGATGACAATGGCCCACATGGCAGACGTTGTTCACCATATCCAGATAGGCCTTGCCTTGCTCATCAAACAGGTAAGCACCGCGACCTCGAACGATCTTAAGCGGCTGCTGATAACTGACGCTGAGATTTTTACTCAAGTGGCTTTGACGAAACTGAACAATCTGCTCGAGATCTCGCCCGACTCGTCGAGGCAGATGGCAGGCAAGGCGAAGCTGCTCGAGCGCATCCGCGCCATTTAGGTGAGCGAGTTGGCTCAGTGATGCACGAGCCGGAGCCACAGAAACCGACAGGTACTCATTATCCGGCTGCGCTTTGGCTTCCCAATGAGCGTTAGCAATGCTGGTGCAAAGGCGCAATTGAATCAGCGGCAACAGCACCTCCAGCTCCTCAGCTTCCAGAGGCAACTGGCGATGGTAGGCACTGGTTACGGCACAGATCACCTTCAGTGGGTTGTCCTGCTTCATGATGGCGTAAGCGCAGGCGATGGCCAGCTCATTGATTCGATGGCTGTACACCATGTCGCCAAAATCGATAAGACCTGTAATGGCAACGGGGATCTGCGGGTCGTCCACCAACAGGTTGAAGTCATTGGCATCGTTGTGAATCACCTGCTGAGGCAAGCTCTTGAGCTTAGGGGCCACATCTCGATGATAGCAGTCCAGTATCGGTTGCAGTAATGCCAAATCCGCCTCACCCAACAGCGGCAGAGAGCGCTCCACCATGGGCGCGCCCAAGGCCAAATCCCACTCTAGCTCACGATGCGCCCCCGGATGATCAAACTCCGCCAGTTCGGTATCGATACGTCCCAGCAACTGGCCAAGACTTTGCCACAGAGGCATGCAGTGCTTTTCCGCCTCGGCATAAAACTGTCCAGTTAAAAAGCTCAGTACCCGCAGCACAAACTCATTGCCGCCGTCGTCTTTGAGAACAAAAAAGTCATCACGGCTACCGCGAACCTTCAGAGCATGGGGAACCGGCAGCCCTTGGCGCATTAATCGGGCCATGGCCAGGTTTTGCATCAACAGCGACGGTATCGGCTCAGCTGAGTTGGCCACCTTGACCACAAACTGCGTCCCCGAATCAGTGGTCAGCAGCAGATTTTGATCTAGGTAGCCATCTAAAACTTTCAAGCTCCCACTCAGCTGATAGTGTTTCTCTAGCGCCAAAAGCAGCTGCGACTCAGTAAATTGAGGCAGATGACGACTCATGTGATTCTTCCTTAAAACAGAGTAAGTTAAACCTGAATCGATGACGGTCTAGCCGTTCAGTTGTGCCTGTTGGTTTCAAAGTTTGATGATGTTCATCGGCACTCACTGACCCGCTTTCCCTCAGCAACGTCAGACTTGGGCAATTTTGCTTTACCCTCAATCAACAATGGATACAATATACTTAAAGCGCGAATCAAGTAACAGCGCTATCTCACAAGACTAAATGGAATTGGCATGACACACATCTGGTTAAGGGCAGAATCCAAGCCCAATGAACGCCGCAGCGCCCTCACGCCCACGGCGGCTAAGGCACTGATTGACGCAGGATATCAAGTCACGGTGGAGCGTTGTCAGCAGCGCATCTTCCCCATCAGCGACTATCAACAAGTGGGCGCCCAAATCGCCGACAGCCATCAATGGCCATCGGCACCCGCAGACGCCATCATCCTAGGGCTAAAAGAGCTCAGTAGCGCCAACACCCCACTCACCCATCGCCATATCCATTTTGCCCACGTCTATAAAGAGCAGCGCGGCTGGCAGTCGTTCCTCAATCGGTTCCAACCCGGTGCCCTACTTTGGGATCTGGAGTATCTGGTGGATGACAACCACCGCCGCATCGCCGCATTTGGCCACTGGGCCGGTTTTGCAGGAGCCGCCTTAGCGCTAAAAAGCTGGGCGCTGCAACAACAACGTCGCTCTCTTGGTGCAGTGAATGCCTATGATCACCAATCGCAATTGGTCGATGAAGTGGCAACCGAGCTTAGTCTGTGTGAGCGCAAACCCACACTGTTGGTGATCGGCGCTAAAGGACGCAGCGGCCGCGGCGCCGTTACCATGGCCAACGCGGTAGGAGCCAAGATCATTGAGTGGGATCTGGCTGAAACTCAAAGCGGTGGCCCATTCCCGGCCATTAACCAAGCAGACATTCTGGTGAACTGCGTGCTGGTCAATCAGGATCTGCCGCCATTTGTCACCCGAGAGATGTTGAATGACCCTCTGCGTCAGCTCAGTGTCATTGCTGACGTCAGCTGCGATCCGTACGGCGACTATAACCCTCTGCCTATCTACGACCGCTGCACCAATTTTGTGAAGCCGCAGCTGCGACTTATCGATGGCGATCGCCCTTTGGATCTCATCGCCATTGACCATCTGCCGTCAATGCTACCGAGAGAGAGCAGCGACGATTACGTCAGCCAACTGTTGCCTTACCTGTTAACCTTAGATTCTGCCGACAGCGGGGTTTGGACCAAAGCCGAAGCCCTTTACTATCAAAAACAACAACAAGCGAAATTAACTATGCCACAGATTCACTGGCTGGGTGCCGGCCTCTCCTCCATTCCCGGCATTGCCCGCCTAGCCAAAGGCACGCTGCCACTGACGGTTTGGAACCGCACCCTATCTAAAGCCGAGCAAGCTCTTGGCCAGTTAACTAAGGCGCTCACCTTAAAACAGCTGGATTGGGATACCTTAGTTAACACCATTAAGCCCGGCGACGTTCTGGTCTCCATGCTGCCCGCCACCGAACACCTAAAGGTGGCCAATTTGTGTTTGGAACAACAGTGCCACTTTGTCTCTAGCAGTTATGTGGCGCCGGAGATGGCAGCCCTAGATGACAAAGCCAAAGCCGCCAATTTAACCTTTATTAATGAAGTGGGTCTGGATCCAGGCATTGACCACCTGCTGGCACACGCCTTGATGCACGATTATCAAAGCAGCGACAAATTTAACCCCAGCCACCAACACTACTTCCGCTCCTATTGCGGTGGCTTCCCCAAAGTGGCCAATGACTTTAAGTACAAATTCAGCTGGTCACCTCTGGGCGTATTGCGCGCCTTGAAATCCCCAGCTCAGTGGCTGCAAGAGGGCCAAGTGGCCAACTCCAGCGCCCCTTGGGATGCCCTTAGTGAGTACCACGCCCAATTGCCACAAGGGAATGAATGCTTCCAGGCCTACCCAAACCGCGACTCATTGCCGTTTGCCTCAGAGTATGGTTTTGGCGATGACTGGGATCTGCAGCAGTTTGTGCGTGGCACCCTGCGCCTCGATGGCTGGTCTACGGCTTGGCAACCGCTGTTTGATGAGGTGGGCAGCCTGTCCGGTGAACAAGGGGAATCCCGCTTGCGTGAGCTTAGCCAAGAGCTGGAAACCAAATACAGCTACGACGCTGGCGAGCCCGACCGAGTGGTGCTCTGTGTTGAGCTGCAGGTAAAATCCGCTGGCGAAACCCTCTGGCATCAAAGCTATAACATCGATGCCTGCGGTAATGATAACGGCTCAGCCATGGCACGGCTGGTATCTTTGCCAGTTAGCTTAGCCATTGAAGCGGTTGTCGCTGGCGAGCTGCCCGCAGGCGTAAGCCCTGCTCCGAAGGATAACGCTACCGTTCGCCGCTGGCTTAATGCCTTGGCTGAACTGGGTGAAACCGTGCATCACAAGGATCACCTCGACGGCTAATGCCGTTGTAACCTAACCGATCACGCAAAATGCCCACCAACATTGGTGGGCATTTTCTTTGGCCGAAAGGGGTGACTGTAATCAATAAGAAGTTTCTAGGCGTAATTATCTAAAAGATGCCTTAGATACGACTATGCCTGCGGCAGGCAAGGGGTGGCCGCAGCTATCTGAGCTTTAAACAGACAGTCAGCCATAACCGATTCTGCCTTCAGAGTGACTTGCCAACTCAAAACCTAGCTAGAACCCAGAACCAAAAAAAGGCAGCCGAGGCTGCCTTTGAATCACACAAGAAACGTCATACCTTATTTGGTAGCGTACTCAGCGGCATTTTTACCCGCCAGACGACCGAAGGTAATGATGTCAGAGATGGCGTTGCCACCTAGGCGGTTAGCTCCATGCACCCCACCAGTCACTTCACCGGCACCGTACAGACCTGGAATGGTTTGACCTTGCTGGTTCAGAATTTCAGATTGGTTGTCAATCTTCACACCACCCATGGTGTGGTGTACACCTGGGTTAACTTCGATGGCGTAGTAGTTGCCTTCGTTCAGAGCACGTGGCAGCTGTGGACGTTCGAAGTCGCTGTCTTTACCGGCAGCTACCATATCGTTGTAGTGAGCGATGGTGGCTTTCAGGTTGTTACCGTCGATGCCCATTACCTTGCCCAGTTCAACCGCAGAAGCGTTGCTAGGAACTACGCCCAGACCGATGTACTTCTCAATTTTCTTCAGAGACTTACGTACTGAATCATCGAATACCAAGAAGGCAGTACCGCCAGTTTGTTTCAGAATCGCTGCAGCGGCTTTGTCACGAGTGGTGATTTCGTTTACGAAACGCTTACCTTCGCGGTTAACCAGAATCGCACCGTTACCACGAACCGCTTCGGTTACCATCACGCCGCCTTTGGTAGACAGAGTTGGGTGGGCTTGGATGTACTTAAGATCTTGCATGGCTGCGCCAGCGTTCTCAGCCACGTCCAGACCGTCACCGGTTGCACCAGGGTGGTTGGTTGCGCGGAAGCCTTTCAATTTAGGATCCAGCTTAGCAACACGCTCGTTGTTCTTACCGAAACCACCGGTGGCCAGAACCACGGCGTCAGCTTTCACCCAGTAGTAGCCAGTGTACTGACCTTTAACCAGCATGCCGGTTACTTTACCGCTGTCGTCTTTCAGCACTTCAACACCACGGGTGTTCATGCGCATGTCTATGTTGCGCTTCTTGGCGTTATCGTACAGAACCTGTACTACGTGAGCACCCACACCAGCACCACCAGTAGGACGGTGAGTACGGTTAACGGATGCGCCGCCCATACGGCCAACGTCGCTCAGATCCGCGCCCATGCCGGTCATCCAATCAACGGAACCCGCAGAGTCTTCAACCAGAACTTTAACCAGGGCAGGATCGTTGATGTTGCGACCGCCTTTCATGGTGTCTTCGGTCATCAGCTCTAGGCTATCTTTGATGCCCTTAGCGGCTTGTTGCTTGGTCATGGCGGCGTTCATACCACCAGCAGCCAGCTTAGCGTTACCACCGATAACCGGCTCTTTCTCGATCAGCATCACTTTGGCGCCGTTATCGAATGCAGATACCGCCGCAGCGAAACCAGCACCGCCGGAACCCACTACCAGTACATCAACGGTAGCGCGAGGATCGGCAGCCAACGCCGCTTTACGCTCTTCTTTATCTTTAGCCAGTTCTGCAATGCTTGGCTCATGGCGTTCCCACTTGCCTTGGAAAGGCATGTCGAAATCGAAGCTGTGGCAAGAATCACAGTAGTTCAAAGACTCTTTGTGGCCAGAGTGGCAAGCGGTACAAGCAAGATCACCTGGGAAGTGGGAGTCGTGAGCGTTGTAGTGCTCGTGAACGGTAGACTCTGCAACTTCGCTCATGTCGCCGTGGCAGCTAACACACTGAGCATTTTCGTGGCTCAGGTTGTCATCAGACAGAGTCATCTCTGCGGTGTGGCAGCTATCACACTCCATATTTTCAGCGTGAAAATCAGCCAAGTTATCTGCAGCGAATACAGGTAAAGATAATATTCCAGCAACAACTAATGCTGTTGATGAAATCATCATTTTACGATTTTTCATTCTACTCTCCAGTGCAGTTAATGCACATTAAGCTTCAGGTGTTAATACAAACATCGAGATGGATAATATTTATTATCTTGCCAACTCAATTAAGAGATGCCTGCAGTATGAGCACCGTTCTCGCCACCAGCAACAGCCAAGACTCGCTTCTTATAACCCTGTCACAATAGGTTTTTTGGCCTATTCCAGATTGCATAACCACAATCGCGTCTATGCAAAAATGCATAGCGCTACACAATCCGGCGCAAAGATCGGGGGGTAATTTTGAGTCAACGCAAAAAGATAAAATGGAATTTAATTAAATATTTTCAAACAGAACAGAGATCACGAAAATATTGTTATCCATTAATTAATCTTTCGCCCAAATTCGGGAAAACAAATAAATAAAGGTTTATTTATGAAAAAGCATGTTGTTGCTTCATCCATCTTATTAGCTCTGCTGTCTGGCACCGCCATGGCGAACGATGCGGTAAACTTCTACGGCGCAATGCGCATGTCCGTGACCGACGCCGATACCGGCTTTGCATCTAACCCAGGCGGCGGCGAAGGCACCACCTTGGAAAACGACATGACCATGGTGGGCATCAAGGGTGCGGTTGAGCTAAACAGCGCTCTGAACCTGATCTACCAAGCGGAAGTACTGGTTCAAGCCGAAGACGACAGCAACGGCTCTGAGCCTTTCAAAAGCCGTGACACCTGGCTGGGTCTGCAAGGCCAGTTCGGTTCCATTAAGTTTGGCCGCATCGGTCAAGCGTTCTGGAAAGCGGAAGGTGGCGTTGACCAGTTCAACCTGACCAACACCGATATCGGTCGCATCTTCTCCGGTAACAGCCGTTACGGTGACTCCATCATGTACCAAAGCCCAACCATCGGTGGCGCCACCTTCATGGCGAGCTACCAGTTGGAAGACGATGCCAAAGCCAAAGACTACGACAAAGATTGGGACAAGCAGGGTGACCTGTACTCCGCAGCCATTCTGTTCGGTGACAAAAAGCTGAAGAAGAGCAACTACTTCTTGGCAGCAGGTTACAACGCAGGCATGGGCGGTGACGAAGCGTTCCGTATTACCGGTCAAACCAAGCTGGGCGATCTGAAAATCGGTGCCATCTTCCAGGACACTCAAGATCTGCAATACGACAACCTAGACGGTAACGGTTTCACTGTTGATCTGGCCTACCCAATCACCAAAAACATCAGCTTGAAAGCTCGTTACGCTCAAGATGATTCCGGTAACGGTAAATACGCCGGTAACGTCATCAAGAGCGTAAGCGCTGCCAAAGGTGACATCACCAAGGCTGAAGTGACCAACTACGCCATCGGTGCTGACTACAAACTGAGCAAGTCAGCGAAGATGTTCGCCCACTACAGCCGTTTCGACGCCGAAGTTGCGACCACTGAAACCCTGTATGACGACGGCGACAACATCTTCACCGTCGGCATGCACTACAAGTTCTAAGAACAACACTTATCTCAACCCACACGTAAAGGAGCCTCACGGCTCCTTTTTTTGCATTGTAAATGTCTGTTTTAGCCCGCCCTCACCGCCTTGAGTGAGAAATTTGATCGCCATAGACATTCCCAAATAAAGGCGAGTTAAATTCGCGACCCACCGCCCACTATTGTTACCCCCAAATCGGTAGAATTTGCTTCATGAAATATCTATCCCTATTACTGTTGGTTTTCCCCTTGATTAGTGCAGCTAAAGAGACCTTAATCTTTGGCGTGCACTCCAATACCGCACCATTAGAGTGGCGGGACAAAGGGGTCGATCAAGGCTTCAACGTTGAGCTGCTTAATGAAATTGGCAAGCTCACCGACATGGAGATTCGGGTTCGTCGTAAGAGCTTTCAAACCTTGGTGCATGAGATAGGCCGAGCGGATCGTGGCATCGATGTGATTGCCGTGGTCTCCCCCGTAGGCATCAACCGTGACGCCCAACAATCCGATCCCATTTACGCCACCCATGCCAAAGCCTACACCCTGAAAGGGCATGGCTTTATCGACAACTGGCATGATCTGGAAGGCAAACGCGTTGCCATCAAAGTGGGCTCCTTTGTGGACGTCTACTTACAAGGTCACCCTCAAAAATTCATCCGCAAGAACGTAGACCTCTACGAAACCGGCTTTCAACAACTGGCCAGAGATGAGGTTGATGTGGTGCTGGCAGAGAACTTTGTCGCCCGTCGTCTGCAACCCCACTACCCCTATGTACGCAGCGCCAGTGACCCGCTCATTTTTGGTACGTTTAACTTCGTCAGCCACAAAACCGACGTCCAGCTGATGGACCGCATAAACTCAGCGCTACGGCAGATGAAGCTCTCTGGCAGTTACGACCTCCTCGTCAACAAATGGTTTGGCACCGGTCGTGAAAAAGTTGACCTGCTGTCCACCCAGCGCACGGTGATGTGGTGGGCGATCGTGGTCGCAATGATGTCGATTCTAGGGATGTTTTACACCTGGAACGTCAGCCAACGCTTGCATCGACGCACCGTTGAGCTGGACACCGAGCTAGAACAGCGCCGCAGAACCGAGCAATGGTTATCGCAAGTATCGGATCAATTTCAGTCGGTACTCGATGGCCTGCCCCATGGGGTGTATCTGTTTGACGGTAACCTCAACCGTCTGTGGAGTAACGGTAAGTATTTAGAGCTGTTTGATTCCAACGAACTGCTCAACGCCCAGAAACGCCAAATCGACCTGCACAAACTGGTGGAGCGTCACCAGCGCAAAGAGCAATCCGGCGTCTATGAACTGCACATTCAGCAGCGCTATTATCAGATGCAAGTAAACCCCATCAGCCAGGGCCATGCGGTAGTCACCCTGGAAGACATTACCGAGCAACATCAACTGCGTCAGGCGAACGAGCAAGCCAGCCGCCTCGCCTCCCTTGGTGAGCTTTCCGCAGGGGTCGCCCATGAAATAAACAACCCCACCGGGCTTATCATCCACGCCAGTGCCCTATTTGAGCAGGCGATCATCGATTTGACTCCGGCGATCGCGCTCTATAGTAAGCACGACCCTTTCTGGCAAATAGCAGGGCTGTCTCCAGAGCGGGCTCAAGATGAGATGAGTCACGCCAGCGAAGTGATTGACGATGCCGCCGGTCGCATTGGCCGCATTGTCAAAGACCTCAAACAGTACGCTCAGGAGGAGCCCTGTCAAAACAATCAGGCGATCAACCTCAATGAGGTGGTGCAAGTGGCGTTGCGCCTAACCACCAATCAGCATAAACGCTTCGAGGTAAACCTTGATCTGTTACCTGAGCTGGCAAACATCGAGGGCGATCCCGGACAACTGCATCAGGTTTTGGTCAACCTAATTCAAAACGCCTGTCACGCCATGGAATCGGTTCAAGGACAACTGCGCATTCGCACCGAGCAGGACGCCAATCAGGTATCCCTAATGGTTTCCGACAACGGCTGTGGCATGGACTCGGCGACCCTGGATCGGGTCAAAGAGCCGTTCTTTACCACCCGCCGCCGTCAGGGAGGAACCGGTCTGGGACTGTCGGTCTGCAACCGCATCATCAATCAACACAGAGGCAGCTGGCAGCTGCAATCTGTTCCCAATATTGGCACCCAGGTCACCCTTAGATTTCCGAAGGTAACGCATTCATGAAACTGGCAAGAAACATCCTACTGGTCGATGACGAAGCCCAATGGCTCCGCACCCTTGGAGTCACGCTGAATCGCTTGGTTCCAGAGGCGAAGGTAGACAGCTGCTTGGACAGCAGGCAGGTGCTGCAGCGCATGTCAGGCACCGACTATGCGCTGGTGCTGCTGGATCTGACCATGCCGTTTCACTCCGGCGAAGAGATATTGGCGCAAATCCGCCAGCACCACCCCAATACCCGAGTGATCATCGTCACCGGCGTCAATGAGGTGGAAACCGCTGTACGCTGCATCAAACAAGGTGCCTACGACTACTTTATTAAGACCGGGGCGGTTGAAGAGCTCAGCATCAGCGTTCGCCGTGCCTTAGAGGTGGTGGGGTTAGAGCGCAGCCTAGAGCGGGTGAAACAGCGATTTCTCTCCAAAGATCTGGATCAGCCAGACGCTTTCGGCCACATTCTAACCTGTGAGCCAGCGATGCTGGACAGGCTGCGCTATCTGGAAGCGCTCACCGACAGCCCCGCTCCCGTCTTGATCCAAGGGGAAAGTGGTACGGGTAAAGATGCCTTCGCGAAAGCCCTGCATCAACTGTGTCATCCCAATGCGCCGATGATCACCGCTCAGCTCACCACACTGACCGAGCAAGCGTTTGACGCCACCCTATTTGGTGAGGTGGCCCAAGGCGACAAACCCGCCTGCGTCGGCTTGGTCCATCAAGCCCATGGAGGCACCCTCTATCTGGACGAAATTGGCGAGCTGCCACTGGCGATGCAATCTAAACTGCTGCACCTTCTGGATCACGGCCACTATTTTCCCGTGGGCAGCGACCGCCCTATCCACGCCCACTGCCGCATTGTAGCGTCCAGTCAGCACGATCTGGTGGCGCTGGCCAAAGAGGGGCGATTCCGCAACGACCTGTTATTTAGGCTGAAAACCCATCGCATCCATCTGCCTCCACTCAGGGAGCGACAGCTCGACTTGCCGCTGCTACTCAATCACTTTATCGCCAGAGCCGCAGAGCAGTTGGAGTGCTCCGCGCCCCAGTTACCCCACAGCTTGGTCAATGCGCTAAAGGACTACCCTTTCCCAGGCAACCTGATTGAGCTTAAAGGGATGGTGCTCGATGCGGTAAGCCGCAGCAGTGACGCCCAACTGAACACCGCCCCCTTCCTAGAAGCGGTAAAAGACATGGTGGTTACACCAACCCCAAGTCAAACCCTGCAATTCCCTGCAGAGTTACCCACCCTAGCACAAGCGAGTAAGGCCCTCGTGGATGAGGCCATGAGCCGAACCGCCAACAACCAAACCGCCGCCGCGGCGCTGCTGGGGATCAGCCAAAGCGCTCTAAGTCGACGCTTAGCCAAGCAGTAAAGAAGCCCAATATAAAAAGCCCCCTTGGCAATGCCAAGGGGGCTTTTTTAAACTTGAGCGGTGACTGAATCAGTTTGATATTAAACCGTCATCTCGCCCCAAAGATCGTCTTTCATGTGCATACTCGCCATGGATTCAGCGCGAGAGATCATCAACTTGGCGAAATCTGTTTGGGTTTTATCTGGGTTATTAAGCAGGATCCCTTCCGCTTTAAGCTGCCATGTCAACGAAAATTGACGCAGCGCCTCACGGGCATCTTTGATCTGGCTGGCCTCCACCATATCACTAGGCAGATCGCCGGTGATCACCCAGTACTGGCGCTTACGCGGGGTATTTTCCTGAATCAACCACAGAGTCAAAAAAGGAGGAAGAATGCGGCTCTCTTTATCCAATACCTTTCCTGGTACTACGCCTTTCTCAGCTAAGAATTTATTCGCCTTCTGAAATTGTTCGCGAACCCACTGCTGCTCCGCCTGCTGTCGTTCTTTAGTCATTCTTACTTCCTTGATTGTTCGTTTTTATTATCACAAAACCCCAGTGGAAAGTGATCTATGTCAACTTTGGTTGCCATTCAGGGGCCTCCCTGAGGCTGGTACGACTTGGCGCACCTAATCGTCACTGGTATGGTTGCGTCCATAATCACATATAAAAAGGCCGGAAATAAAGGCCTAACCGCACAGGGAGCAAGCAAGTGGCTATTTTTGAACACCTGTCTTTTGACGAACATGAGCACGTTATGTTCTGTCACGATAAAGAATCCGGACTCAAAGCGATCATCGCCGTGCATGATACGACTCTTGGTCCAGCTGTTGGCGGCTGCCGCATGTGGCCCTACGACAGCGAAGCAGACGCCGTTAACGACGTACTGCGTCTATCTCGCGGTATGACCTACAAAAATGCCCTCGCCGGCCTAGAGTTCGGTGGTGGTAAATCGGTCATCATTGGCGACCCAAAATCAGACAAATCCGAAGCGCTGTTCCACGCCTTCGGTCGCGCTGTTGACTCATTAGGTGGCCGTTACTACTCCGCTGAAGATGTGGGCATCAACACCTCTGACATCATGACCGCCCACGAAGTAACCCCTTACATGTGTGGTCTTGAAGGTCAAAGTGGTGATCCATCGCCATTTACCGCCCTAGGTACTTTCCTTGGCATTAAGGCTGCGGTGAAGCACCAGCGCGATCTGGACTCACTGGAAGGCATTACCGTTGCGGTGCAAGGGTTAGGTCACGTGGGCTTTGATACCTGTCGTTATCTGCACGAAGCGGGCGCGAAACTGATCGTATGCGATCTCAGTGCCGAGCAGCTTGACCGCGCCGCCACCGAATTTGGTGCCACCGTGGTCGGCCTAGATGAGATCTACAGCCAAGCGGTTGACGTGTACTGCCCATGCGCTCTGGGTGCGACCATCAATGACAACACCATTCCTCAGCTGAAAGCCACCATTGTTGCCGGTTGCGCGAACAACCAGTTGGCAGAAGCTCGTCACGGTGAGATCCTGAAGCAGAAAGGCATTCTGTACGCTCCAGATTACGTCATCAATGCTGGTGGCATCATCAATGTGTCCTTCGAAAAAGACTACGATGCAGCCAAATCGGAAGCCAAAGTGCGTAAGATCTACGACACCCTACTGACCATCTTCCGTAAAGCAGAACAAGAAGATCGCACCACCGGCGAAGTGGCGGATGAGATGGCTCGCGAGATCATCATCAAAGCGCGTCAGGCGAAAGCCTAATTCGCCCCGCACTGCGGCGTTAACCCGCATTTCTAAGGCCGCCACTGGTTTGCTAGGGCGGCCTTTGTTATGCTTGGCCCCCAAATTCGCAATAGACCCATCACCATGCCCCAACTTGCTCGTCCCAGCCAAGAAGATCTGAAGCGCTGGCTAGAAACCTTGGACATCGATTTTTACCTGTGCGGTGCGTGCGACGGCTACCACCTCGCTCACCTGCAACAGTGCCAAGGTGTATTTGACAGTAAATTGGAATTGATGGAACCTCAGGGCCTGCTGGCCTTTAGTACCTCAGTTGAGTTGCGCCCCACCGCATTGCTAACACTGCATTCGCAGATGAATGAGCTAAGCCAGCAGTTTACCGAACTCAAGCTCTACATCGACGTGGTCGATGACACCCTGCCAAAGCTTATCATCAGCTGCCACTGCTTAATCGGTGCCGGGCTTACCGAAGCCCAGTTCACCGAATTTTTGGGCCATCACCAGGGGCAAACCTTAGCCCTGCTCAAATGGATCGAAGAGAAGCAGTATGCGATGACCGATGAGATTCAATCTGAGATAAGTGACGACGCTGAAGAGGGATCGGAACTGATTTTCGAGATGGCAGACCAACACCTGCTGCACTAACTGCTATACCCCTCAAAAAACAATGCTCTCCAACACCAACGTGATGGAGAGCAATTGGCAATGACGGCATTCGATGTGGCTTAAACAGCCGGCCAATTAGCCCGCTAGCATGGCGGCAATGGCACCGCTGCGATCAAATACCTTGTGCTCCACGGACTGACCCTGAGAGGTTACCGAGAACTGCAGATCCTTAGTGTAAGGTTCAAAGCCCTTGTGGTTATCCAACTCGATGCTGTAGTGAATGCCATCTTTCGCATCAAACACCACGTAGATTGGCTTGGAATAGTAGTGGTCATCACCCTGAGGATGGTTGATGTAGGGGTTATGGTAGCTTACGGTCACCACCTGACGGCCTTCAGTTAGCTCAACGGTGTTGCCCTGTTGAGTAACCACGTTGCCATTAACGTTGTGTACGGTAAATCCCTTTGGAAGCTCCAAGGTTTGAGCCGAAGCCATCGAGCTCAAGCCCAGCAGTGCAAGTGCAGAAACGATCTTATACATTGGCTCTTCTCCTTAATAACCTAGTGTTTTAATCATCTATTTCATTATTAAGTTTTAACACCATTTGTGACCAAGATCACACTGAGTATTTTTAACATAAGCGAAAGATAGGGTGAAGCAACAACCCAGCCAACGATCCTCTCAGTTTGCGGTGTTTGAAACCGATCAAAGTCACTAAAACCGCAATAGAAAAACAGAGTTCAGACCTCTCCCTACTCAAAGAAAAATCCACTATTAGAACGCGCTCTGGCTCGCTTCCTAATGACACTCACTGCGGCGGTAGAGCAAATCCTAGAATTTACCAACAAAATTTCAGCGACTTACACCAGTAATGGCAGATCTCGCACACATCAGCGAGAGCTTGTTTTGCATACCTCTTCATCCAGATCATTACCATGGTGCTACGGCAATGGAGTTTGCCAACATGGAACGTAAAACCGATCGACGGAGTGAATCCTGTGAGCACAGAGATAGATCATCCGGTCATCAACAACGCCGAGTATCTCAAGCGCCTTAGGCTCAGAGCAAAAATCACTCCGGCAGAGATGGCCGAAATCGTGGGCGTCAGTAAGCGCCAAATCTACTACATCGAAGATGGCACCGCCTCACTGACCATTGAAGCGGCTCAGAAGTGGCTCGACGCCACCGAACCCAACCTAAAGAGCTTCCTAAGTATCTTGTTTCCCCAGTTTCTGGGTGAATTGAGTGCGTGGAAACGATAAATACTAGGGATAAAAAACATGGACGTTAACAACAGCCTAATAAACCTAAATCAGGGCAGCGCTACTGCTACAGTGACCAGCAGTAACACCACCGCAAAAGCGGAATCCACCGCTGAGGTCAAGCCCAGCAGCTCCAGCGATACCGTAACCCTGAACAGCACCGAAAGCGCGGTATCTAGCGGTAAGAAAACTGGTGTTAGCGCCTATGGGTCGACAGTCGAAGCTCAAAATGTTTTTGATGCAGGGGTAAGATTGCCCCCAAGAAAGTAAAAATGCTCTACCAAGTCAGCCAATATCGCACTGCACTTACGATTGTCCCTATATTTCTTGTAATGGGCGCCCTTGCAGTGGTGCCAGCAGCCCGAGAGCTATTCTCCGGCTCACATGCCTACGTGGATCTGTGCCTGTGGGCAGCGGTATTGGTATTTGCTCCACGCCACAGCAACATCTATGGCTTTCTGGCCGTGTGGGCTTTTTGGCGAATTGCTAGCTTTTTCATTGTACCCATCGCTTTTGAATTTAAACTCGTCAATTACCTTCTTTGCGTATCCCTGTGCGACATTGCCTGGCTTAAAACCATTCAGTATCGGTTAACCATCACCCACAAACTGGCCTCCGTCTGCCCTGATAAGCTGTTCATCAAACCCTATCTGAATAAGGCGGTAGCCGAGTATCGACTGCTGCCTCAGGAGTGGCTTCTAATCTGGCTATCTAAGGCCAGTGTTATCTACAATCTATTTGTGATCTTCGAAACGTGGCTTGAATACTACGGTGTAATAACCGTTTATCCGCTCTACGATATGTTCCCTCTAGTAAAGCACACAATCTTCTTTTTAGGTGCCATCGCCACTTGGTCGTTCGTTGCCGATCCTGAGCACGTTAAGCAGGTGCTGAAGGTCTAACTCAGCTAGGCCAGCGCAACACACCAGCAACAAATTGAACCCCATTTACTTGCCAATCCCCCTTGATTTGTGAGCCTCGTCACCATCGCCTTCTGTGGCTTTTCGCAGTAAACAGACAATTTGAACCAAAAAGACAAACTGTCCTAAATCGCAGTCATTTTTTCTCTGTTAAGTGCGAATGGGGTATTTTGACCGTGATCACCTCCTTAAATCCCAACTTTATCGCCAATATTACAACCAAAGCTTTGATAGCCTTGCTGTCCTAATCATAAGACTGCCTATGGCAGCTCAACAACAAAACCTTAGTTTAGGAGAGCATCGTGAACGCTTTGCGTCTAACCCCAGTAGCCCTAATGGTTGCTGCCACTCTATCGGCTCCATCTGCTCAAGCGGATGACAAAGAGGTCTTTTCCCTAGGTGAGATTGTGGTGGCGGAAACCACCGGTGTCCGTGACATCGCCATCCACAACGTGCTCACAGAAGAAACCATCGAGATGATCGGCGCCAGAACCGCCGCCGATGCCTTAGAGTACATTCCCGGCGTTCACATCACCCAATCCAACAAGGGCGAAAAGTTCCTGACAATGCAGGGCTTCGAGCAGGATAAAATCCTGATTCTTCTGGACGGCGTTCCTTACTACGAAACCAACTATGGCCAGCTGGACCTGAACCAGATCCCAGCCAACATCATCGCCAAAGTCGAAGTATCAAAAGGTGCCTCATCGGTCCTTTACGGCCCCAACGGCATGGGCGGTGTGATCAACATCATCACCCATAAGGGTCAGCAGGGAATCTCCGGAAAACTGGATGCCAATTTCGGCGAATACGGTCAGAACCATCAATCCGCGTCTCTGAGCTACGGCCAAGGTGGATTCACCCTGTTTGGCACCGTTGAACACACCGGCCGCGATGCGTTTAGCCTGTCTGACGATTACAAACCGGTGGAGTCTTACGTCAAGGACCGCTGGGGCGATTTGCCGAAGTTCATGGAAGTGGAAGATGGTGGCAAGCGCGTAAACTCCGATCTGGAAAGCATCAACGCGCGCCTGCGTGCCGGTTACAGCAACGACACCACCGAGGTGTACGCCAGCGTGTACCACTTCGATACCGAGCGGGGCCTGCCATTCCACGACAGCTACAACAAGGTCTTCGATACCTACTCTACCTTCTCTGATATCTCAGAGTACAAAGACCAAGGTATCGACCTGAACGCCAGCCATAAGCTGAATGACCGAGTGACCCTGCGGGCACTGGCCTACTACCACACCCACACGGACACCCTGAGTTTCTATGAAACCCCAGAGCAAGCCGTAAAAATGGGCGACAGCTCCTACGACGACTACACTTTTGGTGGCGCGCTGTTTGGTGACATTAGCATCAATGACTGGAACGATCTGAGCGTATCCGCCAACTACAAGTCTGACGTGCACAAGAAGTGGGTCGATCACGCACTGGACTCCTCTCTGTCTTCGCCGACCGAGCGCTCTGAGCTGGAAACCTACAGTCTGGCCATGGAAGACACCATGCGCTTTGGCAGACTGACAGTCGTCGCTGGCCTAGCCTGGCACCAGCAAACCGTTATCGACTTCCAGGGCCAATCCGCAGGAGATACCCTAGGCAATGGCAATGCCGATGAGTCCGACACCCTAGATCCAATGCTTGGCGCAAGCTACGCCCTCAACAACGGCAGCCGCGTATTTGCCTCGGTTGCGAAAAAGACCCGCTTTGCCACCTTCCAAGACATGAAAGCCGACGATGGCAAGCTGTACAAACTGGATCCAGAACGCAGCCTAAGTTACGCCGCCGGTTGGGAAGCCGATCTGGGTAAGGGCTGGCTTAATCAGCTGAACATCAGCGGTTTCTACCATGACGTTGATGACCGTATCGGTGAGCTATGCATCGACCGCGACCCAGATGATGGCTACTGCTACATCGCCACTCCGGTGAACATCGGCACCGCAGAATACTACGGCAGCGAGATCTCACTCTCGGGCGATCTAACCGATGCCCTTCGTTACAGCCTAGATCACACCTATACCCACGCTCGTGATAAGTCTGATGACGCGGAAACCGAGTACCTGCGCGATCTGCCACGTAACGAGTTCACCGCCATTCTGATCTGGGACGAAGCCGTAACCGGCATCAGTGCCAACCTACGCATGAACTACAAAGATAAGTTCATGGTGTACTGGGACGGTGAGGACACCTTATGGGAAAAAGATGTATTCACCATGGACATCGGCGCCCGTAAAGATTTCTACAACCAGCAACTTACCGCGTACTTCAACGTGAACAATCTGCTGGATGAAAACTTCTACGAAGGTGATGGCCAAGCTAACGAAGGCCGTAACTTCGAAGTGGGCCTGACCTATCGCTTCTAATATTGCCAATTGAGCATCATGAACAAAACACTCCTTATTGGGCTTTGCCTATGGAGTCTGGTATCCACTGGAGCGGCAGCGCCGCTCCAGCTTACCGACATGACAGGACGCACCGTCGTCCTGTCTGCTCCAGCCAAGCGCCTAGTCACCACCTACATGCCCGCCACCATCTTTACCCTAAGCCTTGGCCTTCAGGATCAGTTGGTGGGGATCTCCAATCAGGATCAACGTCAGTCGCTGGTCAAAGGGTTACTTGCTGGCCGCTCGCCAGTTCAGGTAGGCAGTCGCTCCGCTGGCATCAACCTTGAAACCATCATCGGTTTAAAACCGGATCTGGTGCTGATTAACGACAAAAAGGACGGCGCTCGTCTGGCCGAACAGCTGCAACAACTTGGCATTGCCGCGCTGCTGATCAAAGCCGAGTCGTTAGAGCAGGTGCAACAAGCGATGGACCTTATCGCCAAAGCCACCGGCCATCAAGCCCAGGCACTGCGCTATCAGCAGCTCAGCGGCCAACTCATTGATGAGCTAACTCGCAAACTCGCCTCCACAACCCCAGTTCGTGGGTACTATGGCAATGGCGGCGACCTGTATCGCAGCGTCAATGCCCAGATGTATCAACATCAGCTGCTGGAGCTGGCCGGCATCACCAACGTTGCCGCCGACGTTCCCGGCTTTTACCCCAAAATTAACCTTGAGCAACTGCTGCGCTGGCAGCCAGAGATGCTGGTTTTGGAACAGGGCAAGAATGGCCGCCTAGCACAGCAGCTTAACGCCACCGAGCTGGCCTACCTGTCCAAGCTTCCCCGAGTCACCCTCCCCTCCGGTGCACTGTGGCACATGCCCTCGCCGGTGGCCGTTGCCGGAGCCTACTACCTCGCCAGTCAGGTACACCCTCAGCAATTTAACGACACCGACGTCAGCGCCGTTGTTGCGGACTTCTACCAGCAGCTATTGGGTCAGGCCTGCCTATCGCCGCTACCAGATACCAAAGACCCGGCCACCGGAGCACCATGCAAGCACGATTAAAGCTCAGCCAGCTGTCGAGTTTATTGCTGTTAACCACGATCATCGCCATCGCGGCGCTGCTTTGTGGTCGATTTGGCGTGACGGCTGCGGACTCTCTGTCGACCTTAAGCCGACTGCCAGAGGTACTTTGGGCGCTGATTACCGGTTCGCCTCTGCCGGTTGACCTCAGCCCAGAGCAACAGGTGATCCTACTGGTTCGTCTACCTAGGTTGCTAATGGCGCTGCTTATCGGCGCCGGATTGGCCATGGCTGGCACCTTGTATCAAGGTGTGTTTCGTAACCCACTGGTGTCACCAGACATTCTCGGTGTTACCTCCGGCTGCATGTTTGGTGCCGCCCTCGGCTTATTGTTGCCCTTTAGCAGCTGGTTAACGGTACAAGTTTTGGCCTTTGGTTTCGGTTTGGCGGCGGCGGCCATCGCCATCACCATGGCAAAAAAAGTGGGCAATAACAGCCTGCTGGTGATGATCATGACCGGCATCATCGTTGGCTCCCTGTTCGGGGCCGCGTTGATGATTCTAAAAATACTGGCGGATCCCTACGGCCAACTGCCCGCCATCGTCTTTTGGCTGATGGGCTCGCTCTCCACCAGCAGCTGGGGTAGCGTTGGCAAATTGCTACCCGCCATCATCATCGGTTACCTAATCGCCCATCTGCTGCGCTATCAGCTCAATGTGCTCTGCTTGGGCGACAAACAGAGCCAAAGTTTAGGCCTGTCTCCCGCGAGGTTAAGGCTGATACTGACGGTGATCAGTTCATTTGTGGTGGCGGCTTGCGTCAGCGTGGTAGGCCAAGTGGCGTGGATCGGACTGGTGGTACCCCACATGGTTCGAACCCTCACCGGTGCGGATCACCTCAAACTGTTGCCCCTTAGCACGCTAACCGGCGCCTGTTTTATGGTGGTGGCTGACGGCATTGCTCGTAGCAGCTTCAGCATGGAGCTGCCCGTCGGCATTGTAACCTCAATTATTGGCGCGCCCCTGTTCGCCTATCTGCTGTATCGCACCTCTTGGCATCGAGGTCATCATGCTTGATGTGTCAAACCTACAGTGCCACGTGGAAGACAAGCTTCTGCTTAATGCGCTGAGCTTCTCAGCCAAGCCCGGAGAGTTTGTTGCTATCCTCGGCGCCAATGGTGTCGGCAAATCCACCCTGTTTGACTGCCTGTTAGGCCAGCGCGACATCGCCTGTGGCGAAATCCGCATCGGCAAGCAAAGCCTTAAGGAGCTGGCACCAAGAGAGCTGGCAAAACGGGTTGCCTTAGTGCCCCAGCAGCAAGACACGGCGTTTGCCTTTAGCGGGCTGGATATGGTGCTGATGGGCGTCACTCCCTATCTTAGTGCCTTCGCAAGCCCCAACTCTGCCCATCACGCTCACGCGCGAACGCAGATGGCCGAACTTGGCATTTCCCATCTGGCAAAGCGTCAATACAACCAACTCAGCGGCGGCGAGCGCCAGCTGTTACTGCTTGCCAGGGCCATGGTGCAAAGTCAGCAATTGCTGCTGCTGGATGAGCCCACCAACCATCTGGATTATCGCAACCGCTACCGCATGCTGAATCTTGTCAAACAGGCTTGTCTGAAGAAGCAGACCTGCGTGGTGGCCATCCTGCACGATCCCAACCTGGCTCAGCTGTTTGCTGACAAGGTGCTGATGATGGACCACGGCTCTCCATTGGCGTTCGGCAACACCAGCGACGTAATGACGCCCTACAACCTTAGTCGCCTCTATGGCCTAACCACCGCATCCGCCGCCATTGCTCATCAGGAGGTCTTCATGCCCCAACATCTGCTCTGTTCAGAAGCGCCAAACTTGCTGCTATTGACCGGTGAATCGGGCAGCGGAAAAACCACGCTGCTTGAAAAGCTTATTACTGAAAACGTCGATGGCGACCTCGACCTTAACGGCATCATCTGCCCTGGAGAGATGCGGGATGGCCGCCGTTTCAGTAGCGACATCATCAATGTTCGCACTCTCGCCAGAACCCAATTTGGCCAGCGCCGCGACCAATTCGACCCCACCACCAACACCCGGTTTCAATTTTCGAAAGCCGGACTTGAGCTGGGTCTGGATGCCTTAACACCGCAAAGTGCCTCCCATATGGGGGTGTGGTTAGTGGATGAAATTGGGCCGATGGAGTTTAAAAACGGCGGTTTTGCCAAAGCCATCGCCGCCCTACTCTCGGAGCCAAAACGCAAGCAGATCTGGGTGGTTCGCCCATCACTGATCGAAAAAGCCATTGAGTATTGGCAGTTGGGCAACCCCAGCGTCGTCGAAGCGAGCGATCCCAATGCCTATGCCTTATTGCAGGAGTTTTGCCGCTCATGAGCCCACACCACGCCCATCCTAATCAACGGGCTCGCTTGACCCGAGCGCTGCCTCTGGCGAGATACTGGCCTTGGACTGTCAATGTTCTACTGGCTCTGTTTTCTGGCATCTGGCTGCTGCACTTAGCGCTCACGCTGCCGCAATTTCCCGTCAGCAGCACCCAATGCCTGCTGCTGATCTCAGCAGGCTTGCTGTGCGCACTGAGTGTACTGCCCTTAGCTGGAGGCCGAGCACACCGAAAGTTTCTGATGGTAACCGCAGGAGTCGCCTTGGCACTGCTGGTCATCGCTGCCAGCTTTACCACTCCTTCAGAGACCAGCGCCATGGGCGATTATCTGTGGGCTCAGTTGTTTTTCCTATCTCGGCCACTGACTCTGGGCTGCGTTATCGCCAGCGCCGTCGGCTATTGGCTGCTGCAAAGTCACCCGGATTCAGAGCTGAGTTTTAACTGTCACTTACTGGCGCTGCTCTCCGGCACGCTGTTCCTGGCAGGTGAGATCGCCGGAAGCTACTGGGCCATGCAAGGTTGGGGACACAGCTGGAGCTGGAGCAGTCACTTCTTCTTCTCCGCCCTGTTCTACCTGTTACTGATTTTGGTGTTTCATTTTCCGACTCGTTGGATGCGAACCCAGCAGCAACAAAACCGAGCTAAGGCGATGCTACTGAGCTTCATCGCCCTGCTGCAGCTGGGATATCGATTACTATGATGCGCCTTTTTAGTTCGATGCGCCTTGGTTGCGCGCTGCTGGTGTTGGCCGCCCTCTGGTTTGCCCTTGGGATGGGGCTTGCCGATCTTTGGGGCTATCGCTGGCCATTAAAACAGCTGAATCAGATGCCACTGATCCAGTGGGGGCCGTTGATGCAGGACAATCCGGTTTTGCTTCTCTGGTTACTAAGCCTAGTGTCACTGTTTGCCCTGCTGGGCATCAACACCTTGGTCTGCAGCTACAAAACGCTGTGGCCATTGTGGCGCCGAAAGAAGCTGCGTCATCGCCACTTCATGCTGCTGCCCATTCATCTGTTCACGCTGCTGGTGTTTGCCTGCCACGGCTTGGATATCCTCTGGGCTCACCATCCGCAACACGTGCAGCTCAAGGTGGGAGAATCGGCCCGGTTTGAAGGCCATCAAATTGAGCTAACCCAAATTGAGTATGGCAACGATCTGGCCTTGATTCGTCAAGACCAATCCGGGCACACCGCCGCGGGGCGAATCACCCGTCGAAGCCTAGAGCAGTTTGATCCCAACCTCAATTGGGCATTTTTGCGCATTATCCAAGAAGGCTCCATTCGACCCATTCATGGTCAAGCGGGCTTTTTGACGCCACTGACCTTTGGCAATCGCAGCATCACGCTGACCGATTTCTACGTGCCATTTGGCCAAGAAGATGATGCTCTCACGGTTAGCCTAACTCTGACCAACAATCCCCTCAGTGGCTGGTTTCTAGGTTGTTATCTGGCGCTGCTTATTAGCCTGATTTTGCATCTAGCCCATTTAGTCCTGTTTTCCTCACCCTCGGAGAAAGCCAGATGTTAACGGCTCTCATTTTTTGCGCCGCCACTGGCGTTAATGTGGATACCATCACCGACACCCTCAGTGCACCGATTGCTGAATCTGCCGCCATCGGCGTTAAAGCCAAACAGTGGCAACAACAAAAAGCGATTGAACACAGCGAACAGCAGCAGGCGCTGGCCGAGCTGTATTGGACCGAGTTTCAAATCGCCAAACTGGAACGTCAAGTCACCGAGCAGCAACAGCAAATTGCAACGCTAACCGACGAGCTCAACAACATTGATGCCATTGCTCAGCAGTTGGAGCCGAGTTTGGAGGTGTGGTACGCCGAGCTAGAGCGGCTGGTGGCCGCAGACATGCCGTTTCTTACCGAGGAGCGCCAGCGCCGCTTACGCTTTTTCCGCCAAAGTCTCGATAACGCCGACATCCCTCAGGCGGAGCGATTTCGTCGCCTCATGGAGGTGATCCAAATAGAAGTGGATCAGGGCTATGGCAGCGTAGTGGCCAATCACCCCATCCAATTGCAAGGGCAAAACATTCAGGTCACCAGTTTCCGCTTGGGTCGCCTGCTGTGGTTAGCTCAAAGCCAAGATGGCAGTGTGAATGCCTATTTCGATACTGCATTCGGCGGCTGGAAAACCCTAGATCCTCGTTACGCCAGCGCCATCAAGGACGCCATCGCCATCAGCAAAAACCAGCAGCGCGCCGAATTGCTGGCCCTTCCGCTGCCACATAAAGGGGAGCAATGATGAGCTCAAATTACCGCTTCTGTTTGATTGCAGCAGTCTTCACTGTGGTTGCCACTGCCAGCCATGGTCAAACTGGCTCCGCCCCAAAACAGCCAGAAGAGCCCTCTCTGGAAGCGCAGGTCAACGCTAAAGCCTTAAACATGCGGGCGAGTAACCAACAGTGGCAACAGCGGTTAACCCAAGAGCAGCAACAAACTCAAGCCACCACAGCCTCTCTGAAAACCGACCTAGCGAGTAAACAAGCCAAGCTCAAGCAACTGCAGAATACGCTTGCACAGCTGCAGCAACAAAAACAGCAGCTAAAGCAGAAAAAACAGCAGGCCGAAGCGGATCTTGAGTTGGTCCAAAGTAGCTATCAGCAGGCCCTTTCTGGCCTAGGTCAACGTTGGCAACACAGCACCACCGCCCAGCTGATGCCTCAAAGACAGCCTTGGTTGACGCAACAACTGGCAGCCCCTCACTTCCCCGCCATCAACGAGCTCAGCACCTTAATCGACTACGCCATGGCAGACATTCGCGCCAGCGCAGCCATCGAAACGCAAGACGCCACAGTAATTAACCGTAATGGTCAAAGCGCCAATGCCACACTGACCTTGCTGGGCACCGCCATGATTATGGCTACCCAAGGCAGTGACATTGGTCTGGTGGATAACGAAAACCGATTTATCGCCATCGATGGTGATGCCGCCGCCATAAACCACCAGTGGCTAGGTGGTGGCGACACCCTCATGATGGACATCAGCCAAGGGGCACTGCTGCCATTTCTGGCTGAGCCTCAAGGGCTGCTGCACACCATCAAACAGGGGGGCGAACTGCTGTGGCCACTGCTCGCGGTAGCTGCCGCTGGCATGCTGACGCTAATGTGGTGCGCGGCACGGCTGTTCTATTGGCGCCCCATCGGCGACAAAGAAGAGCAACATGAACCACAGGTTCTGACAGAGAATCATGACAGACGAACCCCGGCCAAATGGGTGCTGGCACAGGGAGCCTGTCATCAGGAGCTTCAGGGGATGGACTACGCCCTTAAACAGGGGATGTTGCATCAGGTAGGTCGATTTGAGCGAGGGCTAGGCTTAATTGGCCTGCTCGCCGCATTGGCGCCCATGTTGGGGCTTTTAGGCACCGTTAGCGGCATGATAGAGACCTTTCAAAGCCTAACTCAGTTTGGTAACAGCGAACCTAAACTGCTGTCCAGCGGCATCAGTAAGGCGCTGATTACCACTGAAGTCGGTTTGGTGGTGGCAATTCCCCTGCTACTGCTGCTGCACCCACTCAAGCGCCGAGCCCAGCGACTGACCCTGGACATGGAGCGCCACTGCGCGTGGTTGCTGGCTCAGCGGGCCAAAGGGCTGGCCGAACCAGAAGCCCGCGCAGCAGCGGCTGAGGGACCTCGCAGATGAATCACTGGCTCCATCATCAATCGGCGGCGCTACTGTCTTACTTGCAGCAAGGCGGCCCGGTCATGTGGCCGCTGCTGCTGTGCTGTTTTGCCATGCTCTACCTGGCCGCCGACATGTTGTTTTCCCAAAGCGCCGACAAGCTTCCCAGCCACACAACAAATGGTGAATTGGGTTGGTTGGAGCAGCGCCTTGATAAGCTCAATCTCGAGTCGGCACTGTGGCACCAACAGGGACAACTGCAGGCCATTACCTTGCTGGCAACAACCGCGCCGCTGTTGGGGCTGCTGGGCACAGTCAATGGCATGATCACCATGTTCAGTGCCCTCTCCTACACCGGTCTGCACGATGGAAAAGCCCTGTCCGATGGCATCGCCATGGCGATGATCACCACTCAGACCGGCCTGCTTATTGGTGCCCCTGGGCTTTTGATGGCGTTTTTGTGGCGTCGGCGCTTGGCCAAGACCCGCAGCCAATGGGCCAGACTCAGTTGCCCAACCACTTCGGAGCCACATCATGTTAAGTAACCGCTTTACTCAAAACAGTGATAACGAGATAAACATGACCCCGATGCTGGATGTGGTGTTTATCTTGCTGATCTTTTTTATCGTCTCCACCAGTTTTGTCCGCCTGCACAACATTGACATTGACCGTCCCAAAGCGAGCAGCAGTGAAGCGACACCGGGCACGCCGCTGATATTAACCATCGATGCCAGTGGCCGCCTCTATTGGCAACAGCAGGAGCTGGACATCTACTATTTGCCCGCCACTCTAAAACAGGTCGCAGTCACCACCAGCCATGCACAGCTGCTGATTGTGGCAGACAGCCGCACACCAACTGGCGTCACCATCAAGGCGCTGGACATCGCCAAGCAAGCGGGCATTAGCAACAGCTCGGTGGCCACAGAGCCTGTAGGTAGCCGTCCATGATCTCTAAGCTGGTCAATGTCTTGGGCCGATTAATGTTGGCGCTGCCCCTGTGCTATTTGCTGGTCATCTATCTGCCCCAAGCGCTCAACCACAGCCAGCAGGTCGCGCCGCAAGCCGCGACAAGTAGATCGATTACCCCCATCACATTGCCGCCGCCAGCACCGAAGCAAAAGCCCAAACCGGTCACGCCCAAGCAGGTAAAAATCAATACTAAGCCGCAGCCACTGGCGTTAAGCCCAACCTTGACCCAAACGTCGACCGTGGTCGTTGAAATGGCCCCCATTGCCCTGATTGAACCGAGGTTAACTCAGCTCACTGCCCCGCCGTTAACACAGGGATTGGCCAGCCTTCAGGATGTGGACAGTCCACCCAAGTTGCTTCATTACGTGGCACCGCAAATGCCTGTGGCCGCTCGCAGCCAAGGCATTGCTGGCAAAGTCACCTTAAGGTTGGTCGTCAGCGAAACCGGAGAGGTGATGGAGGCAGAAGTGCAAGCCGCTGAGCCTGAGCACCTATTCGACCAAGCGGCGCTCACCGCCGCCAAACGCTGGCGATTTAAGCCGGCGGAGATCAATCAACAAGCCGTATCGGTGTATGTAGATGTGCCCATCAATTTTCAACTTAACTAATGCTCGCTGGATCAGGGCATGGATAAGCGCAGCCTTACTTGGGTGGTGCTTGCCTGTCGTTGCCACTCCCCAAGGTCTGTCAGGGCTTCAATATCAAGTGGTAAAACAGGCGTCAAAGCTGCTCGAGCAAGGAGAGCCTCTACTGGCTGCAGAGCTTATCGCCCCGCACTTGGATAAGGCCTCGGTGCCCGCCCCTCTGTTTCACTATGGCTGCCGCGCCTATCAAGAAGCGAACAACCGAGACAGTGCTAGTCGCTGCTGGCAACAGGGGCATAGGCATCATCCTCATGACCCACTGATCATTCAATCGCTAGCCGAACTTTGGCTTGGCCAGCAACGCTTTGCCGAGGTGGCCAAGCTGCTGTCTAGGGTACCCAGGGCGAAACAGGATCTGGCCCTGCGTTACCTGCATGGCTATGCCCTATATCAACTCAACGAGTACGCCAAAACCCTATCGGTGCTGACTCTGGACAATAACCCCCAAGGCAAGACCCAGCAGCCTTACCATTGGTGGCCCATCAAAGCCTACGCCCTATTGGCACTGGAGCGTTGGCAAGGGCTTAATCAACTACTTAAGGCATGGTTGTCGCAGCCCAATTTGAGCCACAGTGATGAGCTTCAGGCTTGGCAATTGCTGGCTCAAAGCCATCTGCAACAGCAGCATTTCACTCAAGCGGCGGCGGCGCTGGAAACCGTACGCCTGCTGCAGCCACACTCTCAACTTCATCAAAAGGCGCTGTTTCCACTCTACGGACAACTGCACGCTTTTGACCTAGCATCAGAATGCTTAGCCCTTTCTGGTGACGCTCTGAGCCTCAACTGCCTCTACTTTGGGCTGTGGTCTGGTCATTACCAGCAAAGCTTTGATGCCAGCGAACGCATGGCAAAGGGGCAGGAATTAACGTCAACAGAGCAAGATCAACTCACACTGCTGCAAGGGCAATTACTGGCGGCATTAGGCAAAGCCACACAAGCGCGAGCCAAATGGCAACAGGTAGGCATTGGCACCTTGTCTGGGCGAGACGCTAACACCTTAAAAACTCAGCGTCAGCAACGGCTACGACACCGTGCTCAAGCGCTGCTGGCCATCGCCCAAAGTCATTGGCTTAGCGGCCAATGGCCTGAAGCTGAGCTGAGCTACCGAGAGCTAGGCCAACTCAGCGGTTACCACAGTACCGCCACCAGCCTGATTCGCGCGCTGAACTACTACACTCAGCCGCAATAGCCACAACGGAAAAAGGCCGCAGAGTTGCCTCTGCGGCCCAATCTTATTATCTGCCTCGTTTACTTAAACGCAGAAAGCGTCAACTCTTGAGCTTCGATGGTTACCTGATTGGCATCGAAGGTTTCCGACTGCTCAACGATGCCTAAACGAGGATTAAACCAACGGGTAGCCTTGCTGGAGAACTCCATGGAGTCCATCTCATCACAACGCAAATTGTAGGTATTTTTCTCTTCCAGATAGGCCGTTTCAACCTTCTTACCAGACACGCTAAGGGTTTTACGAACCCCAGTTTCATTAATGCTTTGCTGCCAGTGGGTTTTGCACACCGCAGTATCAGGGAGATTGTCCAGCCATTCGTAGCCTTCAAAATCTTCCAGCATCACTTTAATTAGCCCACCGCTCAATGTCAGAGATTCTGAAATGGTATCACCACCGATTGAGATGTTTGGATCATTCTCTTTGACGTCATCACCGCTCAAGCGAAATAACGGGCTGGTCTTCATCAAATCGACCATCTTAAACGCATTTCGACCAGCAACATAAGCGTCATCGATTTCATGCAGCGCGCCATCGGTCCCTGCGAAATACAGTGAATGGCTAATCTCACCGCCGTTGTTCTCATCGCTAAAGTAGAACTTTTTAACACCGAAATTCACGAGATCATTAACGATGGGGATAAACAGCTTGGCATCTTCAGACTGCTCTAGAACTTCGAGCAGTTGTTCGCTGGTTAATACCTTATATGCAATGTCAAACTTATTGGGTGTCGCTTTATTGCGACTCAGCTCATAACTCCATTTCTCAGTAAGAGTTGGCGCAAACTTGGCATTTTTTATTGGGTAATCAACCGTCACCTTTGTGCCTTTATCCCCACCGGAGGAACCGGAGGAACCGGAGGAGCCTCCGCCACAGCCGTATAAAGTTAGGGTGGCAATGGCAAGAATCGAGAGCGTTTTTCGCATAGTGTGGCAATCCTAATTGAGTCCCCTAGGCGGGGAATTGACGTTTGCACGCATCTTAGGGTCGCCATCTCAATCAGGGCAAAAAACAAAAACAAACGGGGAGTAACAAAAGCCTAATTTTGTACTTATACCACTGATTTAATTAGGGTTGGTTATCGACCCCACATTGGAGCAATGCTCCTCAATCAGGCTGCGCCAGCGTCGTACCAACACCTCATCTTTAACGCTTATCTTAAGCTCGGTCCATGGCTTCAAACAGGTTTGTTTCGACTCCGGCTGAGACAAACGCTCAAACAGCGCCTCGGACGGCATCACCCGAAGTAAAGCCACCAAGGACTCCATATAATTAAGGCGAAACTGGTCCAGTTTATTTTGCTTAAATGCAATATGGGAAACAAAGGTGTAGATGAGCGCATTTTGGATTAATGAATCCCCAAGAGGCGTCGTCAGCAGAGCCTTCGCCTTATCCAACTTACCCACTTTATAATGCAATAATCCCATCCATAAGCTGAGTTCATCTGGCAAAATATCAAACGCCAATTGCGTTTTATCAATGAACGTTTCAATGACCGCATCATCACGCTCAAACAGGGCCAAATGGCGAGCCAATGTATTGGCGGTAAACTCATCCATTGTCGAGATTTGATCCAGTGACACCTCTCCTCTCATCAGCAAATCAGTATGCTTCTCAGATAACTGCCAATGACTCTTAGATGGCTTCGGCAAATTAAAGTAGGCGACCATATCTGCGTGAATCCGAAATAGATCCGACTGCAATTCTGCCACTCGAATTCGATACTGATGGCGAAATGCCAGTTTGTCCGATGACGGGTTTATCACGCTAAGCTGCGCTTTTAAGATTCCAGCCTCCGAGCCATCTTTCAGCTCCAGATTCACCAGGTAATCGCTGGTTCGCATATTTCGAGCACCGGGGAAAAACGGTGTTTGTGTTAACGGATCCAAAAAGTAGCTGGGCGCATCCTGGTTGGCGATGTCTGTGTACGGGTATTCCACCTGTTGCTGAAGCAAGATGGCTTTCACAGCAGTACGATATGCCGTTGCCGTAGGTCCAAGCACATCTATGCGATTTAGCAGCAGCTCCACCTTAGGAATGAGGGACTGAGTTCTCGCCTCTTGTGAGGAGACCCCTTGCTGCTGCCACACCACGGCTAAAAGTGCTACCACACAGCAAAGTAACGCGAGGCAGCAACCGTACGCCAACTTAAGCTGGCGACGAGAAGGTTCAGTTTGGCTTTCGGCCACAGGCTCTGCCGCTGGCGTTTTCTGAGGCAAGGATTGATTAAGGCCAACACTGGCAGGATTGAGAAAGTAACCCTTACGGGGATAGGTAACCAGCAATTTAGCGGCATCTTCATCGGGCATCTGCTCTTGAAAGATCGCTCTTAAAGTACTGATGCGGTTGGTGAGTACATTCTTAGAGATGTACTTACTCTGCCAGATGGCATCAATAATGTCACTGGAGGCCATGGGCTGGCCAACGCTAGTGAGCAGCAACTCAAGCAACTCAAGGGTGCGCGGCTCCAGATCAATGGGCTGCCCCTGTTTTGACAACGTTTGCGTTTTCGGGTGATAGATCAGTTGGGCAATCGCAATTGAGCTGCCGCTGGATTTTGCTTGTTCGAGGAGGTTGTGCATGCCATCACTGGAGAGTTAAACGTGACGGCACAGTATAAAGCGATTGCCTGCAAAAATCTTGAGGCCGTCTTTAATCGCCTCACAAAACTTAGATGAAAAACATGGGGTACCAGCTTATTTTGGTACCCCACGCGCCGCAGGCCTGATTGCCCACCGCGATAGTGTGTAGCCAGTACCCGAAATGGCATTTATCCGCGATTGGCGGTCAATGAAGCTCGAAACTTCTGCAGTGCGTCCATCTCTTCAGGGGTTGGCTGATATTTGATTTCACAGCGTGGATCGAGTTTTTGCAGCAGGCGTTTGACCTCCAGCGACAGCGGAATCGGGTCACAGCCATGGTCACTTTCACATACGAAATCGTATTTAGGCTCGGCCTTAATATGGCAAGCGAAGCAGTTGCCGCCAAAGCGATTTTCCACGTCAACAAAGCCGCGCTTATGAATAACGGAGCCTTCTGGAGAGACATTTAGCTCAAAAAATTCCCAATCGTTAGTTGCTGCACTAAAGCCCTTGGGGTGCTTAACCATCACCTCAGTAGGAACCAGCTGCACCACAGAGCCAGGAGGATAAACGCCCTGCTCCGCCTCGGCGATGGCCACGGTATCGGCCAACTTGCCCTCAATGAGGTTATCAACGTAAAAGCCACGAACCGGTGTCATATCGGTAATGCACTGAAAGTCTTCTGCATTAACCTCAAGTTCGGCCGCTACCCCACTGACACTGATAAGGGCACCTAAAGCCAAGGTCATTAGCGATTTCATAAAACGTTCCTTTTAATTAGATTGCGAACAACTTAGTTGCCAGCAACTCAAATTGCAACCATTTCCAGATCATCAAATCACTAAAGGTGATCAACCCCTCAGAAATGGTTCTCCACCTAATACTGAGAATCACGTTCGAAATCGAATTGCGTTAATGGAACAGGGCATGACTCATCACTGGTGCCAGGTTGCAATCGAGCCGGTGTCACTGGCGTTGAGTCAAAGTAGGCACATAAGTCGCTGTTAAAGCAAAGTGCAAGCGAGAGCACCGACGTCCTTCACGAGGGAGGCGAAGGGAAATTCAGAGAGCAGCAATACTGGGCGCAGAGAATAAAACACCCGACTAGGGGTCGGGTGTGAAAAAGGTTTACGTAAGTGACGCTGGTTATTGGTGCCCCCATGGTACCGGCGGCAGCGCAACCGGTTTCGTCAGATCAAAGTCGACCCGAAAGTATCGGTTTTCTCTGGTTAGGCGATAGCTAAACTCATCGTTGGTCAGATACAGGTGCCACACATTGGTGATGGAGGCCTCAAGGCCGTTTTCGCGAAAGTTATTAATCGAATGTGCATCAACTGGAAACGACTGTTCGTTGGCGCTGCCCATGGTTGCGGTCATGCCGCCATACATCGTCACCTTGTCTTCACTGCCATCTTGATGTCGATGGTCGTGGGCCAAATGTAAGCCATAGGGCGTTTTACTGATTACCCAGGTTCGAGAGTGATCCTCTCCCACGTGAAATGGCACCTTAATCACTTCATCACTGCATTCGCGCACGTGCATCACCAACACTTGACTGCTGAAAGCGGAATCATGACTGTTGCCAGCGGTTACCACGCCTTCATAGGCGTTACCACAATGGGCCGATAACGCCTCAAAAAACTGGTTTTGCTCACTGGTGGTGGCCGCCGCAGAGCTCACCATTGCCATACCAATAATGGCGCTACAAAGCGCAGGAAAAGCTTGGATTGTCATTATTGTTATTCTCCATCCTTGGGCGAACAGGCCCTGATAAGTGAAGCGCTAACTTAGCATAAGCCAATGAAAATATGGAAGTTACCCAGTCAGCTGCGCAATTAAGTTTCCAACTGGGCCTGAGCCAACTCCCAGCAAAAGGTTTCTTCAACCCAACAATTACCGTAGAGTGTTGTGAAGCAACAAACTGATAACAATAACGAAAACACGGCAGAGGGAAATTCTGCCGACGGCAGCCTACATCACGCAAGCAAGCGTCAATGGCGGCCCCTGAACGTAAAGGATTGATATGACCCGCAACGATTCCCCATCGCCAAGCCCGGTCGGCTCGACAGCATCCACCCGCAAATCCGCAAGCCTAATCGATGCCCTACTGCCAGTTGTGGTGTTGATTCTCTTATTGGCACTGTCGGTATACCTATTTGGCGACGACTCCTCCTCTGGCGCGAACCAGATTGCTCTGATGCTAGGTGGCGGTTTAGCCACCCTGATTGGTCTTAAAAATGGCTACCGCTGGGCCGATATTGAAGCCGGTGTCACTAAGGGCATGAGCCTGACTCTAGGGGCGTTTTTAATTCTGTTCTCCATTGGCGCATTAATTGGAACCTGGCTACTGGCGGGCACCGTACCCAGCATGATCTACTTCGGCCTGCAGCTACTTAATCCGGATCTGTTTTATGTCTCCAGCTGCATTCTATGCGCCGTGGTCGCGCTGTGCATCGGCAGCAGCTGGACCGTGGCCGCCACCATTGGTGTCGCCCTAATAGGCGTGGCTACCGGCATGAACCTTTCACCGGTGATTACCGCAGGTGCCATCGTCAGCGGCGCGTACTTTGGCGATAAGCTGTCACCGCTTTCCGATACCACCAACCTTGCCCCCGCCATTGCCGGCGCCGATCTGTTCAGCCACATTCGTCACATGCTTTGGAGCACGGTTCCGGCTTTTCTGGTCAGTCTGCTGCTGTTTACCCTGCTTGGTCTGCAAGACGGTGGCGACTTCTCTCCAGAGCGCCTTAATCAACTGACTCAGGGGTTAGAGCAACACTTTGCCCTGGGTTGGCATCTGCTGCTACCACTGGTGATCACCTTAGGGCTGGCTCTGGCCAAGGTACCTGCCTTTGCTGCCATCAGCATCGGTGCCATCGTCGGTGGCTTCTGGGCTCTGCTGTTTCAGCAGCAGCTGATCGCAAACTTGGCTGCCGAGGGCCCAACATGGCAACAGAACGTGATGGTGATCTGGCAGGCTCTCTATCAAGGTGTCAGCATTGATACTGGTAATAGCGATCTGAACGATCTGGTCAGTGGCGGTGGCATGGGCTCCATGCTCGGCACCGTGTGGCTTATCATGACCGCCATGTATTTTGGCTCAGTGATGGAGACCACTGGGCTGCTTAAGCGCTTAGTTGAGGGGCTGATTGCCGCAGCACACAGTGGCGGCCGACTGATCGTCACCACCATCTTCACCGCCTTTGGGGTCAATGTTATCTCTGCGGATCAGTACATCTCGGTAGTCATGCCAGCACGCATGTTCAAAGGGGCTTATGGGGAGCGCGACTTAGCGCCAGAGAACCTCTCCCGTGCTATTGAAGATGGCGGCACCGTCACCTCAGCGCTGATCCCGTGGAATACCTGTGGTGCCTACATGCATTCGGTATTGGGGGTGGGGCCGCTGGAGTATGCGCTCTACGCGTTCTTTAACTGGCTAAGCCCGCTGGTGGGCATTGTCTGCGCCCTGTTTGGCTGGAAAGTGCTTAAACTGCCTCAAGCCAAAGCTGGCCTTGAGCAGTTACAGCAGCGCTCGACTGGCAACCAAAATCCCGCCTCCGCCTAACCCTTTGCCCTGTTGCTCACCACGCCACAACCTAATGGCGTGGTGAGTGTTAAAGTCCATAGGAATGAATTCCAAAAAGCGCCCTTCCACTCAAAATTGGCATCTCAGCTGCTTATGGCACCATTGACGCCCCTATCTTTGCCGCATTTTTTCATGCTTTAGGGTAGACTCGCCGCCCTCGCCGATTCGATAACGGCGCCCTTCCTCCAGCAACCAGTGAGAACACCACCTTGAGCATTTTGTTTTCAGAAACTCGCATCGGCAACATGACGCTGAAGAACCGTTTTGTCCGCAGTGCAACCTGGGAAAATATGGCGACAGAGGACGGTCACATGACCGACACCCTGTATGACATCTATGAAGAGTTGGCCCAAGGGGAAGTGGGCCTGATCGTCACCGGTTACGCCAATGTGGTCAAAGAGGAAAAGCCCAATGCAGGCATGATGGGGATCTACGATGACTCCTTCATAGAGGGCTATAAAAAGTTGACCGACTTGGTGCACCAATATGGTACCAAGATCGTCAAGCAGATCGCTTATGGTGGCACCAAAACCACCTTTGAGGTTGGCGAGCGCACCATTTTCGCCCCAAGTGACGTCCCTGAGCGCGGCACCCAAACCCAAGGGAAGGCGATGACCAAAGAGGAGATTCACTACATTGTGACCGCCTTTGCCAATGCCTGTAAACGTGCCAAAGACGCGGGGTTTGATGGTGTCGAGATCCACGGGGCTCATACCTATCTTATCAACCAGTTTCTCAGCCCCTACTACAATCGCAGACAAGATGAGTATGGCGGCAGCTTAGAAAACCGCATGCGTTTTCTGATGGAGATCTACCAAGAATCCCGCAAACTGGTTGGCAACAGGTTCCCAATTCTGGTGAAACTGACCGCCAGCGAATTCTTTGATGGCGGCCTCACCTTTGAGGAAACTCGAATTATCTGCAGAAAGTTGGAGCAGGTCGGCGTCGACGCCATTGTGCTCTCCGGTAACATTCACGGCAAAGCAGACACCATGGTGGGCCAAAAATTCGATGGCCATACCCTGCAAGGCGAAGGTTATTTCCGAGAATATGGCGAAGTAGTCAGTCAGGAGTTGACCATTCCGGTGGTCACCGTCGGCGGTCTAAAAGACTTCAATGCCATCGAACAGTTGGCAACAAGCTCTAACATTCAGATGTTTGCCCTATCGCGGCCACTGCTATCTGAGCCCAAACTGATTCAGCGCTGGCAACAAGGGGATTTCTCTGCCATTGAGTGCGAGCGCTGCTCTAAATGCCGTACCAAACGGGGCAACTTCTGCATCGTCAATAAAGCCCGCAAAAAGGCGCTGTTTGGCTGAGTTCCCCCGCTAACTAAACCAACGGCCGCATCATGCGGCCGTTTTGCTATTCCGTTTCTACCCTCTCATGCCAGCGACACAACATCTTCATGATCGCCATGGAATCGTCACGGTTGGCCGCTGGGTAGCAGAGTTCAATCTCGCCCCCCTCAAGGGCATCAATGACGTGACGAACCTGATACAAAAACGCATCGCCCTGTGCATCCACCTCTACGACTCGCTCTGGCTGTTCATACTCAGCCACCACTAAGCGATTGTTTGCCGCCGGCAACCACGGATTGCTGTCACAGCGCAGGTACCCTTTGCTACCGAGCAGCTCAAACTGATGCTTAAGGCCGTAGTCTTCGGCGGTGTGAAGCTGGGCGACCACGCCGCAATCAAACTGCAGCGCCACATTGGACTCGACCACATTGCCATCCTCACCAATTCGACCAAATCCCGTTAGCTCTGGTAGCGCTTTGGTGGTCACGTTGAGGTGACTCAGAACTCGGTGCAGCAGCGACAATGGGTAACAACCAAGGTTAAACAGCGCGCCTTTACTGCCGGGGTTGGTGAACTGAGAGATCGCCGCGCTGTAACTGGCTTGAACGCTCTTAAGTTCACCAATGACTCCAGAATCTAACTGATTGAGCAGCTCTGCCACCAGCGGATGATTTAGATACATCAAGCCCTCGGCGAAAAATACCTGAGCCTGTTCCACCGCAGCCAGAGCCGCCTTGGCGCTAACCACATCCACAGACAATGACTTTTCGCACACAATCGCCTTGCCCGCATTGGCCGCCATGATGACGTAGTCAGTATGCAGGTGATTGGGCAGCGCGATGTAAACAATGTCGACCTCATCACTGCGAATAAGCGCCTCATAATCGGTGTAGCGCCCTGCAATCTGATGCTGATTGGCGAACTCAGTCAAGCGCTCCTCATTGCGGCCAGCGACTGCGGTGATCTCGCTTCGTCCCTCTAGGCGGATGGCATCGGCCATCACACCGGAGATAAAACTGGTGCCCACTAGGCCCCAGCGCAGTGATTGACTCATGACTGTGCTCCTAAATAGTCCGTACTGATCAGCGTGCCTTCTGACACCGACACCAGCTCGGTAATGCCAGACTCGATAAAGGCTTGGGTGTGCTCTGCAGCAAAATGAGCTTGCTGCGCCTCAGCATCTCGATACTGCTCCCAAAGAATCACCGATCTGGGGTCACTGGCCTCTTGCATGGCATGAGCAAAACCACAGCCGAGTTCGCTGCGCATATCAGCGCAAAACTGACTAATGGCTTCAAGGCCTTGCTGAAGGTCAACCTCGGGCAATAACCGCAATTTTGCGGTCAGACTGATGGGATTGGACATGATTTGACTCTCACTGATGGCTCAATAGCACCAGATTAATTGACTGCCCCCAGTAGAAAAACCATTATTGGTTACCAACTTTATAAACCAATAGTGTTTAATCATGGATAAGATCCACAGTATGAAGGTGTTTGTGGCGGTGGCCGAGCAGCGCAACTTTGCTCGCGTTGCCGAGCAGTTCAACCTCAGTGCCACCATGGTTGGCAAACACATCCGCAGCCTAGAACAGCGCCTTGGCACCAGCTTGATTAGCCGTACAACACGGCGACAAACCTTAACGGAAGCGGGTCAATTCTACCTTGCTGAGTGTCGACAGATGTTGGAAAAGATGCAACAGGTGGAAGAGGAACTGCAGCGCATTACCAAACAGCCTAGGGGCCTAGTCCGACTGAACGCCCCAGTTACCTATGGCAACTTGGTGATTGCCCCGCTGATGGCCGACTTACTGGCTCAGCATCCAAAGATTGATATCGAGCTGCAACTGGATAATGCCCGCATCAAGTTCGATGAACAGGTTGACCTATTGATTCGCATCGGTGAGTTAGGGGAAACCGCCCTTATTGCTCGACCTCTAGGCTACTACCCACTTTGCTATTGCGCATCGCCACAGTACCTCAAACAACACGGCGTACCGAGCCACACCAAAATGCTTGTGGAGCATCACTGCCTTGGCTTCGATGGCGGCAGCGGCCAGCGTTTGTTACCTCGGCCTCGACTCACCACCAACAGTGGCAATGTCTTAAAACAAGCGGCATTAGCAGGGGGCGGCGTAATCCTTCAGCCTAAGTTACTGCTTCAGGATGCACTGGACAGTGGCGAACTGGTGGAGATTCTTAGCGATTATGCACCGGCTCCGATGCCGATAAATCTGTTGTATCAACCGGGGCAGCAGCCCCTAAAAAACCTTACCGTTATCGAGTTTTTGATGGACCGTTTAGGCAATCACTGAGCCAAGACTTCCCTGCTCTGAGCCTAAATGACTAGAGAGTGACAACGAATGATGAGAACAGACAACTCGCCAATCAGCTGCGCTTAAGGCGCACCACTTTCATCACTTCGATCTCCATTCCGGCAACCGACTCGGTGGTGGGATAATAGGTCAAATTCATCCGCGCCCCTTTGAGGCTTTGATAGGGCTGCTTGCGCTTGTACTTAAAGGGCACGTTGTGGCCCTCAATCATTAAGGTATTGAGGTACCACTCATCCTGCTGGCGCTGAACGTGGGAGCTAACTTTTTGAAACGCGCTGTGAACCAACTGCTTGTGACTGGCCAGCATCTTATCTACCTGCTTGCTCACGCATCCCCCTCATTGCCAGCTCGGTTCAATCGCTCAACCACCATCCAACATTGATCCCGTAACTGATCCAGCTGAGCAGATTCAATTCCCGCTTTGGCTTCCAACTGAGATTTCAATTGGCAGGCTTGCTGTTTTAGTGCTCTGCCCGACTCAGTCAACGCGATCACCTTACGCCGCTCATCCTGCTCACTGATTCGGCGCGATAGCATGCCTTTGGCTTCGAGGCGTTTCACCACCGGCGTCAAACTGCCAGGGTCAAGCATCACCTGTTCCGATAAAGACTTGAGGCTAACCCCATCTTCCAACCACAAGCTTTGCAGCACCAGATACTGGGAGTAGGTTAGATCAAACTGCTCCAGAAGGGGGCGGTAGGCTCGAGTGATGGCATTGCTGGCGCTGTAGATAGCAAAACAGAGGTTATCAGACAGTTTCGGTTTCATGAGCTCTCCTTGATTGGCGCCACAGTGTAACCAAATTCATCGGGCAAACAAAATAGTTAGCGCACAAACCATTTGATCGCAAACCTAAATTGACTTAGGATGCTCTCAATTAATTAGCGCACAAAACATTTAATTTCTGATAAGGATATTCGATGCAAACTCAAGTGGTTACCCTTAAACAGCGCCCACAAGGCCTGCCAAATTCAGAGCACTTCGAACTGCAATCCCAATCACTACCTGAGCTGGCTGACGGTCAATTACTGGTAAAAAACCTGTGGATGTCCGTTGACCCTTACATGCGCGGCCGCATGATCGACCGTAAAAGCTACATCGCCCCATTCGCCATCGGCGAAGCCTTAGAGGGCGGTGCCATCGGTGAAGTGATCGCCTCGAACCACAGCGATTTTGCCGTTGGCGACAAGGTCAGCAGCATGCTGGGCTGGCGTAACCACTTTATCAGCGACGGCGAAGGCCTCACCAAAGTGCCAGAAACCGGCCTGCCGCTGCAGTATTTCCTTGGCATCATGGGCATGCCAGGCATGACCGCTTGGGTCGGCCTGAATAAGATTGCCGAGCTAAAAGCTGGCGATACCGTATTTGTATCTGCCGCTTCCGGCGCCGTTGGCAGCGCCGTGTGTCAAATCGCCAAACTCCAAGGTGCCACGGTCATCGGATCTACCGGCTCAGCTGATAAAGTAGAACTGCTGAAGTCCCTGGGTGTTGATAAGGTAATCAACTACAAGCAGGTAGAGGATCTCAATGTCGCCCTTGGTGAAGCGGCCCCAAACGGCATCGACGTCTACTTTGAGAATGTGGGTGGCGAGCATCTAGAAGCGGCGCTAAACCACATGAACGATTATGGCCGCATTGCCCTGTGCGGCATGATTGCCCACTACAACGCCATGGAGCCTCAAGCTGGCCCGACCAACCTGGCTAACCTCATCATCAAAAAGCTAAAAATTGAGGGCTTCATTGTCTTCGACCATTGGCAGCACTATGGCGAATTTGCCGCCCAGATGGGTCAATGGTTGGCCGAAGGTAAAGTAAAAAGCGAAGAGACCGTTTATCAGGGTTTGGAAAACGCCGCAGAGGCTTTCATTGGCCTGTTTTCCGGTAAAAACACCGGCAAAATGCTGGTACAACTGAATCCATAAATTGCATTGAGTTATCGACTGGTCACTCGGGCTGCTCCTTCCTTCCCGGCCTGAGTGACTGGTCCCCTTGTCCCTTCCACCACACCGCCCGCCAAAGTTCTACAATTAACTCAAACTTCGTCATCTCTGGAGTGGGTTATGCATCATCACGCCCTGCTCAACGTCATCAAGGCCAGCCAGAACTGGATCAATCAATTCAATCATCAAAATATCAGCTACTGCGCTGCCAGCTACACCGAAAACGCCATCTTAAAAGTAACGCCACTGGGAGAATTTCAAGGACGTCAGGCCATTCATGACTTTTGGCAAGGCATTCTGGATTCCGGTGCCTACGACCTTCACTACCAGCAAACTTGGATTAAATTGATCGATGACGATAACGCTCATCTGGGTGCCAATTGGCAAATGAATATCGGCTACGGCGTCATCACCTTGGAACATTGGCAACGGCAAAATGATGGCCATTGGAAACTGATTTACGACCAATTTTCATTGCAGACAAACTGACCAGATTTGCAACCTTGGGCGACTGTGGTTAGTTTAGAGCTTTGGATAGCTACGATAAGAAGCCACATGGATTGTTTGCAGTTTACTCCGGTTGCTCCGCCAAACACCGATGAAGTCGATGCACTAAAGCAGGGACTTATCGGCTTTAATGACGCCGTTGCAGGCAGCCTTCAACACGAAACCATCTCCTGTTTCGTCAAAGATGAACAAGGGCAGATCTGTGGCGGTATCGCTGGCGAGCTCAAGCTTGGCTGGTTACATATCGACGGCATCTGGGTGTTGGAGCATCTTCGTCGTCAAGGCGTCGGAGCGCGGCTGCTGGCGCAACTTGAAGCCTTCGCCGATGCCAGAGGTGCCCACGGCATCTTCATCAAAACCACCAATTACCTCGCTTTAGAGTTCTACCAACAGATGAGCTATCACAAGTTTGCTCAGCTCGATGACATGCCCCCTGGCTACACCAGCTTTTTCCTGAAAAAGGAGCTGCACGCCGAGGTCTAGCCCTTGGTGTTCATCATCTGCGAATTCAAACTGTCGGTACCTAACAAGTAGTCAAATAGCGGCCAGGTGATATTAAAATTGACTCGATTCATCATCGATGGGTGGTGATGAATCAGGTGCCGCAACCGCATCCTGCGTAAAAAACCAATTCGAAACACCCAGCTCTGCTCAGGCAGGTGCCAGCAGAAATGAGCCACCTCATACCACAAGTAGGCGGCCACCGTTGTCATCAGCCACAAATACCCCACCGCAGGACCGAACAGCAGTGACAACCCCCACGCCACTGCACCATTGGCGGTCGCTACCGCCACGATCAGATACAGGGGAAACAGCACCACCCGCCAGTCGCGATGATCTCGCCACAGGGGATCGAGGTGAGTAAAAAATCGATGATGTTCGCCACTGTGACGTTCATAAAACAGCGGCAATATTCGAGTTCGTTTGTGTCCAAGCTGGCGATGGGCAAAATACTCCAAACCATTGGCAATGATCAGCGCAGCTACCACCGTCAGCAACGGCTGGCAATTGGTCAGCTCCAACTTCCACACACAATAACCGATGATCCCAAGGCCAATGGCCAAGACACAAATCCCATGACCATAGCCGTGATAATGAGGACCAATCCCTTGACGATACCGTTGCTGAAACTGACGCTGCTGCACTAATCTGTCCATTGAGCCTGCCCTGATCATTTTTCAACCAACTGATTTAGGTTCAAGTTATCGGTCTCCCCCGCTCAATTCAAGTCGAAGATGATTTCAACCTCAGCAATTGATGGTCATTCACAACTTATCGCCTCAAGTTAAGCGCCGATATTCAATTCTTGTGAGATAATGGCTAGGCGTTTTTTAACATTAGTTTTTGGCATGTTTATCGATTCCATCCGCAGTGACGACTGGCCACACATTGTTGCCATCCAAGCTCAGGTCTACACCGAATTCGAACCAGAGCGGCTTTGCGTCTTACAACAAAAGTGGCAACTAAGCCCAGAGACCTGTTTTGTGGTTCGAAATGAGTTGGGACAAGCCCTAGCCTATCTGCTCAGCCATCCGTGGCAGGGAGACTCCCCACCCCACCTAGACCAAACCCTATCTACAGAGTTGGTAAAGGGCGATTGCCTCTATCTGCACGATTTGGCGGTTAGCCCAACACTTAAAGGCCAGGGCGCAGGAAAGGCGCTGTTTGCAGCGCTACTTAACGCGGCTGATGAGTTCTCAAAAATGCAATTGATTGCGGTGCAAAATGCCAGCAGTTACTGGCAAAAACACCAATTTATTCGGCTCAAATCAGCGCCGACCTGCTATGGTAGCGGGGCACAGTTGATGGAAAGAGTACTCAACCATTAGCTGAAGCGGATAAAGAAAAGGGCCTCGACGCCTCCCCAGGTTTCGAAGCCCTTAAGATTTGATTAAAGTGCGCCCCCTGCCGACTACGCAGATACCTGCTCAGCCTTAGGGGCAGTTTGGGGAAACGCCCACACACTGTTGGCATCGCCGTGGCGGCCTCGCGCTAAAGTGCGTTTGGCGGTGACAGCAAAAACCAGCCCCATCAGCAGCGCCACAGCCTCCAAAATCAAGGTGGCGCCGGACCACTTAAAGTCCAAACCTAGTGATGGCAGTGCTCCAGCAATCACCGTCGTGGCTGGAATCATTAAGCACGCCAACGCCAAACCGGCTTGCAGCAATACCGCCGCTCTTGCCGCACCCAGTAAAACGCAACTGAAAAGCGCCCCACCAAAGCAACCGTAGTAGATCCATAAATAAGCGTGGTTAATAGAGATATCGAATAGGTACAGCCACTTAGTCGCCGCAATAGCCACCGCAGCGCCAAGCATTGCACCAAAGCTAACGCCTACGGTTAACCCCGCTAACACCCGCACATCTTTACGCTGTGGCCCCACTTTCTGGCGGCGTTTCTCCAGCCATAACAGGTTGCCGCTATAAAACAGGAACGCACCGCCTACGCCTAATACAAAGAAGATCCAGCGTCCAAAATCGCCACCAAAATTCCCGAAATGGAAGGCAAAGAGGTTCTTAACCACCTCTCCGTAGACCGTTTGCTGCACACTGCCAAAGGCCACTTCCTGTGTATAGGGGTTTAGGTAGATCACATCAAAATAGGCACCGCGCATCATGCCGTTAGGGTTATTAAGCTCCATCACCAGCGTGGGCGACTTAGAATGTAGGCGGCCAAACTCCAAAGACATCAGCTCATGGCCCGGAGCCAGACGCTGCGCCAACGCCTCAAAGGTTTCAATTTTAGGCAGCTGTTCAATCTGAAACTCCGCCGCCGCAGGCTTAGGAAAATCGAAAAGTGGCTTGTCTTGATACACCAGTTTCATGCCGCCATAGAGCACATCATGAAAGGCAAAGATCACCACGGTCCACGCGATAATCAGATGATACGGCAGGCTGAATACGCCAGAGAGGTTGTGGCTGTCCAGCCAGAATCGAGCCGACCCTTTATGAGTTCGCAGCGCAAACAGAGTCTTTTTTAGGGTTGGAAGCAGTAAAATCAGCCCAGACACCAACGCGATAAAATAGAGTGTGGACGCCACTCCCATCACCAAAACGCCGATCTGCTCATGACCAAGATTGCCGGGGATGCCCGCCGTACGATGAAGCTGATCAATTAGCCCTCCGAGCTGGTTCTTCTGCCCTTGCTCGATCTGCAGCTGATCATCTGCGGTAAGGGTGGCATAACTGATCACTTCATTGAGGTTAACGCTTTTCTGGCGCGGCCCAGGTCCACTGGGGTGCCAAGAGATGGGGGCTGCGCCTGGCTCATAGGAGAGCCTAAAGCCGTCGTTTGCCGCAGGAAATTCAGACAGCACCCGATCCACTAATTGCTGACGCTTATCCGCAGCAACCGGCTCGAGCGTATGTTGGCTTGGTGTAGCCCAATCATTGAACGCGGGTTTAAACAGGCTTAATGCTCCGGCAAAAAAACCGATGAACAGCAACAATCCCGCGAGGATGCCGGTCCACGTATGCACCGACTGATAACTGCGAAGAATTCGCGGAGACACTCTCATACAACCGCCTTCAAACCAAAGAACAGAGCGTAAACCACCAGATTTGCCGCCAACATCATGCCAATGGCTCGGTTGCCATTGGCAAAGCTAAAACAGGTCGACAGACTTACTAACCAAACCAAGGCCACCACCCAGATGGTCAACATCACTTTGCCCTGTTCGGTCATGTCACCAGGGGTAAACCAAGCGAAGCTGGCGACGACGCCAAACCCTAGGGTCAATCCCAACACTAAGCCGGCAAACACCTTTCTTCCCCAATGGTTTGCCACATTAACCGCCATGTTTTGCTCCTCTACCGGCATACACCGCGAACAGAAATGGAATCGAGGTCATTAGCACCATCAGCAGTGCCAACCAAACGTAGAACGCCGACAGAGGTGCCAATCGAAAACTGAATCCAAATAGCGCCATCAAGATCATCCCTGACCCCATATAACCTGCGACCGGAGACAGCGGACGCTTAAGCGGCTTCTGATGCTTCGAGCACAGATAGATGAGACAGCAGCCTAGCAAGGTGAGCGCTAAGGCGACGAATTGAACCAACATACCTTCCCTTGTAATTACTTCTCGGTCAGGGGCGGGATAATACACCAAATGAGAATCATTGTAATTCGCAAGTGCATCAAATTTGACATCGGTTACACAACTGACTCAGTTTCGAAGAAAGTTGTTGAAAAATATTATCATTTCGTAAAACCTATAAATAGGAATGGTTATCATTTACAAAATGGGTCGATCATTCCGTACTTTGAGATGATAAAAACAGGGAAAAAAGATGTACAAGTTCAACGCTATCACTGTTGTGTTGATGGGGCTGTTCTCCGCCGGTGCTGCGGTCGCCGATGATGACAAGGGCGAACTGACCTCCATCGAAGTGATCACCGTGACTGGAGAAAAATTCGAACGAAGCCTAAAAGACACCACCTCGTCGGTGTCGGTTGTCGATTCAGAGGAGCTGGAAAGTGGCATTCACCAATCGGTGAATGGCGCCATTGATGACATCCCTAATGTCGTTACCCTGACCGGTGCCGTGCCCGACATCCGCGGGGTATCCGGTAACGGTGCAGCAACCGGTTTCCACTCCTTTGCCGGCGGAGCCAACACCCGAGTGGCCACCATTACCGACGGCGTTGCCGAACCCTTCGTCGCCGACCTCACTGGTAATACCGGCCTGTGGGATATCGAGCAGATTGAAGTATTTCGTGGCCCGCAATCCACCAGTAATGGCCGAAACAGCATTGGTGGGGCCTTGGTCATCAATACCAAGGACCCTAGCTTTGACTGGGAAGGCGCCGCCATGGCGGGCTATCGCACCGAAGATAACTTTGTAGACACCGCCTTTGCATTGACTGGCCCGCTGATCGATGACGTACTGGCATTTCGTTTAAGTGGCCAATATCTTGATGGGGAAACCTTTAATAAGGGCATCACCCAAGCTGGACGAGAGCCTCGATTTGACCAAAACGACCTCACCACCCAGCGTCTACGGGGAAAGCTGCTATGGCAACCCACCGGCGACAGCGATCTGAAGTTCCAACTGAACTTCTCCCACAACAACGAAGAGGGTGACTCCGGCCGTAACTACTACGTCGGCAAAGATCACGACGCCTTCGACTCCCTGTTTGACCGCTTTATGGACACCAAGTCCAACACCAGTTCCTTTGAAGCTCACTACAAACCAAGCAGCTCCTACGCGTTTGATTTTCTTGCAGCTTTCGTCGACTACGACTGGAAGATGCTGAGCTTTGAAGCCAACCCAGCCATGGACGCCGATGTAACCATGCTAGAGGAAGATCTGACCTTGGATGCCAAGTTCAGTTTCGGCCTTGATTCCGATACATTCAACGGTTTCATCGCGTTGGCGTACTTCGAACGCGATCAGGATTTCAACAGTGTTGGCGGCTCTGTCTACGACGGTGTCGATAGCAGTAAGTCCTATGCCACCTACGGCGAAATGACCTATGCCATCACAGATAAAATTAAGCTTACCGCTGGCGGCCGTATCCAAAAAGAGGAGCAGGTACGAGACTTTAATATGCTGTTCGGCGGCAGCACGTTAAGCGAACGCTTAGACAACGACGATACCATCGCCCTGCCGAAATTGGTGCTTCAGTACATGATTACCGACACCACCACCTTGGGTCTTAGCGCACGTCAAGGCTACAACTCCGGTGGCGGTACCATCTCCTTTAACGCTCAAGAGTATTACACCTATGACGCCGAGTACGTAAACGCCTACGAATTCAGCGTACGTAGTGGCCTGATGGACGGCGATCTCAACCTTGCCGCCAACCTGTTCTACAACGATTACAAAGACTATCAAGGCAGTGACGCCACACGCACCATCACCAACATCGAACAGGCCACCACCTACGGTCTTGAGGTGGAAGTGGATGCCATGCTCTCAAATGATCTGCAGATGATGGCGGGCCTAGGTTTACTCAGCTCAGAAATCGACAAAGCCGATGTCAGCTTTGGTGACATCGTGGGCAACGAGCTCAACTCTGCGCCAAACCTAACCGCCAATCTGGGCTTCAAATACTGGCTGACCAATGAGTTTACCGTGGGCATCAACGGCAACTACGTTGGCGAGTACTACGGTGATATCAATAACTCCGATAGCCGTAAAGCCGGCGACTACACCGTGGCTGGTCTGACCCTGGATTATCAATACGATGCGTGGCGAGTGTCGGTTTACGCCAACAACCTGTTTGATGAGCGTGGTCTGACGGTTAATGAACCACCAGGGAGAAGCTATGAACACGGCTACGTGGCGGTTATCGACCCACAGAACTTCGGTGCCAATGTGATCTACCGTTTTTAACGGTGAAACTGCACCTTAGGAATCCAACTGCTTAGGGTATAAGTCACAGATTGCCTTGAATGACGATGCAGGGTTTTGCCGCCTTTCCATCACATCGAAATCAAAGCAGACTAAGACATCGCTAAGCAGTGGATGGTCCTATCTGGCAGCAGCAAGATGCCCCCAAGGGCTAAGTGGATGGCGGTTGAGGCACCTATCCAAACGCTATGGGCTTAACTTCAATGTTAAGTTGCCTTAGCCAACACTCGTAATGCCCACTATCCTATTGCTGCCGAAAAGGGCCGCTGTCAAAGCCTCATGATTGCAATGTCATGGGGCTTTTCTTGTTGGTTTCAGGCTGATTAACTCACTCTTTGGGCTCAAAGTATTGATGGTTCAGCGGCTAAAACGAGTAAAGGGATTGCTCACCTTTCACTTAATGCACACCTTCACCACTTCCCCATCCAGCCGACGGCAGGACTAGAGGGTGGTTTTCGGTGTACTCGAGAAATGCTTTCGCCGCCACCGACAACGCTTGATCCGCTAACCAGAGTGTATGCCACTGAGTCTGAATCGGTAATCCATCAACGGGCAGCACACCAATGGCGGGAACCGGATCGAGGGTCAACGTATGCTGCGACAAAATAGACAACCCCAAGCCTTCCGCCACACAGTGTTTAATCGCTTCGTTACTCTCTATCTCCATCCGCACATTCAGTTCAATGTTATGCGCGCGCAGATGGCGTTCTATAGCCTGTCGAGTGCCAGAGTCACGCTCTCGCATCAAAAAAGGGCGCGATGCCAGTTTGGCCAACGTCAGTTTACTTTGCTGAAACAACGAATCATCGCTCGCAGCAACCACCACCAACGGATTATCCAGCAGTGGTCGACTGTGAACAGGTGGATGGTCTGGGATCTGGCTGAACACATAAATATCATCAAGACCTTGCTGAAGACGCTGACGAATTTGAGCTCGGTTGCCAATTTTAAGACGAATGTCGATCAGGGGGTATTGTCGACAAAAGGGGCCAATAATATGAGGCACAAAGTATTTTGCACTGGTAACCACGGCTATGCGCAGTGTTCCGCTTTTTAATTGATGCAGATCAGCCAAAGCCATCTCAAAGCGTTCCCCACAGCGCAGCACTTCAGAAGCACATTGAGCCAACAAACGTGCACTTTCGGTAAACAGCAGTTGTCGCCCTCGAAAATGGTAGAGCGTTACTCCCAGAGCTTCGGATAACCTCTTAAGTTGAATGGAAACCGTTGGCTGGCTCAGGTGCATTCTCTGCGCCGCCTGGGTTAAAGAACCACTTTGATAAACCTCAAGAAATACTTCCAACTGCCGTAGAGTTGCCGCTCTCAGTTTCAAAGGCATGTACGCCTCCATAGCCAAATGGCTATAAACCACATAACAAAAATTTAGTTCTGTAAATGATAGCAACTGGGCAAAGTATTTGCGGAATCCCAAGAATCCGGAGGTAATCATGCGTAACGAAACCATCTTAGTTCCAGTAGCACCGGGGCAACAGATTGAACCGGTTATGGCTCCTTTACTCAACTATGCCGAGCGGTCTCGATCTAAGCTGATTCTGCTATCTGTCGTAGAGAAACTCGATATGGCCTGGCGAGCCAACTACACGCCCTTAACGATATTGGAACGCACTATTGAACAACAGCGGCAGCAGTTGGCAACGCTGTCTCAAGAGATCAACAAAAGCTACCCCAGCCTAATCCCATCCACCGACGTGGTAAGTGGCACGCCTTTTATCGAAATCGTCAAATACGCTGAAAACATCAGCTGCGATCTGATTGGCATCGACGCACGCCGAGCACACAAAGACTCATCCTGTCAGTACGGCAGCACCACCAGACATTTAATGCGTAAGTCGGCAATTCCAGTTTGGTCACTGCAACCTCAACCCCAACATCGAGTTCGTCGAGTGGTGGCCGCCGTCGATGTGGCCAGTTCCGAGCCGGAAACTCAGCGTTTGAACAAACACATTCTGCAGCGAGCGTCTCAAATAGCACAGGTCATGGACGCTGAACTGATCCTCTGCCACGCCTGGCGACTAGAGGCAGAAGGCTACCTGCGTAACTGGGCTCGCTGGAATGACACCGAAATCGCCAAAGCCGCACAGAGCGAACGTCAGCAACGACTGCAACGCTTGGAATCTCTAATAACCCAATCAGGTATCCCGTCCGACAAAGTTCGAGTTGAGCAGCTTGAAGGAAACACCGACACCGTCGTACCGGAACTGGTGGAGCAGGAAGGGGTCGACCAATTGGTTATGGGTACCTTATGCCGCAGTGGCATCGCCGGATTCATTATCGGCAACACCGCGGAACGACTGCTCGACGCGCTGCATTGCTCTGTCGTAACCCTTAAACCCGATGGATTCCATTCACCAGTAATAGGAAGGGAATAGCAATGAAAATCGACCCAAGCGACAGAATGCAGGCAGAGCTACAACGGGTGATTCACTGGTCAGTTCGAGCGCTCTCTCTGTTGATGCTATTCGTTATCGTAATGGGCGTGCTCGATGTGGCGTGGACTCTATATGAGCGGCTACTGACTCCGCCACGATTTATTCTCACTATTTCAGACATGCTGGCCACATTTGGCGCCTTCATGGCGGTACTGATCGCGATAGAGATCTTCATCAATATCACCATCTACCTCCGTGACAATGTTATCCACGTCAAAATCGTCATGGCCACGGCACTGATGGCCATCGCTCGAAAAGTCATCATCATCGATATGGAGACAACTGAAGCCACTTACGTATTCGCGATAGGAGTGGTGGTGGTGGCAATGAGTATTGGCTACTGGCTAATTCACCAGTTACCCAGAGAGAGTCACATGGAGGAGTAATGTTTACACTCGCTGTAGGGTCTCTTTTGAAATGGACCAACCCTGTTGAGTGACGCCAGTTGCTGTAGCAACTGGCTCTCTGTCGCTCCTAGGCTAAGGCATGCACTATCGCCATTGCTAACTTCACGCTGCTCCTAGATAACCTGCATCACGCCCTTTGCATTTAAAATGCCGATGCATCAAAAACTTCGTGACTCAAAATCCTTTAACTTTGTCACAGGGCTTTTTCCTCCACCGCTGGAAATGCTGGCGATACGCAGCGCTTGACCACAAAGTCAAAACCAAAATCGGCTTGATCATTGTGTGAGATGGTTAAGATTTCATAGTCATTCAGTTCAACCGCCCGAGTATGCGCCTCCAACTGACAACGAGAACGGGTGTCCGCCTCTTGGTTAAAAGCAAACTGCGCCACGGCGATACGGATGTTCTTCTCGTAATCCTCTAGTAACAGCTCATCAACCAGCACCTGTGCGGAAACCTCACCATTACCCACATCTATCTGAGCCACCTCGCCATTAACGAACTCAGTCGCCAAGCCTGAGCTTTGGGAGTCAAGTAAGGTCAAACATTGAACCAACAGCAATACCGACAAGCAAAACCTCAGCGCATTGGTGGTAAACGGGTATGCGCTTTTGGACACATGACGAACCAGTTTCACTCCGAACGGCTTAAGAAGCAGAATAAGCAACAGATAAAACGGGGCCACCACTTGGAACATCAGCAGTGCTATTCCACTGGAAACCGCAAACCAGATTGGCAAAAGCATCATCAACGCAAAGTTGTGGGTATAGTTAAAATGGCTCGCAGAAACCCCTGTCACCTCATTCACGACGCCGGCGGCACTGGCTAAGGCAAAATTAGTAATCACGCCATAGAACAACAGAATGACCGCTTTCCCCGCCAGGGATTCCCACCAATGGGTAAAACGAGGCCAAAACTCCAGCAGCAGTGCCACTAGGGTCATTAAACTAGGCCAGAGTGGATCGCCTCCAGCCAAAATCCAAATTAGAGGCGCGGTGACATACAGCTTCTCAGGAAGGGTTAATGCGGCGAAAAATGTCCGTACCCCAGTCTTAAACCTCTGCCAAACTGAGGGTTTCTCGGTTAACACACCCATGTAATACGATCCGTTTTATTGTTATTGGAAAGGATTTTACTTTGCAGCTTATCAATGGAGTTGATTCACTGCCAGCCACGATTTGAACTAGAGCTTGTGTCATCGTTTTCGCCATTACCAGCCCCACTAAAACGAAGCCTACTCTGGCGCCCGGAGTCTCACAAGCCTCTGACAAAAGCAAAGTTTAAGTGAGCCCTGAATTCATAATTGCAAAGAGGTGGTGACAGGCCAAATGGTAGGGGAAAACAGGGAGCCGTAACTCAAGGTGCCAAAATCCGAGAGGCACCAACTACTCCCAAAGGTATCGTATTTCAAATTGGCGTTAAGGCACTGCCTTACGCCAATTTGCTTGAAGCTAAACCTTAACCGTCAACTTCCAGTTGCAGCAACTCAACCATCTCTGCCGGGCGATTAATACGCATCAGTTGACCGAAAGAAACCGGTTCTTTCGGGGAAACTTCAATAGATAACTCCCCCGGACTGTCGATGAAATCGATCAGCTCCTCAAAAGCATCTTCCTGGAAATCTGTTTGCGGATTACCCTGACTTTTTACCTGAGCGATCAGCGCGTCTTTGGCTTCATCGGCTGAGATTCCTTGCTCACGGCCAATCAGCTCATAAGTTCGCTCCATCAGCTCATCGTTGTCAAAAACCACCTCCGCCTCAGCCAACTTCAACTGCTGCCAAGTAAACAGCAGAGACGACAGCCCCGCTTCAGAGAAGTCCATATCTGCCACCGCAAATGAAAGGCTAACGCCACCGACGTCATCAGCACTGGCTGACAGCTCATCTAAAAACAACGTGCGGTTGGACTCATCATAGTGATAAGCCGCAGTCGCGTTCAGCTTAACCGGACTGTCGAATCCCAGTTGATCGTACATCCGGCGATAATCGCGAGGCAGCTCCTCTGACGGGATCTCTGCACCTTCGATAGCAAATTCCAACTCGGTTTGTAGATTGCCAAGACTGGAGTCATAACCATTGATGCTCACAGATTCAATATAAAGCGAATCATCAATACGGACCTCTTCAAGGGTGATGCCACTGCCCACAATATTCGCTTCCACACCATCATAGGTAATGTTTAAACCCTTCTCGGCAATGAACTGATCAACCTTTTCTTCTGCAACGCTATCCGCGTAAATATCGACACCAACGCTGGCAACGAGAACCGCAGCCACTGCAATTAATACGGTATTTTTCTTACTGTTCGAGTCTTCCATTGACTTCCCTTAATGATTGGTGATTTATTTTCGTATCTATCTGATTAAGCTAATCAAATAGAAAAAAATAATCCAGAGAGATATCGACACATTTGCGATTTTTCACAGCTATATATCCACAACAGAACCAACTAAGCATAAATATTGCAGCTAACTGCACAAAAGCGAGGCATTGCCTCGCTTTCTGTGTCAGATGTAGGTCAACGTCACAATAGCCGCTACAGCTAACGTCTGTCCTCAATTACCACGCCATCATCGGCAATATCGGTGGTGCTTATCACCTCACCAGACAACTTAGTTACGGCCTTGAGCGTCTCGGCAATGGCGCTGGCATCAAATCCAGCCCCCGAGTGCTGGCACCTAAGCAGCATCTTATCGTTGCCACCTTCATGGGTAACAATCAGGCGAAGCTTAGTCAGCTCGGGATGACGACGCCTTATCTGTTCAAGCTGCTGCGGATGCACAAATAGCCCTTTAACCTTAGTGCTTTGATCCGCCCTGCCCTGCCAGCCTCGAAGGCGAACATTGGTGCGGCCACACAGGCTCGCTTGCGGCAGAACCGAAGACAGATCCCCAGTTGCAAAGCGAATCAGCGGATACTCCAAATTAAAATTGGTGACCACCACTTCACCAACTTCCCCCTCGGCCACCGGCTCGCCGCTGCCTGGGCGCAATACCTCCACCAGAATATGTTCGGCAACCACCAATCCCTGCCCCGGCTCACTTTCATAGGCGATAAGACCAAGATCGGCGGTGGCGTAGGCTTGATGCACCCGAATGCCCGCCTCAGCAAAGGCCTGTTTTAGTGGCTCGGTCACCGCTTCACCACTGACCAGTGCCACCTCAAACGACAAGCTCTGGCCGCAGGCTTTGGCTTTATCAATAAGGATCTTTAGAAACGACGGCGTGCCGCAATAGCCTCGAGGCCGCAGCCGAGCATTAACCGCCAACTGCTGCTCAGTACTGCCAGGGCCTGCAGGAATGACCACGCAGCCGCAGGCTCTTGCGCCTGAGTCCATCATCAATCCGCCGGGGGTCATGTGATAGGAAAAGCAGTTTTGCACCCGATCCCCAGCTTCGAAACCGGCAGCATGAAACGCCCGTCCCATCCTCCACCAATCCTCCTGATTGCTCTCCGGCTCACAAATTGGCCCAGGGGAGACAAACAGGCGGTCTATCTCGTCAAAGCTAGGCTCAATCCCAGCCAACACCGAATCATCGGTTTGCAGCGACATCAGATCCGACTTTCTCAGCACCGGCAACTGCGTCAGTGCCTGACGGTTGGAGATGCCGCCAAACTCAATGCCAGCGAGTGCCTGTCGATAATAGGGGCTAGTCTGGGCCACGTGGGTTAACAGATGGGGAAGCTGCTCAAACAGATTGGCTTCTCGCTCATCATTGGGCTGGGTTTCGAGATGGTCAAAGTAGTATTCAACAAAAGCGCTCATTCCACCCTCCTACAGCCAACGCTTACGACGTTTATAGGATTTGAGGTTTTTAAAGCTCTTGCGCTCGTCACTGCCGCCCCCCAAATAGAACTCCTTAACGTCCTCGTTGTTCAGCAGCTGTTCTCGAGTGCCATCCAGCACGATTTTTCCCGATTCCAGAATGTATCCGTAATCTGCCGCCTTTAGGGCATAGTTGGCATTTTGCTCCACCAGCAGCATGGTGATCCCCTGCTCCTTGTTGATCTTATCGATGATGGCAAACACCTCTTTCACCAGCAGCGGCGACAGCCCCATGGAGGGCTCATCCAGACAGATCATCTTCGGCCGAGCCATCAATGCGCGGCCGATGGCCAACATCTGCTGCTCGCCGCCAGAAAGATAGCCCGCCAATCCGGTGCGCTCTTTCAAGCGGGGGAAGTAGCGAAACACCATCTCGATGTCGTCGTTGATCTCATTGTCACTGCGGGTGTAGGCGCCCAGTTTGAGGTTTTCAATCACCGTCATGTCTTCAACAATGCGTCGCCCCTCCATCACCTGAAACAGGCCACTGCGCACAATCTGCTCCGGCGATTGGGTATCGATGCGCTGGGTACCAAAGTGGATGTCCCCTCGGGTCACTTCACCATCTTCACTTTTTAACAATCCAGAGATCGCCTTTAAGGTGGTGGACTTACCGGCACCATTAGGCCCAAGCAGAGTCACAATCTGCCCCTCGGGCACCTCAATGCTCACCCCTCGAAGCACCTGAATCACTTCGTCGTACACCACTTCAATGTTATTAATGGCCAGCAGAGGCTCTGCCGTCTTTAACGCCGCTTGGGTCATACTAACTCCCTGTTATCTATAATCGCCTTGGTAACGACAAAGCGGAGGAAACTGAAAAAAAGGGGCACAGCGGCCCCAACAAGTGGCTAACTTAAACTTTCCATCAAAAACCCAGCCAATCGGAACGGCGCTCCAGAGTCATCTGGCTAACACGCTCAATCTGCACGTCGCCATTGTTGTAATTGCCTTTATAGATATTGACCTGATTGACGCCCCGGTGATCGTCGGCCTTCCAGTTGGCGGCCAAACACACCCCTTCCAGTCCTTGTGGCACCCAGTTGTCTTTCACATACATGCCTTTTTTGATGTTCTCACCGGTGATGCCGCCATTGTCCTTCGCCCACTCCATCGCCTCTTTCATAAAGAACGCAGAGCACACCCCACGGATGTAATGGTGCAGTCGTGGCTGCTCGCCGCTAGGATCGGACATCTTGGAGACTTCACGCACCAGCTTCATGCCCGGTGCTTCATCACTCCAGAACGGTGTCATGGTTGGGAAGATGTAATCTTTGATCCCCTCACCGGCAGCCTCAAACACCTTCTTATCGCCGCCCCAGATGTTGGACATAAACTGAATGTCGGTGCCGACGGTGTTGCAAGACTTCACCAACGAGAGCACCGAGCCGCCCAAATTGCCGATGTAGCCATAGTTGCTGCCGGAGCTCTTAAGGGTTAAGCACTGCGCCTTAAAATCCCCAGGTTTCATGGAGATCACCACCGGCGGCATCACCTCAAACCCAAGCTCCTTGGCATAGGCGGCGCAGGCGGCTTTTGGGGCATTGGGATAGGGATGGTTGGCACCGATGTGGGTAAATTTTGGCTTGCCCGATTTGCCTTTGGCCTTCCAATCCTCGGCGGCCCACTGCACCAGACCTCGGCACGAATCGGAGTAGGATGCGCCGTAGAAGAAGTTATAGGGCGCCGGTTTTTTGGTTTTCGGGTTTTTGCCCTGAGGGTCGGTCAAATGGCCAGAATAGGAAGCGGAGAACAGCGGCATCTTGTCCTTGGCCACAAAGGAGATCAGCGCTTCGGTATCGGCGGTGCCCCAGCCCTGCATGGCCACCATGCCCTTGCGGGACTTCCACTTTTTGTAGGAGGCGATCGCCTGAGGCACCTTGTAGGCGTAATCGATGGTTTCAAACTCCAAATTGGTGCCATTAATGCCACCGTTGGCATTGATGTACGCCAGTGAATCGCGAACGCCATCGGCGTACACCTTACCAACAAAGGCGGTTGGCCCGGACATGTCTGCCAGATGGCCAACAAACACCGAATCTTCACCGGCACTGACACCAAACGACGCAGTGGTGGTAAGTGCCATGGCAGCAGTTAACGTCTTTAAACGAGTCGTAAACATGGAATTCTCCTTATATGAGGCCAGATGCCTCGGTTCCTTTGCGATAAAAGTCAGGCTCGGCGCCGCAAACAGCTCTAGTAACAGCGCACTCAAGCCCTAGGCCTTACAGCTGACCCGTTAGTAAGAAAATGGGTAAAACTTCCAGTAGTTTTTGATCTGCTGCCAACGGTGCGCCAGCCCTTGAGGTTCAAAGATCAGAAACAGGATGATCACCAGGCCAATGGCCATCTCTTTGATGTAAGCCAGGCCGTCCACCACCATGGGGATGTTGCCCCAATCGGTGGCTTTCATTAGGCCAACGCCCCCTTCCAGCGCCTCAGGCAACAGCACCATAAAAACCACGCCCATCAGGGTGCCCTTGATGGAGCCCAAACCGCCGATGATCACCATGGCCAGAAACTGCACCGACATGAAGATGGTGAAGCCCTCGGCGGAGACGTAACCCAGATAGTGGGCGTACAGGGCTCCACCGATGCCCGCATAAAACGAGGAGATCCCAAAGGAGAGCAAACGATATTTATTGAGCTTCACCCCCATGATCTCCGCTGACAGGTAGTGATCTCGCACCGCCACGAAGGCGCGGCCGTCACGGCTGCGCATCAGGTTGCAGCCCCAGATGTACATGAACACCAGTGCAAACAGCGCAATGAAATAGAACTTCTCGTCGGTGTCGAACACCAGCCCAAACAGGCTGATGGGCTCAGCCATTGAGCCGGCGCTGCCACCGGAGAACCATTCTGCACGGCCGAAGAAATCCTCAATAATGAACTGAGCCGCCAAGGTGGCGATGGCCAGATAGAGCCCCTTAATCCGCGCCGCCGGCATGCCGAACATCATGCCGACCGCCATGGTCAGAAAGCCCGCCAACGGAATGCAGAGAAACACCGGAATGCCAAAGCTTTGATTCATCCACGCCGAGGCAAAGGCGCCAAAACCGAAAAACGCACCGTGACCAAGGGAGATCTGGCCGGTAAAACCCACCAAGATGTTCAAACCCAAGGCGGCAATTCCCAGATAGGAGATCTGAATAAACAGCGTCAAATAGTAAGCATCGAGCACCCAAGGTGCGCCGCAGGCCAGCGCAATCACGACTATGGCGAAACGGCGGATGGTCTTGGTTTCATAGATGGTGTTGTCCTGCTTATAGCTGGTACGAAAGTCGCCGCAGGGACGCATAGACAAACTGGACATGGTCTACTCCTTAGATCCGTTCAATGTCTTTTGTCCCGAACAACCCGTATGGCTTAAACCACAGGATGATCAGCAGGACGTAAAATGGCGCAATGTCATACATGTTGCCGAAATGCAGATACTGGCTATCGAAAAACTCCGCCAGATTTTCCAGTACGCCGATGGTGATGCCGCCCACAATGGCGCCAACGATGGAATCAAGTCCCCCCAGAATCACCGCAGGGAACACCTTAATGCCGATGGCCGACAGTGAATCGGATACGCCGTTGACCATGCCAATCACCACACCGGCGGTGGCCGATACCGTAGCGGCAATGCCCCAACTCATGGCAAACACCTGCTTTACGGAAATTCCCAAGCTCTGAGCCACCTGTTGGTCGAAGGCGGTGGCTCGCATAGCCAGTCCATGTTTGGAGTGTTTAAAGAACAGGTAGAAACCCACCATGATGATCAGCGCAATCACCGTACTCATCAGATACGCCAGCTCGATGTTAAGGCCGAAGATTGACAGGCTCTGGTTATCAAACACCGCCGGATAGCTCTCCGGTGCTACACCGAAGATCCACTTGGTCAATGACTGGAAGAACATCGACAGGCCGATAGTCACCATGATCACCGAGATGATCGGCTCGCCAATCATCGGCCTTAGCACAATCATCTGCAGCGCCACCCCGAACAGGGCCATGAAGGCGAGACTCATTAAAAAGCCCACAAAGAATGGCAGTTGCAGATACACCAGCAGCGCCCAGCACACCCAAGCCCCCACCAGCAAAAACTCACCTTGGGCAAAGTTAACGATCTGGGTGGACTTGTAGACCAGCACGAAGCACATGCCCACCACCCCATAGAGAAGGCCCACAATCAGGCCGTTAACGATCAGTTGCAGCAGCAGTTCGAAATTCATGATGCTCTCCGTTGCGTCTGTGGCGAAGCTGACCCCTTGGTCGCCTCCGGTTCAATCAGCGTTGCCACCTTAAGTTGGGTCTGAACCCGAGAGTTACTGCCATCTTGGAAGGTGATGACAGTGTCGATATCCACCTGCTCATCGCCGTCGTAGATGGCATCGATGATGTCGCCGTACTTATCTGCAATGACGCCGCGACGCACCTTGCGAGTTCGGGTCAGTTCGCCGTCGTCGGCATCAAGCTCCTTGTAGAGCAGCACGAACTGATGGATACGCTGAGCCAATGGCAAGCTGGCATTGACCTTCTCCACCTCCTCGGCCAACTTGGCGTACACCTCAGGCAGGGTTGCCAAATTGGTGTAGTTGGTAAACGCCAGCCCTCGCTGCTCCGCCCACTTAGCCACGATGCTGAAGCGGATGCACAGCAGCGCTGCCAGATAGGGCCGGTCTTTACCAAGCACCACCGCCTCGCCCACGAAGGAGGAGAACTTCAGCTTGTTTTCGATGTATTGAGGCGAGTACTGAATGCCGCCGCTGGTGTGGGCCAGATCCTTTATTCGGTCGATCACCACCAGATGGCCTGAAGGCTTGAAGTAGCCCGCATCCCCGGTGTGCATCCAGCCATCTTGCACATCTTCGTCATAGGCGGCCTGATTGCCCAGATAACCGCAGAACATCCCTTGTGTCTGCGCCACCACCTCCCCTAAGCCTTCAGAATCGGCGTTGATCACCTTGACCTTGGCATTGTCGAAAGCCACGCCAACGCTGTCGTAATCTACGTCCTCGGCATGGTGGATGGTGTAAGCACCGCCCATCTCGGTCTGGCCATAGAGCTGACGTAGCGGCACGCCGATGGCTTGGAAGAATCGGAAAGTATCCGGCCCCATGGCTGCGCCACCAGTGGCGGCGGATTTCAGGAAGGAAAACCCTAAGCGGTCCCGCAGTGCTTTCATCAACAGATAATCCGCCAGCGTTGACTGCTTGCCGTTATCCAGCGCCTGCTGGGCTCGGTCCATGGCGAAGTTGAATAACTTCTGTTTAAGAGGTGAGGAGTCCATCATCCGAGCTTGAACGTCTGCCAGAATCCCTTCCCACACCCGAGGTGCCAGCAACACGAAGCTGGGGCCAATCTCTCGCAGGTCGGCCATCATGGTCTCCTGCTCTTCGACAAAGTTGACCACCAAGCGGGCGATCAGCGCTTGGCCCACCGCATAGACCTGCTCCATGATCCACGGCAGCGGCAACACCGAAACGTAATTGTCTCCCGGAATGCGAGGGTCAGCGCGCAGATAGGCGCTGCAGTGGCTGATGAAATTGCCCCCTTTAAGTAGGGCAATTTTTGGCTTGGAGGTGGTTCCTGAGGTGGTGCAGTAGATGGCCACTTTATCTGGTGAGCCGGCGTCCACCATGACATCAAACAGCTGTGGCTCGGCTCGGTCGATCTCTTGGCCCATCTCATACAGGGTGTCGACGCAGATTAGTCGAGAGTCGCTGTACTTACGCATGCCCCGAGGGTCGCAGTAGATGATGTATTTGACGCTAGGAATGGCGTCTTCTAGCTCCAGCAGCTTATCGCACTGCTCCTCATCTTCGGCGATCACCACAGAGGCGCCGCTTAAATTAAGCAGATAAGCCACCTCCTCATGAAGCGAGTCTTGATAAACCCCAAGGGAGTAGCAGCCCATGGCATGGGCGGCAACTTCACCCCATACCCACTCGGGTCGGTTGTCCCCCAGTAGGGCAATGGTGTCCTCCCCCTTGATGCCAAGTTTGGTCAGCGACAGCGATAACCACTTCACCCGGTTGAAGTAATCCAGCCAGCTGAACTCATTCCAGATGCCAAACTCCTTCTCTCGCATCGACACCTCGCCGGGCCAATGCTGGGCGTTATGGCGCAATATCTTTGGAAAGGTATCCAGTGCGCCCATCTCAAAGCCGTTTTCGGCGGCGATCCAAGGCTGTTCCATTAGCCGGCCTCCTGCATGATGTCGTCCTCTTCCAACCCTAAATAGGCGCGCTTCACGTGCTCATCCTGCATCACCTGCTCAGGCAAACCTGTGATCAACTTCTTGCCAAAATCCAGCACCATCACCTGATGGGAGATGTCCATTACCACCCCCATGTCGTGCTCAATCATCACCACGGTAATGCCAAACTCCTCGTTGAGGTCGCAGATGTAGCGGGCCATGTCCTCCTTTTCTTCCAAGTTCATGCCCGCCATCGGCTCATCCAGCAGAATCAGCTTGGGCTTTAACGCCATGGCTCGAGCCAACTCAACCCGCTTGCGCAGGCCATAAGAGAGGGTCCCCGCCACGGATTTGCGCACATGGGTGATATCGAGAAAATCGATGATCTCCTCCACCTCTCGGCGATGGGCCAGCTCCTCTTTCTGCGCAGGCGATGCCCAGTACAGCGGTCCGGTCAGCCAGTTATTTTTCATCAGGTGATGGCGGCCAACCATGATGTTGTCCAGCACTGACATGTGGCCAAACAGCGCTAGGTTTTGGAAAGTACGGCCGATGCCAAGGTCGGCCCGATCATTAGGCTTTAACTTGGTCACATCACGGCCATCAAAATGGATGCGACCTTGGTTGGGGCGATAGCGCCCAGAGATGCAGTTGAGCATCGAGGTTTTGCCGGCACCGTTAGGGCCGATAATGGAGAACACCGAACCGGTGGGCACCTCAAAACTGACATCGGTGAGCGCTTTCACCCCGCCAAAGGCCAGGGAGATCTGTTCAACCTGCAAAATGGGTTTGGTCATACCCTCACTCCTAAATCACAATACGAGCGGGCAACGTCGGCCCAGAAAAGGCCGCTTGCGCGGCCAAAGGGTTGGGATTACAAGGCATAGCGTGCGGAAAACTGGCCATAGAAGGAGCTGGCGTTAGAGCTGTGCATCTCAAATTCACCAAACTCAAAGCCCACGGCCAATTCAGTAGTCAAGTTGGTGAATAGGTTGACGCTCCACTGACTGTTGTCGGTATCGGCTTCATCGGTTTCCACCCGGCCATAAAGGAAGGTGCTGCGCAGAGTATCCGTCCAATAGTGGCGATAGGCTGCGAGGTAGGCGGTGGTGGTCTCCACCTCTTCGCCGACGAGATCCGCCGCAGCCGTGACGCCTACGTAGCGGCCAAGCTCACCCTGATGCACCTGAAACCGGAAATCGTCTTTATCAAACAGATTGATTTTGCCCGCCAGCGAGAAGCCGAAAGCGGTTTCGCTGTCACCGCCGTTGGTGTTTAGTTCACGGCCAATTCCCGCCAGCGAGACGTTGCCCCAGTCCTGCTTGAAGGTGTATTTGGCAATCACATCGGGGATGGCGTCGTTACTGGTGTCGCCGCCAAATGATTCGGGGTTTTCGATGGACACCGCAAAACCGCCGTTTTCATAACGAACCTGCCCTTGACGAATGAACGCCAATCCCACCGTCGCCCCAGCAAAATCGGCGGTTTCAGGAATGGCGCTGGTATTCATCAGCGTCGACCAGGTTTGGCCTGCGGTTACCCCTTGATAACGAATAAAGGCGTGGCGAATTCGAGGGTGGTAGGAGTTTGAGATCACCTCATTACCGCCACCGCCGTAGAAATCCATCTCGATAAAGCCGGTGAGATCCCCGTGTTGATATTTGGTGTTGAAGCGGGTCTCGTTGGCAAAGATTCGGAACTGAGAGGCATCTTCCTCCATGGGGGTGCCATTGCCGATCCAAAAGTCACGGTAGGCGATATCGCCATCCACATAGCGGCCATCCACCTTGATGTAGCCGCCGAAGGTGATCTTTTTGTCGTCCCCGAGATCGATTTCAAACCCTGAAAGCGCCGAACCAGAAAACAGCAATGTACCGGCGAGTACAACCAAGTGAGATTTAGCGTTGAGCATGATGTGTCCCCTGTTAAGTAGTGGGGTCAACATCGGAAAAAGCGCCTCTGGCCTCAATTGGGAATAGGTATTAATGAATCTGACTTAATTCGCTGGTGTTAATACTAAAGTCGCAGTCCCCATTTCGATTAAGACTCGGTTTTTATGGTATTTATAGGCTTGAGCAGGACGCTTAAATCTTGAATACAAAGGACGTAACATGTTTCCCAATTGGTTGTTGGTGGTGGTCAGCATTGGCTACATTGGCCTACTGTTTGCCATCGCGTTTTTTGGCGACCGCTACCGTCATCGCATCGCCGCCAACCAACATCAATGGATCTACGCCCTCTCATTAGGGGTCTACTGCACCTCCTGGGGATTTCTCGGCACCGCCGGCCAAGCGTCGGTGGGAGACTTCTCCTATCTGCCGGTGTATCTGGCCCCCATTGTTCTGTTTCTCTTCGGCTGGCCCTTTATCCAGCGACTGATTCGAGTCAGCCTTAGGCTGAATATCACCTCCATCGCCGATCTGCTCGCCGCCCGGTTCGGTAAGTCTCAGAAACTGGCGGTGTTGGTCACTCTGGTGGCGCTATTTGGCACCCTGCCCTATCTGGCACTGCAGATAAAAGCCATTGTGAACTCCTATGAAATTCTGCGTCAGAGCCAAACCCTAACCTCATGGCAACTTGGGCTGATAGTCAGTGCAGTCTTAGCCGGATTTACCATCATCTTTGGGGTGCGAGCCATCGACGTTACCGAGCGTCATCCGGGCGTGATGGTGGCCATCGCCTTTGAATCGTTGCTGAAACTGCTGGCCTTTTTGGTGGTGGGCCTGTTTGTCAGCTTTATCGCCTTCGACTCCCCAGCGGAGATCTGGCAGCAAGCCAAAACCAGCAATCCAGAGGCATTTCTCCTCGATGCCGACCAACTGCTGTCGCTGTTCGGGCTGACGCTGATTGTGCTGTGCGCTTTTCTGTGTCTGCCTCGTCAGTTTCAGGTCACCATGGCCGAGCCGAAAAGCCTGGAGCATACCCAAAAGAGCCGTTGGCTGTTTCCCCTGTATGTGTTGGTGTTTGCCTTTTTCGCCGCTCCATTGGGCCTCGCTGGTAATCTGCTTTACGGCGACTCCCTCGCCCGAGACTCCTACGTGCTGTTTCTGCCCGCCTTTCACGGCCAGACCTGGCTCAGCTTGCTGAGCTTTCTCGGCGCCATCTCTGCCGCCAGCGCCATGGTGATCATCTCCACCATCGCCCTGTCGACCATGCTCAGCAACGAGGTGGTGTTCCCAACGCTGTTTAAGCAAAGCGATGTTAATAAAACCGACTTTCAGCAATTTCGCGCCAGATTACTGCAGGTTCGCAAATATTTGGTACTGATAGTGATTGCGCTCAGTTACACCATGTTTCTAGCGGCACCGCCAGATACCCTGGCTTCCCTTGGCGAAGTGGCCTTTGGCGCCATCGCCCAAATTGGCCCAGCGCTGTTTGCCGCCTTCTACTGGCGTAAAGTCAGCCTCACCGCAGTCATCAGCGGTCTAAGTTGTGGTTTTGGCATCTGGGTTCTGTTCAATTTGGCACCCCAGCTTGGACTCTACCCCCACCCATTTGCCAACAGCGACTATACCGCCACCACCCTGGCGACCTTGCTGGGGCTAACCCTGAACACCTTGCTTATTTTGGTGGTGTCTAAGTTCAGTCGCCAGACCGTGACCGAGCAGATGCAGCTTGAGCACTTTTTTGAGCGCCCCTCCGGCGACCAGCCCCAGTCGCAAAAGCCCAGTAAAATCGCCCCTAAAGAGCTGCAGCTACTGGCCGCTCGTTTCGTGGGTGCCGACAAAGCGGCACAAGGGTTTAGCCAGTTCGCCACAGCCCATCCCAATGTGCAGTACGACAAAACCACCAGCCCTGCGGAGCTCGTGCTGTTTACCGAAGACCTATTGGCGACGGTAATGGGCTCAGCTTCCGCCAGATTGGTGCTCGACTGTGCTATGCAGGGACGGGAAATTGCCCTAAACGAAGTGGTTGAGCTGATGGAGGAGGTCAGCAGCCAGCGAAGCGCCGCCAGTGCCCAGCTACTCAAAAGTGCCATAGAGAATGCGTCGGAAGGGATCTCGGTCACCGACAATCAGTTCCGTCTGGTGGCATGGAATCAGCGCTACCTGGATCTGTTCCAGTACCCACAGGCCCTGATCTACCCCGGCTGCCCAGTGGCAGATCTCATCGCCCACAACTTAAGCCACAGCCTTGATGACCAAGAGGAGATTCAAAGGCAGGTGGCAAAACGGCTGCAGTTTCTGCGCCTAGGTAGCCGCCACAGCTCAGAGCGACAACTTAATGATGGCACCGTCATCCGCATTGAGGGCAACCCCATGCCCGACGGCGGTTTTGTGATGCTGTTTTCCGACATCACCGCCTACCGAGAGGCCCAGGCGCTGCTGACTGCCAAAAACCTCGATCTGGAGTCCTTGGTATCGGAGCGTACGCAAAACCTCGCCAAAGCTAATGAGCAGCTGGCTCGCTCCAATGCAAAGTTGGCTCAGGCCCGAGAGCAGGCAGAGCAGGCCCACCGGCAAAAAAGCCGTTACCTTAAAGCCTGTAGTCATGATCTGATGCAGCCACTGTCTGCTGCCAAGCTGTTCTCCGCCGCCCTGATGGAGAACCAGCAGCTGCCCAGCTCAGTGCGGGTGCAGCTAAAGCAGATCGATCACAGCCTCAAAGTGGCCAACGATCTGTTGGTGGATCTCAATGAGGTGTCTCGCATCAACAGCGGCAACGTAATGCCAAAAATCACTGCGTTTCCCGTCGCTGAGCTACTGGACAGTCTCCATCAGGAGTTCGCCGCTACGGCTCATGAACATGGGGTTCGCCTCGAATACATCCCCAGTAGCCTGTGGATTCGCAGTGATAAAGCACTGCTGCGACGCATCCTGCAAAACCTTCTTAGTAACGCCTGTCGTTACGCCAGTGGCAGTCGCATTCTGTTGGGGTGTCGCCATGGAGCTCTGGTTCGCATTCAGGTAGTCGATACCGGCCCCGGCATTCCAAAAGAGAAACAAGATTGGGTGTTTGGCCAATTTAACCGCCTAGAACACAGCAGCCATGGCACCGGGTTGGGCCTAGGCCTTGGGCTTAACATCGCTCAAAGCCTCGCCCAACTGATGGGCCATGAGCTAAGCCTTAATAGCCAAGAGGGCAAAGGCTGCTGCTTTTCTGTGTCGATGGCGGCCACAGAGCCGGAGCTGCGCCTGCCAAGTCAGCCGATTCAAACCACCTCTCTCGAAGGAGTTCAGGTGCTGTGTGTGGATAATGATCCCAACATTTTGGCTGGCATGGAGAAACTGCTCAGCCAATGGCAGTGTCAGGTGATCAGAGCCACCTGTCTGTCGCAAGCACGGAGGAAACTGGCGCAGCGCCACTTTGAATGCGACATCATGCTGGTGGACTACCAACTGGATAACGGTGAGGATGGCCTAAGCCTGATGCAGGCGCTAAATAAACAAGCCGGACGGCAGATCCCCGGTATTTTGATTAGCGCCACCACCGACGCTCAGCTGCAAGAACGCGCCAAACAAGCGGGCTTTGGTTACCTGAAAAAGCTCATTAAGCCCATCACCCTAAGGGCGATGATCAGCGCCATGCTGGTGGAGAGCTGGCAGCATAACTACCTATTGGACACCGAATCTGCCAAGTTACTGGATTAAATCTCAACCACGGTGCGGGAAGTCTGCAGCTGCTGCATCGCAATCACCGCTTGGGTGCGGGTACGAACCCCAAGTTTAAGAAATAGCGCACTGGCATGGGCTTTGACTGTGGCTTCCGACAGCCCCAATTCAGCGGCAATCTGCTTATTGAGCAGACCGTCAGCAAACATCAACAAAATACGATGCTGACGAGGTGACAAGCGAGCGATGCGGTCGGCCATGTCATCCTCCGCCTCACACTCCAACTCCATGCCTTGCGGTAGCCACTGACCACCACTTGCCACCGCCTCGATGGCTTCCATCATCTGCGGCACCGGCTTGGATTTAGGGATAAAGCCTGACGCGCCGCAACGCATCGCCTGGGAAATGGTTTTGGTGTCCTCCTGTCCGGAGACCACCACCACCGCCAGATTAGGGTGCTCAGAGCGAATTCTGATTAAGGTATTTAAGCCATGGGCATTAGGAATATTGAGGTCGAGCAGCAGCAGCTCCGCATCTGGATGCGAGCTCAGCACCGCATCCAAGGTATCGATGCCGTCGGCCTCGAAAATGGATACGTCTTGAAATCGAGCGTCAATAACGTTGGCCAGTGCTTGGCGAAACAACGGATGATCATCAGCGATGATCAACTTGTCTATGAATTGCATGACTAAATCCCCAGTCGAGCCTCGCCCGCATTATCTGTATGCAGGTCATGTAGATATCCTTATCTTGCCGAAAGAGGCTGCAAATTCTGATTCCAAATTTCTCACTCAGCAAATTCCTAGTCTACCGAGTTAAACAATTTTGGCTATTAGACTTTTCGTTAAATTACAAACATTAATCCGATTATCTAACAAAAGTCCTGTATTTGTAGAAGAGATCTCTTCTACAAATCTTAATATTTCATCTCGCTAAACTCCCATAGTACACATAGCTAAATTAGGCGGTAACCATCTAAAATTTTGACACTCAGCAGTGTTTAAGTCCGAGAAATCACCACATGACAAACAAAAACCAACATTCAAACAAAATTCGCAGCCACTGAAATAAAGTTACCATCTTGGTTAGCCCACTAATTGATTAACCAAATGTGTCGTTTTGCAATAAAAACGCGTAATCTTGCGGGGTTGTTGTGTGAAGGCGGTATCATTTATTCACTATGAGATTTTTAGCTGTATTTTTGCTGTCAATCCTGAGCTTTTCCGGCCTGGCCACAACCACGCGAGCACTCTCTCAAACCGAGCTAGATCGCCTCGAACGCCAGTCCACTCAAGATCGTGAAAGAGCCATTACCGCAACTAAGATCTACCTTAGTATTCCCCTGTCAGATCTTCAGCGCCTTCAAGTATCGGTATTTCGATGTAACGCCTTAAAAGAGTTAAGCCGTTACGATGAGGTCGCTAAACTCTTTGATACCACCAAGCCACTGTTTTCCGGCCACGCCGAAGAGGCGCTAAGAATCACAGCCTGTTATAGCTCCGCTCTGCAGCTTCAAGGGCGCACTCGCTCGGCGCTAAGTCTTATTGACGATATGCTTCAGCAATATGAAGCCGACGCTGAACCTTATGGGGTCTCTTTTTTGCTCAGCACCAAGGCCAGTGTGCACAACTATCGCGGCGAGTTTACCGAGGCGATGGAGGCCCTAACCCTCGCAATGAAACTGCTGGAGACCAGCGGCCGCATAAACCACTATCACCAGATCAGCATGCGCGACAACCTGTCTAACATCTATCACTACCTTGGCCTGACTGAACTTGCGATGGAGCAAACCCAACTGACCCTAAAAGAGGCACAGGAATATGGGGACAAACGTTTAGAGTCCGTTGCCACCCATAATACCGCTGCACTGTACTTAAAAAGAGGTCAGTACGACAAAGCCAAAGAGCTGGCCCATCAGGCTCAAGCGCTCTCTCACGAGATCAATGATCCCGTTGGTGCCGGCTACTCCAGCATCATTATTGCATCGAGCTTGGCAGAGCAAGGTCGCTATAAAGAGGCGCTAGCAGCCACTGAGAACCTTGAGCTGATGTTTAATCGCTACAAAGAAAACGTCGCCTCAGCCAATCTTCAACTGAAAAAATCCCAATGGTACTCAAAGCTTGACGACTACCACCTAGCGCTCAGGTATGCCCAAGAGGCTCAGAGGCTGTTTTCGGTGGCGGACACCACCTTGGGACTGTCAAAAAGTGCCAAAGCACTGGCAGAGATCCACCGAAAACGCGGCGACGTTCAATTGGCTCTGGCCATGCAGGATCGTCAAATCGAACTGTCTGAACAGTTGTTCGCCCTTGAAATGAACAAAGAGATCGCCCGCCAACAAGCCGAATTCCAAAAGAGCTTTGAACGCAAAGAGATGCAACTGCTTGAAGCTCACCTCAACGCTCAGCAAAACGCCTTTCGCCAAACCCAGGCCCAATATCGAGTCACTCTGACGATTGCCGCCTGCCTATTCATCTCCGTAGGGGCGCTGCTACTTCTACTGTGGCGCAGTAACCAGCTGTCACAACAGTTGAAACACTCTGCCTATCACGACTCATTGACCAATCTGGGGAATCGTCGCTGTGCCTTGGAACGTCTAGAGAATGAGCACCAGCGTTTTCTGCGCCACAAACAACCGTTTTGTGCCGCGTTAATCGACATCGACCACTTCAAGATGGTCAATGACAAACTGGGCCATCAACTCGGAGATGAGGCACTGATCTCAGTAGCAAATACCCTAAAAGCCAGCCTCAGAAAAATTGACTGCTGCGCCCGTTATGGCGGTGAAGAGTTCTTAGTAGTATTTCCCAATACCCGTCTTGATCAAGCCCATGAGGTGGTTGAGCGTCTGCGCCAAGCGATTGAGAGTATTGAGATTGATAACATCGGCCCACTATCCATCAGCGTTGGTTACGGCGAATTCACCGAGCATGAAGATCTGGATGCGCTGCTACGCAGCATCGACTACGCGCTGTATCAGGCCAAAGCCAAAGGGCGTAACCGCTGCATTAAGGCCAGTAGCCAACTGCAGTCAAGCCATAAAAAATCCGAGGCGGTAAAACCAACCTCGGATCTTGCAACCGACACGACGGCAGTAACAAACTGATTAACCCAATTGGTATCAATTGATCGCAATCAGCTCCACATCAAAAATCAGCAGTGAACCCGCAGGAATCTTGCCCACACCTCGCTTGCCGTAACCAAGGCGGGCCGGAATGTAAAGACGGGTCTTTTCGCCCACGACCATATGCTGCAAACCCTCTGTCCAGCCAGGAATTACCTGATTCAACTTAAAGTCGATTGGCTGGCCGCGCTCTACAGAGCTATCAAATACGGTGCCATCAAGCAGCGTACCATGATAGTGAACCGTTACCTTATCTTTAGCCGTTGGGTGTTCGGTGCCGGTGCCTGGCTCCATCACCTTCAACTGCAAACCTGAAGCGGTGGTTTTAACACCCTCTTTGTCGGCATTTTGCGCCAAAAATTCATCACCAATGCGGATGTTTTCTGGCGCATCTTTGCTGCTGCCCGCTCCTTTAAACAGAAAGTAAGCAACCAACGCTAACAAGGCGACGATAATAATGACTTTAGACACAGGCAATCCCTATAATATTTAGTAATTGCCTCGGATAGTACCAAGGCTCGACTGCCCTGCTCAAGAGACCAATACCGTGCCTCAGCCTTTCTATCAACAACTTCTTCAGCTCACCGACGCCGCCTTTGCCGATCTGAACAATGCCATTGCCAACAAACGGGTAGCTCAAGCGCCCAACAGCGAAGCCCTATTCCTAAGCCGTTGGGTGACTCAAGCCATTAAGCAGCAACGATTTGGCAAAGCCACGGCGCCCTATTTGAAAGCCTGGCAGCAGCGCTCGCGAGCACAAGGGGTAAATGCGGGGTTAAAGCAGGAATTTGAGCGTATTGAACACAGTTACCGAAGCCTGATGGTGAACTCAAACCGATTGCCGGAGATCCACCAACGTCAGCTCGATGAGTTATTGAGCCAACTTAACGCACAAGGTTGGGTACTGGATATCGAGTCGGAGTTTAATACCGAAGTGAATCACGCCACCGGCGGCAAACCCTCATTGGTGATTGCTGCGCAGCAGCTAAAAGGCGCTTTTGAAGATGATCTTTTAGCTAAACCACTGTCTCTGTTTGTACGAGGCGATCACCTCGCATTGACCGCCCTAGCTCACCAACATCAAATGCTGCTGCATAAGCAGAGCGACTATAAATCTCTGGTTAAATACCATGGCGAGTATGTGCTCTACCCTGAAAACAGCGGCCCCATCATTGCTGAGTTGCTGCCAAACTCCTAAGCAGGGTCGCTTACCGGCTCTAGCTTGAGACGATTGCGAGTGTCGCGGCTACGACGAATAAGCTCATCACCACGGGCATAGTCGGATTTGGCCATGCGATCGTAAAGCAGCACATTCACAGTTGCCGCTAGATTCATGCAGCCTTTAGTGGGCACATACACCACGTGTTCGGCCCTCTCAACAAGATGCTTATCCAAAGACCCATCTTCAGGACCAAACAGATAGATGGCATGCTCTGGATGCTCAAATTCTGGTAGTGGCGTCGCGCCCTCCACCAGCTCAATGCACACCACACTCAATGGTGTGTCCACACCACAAAGCAGATCGTCACTGGGCCGAAGCGGAATGTGAGAGCTGGCCTTTTTGGTGTCGGTGTGAAATTTCACGGCGCGATCGTAGCGCTCGCCACTGTATCGCACTTCGGTGGCGCCATAGCACCCGGCAGCTCGCATCACCGCGCCAACATTGGTGGGACTTTTCGGATTGGATAGGCCGATGATGACTTGAGGTTGGTTCATGAGGAGCGCCCTTTTTTGAGAGAGCGCGAATGCTAACAAAATCCCTACTCTAACTAAAGCCAAGTTGAGACCCCCATCAACACGCCGATTTTTACGCCGAATAAATCCCTGAAAAAGTGACCAAATTAACGCCTGATGGTTTTCAAAAAGTGACCAAAATCGAGTTATTACTCTAATTTTTCCGGTATTACTAGTGTCAATCAGCGCGCACCGCGCACCATTTGTCACCGAGGTAAATATGACTAGCTCACCGGTAAAAGTTATTGAAATTAAAGAGAGTGTTTACGCTAACAACGATAAACGCGCCGACGAACTTCGACAAAGATTGAACCAAAAAGGCCTGACACTGCTGAACCTGATGTCCTCTCCTGGCTCAGGAAAAACCACCACCTTGATCCAAACATTAAAACGCCTTACCGAGCGCCACGTCGGCATCATGGAAGCGGACATTCAATCCGACGTGGACGCCATCGCCATTGCCGAAACTGGCACCAAGGTGATTCAGCTGCACACCGGCGGCATGTGTCACCTCGACGCCGACATGACTCAGCAAGGTCTGGATGCACTGGGTACCGATGAGCTGGATCTGGTGATTTTAGAAAACGTCGGCAACCTCGTTTGCCCCGCCGAGTTCGATACCGGCGCGCATCTGAATGTAATGATCCTAAGTGTGCCAGAAGGTGACGACAAACCTCTGAAGTACCCACTGATGTTCTCCTTAGTGGATGCAGTAATCATCAACAAAATCGATGCACAGCCAATGTTTGACTTCGACATTGATGCCGCTACGGCTCGCATCACCAAGCTCAACCCCAAAGCCAAAGTCTTCCCCATCAGCGCCAAAACCGGGGAAGGGGTTGATTCATGGGTACAGTGGTTACAACAGGCGACCGCTTAAAGCGAACATGACGTAGGGAAAAATTATGACTAAGGAACGCGTGCTGGATCTGGCCAATAAGATCAGTCGAGTGAAACGTGGTAGCCGTTCGGAAATTACGACTGCCGATCCCGAATACAAAATTCTGGCCCCCATCATGACCGATGAGATGGCCGAAGCCGTCCTCTGCTTGGAGCTCAAACAGCCCAAATCGGCTGCAGAAGTGGCCGAACTCTGTGGCAAAGATCTTGCGACCACCGAGGCACTGCTGTGGCGCAGTGCCGAAGTGGGCGCCGCCTTCGTAAATGAAATCGATGGCGTCGATAAGTACTGGCTCGACATCTGGGTTCCAGGCCACATGGAGATGATCGTCAACAACAAAGAGCTCATCGCCCAATACCCAGAGCTGGGTGCCGCCTTTGATGAATACGGTAAGAAAAAAGGCCCCATGGCCGCCGGTAACATCCCCGTTGGCGCTGGCCCCATGCGAGTTATCCCCATCGAGAGAGCCATTGACGGAGATACCCGCAGCGCCTCCTTCGAAGAGGTCTCCAAGTATCTTAATGACAACAGCGTCTTCTCTCTGTCTGACTGCGCTTGTCGCGCCTCTCGTGAAGCCATCGGCGAAGGTTGCGGACACCTGAAAGAGGACATGTGCATCCAGATGGGCCACGCCGCCGAGTACTACATCCGTACCGGTCGTGGTAAGCCAATCACCAAAGAACAAGCCATTGAGGTGATAAAACGCGCCGAAGCCAATGGTCTCATGCACCAAATTCCCAACCTGGACGGCTCAGGAAAAACCCACGCCATCTGTAACTGCTGTGGCTGTGGCTGTTTTGCCATGCGGTTGGCCAACATGTGGCGCAACCCAGATATGGTTCGCTCCAATTATCAGGTCCAAATTGATGAAGCCAATTGCGTTGCCTGTGGCGAATGCGTGGAAGCTTGCCCAACCAATGCCCTGAGATTGGGTAAAAAGCTCTGCAAAAGCAGCGAGTCGAAAAAGCCTGATTTTGAACATCCGTTCGATGTGGATTGGGGCCCAGACAAGTGGAACCCTGAATATCGCACCAATAAAGAGGTGGTTGAGGGAGAAGGAACCAGCCCCTGTAAAGCGGAATGCCCCGCACACATCGGCATCCAAGGCTACATCAAACTGGCGGCGCAAGGGCGCTACCAAGAAGCGCTGGAGCTCATCAAAAAAGAGAACCCACTTCCAGCGGTCTGTGGCCGTATCTGCCCTCGAAAATGTGAGTCCGATTGCACGCGGGGCGACATCGACGACCCGATCGCCATCGACGAGATCAAAAAGTTCATCGCTGAGCAGGATCTCAACGCCGACAATCGCTTCCTACCTACCATCAAAAACCGCTACGACAAGCCCATTGCCATCATTGGCAGCGGCCCGGCGGGCCTCTCCTGCGCTTACTTCTTAGCCATTGAAGGCTACCCAGTAACGGTGTTTGAAAAGCAGCCAGTACTGGGCGGCATGCTGACCCTAGGCATCCCCTCTTACCGACTGGAAAAAGAGGTAATCAATGCCGAGATCGACGTTCTTAAAACCCTAGGTGTGGAATTTAAGACCGGCGTCGAAGTGGGCAAAGACCTAAGTCTGGCCGAGCTCAAAGAGCTGGGTTTCGCCGCTTTCTACCTCGCCATTGGCGCGCAAAAAGGTCGTATGTTGAACCTAGAAGGGGAAGATGCCACTGGGGTTGAGTCCGGTGTGGATTTCCTACGCGAAGTCAACTTGGGTCAGCGAGAGCAGCTGAAAGGCGACACCATCGTGATCGGTGGCGGTAACGTTGCCATCGACGTTGCCCGTAGCGCTGCCCGCTTAGGCGCCGATCAAGTGTCTATCTACTGTTTGGAGTCCAGACAATCGATGCCCGCCCATGAAAGTGAGGTTGAGGAAGCCATTGACGAAGAAGTGGCCATCTTCAACGAGTGGGGACCCACTCGAATTCTCACCCGCGACGGTAACGTCACCGGCGTTGAATTCCAGCGCTGCCTCTCTACCTTCGATGACCAGGGGCGGTTTAACCCAACCTTTGATGCCAATCAGCGCATTGAGGTCGCCGCCGACAACGTCATCCTCTCTGTCGGACAAGCCATGGACTGGGGCGAGCTGTTGGCCGATACCAAGATGGAGCTTAACCGTAACCAAACGCTGATTGTGGATCCCACTACTTTCCAAAGTGGCCAGGAGGAGATCTTCAGTGGTGGCGATATTGTCACCGGTCCTAACTTCGCCATCGACGCCATCGCTCAAGGCAAAGAGGGAGCCATCTCCATTCACCGCTTTGTTCAGCACGGGCAAAGCTTGGTTATTGGCCGAGTACAGCGTAATTACACCTCGTTTAACAAACAGGAGCTGCATCTCAGTGGCTACGATCGCGCACCGCGCCAGCAGATAAGTCACGCCGACGGCAAAACCTCCCGCACGACCTTCAAAGATCTTCGAGGTACCTTTACCGCCGAACAGGTGCAAAAGGAGACTGAGCGCTGTCTGGGCTGTGGTGTGGTGGTGGCCGACCCATACATGTGCGTGGGTTGCGGCGCTTGTACCATGAAGTGTCGCTTCGACGCGGTTTCGTTAGTGAAAAACTTCGATGCCGAAGGGGTCGAACTGAAACAGGTGAAGAAGGTGATCATCAAGCATGCCCTCAAACGCAAGCTCAACATCACCGTCAACAAGCCGATTCGCAAGATTAAGTCACTGTTGACCAGCCGCAGTTAAGGAGATTCAGATGCACGAACTCGGGGTAGTGATGGCAATTACTGAGCAGGTTCAGGACCTTATGAAGGAGCACCAGCTAGAGCAGGTAGACACCATTGTGCTGCAGATTGGTGAGCTTTCCTCGATGATCCCGCACTACGTGGAGGCCTGCTACCCCGCGGCCATCGACGGCACACCATTGGAGCAAACCGAACTCAAAATAGAGATCATTCCCGCCAATGCCCTGTGCCACGGCTGCCAACAGGTATTTAATATCATCCAACATGGCAACCACTGCCCAGAATGCCAAAGTGAGCAGTGGGGACTGTTGAGCGGCAAAGAGTTTATTCTCAAAGAGATAGTTGCCGCCTAACAGGCAATCGCACAAGGCGCCTAGACGGCGAAGGAAAACCTTATCCAGTCTAGGCGCCTGCTATGCTTGATTCACAACATACAACTTGGACAGTAACGAGGAGTTAGGCGATGCGAACTTGGTTACCAATGCTGTGCTGTGCTTTGGCGCTAATGGGCTGTGAGGATGCAGAAAAAGCCAAACAGGATGCACAAGCAAAATTAGAGGAAGCGAAAGCTGCCACCCAGAAGGCGATAGAGGACGGTACTGAAGCGCTTTCAGATGCCGCCGAGGATGCAGCCAATGCCACTCAAGAGGCCGCCGGAGATGCCTGGGAGGCAACGAGAGACTCTGTAGACGATGCCGTAGGCGCAACCAAAGAGCAATGGGATGCCAGTAAGGATGCCGCATCGGACGCATGGGACTCAACCCGACAATCGGCTCAAGATGCGGTGGACTCAACTCAGGAGCAGTGGCAAGCTTCAAAAGCTTCCGCAGGAGAAACCTTGAATTCAACCAAAGAATCGGTCAATGAGGCGATTGGCTCAGCCCAGCAATCCGCTGAGAAGGAGTTAGAGAAAGCCAAGCAAGAGATTGAAAACCAAGGTTAGCGTGTTGCCTTTGACAGCTCACTTGTAACGTCAGTGGGCTGTCCCCTTCATCATCGCCGCCACCGGGTTGCTCTCACGATTGTCCCTACAAGAGCCATAGGGTGAATCCTAGCAAACACTCAATACACTAATTGATTTTACCTAACAAACAAATAGGGAATCTCCGCCTAAAAAGGTGAGCTCAACAGCTCTATACTGGCATCAAGATGAACACTGATACTCCTCGGTGCATCTTCAGTTTTAGAGTGTTTTCATCATCAACTCTATCCTGCCAGCGCCCCTCCTTTAAGCCATTTGGGGCGCTGGTTTCCTTTTTAGATGAAAGCTCTCCTGCCGCGTAAGGTTAATTTCTTCGACACACTCAAAACTCACCATCTGAAATAGACGGTACACCCTCGCGGCAATTCGCAGCCTTTCTTATCTTGAAAATGCTGACTATCAGACAACTCTCTGGCGCACATGGGAGACTGTGGCCTAGATAAAACCCCAAAGCCACTGGCTACCGGCGTTCGCCGGCAAAGCGTTAGCAGGAGGTGTTAAATACATCGGAAACCATCGTCACCGACAACACTCTCAGATGACTCCCTGACGCACGTCAGGGTCCAGTGGCCTTTCTTGAATATAATCACCATATTAGATGCATACGAAAAAGGCTCAATCTTGCGATTGAGCCTTTCTCTTATATGGCGGTTAGGGAGAGATTCGAACTCTCGATACGTTGCCGTATACACACTTTCCAGGCGTGCTCCTTCAGCCACTCGGACACCTAACCAGATATCTAATTCATTATTTTACGAGCCTGAATCTAACTCGCTGGTTGGTGGCTGAATCGCACGCTGTGCGTAACTCTTTGCTGCATCTTGGCAGCCACTCGGACACCTAACCAAATTGTCGAATACTTATTTACCCAGCAGTTCGTCGTTGCTGCGGATGCGTATATTAGGGAGGAGCCCTTTAGATTGCAACCGCTTTTTCGGAGTTTGTGAGCGTTCGCTGCGATTTTAAACGATTTGCAGATTATTCAGCTGTTGCAACTGGGTTTTCACTCGCGTGTTCAAAATCTCTTTTGCATCCTGTAACCACTGACGTCGATTTTGATTGCCAAGCTCGTCGATGATCGCTAACTGAGCACAGCTGTCATTAAACTCACCCAAAGCGTCCTGAAGCCGTTTATCTTGCTGCCAATCCAGCTCTGGCAAACAGAGCTCTTTCAGGTAACGGCGATACTTAATGCTGATGCGCAGCCTGTGCCAATCCTCGGCCCGTTGACTCGCTTGGGCGGACTTAAGACGCTTATCGCAGCGTCGCTCAACTCGCATAGCAACTTTATCGGTGACTCTCTTAAAGCTCTGCTTACCACCACTAGGAGACTTCCACGAACATGCCAGTAGCGCAAACACCAATTGACGCTCTCGCGTTAACTCCCCAAGGGCAATCAGCAGTCGAGAGAAACACTGCCGCCTCCAATTGGCAACCTCCTCAGTGGCCTCTTGTGGCAGCCAATGGGCCTTCGCCAATACATCGAGATCCCGCATTCGATTGCTCACTCGAGCTTGTTGACCGATTGAAGCAACCAACGCTTGCGCCAGCTCTGGGGCTAGCCAATCGCCATAAAGTTTCAGTAACGCTCGACATTTTCTCAACCCCACCCGATAGTGATGCAGCGGCTCGGTATCCCCATCAAGGTTTATCTGCCAGCCACAATCGATGGCCGCACGATAACAAAGCTCGACTCTCTGCTGAAGTGCCTTTTCCACTCGAATGCCCATGGGTTGCTCCCGCAGTCACGCAACAGGTCTAAGCATAGAAAAGTCACAACAAAAGAGAGCAAAAACATCGTTACCTGAACCTGGGTTAAAAACCCAATACCAGAAACAACAAAGCCGCCTCAAAGGGCGGCTTGGCAGCAAAACAGCAAAGCCTACGCGTTACCTTTTACCTTCATCTTCAGCTCGGCTGCGAAGTCCAGCATGCGATTCAGGGGAATCATCGCTTTTTCCGCCAAGGCTTCATCAACGAACACTTCATGCTGTTCAAGGTCGTCGGTATTCAGACAGCGCTCAATGGCCTGTAGACCGTTCATCGCCATCCAAGGACAATGAGCGCAGCTGCGACAGGTTGCGCCGTCACCGCCAGTTGGCGCTTCCATAAAGGTCTTCTCCGGCGACAATTGCTGCATTTTGTAGAAAATGCCGCGATCGGTAGCCACGATGAAACGCTCATTAGGCAGCTCTTGACTGGCCTTGATCAGCTGTGAAGTAGAACCCACTGCATCGGCCATCTCCACGATAAAATCTGGAGACTCAGGATGAACCAGTACCGCCGCATCCGGATACTGCTTTTTCATATCAACTAGGGCACGGTATTTAAACTCATCGTGCACCACGCAGTGGCCCTGCCACATCAGCATCTCAGCGCCCGTTTGCTTGGCGATGAAGCCGCCAAGGTGACGATCTGGCCCCCAGATGATTTTCTTATCTTCGCTGTCTAGGTGCTCAACAATCTCTAGTGCAATAGAGGAGGTTACCACCCAATCAGCACGGGCTTTTACCGCTGCCGAGGTGTTGGCATACACCACCACGGTGTGATCAGGGTGCTTATCGCAAAACTCACCAAAGGTGTCAGCAGGACAGCCCAGATCCAAAGAGCAGGTTGCTTCCAGAGTGGGCATCAATACCCGCTTCTCTGGCGTAAGAATCTTGGCGGTTTCGCCCATGAAGCGCACACCAGCAACAATCAACGTTTTGGCTGGATGCTCATTACCAAAACGGGCCATCTCCAGTGAGTCCGCCACACAGCCGCCGGTCTCCTCTGCCAACGCCTGAATCTCAGGATCGGTATAGTAGTGGGCAACCAAAACCGCATCTTTCTGCTTCAGCAGCGTTTTAATGCGCTCACGGTAATCGGCTTTTTCCGCATCGCTCAACTTGGCGGGCTTTGGCGGAAATGGGTAGTGGGTGTTATCCAGAACTGGGGCTTCCATCATTGCTGTTACTACGGCCTCTTCATGTAATAGATTGGTATTATACCTCGCAAAGTGGCATCGACTAAACCGAAAAAAGCGCTTGCTGCCATCTAACTGGCAACAAACGCTTAATTTAAATCGATAAAACTCTTTGACCTAGCTTAGGTGCAACATCATCTCAGCTGGGGATTCCAGTAAGGATTTCCACAGGTTACAGAATCGAGCAATGGTGCCGCCATCGATCACTCGATGGTCGCCAGACCAACTTACCTGCATGATGGTGCGAGCTTCCACCTCGCCCTGTTCGTTAAATCGAGGCAGGGTTTGCAGCTTACCCAGGGCAACAATGGCCACTTCTGGCTTATTGATGATTGGGGTGGCTACGGTGCCGCCAAGTGCGCCAATGTTAGACACCGACAAGCTGCCATCTTTCAGGTCATTGGGCGAAACCTTACCTTCGCGGGCCGCCTGAGTCAGGCGAGTCACCTCATTGGCAACCTCGATGATCGATTTCTCTTGTACCTGCTTAATATTTGGCACAATCAAACCCATCTTGCCATCCACCGCCATGCCGATGTTGTGATCTCCCAGATAGGTCAGCTCACTGCAATCGTCATTCACTCGGCTATTGAGCACCGGGTACTTAAGCGCCGCCACCGACATCGCTTTGATGATAAACGGCATCAACGTCAGCTTAACGCCCTGCTCTGCATAGCGGGTTTTAAGCTTTGCCCGCAAGGCCACCAGCTCAGTCAGATCCAACTCTTCACAGTAGGTAAAGTGTGGAATGGTCGATACCGAGGCGGTCATCTGCTTGGCCATGGCCGCCTTGATGCCCTTGATGGGTTCAACCCGATCCTTAGACTCGGCCGCTGGCGCCTGTGCTTCCACCAGCTGCGGCGCGCTGCCCTTGGTCACAAAGCGCTCAATGTCCTCTTTGTAAACTCGGCCACTTTTGCCACTGCCTGGTACTTCGGCAATATCCACATTGAGGCTGCGAGCCATACGGCGAACCGCAGGGCTGGCCAGTGCCTTACCTTTTGATTTTACCGGAGCTGTATTGTCGCCATCGGTTGGGGCTGATGCCGTCGCCACGCCGGTTTTCACCTCTCGAGTCACCTCAGCCACGGTTTCACTGGTGCTGGGCTTGGCTGCGGAGCTGGCCTCAGGAGCGGATACCGCCAACGCAAACAGCGGCTTATGAACCTTTGCGATTTCGCCCTGCTGAAAATGCAGCTTATGGATGGTGCCGTTTGACACTGCGGGGATCTCCACCACGGCCTTATCGGTCATCACTTCGCAGATAGGTTGGTCTTCCACCACCTCATCGCCTTCGGCCACCAGCCACTTGGCAATCTCACACTCAACAATGCCTTCGCCGATATCCGGTAAAATAAACTCTTCCACATTAACGGCTGAACCGACGTTAACGCTTGGCTCTGCGGTTTGTGTAGGCTGAGGTTCAGCTTGCGCCGCTGCAGGAGCCGAGGTTGGTTCTGAACTATCTGAGCCTGCCACCTCAACCGCAAACAGCGGTTGATGCACCTGAGCGATATCACCCTTGTTATAGTGAAGCTTGGCAATGACGCCATCGTAGGGCGCAGGGATCTCCACCACCGCTTTGTCGGTCATCACCTCGGCAATCACCTGATCTTCACTGATGGTTTCGCCCTCTTGGACTCGCCACTCCATCAGCTCACACTCAACCACACCTTCGCCAATGTCAGGCAGGATAAATTCTTTAATCATTCTCGACTTCCTTAAAACTCGACATTGGCCTTGATGGCTTCAAAGATCTTGAGGTGATCAGCCATGTGGGCTTGCTCTAGCGCCAGCGGATAGGGAGTGTCCATGCCACAAACTCGAGCGATAGGAGATTCCAAATGCAGGAAGCACTCCTGCTGAATCGTAGCGGCCACTTCACCGGCAAAACCGCCGGTCAACGGAGCTTCATGGCTAATCAATAAGCGACCGGTTTTGCACACCGACTTAGCCACGGTATCCACATCCCAAGGCAACAGAGTACGCAGGTCGATAATCTCACAGCTGATGCCGCTCTCCTGGGCCATTGCCGCCGCCTTTTCAATCAGCTCCATCTGGGCGCCCCAGCCCAGCAGCGTGATGTCCGTGCCCTGCTTCACCACGTCGGCGCGAGACAGGTCAATCTGATAATCCCCTTCTGGTACCTCACCCACTGCGGCGCGGTAGAGGCGTTTTGGCTCAAAGAAGATCACCGGGTTGTCGTCACGAATGGAGGCCAGCAACAAGCCTTTGGCTTCATAAGGATTACGAGGTACCACAATTTTTAGGCCCGGAGTGTGGGTAAAGTAGGCTTCCGGTGACTGAGAGTGGTAATGACCGCCAGCAATGCCGCCGCCATAAGGAGTGCGCACGGTAAGGCGGCCCACATCAAATTCGTTACCACTGCGGTAGCGGAATTTGGCTGATTCATTCACTAGCTGATCAAACGCTGGGAAGATGTAATCCGCAAATTGAATTTCCGCAATGGCGGTACTGCCTTGGGCGGCAAGGCCATTGGCAAAACCGATGATGCCTTGCTCAGTCAGCGGGGTGTTAAAACAGCGCTCACGGCCATACTTTTCTTGCAGCTTAGAGGTAGCTCGGAACACGCCACCGAAGTGACCCACGTCTTCACCAAATACCACGGCAGTGTCGTCACTGGCCATGGCCACGTCCATGGCGGAGTTGATCGCCTGTAATAGATTCATCTGAGCCACGGTTACGCCTCCTTGTCCGTGTCGGCTGGGTACACGTCTGGGTAGCGTGCCATGTGCGCTCTGGTCTGTTCGAGCTGCTGCTGAAGGTGCTTAGGAACCGTGTCGTACACGTCGGTTACCAAGGTGTTGTAGGCGGGCCGCTCAATCACTTCAGCCACTTTCACCGCCGCCAGCACCTCTTTGCGATAGCCCTCCATCAAGGCTTCATCTTGGGCATCATCCCACCAGCCCTTAGCCATCATCCACAGCTTAAAGCGGTGCACACCATCGTGTTCACGCCACTTGGCTTCCTCCTCTTTGGAGCGATAACCGCTTGGATCATCGGAGCTGGAATGCGCCCCAAGGCGATAGCTCATGGCTTCAATCAATACCGGTTTGTTCTCCGCCAGCGCCACCTCTCTGGCGTGCTGAGTCGCCGCTAATACCGCCAACAGATCGTTACCATCCACTCGGATGGTATCGATGCCATAGCCCACGCCACGAGGGGCGATACCATCACCAGCAAACTGCTCCTCTACCGGTGTTGAAATGGCATAACCGTTGTTACGGCAGAAGAAGATGGTTGGGCAATTGAGGACGGCTGCCATATTCAGGCCGGCGTGGAAGTCCCCTTCCGAGGCGGCGCCTTCACCGAAGTAACACAGGGTCAATGCGTCTTTGCCAGCACGCTTTTGGCCATAGGCGTAGCCTGCCGCTTGCGGGATCTGAGTACCCAGGGGCGAGGACACCGTCATGTAGTTAAGTTCGTTACTGCCGTAGTGAATTGGCATCTGGCGACCTTTACCCAGATCTTTCTCATTGGAGAACATCTGGTTCATGAACTGCTCGGTAGTAAAACCACGCAATCGCAAGGCCGCTTGTTCACGATACTGGGCCATGATCATATCGTCATCGCTCAGTGCAGCCGCACTGCCAGTCACTGCGGCTTCTTCGCCAATGCAGGTCATGTAGAAACTGATGCGGCCTTGGCGCTGGGCGGCCAGCATGCGCTCATCAAGAACGCGAATAAAGGCTAAGGTGTCGTAGATTTTAAGCGCCAGTTCTTTGTCTATGCTTGGCAGACTGGCTCCTGGATAAAGGGTGCCATCGGCCTGCAAAATCTTGAGAACCGGGATTTTCAAGGCGTGTCCCGAGGTCATCACCGCCTCGTGGACTTGATGTTGGGGTTCTAGGCTCATCTGTCGCTTCCGTCTGTGCTTAAGGCCAGCATCCCTGGCCGTTGTTATTGCTGTTCTTTTTTATTTCAACAACTGTTATGAGTCAGGCTAAGGGTACGGGCAAGACAGACGGGGGACAACTTCCGAACCAAGTTTGACGGCGATCACAGTTCGCCGTCTGTATCGGAAAATTTACAAACGGCGTTTGCAGTCAGATTGAGTATTTATTCAAAGTCAGTGCCAATTTCCGTCGGCACCACGGTCAACAAGGCTCGTTGACCAATGGCCACATTGGCGTTGGGGAAGATGATCGATTCTGCCTTGTCCCCCACTCGGATCGCGTTTCCATCTTCATTAGCCAGAACCGTATCCGGCGCAAACTCGCTGAAATTAGCGGCATCGTCACTGAAGGTGAAACGAAAGTCTTCGCTGTGCTTGTTAATCACTTGAGCCACATCAAACACCACTGACTCAGATAGCTCGGGCATCATCAGCGGTTCATTAGCCACCAACAATCTTAGCTGCGCCAAACAGGCTTCAAAGCGGCTCATGTCGTTCTGACCGAATGGTTTGACCTTACCCAGTTCCACGGTGAAAGCGTCAGCGCCAAACTCGTTGGAGGAGAAGTAACTGAAGGTGGTGGTTGGCGAGTGAGACAACAAGATGGTGTTGACGCCACAGCCCGCTAAAAAGCGAATCTGCTCTTTACGCCATGGCTTACCGTGACGGAACGGGTAGACGGCAAACTTCTCCCGCTTGGAGTCGCGGATGGCGGTGTGAAGATCGTAATGAAAACGCTCTCCCTCCCCAGCTTCAAAGAAGGATTTTACCGCCTGCTCCAGTTGCTTTGCCCGAGCGCGCTCCCGATTCAAGCTGTCAACGCCCTTTGAGTGTGCGCCGCTGAATAGGCGGTTCATGTTCTCCTCAATCCCGCGAGTCCCCGCCACCATCGCTTGAGGGTTGCCCATCAATAGCAGTAACCGATGCTGACACACTACGCTACCCGATAGGATGTCATTAAGAAGCTGATTGACGATCTCAATGGGCGCGGTTTCATTGCCATGAACGGCGCAGGACAGCACGATATTCTTGCCTTGAGGCGCGGCAGGCTGAACTTCAACAATGCCGGTATCAAGCAATCGAATTTGAGTACCGTTGTCTAAGGTGCGCTGCTCAAAAGGCAGAGAATTGGTTGGGTTAGCGAGGGTTTGTGCGAGAAAGTCTTGTTGTTCGAATAGCACCATGCACTCCATTTGCTGGTATTTTTCCGCCATTGTAAATGCTCTATCAGTCAGTTAACAGGGTGTTGAAATTTATTGTTTGCAATTGGAAAAGGTCATGATAGATTAAATGGACGTTTAGCCGTCTAGAAATCTAAAGGGATATAATCATGGCAATCGCAACCTTTGGCGCCGGATGTTTTTGGGGCGTAGAGCAGTTTTTCAAAGAAGTTGAAGGAGTCAAGCGAGCGACCTGTGGTTACATGGGCGGCGAGTCAGACAATCCGAGCTACCAAGAGGTAAAGACTGGCAATACTGGCCACGCTGAAGTGGTAGAGGTGGAGTTTGATGACACCATCGTTAGCTTTGAGCAGTTACTGGAGACCTTCTGGCAGTTCCACAACCCAACGACAGTTAATCAGCAAGGGGAAGATCACGGCAGTCAGTATCGCAGCGTGGTGTTCTATCACAATGATGCTCAAAAACAGCAAGCCCAGCTCTCCAAAGCCCATCAACAAAACTTTGGTTACTGGAAAGACAAAACCATTGTTACCGAAATTGAGCCAGTGCAGACCTTCTACGTCGCCGAAGAGTACCATCAAGGTTATTTCGACAAGCACGATCTGCCGAGCTGCCATATTGCTCTGTACTAATTGGCACTATGTAATACCACACAAAAAAGCCAACGCATTGCGTTGGCTTTTTCGGTTAGCTCCGTTGGTTAAACGGCAGCTTAGTTTTTCTCATCAAGGTCAATGCGAGGCTCAGTAGTCGTTTGAGTTGGTGCAGGGCTAGAAGCAACGGATGGCTCAGCAACGGTCACAGTCGCCGCCGGTTGAGTCTGACCAACACTTGCCTTAACCACACCATCAGGCACAGTTACTGGCTCAACTTTATCCTGATAGCTCACAACGCTGGCCTCAACCTGTGGCTTAGACTGTTTCTGTGGAAGCACTTTAGTGGTAGCAACCGGCTTTGAGGCCACATCACTGCGTCGCAGCAGTTCAGCCCAAACTTTCTGGTGTTCATTCAGGTTTAAAGTGCGCAAGTAGGACTCATAACCGCCCTTCTCCACAGTCACGTTGTGAATGCCTTTAGGCAGGTATACACGAACGGGGCTGTTGCCGTAATAAACGTTATCAACCAACACGCGATCTTGATGCTTGTTGGAGCGAACCTTTAGCTCAACCCAAGTCTCTTTATCTTTGTCGTTGGAAACGGTCACCAATGGCTTGCTACAGTATTTGTTACTCACTTCCAGCAGTTCACAAGGCGTGTGCTTGTTAGGAACCAATTGCATCTGCATCTGCACGTCGGTCATGAAGCGAGTTGCATCGATAAAGGTGCTTTTAACCACTTGGTTATCAGAAACCTGAACCGTCATAGACAGGCTTTCAATCTTATTCTCGAGCAGCTCTTTTTCTGTCAGCGCTGCAGTAATTCGGTCACGAAGCACATTAAATGCTTGCTGATTTGCCTGCTCATGGGCACGTTTGCTGCATTGACGCAGGGTCATGTCCAAAGAGCACTTCTCAGTGTGACTAACCTCAACCACATTACGCTTAGTGAGCTCGACCGCCAGTCGCTGAACCCGAGCTTCAGTATGTGCCTCTTTAAGCTTTACCAGTTCAGCTTGCAGGTTTAACTTTTGCTGCTCGATGCGAGCCAACTCCAACATCTCAGCTTCGATAGACTCACGCTTGTTTGCTTGTTGACTAAGGTTCTCTTTCACCTCGGCCCAAGCCGCTTGATAAGTACGTTGAACCACGCTGAGATCAAGACTTGGGTTCTCATCAAGACGGCGATACTCATTGTCTAAATTCGCTTTAGCTTTGTTTTTCTCGCTTTGTAATAACACTTCACGGTCAGCAAGTTCACCCAACTCCAATTTTAATCCATTAAGCAGATTCTGTTGTTGGGATAACGCGGAAATCTGTCGATCAATTTCACGCTCTTTTGATTCCACATTCGATAATGTCACATCAACTCTATCGGTAGATGCAACAATATTTGATGACGGTGAAACCGCATTCGCTTCAGTGTTTAACGCGTTATCTTCTGCCAAGCTAAGAGGGGCCCACAGAGTGGATGTAACAAGAAGAGATAAATGTAGAGGTCGCAACATAATCAATCTAAGCCCTTATACTTGGCCAAATTTCGAGATTGTGCCGAGTATATGTTCAATGGGGCTACAGGCGCAACATAAAGTTATATGCCATAGTGACTTATGACATATTTGAGACATTGCTAACTTTAAGAAATGTGACCTAAAGCCGCCTAGCTACTAGCCTGTGAGAGATCCATTACCGAATTAGATTTCGCGTCTTTCCTTTTCTAAATCCCTGTAGATAGGCAATATCGAGCAGCGTCATGAAATTGGCAGTGTCAATTATAAAACAGTGAATATATTCAGTTCACAAAATTTCATATTCAAGCGTAGATAATTTCACCCTTGATAACCAACGCTACCAACACTCATTTCACTATAGATATGCCGAAAGAAAGTTAAATACACCACCAAGTTACAACCCCAATCATTAATGCTTCTTCTGACGTGGGATTCAAATTCAATCTCGGTGCTAAATCACATAGCGACCATAATTTTAAAGAACTTAAACGGATCAACAAGAAAGTGGCGCTTTTGATAAACAAGCTCGCTCTAAGTGTTGATCCCAAAGCTGATGCTCATGATTCCAGTACTCCTTCACCACCACAAAGCCAAACCGCTGCAGCACCTTAGTAGATGCGATATTTTCTTTAAACACTTCAGCCACTAACGGCTCGTTTGGGCGATGTTTTGCAACCCATTCAAGCAGCGCACAAAGTGTTGCCTTACCGAGTCCCTGTCCCCAAAACTGACGATGCAATTTGTACCCAACTTCGCTCTCACCTTGTGGGTTGACATAAAAGGCGGCAGTACCAATTCTGCCCAAATCAGGATGGCAGACTAACCACAACTTGAGAGCATCCTCTTTATCATAGCCACGGACCAACTCTGGCATCTGCTCAACGATATTGGTCAGGGTTTGCGGCCCACGGTCGGTGTAACGCATCACCTCAGGGTCACGCTCTAATTCAAACAGCCACATGCTGTCTGCATAACACAAAGGTTCTAAAGTCAGCCTAGGTTCAATCAAGACTCAACTCCTTTTTTATTTTTTCAACCTGTTTAGTCTTGGGTGTTGATATCGATGCTGGCTGCGCCGCCGATGATTCAAGTCGATGCTCTTGCTCCTGGAAGGCAATACCGCGTTTTAAGCGAGCAGTTCTTTGTTTTGTCTCAAGTCCAAGGGCTTGACCCAATACGTCCACTAAACGACTTAATATTCGATAGATAACGTCCGCAGAGAAACCACCAAGTAGTGCAGCCACGGGCTTATGAAAACTGGCTGCCGCTGCCGAGCTGCCCTCTGCGAACTGACTGACTGGAATCAGCTCAGCAATGATTACGCCTCCCATCAATCCCATAATAAACAGCGTCCAATAGGTGGAATCAAACTTCGGATCATAACTGCCCACCTTGATGTACTCATTAACCTTATTCAAACTGGCAAAGGTGGCTCCAAGACCAGCACAGCTCAGCAAAAACACCTGATTCAGCAATAAAGTAAGCCCCTGAGAATTAAACAACCCTTGATTAATGGTAGTGAGATTTACATGAGGAGAAGTCGAAACCAAAATGGTCAACAGTAAGCACAGAATTGCTACGATGGAGAGCTTTCGTATCAGTTGCACCGGCCCCAAAAAATGAAACACGCTGGGATCATCCGCATCCCGCTTCATTAACGCAATGGACTTTGGCTTGGCGGGCTCAATGAGTTTAGCCAATTTGCCATGACACTCAATCAACATCGTCAGTTCATGGCTGCTGATGGGCTCCCAGTTGGGCTCACCATCAATAATGTAGCTCACCTTTAATTGATTGATATGAACCGGAACCTCCGGCGGCAGAGCGAGGCCCTGACCGGCAGCAAATCGAATCATGGCGTCAGCTTCTTCAACCATCTGACAAATGAAATGTGGCGTTGCCATCCTTGGTAACATCCTAAATTGATAAGTATCAGATAAAGCTAATCAACTATTGCAGTTGGTGCCATCTAAATTAACTCTGCAAGCTGCAAAAACGACTTTATCGCACAACCAAATAGGACTTATCCCACCTTACATGGAATTTCGGCCGCTCCAGTACCCAATGGCGAACAGTGCACAACCCCATAATCATCATGCCCACATAAAGCCAAGCTATCCCCTTACCCAGCAATCCTCTCTTAACTGGTTCAAAAAATTGAGATTTACTCACCACGCCGAACACAGAAAGGGGCTTGTCAGTACCGAACTTTGAGCCGATGTTTATCAATGATGTAAAAAATCATATTAATTAGTGACTTAAACAAGGAATATCAAATGATTTCAAAAGTTAAAGCCGCACTATTCACCATCACCATCGCCATTGGTGCCAGCTTCAATGCCGCCGCAGACTCCCCTTATGAAATCTGTATTTTTGAATGCATTGATAAAAGAATTATCTGTCTGAATGCAGGTGCCAATCCCTCTGATTGCGATCGCTTATATCGCCTATGTCGCAACAATTGTGGCGTACCTCAATAGTTACTTAAGCACCTTAAAATAAATAGGATTTATTCATGAAACTATTCACAACCTTGGCAGCCTCTGCCGCCTTTGCCATCGGTTTAGGTCTCAGCTTGCCCAGTAAGGCGATTGACAGCTGCGCATGGCGCTGTATCGACAATCACATGGCCTGCGTTGAATCTGGCCAGTTTAGCGAACGCTACTGCGAAAACGAGTACAAAGCTTGCCGAGTGAGTTGCTAAAAAGGACGGGCAGCCTCTAGGCTGCCCTTTTCATATCTTGCCAACGCCATTACCAAACCAGGTGCTAATCAGCACTAAACAGCTCGGAAACCAACCTTTGAGCGTCCTCTAACAACAGCTCCAAATGCGCTTCACTGTTCAAGCTTTCTGCATAGATCTTATAGATCGCTTCGGTACCCGACGGACGAGCCGCAAACCAACCATTTTCCGTGGTCACTTTTAGGCCGCCAATGGCACCATTATTACCTGGAGCGCGCGTGAGTTTTGCGGTAATGACTTCACCGGCCAAAGTATCGGAACTGACCTGCTCTGCAGATAAGGCTTTGAGTTTGGCTTTCTGTTCGTTATCGGCTGGAGCATCGATGCGACGATAGAACGCCTGACCAAACTGGGCCTCAAGCTTACGGTAGTGGCTGGCTGGGGACTCTCCCGTAACCGCCTGAATTTCTGCCGCCAGAAGCGCTAAGATAAAGCCATCTTTGTCCGTCGAGAACGCTTGGCCCTGCTTATCCAAAAAGCTGGCTCCGGCACTCTCTTCACCGCCAAAGGCAAGCTGTCCTTGATGCAGGCCTGACACGAACCACTTAAAGCCCACAGGCACTTCAAACAGAGTGCGCTGATGCTTGGCCACCACCTTATCGATGATGGCGCTTGATACCAAAGTCTTACCCACTGGCAGTTCGGAGGACCACTTTGGTCGATGAGCCAGCAGATAATCGATAGCAACAGCCAAGTAGTGATTTGGGTTCATCAAACCGCCATCTCGGCACACAATACCATGACGATCAAAGTCTGGATCATTGGCCACGCAGATATCAAAGTCGTCTTTAATCTTCAATAGGTTGCTCATGGCCGATGGTGACGAGCAATCCATGCGAATCTTGCCATCTTTATCCAAAGGCATGAAGGCAAACGCAGGGTCCACCCAGGGATTAACCACGGTTAAGTTGATGCCATAACACTTAGCAATGCGCTCCCAGGTGTGCACGCCTGAGCCACCCAAAGGATCCGCTCCAATACGGATGCCGGATTGAGCAATCGCCTCAAAATCAACCACCTCACCGAGGTGCTCCACGTAGGTGCCAATCATATCAACCTGCTCAACTAAACCGGTTGCCATGGCCACCGCAAGGCTTACCTGTTGCACTCCAGCCAAGTTGTCCTGAAGGTAGGCATTGGCACGCTCTGCAATAAAGTCGGTCGCGTCCACATCTGCCGGCCCCCCATGGGGCGGGTTGTACTTTATACCGCCATCTTGAGGAGGGTTGTGGGACGGAGTTAAAATCAAGCCGTCCGCTAACGCTTGGGACTGGCGGTTATGGTCCAAAATGGCGTGGGAGATCACCGGCGTGGCCACAAAGCCCCGCTCTTGCTGAACTCGAACTTGGATGCCGTTTGCGGCAAGCACCTGCAGCACCGAACTGAACGCGCACTGGCTTAACGCATGGGTGTCAAACCCCACAAACATTGGGCCTTCGAAACCTTGTTGGTTACGGTAGTCCACAGTGGCTTGGGTGATGGCGAGTATATGCTGCTCATTGAAGGCGCGATTAAATGCGCTGCCACGATGGCCAGAGGTACCAAAGCTCACTCGTTCGGACGGCTGCTTTGAATTGGGTTTATCGGTGTAATAGCAGCTAATAAGATGGCTGATGTCTACTACATCAGACGGCGTAGCAGGCCGGCCTGCTCTTGGGTGTAATGCCATATCAATTCCTACCTTTCGCGTCCTTGCCAATACACAGAGGTATAACACCAATTGCGTCGAGGGTCTTATGTTCTTGCCATTAGCCTTTCAGCTAACCAATGACAAAGCTCCTCATAGAATCGGTATAAATAGTTAATCAGTAAAATAAAAATAAGCCATCACATTGATGGCTTATTTTATATCTAAATTAAGTAGCCGTGCCTCAGATGCGATCTGCGACTTCCACAGCAAGCTCTTCGGAGCACCCTAACTTCACCGCAGCTTCTTTGAGTAAGTTGCGCTTTTTGGCGGTATTGTTGTTGGAGGTCACCCAGTAATCACTTAGGCCAATCTGTTTCGGGTTGGCGGTTTTACTGGCTTTGAGAAGCTCCTCTTTGCTCAAGGCAAAATAGAGGCGATCTCGACCACGGATCTCCAAAACTTGGGCAAAGGCTTGGGGCTGTTGACGATACAGGGCATCAAGCAGATACAGGAAACGACCTACCGCGCCTTTTTGCTGGGCCAACATCGGATCCTCTAACAGCTCACTAAATTGACCAGACTCAGCAATGCGAGAACGCACTTCCACTTTCTCTGGTTCAGCCTCATCGACCTCAACGTTAGAACAGGACTCTAAGCTTGGCTCACTGATGGTCTTCGGCTTTTCTACCGCGATGGCATCAGTAGGCAGTTTTAACAAGCGGCGCAAAATATCTGAAGCGCTCTCACCAATCTGCTGGGTATTGCTTGCAATGTAGCTGTACAGTTCGTCGTCGATTTCGATGTATTTCATAGGCTTTCCGATCGCCGGGGTGGATATCAAGGGGCATTATAACCACAGGCCAAAGCCTGAGGCTACGGCTCGGTTTGCATTTTGCTACTCAGCCTTGCACAATCGCCGTCAAAACCGACATGGACCACGTCAATGCTAGATTTCTCTGTTGAGGGTCAAGGCCCTGCCATCTTCCTACTCCACGGCCTTTTTGGGAACAAAGACAACCTCGCCGGTGTCGGCAATGCCTTACTGGAAGCCGGATTTCAGGTGATCCGCTGTGACCTGCCAAACCATGGTCTATCGCCCATGAGCCAATCGATGCAACTGGCTGACATGGCTCAACTTGTTGAACTGACTCGGGCGCACCTTCAATTAGAATGCATCGCCATGCTGGGACACTCTTTGGGCGGTAAAGTCGCCATGACTTACGCGCTTGCCTATCCAGAACGCGTCAGTGCGCTGATCGTGGCCGACATCGCCCCCAGCGCCTACAAGGTGGAACGTCACCAAAATATTTTGCGGGCATTTGAACGAATGAACGCTCAACCACCAGCAAACCGTCAGCAGGCTAAGCAGGTACTGACCGATGAAGGCATCGATCTGGCCACCGCCGGATTTTTGCTAAAAAACTTCCGCACTCACCCAGATGAAACCGAGCCCCGCTGGTTAATGGACAGCGCTCAAGTGATTAAACACTATTGGGATATTCTTGGCGCGGTTCCTTTTCGTGCTCCTTACACTGGCCCAGTTCAGTTCATTAAAGGTGAGCGTTCCGATTACCTGACCGCAGAACACCGACTCGATGTGGAGGCGCGTTTCCCCAACGCCAAAGCCCGCGTTATCCCAAATACTGGCCACTGGCTACACGCAGAGCAACCGCAGATCTTTAACCGTCACTGCGTGAGCTTTTTCAGTCGTCATCTATTAACAGCAACCCAGTAATTATTTGATATTGATTCTCATTTAAAACTCATGCAGCATAATGCCACGCTATCAACATTGACGATCTGCATGACGGGCAAGGTTCACTAACTGCTTAACGGGTGAATCATGACGGACTGCCTCCCTAAGTGATCAAATATCGCGCCGGCGAGGTATAACAGAGATGAAAACCATTACTCAGGGCTTGCTGCTGTGATATAGTAGCCCGCCGGTTGAACCAGGATGGTAAGCAGATGATAGTCAGTGATGTAGCTCAGCTCGAAGCGGTTGGTTTAAACCTATTTTTTGCTGCAGTATTTTTTCTGATCGGGATGTCGATCCGGGACGTCTTAAATAAAGGCAATGTGCCCAAATTTGGTCGGTACATTGTTTGGCTTGTGCTCTTTTTAGGCTGCGCCGGTTTTATCGCCAAAGGGGTGATTCAATTGGTGTGGGAAGGAGCCGGGGTAGGTTAAGTAGCACCAGCGCATGGCAGTAGAAAAAACAGATAGAACCACTATGGATCTGTTTGCGACTGAGAAACGTCGTGGCAGGCCAAGAAGCAATCCCCTGCCTCGTAAAGAGCAGCTGCGAGTCAATAAGCGCAATCAAATTCAGCGTGACCGCACCCTGGGGCTAAAGCGAATTGAACTTAAAGTTTCTGACACACTCTATAATGCGCTAAATGAGCACGCTGCTGCTAATGGCATCAGCCGCAGCCACCTTATAGAGTCCATCTTGATGGAACAGTTAGACAGCATTGGTAAGGCCTAACTTCGTTAGGCAAGTAATTGACCCAAAGATAGGTAAGAAAATGGCAAGCGTAGGTCTGTTTTTCGGAAGCGACACAGGTAACACTGAAGCCGTCGCCAAGATGATCCAGAAGAAACTGGGTGGACTCTGTGATGTAAAAGACATCGCCAAAAGCTCCAAAGAGGAGATTGAAGAGTTTAGCCTGCTACTGTTCGGTATCCCAACTTGGTACTACGGCGAAGCTCAATGCGACTGGGATGACTTCTTCCCTGAGCTGGAGCAGATCGATTTTACTGATCGCCTAGTAGCAATCTTTGGTTGTGGTGACCAGGAAGATTACGCCGAGTATTTCCTGGACGCCATGGGCATGGTGGGTGACATCGTTCGCGACCGTGGTGGCATCATTGTTGGTCACACCAGCACCGAAGGCTTTGAATTCGAAGCGTCCAAAGCGCTTGTTGATGAAAACACCTTCGTCGGCCTTGGCATCGACGAAGACCGTCAACCAGAGCTGACCGAAGCCCGCGTAGACGCTTGGGTTAAGCAGATTTACGAAGAGATGTGCCTAGCCGAGCTTGGCTAAGGGCATAACTCCCGTTATTCGTAACGCCAATACAAAAAATCCAGCATCTCGACGCTGGATTTTTTTATGCCTGTTTGATTTCTGATTGCCGCCTGCGCTCCCTCTGACAACGCTTGGAGCAATACTTCACCTCATCCCACACTCGTTGCCAGCGCTTACGCCACTGAAACGGTCGCTGGCAGACTGGGCAGGTTTTTATAGGTAAACTCTCCTTAAATCCTTTCACCCCTATCTCGCCCCCAATTCAGCCAGTCTGGGCTGCGCCTTTTTCCAAAAGCCAAAGAACACGATCCCAGTCTCGCCACTGCCCTATTATCTCAACCCCATGTTGCTGCAACTGCGACAGGGGCGCGCCCACTCCATCAAGCGCTGGACCAACTCCTTGTTGGCAGTGAATGACTCGATTGGAGCCGGTAGCTATGATCTTCTGCGTCAGTTGATTGGCATCAATCACTTCAACCGGCCTACCCAGTTGCCGCGACAAATGTGTTGCGCCGCCTTCAAAAGCCGAAGCTTTAAATTCGGCTACAGGCGCTGACAACCGAGACCAGTCGCTTCTCACCAGCACCACCTCGCCGATCTGGTGCCAAGGTAGCGGGAATTCCTGCAGATAGAGATCATCCTCGGTCACTAACAGTAGCGCCTCGTTATCTTTCCCTCCAGACACAGGCTCAGATAGCGCAAACGTCACTGGTTCGCTCTGGTAAGCCTTATCCAGAGGCAGCGCTTGAGCCCGTTCATTTAACTCCCCATAGGGAGCAAACCGCCCGTCGGTGTATTTCGCGATGTTATCCGCCCGAGCCACATAGTGCTTTCCTTGAGTATGCAGTCCCGCAACCCAGCGCCATGATAGGGTATTGGACGCCGGGCAACCATCCAGCAGATGATCCAAAAAAAACTGTGCTCCCAGCTGCCATGGCAATCTGAGGGTGAAAATCCAGATGCTGGCAAACCACATCCGAGCGTGGTTATGAAGGTATCCACTCTGAATGAGCTCACTGGCCCAAGCATCAAAACAGGTAAGGCCCGTCTGAGCTTGAACCGCTCGGCGATAGAGCTCCCCCTGCTCAAGGTTCAAGCCCCTTTGGGCGTGCTCGCAGCCCGTAAGATAATCTCGCCAGATTTGAGGCCGCTGCTGCAGATAACCTTTCCAATAGCTTCGCCACAGCAGCTCTTGAAGAAACTTCTGCCCTTGACTCGGACCATGGGCGTTAAGCACCGCCAAGGCCACCTCATGTTCAAGCAAGATTCGATGTCTTAGGTAAGGAGAGAGCCTCGACACTGGGCTAGGTTTTACGGACTCATTGCTCTGAAGCTGCTGATATTCCGGCACATAATTACGCAGCGCCGCGTAGGAACGGCCACTTTTAGGAACAAACGCCTGCAGCCGCTGCAACGCATCGGTTCGACATGGAGGCCAAGCTAATGATGGTTTCATCTCTCCCCCTTAAAACTCATCTGGGTTGGCAATGATGGTGGCAGCTCTACTTAAAATGCCTTGGCGCTCGGACTCATCTCGTCCATCGAAGCTGCGATAGATCACACCGATGCGCGGATTTTGCTGCAAGCGCTGCCGATGTTTATCCATAAAGTGCCAATAGAGTGAATTAAAGGGGCAGGCTTTATCGCCTACGGCCAATTCAACCTGGTAGGAGCAGGACTTACAATAATCAGACTGCTTATTGATATAACGGCCTGACGCAGCATAGGGCTTGCTAGCCATGCGCCCCCCATCCCCGTGAAGCGCCATGCCGAGGGTGTTGGGCAGTTCAACCCACTCAAACGCATCCACGTACACCGCCAAATACCAATCGCAGACCAGCTTGGGGCTGACCCCCACCATCAACGCGAAATTCCCAATCACCATCAGCCGCTGAATGTGATGGGCATAACCATATTCAAGGGTTTGTCCGATGGACTGGCTTAAGCAGTGCATTTTAGTGGGCTTTCCCCAAAACAGCGCAGGCAAAGGCTGATTGGCTTCCAGCGCATTCAGATCACCATACTCAGGCATCCACAACCAGTACAAACCACGTACGTACTCCCGCCACCCCAGTATTTGACGAATAAAGCCTTCAACGGCATTCAATGGTGCCTCGCCGCGGTGGTAAGCCCACTGCGCTTTTTGGCATACCATCATGGGATCTAGCAATCCCACGTTAATGAGCGCCGACACCATGCCATGAAACATAAAAGGCTCATCGGTGACCATGGCGTCTTGGTAGCGACCAAAGTGAGCCAAGCGGCTCTCTAAAAATGCATCGAACCACAGCTCTGCATCGCGCCGAGTTACTGGCAACCACCAGTGGTCGAGTTGGCCTGGGTTATCCCTAAAATGACACTCAACCAGCGCCAACACATCCTCGGTAATGCGGTCTTTTTCGATCACCGGCAGCTCAGGAATGCCCACTTTGGCGTCGTACTTTTTGCGATTGTCCGCATCGAAATTCCACTTGCCTCCCACCGGCTTGTCGCTAGGCTCCATCAACAGCCCGGTTTGGCGGCGCATGTAACGATAGAAATACTCCAGCCTGAGCTGCTTTCGCCCCTTGGCCCACTGCTGGAATTCCGAAAGTGAACAGAAGAATCGGCTATCCTCAAACTGCTCAACATCAATGCCAAGCACCTGGGCCCAGCGGTTTATCTGCTGTTGCAGTCGCCATTCGCCACACCGAGTCACCAACAGGCGCTCGCCCTCCTCTTCAGTGACCACCTGTTGTAGCAAAGATTGAAAATCGGAGTGTGGGCAGTCTGGGTCCAACCGATAGTAGCTCACCCGCCACCCTACACTGCGCAGCTCTTCGGCAAAGTGGCGCATGGCGGAAAACAGGAAAGCCAGCTTCTGTTTGTGATGGGCGACGTAGCTGGCCTCTTCCGCCAACTCCGCCATCACCACCAGATCTTGCTGGGGGTTGGCCGCTTGTAAACTGGGCAGATTCAACGACAGTTGATCCCCAAGCACCACCACAATATTTGCCATGACTAACCTCACGCTAATGCGACTGACTTAGTGTTTATCCACTAACACTACGGCCCGCACTTCAGAATGGGTCCAAACAAAAAAGACGCCCGGTTGGGGCGCCTCTTTTAGGTTCAGTTTATCTTTGATAACAACGTCTTGGTTCACTAGGCCGAGGGGGTCGAACCTGATGCAACGCTAAATTCGCGCTTAGGCAGCCTGCTTGTGTTTAGCAAACACTCGTCGAATGTAGAGCTCCCGGGTGAGACGGCACACTACATCGCCTTTAGCATCCTTCACTTCCACCACAAACTTAGGTAGATATTTAGCGCCGTTTTCAGTGGCTTCAAGCACTTTGGAAACCATTTCGGTGGTCAAGATAAACTCCGCCGTCAACTTGCCTTTACCTGGCTTCACAAATTCGATGTCGGCTGATTTGTCCCACACTCGATAGCCTCTGCCTAGCTTACCCATCAATAACAGAGCGTAGAACGGATCGGTCATGGAGAATAGGCTACCGCCGTAATGGCTTTTGTTGACATTGCGGTTCCAAGGTCGCTCTTTCAGGGACACTCTGCAGTAGCTGTAGTCTTTCGCCAACTTTTCAATTCGAATGCTGCTGAACAGCAATGGTGGCCAAAGGTTCATGATGCGGCGCGCAAAGGTCGCAGATACGGGAATTGCCATAATAAAAACTGGTCATACCTTCTAATTTTCGGCCATTTATACCTAAGCGTGACAAGAAAGTCACCTTTGAATAACCTTCTTATTATAGTGTCATTCCCTGCAGCACCAACAATTGGCTCCCCAAGTTACCTAAACCCCACGCCAAAGCAGTTTAATGCACTACCAAAATCACAAAAGACATCAATCATTCGCTGAAAAACCTTATTTTTCGACACTTTGAAAGACAGTATATTTCGCTATCCTTAGGCTGAATTTGACCGTACAATCGAGATTCCTTGTTGCTCACTTTTGCCCCGCAGAGGTATTCGCGGCCATGCACGCAATTCTTAAATCCGACAAACTCAGTAGCGTTTGCTACGACATCCGTGGGCCAGTGGCTCGAGAAGCCAAACGCCTGGAAGATGAAGGCCACCGAGTACTCAAACTGAACATCGGCAACCCTGCGCCATTTGGCTTTGAAGCCCCTGACGAAATTGTGCGGGATGTGATCCACAACCTTCCAGAAAGCCAGGGCTACTGCGATTCCAGAGGGCTTTTCTCAGCCCGTAAAGCGGTGGTTCAGTACTATCAGCAGTTGGGCATTCACGATATTGACGTTGATGATGTGTACATCGGCAACGGCGTATCAGAGCTCATCGTCATGGCGATGCAGGGTCTGTTGAACAATGGTGATGAAGTTCTGGTTCCAGCTCCCGATTACCCACTTTGGACCGCCGCGGTACATCTGGCCGGAGGCACTGCCCGCCACTATCGCTGTGATGAGCAAGCAGACTGGTTCCCAGATCTGGACGACATTCGCGCCAAGATCACCCCTCGCACCAAAGCTCTGGTGCTGATCAACCCCAATAACCCAACCGGTGCGGTATACAGCAAAGCGGTGCTGGAGGGCCTACTGCAGATCGCCCGTGAACACAACTTAGTGGTGTTCTCTGACGAGATCTACGACAAAATCCTCTACGATGGCGCCGAGCATATCCCAACCTGCACCTTGGCTGACGACCTATTTATTATCACTTTCAACGGGCTATCAAAGACCTACCGTGCGGCAGGTTTTCGCGCCGGGTGGATGATGCTAAGCGGCGATCGCGGCCGAGCCAAAAACTACATCGAAGGGCTGGAGATGCTGGCCTCCATGCGCCTTTGTGCCAATGTACCGGTTCAGCATGCGATTCAAACCGCACTGGGGGGCTATCAGAGCATCAACGAGCTGATTCTGCCTGGAGGACGATTGCTGGAGCAGCGTAATCTAGTGGTTGACCGTCTCAATGCCATCGACGGGGTTAGCTGTGCCATGCCTAAAGGCGCCATGTATGCCTTCCCGAAATTGGACGTGAAACGCTTTAATCTTATTGACGATGAAAAGCTGGTACTGGATCTTCTGATGCAGGAAAAAATTCTGCTAGTACAAGGCACTGCCTTTAACTGGCCAGAGCCTGACCACCTGCGGTTTGTGTTTTTGCCCCACATCGAAGATCTCGACCGAGCGATGGACAAATTCGAAGCCTTTTTAAGCCGCTATCGCCAGTAGGAGAGTTCATGAGCCACAAATTTCTGAATCTGGCGCTACGACAGCGCCTCTTAAAACGCTGGAGCCTAATGTACTCCATGCAACCGGAGTCGGTGCTAGAGCACTCCGCCATCGTAGGGATTCTTACTTTCTTAGTGGGAAAAACCGCCGAGCTCAACGGCCGTGATATCGACTTGAGTAAAATGTTGTCTCACGCCCTGTTGCATGACATGTCAGAAACCATCACTGGTGATGTGGTTACCCCAGTAAAGCGAGCTAACAATACCCTCTATCAAGAGTTTAAGCAGCTTGAAAAAATTGCCGAACAACGGATCTTACTGACGGCACCAGAACCCCTGCGCAGTGCCATTGAGGAGGCGTTTAGCCCTGGCGGCATCGAGCAGGAGTTAGTAAAAGCATGCGATATTTACTCCGCTTACCTCAAATGCAAACTCGAAGTCGCCTTTGGTAATCAGGTTGAGTTTGGCGATGCTTTGTCTCGCATGGAAACGGCCGTTGACGATCTGTGCCAGAGATTCCCAGAAATCGATACCCTTCACCGCTGGTTTGGGGAAGACAGCGATTGCAGTGTTGACCACTTAATTACCACCCCTCACAACTAGCTTTACTAGCCTAATGGCCGTGCCTGTCGTCACTACGGCCTTTGGGTTGCTCTTATAACCTTCCTTAAGCTCATGGATTGCTAGCCCGTCAAACTCCCGTCACTGACGAACAAATGACCATAATTCGCTTTAATATCATTGGGTAATCATATAACAAATCGAACTATCGCCACCATGATGGTGAATTATACTAAAAATCATCAAGGCGATAGTGATTATCTCCACCAGGCAACATGATGAGTTTGAATTGCCCAACACCTTCCGTTTACGGCGATCCACATCCCAGCTCATCACCGCTTATGGAAACATCACTTCGCTAAGCAACCAAGGAGGGACGCACTTAAGGATGAGTCATCGCTATGCCCATGATTGAACCCATACCATTCAGTCATGGCGATTACCGACGGATCAGCGGTAATCACACACCTTCGCACCTGTAGCTGATCCTGATTGACCCAGCCATGATTGCCCCACCATTAGTGTGGGGCTTTTTTCTTGCTCGCACTGCTTCCTAACAACGGCCATGAAACCGCAACCTAAATAGCACACATTATCACTTGTTGATAATAATTCTCATTGACAATTGAATTCTTCGTCATACACTAAGCTCTGAAGCAAGGAGTTATCTATGTGCGATCTCATCCCAACCCCAAGGGTTTCTACCTCTATCTCGAAAAGCAAGTTATGGCACTTGCCAGCCCGTTTCCACTGCCCAATTATCGGCACCTGTCTGATGCCGACAGAGATTCGACAACTGGCGGCTAAGCTGGGCGACAAAGAGATCGCTCGAGAGGGAGATTACTGGCTACACACCTACATGGTGAGTCACTGTAGCAATAAGAATCGCATTGCTCTGGCCTTGCAAAAGCACCTAGACAAAAAGTACGCCGCAGCCATCAAGCGCTTTTCCAAAGCGAAAAGTGACGATGCGGTAATGGCGCTGTGGAAGGAGCACCTACAACAAGGCAAGGTGGCCGAAGCCTTTTGGGCCGCCCTATGTCACCCCCACTCCAGCTACCAGCTTCAAGAACACCTCTATGAAGAAGTTCACATGCTGTCACACCAGATTGGAGCCGGACAGCGTGCTGATCTAAAGCGCCTAGCCGACTCACAAGATGAGGTGAAACTGCTGACAAAAAGGCTTGAAGAGCAGGAGAAAAAACACTTAAAGTCAGCCGCCAATAAAGAGCAGCAGATTCATCAGTTACAGCAGCAACTGGAGCAGCTACAAGCGGATAACGCCACCTTAAAACGTGAAAACCACTCTCTGCGTCATGCCGGCAATCAACAGCCCAAGCAAGCCTTGATTGTCGAAGGCAGCGACTGGCGTCAACAATACAAGCTCAGCGAGCGTCGAGTGGAAAAACTCACCGCCCAATTGCAGCAACAGTCTGAGCAGATGACCGCCCTCGAACAACTGATGATGCCAAGATCCGACAGCTGTGAAGGGTGCGACAATCAAGACTGTCACAAAAACCCCGACTTCAATGGTCGAAAAGTACTTTGTGTTGGTGGCCAGCACAAGATGACCGGCAGTTACAAAGAGCTGGTAAACCGCTGTAATGGAGAGTTTAGTCACCACGATGGTGGCAAAGAGGACAGCCGTAAACGCTTAGAGTCTATGCTAAACGCCGCCGATGTGATCGTCTGCGCCACTGACTGTGTCAGCCACGACGCCTACTACCGTCTCAAGCGTTTCTGTAAAGCCAACGACAAGCCATATCTGTTCTTGCCAAACTCAGGCCTTTCTAGCTTTGCCATGGCCATCAACTCTATGGCTGAGAAAGTGGCTGCCAATCCCAATTCTGGGCAAGAGATCAAAATCGTCAACGCCGGTTAACACCCAAACCATCGGGAGGCCCAATTGGCCTCCTATTGACCATTTGATAGAGAACTCCCTGAGCTATCGGGGATTTTACTTGACCCTTCGCCCCATCCTACTCAACACTGTCTAAAACCCTCCGGAGTGAGTGACCATGTTGAACGATCCCCAATGGCTCGCTAGGCAATTGGCCGAACAGCAGCCAAGACACAATGATCAACGCAAACCGATGCAGCGTGACAAAGCGCGTATCATGCATTCGGCCGCCTTTCGGCGACTGCAAGCAAAAACCCAAGTATTGGGGGTCGGCATGCATGATTTCTACCGGACTCGCCTCACTCACTCCCTAGAAGCCGCTCAAATTGGCACCGGAATCGCCGCACGGCTAAAACAAAACCACCCGGCACTTATCGAAGTGATTGGCGACGACAACCTAATTGAATCCCTGTGTCTGGCCCATGATCTGGGCCACCCCCCGTATGGCCATGGTGGTGAAGTGGCTCTTAACTACATGATGCGTGATCACGGTGGATTTGAGGGTAATGGCCAAACGTTTCGCATCCTCACTCGGCTGGAGCCCTATACCCGCCACCATGGTATGAACCTAACTCGGCGCACACTCTTAGGTTTGATTAAATACCCAATGCTCTTCAGTGAGCTGCAAGAGGACTCACCTAAGACGCCTCTGGCCAATTTCCGCCAGCTTCAAGCTGAACAATGGCTGCCACCCAAAGGAATTTTCGACGACGATGCCGACACCCTAGAGTGGGTTCTGGCCCCCTTTAGCGACTCTGACAAACAGCGGCTGAAAACCACAGGAACCAACTCGAAGAATCAACGACGCAGCCTCCACCATTCGCTGGATTGCGCCATCATGGAGCTGGCTGACGACATCGCCTATTCAGTTCATGATCTGGAAGACGCCATTGTCATGGGCATCGTCAGCAAGAGTCACTGGCAGGAGCAGGTCGCAGTCCCCATCAGTGGTATTGACGGCTGCTACCTGGCTGATCAGATTGATGAGATTGGAGCAAAACTGTTTAGCGATGAGCACCACTTGAGAAAAGATGCCATCGGCACTTTGGTCAACGCCTTTGTAACCCACACTCACATCGCTGACAACGACGCCTTCGAATCGCCATTGCTGAAATACAATGCCGTTATGGAGCCCTCCTACGAGCGCTGCCTAAGTATTCTCAAGCACTTTGTGTTTGAGTTCGTCATTCGAAAACCAGAGGTGCAGATATTGGAATACAAGGGGCAACAGATAGTGATGGAGCTGTTTGAAGCTTTTGAGTCCGATCCTTTGCGGCTGCTTCCCCGAGCGACTCAGCAGCGCTGGCAACAGGCGCAACAGATTGGAAACGGCCACCGCATCATCGCCGACTACATCTCCGGCATGACCGATGCCTTTGCGGCTCGTCTGCACCAAAACCTATTTACTTCACAGATGGGCAGCCTATCCGAGCTGCACTCGCCGTTTTAAGCCACTGACCTGATGCAGCTCTCTCATTTGGCCAACTTAAGCGGAACTGTCTCCGACACCTCGATAACTTGGGGTTATCGAAGTAAATCGGGCCAAGATTATCAAAACAACAGATCCACCAGTAATTTGGCCAATAAAATAATCAATACACTGATAAGTAATAGTAAATAGAGGAACAATCTGAGATCTGCTTAACAAACCACCCTATTTAGCTGGGCTTATAATATTGTTTCTAACTGTTACACCTTGGCTAAGAGGCGTTTCCCTGTCACATTATTCGGTAACCGAATATTGTGATGTTAATTCGCTGCTCGGCTAGCTGGGGTTACATCAAAGTGCCCGAATTAAGCTTAGTGGGCACAAGGACTTAAGGGGCGTTAGAAGCGATGTTTGACTCCCATGATAATGAGATGATCTGCCTGGAATGCCTTCATGCAGGTAAGCCAGTACTGATCACATCTGAAAAAGCACGCCTTTGGCCTGTAGCGTTAACTGAAATTGCCGAAAGCCAACTGCAATCTCTGTTTTCTCAACAATACGGAACCAGCGACTTTGACTCTGACAACAACGTGGCCTTCACCAGTTTTAAGGCGCTGCATACTCAAGCCGTAAAAGACACGGTATCAAGTGACAGCATTGAATTTGTGTGTCTATGTGCCAACTGCTTAGATCAATTAAGTAAGGTCTCTGTGGTTCACGTTGGCTGGCGCTATCAAAACCAACACTCGCCATTTTCACAATATGATGATGACGGCTACTTAATTAATCCGCATTTGCCAGCTGACTTCTTCTATTGTGCGGTGTCTCTGCGCCCACCTATGCAAACCATTGAGTGGTGGGATTTGCCCTTTATCCGAGGCAACGAAGAGGATGGCTACTCAATCTATGTACTGGATGGCGAAGAGTTGGATCGCCCAACCTGGAAAGGCTACGCCAACACCCTAGAGGAGGCCAGAGAAGTGGTTGTCTCCCTTGGCCCTGCAGATTACAACAGCAAACACATTCAAGTTCACTCTAACGATTGAACTCGACATTGCTGATCTTGCTGACCATATTGACTCAGCAGTGCTTCATCGGCTTTGGTCCAGAACACCAGATTTTGCCCTTGGTATTTGGCCCCTGAAGCGCTGGGGTCAATAAAGGCGTAAACCGGCTCCGTTGATGTAGACAGCCCTTGAATAACCGCCAAAGATAGCTCAGTGTCGTTATAAAAGGCCACCTGTAGACTCTGCTCGCCACAAAGGTAGCGAACCTCTTGGTCAGGCTTCACCAATTGGCCTTGCACCTCAAGCTCTGAGATCCGCGTGCGGTAATTGGCTTCGATGCATTGATTCAGGTCGCTGCTCTTCCAGCACGCATTTCGTCCCTTAATCCATCCCCGTTGATAGGCTCGCAAATACCAACGCGACTCTGCCGTTGTCATGGCCAATGCTGAGCGATACGCATAATGGAGTTTGTTATCCAACTCCTGAAGCCGAGTATCTTCACAGATACGCTCCTCCACCTGCCCTTGGGCTTTGGAGCAATCATAAGAGGGCGTAGCCATCGCAGTGCCGATACCAAAGAGATTCCACAAAGCAAATAGAGAAAGGGGTGTCATTTTCATAGTGAGACCTTCGAAACTTGTCGCTGTCACCATTCTAGCGAGATTGACCATTACTGTGTGCACTATAACTTCTGACGTCATTATTACCGATGATTAGCTCATCACTTTTTTAAGCAGTACAGTAAGATAACCTTTTATACAATTTTAGGAATTATCCAAGCAAACACCGCTTAAACTCGGTAATTCCGAGCTACAAAGGCTGTAGAAACGATTATCCAGAAACATTAGGTACCCTTACACTGCATCCACGATTAATTGGAGCAACTACATGAAAACCGTCATAAAAAACTTCCTTAACCAACAGTCCTCAGGCGGCATCATCTTGATGGTGATGGTGGCCCTTGCGATGGCAATGGCCAACTCATCGCTGGATGTTTTCTATGACGCCTTCCTGAACACCCCGGTTCAAATTCGGGTGGGTGAGTTGGATCTGCACAAGCCGATGCTGCTGTGGATCAACGATCTGTTGATGGCATTCTTCTTCCTCCTCATCGGTCTGGAGGTCAAGCGGGAACTGCTATTGGGCACACTGTCTAGCCCCAGCCAAGCGGCGCTGCCAACCATTGCCGCCATCGGCGGTATGATGGTGCCCGCATTAATATTTTTGGCCTTCAACGCCTCCAATGGCACTGCTGCCAACGGCTGGGCCATTCCAGCTGCCACAGACATCGCCTTCGCCTTAGGGGTACTGGCGCTGCTGGGAAGCCGAGTGCCCGTGGCATTGAAGGTATTCCTTTTGGCTCTGGCCATCATCGATGACCTGCTGGCGATCATCATTATTGCCCTGTTCTACAGTGGCTCGCTGTCCATCACCAGTATGCTGGTCGCCAGTGTTGCCATTGTTGCTCTGCTCATTTTAAACCGCAGCGGCGTGCGCAGCCTGATGCCTTATATGCTCGTCGGTCTGGTGCTGTGGGTTGCGGTATTAAAATCCGGCGTGCATGCCACTCTGGCGGGCGTAGTCTTGGCATTTACCATACCACTGACCAAAGACGAAGGTGGCCACTGCCCAAGTGAGCATCTAGAGCACGCTCTGCACCCGTGGAGCACTTTTATGATTCTGCCGATTTTCGCCTTTGCTAACGCCGGAGTCAGCTTCGAAGGCCTGTCCTTAAGCGACGTATTCTCGCCGCTACCTTTGGGCATTGCTCTGGGCCTGCTGCTGGGTAAACCACTGGGAATCATGGGCTTTAGTTACATCGCCGTGAAACTGAAACTGGCCAAAATGCCACAGGGCATCGGCTGGACTCAGCTGTTTGGTGTCTCACTGCTGTGCGGCATCGGATTTACTATGGCGATGTTCGTGGCGTCACTGGCCTTTGAAGCGGGAGTCATGAACTACGGTGACCTGTCACGCCTTGGCATTCTTTTAGGGTCAGCCCTATCCGCCATCGGTGGCTATCTGGTGCTGAAGTCGACCATAAAATCGTAAACACGGAGATAACCATGAAAAAAATCATGCCCTTAGTGATCGCAGCCGTAACCTGCGCACCGGCGATGGCCAACGACATTAACCTTGCTCAGTGCCAAGAGGCCCCCCGCAGTCAGGAGTGTTTAAGCTATCTTGAAGGCACCGTGGATGGCGCGCTGGCGCTAATGAACCTTCAGCAATCGACAACCCTGTCCACCGACAGCATCAGTGATCGCGCGCTAAAGTACCGCAGTGGTAAGCGCTTTAAGCAGGCAAACGACGCCCTATGCTTGCATAAGGCACCGGAGCGAGATCAGATGGTGCTGGCATTGGATGATTTGGCCGCCGAAGGCGTGATTACCTCACAAGAGGAACTATCGCAAGCGCTGTCTGAGCTGCTCTCCTGCCAAAACAAGTGATCAGCAACAGGGCAAACCGAAACAACCCCGGAGCGAATCTCAGCTTCGGGGTTATTTTTATAACGGCAGTAACTCCAGCGGAACTTGATGGGCAATCAGATGCTCTTGAGTTCGAGTCCGGCCATGCTTTCCCATCACCCTCAACGCCTCATCAACCCACTCCGGCTTATGGGCTCGGTCCGCGAGCGCCTGCCGAGATTGCTCTTGGTCCTGCCACCGGACTTCAGGTCCGATCAACGACTGCCAATCTGGATGGCAGATCTGATCCCACAATTCGCGCTTAGGAAGCAGCGCCATCGCGGCGCCACAGGTTAAGGCAATCTCAACGCCTTTAGGGTCAAAATCAGCGAAGGCGACAACGGGACACTTTAGCTGCCTGCAAAAATGATAGGCCGACGACGTTTGCACATCCCGAGCATCGCCCCGGAACACAAACAGAGCGTGTTGCAAACTTTGAGGCCAATGAATCTGCTCAAGGGCAGCCATGACGCTGAGGTTTTCCACCATCACAACCACAGGGTGCTCAATGGAGTGGATTTCACGCCAATCCAGCAACAAGCCTGCACTGCCTTTCGGCAGCTTTGGGAGCTGCTCGCCATTGAGTTTAAGCTCGCCTATGGCTCGGCACTGAAGCCAGTATTTACGCACCGCCTGATCGCCCTCTTTCTCATTGTTGTGGGTGTTGGCCCAATCAATGCGAGTCTCAGGCTGTATGCTCACTTAGCGAAATCCCACGGTAATGTTGCTGTAGGTGAAGTTGTTGTTGGTGCCATCCACCAGCGCCTCTTCCAGCTCGAGATCTAGGCTGCGCTGCAAATCGATACTCAAGCTGCAGTAGTAACCAAACACCAGCTCAATCCAGGCTTGTGGCGGCAGCTCCCAGCCTTGTTCCAGCCAACGGCTCTGTTGCTGCTGCCAAAATGCCAAGGCACTCAGAGGGGTCTCTAGCGCCTGTTCAAAATAGCGCTCCACCTCATCCAAGGCCCAGTCGCTGATGTAGCCCAAAATCTCCAGCGCCTCGGATTCCACCTCGACGCCGTCGCGGCCTCGAGCTTCAGGAGCGGCCTGACTGAGCTTACGAAGGTGCTGAACGATAGCAACCAGAGATTCCTCTTGGGCACTGCTGCGCACATCAGGGTGTCCAGCGGTGGTCAGTGGCGGTGACAACTTTAAGGCTTGGGGAAGGTTGTCACTGAAAGGCAGCTCCTCGCTGAGCTGATACTCAGGGTGCTGACGCAGAAACCGCGCCATTCCTTTAAGCTGGTTGGCTTGTTTCACCTGACGACGCAACCGGAACAAGCTTTGACGCATCTTGTCGATCACGTGGGCCAAGCGCTTTAGGGCGTCTCGATACCAGCGCACAAAGCCAGTCACCTTGCGCGCAAACTCCGTGGGTGCCGCATCGAAGATCCAGTCATAGCAGATCTCCGGTTCAATCTGCTGCAGCTCATTGAGCAGCTTTTGCGCATAGGCCAAGGCTTTTTCGTTTTCGCGCACCTTGGCATTCAAGGTGGCCACAAAACCAAACTGGCTAGAGATAGCGTAATGCATGTTATCCAAGCTGGTGTTGAGGCTGTCTCTGGCCTCATAAGCCAAGTCGTCAAACTGGTCGAGGTAGTGCTCGGCGTCGTCCCACTGCTCTGCTTTGTAGGACTCTTCATAGTCTCGACCTGCATCTTCAAGGGCATCCATCACCTTACCCATGTCGGTAAGCTGGCGATAGCTGCTTTGATGACGCAGTAACTTATTGAGTAGGCGCTTAAGATCCGAGGTCAGCCGATAATCTCCCAGCTCCTCCTCTGGCCGCAGCAGTTTTGCCTTGTGCAAGGCTCGAAGCTGACTGTCGTTGTCACTGCGGCTGCTGATGCTGCCATCCACATAGGCGGCGCTCAGCAGCTCATCGGCTTGACCAATCTGCCTTAGCAGCTTGGCAACTTGGTCGCGGTCGTACAGCCCCATTACAGCAGCAGCTCCGCTTGAGGATCTTCCGGCTGCACTTCCGGTAGCTCCAGCTTTTCACTGTCGTTTAAGAACTCAATGAGCAGATAGATAAGGTCAAAGCGCGCCGTGGCGTAATAGCTGTTGCTGCCTTGAGCATGACGTACCAAGTACCCCATCTCCTCCAGACGCTGAAACACGGTGCCCAACTGATCTCGCAGCTCCACCTTGGTGGTTTTAAACGGCACCATATTGGTAAGGCGGCGCAGCTGCTCAGCCAAAGTTTGGTCATGCTCAAAGGCTTCCAGCAGCGAGGTAAACTTGATGCTGTCTTTCGCCCGCAGCGGAGCATCGCTGCCGGTGGCTTGGAGTAACATATCTAGCCACTCCACCAGAGGGCGAAAATGGCTGCGCATGCTGCTGAACAGCTCGCTTATCTTCTTTCGGTTGCTATCATCAACGCTGTTGTAGGTGCAGTAAAAAGCGTCGGCGGTTTCAAAGTGAGTCAGGCTGCGCTCAAGCTGCTGCAGAAACTCATCCACTCGAGCTCGATTGGCCTCCAGTTGTAGGTACTCAAACTCATCATTAAATGCGGTTTGGCAGATCACTTCCCCTGCCAGGAGCTTTTCAACGGTGTGCTTAAACATGGGAAGCTGCCTCTTGATTGTGTTTGGCCTCGGCCCGAGCCGCCATCAACTGCTCCAGTTTCGACATCGGCACGTACGCCTGATAGATCTTACTGTCTTTGAGCTTGTAGTGGTTTCGATACAGCGCCAGTACCTGACGATCCGTGGCCGGTGACGCCGACAAAATCTGAATGGCGTTGTCATCAAACATGGTCAGCAGCAACTTAATGTTCTCCGCCGCTAATTCACCCAACTCATCCACCGGTAAGATGATGGAACTTGGGTACTTGCTGTCACCACGAAGCATCGCCAACAACCCGGCAAACAGCGATAGCATCGCCAGGTAGGACAACCCGGTGGAGCTGACCTTTTTCAACTGTCTGGCATTGCGCGCCCGCTTCACTTGCCCCTTCTCGGTAATCACAAACTCCAAATCAAACAGGTCATTGTGCTCCAGCTGTACCCCTTCCGAAGGCAGCACCCGAGCCAGTGACTGCATCGCCTCAATAAGCTCTTCAGGGATGTCACTGTTGATGTCTTGCAGTTTGTCTTTGCACATCTCATAGCGCTCGGAGAAGCTTTTCAGAGGGCTCCAGTATTCGAGCTGATCCAGCTTGGTGACGGTACCAACGCTGATCTCGGCGAAGGCTTCAAACTGAGCCAAGGCGGTGACGCGCTCAGACAGCCGGCGCCCAACGCCCTTAATGCGGCGATCAAAGTTCTCCAGATGCTGATAGAACTCATTGATCATCTGGGCATTGGTCTGAATCAATAGGCTCGTTGACGCCTTAAGCTGACCGGCACTGGCCAGCAGATCGCCAATGGGATCGCGGTACTTAAGCACCGCCTCGCTGCCCTGATAGTGATCGTTATCCGCAACCAACTTCACCCAGGACTCATACAGGCTACTCTTGCCATGCTTAGTGCGTAACGTGCTAGAGAAATTGTTGATCTCGCGATTGAGACTCTTCTCCAACTGGCTAAATTTCTGCTGATTTTGCTTAACGAATTCCGGCAACAGCTGAGCCTGATATTCTGGCAACTGAGGGTCGATGGCCGCTTCCAGCTCTAAAGCGTCACAGCTGGCCGCCGCTCGAGCCAGATGCTCCAGCAACTCAACGGTGCGCTCCAGCTTCTCTTTCAGTTTGCCCAGTTCGTTATCTTGCTTGCCATAATCGGCATCAAAATCCGCTTTGAGTTTGCTCTGGGCGTTGTCCAACTGAGACACCTGCTGCTGCAGATCCATAAGCTGCTGACCCAACTGTTCTCGATGGCAAAACTGCTGCTCAATGAAGAAGCGGTAGTCATTGGCTTTCTGCTGGAATTCGGTACAGCGAAGTAGCTTGGCGTTTAACGCTTTACGCTGCTGGTGGCGACGTTCAATTTCGCCATCGGGATCCACCTGCTCTAGCGCTTGTTTTTGCTGACGTTTATAGTCGCGGCGGCGCTCTGAGCAGGTTTCCTGAAGAGTAAGCAGTTGCTCACGCAGCGTGTCCATCTGACTGTCACGATCGGTTTCGACGTCTGCTCGAGCTTCCATCGATAGATTGTGCAGCTCATGCTGCTGCTCTTGGGCTTGCTCCGCTTGCTCTGTCTGCTGATGTTGCAGTTGCTCGATGCGCTTGCGCAGCTGCTGCGCTTCCTGATCCAGCTCCGCCAGCTTCTGTTTCACGCTGTCGTCGCGCAGACGCTGTTGACGCTCCAACTGCTGTTGCAGTTGGTCGATTTGACTGGCAAAACGTCCCTCCTGCTGTTGTGCGCTCGACTGCTTCTGCTGCTGTTCGGCGATGGTATTGCCCATCTCTTTAAGCAGTTGGTCTTGCTGCTCGTTAAGCTGCTGACAGGCTTCGACCTGTTGATCAAGTTCCGCCAGCTGCTCCTGCAATTGGGCTTCATTTCGAGCCAACGGATTGTTGTGCTGCAGCGGCGCCAAATCAAGTCGCACCCCATACAGGCTATCCAGCCCTTCGCCGCTCCAACTTGGGTTCAAGTCAGTACGCGCTAACTGCTGCGGTGACAACAAGCATCCGATGGTCTGTTTCCAGTTATCCACGCCAGCTTGCTCAGTCAAGAACTGCTGAAGCGAGCCTGGCTTGGGGTTCAGTTGCAGTGACAGGGTGTCTCGCTGGGCTTGTAGCTCCTGTAACCGCTTGTGCTCACTGGCTCGGGTTGACAGCTGATGATCTCGCTGACGCTCAAGGTCACTCAGATGTTTGGCAATCTGGTTGAGCGCCATCAGGTGCTGATTGCGCTGAGACTGAGCTTCGGCAAGCTGCTGAGAGGAGCGCTGCAGAGCCTGTTCCAGCTCTGGATCGGATTGAGGGTTAGCTCGGGCATCGCTGTTGACCTTAAGCTTATGCTGCTCGGTCATCAGTTGCTCTTTCAGCTCCAGCGCGCGATTATCCTGGCTTTGTTCCAGTTGGCGGCGCTGCTGCTGATACTTAGCATCAATCTCGCTCAAACGTTCACTGGCTTTCTCTCGAATGCTCGACAACTGAGCGTTGATCTCGCCTTCGCCTTTGGACAGTTGCAGTTCGGTTTTGTGCAGCAAGTCGCGATACTTATCGGCAATCTTGGCCACGTCGCCTTCTAGGCTAGCAAGAATCTGCTCAACGTCTTGAAGCTCTGCGGTAAAGCGCTGTTTCTCATCGGCTTTAAGCTGATAAGAGGCGGCATCGTCCTCATCGAAATCGGCCTTTTGGTCGTCCAGACGATCGCACTCTTGCTGCTTGGCCTTCAAATCGTCTTTGGCCAGCGTCAATTGCTCCTGCAACTCATCACGGTGCAGATTAAAATCGGTCTTGAGCTGTTTCAAATTGGCTCGAATGACCTTGATGGCGGCATCTTGCTGCTGCTGCTGATCATCGAGTGCCACTTGCTGAGTTTTCAGTAGCGCCAGCAGATGACTCAGTTGCACCAGATGCTGTTCCAGTTCGGTGAACTCTCGCTGCCAGCGAGCAATTTTTTCCGCAATGCCATGCACTTCGCGGCTGGCCTGAATGTCCGAAAGCCAGCTGCCGATCTCATCTTTATTGAGCTGCATCGGCTCGCGATGGTCGCCGCCCTGACCCCGCGCCAGGTAATCGGCGGTGATGGCCACCAGCATCTTCTTCACCGCATCGAAATCAAGGTTCTTTTCGATGGTGCCGTTGATCACCCGATCCACATGGGGCATCGGGTTTTGGCTGAATGCGAAACGCCTTTGCAGTTCGCGCACGTCACTGCTGGTCCGCCCTTCCCTCAGGTTCTGAATGACCTGACGGTATTTGGCGACATTAAGGTAGTTGGATTTAAAACAGTTGCGGCCGTAGTTGCGCTCAATCTCCGCCATCTTGTAAGGGCGGTGATCGCTGCCAATAAAGTGATCCTGCTGATACGGCGCATCGATAAGCTTGTACTGAATGGTACGACCGGTGGTGCTACTGGCGACCATACAGCAGGTCTGCTGTTGGTAAGCGTCCACTCGCTCATACTCATACACCAGCATGCTCGACTCTCGCGGCAGATAGTAATCAACGAAGTTTTTCGCTTGATCCACCTTACTGACAATGTCACCGGGACGCATGCCATAGAACAGCGGCAACAAACGCATCAGCGAGGTTTTACCGGCGCCGTTGGTGCCCTCCAACTGGGTGTGACCATCAAAGACGATTTCGTTTACTCTGCCTTTCCAGAAACTGTCGATGATGATGATACGACGCAGTCGATACGCCTGTTCGGACATAGGGCTACCTTAAAAAATGCGGGATGGTTAGAACCCTGTAGATTACCTTAGGCGTAGGAGGGTAAACAACTGCAAACCACGCCAAACGCCCAATGGCACAGGGAAAAAAGATGCAACTGATTCAGTTTTGATCAGTTTTAGAAACTTTGCGGGTCAAAGGCTTCAAGTCGACTTAAGCAGTGGCCTAAGTTCACCTCCAAAACATCGCTGATTTTGGACAGCTTTTCTCTTAGCTGCTTGCCGCTTTGAGTATCCTCAACCTTGCTGGCTATGATGACGTAATTTCCACTGCTTAACAGGGCACCGCGACAATCCACGAAGTGGATCGCCAGTGCTGCCATCAATTGTGGATGACGTTGGTGTTCCGCCCAGCAGTTGAGAACCAGTACGCCACTGCTTTTAAGTTGAGCGGCGGCTTGAGTAACAAAGTCCGTTTTCAACTGATCTTCAGCCACCGCATCGGCACCGTAGATATCTGCCATCACCAGATCCACCTTCTTATGGCCACCTTCATCGAGGTAACTTTGGGCATCTTGATGCACCAATTCGATGCGCTTACTCTGGGGCAAACCGAAGTACTTATGGGCCAACTCGGTCACCAAAGGTCGCAGTTCAACCCCAGTTACCTTGATCCCTTTCACTCCTTTGACCAGCGCACTGATCAAGCAGCCGCCCCCGACGCCCAGTACCAACGCGCGCTTGGGAGTACAAAACAGCAATGACAACATCATCGCCTGAGTGTATTCGTGCTGAAGTACCCACGGCTTTTTGACTAAGGTCCGACTCTGCTCATCGGCGGGGCCAAACCCCAACACTCTCAAAGGTCCCATCAAACTTGGCTGCTCGGTGACACGAATGGGACCGAAGCGATCTTCCCCTTCAAACAGTACGGTATCGTCGATCATGGCGCCTCTAGTTGGAGTTCTAACTTCATTAAAATGGAGCGCATTATCCAATAAGCCGGTTTGGTCACTCAACCCCAAAACAGCAACAGAAGAACAAGGCCGCACAATTGGGTTAAAAGTGGGGTAAAGAAGTATGACCAGTCGATAAAGTTTCGCTATCCAACCATAGTGATAATCGGGCCTGTGGCGAGAAATCAGCCCATTAGTGGGACGATATCAAGCTAATGACAATTTGCAGTGGACACTGCCGGTGACAATTGTTAAAAGTCGCATTAATGGTGGCTTGACCGCCGATTATAAAAATAATGCACTAGGCAAATTATGAAAACTCAGCAATCAATAATCTCTAAACTGGCCAATGGCAGTCTGGTTCTCCAGATTTTCATCGGCATACTCGCCGGTATTGCCCTTGCGGTAGTCTCCCCAGACTCCGCCAAGAGCATCGGCTTCCTCGGTGGCTTGTTTGTCTCCGCCCTTAAGGCGGTAGCCCCAATTTTGGTATTCGTACTGGTCGCAGCGTCCATTGCCAACCAAAAGCGTGGCGAACACACCAACATGCGCCCAATCATTACTCTGTATCTGATTGGTACCTTCGCCGCCTCTCTGACCGCGGTGGTCGCCAGCTTTATGTTCCCAACCTCGCTGGCGCTGGTGACCAATAACGCCACCGTAACGCCGCCTGAGGGCATCGCCGAAGTCTTAAACACCCTGCTGTTTAAGATTGTCGACAACCCAATCAACGCGCTGATGACCGGTAACTTCATCGGCATCTTGGCTTGGGCTGTGGCTCTGGGCTTGGTGCTGCACAAAGCCACCGACGCCACTAAGCAAGTATTCCAAGACCTGTCTCACGGCATCACCAGCATCGTTAAAGTGGTGATCCGCTTTGCGCCCATTGGTATCTTTGGCTTAGTCTCCAACACCATTGCCGAAACTGGTTTTAGTGCACTGGCCGGCTACAGTCAGTTACTGCTCGTACTGCTAGGTGCCATGGCGTTTATCGCTCTGGTGGTGAACCCAGCGATGGTGTTCATCAAGACCCATGAGAACCCATACCCATTGGTGCTGAAATGTTTGCGTGAAAGCGGCGTAACCGCCTTCTTTACCCGCAGCTCTGCCGCTAACGTTCCAGTTAACCTTGACCTGTGTAAGCGTCTCGATCTGCACGAGGATACCTATTCAGTGTCTATCCCTCTGGGTGCCACTATCAACATGGGCGGCGCAGCGATCACCATCACTGTGCTCACCCTAGCGGCGGTGCACACCATGGGCGTAGAAGTAGACATCCTAACCGCACTGCTGCTTAGCATTGTGGCCGCGGTTTCCGCCTGTGGTGCCTCCGGCGTCGCCGGTGGTTCCCTGCTGCTGATCCCACTGGCTTGCAGCCTGTTCGGCATCTCCAATGACATCGCCATGCAGGTAGTCGCCGTTGGCTTTATCATCGGTGTGGTTCAAGACTCCGCCGAAACTGCGCTGAACAGCTCCACCGACGTGATCTTTACTGCCGCCGCCTGTAAAGCGGCCGAGAAAGAGCAAGACTAGAACACGGTCTTAGCCCTAAACAATCAAGCCCGGCACTGCGCCGGGCTTTTTATTCTCTAAATTGGGCAGATTGCGTAATCCCCCTAGCTGGGTTACCGTGAATAACAGTGATTTCCCATTTCTTACATGGAGTTTGAATGGTCAAACTGACTCAGATCGCCCTAGTCTCTGCCCTTCTCGCCCTTGGGGGCTGTTCCGGTGACAAGGGACCGCCACCGATGACGGTGCAGTGCGCCGCCTATTACGACATTGCCACAACCGCCCTAGGTAAGCTCAATGCCCCGCAAATGAAGCAGGTAATCATTCGTCTGCAACTGGCGAAGAAGCTGGCCTTTCAAATGGCTCAAGAGGAGGTTGGCGACGAGTTTGATGAGATGCTTAGCGAAGAGACCTCTCGCCAACAAGGGATGTTGCCCAATCCAGGCTCCATCGGACCGCTGATGAACCAATACAAACAGCAGTGCCAAACTCTGGTACAGAGCTAACCCGTGTTGACAGATAACAAAGGGCCAGCTTCTTTGCTGGCGCTTTGTTACTGATTAGTCTGTGCCTGCCAATAGGCAAATAGCGCCTCAATCTCACCGGAGCAAAGCAGCGTCATCGCCCCTTTCAGTTGCTCATCAGGCCACTGCCACCATTTCATGGTCATCAACATCTCAATCTGTTTAGGTTCAAACCGCAATCGGATCAGTTTTGCCGGGTTACCGCCCACCACTTCATAGGGTTTGACGTCCTTGGTGACCAGCGCCCGACTGGCGATGATGGCTCCATCTCCGATACGAACCCCAGGCATGATCATCGCTTCAGCGCCGATCCAAACGTCGTTGCCAACCACCGTATCTCCCGCTCGTTTAAAGCCGTCCTTCGCCCCAGCAAAGTCTGGGTTGTCTTGGTAGAAAAATGGGAAGGTGGCGGCCCAGTCGTGGCGATGGCCTTGATTGCCCGCCATCATAAACACCGCCCCAGAACCGATAGAGCAAAAACTGCCAATGCGCAGTTTATCCACGTCATCTCGTTCAGGGCTTAAGTATCGGGCGCAGTCATCGAAACTGTGCTGGTGGTAATAACCGGAGTAGTAGCTATGTCGGCCAACGATGATGTTGGGGTTGGTCACCTGCTCAGAAAGGGGCTTTCCGGCAAAGGGCGAATCGAAATAGTTATTCATCGCTCGAATCTATTCAAAGACTTAATGTGGCAGGCATTGTAGCAAACCTTCTCAGTGCCCCGCTGTGACTCCAGCTCACAGGCCACCAGAAAGATTGAAATACCGCAATTTCAGGTGAAATGCATCCACGCGGCCTCCGGTCTATTACTCGTCTGAGTCGGTAGGTGGTCTATCGCCTAAGACTGATATTCTAAAAGGACTTCCCAATGAACAAGATCATTACCCTGCTGCTGGCACTGTCATCATTTACTCTCAGTGCCGCCATCGCCCCATCCGAGACCCAAATCCAACCACTTCTAAACGGCATGACCATTCCCGATTCCCAACTAACCAATGCCGATGGCCAACGCCAATCCCTTGGCCAGTGGACCGATGGTAAACCCAGCCTGTTGGTGTTCTATCGTGGTGGCTGGTGCCCCTACTGCAACGCGCAACTGGCTGGTCTCGCCAAAATTGAGGCGCAGCTAAATCGTCTTGGAGTACAGATCATCGCCATCTCCCCCGATGCCCCAAGTGAGCTAAAACAAGCGGGAGATGAACTGAATTATCAACTGCTGTCTGACACTCAACTGGCAACCTCAGAAGCGTTCGGCATCGCCTACCTGCTCTCCCCCAAACTGTCCAAAGCCTACATCAACAAATTGGGTTCCCGTTTGGTTCAAGATAAAGACAGCCAACGAGCAGCGCTGCCAGTTCCCGCCGTCTACTTAGTGGACGGCAAAGGCTTGGTGCACTTCAGCTATCTCAACCCCAACTACAAGGTGAGAGTGGAACCAGAGTTAGTACTCACTGCCGCCAAATTGATGGTGGACTAGTCAACTGATATCGGTATGATGGCGCCCAATGCTCTGCAAAGATACTGTTATCCATGATGAAAAAGCTGACTAACACACTCTTGAGCCTTGGGATGCCTCTGCTGTTAAATGCCCCTTTCGCCTTGGCAGAAATAGACCCTTTCTACGCCAACGCCAAGGTTCAATCCCAGGCGCCTAAAGCGTTTGTATTGCAGCCTCAAAGCCTAAAGTTTGTGCGCCAAGCGATGCGGATCACCCAAGAAGAAGCCAACAGCTTAACGATGGCCATCGTCAAAGATGATGAAATTGAGGCGATGCTAGAGAGTTGGCCAACCCTCAGTTTCGATGAGATGCTGCCCTATTTAGTGGACATCTTTGAGCTTCAATGTCGTCTGGTTGGCATCGGCGAGCCCAAGCTCATCATCGACAGCCACAGCTATCCGGGAAAAACGGTTTACTTCGATTTTGATCCAGACAACCCAGATAGGGGAACGGTGTTTCTCAACTCTGAGAAGCTAGCACAGATGGATAACTGGACCGTGTTGGCCTTAATGATTCATGAAACCCGTCATTCGCTGCAATTCCAATTGGCGTTTGATGACAATGGCATCATGGCCTCCACTTATCGCGCCGCGTTTGAAGCTCAAAAACAGTTAACGGATTACTCATTCTCCGATTTCATGACCTTGGCCAACGAATACGAAGCGTTCCAATTTGCCAATCAAGTGGTTGGAAGGTTAAGCCATTGGCAGTGGGATATGGAATCCATGGGCAGCTATGTCAGCCAGTTTCATCCCGATGGCAAACTCAAAGTCGACCTGATTAAACTTCACAATCAAGACAAGGGCCAATCGCTTCTGGATAAGTTCAATCATGCGGTCAAACCTCAATGGCAAAATCGCCAGCAAACCCAAACCTCGCAGTAACGGGAGTTTGATAATGAACTGGACATCGGCTTTTTGTTGGTCAACAAGCGCAGTTTGCAGCTAGCTACAGCCTGACCCAGTCGATGATGAAATTAGCCTTAGCTACCGGGGTCAACTTTACTTTCACTGCTTGTCCAGCAGATGACGACGAGCCGAGTTAACTCTTAATCATCTTCAAATTCGCGCCAACAGAAATCCAATCGCCAATGCTGTCTATTCTGACTTACGTACTCACCTCCGCCGCCGTATTCGCCGTAGCGATCGAGCTGATGTGCCGCATGCAAGCGGCCTTAATTAAGCACCCAAGAACGAAAGCCAAGCTCTACCTTTGCTTTGGCATACCTCTGGTGATCTGCCTTGCACTGGGGCTTTGGGTGCTAAATCTGCATGACAAAATCGTCGAGCTAGGCTTCTCTGAATCGGTTCAGTTTCTGCTTTTGGCCGCCGCAGCAGGCACCGTCATCGGTACCATGTTCATCACCAGTGATAGGCGTTACTCACAACTTGATAAAAAGATCAGCTCCTGGGTTTACCAAGAACATTAAGGTTGCTTCCCTTTAAACGCCTTAGTAATCACTTGCACTGCGCCAAGGTGTCAGCCATAGTTCGCCGATGCACTCGAGTAACACCAGCCGCTTATGGCAACCTCACTACCGACAGGGTCCGGACTACCGCTTTGGAGACGACGTCTCCTTTGGCGACATTCGGGACCAATTTGGCTTATCTGGGGTCAAGGTAGGCCGCTGGGTCGACAAGGCAGAACGCCAGCAAGCGGCCAACCTCATCTTTGATGCCCTAGCGGACTTGGCGTTTATCCTCAATGTGCCGCCGCAAACCTTAGGTCTTCGCGGGCAACTGAGTTTGGCCTTTGGCACCGGCGGACAGCCGGGCGTTCAGGCTCACTATGCTCCGGCTTCCAAAACTCTAGCACTGGCGAAAAATGCCGGTTCAGGAGCCCTCGCCCACGAGTTCTGGCATGCCTTTGATCATCATGTTGCCGAGAAAGCCTTCGAGCAGCGTCATCATGGTATTCGCTTTGCTAGCCACCTGTGGCTGCAACATGAGCCGCTGCGAGCTCATCCTATTAATCACGCGTTGTCACAGTTATTTGAAGCGGTGTTTGCCCCCAATACCGACGACCATGGGGAGTACCTTACCCAGGCGATGGCATTGGACAAGCAGTTAGGACGCACTTACTTTGCCCTGCCCACGGAGTTAATGGCTCGAGCTTTCGAAGCCTGTATTCAAGGGGATAATCGCATCAAAAATCAGTATCTGGTCAGTGGCACCAAGCAAAGTGACTTAGCCAAAGCAGGCGCCTATCCTAGCCCTGAGCACCTACGGATAATTCGTAACGCCACCCTCAGCTATTTTGAGCTCTTGGGTCGCAGCCTTTAATGATTTTGATAATACTCATCGTGTCGGCGTTTCGCCTCACTATCCTGCTCACCTGAATAGAAACGAACAACGCCTCTATCTGCTTCGCTAAGGTGCAACCAACCTTCAGCCACGCGGTACCAATCGGAATTGGCTCTCTCATACACCCACGGGAAACTTCCCCAACCAGATTCGGATACGGAAAACTCCTGAAAACGGCCGATGGTTTCATAATTGGCATCGACGGTAGGGCTGTCGTAAACCTTAATCAATCCAAACGATGGCTTGGTAGTAAAGAAGTAACAACTGACCGAGGGCAAACGTCGATCAAACCAGCGGTATGGCTCTGCGGTTTCTAACGAGTATGCGATGCAATCATTAAATGGGATTGCCCAAGGCCGATGATCTACAAAGCCAATATAACCAATGGCTCTTGGTGATACGTCAGTGCAGCCAATCAATAATAGAGGCAATAGAGATAAATACGTTTTCATCAACAAACCAATTAACGAATAAGTAAAAAATAATAACAAAAAGATCGGTCTCTATTTAAATATCTCCGACCCCAAATGAGAACAATTATAATTTAGACACAAAAAACCTCGCCTAAGCGAGGTTTTTATCAAAGGGTTTTGAGCCGCTTACTTTTTAGGGTAAGGGTGAGCAACGCCTTTGTGACAATCAACACAGGTCTTGTACTTCTCAGGCTTGGTTTGAAGCTTTTTGAAGTTCATTGCGTGCATCTTCTTCGCCATCTTCTTCATGGACTCAGGCTGGTTCTCATACACGTTAGTGTGGCAGCTCTGACAGGTGTCAGAATCAATAGAACGCAGGTAGTCCAGAGCGAGATCAGCTTGCTCTTTACGGTTTTCATCCAGCCACTCTTGAGTGTTGAAACCGTCGATGGTCAAGTAACCGTATAGGTCTTTAGATACGATGATCTTCTTAACCAAGTAACGAACTGGATCCGGCGGCAGGTGACACTGCTGACACTGAACAGTAATGCCCGCTTTGTTGTTACCGTGAGCAGACGCCATCACTTCGTCTTTCAACGAGTGGTTGCTGTGACAGCTCATGCAGAACGCATCGGAACTGGTTGCGTGAAGTACAGTTTGGCCACCGAAGAAACCAATTGCACCTACAGCAACAGCCAGGAATGCACCAACAGGGATACCTAGCATCCATTTGGCTTTAGGCTGCTGCCATAATTTAGCCCAAGCAGACTTTTTATTATCTACCATCTCTCATCCTCATCTCATAAAGCAGTGCGGCCCAACAGGGCCGCTAATTTCTCAATAGAGAATTCTACTCATCCAAACCTACACAAAAGATGACCCAAATCACAAATGAACGAGTTTTAAGAACTATTTAACTGACCAGCGGGATCTGGATCAATTTTTTGACCCCATTCCAACTCAAGATCGATTTAAGACTCATTCGCAAGTAAAAAATATGTTTATAGAGGCATCAAAATCGGCATCGGAATCAATACTTTGATCACATATACAAAACCAAAACTGCGATATGTAAATTTTGTATGAACATTAGTTTTTATTGAAATGGATCACAACGGGTCAACTAGACTAACTGTATCTTAAAGCTGCTGAGAAACTACCCCTTTAGGGATAGATTCTTGAGAGCATACAAATGCTTATTATGCAGGGAAAAGAAATGATGATGAAACAATCCAAACTATGGCGGGCTATGGCCTTTGCCAGTTTAGGTGCCGTTGCCCTAGCGGGCTGTGGCGGCAGCGATGGTGACGACGGCAAGCCAGGCGAACCTGGTGAACCAGGTCCTATTGGCGTGCATATTGACGAACAAAAGTCAGTTACCGCCACCTTTACTAACGCCACCATTACCGATGGCCAAGTCAAGGTAGACTTCACCTTAGAAAACGCCAATGGCGTTGCCGTTTATGGCCTAACCACGGATCACGATTTGCGCTTTGGTATCTCTCAGTTGACGCAAGTCTCTGAAACCATTGATGACACCGAATACGATCGCGGCTTCCAGTGGCAGTCCTTTATCAACGATGCCAAACAGCCTAACGAAGACTGGTTGCCAGACGACATGACCGGTCTGAACCCTGGTCCTACGGTTCAAGCAAACGTTGAAAAAGCGTGTACCGACTGCTTGGTTGACAACAAAGACGGCACCTACAGCTACACCTTCGCCGCTAACGTTGCCAATGTAACGGCTCCCGTTGCCGTAACCTACAACGCCGATGCAACCCAGCGCATCTACATGGAACTTGAGCACCCTTCGTTTGTTGAGAATGCTCACTACGACTTCCAGCCATCAACCGGTGCCACTACCGATCTGCAGACTCGTGATGTGGTTTCTCTGGAAACCTGTTACACCTGTCACCAGCCAGAAAGCTTGGCATTCCACGGTGGCCGTCGTACCGACATCGAAAACTGCGTTGCCTGTCACACCCCAACCTCTGCCGATCCAGAGTCTGGTAACAGCGTTGACTTTGGCTTCATGATCCACGCTATCCACAAAGGTGAAACTCGCCACGTCATCGAAAAAGATGCCGATGGAAATGAAGTCACCGTGGCCAAGCCGTACAAGATCATCGGTTACGGTGGTGGCATCCACGACTACGGTAAGGTGATGTTCCCGCAAAAGCCTGCGGCCGACTGTAGCTCCTGTCACGTAGAAGGCGACAACGCCCCTGCAGACGCGGATCTGTTCAAAGCCGATAAGAGCAACACCGCTTGTATCAGCTGTCACGAAGAAACACCTTCATACATGCACTCAAGCACCGACTGTATGTCTTGCCACAAGCCTGAAGGTTACGGCCGCAGCGCTGAAGAAGCACACGGCGATTACACCAAGCCGTATGACGTCAGCAAAGACTACAGCGCTGAGTTCACCAACATCGCTTCTAACGGCAGCAACGGTATCGCGTTTGACGTTCAGCTGTTTAACGACGCTGGCGAAGCCATTGCCAAAGAGTTCGTATATAAGGAAGGTTACAGCAAGCCATACATCGTGGTTTCTTGGGATATCGACAAAGATTACCCAGCCTACGAAGATGGCAGCAAGTACTCCGAGCGTCGCATCGATCTGTATGACGACACTCAGGTGACTTACGATGCAGCGACTAAGACCTTTAGCGTCTCCAGTGCCAACATCGTTCTGCCTGCGGACATCAACGGCAAAACCATGGAACTGCTTCCTGTAGTGAAAACCTGCTTCCAGAAAGGCGGTTACGGTCGCCCACTGGTTGAACCAAAGAGCTGCTACGAAGCCGATGGCAGTAACTCTGACAGCGTTAAAGCCGCTTACATCCAAGATGAGCCTAAGCGCTTTGTTTGGAACAACGGTGTCGACGCCAATGCTGACGTTGCCATGCGTCGTGACATCATCGACGAAGCTAAGTGTCAATCTTGCCACGGTGCTGAGTACTACCACGACTCCAACGGCGTTAACTGTCAGGCCTGCCACACTGCAGACAAGTCCACTAAGACTGATGATGCCGATAAAGGCACCAAGAAGAGCACCAGCTTTGCCTATAAGGCTCACAAAGCTGACGGCCACTACCTCAAGTATGCAGGCGTAGGTTCAGGCACTGTGCTGAAGACCGACTGTGCCACTTGTCACACCGATAACGGCATTGAGCTAGGTCGTAGCCCAGATCGCGTATGGCGCTTCGCAACCGGTGACAACTCCACCGGCGGTGCCAAAGACATCTTCGTCTCTTCCGATGCCGGTACTTGCTTTACCTGTCACCAGAAGTACCTAGGTGAATCAGCTCTGGCCCACATGACCACCTATGGTGCGGTTGTGGGTGCAGAAACCGCAGACGAAGTTCGCACCAACGCGAAAGAGAGCTGCGCAACCTGCCACTCTCCTGAGCAATTGACCACTGTACACGGTCACTAAGGGATAAACTCTTAGCAACAAAAACCGGCCCTTGTGGCCGGTTTTTCTTTTCACAAAATGAACTAAACTCAAGCAATCCTTCATTTCTTTTATCACTTTACAAAGCTTTACGTTTCCATTAGTGAAACCTTATTCAATCGGCGATGCAGGTCACAGACTATCTACCCCTAAATTGATATAAATCGCCTTGAATGAATTGATTCTGATGTATAAAACAACAGACATTCGAAGAGACTGGGGAATCCCTTTCTCTGAAAAGCAGGGAAATAATGATGATGATGAAACAACCTAAAGACTGGCGCTTGCTGGCTACCGCTGTGGTAGTGAGCTCCGCCCTCTCCGCCTGTGGCGGAAGCGATGGTAACTCCGGCGATGATGGTGACCCAGGTCGACCTGGTGGTGAACCCGCCATGGAAGTTAACACCCTCAACCTTGAGGTGACCAATGTTAACTATACCGATGGTCAACCAGTAGTTACCGTACTGGCAACCAACGAAGACGACGAGTCTATTGTCGGCCTACAAAGCCTGCAGGTAAAACAGTACCAACTGTACCCTCAAGGCTCTGACGAAGTGGCCATCGGCGATTCCGCCAAGTGGGAATCCAATGGCTCCCAGTCACAATTCGTTGACCAAGGCAACGGTTACTACACCTTTACCTTTGCCGACACCACTCCCAACCTGAACCTGACCCAACGCTTCAACGTTGTGGCCGGTACCAGCGCGCTGCCTGATGGCACGGCCATTCCAGCCCAAGAGATCAGCGTTGACTTCAACGGTGACGGCGCTGCACCTCAGTACACCAAAAATGTGGTTTCCCACGAAGTGTGTGCTCAGTGTCACCTCGAGGGTGAGCTGCTGACCTTCGGTCGCCACTCCGCCTATACCGAAGTGGAAACCTGCATCGCCTGTCACAGCGAAACTAAGCTGACTGGCAAGCGCACCAGCTTCCAGCACCTGGTTCACGCCATCCACAACAGCGAAACCTCTTTCGTTGATAAGAAAGATCACCTGTACAGTGGTGAAGCGGCCGAGGCGCTGATCGGTAACGATTGTCGCACCTGTCACGTGGAATCTGCTGAGCTAGCTGAATGGGGCAACTGGAATCGCGTTCCAACTAAGGAAACCTGTACCGGCTGTCACAACAAGGGCTACGACGACAACAAATTCCCAATTCCATCTGCGACTCACATTGCGCAGAAGGATAATTCCGAATGTGCTACCTGCCACACCCCTGAGCAGATCAGCAACATTCACACCCTATCCCACGAGCAAACCGACGCGGTTATTGGCCAATGGGGTACCGACGTAGAGATGGCTTACAACGCCGGTTCTGACAACGTGTCTATCTCGGTTACCGTATTGGACGAGGCTGGTGTCGCTCTGGATCCTAACGCCATCGTTAGCAACATCGAGCGTCTGGAACTGACCACCAACGTTGGTCCGAACTTCCCTATCCACGGATACGGCTACAACAGCTTCAACGCCGTTGAGCGTGGTGAGCTGGCTGACAACGTTACCATCGTCGGTAACACCATTGTGGCCATCACCAATGTGGACTTCGGCGGCGAAGGTACCGATGCCGACACCGCATTCACTTTCGCGGGTCTGTCTGTTTGCTCTGAAGGCGACAAGATCATCTCCTGTGAAGGCGTTGCCACCGACGCTGACGGCCACACTCTGGACGAGCACTTCACCGGCATGAACGCTAACCTAGCCTTCACCACCAAATCAGGTGCTGAGCCTAGCAAGCGTCACACCGACTCAGTGAGTGCCAAAGCCTGTGCGGAATGTCACAGCGACAACTTCGAAATCCACAAAGGCACTCACCACCCAGGTTTCGTCATGGGTGAACAGGTTGACTTTGGCTTGGACGGTTGTGTGTCCTGTCACACCCCTGCGGGCACCTACGCTTCCACTAACCTAGGCGCCATCGAGCAGAAACTGCACGCTCGCCACGGTAGCGAAGCGATCATTCAGGACTGCGCCGAGTGTCACTCCAGCTTCAACCTAGGTGCTTTCGCCAACAAAGGCGCCATCAATACTGGCGTTCTTGATGGCGGTAGCCCATACAACCCAGCAGATGCCGCCTACGGCACCCCAATCGCTGCAACCTGTGGCAGCTGCCACAACTACGATGCCGCGATTGAGCACATGACCGGTGGTACTTTCGGTAACGGTAAGTACAACGTAGAGAAGAGTGTTGCTCAAGATGCAGTTGCCGCAGAAAACTGCTTCATCTGTCACGCACCATCTCTGGAAAACCACAAGGCACTGAACTTCTAAGTCACTAAGGGGAGGCTCGCCCTCCCCTCACTGACCTGAATGTAGGAAATCTTATGAAAAAGATGAACTGGGTTACCCCCCTACTTGCAGCCGCAGCGCTGATGGTGGGCTTTGGTGCAACCGCGGCCAAGTGGAACAACAAGCCCGCTGAAGAGATTGAGCAGATTCTTGATGCCAAGTTCGCAGCTGGTGAGTACTCCAAGAAAGGTGCCGACGGCTGTATCATGTGCCACAAGAAAACCGGCGAAGTGATGGAGATCTTCAAAGGGGTTCACGGCCAAACGTCTCACAGCAAAAGCCCTATGTCTGGCCTTCAATGTGAAGCCTGTCACGGCCCGCAAGGCAAGCACAACCGTGGTGGTAAGGAGCCAATGATCCAATTTGGCGCTGAGTCGCCACTGCCAGCAGACAAGCAAAACAGCGTTTGTCTCTCCTGTCACCAAGACGGTGAGCGCATGGCATGGCACGCCAGCAGCCACAACTTGGAAGAGGTGGCCTGTGCCTCCTGCCACGTGGTTCACGCCGAAAAAGATCCTATCCTAGACCCTGATACTGAAGTGGATACCTGCGTAAGCTGTCACACCCGCAAGAAAGCGGACATGAACAAGCGCAGCGCTCACCCTATCAAATGGTCTGACATGATCTGCTCTGACTGCCACAACCCTCACGGTTCAATGTCGGAAGCCGCGCTTAACCGCACCTCAACCAACGAAACCTGCTATGAGTGTCACGCGGAGAAGCGCGGCCCTTTCTTATGGGAACACGCCCCAGTTGCCGAAGACTGTTCAGCGTGTCATAACCCCCACGGCAGCGTTAATGAAAGCATGTTGAAAAACCGCGCACCGCAACTGTGTCAGCAATGCCACACAAATGCGCACAGCGGCAACAGCATCAATGGCAAACCAAGTGTGTTCACCGGCGGCCAAAGCTGCTTGAACTGCCACACTCAGGTTCACGGGTCTAACCACCCTGACGGCCAAGCGTTGCAACGCTAAGGAGACATAGGATGAACTTTCGTTTAAATCTGATCACCCTAGCGTTGGCCGGCGTATCTGGCATGGCTATGGCCGGTGGCTACAGCCTGCAAGACGCTAACCTAGACAAGGTGAATACCGACAAGTGGAACTGCAAACGATGCAGCGTTCAAACCGGGGCTAACGGTACCGTCGGCCTAGCCGCGGGTGTCATCGACAGCGACAACGAACGCTCCGCCAACGCCTTTGGTGGCGAAGATGGCGCGGTTGGTGCCGTCAATGCAGACCTAACCTACCTAAGCGACGCCGGTTATGGCGCAAGCTTTACCGCTGACAACTTAGGCATGGACAACGGCCGAGCGCACGTAGAAGCTGGCCACGGTGATACCTGGGGCGTGGCTCTGGATTACGGCAAGCTGGTTCACGTGAACTACGCCAACGCCGAGTCTGAGTACGGCTTCGTTGGCAATACTTTGGTGAAAGGTGATCTCAGCAAGCAGTCATTGCAAACTGAGCGCGAGCGCTACGGCGCCGAGCTGAGCTTTGGCGGCGAGATGTGGCAAACCTGGGCCAACTTCAAACGCGAAGATAAGACCGGTAAACAAGCTGCGTCCTTTTATGGTGGTACTCAAAGTCACGTCAACTTCGCCAAGCCTATCGACAGCACTACCGACACTTGGGAAGCTGGGGTTAAGGTCAATGGCGAACGTTGGTTTACCAGCCTAAGCTACTTGGCTTCCGCTTACGACAACAACCTTGGTGCGTTCAACTTCGATAGTGCCATGGGCGCCTACCAAGATGCGCCAAGCAACGAAGCCTACCAGGTGATTGCTAATGGCCAATACGGCTTTGGCCGCACTAACATCGCTGGTCGCTTCGCCACCGGTGAGATGACCCAAGACGACAGCCTGCTCAACTACGGCAACGGCATTAGCAGTTTCGATGGCAAGGTCACCACCACCGATGTGGATCTGAAGCTAACCTCTCTGGTCACCAACAAACTGCGCCTCACCGCCAGCTTTGATTACAGTGACCGCGATGTGGGCTCCTCAGTGTTCTACACCCCAGGTGTTGAAATTGATGCCGCTTCCGGTAACGCCACCGAGTACACCGCGTACGATACCGAACGCACCACCTACAAAGTGGGCGCCAGCTATCGCATCGCTTCTGGCTATCGTGTTGACGGTGGCTACGACCGCAAAGAGGTGACTCGCTCAGGTCAAGACCGTGAAGAGACCACCGATGACGGCGTCTGGGCTCGTCTGCGCGTGACCGCGTTCGACAAGTTCGATGTTGCCATTAAAGGTGGCTTCAACAGCCGTGACGGTTCCAGCTATCAAGTTCAGGGCAGTGACAACGATCTGACTCGTCGTTACTACCTGGCCGACCGCGATCGCACCGAAGCCAGCATCCGCATCAGCCACAACCCAACCGAGCGCCTAAGCGTCGACCTTAACGGTCACTACGCTCTGGATGACTACAAAGATTCTGAGATCGGCCTGACCGAAGCAGAAGACTACAGCTACGATTTGACCATCGGCTTTGCCCACACAGAGCGTTTCAACACGCACCTGTTTGTTGGCCAGCAGTGGATCACCTCTGAGCAGTCTGGTTCTGTTTCCGGCCCTGCCACTTGGGATGCGGTTGTGGAAGATGACTTCTTCAACGCCGGCTTTGGCTTTACTTACACCGGTCTAATGGCAGATAAGTTGGTTCTAGGTGGCGACTATGTGTACGCCGACTCCGAAAGCAACACCGTGTCTGGATTCAGCGAGTATGACGACTACTTCGCCACCAGCCACAATCTGAACCTGTACGGTGCCTATGCCCTTTCTAAGCAAGCCAGCCTACGTCTGGACTACCGCTTTGAAGGTTACGAGGATGCCGATTACGCGGTGATTGAAGCGCAGCAGGTGAACAACCTGGTGACCTTGGGTGATCTAAACAGCGACTACAACGCCCATATGGTGATGTTGTCGTTCAACTACCAGTTGTAAGCCCGTCCCATCATGAAAAAGGCCAGCATCCGCTGGCCTTTTTAGTCTCAAGCTCTCACCGGCAACACTTCAGAGACCTCCTCGTCAAGCATCTGCAACACCGACTCCCAACCATGCTGAGGCTGCCAGCCAAGCAGTCGCTGCGCCTTGGATGAGTCGTACACCCGATCCAGGGTCTCAGGTAAGTGCCAACCTCGGCGTTCAAACTCTGTAGCAAGTTTGGGGCACTTTAATCGAATAAGCTCTCTCGCACCGCCATAAAGCGTGTCCGAGTCTTTAGATTGAAATGGGGTTTTGCCGGAAATAATGAAGCGCTCAAAGCCCGGTAAGTCGGTCTCAATCGCCAATCTGTGTGCGAGGGCCACATCTCGAGCATCAATGCCTCGGGTTAGCCGATATACCGCCATCCAATCTGCAGGTTCAGGAAAACAGCGAGACATACGCAGTACCGTGACGGGCAAGTCATGCCGGGTCGACAGCGCTTCCAGCCCCTGCTCTGCCGCCAGCTTAGTGCGGTGATAGATGGTTCTTGGTTTGGGAATCAAAGTTTCGTCCACCCAACCACTGCGGCCTTCCGGTGTAGACGCTTTACCGTAAAGCGCGGTGGTGCTGGTAAACACAAATCGCTTAACCCCCAACTCCACCGCCAACGTTGCCAACCTTAAGGTAGCATCCACATTTATCGACTCAAACTCCTCATCGCTGCCCCGCCCCACATGGGGGGCGTGTAGCGCACCAGCGTGGACGATCACATCCACGCCAGCCAACGCTTGCCTCAGCAGGGCTTCATCCCGAAGATCCCCAACAAAATCTGCCGTTGAGCTGGGGGCTCTATCCAGCCCAACCACCTCATGATGATGCATAAGATGGATAGCAATTGCTCGCCCGACCCGGCCGGTTGCGCCGGTCACTAGTATTTTCATCCGTCCTTCCTAAACGTAAAAACCGGCCTGACGCCGGTTTCGAACATGAGCTGTTTGTAAAGCCAAATCAGGAGTATTAGGCTAGCGGCCCAATACGCGGTCCGCGACGAATGGGTTAGATTTGCGCTCGGCGCCAAAGGTTGAATTCGGACCGTGGCCCGGCACAAACTCCACCTCATCCCCTAATGCCCACAGCTTTTCGGTAATGGAAGCGATCAGATCGTCGTGGTTGGACATCGGGAAATCGGTGCGGCCAATGGAACCCGCAAACAGCACATCACCAACCCAAGCGCGCTGAGAGTCTTGGTGGAAGAACACCACATGCCCAGGGGTGTGACCAGGGGTGTGGATCACCTCCAGCGTCTGATTGCCCACTTGCACCTTATCCCCTTGATTCAGGTAGCGATCTGGCGAAAACGCATTGGACAAAGCCAAACCAAACATCTGCGCCTGTTGCGGCAACTGATCCAGCCAAGCTTGATCCGCTTTCTCTGGGCCCACCAGAGGTACCTCTAACTTGTCTGCCAACTGGCGAGAAGCGCCAGCGTGATCGATATGAGCGTGAGTCAGCAGAATCTGCTCCACTTCAACCCCAGCCGCAGCGATGGCCGCTTCGATTCGTTCGAGGTCACCACCAGGATCCACGACCGCCGCTTTATTGGTGTCCGAACACCAGATTAGGCTGCAGTTTTGCTGAAATGGTGTCACAGGGATGATTTGGTATTGCATGGCGTTCGCTCTTATCGGAAGTTATGGCGCTAGGTTACCAAAATCCCCTCTAAAGCAAAACGCCTCCAGCAGGAGGCGTTTTGTTATTCATTGCGTCGATTACTCGTCGATGCCAGTGATGTTGCCATCCTCATCGATGTCGATGTTGAGATACGCAGGCTTATCTGACAGACCGGGCATGGTCATCACATTGCCGGTGAGCACATAGATGAAGCCCGCCCCAGCGCACAAACGCAGACCACGCACTGGTACCACAAAATCCGTCGGAACCCCTTTAAGGGCAGGATCATGACTGATCGACAGCGGCGTTTTCGCCATGCACACCGGCAGGTGGCCATAACCCAACTTAGTCAATCGCTCGATGTCGGCTTTGGCCTGCTCGCTCAAATCGATGCCACGGCCGCCGTACCCCACTTCGGCCATGGTCAACAGCTTGGCTTCGATGGGTTGCTCAGCATCATAAAGGTGAGTAAATTCAGCGGGTTCAGCCAGAGCTTCCACAACCGCTTTGGCAAGCTCGGTGGCACCTGCGCCGCCCTTGGCAAAGGCTTCAGACAGTGCCACTTTGGCGCCGCTTTGAGCCACTTTGTCCGCCAGCCAGTTTAGCTCAGCGTCGGTATCATCCGGGAAGCGGTTTAGTGCCACAACCACAGGCACTCCGTAACGCTTGGCGTTGTCGATGTGCCACTTCAAGTTGGCAAATCCCGCTTCCAACGCCTCAGCATCCGGTTCGAAAATGGCTTTTGGCAGCGCCTGACCGGGACGCAAGTCATAACGACCGGAGTTGGCTTTAAGACCTCGCAGCGTGGCAACCACCACCGCCGCATCAGGACCTTTTCCAGCGGCGCGGGCTTTGATGTTACAGGCCTTCTCAAAGCCCATGTCGGAGCCAAAGCCGCCTTCGGTTACCACGATGTCCGCCAGCCCCAACGCCATGCGATCGGCAATGATGGAGGAGTTACCGTGGGCAATGTTGGCAAATGGGCCGGCATGCACCAATGTTGGCACCCCTTCCAAGGTCTGCATCAGCGTCGGCTGCGCCGCATCACGTAAAATGGCCGCCATGGCACCGGCGACGCCAACCTGCTCTGCGGTAATCGCTTCACCACTGCGGCTGTATGCCAACACCACTTGCCCTAAACGCTGACGCAGATCCTTAAGATCGGAAGCCAGCGCCAAGATCGCCATCAGCTCAGAGGCGGCTGAAATGTCAAAGCCCGACTCACGCTCGATGCCGTTAACGGTTTTGCCAGGCTCATTGATGCCGATTTGAATGCGGCGAAGCGCACGGTCGTTCATGTCAACAACGCGATTCCACACCACTGAGTCGGCATCGAAATTCAGCGCTTTCATGCCGTTTTTTTCTTCAAACCCGTCCCCCAGCTTCTGTTCATGGAACAAACGGGCATCGATGGCCGCCGCCGCGAGGTTATGAGCCGCAGTAACCGCATGAATATCGCCGGTCAGGTGCAGATTCAGTTCTTCCATCGGTGCCACCTGGCTATAGCCGCCACCGGCAGCGCCGCCTTTCACACCAAACACCGGCCCCATACTGGGCTGACGAATGCACGCCATCACTTTCTGACCGATGGTATTCAGGCCTTGAGATAGACCAATGGTGGTCACGGTCTTTCCCTCACCCAAAGGCGTTGGCGTGATGGCGGTAACCAGCACCAACTTACCTTGTGGTGCCGTGGCGGCACGTTTTAACAGTTTCTGATGCAGTTTGGCTTTATATTGCCCTTGAGGAATTAACTCATCGGTGCGGATGCCGGCGGCAACGGCAATGTCGGTGATTGGGCGAAGCTCAGCAGCTTGTGAAATGGCGATGTCTGATTTCATTATTATTTTCCGGATACAGCTGAAAACTGGCGGCATTGTACTGGATCCACACCTCAAATCCGACATATTTGTCGATCAAACCGACAAATATTCGCCATTTATTGTTCATTTACTGTGCAAAACTGAACATCACAGGCGACCGGTAACTTGAGCTATTTCCGCTGGCGATATTAAATATCAGTTTGTTTTTGTTATTTTTATTCTGGCAGCCTTTCAATCATGACTCAGACATCGCGGCACTCACTCCTTCTGTTGTTGGCAGTTATCGCCTCCCTAGCCTATCTGGGTAGCGAATTTTTACGTCCGTTTCCCCTGAGTTACGCCATAAAAGCCACCCCCGCCATCGCACTCGCGCTGTGGGTATACAGCAACACCAGCCATCCCAAACGAATGTGGTTAATGGGCGCATTTGTATTCGCAGCCATTGGCGACGTCATTTTAGATTTTGGTCATTTTCCAATGCTGGCGCAGGGGCTGATGGTGTTTGCCCTAACCCAATTGGCGCTCATTAATCTAATGCGTCAATTTCCAGCCAACAGACCCCGATGGCAATGGACCTCGTTAGCGCCAGGGACGCCCATTTTCCTGTGGCTAATTTGGCCCTACCTGGATGACCGCGCTCCACTGCTGGCCGCCTACAGCGTGCTGCTGACGCTGATGGTGATGATGGCGTTTCGAGCCAACCTCAATAAACGCACACAAGTCGGTGCCCTACTGTTTCTGATCTCCGACAGCCTCATCGCCATCGATACCTTTGTTTGGCACTCACAGCTTGGCATGAGCACCATCTTCGCTACCTATTTCACCGCCATTATCTTGTTGGCCCACGGCTTAGTGGATGCCCTTAACCACGCTTCGCAAGAGAGCGATACTGCCACTGAAATCGGAAAGCGTTCAAAAGTAATCTCAAACTGACAAGGCTAGTGCGACTTGAACCGAAAATAGATGGCTGTCGGCTTTAACGAATTGTTATTCGGGCGCCAATCGCCGACTCGGGACGCCGAAATGACGCAGCGATGCCGCTAGACCGAGGACAGGACGTCCGAGAGGCACGCTAAGTCAAGGACGACGCATCGTGCCGATGTTGTAGCGTTCAATACCAACCACACCCGTGAGTTATCCCCTTCAGAAGACAGTAGAAGCATTGAATCTAGACGTGATTACGAACGAATGGTGCGCCCTTTGAAGTAATCACAACGACGAGTCGATGCTTCTAATGGCTTCCCTTTGGGCAGGCCCAAACCGGCTTCATACTGCGTTAGTCACTCTCACTTCAGATCCACTGAAGCATCAAGTAACTGCCTTGTCTGAAACCGGTTTAGCTCCTGCTGAAGGAGTAAGTCATGGGTACGGTTGGTATCTTTGCGAGAATGAGGAAGTACGTCCCGTTGGAGGCAAAGGGGAGTGCAGAGGGGCTAGCCCCTCGCCCGCCGGAGGCTAAATGATCACCTTACTTATTTTTCCGTTTAGAAAAGCTCTAAAACGCATCCAGATTACGCTGGAACACCAGAGTGAAACCGAAATCTATCTTCTGATGATTGAATCAAACTGGCCTCTTTCGCACCAATTTCAGCGATACGCTCATCAATAGGGCCACCTTCAATGGCTTCAGCCAACGTCAGGTAATCCTGAAAATGGCGCGCTTCACTGCGCAGCAGCGACATATAGAAGCGTTCAATTTCAGGTTCAAGATGGGGAGCCAAGGCCGCAAAACGCTCGCAGGAACGGGCTTCGATAAAGGCACCGATAATGAGCTTATCCACCAAGGCTTGAGGCTCATAGGTACGTACCAGACTCATCAACCCCGAAGCGTAACCCGAGGGCCCCATGGGCTCAGGTTCAATGCCTTTGCTCTCCAAGATCTCCAGCACCTGCATGAAGTGGTGCAGCTCCTCTCGAATTAGCCTTAGCATCTTCTCCAGCAGTTCCGAATTGCCCTGAGGGCGGCATCGAAGTGTGGCAGAATCCAGCGCCAGCGGCGATAACCCATCGGCGCGCTTGTCGCTAAATAGCCACTGGCTGTAGCTGTCCATCACCCGCTGCAAATGATCGGCTCCAGCGTCATCCAATACATACCGCCGCAGTAACCAGGCTGCTGACTGCGCCGCTTTCAGCTCACACATCAGATGATCCCGCAAGATAAGCGGCAGCTGCTCAGGCTCAGCGGCATACTGCAACCAGCCCTTGGGGGTTGAACAGTGCAAAAATTGATTGATGGGTTCGAGCAGTGACACCTTAAAAACTCTCCTTGTTACCGTTTTTTCTTATTAAATTCAGTCTCTCAAAACCGATGAACTCTGTGTAAAACCTCGTTGATATTCAGTAAACAAACAGCTTCGGGTGTTACACTAATGTCTATGATGCTGCTTATCCTACCTTAACGATTCCGGACTATGAAAACTCAAGACATTGAACTGTTTCATCTGGTTGCCGATTGCCAGAGTTTTACTCAAGCCGCCAACATCAGCGATCTGCCGGTGGCCAACGTCAGCCGCCGAATCAAACTGCTTGAGGAGGAGATCGGTTTTCTGCTGTTTCAACGCACCACCCGCCAACTGCGAATCACCGATTCTGGTCAGCTATTTTACAACCGCACTCGCGCGCTGTTGGTGCAGCTAAACGAGACCATGCAGCACCTTCAAGGGGCACAGTCGGAACTGCGAGGCCGCCTGCGAATTCAGCTGTTCCCCGACTCTAACTTGCTGCTTCCCGCCCTGCAGCGCTACCAGAAACGCAACCCTGGGGTAACCTTTGATCTGGTGAGCTCCGACCGCGAACTGGATCTGGTGGAAAACGGCTTTGATCTCGGGGTTCGCATTGGAGAGCTTAAAGACTCCAGCATGGTGGCCCGCCGCTTGGGCATACTTCGCCGCCTTGTGGTTGCCTCTCCCAGCTACCTAGAAACCCACGGCCACCCAGAAACCCCCTGGCATCTGCCGAATCACAACTGCATTTTATTCCGTATGCCCAATGGCCTAATCGATGATCATTGGCAGGTAGACAAAGAATCAAGAGTAAAAGTCAGCGGCGATTACATCGTCAATCAACAATCGATGATTGACGAGCTGGTGCTGAGCGGTCATGGAATAGCGTTTCAACCCAGCATTCTCGCCGCGCCACTGATCCAATCTGGAGAGCTGGTGCAACTGTTTGAACACAGTGACGAACAGGGCGAACCCATCTGGCTGGTGTACCCAAACCGTCAAGGAGTCAGCCGTTTAGTGAGTGATTTTGTTGACTACATCATGGAAGAAGCTCGACTGGATCCCGCTTTTTATCATTTTTTGTAAAACTCATTCTCTTTGAAGACGATTTATCAGAATACAGAGGAATTTTAACATTACATCATCACCCAATCTGTGAAGATGCGATTTATGAAATTCCAACACTCTTTAAGCGCCGTCGCCCTGAGCGTCGCCCTACTCGCAGGATGTCAGCCTCAAGGTGACATCCAGGCGGACAAAAGCCCTCGTCCGGTGAAAGTGATCACCCTTGAGGAAGCTCAAAACCATCAGTCTCTTTCCTTTCCCGCCAAGCTGGTCCCCAAGCAGCACGCGGAGCTGTCTTTCCGAGTTCCCGGCACCCTCGCCAACATCGAGGTGGAAGAGGGTCAGTTGGTTACCAAAGGTCAGCCACTGATGAACCTCGACCCGCACGATTTCGAGGTTCAGATCGCCGAATATCAAGCTCGCCTGATTGAAGCCAAAGCCCAAGCCCGCCAAGCGCGTCAAGAGCGTGCTCGCGTTGAGCAAGCCAATCAGGGCAACGCCATCGCCAAGGTGGAACTGGACCGTGCCAATACCGCAGTCGAGCGCGCCGAAGCCTCTGTTACCGTGGTACGCCAACGACTGCAGATGATGCAAGATGCCCTGAGATACAGTGCTCTCAAAGCCCCATTTGATGCTGTGGTTGCCAGTGTGTATATCGACACTTTCGAGCAAGTGGTTCCAGCCATCTCAGTCATGACACTTCATGGGCAAGATGGCTATCAGGTGGAGTTCAGCCTGCCAAATCAATTGGCTTCTCAAGTGACCCTTGGCGCCAACGCCCAGTTGACCATTGCCGGAGAGCCCGCGCCACTTTCGCTGACCATCACCGAAGTGGCTCGCAGTGCCAGCACCCTATCTCGCAGCTTTACCGTGACTGGACAGCTGAGCCAGCAGCCCAGCAACCCTTGGCCAGAACAATCTGGCAACCTGACGCTTAAGCTGCCAACCCAAAGCCAAAGAGGCTTCCTTGTGCCGAGCAGCGCCCTGCAAGGGGATGAGAAACACGCTTGGGTTAATGTGGTCGCAGATCAGGTCAACCATCAAGTGAGGGTGTCAGTACTGGGCTACGAGGGACAATGGATCCGTGTGGCAGGTCAACTCAAAACTGGCGATCAAGTGATCACGGCGGGTGCCGCTTACATGAAGCCCGGCCAACCGATTGGTCAGATCATTGCCGATAACCTACGTCCGCAGCTGTAGTAAGAGCCTGTTTATGAATCCAGCAAGTTTAACCATCAATAAACGCTTCTTCGCCAGTTTTCTGACGACGTTGCTGTGTATCTTAGGCCTGTATGGCTATTTTGCGCTGGGAAAACTGGAAGATCCCGCCTTTACCGTTAAAACCGCAGCGGTGGTCACCCTCTACCCAGGTGCCAGCGCCGAAGAGGTCGAAACCCGAGTCACCGATGTACTGGAGCGAAAGTTTCAGGAGATGGGCCTGCTGTGGAAGCTACGCTCGGTCAGTCGTCCCGGTCAATCCATGGTGTTTGTGGAGCTAATTGAAACCACCACCGGTGAGGAACTCCCTCAGCAATGGGATCTATTGCGCCGAAAAGTGGCTGACGTCAAATTGGAGCTGCCCCTAGAGGCGCAAATTTCCGTTGTGATCGATGAGTTTTCCGAAGTGTACGGCATGCTGTTTGCCGTAACTGGCGATGGCATCCCAGCTCGTGAGCTCAACCACTACGCGGAAATATTCCAGCGTGACCTAAAGTCCGTTGACGGCGTCAACAAGGTGATCCTTCAAGGGCAGTTGCAGCGCTCAATCTATGTGGAAGTCAGCGAAGCGGATCTAGCCAAATACAACCTCACGCCAGTTCAGCTGTTTGATCAACTTCAAAGCCAGAACCTAGTCAGCCACCCCGGGCAGATGACCCTAGGCGCCGAACGCATTCGCCTCGCTCAGACCGACACCTTGGACTCGGTTAACGCGGTGGAAAACCTCATTCTTCGTGCTGGCATTGGCTCTTTGGATGAGAGTCGCATCCGCCTTGGGGACGTTGCCAAAGTCTATGAGACCGACAGCCCAACGCCACTGTCCATGAGCCGATTTAACGGAGACCGTGCCATCACCGTTGCCGTCAACCCTCGAGATGGCATCAACGTGGTGGCCATTGGTGAAAGTCTGAAACAAGCGATTGCGGATTTTGAAGCCAAGGTGCCTCAAGGCGTAAAAGTAGAAACCATCGTGTTCCAGCCCGATGAGGTGCAAAAGTCGGTCAATAACTTTACCGGCAACCTCATCAGCGCCGTGCTGATCGTGGTGGCGGTGCTGTGGATCTTCATGGGCTGGCGCAGCGCTGGCATTGTAGGCATGAGCCTGATGATCACGCTGTTGTTGACCTTGGTGTACATGCTGATAGCCAAGATTGATCTGCACCGAGTTTCCGTTGGTGCCTTCATTCTGGCGCTGGGTATGTTGGTGGACAACGCCATCGTGATTACCGATCTGTTTATCGCCAAACTGCGTCAGCAAATCGAGCGCACTCAAGCAGCTGTGGACTCCGTCAAAGAGACCGCGGTGCCACTGCTGGCCGCAACGCTGATTGCGATCGCCTCCACCATGCCAGTGTTATGGAGCCAAACCGCAGCGGCCGAGTTTGCCATCGACCTGGTGAAAATCATGGCATCTTCCCTGATGCTAAGCTGGATCATCGCCATCACCATCACGCCGCTGATGTGCTGGAAGTTCTTCAAACTCAGCGACAACGCCGATGCCGTTCCGGCGTGGCAGTTAAAAGCCAAATCGGTAATCGCCACCATCATCATTCATCGCTTTAAAGCTTTGGCGGTGATTGCTGCTGGCCTCGCTCTAACGGGCATACTGATCACCAAGGTCACCGTGAACTTTATGCCAAGCTCCGATCGCGCCATCACCTTTGTGGACTATTGGTTACCTCAGGGCGGTGACATTCAGCAAACCGCTGCCGACATGGCAAAAATTGAGGATTGGCTACTGCAACAGCCAGAAGTGGAAAGCATTGCCAGCTTCATTGGCGGTGGTGCACCTCGCTTCACTGTAACCTATGAACCAGAGCCTAACGACCCCGCTTACGGTCAAATTCTGGTGAACCTGCAGCACTTTGAGCAGATCCCTGAACTGCGTCGCCGTGGCAACGCATTCTTGAAAGCGCAGTTTCCCCATGCGGACCCTCGCTTTCGCCCATTGAAACTGGCCACCGTTGACAAGTTCAACATCGAAGCCCGTTTCTCCGGCCCCGATCCTGTGGTTTTGCGCCAACTCTCTGAGCAAGCCAAAACCATCATGGCAGCCCACCCTAACCTGCAGTACATCCGCGATGACTGGCGTCAACCGAGTAAGGTATTGGTACCGCAATTTAACCAGGAACAAGCCCGTCTTGCCGGGGTGACCCGCAACGATGTCAATCTGGCGCTGTCCCGCGCTACCGACGGTCTGCTGGTGGCCAACATCTATGATGGTGACGACCGCCTGCCGGTATTGGTACGTCAGCCGGACTCTGAGCGTAACGATTTCAGCAATCTGCTTACCCTACCTGTAACGCCTCTGTTAGGGCCAACCTCAGTCCCCATGGGTCAGGTGGTTGACGGCTTCGAACTGGGCTTTGAAGAGGGTCAAATCTGGCGTCGAAACCGCCTGCGCACCATGTCGGTTCAAGCCGATGTAGAGGGAATGTTCGCTTCTCAAGCGCGTCAAGAGATCGCCGAGCAAATTGAAGCCATCGAGCTGCCTACTGGGTATCAATTTGAGTGGGGCGGCGAATTTTACGAAGAACAGCGCACTGTCATCGACATTCTGACTCAGTTGCCAAAATCCGGCATTATTATGCTGATTCTCATGGTCGCCATGTTCAATGGCCTTAAACAGCCAATGGTAATCGTTCTGACCATCCCTTTGGCAATGATGGGAGTCGTTCCTATGTTGCTGATTGCGGATATGCCCTATGGCTTTATGGCACTGGTGGGACTCATCTCTTTGACTGGGATGATCATTAAAAACGGCGTGGTATTGATGGATCAGATCAATCTGGAGCTGGCCAAAGGTCGCTCCCCATTCGATGCTCTGGTTGAGTCTGCCGTGAACCGTACTTTGGCCATCAGCATGGCTGCCTTAACCACGGTACTGGGGATGATTCCCCTGTGGTGGGACCCTCTGTTTGGGCCTATGGCTGCCACAATCATTGGCGGTTTGACCGTCGCCACCTTCTTAACTTTGCTGATCATGCCGGTTATTTACGCCGTGCTGTATCGCGTCCAAAATCAGGAGCAAGCTGATGCGTAACCTTATCGCCCTAAGCTTATCACTGGCGTTGACCGGCTGCATGGTTGGCCCAGATTACCAAGCCCCAGAGACTGCCGAATGGCAACCAGAACAGTGGCAACTGGCCAACAACCAAAGCGCCGGTGCGGTAACACAGAGTTGGTGGCAGGAGTTTGAAGACCCAATGCTCACCCGTCTTGTTGACCAAGCAATGAGTGACAACCTCATGCTGCTGTCAGCTCAAGAGCGGGTTAAGTTAGCACGCAGCTATCGCGAAGCGGTCTCCGCCACCAATCTGCCGCAAGTGGGCCTAGGCATGGGCTACACCGCCGGCATGCTCAGCGAACAAGGTCCTGTGGGAGGGCCTCTGCGAAACCCAATGGTGGGGGGACAACCTTTGGGGATGCCCTTGGTGTCGCGCCATTTTGATGCCACCTACCTAGGCGCATCCGTTGGCTGGGAGCCGGATCTATTCGGCAAAACTGCGCGCCTTATTGAAGCCTCAGATGCCCGTGCCGAACAGGTCGAGATTCTCGCCGATGGCACCAGGCTTCTAGTGGTCAGTGCCGTGGCCAATAACTACCTGCAACTGCGCAGTGCTCAGCAGCAAAAGCAATTGATCGGCTTGCAGCAGCAAGACTTGCTGGAGCTTAAGCAGAAGGTTGACGCTCTGCACGCCAGCGGTCTCGCGTCCAACATTGAGCAGGCTCAAATTGAATCACAACTGGCTAGTGTGAGCAGCTTGCTGCCCCAACTGGACAGCGTTATCGATGTGCACTCTCGCCGCCTGAGCATACTGGTGGGCCAATCACCGTCGGCGCTGCTTGAGGAGCTCAGTGAAGTCAAACCTCTGCCTCAAGTGGAAGGGGTTATCCCCGTGGGCTTGCCATCTGAGCTGCTTAACCGTCGCCCAGACATTCGCATCGCCGAGCGCCAAATGAAAGTCGCCAACGCGGAACTGGGCGTCGCCATTGCTCGCCAGTACCCAAGCTTCTACATGACAGGAACCCCAGGGGTGGTGTCATCGGATTTCAGCGAACTGTTTGCCAGCGGCAGCAGCGCCTGGACCTTTGGCGCGGGCATGAACTGGAGCCTGTTTGACGGCGGGATACGTGACGCATTAGAAGCGGTTGCCGAAGCGGAAGTGAACATTGCGGCCATGGACTACCAGCGCACCCTGCTTAATGCCTTTGGCGAGGTAGAAACCTTGCTAACCGCCTATGGCAATAGCGAGTTGCAGTTAGCACAGGTGCAAGCCGCCAGAGATAAGGTCGCCGATGCGGTCGCCAGCACCCACACCCTAGAACAGGCTGGATTAGTCAGCCCGCTGGATTACCTGCAAGCCAGAGTCAATCTGCATCAGGCCGATGCGGCGCTGCTGCAAGCCAAAACCCAGCAAGCTCAGCTGCTCGTGACGCTGTACAAATCCTTGGGAGGCGTTTGGGGCACCAACGCCCCCCAAGCCGAGGAGGAAGGCGCATAACATCAAGTTCGTTCCACGGGGTCTTCTTTTTGCATCACTCCCCGTACCTTTGGCCGGCTTATGCCGGCCCTTTTTTTACCCAATTTCCGGTTCATCACTTAATTCGGTGGCTATGGTAAACTTAATGGCATTGAACCTACCGCCTGAGTAAAACATGGAAAACTGGGAAGCTTGGTTACTGATCGCCCTCATTCTTGGTGTCATTGTCAGTAATATCATGGTGTTAAAACACACCGCTAACTTTAAGATGCCTCAATTCGGTAAGCCTACTTTGCCTAAGAAAGAGGACGGCGACGACGATACCCCATCCAAGCCAGAAGCATAACGGCCCAGCCTAGACTGCCTCCACCGCCACCATCACCGCCTGAGTCGGTGGGGGTCACTGGCTCACCCAGCACCACTCTCGCGCTCTCCACACTGCCGTCAGCGGCGATGAGTTGCAGCACAAAGTCACGATTCGCACCAGAGAGAGCAGTACTGATGTTGGTTGTTAGGTTCATCTGCCCATCCGCAAAGGTCACTTGCTGATTCACCGCCGTATAGTCTTGACCAGCGACCGCACTGCCATCTTGAGTCTGAAGACGTACGCTCAATGGTCCTTGACTGCCACCGAGGCGCACCAAAGTCACCGGCAATACCTGACCGGCCGTCACCAGATAATCGTCTTGCCCAAACTCGATTCGTCCGGGCTGTTGATCATCCCCAGAGTCGGACACCACCAAGCTCAGTTGCTGATTTGCGCCTAGTGACGCCCCAGATGGATAATGCAGTTGCAATCGCCACAATCGGTCGCCCACCTGCCCATCGCCATCCACAGTGAAAAACAGAGACGCCTCCTGTTCGCCAGCATCAAAATTAACCGCAAACAGCGCCGAGGAGCCATCATCTCGGTTCAATGCCACAGTAACCGCAGCAGGGCCACTAAAATCGTCTCGGGTCAACGCCACTTCCACGGCATTGCCCTCCATCACGCTTTGAGAGGTTTGTTCAAACTCGACGCTGCCCTGAGGCGTATTGGCGGCATTGGTGTTGGTGATAAAACTGGTGGACTCACGCAGTACTCGGGCGTTATCTGCAGCAGCGGCATCTCCACACCCAATGGGCGAGGACAGATTGGGGTTAGAGAAGCTGTTAAGCGTACCGGGACTGACGGTCGACCACATTACCGTCACGCCAAAGCCACAATCGATGGCGTGCCCATAATCAGCCAAGCTGGTTGCCACGCCCTCGTGACCGGCACCAAAGTTATGACCTATCTCATGGGAGAAGATGGCGTTACGGATCTGATCAGGAAAACCGGAGTAACTAACAACCGAGTGATTCCCAGGCAAAAACGCAATTCCGGCGGCATCACTCATTGAAGGCACAAACAGCAGCGCCAGATCGGCTCCGTAGTATCGACTCAAGGCGGCGTTGACGCTCTGGTTATTGGCAAATTCTGTCAACAGCGCGCTGGAGTCCATACTCGGTTCAAGGGTGACGGGCAACACGCCAACTAACCTTAGCTCCAGATCAATTTGAGAGTCTGAAAACGCTTGGTTGGTTGCGGCGATGCCCTGCTCTGCCATCGCTTCAATAAAACCAAAGCTTGGCATCGGCGACACCCAATCAGGCACATATACAATCAGATCCGCTTGATTACCTGTGGCCGCCTGAATTAAAGGGGTTGGCCTGTGCTGCCACTGCCGTAACTTATCAAAATCGACAATCGCGTCGTTTTCAAGGGATGTGCCTTCTGCCTCGAACGAGGTCAATGAAATGAATGACACCAGTGTAACGAACACCAGAACCAGTAACGGATACTTCATGCCACCTCCACACTTGCCCCCAGCCAAAATTTAGGGAGACAAGAGTTAAGGCTAGTTCAAATATCCAACTCCAAAGCAAATTAAAGGAATTAAAACTAAAAAGACCAACCTGTTACGGGTTGGCCTTTCCTAAAGGATAAACTTTTCAGTGTTAACTGCGGCGCTTAAGAAGATGAATTTCATCTTCTGCCAACTCTTGATCTAACTGCCTAGCCACGAACTCTGGAGAAGTGGTGTATCTAGCCAACAGATTATAGACAACTGGAATCACCAACAGGGTAAATGCCGTGGCAACCGAGATGCCAACCAACACCACCACACCAATGACAAAGCGGGTTTCCGAGCCAGCCCCAGAAGCCAACACCAACGGAATAGCGCCAGCGGCAGTGGTTACCCCAGTCATCAAGATAGGTCGAAGCCGCTGCACCGCCGCTTCCACAATGGCTTTTTCGAACTTTACCCCTTGGTCCCGCAATTGGTTGGCAAACTCCACGATCAAGATGCCGTTTTTCGCCGCCAGCCCCACCAACATAATGATGCCAATCTGAGAGTAGATATTGAGGCTCTGATCGGTGAAATAGAGGCCCAGCAAGGCACCAAAAGTCGCCAAAGGTACGGTTAACATGATCACCAGCGGGTGAATGTAGCTCTCAAACTGAGCCGCCAACACCAAGAACACCACCGCCAACGCCAGTCCAAACACAAACACAATGGCGCTGCTGGAGTCCTGATAGTCCCGAGATGCGCCCTTGTAACTCACCACCGCGTCCACTGGCAGCTGCTCGGCAACGATGGCGTTCAGGTAGTCCAGCGCTTCGCCTAGGGTATACCCATCCGCCAAATTGCCCTCAATGGTGATGGAACGCATGCGGTTGTAACGATTAAGCTGAGGCGCATCGGCGTACTCCTCCACCCGAACCAGATTGGCCAATGGGATCAGCTCACCGCTGCTACTGGAGCGGACGTAGAGATTACTCAAATCCGCCGCGGTATTTTGATTCTCACGCTGGCCTTCGATGATCACATCGTACTCTTTGCCCGCCTGAGCAAAAGTGGTCACTCGGCGCGAGCCCAGCATCGATTCCAGAGTCCGGCCAATCTCGGTCACCGACACCCCAAGGTCACCAGCACGATCACGATCGATCACCACCCGCAGTTGCGGCTTGGTCTCTTTGTAGTCGTGGTCAAGACCAACTAGGTTAGGGTTTTTCTTGGCCTCTTCCATGATGAGGTCTCGCCACTCGGCCAACTGCTCGTAACTGCCACCGCCAATCACAAACTGAATCGGTTTGTTCACCCCTCGACCAAAGGCCTGACGCATCACCGGAAACGCGCGAATGCCGTTGAGGTCCGACAAACGGCTACGGATGTCGCCCATGATCTCAAAGGCACTGCGACGCTGCCCCCAATCTTCCAAGTTGATGATGGCCATGCCGCCAGAGAAATCCTGCAAGCTGCCCCAGCCACGAGGTGCACGAATCAGCAAACGCTTAATTTCACCAGATTCCACCAAGGGCATCAGGCGATGCTCAACTTCATCCATGTAATCCTTCATGAAGCTGTAACTCGCCCCTTGAGGGCCGTTAATCATCACGAACATGGAGCCGCGGTCCTCTTTCGGCGCAAACTCCGACGGCACCTTAGTCAGTAAGTAGCCACTGCCGCTGAACGCCGCGATAACTATGGCAATCACCAAATAGGGCTTAGCCATCCACTGAATGATGTTGTTGCGATAGCCGCGTTTCATCGCTTCAACACCGGCATCGACTTTGCGAACCAGCCAGCTGTCTTGCTCTGCAGGCTTAAGCAGCTTTGAGCACATCATCGGGCTTAAGGTCAGCGCCACCAATGAGGAGAAAGCCACCGCCGCGCTCATGGCAATGGCAAACTCCCGAAACAGTTTGCCCAGGTCGCCTTCTAAGAAGGTGATCGGCATAAATACGGAGATCAACACTAAGGTGGTGGCCACCACGGCAAAGGCCACCTGACGACCACCGAGAAACGCCGCTTTCAAAGGCGATTCGCCCTCTTCCACTCGGCGGTGAATGTTCTCCAGCATCACAATGGCGTCATCCACCACCATGCCGATGGCCAGAATCATCGCCAGCAACGTCAGCAGGTTGATGGAGAACCCTAAGGCGTAAAGCACGATAAAGGTGGCCATTAACGAAACCGGCACCGTTACCGCCGGAATCAACATGGCGCGCACACTGCCAAGGAACAGATAGATCACCACCACCACCAAGCTCATGGCAATAAACAGCGTGGTGTAAACCTCATCGATGGAGGCCTGCACAAATACCGAGGCGTCATAAGAGCGCTGAATCGACATGCCATCGGGCAGGGTTTGGTTAAGCTCGTCCACCAGTTTATGCACCGACCTTGCCACTTCCAACGTGTTGGCTGTGGACTGACGGGTCACCCCAAGGCCGATCATGTGCTGTGTATTACCTCGGAAAGAGATGCGCTCCTCTTCGGCACCCAGCTCCACATGAGCAACGTCGGACAATCGAATCAGGTAACCATCATCGCCCCGTCCCACCACCAACTTGGCAAAGTCCTTCGGCTCCAGAAAACTGCGCTGAACCCGCACCGAAAAGTGACGATTTTCAGATTCGATGCTGCCCGCAGGTAGCTCTACATTGTCGGCCCTAAGGGCGCTTTCAACATCACTGACTGACAATCCTCGCGCCGCCAGAGCCTGACGGTCAATCCAGATGCGAATCGCATACACTTGGCCACCGCCCACGCGAACGTTGGCCACGCCATCAATCACACTTAAGCGGTCCACCAGATAGCGGCGGGCGTAGTCGGTAAGCGCTAAGGTATCCATGCGAGAAGACTGTAGGTTCAGCCACATGATCACCTCAGAACTGCCGGAGGCTTTTTGCACTTCAGGTGGATCGGCTTCGTCCGGCAAGTTATCCAACAGCCCTGAGACACGGTCACGCACGTCGTTGGCGGCGGCATCGATGTCTCGGTCGATGTTAAACTCAAGGTTGATGGAGGAGCGGCCATCTCGGCTGGAGGAGCTGATGGTACGGATGCCCTCAATGCCGGCAATGCGATCCTCAATCAGCTGGGTAATGCGAGTTTCCACCACCGCCGCCGAAGCACCGGTGTAGTTGGTGGACACCTCCACCATAGGCGGATCGATGTTGGGGTATTCTCGCAGGGGCAACTTATCAAAAGAGACCAAACCAAAGGCGATCAGCAGCAAGCTGATTACCGAAGCAAATACCGGTCGCTTGACCGACAGATCGGTTAACACCATTAGCCGACTCCTTGAACGCTAAAGCGCTCACTGTCGCGCGTGTTAACCTGCTGGCCAGGGCGAACCTTCATGATGCCTCGAGTTACCACGGTTTCGCCAGCCTCAACGCCAGAGAGGATCTCGGCTTTGCCGCGAACCCGCAGCCCAACCTCCACCTGCCGCTGTTCAATCTTGCTGTCGCGGTTGACCACAAACAGGTACTGGCGATCTTGAAGCGGAATCAGCGCCTCCTCAGGCACCACGGTGGTCTGGCGCTGCTCGGTGATGAGTTTCAGGGTCATCAACATGCCGGGACGAAGTGCCAGATCGTCGTTACTGACCTCCGCTCGCACGACGACAGAGCGAGTATCAGGGTCAACTCGGCTGTCGACGCTGACCACCTTGCCGGTAAAGATGCGTTCAGGAAAGGCGCGGCTGCTGGCTTCAACACTGCGGCCCGGCTGCAACTGAGACAGGAATCGCTCTGGCACGGGGAAGTCCAGCTTCACCACTTCGATGTCATCTAGAGTGGCGATCTCTGTGCCTGGAGTCACTAGGGTTCCTGGGCTGACTCGGCGAAAGCCCAACACGCCACTAAATGGCGCGTGCACAAAACGCGCATCTAACTCCGCCTGATATTGAGCGAGATTGGCCCGCGCCACGTCGATGGAGGTAGATAAGCGATCTAGCTCCGAACTGGCCACGGTTTTCTTAGCCACCAGATCTTTGATGCGGTCATACTCTCGCTGCTGCTCCTTTAGATTGGCTTTGGCCGCGCGTAGCTTGGCTTGCTGCTCACCATCACGCAAGGTAAGCAATAGGGCACCGGAGTTTACCCCTTGGCCATCTTCAAAATGCACCTCTTCCACGGTGTCGGTGACTTTGGCTGAGAGCACCACTGATTCGCGGGCCTTTACCGTTCCCAGCGCTTCGACTGCTTGGCGCATGGTTTCCTGGGCAACATTGGCCACCACCACGGTTGGCGTGCCTCGTTTGGGTGCGGATTTTGCCGCACTGGATTGTTGGGATTCTTTGTAATAGATGGCACCGCCAATGGCGACGGCAAGTGAGGTGATTGCAAGTAAGGTTCGTTTCATGTCGTCCTGCCCTGGAGCGAATTGTTATTATTGCGACTCTAAATTGTGAACTAGGGTAACAATTAGCTACGGGATTCGCAGTGGCTAGATCCGGTCATTTCCACAGAATTCGTAACGAACTGTGACACACTTTACATTGATGGTTACAGATACTAAAAAGCCCCGTTAAACGGGGCTTTATCATAGCTTACTCTTCAGCAGATTTTAGAAAGTGTATTCCGCTGACAAGTAGAACTCACGACCGATCACGTTGTAGTAACCACGGTTGTAGTGAGGCCAGCTAGATTGGGTCTGATCAATCTCAGGCTCGGCATCAAAGACGTTGTTGATACCGCCGGTGAAACGCCAAGTTTCCCAGTTGTAGCTTGCCATCAAGTTAACTTCGATGTGAGAGTCAACCTCGGTGTCGTAGTCACTGTCCAGACCATTCTCTTTGAAGTAGTCTTGGTTTTGACCATTGTAGCCATCGATGTACTTAACCAGCACGTTGGTACCAAAGTCACCGTAGGTCCAGCCAGTGGTGAAGTTTGCACGGATTTGCGGTGCAGAGTCTTCGCCATCGATCAGATCCAGTACTTCAGAGTCTGCGTTCAGCTGAGTGTCCCACTTGGTCAGGTAAGTACCGTCCAAGCTAAAGCGCAGGTCACCGTATGAACCCCAGTCGTACACGTAAGTGAAGCTGAAGTCGATACCAGCAGTTTCCTGGCTGGACATGTTGATAGCCTGAGTATTCACAGACACCAACTCACCGTTCTCGTCACGTTCAATCTTGTCCGCAAACGCGTCTGCGTGGTCAAGAATGTACTGAGCGCTTGGATCGTTAACCAGATCGTTAATTTCAACGTTCCAGTAATCCATGCTTACGGTCCAACCTTCGTAATCCCATACGAAACCGATGTTCCAGTTAGTACCCGTTTCCTCTTTCAGGTCTGGGTTTGAACCAATGGTGATTGGCAAAGAGTCGATCTTCTGACACTCAGGCGCATCTGGGTTACCAGCGGCTTCACAACGAGGAGTATCGATTACGGTTGAGTAGGCGCTGGTCGGGTCGCCGAACAGACGCTGCATGTCTGGTGCACGGAAGGTTTCCGCATACAGAGCACGAACCAACAGCTCAGGCATAGGACGATATTCTACCGCCACCTGAGGAGTGAAACGGCCACCTACATCAGAAGCATCATCGTAGTAGTCGTAACGACCCGCAGTGGTCAGAGTCAGCTCGTCCAAGATTGGGAATGCCACTTCCACGTAACCAGCATACTGCTTGCGGCTACCTTCAGCGGAGCTACCACCGGTACCCATTACACCACCAGCGGAGGTGAAGGCATCATCGTAGCTTTCGAACCATTCACGGCTGTACTCAACACCCGCAGCGTAAGCAATTGGACCAGCAGGCAACTCGTAAGCGTCACCGTTGATACCAAAGCTCATTACACTCAGAGTGGATTCACCAGTCTTAGAACCTTGATAGGCCATGGCTGCCGCGTCTTCTGCAGAGATGGTCTCCAGCATCGACTTACCGCCGTCAGAGGTGATGTAGTTAAACATACCTTGTACGGTTGGGCTGCCTTCACTCTTAGTGTCTACTTTCTGGCGGGAGAAAGACCAGCTGGCATCGTATTCGATGTCATCAGTCAAGTAACCTTCAACACCGCTAAGGAAAGCAAAGTTGTTGGTGGTGTACTCAGCACGACGAGGCCCCATTTCGGTCAGACGACGGGTGTAGTAGTACTCACCATCTTCAGCGCCAGCGAAGTCACCGTTAAACGCGGTAGAACCGGTTGCGGCGGCACCTTTCATCACTTCGCTCATCTCAGGGAACTTGATGGAAGACACAACAACGTCGTCGCCATCTACGGTGAAAGTGAAGTCTTTCATCGCCAATGGTTCGATTTCGCGGTACACGTTAGAGTGGGTGTAGTCCATGCGACCATACAGCTTGTGATCTTCGTTAAGCTCACGGCTGAAGTTGATCATAGTAGACAAACGCTGCTGCTCTGGCATGAAGTCACGGGCAGTAGAGCGGTCAAAACCACAGATGCCGTCGTCACGCATGGTGTAACCACGCTCGGCACACTCTTCCGCGCTCAGGGTTTCGATAAGGGTATCGGCCCCTGGGACATCTTTGTACAAGGTAGCACCGTAGGAGCTATAGCCAGCGTATGGGTTGCCTTCAACCATATCCGTACCCCAATCAGGGCGGTCGCTGGATTTCAGCGCTTCCCGATCGTCATACTCAATGAAGAAGGTCAGGTTGGACGTATCGTTGCTGGCACCGGTCAACAAAGAGAAGTTACTGCGAGAGTAACCACCTTCGTCGGTGTCGCTAGTACGAACCTTAACGGTAGTTTCATCAACTTCTTCTTTCAGAATGATGTTGATTACGCCGCCCATGGCGTCTGAACCGTAGATCGCAGAAGCGCCCGTGGTCAGAATCTCAATACGCTCAATGGCACCCAAAGGCATGTTTGCGGTATCAACGAAGTTGTCGGTACCACCTGCTGCAAATGGGTATTTAGGAACACGTTTACCATTGATCAGAGTCAGAACTCGACCGGCACCTACACCACGCAGGTTTACGGAAGAGGCTGACGGGGTAAATCCGTGAACTTCCTGCTGAGTCATGGACCCACCGGAGTTTTGGGATAGGTTATCCAGAACGTCCTGTACAGAGTTGAAACCGCCCTTCTCGATATCTGCCGCGCCAACGACAACTACCGGAGATGCACTTTCCATATCGGTACGCTTAATGCGAGAACCGGTAACCTCAATACGTTCTACTTCATCTTCTTGTGCGACTGCAACTTGCGCGCTCATGGAAGTCGCAGCTAGTGAAACAAACAACGCTCCTTTTACGGCACGTGACAACTTTGATTGCACCATCATTTTTATTATCTCCAAATAGCTTTGATCAGCTAGCATTTTTGTTTTTGTTAACGAGCGGTTTCCTTCGCTCGAACAAAAATACTGCGATTTTTAATATTTAGTTGCAAGGACTTTGATCACACAAAATGAAGCGAAATTAAACACTAAAATTTAACACAAATGGAACATTAATCCATGAAAGCAACCTGCAGACACCATTACTCCTGCAATTGATTAATAACATTTAAAACTCATCAAAGTTTAAATGCACGATAAATAAACAATGTAAATTTCATTCGAATTTTCAACTGCTCACTTTATCGCCAAGGCGAATACTGTTCATGACGCACAGCAAATGATAACAATTATTTTTCAGTGGAAATGTTAATAAAAAAGCGCCCCGATTGGGGCGCTTTCATTTTATCGATTACTCGAGTCTGTAATTAGAATTTAACACTTACTCGACCGAAGAAGTAACGACCAATTACATCATAGGTGTATGGGTCGGTGTTAGAGTCATTATTACCTGAGTAATAAGGAGGCTCTTCATCCAACACGTTATCAACACCCGCAGAGATAGTCACGATGTCATTCACGTGGTAGCTACCAGAGATGTCGTGATAGATGATGGAGTCTACGCTCGGTGCGTAACACTTGCTGGTGTCATCCTTACAGCTGAAGGAATCCATTTCGCCGATGTAACGCATCTCGTAGTTGGCACTCCAGTCATCCGCACTGGCAGTCAGAGTAAAGTTTGTCTTGTACTCTGCATAGGCACCACTACCAGAGGTAATGTAACCTTTGTAATCCAGCACGTTGCCGTCTTGGTCACGCTCTTCATAGCTGTCTAGGATAGAAGTGTCCAAGCTTGCACGCCAATCTAGGCCCCAAGCTTCAAACGCATACGCCACGTTGATGTCGAAGCCGGAAGTCGCCGCGCCACCCAGGTTCTGCAAACCGTTGTCAAACGTAATGCGACCGGTACTGTCGATTGCGATGTTAGACGCCTGACACAGGGCCGTACCTACGTTGATCTTCTCGCCGCTAGCACCCAGACACTGGTTCGCAATGTAGTTAGAGTCTACAGAGCTAATCGCGTTAGTGATATCGATGTCATAGTAATCCACAGTCAAAGATAGGCCATCAACAAAGCTCGGCTCGTAAACCAGGCCCATGGTGTAGATGTCTGCTTCTTCTGGGGTTAGCAGTTCGTTACCACCAACGGTAACTTCCGCCTGAGTCTGATCAGTCGCAGGGTGAGTGATCTGGTCAAATGCTGGAGACGCACCGCCATACAGCTCATCGACAGTTGGGGCACGGTAAGCGGTAGATGCCACACCACGCACCATCAACTCATCGTTTACGCGCCAAGTCAGACCCACTTTCCAAGTGTAGTCATCGCCGAAGGTGCTGTAGTCGAAGTAGCGTGCAGCAGTACTCAGCTCTACGCTTTCCGCTAAGAAGGCGTCGCTCAGCAGTGGAATCAACAATTCAACGTACGCTTCATCAACGGTGAAGGAACCGCTGGTTGGCTCAACCGGTGGATCGTTCGCCAAACCTTGAGCAGTCAAAGAGTCTGGCGTGTACTTCGCCGATTCACGGCGATGTTCATAACCAGCTGCGAAGCCCAAGTAACCGGCAGGCAATTCAAACAGCTCGCCATTGATGGTAGCAGACAAAATGTCCATCTCACTGCTACCAGAGTTCAGCTCAGTGTAGATGAATGGTTCGATGCTCTCGCCCTGCCATGAGGACTGCAGGAATGGGTCAAACTCTTTGTTTTTAACCGCTTCGTTGATTGCACCGATATTATGCAGGTTAGCCAAGGTATCGGTAGAGTCATTACGGCCTTTGGTGTAGGCAACATCCCAACCCCAACCGTTGTCAAACTCGCCTTCAAGACCCAACACTACGCGAACGGTATCAACGGTCTGGTTGAATACACGGTTACCGGTGTCGCTCATGCGACGACCGTAACTTACTTTCTCACCTGGCTGAACCCACGGCAGCAAGTCATCGGTCATCCAACCACCTTCGCTGATTGGATCATATTCCCAACCGCTGGTGCTCCAGATTGGCTGTGGTGCCATCTGCTGCTCAGACCAACGCTTGGTATACATGGTTTCGGCAAAGAAAGTGGTTGACTCAGTCAACTCGTAAGTACCGTTCATGGTCAAGTTGATACGCTCCATTGGCGTAAACAGGTAGCTTGACGCTGAGTAGTTGTACTTATCTTCATTGGTGAAGTCGTGATATTCACCACCGCGGCCACTCAGATCCGCTTCTGACATGCCTTCGTGGTATTTGAATACTGGGATTTGATTACCATCGTCATCCAGAACAGGCTCGCCAGCATCATCCAACTTAGCAACATAGGAGCCGTAGTGGCCTGAATCACCAATGGCGTAAGCGCCTTCTGGGCCGCTGCCGACGATACCGTGGTTAGAATCACCCCATATATGACCGCCCTCGGCATAGGAGCTACCGCCGCAATATGGCGCACTGCCATCGCCAGCTTCGTTCAGAGGACAATTACTAAAGCCTCGGTCCGCCTGAGACGCTTCGCCACGGTTGGTGTACTGAACACCCATGACCAAGTGACCTTTGTCGAATGCGGTACCTAAGGTAAAGTCGATGCTGGTTACCTCGGCATCGCCTTCGCCAGAAATGCCCTGTTGAAGATTCATTTCGAAACCTTCGAAATCACGCTTCAAAATAACGTTAACTACGCCGGCTACCGCATCGGTACCATAAACAGCAGACGCGCCGTCCTTCAGTACTTCAACACGCTCAACCATGGAAACAGGGATGGTGTTCAAATCAACGGTAGAAGCCGCACCAGTACCGGATGCGATCATACGACGACCGTTTACCAGTACCAAAGTACGTTGAGATCCTAGACCACGAAGGTTGACACGAGTGTTACCGCCAGAGCCGTTGTTAATGCCTGGGTTGGTCATCGCACCACCTGCAGAAGTCAATGTCTGCAGTACGGAATCAATAGTGGTTGCGCCAGTGGCGGCAATAGAGGAAGCGTCAATAATAGTAACTGGGCTTGAACCTTCCATGTCAGAACGCTTAATTCGTGAACCGGTCACCTCAATGCGTTCTACACTTTCACCTTCTTCTGCGATTGCTGGCATGCTGGTAACAACAGTGGCACCGGCCGCCGCTAACAGCGAACTCGTAACAGCCTTACTTACAGCAGTCTTAAAAGTCATCATATCCTCCCTAATGACTGAGTCCTTTATAATTGTTGATGTTGTTTTAATATTTGTTGGCCAATGGTTATCCATTTGGTTGTATTTGATGCTGCCCATTGGATTGCGGTTAGTCAACGCCGCAAATGTTTACTTATCGTTACTCCAAAAACATATTTTTAACATATGAAATGTAAGCAAAGATAAAAACATCGATTCACGGCATTAAACGCAATTTTTTCCCAATAAGGCCAAAATTTAATTTACATTTTCGCAACAAAATAAATTTAAAAATTTGTGAGCAAATCACGTTGACATGGCTGGAATAGCTCAAAACGGCGTCAATTTAGTGGCAGGCAAAATGGCATCTTTTAACAAATAAAACACATAAGGCATCACAATCCACTGCCTAAACACTGGGAAATAGTGATCATGATCAGCCATTAAAGGAATCAAAGAAATCTCTATCTGAAATTTGAGTCAAAAGTGACTAAGAACAACAATGGAATGAATAGAAGTGTGAAAGTACGTGCAAACAGCGAATAAACTCGCAGTTATATTTTGAAAATAAAAAGGCCTTGCATTGCTGCAAGGCCTTTCTGTTTTTATCGACTTAGGGGGCGGTTAGAAACGAACGTTCACACCAGCGAAGAAGGTACGACCGATGGTCTCATACACTTCTGGTACCGTACCTGCATCGTTACCAGAGGACACTTCGCGAGGGTCTTCATCGGTTAGGTTACGTACACCGAAGGTGGTTGATACCTGATCATTGACAAAGTAAGTCGCTGACACGTTGTGATAAGTGATGGAATCTACCTTGTCACCGCTGTTGATCTCATCCATCTCACCCAAGTAGCGGGCAGAGTAAAGAACAGAGAAGTTATCGCTGCTGGCCGTCACTGAGAAGTTGTTCTTCACTTCCGCGTAGCCACCAAACATGCCGCCAATGGTTCCGGTGTAGTCAACGCCATCCTGCTCGAATTTCAGCAGATAGGTCAGGTCGTTGTTGATCTTCCAATCCCAGCCTAGGGCTTCAAAGCCGTAGTTAGCGTTAAAGTCCAGACCATCGGTGTCCTGATAGCCCACGTTGGTCAACGGGTTAGTCAGGTTCTCCAGGTTACCATCTGGAGTGATGCTAAAGGTCTCACAGGCAGTGGTATCGCCTTCATAACACGCATTCAGACCAGCTTGTACATCGAGACGAGCAATGGCGTCATCGATCTTAAAGCGCCAGTAGTCCAGAGTGAACGACAGCCCATCCACGTAACTTGGGGAGTAAACCAAACCGACGGTGAAGGAATCAGACTCTTCCGCTTTCAGATTTTCGTCTGAGGTATAGTTAACCAAGATCTGTGGGTCCAGTTCGTTGCCCCATGGATCATCCAGGTAATCGTATGAACCGGAATTACCACCATACAGCTCGCTCACGTTTGGCGCACGGAAGCCGGTAGCAATCACACTTCGCAGCATCAAGTCATCGGTTGGTTCCCAAGTCAGGCCAACTTTCCAAGTAGTGGCACCGCCAAAGGTGTTGTACTCGTCGTAACGCAGCGCGAACTCCGCGGTCACCGTTTCACTAAAGGGTACGGAAACCTCTTGGTAGATGGAGATTACATCGTAATTGCCATCGGTCGGATCTTGCTGAGCCGCGGTACCTTCACCGGCAATGATCACAGGATCTGGATTATAGAAGCCGCTTTCATAGCGATATTCCGCGCCCAGCGCGAAGGCCACTGCGCCGCCGGAGACATCAAATAGCTCACCGCTGATTACACCAGCCAAAGTGTGTTGGTCGTTACCACCATCGGTAGTCTCTTTGTAGCTTACATCGCCAACGTAGCCAGCGATATCGTCAGGGTTACCAGAGAACCAATCGTCTGGATTAGCGTAGATGGAATCAGCCATCTTCACGGCATTGATGGAGTTATCTACCCAGGTATCGGCACGGTTACGGCCATAGGTGTAAGACACTTCCCAATCCATACCCTGGTTGATGTCTGCGTAACCAGCTAATGCAGCCGACAGACGCATGGTGTCGGTTTCCTGACTGTAGATACGAGGACCGGCTTCAACCATACGACGACGGTAGTTCACACGACCGGTATCGTCAGCTTCGATACCCGCAGCAATCATTTCGTCAGTCAGTGTCAAACACTTCTCAGGATCCGCGCCCTGCTCGCCGCAAACGTCCAACATTAAGTTGGCTGGCTGTGATGCCATCTGCTGCTCGGACTCACGACGGGTATACAGGAAATCGGCACTGAATTCGGTGTCATCATCAATCTGGTGAGTCAGATTGGTAAACAAGCTGTACTTGGTGCTTGGCGTCTGCAGATAGGAATCATCGGTATAGTCATAACCAGTTTCACGAGGTTTCCAACCACCGTTGCCATCTGGAACCATGCCGCCCAAAGAACCACCCGGAATGAAGGAGCTGCTACCTGGTGGAATCCAATCACGATCAGACTGCTTAACCGTACCGCGATCGGTATAAGAGAAACCAAGGGTATAGTTGGTATCATCAAAAGACTTACCGTACAGAGCGGAGATTTCGATGTTTTCACCGTCAGACTCACCGGTGATGCCACCGTTCACGTCCAGCTGGAAACCTTCGAAGTCTTTCTTGGTGATGATGTTTACTACCCCAGCAATGGCATCAGAACCATATACTGCGGATGCGCCATCTTTCAGTACTTCAATACGCTGAATCATCGCAACTGGGATGGCGTTCAGATCCACAGCAGAGTCAGCGCCAGAGCCTGAGTTCACCATACGGCGACCATTCAGCAGCACCAAAGTGCGGTTTGCACCCATACCTCGTAGGTCTACCTGGGCCACACCATCTGCACCATTGTTGGTGGTAGAGCCAACTGCCATACCCGCCATCGATGGCTGAGACTGAAGCACCTGATCCACAGAGGTGTAACCTTCGGCTTTAATACTTGCAGAATCGATAACAGAAACTGGCGATGCCGTTTCCATATCTTGACGTTGGATACGGGAACCCGTTACTTGGATGCGCTCAACATCCGCCCCCTCTTCTGCCATCGCAACATTAACCATGGCTGCTGGTGACACCGCACCAGCGATCAATCCGAATCTTACGGCTTTCGCCAACAACGTCTGATTCTTCATCCCTAACTCCCTCACTGCTTCTTATATTTTTATTTGGCCTTTCTCATCAACACCATGTTGAATTGGCTTGCATCGATACTGTTAAACAATCAGGTGAATAGCAATGCGCGATATGTTGCACTGGCAGCAGGCAAGATTTAAGAGAATGTTGCTAAATAGATATGCAAACTGAAAGCAAGCTTATTGAAGATGGGCAAAATACAAACAAAGCAGCAGCATCATCTGGATAATTGCGCTTTATACAGAGAATTTACCTCCCAAGAATGGTTAACAACATGTACAACCACAAAAGCAATAACTGTGACATGCATCACAAATAAAATAATAAAAAGGGGGACTCACGCTCCCCTTTTTGATTTTTTTGAGGCTTGCTACAAAGTTTCAACCCAGTGGTGAATTTTTTGCTCCAATACCGCCATGGGAAGTGAACCTGAAGTCAACACTTGATTATGGAATGCTTTAATATCAAATCGATCTCCAAGCTCCTTTTCTGCATATTTACGCAGCTCAAGTATTTTTAGCTGGCCTACTTTATAGGACAGCGCCTGGCCAGGGATAGCCATGTAACGCTCAACTTCTGCGGTAACATCAGATTCCGCCATTGGGCTATTATCCAGCATATACTGAATCGCTTGTTCGCGGCTCCAGCCTTTAGCGTGCAAGCCGGTATCGACCACCAAGCGCATAGCTCGAAGCATCTCATCCGATAGCTTGCCGAAGTACTGGTATGGATCTGTGAACAGCCTCATCTCCATACCTAGGTATTCAGCATATAGCGCCCATCCCTCTTCGAACGCATTGTAGCCTCCAAAACGTTGGAAACTTGGCACACCCTCAAGCTCCTGTTTGATGGCAATCTGAAAGTGATGCCCTGGGGCCGCTTCGTGCAGTGACAGTGTCGTCATGCCCCATTTAGGCTGAGCTTTTAGGTTATAAGTATTGATGTAGAACACACCGGGCCGGCTGCCATCTGGAGCCGGAGCGTCGTAGCTCGCCCCCGCTGCCGATTGTTCGCGAAATGGCTCTACAGGCTTAACCACGTAATCCGCCTTAGGTTCCACATCAAAATAGCCAGGCAATACCCCATCAATCTTGGTTTTAAGCGCCATATAGCCATCTATCAAGCCCTGCTTCTCTGTAAAGAAGAACTGGGGATCGGAGCCTAGATGATCAAAGAACGCCTGCAGATCACCCTCAAAGCCCACTTGCTGACGCACTTTATCCATTTCTGACAAAATACGAGCCACTTCATCCAGACCCAGTTGATGAATCTTATCCACTGGGATCTTAGTGGTGGTTTGCTGATCAGACAGGTACTGATACCAATCGGCACCATTAGGTACACCCCACAGGCCATGAGAGCCACGAGAAGCCGCTAGGTAAGTGTCGTTAAGATAGTTGTGCAACTTCGAAAAGGCGGGCATCAGAGTCTGTATGATCGCCTGTTGATAGCGCTCAGTAAGTGCTTTGGCTTGCTGCTCATCAAGACCTTTTGGCAAATTCGACAGAGGTTGGCTAAAGATAGACTCACTGGCGTCAACCACGATCTGTGATTGGATTTGAGGGATCATCCGCTCAACCAAAACCCTAGGCAGAACCACTTTGGATTTAATGCCCTCGTCCATACGCATAATGGCCAGATCAACCCATTCCGAAAAGCCTTGCATGCGACCGATAAAGTTGTCGTAATCCTGAACGGTCACAAACGGCTGAGCCGACTCACCACTTCCCAACTGGACTAAAGTGAATACTTGGCTATAAAACTGATTTAAAGGCAGCCAGCGGAACGGAAAAGTCTCCTCCTCTAAGGCCATATCCACCTCATAGCTAATCACTTCAAAGCCAATTTGATGCTGGGGTGGTAACTTACTGACGTCAATCTTAGCGAGATCAGACTTCATCTTACTGTTTAGATTATGACGCCCTTCCAGGTAGGCTTCACTCAGTTCGAAGTCAAACTTTCCATTGAGATCGGTATGGCCAACGTAAGTGGACATCACCGGATGCAGGGCCAAATTGTCGTTAAAATAGGCTTCAACCAACGCCAAGTATTGTTGCTCAACAGTCTGTTGGCTCGTTGTAGTTGATGCAACTTGGCTTTGCTGGGCTGATTTCGGCGCGGATTGCGACTCAGGCTGACTGCAACCTGCGATGGAGAATGCTACGGCGATCGCCGTGGCTACACTTGCCACTCTCATGGGGGCTCCTTGTTAATATTCTAAATTTGTCCCTAATGTAAAAAGGCCCCTTGCGGGGCCTTTCAAATTAGATAGAGACGTTCTTCCGCTTGGCGGTGTCTTTTATGTAACCGAGCCAGCTTGACGCTGCCTTGGCCGTCTTCTTATCTTTGGTTGCGGCTTCACACGCTTTGTAGGCTGCCTTAAACTCATCGTTGTAGAAGTAGGCTTGGGCCAGAATCATCTGGATCTGCCCTTTACTCTTAACGCCTTTTGCTTGAAGGGCCTTCTTACCCGCGGCTTGCGCAGATTTAAACTGCTGAATCTCAAGCAGCAGTGCCGCTTGTTTTGCAAAGTGCTTAGATTCATTGCTAAGTTCAGCGGCTTCGCCGTAGTACTTAGCGGCAAGTTTAATCTCTTTAGCTTGGTGGTAAGTGTTAGCCAGCATAGACAGAGATTGTTCATCCTTTTCGACCAAGCCATCCTTCAGGTATTTCTCCTGAATTTGAGCAGATTTAAAAGGGATGCCATTCTGGGCAAGCAACTGAGCCAACATTTTAAACTCAGCTGGTTTTTCCAGAAGCCCTTGGCGATGGGCAACGTCCGCGGTGTACAGTGCCTTTTGGTAGTCTTCGCTCAGAAGATACATTTGCGACAACTGAACCCACAGGCGACCTTCACTAGGGAATAGCTCAACCATCTGCTCCACAACTTTCGCCGCTTTCTTATACTGCTTGGTCTCTACATAAGAGCCCATCTTCAGAATATAAGCGTTTTTGTTGGGAGTCTCTTCCAAGGCGATGGCTTTGTCAGCTAGAGGAATCACGTCCATGTACTGTTTGAGCTCAAAATTAGCTTGGCCCATACGCAGATAAACGTTTTTATCCTCTTTACAGCTAAATGCCATCCATTTGGAATACATGTCCAAAGCGGGTTTGTATTGCTTTTCCTGCATGTACAGGTCAGCCAACAAACGCAAGGAAGCGGCGTGGTCAGTACCACCTAGCACATCGGCGTCAACGGCCAATTTAATGTGCTTCAAAGCGGTGCTAACTTTGCCATCGATGCCCGCATAAAGGTTACCGATAAAGCGGTTTACATAGGCTTTATCGAATTCCTTTTTCGGTTCAATCTCCAGCAACATCGCCAGCGCTTCATTTACTTGATCCGCACTGTAAAGTTCGAAAGCCTTGCCAACCTTCTTACCTACACGCTCGGACATCACCTTAGTTTTGCGCTTATCAATCTCGCACTTCTCTACTGCAAATGCGGTAGAGCTAATGCCTGAGGTCAATACTGCCAGCAATAAAGCAGGCACAAATTTGCGTTTGATTTGCATAAAATGCCTCCTTTAGCCGTTTTGCTTATCTAAAGTGAAGTCCAGACGAACGGTAATACCAGGTTGTTTCACCGGCTTACCCTCTACGATCTTAGGCTTATATTTCCACTTACGAAGTGCGCGCTTAGCTTCTTTGTCGAACAGACGCTTAGGCTGAGCTTCAATCACCACAATGTCTTCTGGTTGACCCAGTTCATTAATGGTGAACTTCATCACTACGTAACCTTCCTTACCTTCACGTAGGGCTTTCATTGGCCACTTAGGATCCATACGAACGATGGGGGTCGCGTCGCCGTCACGCATCATGGCGTTACCCACGTCACCCATGCCTGCGTTCACACCACCAAGGTCAACCGAAGGAACACTGATGGATACGGCATCAGAAACATCATTGGTTTCTGGCTGCAGATCCACTGGCTCTGGCGGCTTTTCTGGCGGCTTAGGCGGCTTAGGCTTAGGCCGGTCTTTATTCTGCGCTTTCGCGTCTTGGCGATCCATCACAAGCTCAATAGGCGGAATGTCGAGTTTGTTGGCGGCGCGCTTGGCGCCACCGTCGATCAAAAACGCCATAAAAGAGAACAGAGCGAAGGTCACCGCCGCGCCAAGAATTAGGGCTAACAGTGATCTAAGCATAATTACCCTTCCTTAGCTGCAACGGAGATGGTGTTGATACCGGCGGCTTTCACCTGGTCCATCACCTTCACCACGATGCCGTGCTTGGCCGCTTTGTCAGCCTGAATCATTACCGATGCTTCTGGAGATTCAGCCAACATGCGCTCCACGTTTGCACGTACGCGTTGGATATCTACTTCGCGGTTCTCCATGTATACGAGACCCGCTTCGTTAATGCCGATAAAGATGTTAGCCGATGGCTTTTTGCTGGCCTGTTGGGCCTTTGGACGGTTTACATCGATACCTGACTCTTTAACGAACGACGTGGTTACGATAAAGAAGATCAGCATGATGAAAACGATGTCCAACATCGGTGTCATATCGACTTCTGCGCCGTCAGCGGCGCTTGCATGCTTTTTGCGTGCCATACAAAAACTCTCTCTAGTGGTGTGACAAACTATCTTGCAGTTTCTCAGCAGACACTTTCAGCTTGGCATTCAAGCGAGTGCTGAAAAATACCCCTGAAAGGGCTGCTACCATGCCCGACATAGTCGGAATAGTTGCCATTGAGATACCACCTGCCATCAAACGAGGGTTACCAGTACCCTGCACCGCCATTACCTCAAATACTGCGATCATACCGGTAACCGTACCCAGTAGACCCAGCATAGGACAAATCGCGACCAGTGCATTAATAATCCCCATTCGAGCAGTTAACTGTCCTTTGGCCTGGGAAAGCCATGCTTCACGGATTCGGTGAGCATGCCATGAGGTTTTATCCTCACGAGCGTGCCACTTCTCTACTACCGCTTTGCGCTCTTTAGGGAACACGAAGTTGAGGTAGAGGTAACGTTCTAGCATCAGTACCCACATCAAAAAGAGTGAAATTGCTACGAGCCAGAGAACGTCACCGCCGGTTGCCATGAAGCCCCTGACAGATTCCCAGAGTTCTATCAGGTAAAGCATAATTACTTACCTCTTGCTTCAGCGTGCGCTGCTACAATACCTGCGCTTTGCTCTTCAAGTACGTCAACTACGGAGCGGGCGCGGCCAGCTACCAGAGCGTGTACCAGAATCAGAGGCAGAGCAGCAATCAGACCAAGAACAGTTGTTACCAGAGCCATAGAGATACCGCCGGCCATGATTTGTGGGTCGCCAGTACCAAATAGGGTGATGTTTTCGAAGGTCTTAATCATACCGGTTACGGTACCCAGCAGACCCAGCATTGGTGCAATTGCAGCCAGTACTTTAATCAGCGGGATGCCGCGCTCGATCTTAGGAGTTTCTTTCAGAATCGCTTCGTCGATCTTCAGCTCCAGAGTTTCCACGTCAACGTTTTTGTTGTCGGTGTAAACTTTCAGGATGCGACCCAAGGCGTTGTTGCCAGGGTTATCCACGTTCTTCATCTGAGAGCGAATCTGAGCAGAAGAGATGGTCAGAGCAATTACTTTCCACAGAGCGATCAACAGACCGAAGCCCAGTAGAGCGGTAATGATGTAACCAACGGTATCACCTTGGTGATACTTCTCCATCAGAGAAGCTTTCTGAGTGTAAACCTGTAGCAGAGCACCTTTTGATGGATCAACGAAGGTGTCAGTGAACTCACCAGCGCCTGCGCCCAGGAAGTTCTTAACAGTAGCTACCTTGAAGCCTTCAGGCTGCTTAGGCAGCTGCAGGATGGTACCGGTTTCTGCGTTGTAGCTCAGGTATTCACCTTCGCTCAGCAGAGTAAAGGAACCTACACGGGTCACTTTCTGCTCTGCAACGTTACCGTTGGAGTCGGTTACTGGTGCGGTGAAGGAAACTACCTTACCGGACTCAGTCATTTCAGTTTGCAGGGCAATCCACAGCTCTTCCAACTCTTTGATGGTTGGCAGCTCTTTGGCTTGCGCCAGCTTAAACATAACGTCTTCGCGGCCTGGGTATTGAGCGCTGATAAGAGACGCGTCAATCAAACCCGCGGTATCGTTAGATACCTGACGTACCACACCAAACATCTCACCCAAGTCTGCAATCGCAGTCTGCAGGTCAACGTTCAGTTGGTTAATGTTTTGCTCGTTATCGGAGAAACGACGAGACAAGTCTTCGCCACGTTTCTTCTCAGCAGCCAGCTGAGACTTTGCTTTTTTCAGCAGGGCGGCTTTGTCAGCACGCTCTGAAGAGAACTCAGCTTCACGAGCTTTGTTCAGCTTGCCGTCAGATTTACGTTCGGTCTTAACTTGGTTAAGCAGTTGGTCCAAAGAAACCGCTTTCGCCGATTCTTGAGCAATGGCGCCGCCACTGATGGACAGGGCTGCAGCAACCAGAGCGGTAGAGATTAACTTTTTCATTATTCTGCTCCCTCCGCAGTCTGAACAGGCAGTTTCAACAGATCCGGTGCGGCCTGCTTACGAGCCATTTTGATGGCACCAGCTACGCTACGCATAGACTCATCAGGCAGTGCTTTCCAAGAGCGGTTAGCATTGTCCCAAACCCATGCACTCTTCTGGTCCAGAGACTGAGCCAAGAAGATAACGCGACCTAAGTGGAAGTAATCCACAGTGATCTCTTTGCCGTCCAGATTCAGCTTACCTTCATAAGCAGCCATCTTGTTGCCGTATTCGTTTTCGATCTGGTATGCATCCAGAACCAAACGGAATTTTTCAGCGGTGGAGACTTCAGACTCACCCATAACTTCTTTCAGACGAGCAACACGTGCACGACGCTCTTCTAGCTGGAACGGTACGTCCAACTCGACGAACTGGTCGATGGTGTCGATCATCTTAAAGGTTAGAGGAATAACGCCTTGGCGAGTTTTGTCGATGCCAGCGATCTGCTCTTTCAAAGAGGCAATATCAGCTTCCTGATCGGCAACCAAGCCAGCAACGTAGTCGTTGTAGGACTTGTGAGTTTCATACTCATCAACCACCAGACGGTAGTCGAACAGCATGTCTTGAGCCTGATCGTACAGCTTATTGATCTTCTGCTGAGATTTCACAGCATCTTGTTGAATATTTGCATCAGCCTTTTGAATGCTCTCTAAAGAGGTAGCATTGGCGACGCTTGTACCTGCGAATGCGAAAGCAAAGGCAGTTGCTAGTGCGGTTCTTTTACTAATCACGGACATAGTTCCCAACCAGTCTTGTTGTGAGTGTGCGGCTCTAAACGTCGTTTCCGAGACGTTTGCATTTATATGCAGCGTTGCGCCAGAGCCAGTCCTACTTATTGGTCTATTTATTTATATCCCTTGCAGCCTTCACCTTTCTATAGGTGGACGCCTCAGCATCTTTCCACAGTTAGCCGAGGTGTGTCAACACTGTTATTGTTCGCAGAATGTCATAACTATTATATAAAGAATGATAACCTCTCGAAATTGACGCCTAGGCTAGTTTTAAATCGAAAATCTCAGCTCACGCGACCACCACAGGCAGCATCAAAGGGCAATTCAAGCACCGAAATAAGATTAAAAAACTAAAAGTGCCAGTAAAAACAGAACCTAGATCAAGCTAAAAGCGCCAAAGACGACATTCTTTAAGATTAAATAGGAATAGGTGATTATTGTTAATTTTTTAAATGGTAGGAGAAAGGGGTTGCTGAAACGAACAGGCTAGGCTTTTCATCCAAAACACGTCCATTGAGGTAGGATGAATTTCCTATAACCAATGGCCCTACAACTTGTGATCCACTTCTTTTCGTCCGACTAGACCCGAACCTAGCCAGACGACAGTAGTCTACCTATCATTTGTTACAAGCACATTACTTACCCACTGGGCGAATATTATCTTGACGGCGCCTAAGCGCTGATTGCGATGATTCAAGGGCAGTCTGCCTTTCAGCGGCGGTAGTACAAACCCTTTTCACGATTTTAGAGCCAACATGGGTTTCCATCTTGCATTCAAAACCGGAGTCATCCTGAGCTAATTCTACGCCGTCCTCTGCGTCTGGGTCGGATTGAGCACTGTCTTGGCCAGACTTCTGTACCGCACAGCCAGTCAAAAATAGTGACAAAATTAGCCATTTATACATATCGAATCTCCTTATTCGGTAATAAAAAAAGAACCTGCAAAACTGGGTTCGCAGGTTCTTTTATGCTCATTGACTATAGATCTTTTATGCCGACAGGGCGATTAGAAGTCTAAAGTCACGCTAGCAAACAATCGACGACCGATGGTGTCGTAGGTACCAGGTGCGGTATTGGCGTTGAAGCCGCTGTGATAGCGAGGCGCTTCTTCGTCAAACAAGTTATAGATACCCAGGTTGAAACGCGCATTGGCGTATGAGTAACTCGCACTCAAGTCGTTATAGAACACAGAGTCTGCGATGTTGTCATCGGTAGTCGTCGCAGGACGCAGTGCATCAGTGGTTTCATCAATGTAGCGAACATCCCACGCCGCATTCCAGTCTTCACCGGAGAAGCTAAATGAGGTAGTTGCCTTAAACTCTGGGTAAACTTCGAACGGGTACGCTTTGCCAATCATCTCGCGAGTCAGGCCCAGCTCGGTCCAAGTCTCTTTGCGAGAGTTGTAGTAAGTACCACTGAAGCGCACGCCGAAGGAGTTAACAAAGCCCCAATCCACGTCGGTCAGGTAATCAACTTCTAAATCGAAACCATCAGTTTCCAGCTTACCTACGTTACCAAAGCTGTACGTCGCATCACCTGGCGCGCCCCAGCTGTTGTGCGGACCACTGTCTTCGATATTAAAGGCTGCACAAGAAGGCGCTGTGTAACCAACAGAATCCATACAGCTGTTGTACAACAACTGATAGTCAGTAGCACCGATCAGGTCGTCAACCTCGATGGACCAGTAGTCCAAGCTAACATTGAAGCTGTCGAAGCCAGGAATACTAACAACAACACCTAAGGTGTAAGACTCTGACTCTTCAGGCTTCAGGCCTTCTTCCGGAGCTTCGGTGGTGTACGTAGGCTGATACGCGAAGCCGAACTCACCGGTGTAAGCGTCTGCATTACAGTTAGCCAACTGAGTTGGAGTCAAGTCGCCACGAATGTCAGCGAATTCACACAATGCATCTACGGTCGGGAAGCTTGAAGATTGGTTCTGGTTCAACTCAGAGATGTTCGGAGCACGGAAACCAGTAGAGAAGTTACCACGGAACTTCACTTCTTCAATTGGGTTCCAATCGAACGCAATCTTGTAGTTGGTAGAATCGAAGCTATCGCCATTTGAAGTGGAGTAATCCGAGTAGCGAATAGCGGCTTCAAAGCTCAAGGTGTCCAGAACCGGCAAGTACGCTTCAACGTAGAACTCATCAACGGAGAAACCGCCTGACTGTGGATCGCTTGCACCACCGGTGGTCAAACCTTCTGAGCTAAATTCATCAGGAATGAATTCACCTTTCTCTTTACGGTATTCATAACCAGCAGCCCAACCAATGGCACCACCTGGTAGCTCCACCATATCGTAGGTATCGCCAGAGATGGTCGCAATCCAATGATTCAGCTCACCCCAATAGAAATCTTTCAGCGACTTCGCAGTTAGGTAGTTCAACTGCTCTGCAGTGATAGTGCCGTAGTCAGAGAATGGGTCCAATACACCAACCGCGGCACACGCTGGATCTTCCATACATGCACTTTCGTTAACAATGGTTTGCCAACGGTCTTTACGGTGCAAGTTGGTTGTGTTGTCCAGCTGCTCGTTGTAAGCGTAGGTGTAGGACACATCCCATGAAATGCTATCAGTCAGCTCACCACGGAGACCGGTCAACAGGCGATAGGTATCCGCTCGCTGGCTGTACATACGACCACCAGTTTCGGTGAAACGGCGGTTGATGTAGATACCTTGAAGATCCTTAGAATCGGCCATCGCTGCTTCATTGCTATCGGCAGAGAAGTCCACACCCCACGGGTTGGAAGCGGCATCGTTAAACGGGTTATTCGGGTTATCCCACACTAATTGGTTTGAAGGGCCTTGACCAAATGACGCATCTGGTGCCAGACGTTGGTGAGATTCACGGTGAGTGTAAAGTGCCTCAACATAAGCCTGAGTCTGATCAGCTACCTCATAAGAACCCGTCAACGCAAACTGATAACGGTCGTTTGGTGTAATCAGTGCGTTCACTGGTGCGTAGTTATACACATCAGACGGCGTAAACGGACGTACCTGACCCGTTTCTGCATCTACGATCCAGTTGCCTGAATCTGGACCACCAGCGGCAACAATGGCTGCACGCTGTGCCGCATTCAAGCGGATGGTTCGAGAGTTAGAACTACCAGAAGGCTGCGCTTCAAAGCCGGTAACATTGCCATCATCATCATAAGAGGCGATTGGCCATAACGCGTCATGAGCCCAGTCACGGTCACCTTGAAGCAATTCGTCTTGAGTGCTGTATTCCATCGCCACGTTGATGTGGCCCTTATCGCTGGCAGCACCCATCAGGATGGACAGAATCTTTTGCTTAGCATCCCAGTCTTCTGTGCCCGCACCGTAAGAAGCGCTAACACGAATACCTTCAAAGTCATCCTGAAGTACGATGTTCACAACACCAGCGATCGCATCGGTTCCGTAAATGGTTGATGCACCATCACGCAGTACATCGATACGCTTAACCATGCTCAGTGGAATTTGGTTAAGGTCAACCGCACCATCACCATTCACATCACCAATGGTACGCTTACCATTAATCAGTACCAGTGTGCGGTTAAACCCTAAACCACGTACGTCGATCTTCTTTGCACCATCGTTGCCGTTGTTGGTTGTGGCACCCAACTGGAAACCAGAGGTTGAGGGAATGAATTTCAAAAACTCGTCAACACTGGCTACACCAGACTTTTCGATATCAGAAGCATCGAAACTGGAAATAGGGCTCGATGAAGCGAATTCTGCTCGCTGAATTCGAGAACCGGTTACTTCAATTCGTTCAACGCCTTCTTCGGCGATAGCTTGTCCTGTAAAAGCGGCTGTCGTCGCTCCGACCACCAGCGCATACTTAACAGCTTTCGAAATTGTGCTGCTTTGCATTCTTATCTCCCTAGACACATCAATGTGTATTTTTTTATTTCCGTACTCAAACTAAATCCAAGTTCGAGGATGGAATTGGGTTTCCCCAATCTCATGCAAATATTAATCACAGCAAAACACTCATTGCAACCATTTAGATACAATTCGTTTACACAAAAACACCTTGACATTAACCATTAGGGGCTGGCATGGGAGATAACTGAAATTAGTGAAACAAAACTCCAAATAAAGACCCTGAATCAGGTTTTTAGCTGGATAGGAGAGATAGGGAAACCCAAGGAGCGAAACATGCTCGTAACATTTGGTGTTTTTGCATTCACAAGGGAAGTGAACGATAAGATCAAAAAAAACCCCGAGCAAAGCTCGAGGTTTCTGAAATTTTCGCTAGCTAGGAGGCGTCGCTCCTAGTACCTAATCCTTACAGGTAGTAACGCAGACCGATAGCAAAGGCGTTGTCGCTCACACCAATTGCAGAACCGGTGTCGTCGCCCATAGAGATACGGTACTCAACGAAGGTTTGCATGCGGTTGGTCAGGCTCTTCGCCACACCGAAGATGAAATCTTCTTCGCTGTACTTGCGGCCCAGTTCTTGAATCACGTCTTTAGAGTCCATGAAGCGGTAGCCCGCGTGGAAGATGTGGCCATTCTCGGTACCGTAAGCAACGGTAGACTCAAAACCTTCACCTTCACCAACGAAACGGTAGCCCGCTTCGGTGTTGTCTACTAGAGAATAAGTTGCAGCGGCGTAGAAACCTTTACCCCAAGTACCGTAAGCAACGGAGAATGCGGTGCCGTCTACAGACTCACCTTTAGCGATACCGTAAACTTCTTCGTTTACATCACCGCCGTAGTAAGCAGTTGCGAAACGGAAGTCACCAATCAGGTAAGCCAAGCTACCACCGAAGCGATCGTCAAATGCACCGTTGGTACCCTGCCACTGCAGACCGTACTCAAGAGCGCCAGCGTTGCCCAGATCGAAGCCATTGCGGTAAACCACGGCTTTATCAGCACGGCCCATACCAGATTCGCCACCATCAGCGCCGAAAGAGTAGATGCCGCCATGATCAGCGTAGAATGCGAACGGGTAATCGGTTACCACTTCCGCATCGTAGAATACGCCCCACTGCTTACCCATGGTCAGGCTACCGTAATCGTCGTGTTTAACACCAACGTAGCCCAAACGGCTCTTGAAACCGTCGCCGCTTTCAACCAGGTTTACTGCCTGTTCAACTTTACCGTAGCCGGTAAAACCGTTACCCAGTTGAGTATCAAAAGCAAGGTTAATGCGAGAAGTGCCGTCGTTAAGTTCGGCATCGCCAGACTTGTCGTCAACCATCACAGTAATGTGACCGCCAAGGGTCAGGGTGCTTTTACCGTCGTTATATAGTTCTACAGCTTGAGCCTGAGTGGCCAAGATGGCGGGGATCGCTACTGCTAAAAGTGACTTTTTCATGAGTCTTAACCTTACTTGTGTCTGATTCTTAATTGCTCCCCAATCCATCGCGAGCGGCGTTCATCCAATGAGGGCAAGGAGACTAGCAAGAAGGTGAAACAAGGGCATCGATCTAGATCACAAAAAAGTTCCGTGAATTGAATTTTTATGCCATTTACAACTTCAAATCACAAACGTTATCACTATATAGTGGCATTTTTAACAAATTAGAAACTAATTTCACTCAAACTCAAAACTAACATCCGTTTTGAAATAATAAACCGTGATTACCTTATTCATGCCTGAAATACCGCGATACAAAATGCTAGGGGTTGTTTATCTTTGGTGATGAAATTTTGGCCTCGGGCAATGGCTTTTGATTAAGGAAAATCATTGAAGGCGCAGTGGCTCAACGTCGAAGTCGTTTGACACAAAGTAGGCGCCATTAATCTGGCCTCGCAGGGCGCATTGAAACTCTTAGTTTATCGTCTGAACCACACAAATGGTTAGGTTCAGGACTCGGCAAATCAATGTATGGCTCAACAATGAGCGCAAAAGATCAACGGCCCCCGACCATTTAGCGCAACCTTATGTAAATCAGTGCACGCTATTTTCTAAAACAGCCCCAATTGTCCGTTCAGGAGCTGCTCCAGATCCATCGGTGGTTCTGTGTGGGCGACAATGGGCTCGATGATAGGACGTAATTGCTTATCCAGATAATGCTGGTAATCGATGGCGGCCGTACATGCTACCTGTGGCTGAGGCCCAGCCAAGGTCATAAAATAGCCAATTCGACTGCCACGACCGTAACGAGCGCGGCCAAGTTTGGCATTAGCCTTTTCCGCAGCGATCACATGGGGGCCTTTGGACTGATACTGTTCCAGCGGCTGGCGCAATCGCTTCTTATACAACAGCAGCTCATCACAGCCACCATCTAGCAGCAAATTCACCTGCTCTTGAATAAGCTCAGTTAGCGGCTCTCCCTTAAACCAAGCATGATACAGCCTTTGTTGGAACTGTTTCGCCAGCGGCGTCCAATCACTGCGAACCGTTTCCATCCCTTTAAAAATCAGCTGAATCTCCCCCGCCGCGGCGACTTTAGCACCAACATAACGCTTCTTAGAGCCTTGGGCTGCTCCTCGTAACGTAGGCATAAAAAAGTGTTCAAAATGAGTTTCAAACTCCAGCTCTAACACGCTGTCCAGACCATACTCTTGGCTGAGCTTACGTTGCCATTTGTCATTAATGAGCGCAGCCAGCTGAGCCCCTACCTCTCGAGCCCCTTGGCTGTCAGCGGCGTTTGCTACATGCACAAAGGTGGAGTCGGTATCGCCATAGATCACCTCATAGCCCTGCTCTTCAATCCACTGGCGAGTCAGCTTCATGATCTCATGGCCACGAAGCGTGATGGAACTGGCCAATCGAGGGTCATGAAAACGGCAGCCTTGGGCTCCAAGCACGCCATAGAAAGAGTTCATGATGATCTTAATGGCCTGCGAGAGCGGCGCATTCTGGCTGCGCTTAGCAAGCTCCCGTTGCTGCCACAAGGTTGAGATGATGGCAGGAAGGTGGTGCTGACTTCGGTGAAACTGCGCGCCGCGAAACCCATCCACACGGTCTTCATCTTGCGCTTGCTGGGCTGCCACCATGCCCATGGGGTCAATCAAAAAGCTGCGAATGATACTGGGATAAAGGGACTTAAAATCCAATACTAGAATGTGTTGGTAGCGCCCAGGCTTTGAGTCCATCACATAGCCCCCAGGGCTTGGGGCAAGATCGCTCTGCTCCAAATTTGGCGCCACATAACCACTGCGATGCAGCTCCGGCAGATACAGGTTCACAAAGGCGGCAACGGAGCCACCGAGTCTATCCGCCTCAAGTCCGGTTAGCTGGGCTCGGCTCATCATGAACTCAATGAGTTCAAGCTTCTCAAAAATGCGCCAGACCAGCTCGCAGTCTTTGAGGTTGTACTTTGCCAATGCCAACTTGTTGTGGTGAAAATTGTGTTCAATTTCCGCCATTCGATTGCTGGCATCCTCGCAGTCTTTGCCCTCCCCCAAAATTTCGTTGGCGACGTTATCCAGTGCGAAAGACTCAAACTGGTAAAACGCCGCCTTAAGCCAGTCGATGCCATCGAGCACCAGCCGCCCCTCAAGGCCAAAGCCGCGACCAGGGCCAGCCTGCTGTTGCCAAAGCGGCAGGGTGTCGCCTCGGCCGAGGCGCAATTCAATACCATTGAGCTCGGCCCGCTTTTGCAGCAACTTAAGGTCAAACCCCACCACGTTCCACCCTAAGATAAGATCGGGGTCATGCTGGCTAAACCATGCCAGCAAACTCTGGATGAGTTCTGCTTCGGTATCAACCCAAGTTATCCAATCACATTGTTGACCTTGGCCCCGCATCACCACTCGCTTATCGCTGTCGCCATACAAGCCAATGGAATAAAGCTCGCCGTCTCGGCTGCACTCAATGTCTAACGACACCCAAGAGAGAGTGGGATGAAAATCATGGGCTCGAAGCTGATAATTGCCATCGGGTTGCCGACGCCACTGGGCACCACCACGGATGCGGCGCTCAATCAGATAACGATCGCAGGGGCGAATGTCTGCCTCAAGCAGCGGACGGCCTCGCTCTTGACAGTATTGCTGCACTTGTTGCCAAAGCTTGTCGGAATAGCAGTACAGCACCTGTAGAGGTGCATTGCTAAAACTCATCGCTTGCGCCGGCTTAAGTTGCCACTGACTGGTTGGCCAGGGTTTCAACCAGTCAAGCAGTTGCGGAGCAAACTGCGCATCCACAAATCCGGTGTAGGGCTGGCCTTTCACTTCCACCAAGGCTGGGCCGCTATCGGTGCTGAACCAATAAGTTAAGGTCAAACCGTTGGCGGCGGGGGTTTGATTTCGGCTTAATAACCAGCCATTGGGGAGAGGAGTCTGCTTCATACAGGCATTCTGAACTAAACACTGGTATTATGTACAGCTTATCGTTTTTAAGACCAGAATCCATGCTCAGTGATAAAACCAAAAAACTCACGCGCCAAGCCTACAATGGCATTGCCGAAGCGATTCCCAACTTTGCCCGGCGCAAAGAACAGAACTTTCTTATTGCTGAGATCGCCAAAACCTTAGCCGGCGAGTACCAGAAGCAGCGCCGCATTATGGTGGTGCAAGCAGGAACCGGTACCGGTAAATCTCTGGCTTACTGCTTGGGTGCCATCCCACAAGCCTTGGCCAGTGGCCGTAAGGTGTGCATCGCCACCGCGACTGTGGCGCTGCAAGAGCAGTTAATGCATAAGGATCTGCCTCTGGTTCAGCAGCACGGCGGCATGAGTTTTAAGTTTGGCTTAGCCAAAGGGCGCCAACGTTATGTGTGTCTGTCTAAGCTGGAGCTACTCAGCGGTGAAGCGGGTGAAGAGGAGGGACAACAGGCCCTGTGGGAGAAAAAACCTGCGAATGCGGATATCGCCATCTTAAAACGACTGCATCAAGCCTATCATCATGGCAAATGGAACGGCGAAGTCGACAGCGTCCCGGAACCCGTGCCTGACTATCTGTGGCAACAGATAGGCTCCGACAAACACAGCTGCAACAAGCAACTGGCCGCCCATCGGGATTGCCCATTTCACAAAAGTCGCGATGACATGGACAGTTGGGACGTGCTTATCGTCAACCACAGCCTGCTGTTGGCCGACCTAGAACTGGGGGGCGGTAAAATTCTGCCTGAACCAGATTCCATGTACTACATCATCGACGAGGCTCACCACCTGCCTCAGGTCACCCGAGACTTCTCCGCCGCCAGCGCCAACGTCAAGAGCACCAGTGACTGGCTAGGTAAGTTGGAAAAGTCAGTCCACAAACTGGCTCGGGAGCTGCGCAGCGATCGAGCTACCAACCAGGCCAGCGAACTCACAGACGATATTGAAGCAATCACCGACGGTTTAGGGCAAGTGGCGGACTTTTGTGAAGCCAATCCAAAACTGTTCGATAACCCGGAGCTGCGCCACCGATTTGAGCATGGCGAGCTGCCCGAGGTGCTTATCACTCTGTCCACCAACCTAAAAACCGCTTGCAACCAAGCGCTAAAACGCACCACTAAGCTGCAGCAAATGCTGATGGAAGCGGTGAAAGATGGCGAAATAAAAGGCTTTCAAGCGGAGCCTCTGGTGGCCGACATCGGCTTTCACATGCAGCGACTGGAAGGCTTGACTCAGCTGTGGCTGATGATGGCGAAACAAGATTCTCCCAAAGGAGCACCGCTGGCGCGCTGGATTGAACGGGTCGAATTTAACCAGCGCAGTGACTTTCACGTTAGCACCTCCCCCATCGAGATTGGCTTTATGCTGGAAGAGATGCTGTGGAGTAAGGCCGCCGGTGTAGCACTGCTGTCTGCCACCTTAATGGCACTGGGCAGTTTTGATCACTACCGCCACCAAGTGGGTCTGCGTAACGATGATGGCACCCGCTATACCGCACTGCCTTCACCGTTTGATTATCAACAAAGCGCCACCCTGTATCTGCCCAAACTGGATATCGAACCTCAAGATGATCGTTTTGGCGACATGCTGATCAAAAAAATTCCCGAACTTCTGGAGGAGGAAACCGCCACCTTAGTGCTGTTTACCTCCTATCGTCAGATGGAAGCGGTGGCAGACACCTTAAGAATGCATAAAAAGCTGCCCATACTGGTGCAAGGTGAAAAGGCACGCTCTGAGCTAATTAACGAGCACAAACAGAGAATCGACGATGGCAAGGTCTCCATCTTATTCGGTACCAGCAGCTTTTCAGAGGGTTTGGATCTTCCCGGGGAGTACCTGACCAACCTAATCATCACTCGGTTGCCGTTCGCCGTGCCTACATCACCCGTAGAGCAAGCCCACGCGGAGTACATTAAATCCAAAGGCGGTAACCCCTTTTTGCAATTGGCAGTACCCGATGCGGCCAAGAAACTGGTACAGTCCTGCGGTCGCCTACTGCGAAACGAATCTGATTATGGCCGCATTGCCATCCTCGATCGCCGCTTAGTGACCAAACGCTATGGCAGCTCTCTACTGGATTCTCTGCCCCCATACCGACGACATATTGAGTACTAAAATCTATGTTTGAGCTGGCCCTTGAGCCTAACCTCATTGCCCTGCTGGCCATTGTGGCCTTTGTTGCGGGCTTTATCGATGCCGTCGCCGGTGGCGGCGGTCTGTTGACCATTCCGGCATTATTGACCGCTGGTCTGCCTCCTCACGTGGCACTGGGCACCAACAAGTTAGCCGCCAGCTTTGGCTCAATGACCGCCAGCGTCACCTACTATCGCAAGAAGCTATTTGATCCTAAGTTTTGGTGGCAATCGCTACTGGCGACCTTCATCGGCGCCGCCGTCGGCACCCTGGCCGTGGATCAATTTTCCGCCGACTTTTTAAATAAAGCACTGCCCTTGGTGATTTTGGCCATCGCCATCTACACCCTATTGGCGCCCCAACCCAAAGACGATCACCACGGCTTGCCCCAGGTGTGCATGGGTCATCGACTAAAGCAGTGGCTGCAGGGGCTAACCCTTGGCTTTTATGACGGCTTTGCTGGGCCGGGTACCGGAGCGTTTTGGACGGTATCCTCCATGATGCTCTACCGGATGAACATCCTATTGTCATCAGGGTTGGCCCGTACCACTAACTTCGTCAGTAACGCCACTTCGCTGTTCTTCTTCATCGGCCTTGGCCATGTCAATTTCGGTATCGGCATTACCATGGGACTGTGCTTGATGCTTGGAGCCTGGATTGGCGCCCACAGCGCCATCCGTTTTGGTGGCAAGTTTATTCGACCGGTGTTTATCACCATGGTACTTTTGATTGCAGGAAAACTTGCCTGGGAAGCTTGGTCATGAAACGCACCGATCTGTTGGCACACCTGCATCAACGCTTCTTTCAATTGAAGCAACGAGTGGAAGCTTACGATCGACAACTCAACGCCGAGACCAACAAAGCACTGCAGCACCAAGCGAGATTTCATTCACAATTATTTGATTACGAAGGTGCTAGTTTGGGGCAGTGCATCGCTAAGATGCAGCACGATCTGGATAGGCTTACTCAGTTAGCCAGCCAAGATAGTCACGGACAAACCTTTGAACTGATTTGTCAGAAGTTTAGCGACCGCTATCAGGCGGTTAATCAGGCCATGGCTGCAACCGGAGTGCAGGTTTCAGGAACCAAACTGAAAAGCCGCCGCCATTATAAGGCGAAAGAGAGCCCGTATCAGTGGATTGCGCAATCGGTGATGAACAACAGCAACAGCGCCTACGCCGAGCTTAGAAAACACCAAAACTGGGCACAGCGGCTACAGCAAAAGATTGAACTTTCTGAACAAAAGTTGAATAGCCTTAATGGCCAAGAGAAAATTCAATTGCAAAATGATATTCTGGCGACTCATAAGCGTTTGGGTAAGTGTCGCCAAGCTATAACTTATATTGAAGAACGTATCGCTCGTCTAGAAAGACGGCAATATAGTAACAACAGGAGCAACAAATGAAATTAGCCTCTATCCTTGCGGCGCTCGTAGCCGGAGGCATCAGCTTTGGTTCCGTCGCTGCCGAACTAAACATCCCTCTCTCGTTTGAGTTTGTGGCGGTTAACGGTGAAGAAGTGGAATCAAACTTCTTCAGTCATAAAGATGAGCTAGAGGTTGGCCTGGGTCAGCACACCGTCGCATTGGTTTACAAAGACCTGATTGAAGAGCGTTATGGTGACGGCCACCAGAAAGTCACTTCCGCGCCATTCCTGTTGCATATCAATGTGGATGCCGACACCACCTATACCATCCGCCCTTCCGAGCGAATCACGGAAGTTAAGCAAGCCAAAGCCTTCGCCGACAAGCCTACGCTGACCATCTCTCGCGCCGACGGCAAAACCGCCGATTATCGTGTTGAGATGACCTCCATCAAGCAGGAGAGCCTGTTTGAAACCCTGACTAAAGGCGTCTCTCCAGAGCAAGAGCAGAAGATGCAGGTTATCGCTGCCACCAACCCCAATGCTGCACCAGCGGCCACCGCTGCGGTAACCACCTCAGCCGTTGCCGCATCGGCGCCGAGCAAAACCTCGGTGGATCTGAGCAACGACACTCAGCTAAACCCTAATGCCATGCTGAAATACTGGTGGCAACAAGCGGATGAGAAAACTCGTAAAGAGTTCATGAGCTGGGCCATTCAGAACATGTAAGCTTCCGTGGCGCCAGCTCAGGCTGGCGCCATTTCGGCTTATCTGATTAAAAGGAGTAAGTCATGATTGCCGACATTCGAAACTACTACGAAATTCTACTGGATCAAGAGGTCCAAGACCGTCAATTGCACCAAGCCTATTCCAAGGAGCAATTAGCGGATCTCTACTGCCTTACCCTCAACCAACTTCCCTGCCGCTACTTCAGACATCAGGTTGATCTCAGCGCCTACGCCTCCACGGATGAGTTGATCGCCATGCAGAAAAATGTCGAGCAGGCGATTGAACGCGCTCAAGGTTACATTGAAAAACATCCTCGCACTGATTAGCCTTCTGTTACTGTCTCCGCTTGGGTTTGCCCAATCCAGCAAACCCACGCCATTTTTTGCTCAATACCAAGCCACCAGTAAAGGCCTTCCCTGCGGCGGCGGCTGGCAACGGCTGTTTCAAGAAGCCCAACATTATCGACTGCAAAGCCAAGGAGATTTCTGCCTGTTTGGCGGTGAAGTCGACAGCGACGTGGTACTCCAGTGGCAGAGCACACGCTGGCAAAGCATCCGCTTTGAGGCCTCGGTAAAACGTTGGTTTCGCCACGACCAGTATCAAGGGAAAAACCCGTCAGGCACTCAGATGCTGGTGTTTAAAGAGGGGAAACTGCTGGATGACCCCGAGTTTGCTCCAGCCACCCAAGATCCCGCCACCATGATCCAAAATCTTGGGCTGGCCATCAGTGAGCAGCAGCAAGATCTGTTCACCGATTACACCTGGGGAGATGAGACCCGCCACTACCCCTTTGAATGGTTAGGCGATGACACCATCGAGTTTAATGGCAAACCCTATGCGGCCTATCACCTAAGACAAACCCACCCAAAAAAATCTCGGGTTGCCGACTTCTGGTTCGCCCCAGCATTGAACCATCAATTGATTCAAATGACCGTGCATCGCCTCGGCATCAAAGTACTTCACGTAGAGCTAACCGAGTTTTCTGCCGCCTCCCACTAAGTGACGTTATGACCACGACATGAAATTCCTGTCTTGGGTTTGCGCTTTTCCAGTCTGGCTTCTACGGTTACCCCAAGGATTTTAGAAAGCGCAATAAAAATAACTATCTAAGCATGCACCAGCAAAGCAAATCACTAACTGGTGTCATGCTGCTGGCACATTACTGCAATGGCAACGTCACAGAAACCACCTAAAGTTATCAAAAGCGACTCAAACCGCGTGTCATAGACAACTCAAGATCTGCACTCAGGGAACGAGGCTCGATTTGTTAGAGGAAAAACGCTTTTACCTGCTGGGTGTAGGTAATGAATATCACGACTGGCAGGGCAATCGTCAGCCCTTCAGCTTTGAAACTCGTTCCCGCTTGGCCGAACAGATCGCCCCCCTTGCCAATGAAGCTGACGCACTGAAAAAACAGGTAGAACAGCTTGACGTCACCCCGTGGCAGCAACTAGCCCCAAGGTTTCAGCTCACCGAACTGGCCCAGCCCCATCTGATCGTTCATCAACAAGCCAATTCTGAGACCGCCATTGTCGTCAGTTATGGGGACAGTACCGTTACCCTGTCCACTAACCCTGAGCAGATCATCGGCGACTATCACCATCAGCAAATCCAGTATGTTAGGTATCGAGTTCCACTGCCAAGGGCGCTGCTTCCGAATAAACCCAGCGAGCTGACTCTCGCCCTGCACAGCGGCAACCAGCGTACTCAGGTCAATCTACTGCTGCTGCCTCAACCCCAAAACTCACCTCGGGCTTGGGGCGTCAACCTGCATCTGTATCGTCTGAAAAGTAACGAGCAATGGGGCATCGGCGATTTCGGAGATCTTAACCGCGTGATCCAGTGGCTAGCCCCCAAAGGGGCCGGATTTATCAGCCTCAACCCCTTATGTACCCCCGACAGAAACATCGCTGATAACGTCAGTCCCTACTGCGCCAGTGATCGCCGTAGCATTCACCCGCTGTATTTGGACATCAGCCAGTTTCCAGAGTTTGACTGGATAGAAACGGAGCTGGATCAGTTGCCCTGGCAAAGCCAAAAGCAGCAGTTGAAGCAGGGGCAATGGCTGGATTATCTCGATGTGGCCAAGCTGAAGTACGCCGCATTTGATCTGCTGCACCAAGAGTTCTTAAAACGCACACGAGGCAGCGGCGACCTTCGAGACACTGAGTTTGAGCGCTTTTGCCATCAACACCGCGGCAAACTCAAAGCCTATTGCCAACAAGAGCACCGTTGGCTGTGGCAGCAGCTGCATTTGGAGGTCAACCCTGAGCTGCCTCTATTTTTGCAGTTTGAAGCCCAGCGACAGTTGTTACAAAGCCAGCAGCTGTGTCAGACCCTCGGCATGACCATCGGCCTAATTGGCGATCTGCCCATTGGCGTCCCCCACACCAGCGCCGAAGTCAGTCAAAATGCCAGTCAGTTTTGCACCGGCGCTGAATTGGGTGCGCCAGCGGATGAGCTAGCGCCCCAAGGACAGAACTGGGGTCTTGCGCCCTTAAACCCACAGCAACTGCAACATCAGCACTATGCCCCTGTTCGCCAGCTTCTGGAGCATCACCTGTGCCTCTATGGCGGTCTTAGGATTGACCACATCATCGGATATCGGCGTCAGTGGTGGAGCCTAACGCAAGGCGATCATCGCGGCTTTGTCTACTTCCCTCTCGAGCCTCTGATGCAGCTGACTCGCTACCACGGCCATCAACACAATGCCGTCGTGATTGGCGAAAATCTCGGCATTGTTCCCCCAGAGGTAAATCAGCAACTCAGCCACAATGGCCTTCAAGGTTGTGGCCTGCTCTACTTCAGCAAAGACAATCACGGCAACTGGCACAGTCCTGAAAATCATCAACGGGATCAATTGTGGATGACCACCAATCACGACGTCCCCCCGCTGGCGCAATGGTTTGAAAGCAAAGACATTCTGCAGCGGGCGCAGTTAGGCTTACCTCAAGATACCGATGCCTTACTGGCACAAAGGCGCAAGGATAGGACCGCCCTACTTCGTTGGATACAGGAAACCCTCTCCCAATCAACCCATTGTGATTCAACACATTGGAACCGACATCTGGCATTTGATTGCCTCAAAGCCGCTGCCCATAGCCACGCCAAACTTTTTGCCCTGCAACTGGACGATCTGATGTTGTGTGAAGACCCAATCAACATTCCAGGCACCTGGCAACAATACCCCAACTGGTGCCGCCGCTTCGACGCCTCTCTCGAGCAGCTTCAAGCCGATGTCGCCATCAACGAGTGCCTAGACCAGATTCATCACATTCGACAACAGCGAGCGCCCAAGCCATGACCCTGACCTGTTCCCCTGACATCGACCATGCCCCTCGCCTTGAGCTCAATCAACGGGGCATGAAGCCTAGCCAAGGTAAGCGAGGGCTCACCATCGGCTGCTATTTCCCCGGTGCCGTTCGCGTGGAGGTGCTGCACCTCCAGTCAGGTAAAACCGTCTGCGAGCTGCCAAAACTTAACGACGCCGGCGAGTTTTTTGGGGCGGTAGGTCGCCGATTTAAACCTTTTCGCTATCAATTTCGGGTGCGCTACCCAGAGCAGAGCATCGAGGTCATCGACCCCTATCAGTTTGCTCCCGAGCTCGACAGCGAACAGCAGTTCATGTTTGCCGAAGGCACCTTAGAGCAGGCTTATCACTACCTTGGCGCTAACTGGCACTGTCAAGATGGCATCGAGGGCGTTCGCTTTGCTCTATGGGCGCCGAACGCCAAACGGGTCAACCTCATCGGTGATTTTAACCACTGGGATGACGACGCCCACCCCATGCTTCATTGCGGTGACAGCGGCATCTGGCAGCTGTTTATTCCCAGGTTAACCGCCAATCAGCATTATCAGTTCCACATCCTTGGCGACGACAATCTGTGGCGAAAAAAAGCCGACCCCTATGCCAAGGTCATGGCGTTACCCCCGTTTAACGCCGGCCGAGTTCCTGCCAAACCGCCGTATCAGTGGCAAGATCAGAAGTGGCTGCGCCAGCGCGGCGAGGGAAACAGTTGGCAAGAGCCCTTGAGCATTTATGAACTGCACGCAGGCTCCTGGAAGCGAGATGAACACAATCGTCACCTGAATTTCGACCAACTGGCTGACAGCTTGATTCCCTATGTGAAGCAGATGGGCTTTACCCACATTCAGCTGATGCCGATCATGGCTCACCCTTTTACCGGTTCTTGGGGCTACCAGCCCATCGGTCTATATTCGCTGGATCCAAGGTTGGGCACCCAAGACCAGCTCAAGGGCTTTATTGACCGCTGCCATCAGCAGGGCATAGGCGTCTTGCTCGACTGGGTCATCGCCCATTTCCCCAAAGACAGTTATGGTTTGGAGCGCTTCGACGGTACCGCCCTTTATGAACATCACGATCCCAGCAAAGCCCATCACCCTGATTGGGATACCGCCCTATTCAACTACGGCCGCAACGAAGTGCGCAGTTACCTGCTCAGTAATGCCTTCTACTGGCTTAAGGAGTTCCATTTCGATGGCCTGCGCCTCGATGCGGTCTCCTCCATGCTGTATCTAGACTACAGCCGCGGCCCAGATGAATGGCAACCCAATATTGATGGTGGCAATGAACATCTTGAAGCGGTCAGCCTACTGAAAACCCTAAATCAGCGCTGCCATTTCAATTTTCCCGGAGTACTGATGGTGGCCGAAGAGTCCACCAGTTGGTCTGGCGTCAGCCACGGCATTGAACAGGGCGGACTGGGGTTTGGCTACAAGTGGAACATGGGCTGGATGAACGATTGCCTGCGTTACCTAAATCAAGATCCCCTCTACCGCTGCCACCACCATGGCCTGATGAACTTTGCCATGGTCTACGCCTACAGCGAGAACTTCATTCTGGCCATCAGTCACGATGAAGTGGTGCATGGCAAAGGTGCCATGCTCAGCAAAATTCCCGGCGACCCATGGCAACAGTTTGCCACCCTGCGAGCATTCTATGGCTTTATGTGGGCCCATCCTGGCAAAAAGCTGCTGTTTATGGGCCAAGAGTTCGGCCAGTGGCAGGAGTGGCATCACGACGGTCAATTAGACTGGCCACTATTGGGGTTTGACACCCACCAAGGCGTTCAGCGCTTTGTAAGTGAGCTAAACGCCCTCTACAAAGCCACTCCGGCGCTTTATGAACTTGACCACAGTGACGAGGGTTTCCGCTGGCTCGACTGTGATGACGCCGAGCGCAGCCTATTTAGCTTTGTTCGCTACGACAGCCAAGGCAACGCGGTTGTGGCCATCATCAACATGACCCCTCAGGTTCATACCGACTTTCGCCTTGGGGTACCTCAAGCAGGCCTGTACACCACCCTAATCAACAGCGACCACCGCCGCTTTGGTGGCAGTGGCGTCACCAGCGATGTCCCCCATCCAAGCGAAGCGATTGAGGCTCACCAGCAGCCCCACAGTATCCGGATCACCGTGCCTCCGCTCGGTTGTGTCTACCTAGCTCGGGAGTCGGCCCTGTGACCCAAACTGCCCCAACTGCGCTCATTGAGGAAAACCCTGAACTTGGCACCACCATGGTTGATGGCGGGGTGCGCTTTGCACTCTATTCCCAAGGGGCGCAGCGGGTCATATTGTGTCTGTTTGACGAGCACGACCGCCATCAAAGTAGCCATGACTTGACCCAGGGCACCGGTCATATTTGGCAAACTTGGATTGCGGGCATCGGTGCAGGTCAGCGTTACGGCTATCGAGTCTACGGCCCATATCAACCCGAAAAGGGCCAAAGATTTAACCCTAACAAACTGCTCATTGACCCTTATTCGCGGCGCTTGAGTCGCGACCTTGAGTTTCACCCACACCAGTTGGGTTACCAAGGCGAAGAGCAGCAAGGGCAGATCTGCAGCATCGACTCTGCCGCTGTCATGCCCAAGTCCGTGGTGGTTGAACCTCTCGGCTTTAGCCATCGCTACCCTCGAATTCCCTGGCCTAAAACGGTGATCTACGAAGCTCATCCCAAAGGGTTGTCTCAACTGTGGCCACAGATCTCCCCTGCCCACCGGGGCAAACTCTCCGCCCTGTGTCAGCCAGAGGCCATCGCTCACTTTAAGCGATTAGGGATCACCACCATTGAACTGCTGCCCATTCACCCCAAAGCCAGCGAACCCTTTATTGTCTCGAAGGCACTCACTAACTACTGGGGATACAACAACCTGCAGTTTTTCGCCTTCCAAAATACCCTGCTAGACGATGGTAACCCTAAGGCTTTGGCCGACGTTATCGATGTGCTTCACCAGCACGGGTTGGAGCTGATTTTAGACGTGGTTTTCAATCACAGCGCCGAGGGCAATGAACATGGCCCCCACTACAGCTTTCGCGGCATCGACAACCTCAGCTACTACCGAGTTACCGATAACCCTCGCTTTTATGAAAACCACAGTGGCTGCGGCAATAGCCTTGATCTGAGTCACCCCATGGTTGTGCGAATGGTCACCGACAGTTTGAGGTACTGGGTCGAAGAGGTTGGCGTGGATGGTTTTCGCTTTGACTTAGCAACCACCCTAGGGCGCACGCCCCATTTTACTCGTCACAGCGGCCTGTTGCAGGCGATACACCAAGACCCCACACTGCGCCGCTGCAAACTGATTGCCGAACCTTGGGATCTCGGCCAGCAAGGGTATCAATTAGGGCAATTTAGCGGCCGCTGGCGAGAGTGGAACGATCGTTTCCGAGATACCCTACGCAGCTTCTGGCGCGCCGATCCCGACCGCCTTCGGCCACTGGCTGAGGTGCTTCACGGCTCCGCGGCTCTGTTTGACAAAGACCAACGCGGCCCCACCGCCAGCATCAATTTCATCACCAGTCACGATGGCTTTACCCTGATGGATCTGGTCAGTTTTACCCAGCGTCATAACCAAGCAAACGGCGAAGACAACCGAGATGGCCATAGCCATAACTTAAGTCACAACCACGGCAGCGAAGGGCCAACCGAGGATGCCGATATCAACGCCCTGCGGCTCAGGCAACAGAAAAACTTGCTGGCATGCGTGCTGCTGTCTCAAGGCACCCCAATGCTGCTGGCTGGCGATGAAGCCGAAAACAGTCAACAAGGGAACAATAACGCTTACTGCCAAGACAATCCGATCGGTTGGGTTAATTGGTCTGATTCCACTTTGGCAGACTGGATAGCCTCTTTGACCGCCCTGCGTCGCCGCTTTCAAGGATTATTTAGTTACGAATACCTGCATCATCAATCTGAGCCCTACGGTTGCCATTGGTTTGATGAAGCCGCTCTGCCGCTATCTGAGAAACAGTGGCTACAACCTCAGCGACGCCAGATTGCCATGCGATATAGCCGCGCTCCCTATTCACTGCTGCTGGCCATGAACGCCTCACCACAGGCCAGCATCCAAACCCTGCCAGACAACTCACAGCATCGAGGCTGGCAACTGGAGATCAGCAGCCATCCAGACAATGAACTTGTGCAAGAACGGATTGAACTTCAACCTCACAGCCTGGCGGTATTGTCGGCTTCGTTAAAGGACTAACTTGATGCCAAGAGCCAAAAGCAACAAATCAGCCCACGTAGACTCGCTGAAAAACAGCTTTGATCATTACATCCGCTATAGCCTCAGCCGAGACAAGCCCCAAGAGCGAGATCTCTACCAAGCGCTGGCACTGAGCGTGCGCGAGCAATTGATGGATAAGTGGCGTGACACTCGAATTCGAAACAACCAGTTCAGCACCCGCAAAGTGGCCTACCTGTCGTTGGAGTTTCTGATGGGCCGGGCTCTAGGTAATGCCATTTTAAACCTCAACCTCAAGCCAGAAGTTGAACAAACGCTACTCAATTACAGTGCCGAACTCGAACAGATCGCCGAGCAAGAGCAGGACGCTGGCCTTGGTAACGGCGGGCTTGGTCGACTGGCAGCCTGCTTTCTCGACAGCTGCGCCTGCTTGGACATGCCGGTTCTAGGATATGGCATCCGCTATGAATACGGCATGTTTACCCAGCAATTTTGCGAGGGTCACCAGATTGAGCAGCCAGACCGCTGGCTTCGTGACGGTAACCCCTGGGAAATCAAGGTTCCCCACCATAACCAACTGGTACGCTTTGGTGGCCGAACGGATACCTACACCGATGAGCAGGGGCGTTTACACCATCAGTGGCTCGACAGCGAAGAGGTGTTGGCAGTGGCCTTTGATCTGCCCATTCCTGGCTACCAAAACGGCCGCATCAACACCCTAAGACTGTGGAAAGCAGAAGCCACCGATGAGTTTGACCTCAGCCAGTTCAATCAGGGTGGCTATAGCGAGGCGGTGGCCGCGAAGAACCAAGCGGAACAGATCACCATGGTGCTCTACCCCAATGACAGCAGCGAAAATGGCAAAGAGCTGAGGTTACGTCAGCAGTACTTCTTAAGCTCTGCCAGTCTGCAAGATATGCTTGCCAGCTTCGTCAGCAGCCACGGCGCCGACTTCGACGCCTTTGCCGCCAACCACGTGATTCAGCTCAACGACACCCACCCAAGCGTTTCCGTCGCAGAGATGATGCGGCTGCTGATGGACGTCTATGAGCAGGGCTGGGATGAGGCCTGGGCCATTACTCACAGAGTGATGGCATACACCAACCACACCCTGCTGCCCGAAGCGTTAGAGTGCTGGCCTGTGGAGCTGTTTGAGCGGCTGCTGCCTCGGGTTCTGGAGATCATCTATGAGATCAACGCCCGCTTCCTAGAGCAGGTTGCCCACCACTGGCCCGGTGATGGCAGCAAACTGGCAGAACTGTCTATCATCAGCGACGGTCCCCACAAACAGGTGCGCATGGCCCATCTGGCCATCGTTGGCAGTTTCTCTGTTAATGGCGTCGCCAAGCTGCACACCGAACTGCTCACCAATGGCCTATTTAAAACCTTTTATGAGCTGTGGCCGCAGCGCTTTAACAACAAGACCAACGGCGTCACCCCTCGCCGCTGGCTGGCCAACGCCAACCCAAGATTGGCCAAGCTGTTGACGGAGCGCATGGGAGAAGGCTGGATCACCGACCTATCTCAGCTCAATGCCATCAGCGCCTACACCAGTGATAGCGATTTTTGTCACCACTGGCGTGAGATAAAACACAGCAACAAAAAGGCGGTTGCTCGCCTAGTGGAAGCGCGTTGCGGAGTCGAATTTGACCCGAGCATGATGTTTGATGTTCAGGTCAAACGAATCCACGAGTACAAGCGCCAGCTACTTAATATTCTTCACGTGATTCACCTCTATCGCCGCATCACTCAGGGAGATACCCAAGGCATTACCCCTCGCTGCGTGCTGATTGGCGGCAAGGCGGCACCGGGTTACACCATGGCCAAATTGATTCTAAAGCTGGCCAATAACGTCGCCTACATGGTCAATTCCGATCCCCGCGTTCGACCTTGGTTGAGAATGGCGGTGCTGCCCGACTACAACGTCAGCGCCATGGAAGTGATCTGCCCTGGCACCGATCTGTCTGAGCAGATCAGCACCGCCGGTAAAGAGGCCTCAGGAACCGGCAACATGAAGTTCATGATGAACGGAGCCCTCACCATCGGTACCTTAGATGGCGCCAACATCGAGATTCTGGATGCGGTTGGCGAAGAAAACTTCTTCCTGTTTGGCCTCAACGCCCATCAGGTTCACCAAACCCGAACAAACTATCACCCCCACCACTATGTGGAGCGTTCTGACAACCTACGTCAGGTGCTGTCGCTGCTGGAAAGTGGTCACTTTAGCCTCCTAGAGCCAGGTCTATTCCAGCCGATTTTGGATGCCCTACTCAGCCCCACCGATCCTTGGATGACCGTGGCCGACTTTGATGCCTACCTGTGTGCTCAGGAGCAGGTAGATCACGCCTACGCCAACCAAGACCACTGGACTCGCATGAGCATTCGCAATACCGCCGCCAGCGGTCGCTTCTCCAGCGATGTGACCATCAGCAACTATCGAGATGAGATCTGGCATTGTGCTGACGCCACCGGCTCCAGCACTTCAAGCACCTCCAACTCCCACAAGGAACAAGTGAATGACAAAGGCTGATCCTCGCTACGTCAGTAACCTCACCCGTGACACTTATGCGCTGATTCTTGCCGGCGGCCGTGGCAGTCGCCTCCATGAGCTGACCAACTGGCGCGCCAAGCCGGCGGTCTATTTTGGCGGGCAGTTTCGAATCATCGACTTCCCGCTCTCCAACTGCGTCAACTCCGGAGTGCGTCGAATTGGGGTGGTGACTCAATACAAATCCCACAGTTTGATTCGCCATCTGAGTCGAGGTTGGGGGCATTTTAAACGCGAGCTGGGGGAGTCCGTTGAGATCCTTCCTGCCTCCCAACGCTACTCCGACGACTGGTATCAAGGCACCGCCGATGCGGTGTTCCAAAATCAGGACATCATCCGCCATGAGAATCCGAAGTTCGTGATGGTGCTCTCTGGCGATCACATCTACCGCATGGACTACGCAGGGCTGATTGCCGCCCACGCGGAAACCGGTGCCGATATGACGGTCTCCTGCATCGAAGTGCCGGTGGCCGAAGCCGCCAACAGTTTCGGCGTGATGGAGGTGGATCGCAGCCACCGCATCATCGGCTTTGAGGAGAAACCCGCTAACCCCAAACCTCTGCCCGACAACCCTGAGATGTGCCTGGCGTCCATGGGCAATTACGTTTTTAACTCCGACTTTCTGTTCGAGCAGTTAAAGCAAGACGCCGGTAACCTCGAGTCGGATCACGACTTTGGCAAAAACATCATCCCCGCCATCATCAACAACCACAAGGTGTTCGCCTACCGGCACCGCAGCGCCCTAGATAATGAGCCCCCCTACTGGCGTGATGTGGGCACCTTAGACTCCTTCTACCAGGCCAATATGGAGCTGCTCCAGCCCACCCCACCACTGAACCTGTACGACCAACGCTGGCCAATCTGGAGCTATCAAGAGCAGCTGGCACCGGCCAAATTTGTATTCGATGACGATGGCCGACGAGGCACCGCCGCCGACGCCATCGTTTCATCGGGCTGCATCATCTCCGGTGCCACGGTGCGGCGCTGCGTGCTGTTTAATCGTGTCCACATTCACGACTACTCCCTCGTTGAGGACTCGGTGATCCTGCCCAATGTGGTGATAGGTCAAGGGGCGCAAATCAAAAACGCCATTTTAGAGCGAGGCTGCGTCATCCCTGAAAAGATGGTGATCGGCTACGACCGCATGCAAGACAAAAAGCGCGGCTTTCGCGTGACCGAGCAGGGCCGCGTGTTAGTCACTCGAGAGATGCTGGGGCTCAACATTGGATATGAGGATTAAGGGATGACGAAGGTATTGATGGTCAGCGCCGAGAATGGCGCCTTTGTGGGCGGCAAAGTCGGCGGCATGGGCGACGTGATTCGCGACCTACCACCGCAACTGGCAAAACAGCAGATAGAGGCCGATGTGATCATGCCCAGTTACGGGCGTTTTTCCCAAGAGCTGCAAGCCCAGCACATCAGTGAGCTTAGCGTCAGCTTCGCCGGACAGATGCAAGCGGTCTCCCTCTATCGCTGCGATAACCCAAGCCACCCCCAAGGCCAACTCTACCTGCTGGATCACCCTCTGTTTGCTAGCGCTGGCGTTGGCCGCATCTACGACCGCCGCGAGCGTGGAGAGCCTTTTGCCGTCGATGCCAGCAAATTCGCCCTGTTTTGTGCCAGCGTTGCCAAAGCCCTGTGTGATGCCAAGCTGGGAGAGTATCAAGTACTGCATCTTCATGATTGGCATACGGCGCTGCTGGCGCTGCTGCGTCAATTCGACCCCAGATATCGGCCATTACAGGGACTACGCTGCGTTTTCAGCATCCACAACTTGGCCCATCAAGGACCGCGCCCATATCGCGGCAGCGACTCCTCGCTAGAGCAGTGGTTTCCGGAACTGCTTCATGCCATGCCCCACGATGCTTGGGCCAAGGTCGGGGATCCCCGCTACAGCGAATGCCTAAATCCCATGCGCTGCGGCATCAACTTAAGTGACAAAGTTCACCTGGTTTCACCAAGTTATGCCGAAGAAGTACTGTTACCCAGCCACCCTCACCTTGGCTATTATGGCGGCGAGGGGCTACAGGACGACCTGTCCCGTTGTAAGCAGCAGGGCAAACTGATCGGCATTCTCAATGGCCTCACCTACCCAGACATCGGCCCAGAGCGGGGCGATTTTAATCAGCTTCTCACCAAGGCACTGTCGTCGATCTGCTTGTGGCAGGCCGAGTCTGAGTTCGCCCGCAGCGTCGACTTGATTGCCCACGCCCGAATCAATCAGTGGCAGAGCCAAAACCGCCAGCCCAGCGTGATTCTGTCGTCGGTGGCTCGGCTCACAGAGCAGAAAGCCCAGATCCTCTGTCACGCCCTTGCCAGCGGCAAAACCGTTCTGGAAACCCTGCTATTTAAACTCAAGCAGCGCCACCCTAATGGCGTGTACCTCTGCCTTGGCAGTGGCAGCAGCGCCATCGAATCTCAATTGCAACAGATTGCGGCTCGTCACGACAACTTCCTGTTTTTAAATGGCTACCAAGAGGAACTGTCGGCGGCGGTATACCAGCAAGGGCAGCTGTTTTTAATGCCCAGTTCATTTGAGCCCTGTGGCCTGAGTCAGCTGATGGCGATGCGAGAGGGGCAGCCTTGTCTTGTGCATCATGTCGGCGGGCTGAAAGACACCGTTGAAGATGGCGTAACCGGCTTTGCGTTTCAAGGAAAAGGACTCGAACAGCAAGGTCTGGCGATGCTTAGGCGATTTGATGAAGTGATGGCAATGCTAGGTAGCGACACCTGGCAGCAGATCTGCGCCAACGCCAAAGAGTGCCGCTTCGACTGGCAGCAGCCCTGCGCCGAGTACAAAACCCAGCTCTACGACGCTTAGCCTTAGCAGCTTAACCGCCCACTCTCTGCAGGCGCTGATTACTGCCCCAGCGCCTGAATTTCAGCCTCAGACAATGCTCGGTCATAGAGACGTATCTCATCGAGGCTGCCAGAAAATGGCTCACTAACGCCCGCTGAGCCGCCAAACCACAACTCGCCGCCACCATCTGCAGGTTGAGCCGCCCCAACGGCGACCAAAACGCCATTGACGTAAAGTCGTCGCTGACTCATCGCGGCATCCTGCACCAAGGTCAGGTGCTGCCAGCCGTTGCCATACCTTGGCCCTTGTACGTTACTTGGGCCACCAAAGACCCATTTTCGCCATGGCGCTAGCCACAACCCATACCAAGGTGCCGCGTCTCTAGACACTGTCACAATACCCGCCCAATCACTGGGGCTGTCGGCCACATTAACCCATAGCGATAGGCTAAAGCTGTCGGACTCGACAAAGTTAAAGGCGCTGCTGCCTCCGACCACCACCTTGTCATCCACACCATCAAAAGCCAATCCCTGACCAAACCGACCCGCAACATACTCCGCCCCGTCCACCACCGCATTAAAGCCGTTACCCGATTGATCCGTAACATCGCCATCTAGGGGCCAATGACCAATCAATCCTGATGGCGAACCACTTTGTTGCACCTCAAAGCTCACCGATGCTTGGGAGCTTGGCGTCCCCAATGGCTGGTGATTGGCATCCACCAACCACACTTGCAACTGATGAGCGCCCAAGGAGAGCTCACCAAAGTCATACTCGGTCACAGTGAGTGTGTGCAGTGGGATGTAGGGCTGCTGATCCAGCTGCAAGTGCACATGATCATAACCGCTGGCATCGCCGCTCAATTGCCAACGTAGGGTGACGCTGCCACTGATCAACTGATCCGGCTCAGGGGAAAGGATGGTGACCGTGGGCGGTTGTGGCGGGGTAATGGTCACCTGAACCTCAGCGAGGTTACTGAGATTTCCCTCTACGTCCATCAACTGATAGCTAAACCCATCAACCACGCTGTCGCTGCCGTCGTGCTGATAGCTCAGCTCACCGCTGCTGGTATCAAACTCCAAACTACCATACGACGGTGCCACCACCACATTGAAGCTTGAGAGCTCCCAACCGTTGGAGGCTTGATCGTTGGCCAGCGGCATAAAGCTCAGCCGCTGGCCAGTCTCCAGCTCAATTTGGTCGTCCGAGGCCTGTACCACCAAAGCGTCAGGTTCAAGCCGATACAGTGCCATCGCCTCACTGTCATCCACACTTGAGTCAAACAGGCGAACCTCATCAAGCGCGCCAGCAAAAAACTCCTCAACGCCATTGGAGCCCCCAAGCCACAGCTCTCCATCTCCAGTTGCTGGCTGTGCCTGTCCAGATTTCACAAGCAGGCCATTAAGATACAACTGCCGGGTGCCCGCCTCGCCATCTTGAGTCAGAACCAGATGATGCCAGCCCAGGCTCACACTTGGACCAACCACATTGGCAGCGCCCCCGAATACCCACTTGCCCCAAGAGGCTATCCAGAGTCCATACCAGGGAGCCTTGTCTCGCGACTTGGTCACCACCCCGGCCCAGCCAGACTGCTGGGCATCAGGATTCACCCACAAAGACAAGGTAAAGCTGTCGCCGACATCAAAGCTCAAACTGGGCTGATGCGCCACGCTGGCCCAATCATCCACGCCATCAAACCGAAGCCCTTGTCCAAAGCGCCCCTCGCTCAATATGGCCCCTTGCACATTGGCCACCAACCCATTGCCGCTAACGTCCATGGCCAGGCCGTTATCCAGCGCTTCAAAATTCCAATAGCCCAATAAATTTGGGCTCGGAGCGCTGCCACCACTGATGGAGAAGCTGACGGCGACCGCCGGTGACCACTGCCCAGTGATGGACTGCACTCGATACTCTACGCTGTCACTTTGAGATGCCCCTTGCTGGTGCTGATACCGAATCTGCCCCTCCTCAACACTGGCGCTGCCGTGGCTTGGTAAGGTGATTAACTCTAAAGACTGAGCGTTGATTGACTCCGACGCACTGTCGTTTGCCAGCACGTCCACCAACACCGTGCCGCCGTCAGACAGCGCTGCGCTGTCGGCCTGCATAACAAAAGTGACGCCATCGGGCGGCTCCGTGGGTTCAAAGCTTGCTAGCGCCTCCACTTCCCCGGGCGCTAAGGCACGATTATAAATTCGAAGCTCATCGAGGCTGCCGTAGAAAAATTCATCCACACTGGCGGCGCCCCCGAGCCACAGGTCCCCAATACCATCAGCGGCTTTAGCGCCTCCTGATGCCATCAGTTGCCCATTGAGATAAAAACGGCGGCTATTACTCAACGCATCCTGAACCAAAGCTAAATGTTGCCAACCACTGCTAAATAGCTCACCGTTTACGTTGCTTGGCCCACCAAACACCCACACGCCCCAAGGCGCAATCCACAGCCCGTACCATGGCGCAGCGTCTCTGGATTTCACCACCAATCCGGTCCAGCCCGATTGCGCGGCATTGGCATCCACCCACACCGACAAGCTAAAGCTGTCACTGATGCCAAACTGCAGCCGAGGGTTGGTGGGAATCACCGCCCGTTGATTGATGCCATTAAACCCAAGCCCGCCCCCAAATCGCCCCGCTTCTCGGCTAGCCCCCACCAAAACGCCATCCTGACCGAAACCACTGGCATCCTCTAATACCGACAACGAGCTCCCGTCCATGGGCCAGTAACCCACCAAACCTAGGCTGGGTAACTGCGGATCTAGGGCAAACTCGGCAGTGGCCACATCCGAAGGCAGGTTGCCCACTCGGTAAGCTCGAACTTTTACGGTAAGGGGAAAGCGGTCACTGCCAGTCACCACAATGGGGCCTTGATATAGGGTGGACAAAAACGTCGGTTCGCTGCCATCTAAGCTGTAATAGAGGGATGCATCGGCATCCGCAGCGAGGATAACTTCTGTGCCAACGACCACCTCGCCCCCAGATGGCGAAATGGTTGGGGTTGCCAACGCCGCACCGGCTCCTGCGCGAGTTAAATTGATGGAGACCAGTGCTGTTTCCGACACAAACCCCTGTGCGTTTCGCAGTTGATAACGAAAACTGTCGCTGCCCTCTTCACTGCCAAAGGGGCGGTAACGCAAAGCCTCTCCCTCAACAATCAGCTGGCCCAATCGGGGCGGTTCGATGATGGTGACATTGGCAATGCCCAGCCCATCAATATTCAGATCGTTGTCTAGAATGTCGACGTCCACGACAGTTCCTAGCACCACCGTGATGCTGTCATCATTGGCCTCAGGCGGTGACAGACTGGCACAATCTGGCTGAATTACGCGACGGCGTTGAGTGGACAGCCCATGGGCATCAGTGACCGTAAGCACCACCTCATAAAAGTAGGTTTGACCGCGGCACCCCACTGGGGCCAACTGCACTTCCGCCTCACAACGTGCTATGGGAGGGTCTTCATGAAAGTGATTGTTGTGATGCAAGATAAGCTGCCACTTGCAACTGAGCTCACCGATGTCATGTTCCGCATCCGTCAAGTTGGCACTTAAAACTAAGCTGGAATCGCCATCCAGTGGGTAGAGCGCATCAATTTCAGGGGAGGTCAGTTCAATTTGAGGCGGCGTGTTATTCACACTGATGATCAGGGTTTCCGTTGCCTGCAGAGGCGGCTCGCCGTTGTCGGTCAAGGTTAGGCTGACGTCAAACTGCTGCGGCGCATCGGTATCGGCCACAAAAACATGGTTGGGGTTGGCTAAGGTGCTGGATTGTCCATCACCAAACTGCCAATCAAACTCACTGATGCTGCCATCAGGATCATCAGAGCCTGCCGAGGAGAAGCTCACCTCTAGTGGCGATTGACCATAGTTTACGGATGCACTGGCCACAGGCTCAGGCGGTCGATTGCCCCCAGGGGAGTAGCTTACTTTGTAGATAAAACTGGCCCAACTGATGTAATAGAGCGCCTCATCCGAAGGGTGGCTGGCCACAAACACCACGCCACCGGCATCGGATGCAAAGGGCTCGACCTCAGTCACCCGCCCCTCAGGGCTGATGTCCATCCACTTCAGCCACTGACCACCGAAATCGCCATGAAGGTAACGCCCTTGATAAGCCTCGGGAAAGCCGTCTCCCTGATACCACGCTCCTCCGGTAGAAGCGTTGCCCACAAAAGCGTCGCCTTGAGTCAAAGGCTCGCCCCCCACGCTGGGTGCCTCGCCAATCGCCACCGCTTCCGCGCGCCCCTCAGCGTCAAACCCAGGGGAGCGTACCAAAGGGTCGTCATGTTGCCACTCAAGTTGAGGTCGCTCGTGGCCGAAGGTGGGGAATGTCATGGCAAGGGACGGGTCACAGGGGTTAGCCACTGTCACTTCGGGCAAGCTGGCCTGAGCAATTAAATCTCGAAACTGAACCTCACAACCCAGTTGCGCCGATGCACTAAGGTGGATTTTAGGACGAGTATCGTAGCCCTCAGCTTGAGTCAGCCCCTCAAACAGAGGCCAGCCGAAGTTCTGGCCGGGTGCGTTCACTACATTGAGCTCCTCCCAAGTGTCATTACCCACGTCCCCCACCACCAACACCCCAGGGTCGCCTTGGCTGATATCGTGGGATCCCGTTTCCGGCATCAGCGCCATTCGGTAGGGGTTTCGAAGCCCCAAAGACCACAGCCTAGAGCTTGCCGAGCGTGGCTCTAGGGGCTGATAGAATGGATTCGAAGGCAGGCCATTGCCGGTTGCTGGGTCGATACGAATGATCTTGCCATTTAAAGATTCGATAAGCTGCGCTCGGTAACTGCCAACGTTTTCCTCTGGCGTAAAGATGCCGTCATCCAAGGCTTGTTGAAACGCGGTCTCATCGGCACTGCCGACGTCATACCCCACAAAGCTGGAAGCATCACCAAAGGCGGCCAACAGTGAGCCGTCATTGCCAAACAGCAGTTGGCCGTTGCTGTGAGACTGATGAACAATGGGAAATCCTGATTGAGGAGTGTCGCCCACCAGCACAACTCGAGATTGCAGGTCGAAGCTTACCGCTCGACGAAAATCGTTATCCTCCGCAGGCTTTATGGCCTGATAACGGGTGATTCGGCCAATGGTGGCTTGGGTGCTCTCTTCGGTAAAAGTTGGGTCATAATCGCCATCGCATATCGGCGGCCCAGCAGGCGTAGGCTCTGTGCAATGGTCTAGGTGGTGGCGATCTACAGCATAGCTTAGGTAAACAAAGCCGTTTTGATAGAAATTGGGGTCCAGAGCAAACCCGAGTAGGCCATGGTCTCGCCACGCTAACACTTCGTCGCTGATGTCCAGCACCGGCGAGGTCACTGGCACAGAGGCATCAATCACCCACAGCTTGCCTCCACGCTCCCACGCGTAAAGGCGCTCACCAGACTCATCAAAGGTGATGCCAACAACACCAGACCAGCCCTGTCCATCTGGGCGAGCAACGCTTTCTTCCGTGAAATCTGAGCTGGTAAACTGCGCAGCCTTTAGGGAAAACCCTAACCCTATCAGGCTGATCAAGAATGCACTCAGCAGATTGCGCATACTCGCCTCAGCTAACCCAACACGTCTCAAACTTCTCCTCGCCCTAATCAGCCGCCTGAACCTTGCCACGGTTTGCTGATAAAAGCGCAGATCGAAAGCCTAGCTCAACCCAAGAAAGCTGGCGAACGCCATCAGAAAAAAGCCCTCCATGAGAAAGAAAACCTTGCTTGTACCGTCATACCAATCACACTAATGATCTGCTCATTCAGCTGAAGTTAATCGGTTCTCTGACAAGGCTGTAAAGCGAAGCTCTAGTGGTTCTAAAGTGAGGTTTACTAACGCGGTATGAGAGCTGAGTAAATCAGCCCTCCGGGAAGCGCTCAAACGCCCCGACTCTGCGTTAGCGTTGTTCGAAAGGTATCTACACTCCTTCACGACGCTGCCTTGATTCAGAACTTTTGAGGGCTTCTAAGCTGCACAGAGCATTAATGTAATTGGTATTATCTTGGTTACAAATACAATTTGTCCCGATACGTGGGGCGTTCAAGGAGAGTTTTATGTCGAGCTACATCCCACCTAAGGTTTGGACTCACAATGAACCTAACGGCGGTCAATTTGCCAACATCAACCGCCCCGTATCCGGGGCCACTCGGTAGGCTCCCATCCACTGCAGCTTTACTCCATGGGGACACCCAATGGTCAGAAAGTCACCATCATGTTGGAGGAGCTATTGGCTCTGGGCCACCAAGGTGCCGAGTATGACGCTCACCTAATTCGAATCGGTGAAGGCGATCAGTTTGGCTCAGGCTTTGTCGACGCCAATCCCAACTCTAAGATTCCCGCCTTAGTCGATACCACCAATGACACCAAGGTGTTCGAGTCTGGTTCGATTTTGGTCTATCTGGCCGATAAGTTTGGCGAACTGCTGCCTACCAATCCCAGCGAGCGAGCCTCGGTCATGAACTGGCTGTTCTGGCTCCATGGCAGCGCACCCTACTTAGGTGGCGGTTTTGGTCACTTTTATGCCTATGCACCGGAGAAATTCGAATACCCCATCAATCGCTTCTCAATGGAGGTAAAACGGCAGATGGACGTGTTGGACAAACGCTTAGCCCAGAGCCCTTATTTGGGAGGCGAGCAGTACAGCATCGCCGACATCGCCACGTGGCCTTGGTATGGCAACCTGGTTTTGGGCAACCTGTATGAAGCTAAGACCTTCTTGGATGTCGACAGCTACGTTCACCTTAAGCGCTGGGCAGAAACTCTAGCTCAACGACCGGCAGTGCAGCGCGGCCGCATCGTTAATAAGGTTTGGGGCGACGAATCTGAGCAGTTGGCCGAGCGACACAATGCCGCCGACATCGACGCTGTATTGAAGTCATGATTAAAACTGCCAAGAGGCCTGTGCCTCTTGGCAGTCTAACCTCAATAGATCGGGTTCCAATGTGTGAGCCAGCCGATATACCTTAGAGTAAAAACCCCACCTCTCTCACAATTTAGTGAGCCCAACAAAAACAGGTTGAACAAAAGTCAGCAGCAATGTCTTAACGAATATTATTAGTTCGTTAAGGAAATACCATGACCTTAGTTGAGTCTGTCTCGCTGTTGCTGGGTCTTATCTACGCCTCTAGCTTGCTCTATTTTGGGGGAAAACGGTGGGGCGCCGCCCTTATCTCTCTCATGGCACTCGCCGCCGTCATCGTTGCCAGCATCTGGCCGCTATTGGTTGGCACCGCCATCGCCGCCGCTGTGTTTGCTCTGGTTCATCGCCGCTCACCGCAGTTAACTCAAGGGGAGGGCCGAGCCGACGAGGTGCGCGATGCCGTTAGCCACTTTTTTGCCCTGTCGTTGCTGATCGTTGGTTTGCAATATGTGGTGTATCACGCGCTGCTGTTAAATGGCCTAGGAGGTCATCTAACACGCCCTGATGTGGTGGATGCCTTCATCCCCATCGCCGGCGGTCTTGAACTCAAAGCCATTGTGACCTTGAACCTTTGGGATAAGCACCACCCAGCAGCCGCGGTCATGCTGTTTACGGTGATGGTCAGTGCCATTGTGTGTAAACGGGCATTTTGTGGCTGGGCCTGTCCTCTCGGATTACTCGGCACTCAGCTGTATCGACTCAGAAAACGCTTTATTCCCGGAGATGCCCTACCACCGGCTTGGCTGGATTGGCCGTTGCGCATGGTGAAGTACCTGCTGTTTTTCGTGCTGCTCTATCTGGTTGTCTTCGGCATGCCTTCTCAAGCACTTCCTGGCTATTTCGGTGGCAACTACCATATGATCTCCGATGCCAAGATGGGCGCCTTTTTCCTCAGCCCATCGCTGCTCGCAGGCATCATCATTGTGCTGGTGTTGGCCATGGCGATGTGGCAACAGCAATCTTTCTGCCGCTACCTCTGCCCCTATGGTGCAGGCCTTGGGCTACTGAGTTTCCTTAGCCCATTTAAGATTCGTCGCAGCGATGAGCACTGCTTGAAATCCAAAGGCTTTGCCTGTGACAAGTGCACCCGCGCCTGCCCTGCTCGTATTGAGGTGGATAACCTAATCACCGTTCGCAGTGACGAGTGTCAGGCCTGCATGCGCTGCATCTCTGCGTGTCCTAAAAAAGAGGCGCTAACACTCAGCACTCGCACTGGCATCTCCCTGTCCGCAAAAGGCGTAGCCGTGATTCTGATGCTGATGATGTTCGCCATTCCTCTCATCGCTGCAGCCTGTGGTTATTGGCACAGTGAGGTCACCGATGAGATGCGAGCTTACTTACTGCCTTACTTGCATCAAATCGGTCACTGACCCGAGGGCTTAGCCCCAAACCGATCAGGTCAAGGAAGACTTGATTGAGCCCTAAGGCCAATCGAGTTCGTGCTCTGAATCCAACGATGCCTCATCATCGAACTCCAATTGCTTAGACAAGCTATCGTCGATAGCTTGCCTTTGCTCCTGAGAGACCACCCCCATTCCTTCAGAATAATCCAGTAACTGCTCAATTCCAGAGTCGTAGTACTCGCTCGACCCGATGACGCAGTCCGCATGCTGTTTTATCGACAGCAAGTCCACCGTCATGGCATCCGCAGCGTTCCCTGAAAGCAAATGATGCGCCTGGATATCACGATAATCGGAGATCACATTGTCTATGTCCGAATATTGATGGAGTAGATTTTTACTGCAGCTAAACGTTTCTTCGTGATCCAGTTCGGCCATCAATAGCGCCGGTGCGTTGTTAGCGGTTAAGAGATCGGTATAGGGGTGCTGCTTTGTGCCACCTGCCAACTCAGGTTCTTGATTGTGAATGCAATCGACCCCGGCGCTCAGTAATGACCGCTGTCGCTCATCCAAATCCATGCCATCAATAAGCTCCTCGCTCTGTTGCCGAATCTCATCCGAATTGAGCGTTGCCCCTTCAGTGGCAGATTCACCCAAATTACTCACCGCCTGCTGATAAGTGTCATTAGCACGTTCAATGAACTGATTAGACAGATCAATCGCCGACTTAGAGATGATGTGATGAGCATGCAGGTAGCTATCAAACAACTGCACTCCCTTTTTATCCGCCGCTTGGCTTATCTCACCATAAGCGCCGCCAAGCTTTTCGGGAGCTTGTCTTTGCGATTCATCATCGCGAGTAAAACGCTCATCTTCGAATCGAGAGGTAGGGGTTGACGTCATTGCAAAGAGACTCCCCATTTAGCCAATTTCGGCTGCTGATACCAGCGCACTTTCTGGGCTTTGATAGGGTGATGGTTTTCTACGAACAGCAGTTGCTGATCACCATGGAGTACCATCAACTCATCGGCGTAAGCCAACTGTCGCTGTGACACGTCCAAAGAGTAACCATCGGTTTGAGTCTGAGTTGACGGCCCATAACCAAAGGCACTGGCCACGGAATTACTTAACGACACCTTCTGCACCGTTGTGCTACCACACATTTTGGAAAAGTACTCTGCGGTCTTCAGGTCTCGGCTACCAAAGTACTGAATTACCCCCGCATTACCAATAAAGGTCTCCCAGGAGTCTTGGTAAAGGCGCTCAAGTTGTCCAAAATCCTGCACAATGCCCCAAAGTTGAATACCAAACCCAGCCATCAGGCCATACGCTTGTTCAACCATGGTGAGCTTTCCTAACGCCGCCATCTCATCGAGCATAAACAGCACCGGTTTATCCGGCTTCTGGGTAATATCGCGAACGTTCATGGTGATCGCTTGCTGAACCAATAGCCTCAACCACGGGCTGAAGGTATGAATTCGATCTGCAGGTAGCACCAGATATACCGTCTGTCGCTTGGTTTTAAAGTCTTCAAACTTAAAGCTCGATTTAGACAAGGATTGGCGAATTCTATCGCTATCCAAAAAATGAGTTTGTGACTGCAGGTGAGCCATAACGTTGCTTGCCAGCTTGGCGTCCTTTGATGCGGTTCGCTGTGCTGTGGTCGATACCAAACGATTGCTATTGGCAAACATGGCTTTGAGCACGGCATTAAACTCATCTTTACCGAGCGTGATGATGTCGCGAACTCGTGCCAGATGACGCCGATTAATCTCCATGGCATCGGTAGCCACATAGAGAATGATGCCCGTCAGAAGAGCCTGAGATTCCGCATGCCAAAAAGGATCATTGGCCCCACCGTGCTCCACCAAGATGGCATCCGCCAGCATCTTGGCATTTTCATTGATATCCGGATCCCGAGGGTCCAGCCAGTCCAAGGGATTAAAGTAAGCCTGGGGCAACTGAGTAATTCCCCAAGGGTCGAGCACAAACACCTCTTGCCCCAATCCTGGAATGCCATTCGCCTCATCGCCTTCACCACGCCTTGCCGCGCTGATGAGGGCATTCTCTCCTTTAGGATCAATCACCAAAGCAGATCCCTCATAGGTCAACAGGTTAGGGATAATCGCGGATACCCCTTTTCCGGCCCGAGTGGGTGCCACCGTTAACAGATGACGATTTCCCTGATAACTCAGCGGTACACTCTGCTGTTGAGCTTTCACGGACTTCACCGACCCACTCCAGGGGTCATCGTCATCGGCAATCCACTGCGGTGATGCCTTAGTATCCAAATAATGAAACTGACCCAAAGTCAGCCCGGAATCTACAGTTAACTCATGACGCTCTAGGTAATCTTTAGTTGCCCACTGAGCCGAGCCAAAAGTGGTATCTTTTGAGGCTACCGACGTTCTTCTTAGTAACTGAAATACGATAACAGCCGAGATGATAAAGGCAGCGCCCATGCCAAACGTAGGTAAGGCGTACCAACTGATCATCAACACGGCAGCACAAAACAGAATAAATATCAGCTTACGTAACTTACGAAACCGGTCACTAAAGAACATACCAACTAAAGCACCGAGCACAACACACAGCAGCGTCCCCCAAAATTGCTCGGTGCGCGACATGTATAAACCAAAAATATCTCGGGCATAGCTTATTGGCGGCATCACCAACAACAGTGCCCCCACGAAGAGGGGAATCCGTTTTTTGACCATCATGAAAACATCCCTGTTTCACCATCGGCGGAAAAGTTGGCAACCAGAGACCAGCCAAAACCGATAACAACGCTGCCATTGCAATCTATAGAATTAGCGCCGAATCCTATCTTGCGCCAATAATTGGCCATGCCATGGCTCATCTCTTACAGTTAACCAAGCCTTTGGCTGGGCAAAACACCATCAGGAGCCCCAATCACTGGGTTATTTCTGGCTTTGAACTGCGCAATTTTGTACAAAATTGAAAACGGCGTTCGCGCTACACTGTTGCACCTGTTGAAATTCCCCAGTAACCAAAGAGGGCCGATGACCAAACGCGGTAAAGAGTCAGCCAGTTTCCAGTTAGCCCGTGAATTAGGTGGGCTAGAACTGCTGGATGCCAAATACACCCATCAGAACTTTTCTCGCCACAGCCATGAAGGTTATACGGTCGGGGTTATTGAGCGGGGAGCGCAGCGGTTTTATCGAACTGGCGGCAATCACATCGCCCCTCAAGACAGCATCATCTTAGTCAATGCCGACGAAGTTCATAACGGTCAAACCGCCACTGAAGGGGGCTGGGAGTACAAAGCCATGTACCCTCGCCCCACCCAATTCGAGCAACTGACTCAAGGGCTCGACTCCAACCAAGGCGCGCCTTACTTCCCAGAGCCAGTCGTCTATGACCCAGAACTGGCGCAGCAGTTTAGGCTGGTATTTAACACCTTGGCGCAATCAGATAACCCGTTGTTACGAGAAAGCTTGGTCTACGCGGCTTTGGTTAAGCTGATCTCTCGCCACAGCAAAACCCCAGTTCATTGGCAGCCCCAAACCCGAAGCCAGCGACAACTGCTGCTGGTAAAAGAGTTTCTGGATGATTTTCCACAGGCCGATGTCAGCCTAACGGAACTGGCTTCACTGGCGGGACTTAGCCCCTACTACCTGACGCGGCGGTTTCAAAAGGAATTTGGACTGCCGCCGCATGCCTATCAGATACAAGCCAGATTGCGACTCGCGAAGGGGTTACTCCGAAATGGATTGAGTATCTCTGAGGCCGCCCAAGAAGCTGGCTTTCATGACCAAAGCCACTTCCATCGCCATTTCAAACGCGCCATGGGCGTAACCCCAAAGCAGTTTGTGAACAGCAAATAGCGCAACTTTGTACAAGCCAGTTCGCCATGAACACGGCTTAATGGCTTCTGTTTTTACGCCAATTAGGGATCTCAATGACGCCAGCCCACCCCTCACCTTCTCAACGCGCCGCACCGTTTTGGCGTGGCACCCTCGCGATGATGCCTCTGAATATTGCCGTCATTCCCTGGGGAATATTGGCCGGCTCATTTGCCATCGATGCCGGATTGACCAACCTAGAGAGTCAAGCAATGTCGGCCATCTTGTTTGCAGGCTCAGCCCAGTTAGTCGCAACCGGTATGTTTAAATCTGGAGCGACCCTTAGCGCCATGCTACTGGCGGTTTTGTTTATCACCTCCAGGCACCTGCTCTACAGCGTGACCATGCGTTCTAAAATCATCCGTCTGCCACTGCGCTGGCGGCTTAGCCTGGGATTCCTGCTGACCGATGAGCTGTTTGCCATCTGCGGGCAGCAATCCGACAACCAATTCAACCCTTGGTATGCATTGGGAGCGGGCCTGAGTTTCTACCTGTGCTGGAACCTTGCTACTTTGGTGGGAATCCTCTCCGGCAACCTCTTTCCAGAGCTTAATGAGTTGGGCCTAGAATTTGCCGTCGCCGCCACCTTTATTGCCCTAGTGGTGCCAAACGCCCGCTCCTATGGGGTTATCGCTGCCATTCTGACCGCCCTTGTGGTGTCTGTTCTCTGCCAATCACAGGGCATGGAATCCGGCCTCATTATCGCCAGTCTATCTGCCATGACCCTAGGTTATGTGGTGGAAACAGCCTTGGAGAAGCGCCAATGATCTTCACCGCCATCATCGCCATGACCCTGGTGGTGTTTGCCAGTCGCTATCTGTTTTTAGAGCCACGGCTTCCCATTCGGCTTAACCCCAAGGCTCAGCGGTTTTTACGCTATGCCAGCCCAGCAGTATTGACCTCCATTTGGGCGCCAATTGTATTTATGCCGGAGAATAGTGTGTGGCTCTCTCCCCATAACCCCTACTTGATTGCTGCGATGGCCGCCGCGCTGATCGCCTGGAAAACCAAAAATGTCTTGCTTACAACGCTGGTGAGTCTGGGGCTATTTCTGCTGCTTAAACTGAGCTAACCCTCACCCCTTCATAGCCGTTAGGGCTCATGGCATGAGCCCCACTGTCAGCCTCAAATCAATGCCTTAAGCCCACCTGAAAACGGCAAAATCACGATAGCAAACGCAATCTGGTGCTAAGGTTAAAGGGACACATGGTTGTAGGAGGTAGAATGTTCAAATTATTAAACGTACTCATGATCACTCTGCTATTGGTCTTCCCATTTGCTGGAGCACAGGGCGCTCAACTGCTGATGGCCGAGCAACTCATCCGCTACTGTGATGACACCTCCGCCCTCTCCACCCCAGGAAACCCCTGCACACTCTATGTTCAAGGGTTTATCAACGGTGCCGTTGCCACTGACGCTCGGGTGATGCTCAATATGGAGGCTGAGAAGAAGCAGTCAGAAAGCTATTCCGAGCGAGCCATTCGTACCCGAGCCCCGAGCCGAGGGGAATACCTGCGCGCCGCCAAATACGCGGAATTTTGTTTGGGCAGTACCATCCGCCTAAAACAGATCGTAACCCACGTTGCCAATGAGATAAAAATGCTGCCACCAGTCAACGATCTCACTGCCGCCGAAGCGGTCTATGGGGCGCTGAAAAAGCACTACCCCTGCGCCTAATGCCCCTTGATAGGAAGTCATCGGCAAAGCTGAGACCACGAAAGGCGCCCTTTCGTACATAGGGCGCCTTTCAACTCCAAAACCCTATTCCCAATAGTGAATAGATGCTATGCAACCTAGCCTATCACTTTCTAAAAATAACCCAGATATCATCCATAGCACTTCCCATTTGCCTCAGGGCAAGGTTCTGTTCGGTGATCTTACGCATGTGTAATCAGGTCGAAGCCCAGAAAGCTCAGGCGTCGACAGCGGGCTCATAGGATACAAGGCTCACAGCCTGACTTCAGAGCGCCCCAAAAACCCCAGCAAAACACCCAAATTCAAATAAATTAGCTTCATAATCAATAAAAATACAAAAGCAATAATTAGAGCCTGTAAAACAACGACATGAAATCGACCAACAGAAAAGAAAAACAAAAAAAAGAGCAAATCAGACCACCAAAAGATTTAAAAAAACACCGTAAACCTGAACAATCAGACAGACCACAACAAACTCAACATCAACAAAGAATTTTCGCTCACCCTCTGGTAGACTGACTCCGTCAGGCCGCAACCTGATTCCCCCTCTGTTGACTCAGGGAGTACCTCATTTGTTAAGTATCCTAATCACACAGTTTGTTGTTCTCTGGGCGGTGATCGATCCGATCGGCTCAGTACCGGTCTACCTATCGCAAACCCAACACTTAACCGCTAAGCAACGTCGCTTAGTCGCATTAAAGGCCGTCGCCATTGCTACTGGCGTATTGCTATTTTTCCTCATTGCCGGACAGCTTCTACTTGAAGCAATGGAGATCCCCCTGCCCGCATTTCAGGCCGCTGGTGGTCTAGTGCTGCTCCTTTTTGCATTAACCATGATATTTGGGGAGTCAAAGCCTGAAGAGGAAACTAAGATATCGGAAGAGATGAATCACTCAGAGCTGGCCAATCTAGCGGTCTATCCTCTTGCCATTCCATCGATTGCCTCTCCGGGCGCGATGATGGCGATTGTCTTGCTCACCGATAATCACCGCTTCTCTTTAATTGACCAAAGCATTACCGCTGCAGTCATGATAGGAGTGCTGTTGGTTACCCTGCTGTTACTGCTTATGGCTACTCACATTCATAAATGGATCGGCAGCGTCGGTGCTGCCATCATCAGTCGAGTAATGGGCCTGATTCTGGCTGCTGTTGCCGTTAATAATTTACTGATGGGCATAAAAGACTTTTACTGGGGTTAGCCATTAAGGCCGCTGGCTGCATCGGAGCTAAGGGTTAGATGCAGCCATTGCGCCCCACTCTCAACTCACTCAAGCTCACCCCCCACAAACAGGCCTCTAGACGCCAAACGCAGGCAATCAGAGCCAATGAATATGACACTCCACCTCGAACCTGGCCCCAATAGTAGCTGCAGCCCCTATTCGGTAGTGTTCAGAATTCTGTGTCATTTGAGTAAAATCAATCCAAAAGGATTTTCAAATGACCAAACCCACTTTCGATATGGAAGAAGCCATTGAAGCCCTACGTTCAGGAAAAGACCTGACTGGCAAAGATGGCATTCTCACTCCGCTTATTAAGCAATTAACCGAAGCCGCTCTTGGCGCTGAAATGACTGAACATCTCAGCGATAAAAAACCTGGTAACCGCAGGAACGGTAAAAGCTCTAAGACGGTGAATACACCCAGTAGTAGCTTTGAGCTTGATACACCTAGAGATCGTGATGGCTCGTTTGAGCCGCAGTTGATCAAGAAACATCAGACTCATCTTACCGACGAGATGGAGCGCAAAATCGTGGCTCTGTTCTCGCTGGGCACGAGCTACCAAGATATTCGTGCGCACATCGCTGATTTGTATGGCATCGAGGTCTCTAATGGCACCATCAGTGCGATTACGGATAAGTTGTTACCCGAGCTTCAGGCTTGGCGGGAGCGGGATTTAGAGCCCTTGTATCCCATCCTCTGGCTCGATGCAATTCACTACAAAATCAAAGAAAATGGTCGTTACGTCAGCAAGGCGGTATACACTATTTTGGCTCTCAACGTCGAAGGTAAGAAGGAGTTGCTGGGGCTCTATCTATCGGATAGTGAAGGTGCGCATCAATGGTTGAGTATCCTGACCGATCTCCATAATCGCGGAATCAAGGATATCCTGATCGCCTGTGTAGACGGTCTAAAGGGCTTCCCTGAAGCCATCGAGACCATCTACCCTCAAACCGAGGTTCAGCTCTGCATTATCCATCAAATCCGAAACTACATGAAGTATGTGGCCTCGAAGAACCAGAAAGCCTTCATGGCCGATCTGAAGTGCGTGTACAAAGCGGCAACGCTGAACGCAGAGGAGATTGCGCTGGATGAGCTAGAAGCCAAATGGGGCGATAAATACCCAGTGGTAATTAAGTCTTGGCGTAATAAATGGGCGTTACTGTCGGCCTACTTCAAGTACCCTGAATACGTGCGCAAGGCCATCTATACGACTAACGCCGTGGAGGCCGTTCACCGGCAGTTCCGAAAGTTGACCAAAACCAAGGGCGGCTTCGCCAACGAGAACAGTTTACTCAAGCTGCTCTACGCCGGTATATTGAAGGCGTCAGAACGCTGGTCACACCCGATTCAAAATTGGAATCTGACGCTGTCGCAGCTGTCGATTCATTTTGAAGGCCGGCTCGAAGATTACATCGACCTGTGAAATTAGCGTGACACAGAGTTATGAACACCCTCGAGCTTAGCTATCTATTGACCAAGGTTTACGGGCCAGTTCCAACCAATCATAGTGTTAAGCAAAAATCCATATACAAATAAGAAGGGCTTAAAAGCCCCATTAGCTTCAACTAACAACAATATCTGAATTTGAATCTAGTTTATCCAATGACAAAATAGGCTCTAGATACAGATCATATACACTTTGCTTCAAGGTTAAATTCTTTTTAATTTTTCTTTCATGCTTTTTGATAAACCGATCAACAATCGTGTGACCCTTGGTACTTTTTAATACATCATTTGCATGCTCTACAATTCCTCTCTGCAAAGCCAAAGGTATTGAATCCCCGTAATTCTCGAGCATCTTGTCATATGCATTTTTGTCGCCCATCGACAGCTGAATGCTATTCAGCCAAAAAAGTTCAACCGATTCAACATCGTTCAAAACACCTCTGGTGCAAAGTTCCAAAGACCTTTCATCTATAGCTTCACTAAAGTATTCGAAACCAAGTGTATCGCAGAATGTATGGGTCAAAATACATAGAAGGGAAATTGTTGGCAACGAAGAAAGTCCGCCTTTTGTTTTACCACTAACAGTATCACAGTAGATTCTTGCCGCATCCGCCATTGAGTCATTAAAAAATTTCTTTACCACAGTGTAGGGAGTTAAGTATGCAGCCAGCATATAATCGCCCGAATTAAAAACTCTCATTAACCTCAAAGCGTCAGAGCTAAAATTTATCTTCCCAATTTCCTCAAGAATATCTGGGCAGTCTCTCTGCAATCCAATAAAAAAGAAATACGTACTAGACCAATATGTGTCAAACATACGCTCAGAAATTAATGCATTGTGATTTTTATCTAATCCTGCGGCATAGAAATATTCAGCAAAGGTTCTATGCCTAAATCTAATGGTATTCTTATATCTGTTTACAACAAATATATCTGCTTTTCCTTTCCAAAGTTCGAATACCTCATCTTTATCTATTCTCAGATTTCTAGAGTTAACATATCGATTAACTAACTCCTTTGCATCCCCTAAAGACACCTCATACAAGGAGTTATCCATCATAAATCTAGCAAGCTCTATTGTTACATTATCTACAACGTCATATTCCTGCTGAGATTGCAAACCTTTGTCCATGTCCCATCTACCAAGACTTAATTCCATATACTTTCCATAAAGGTCAGTCATGGTTGAGGGTATTTCTTGAATATTTTCGTTCAGCAATTTTGCTAAAAGCAAAGCGGAGATTGGAGTCTTGGGTAAAACTTTCATTAAGGGCGACTTATCCAAATCTTTTATCAAGTTCCTGTTCCCAACTTTTACTTTGCATACCTGACCTATCAAAGAGACTACTTGCTTAGTAGTTAGGGGACATAGTGAATAACGATCAAAACTTTTTTCTAGACTTTTCTCCAACTCAGGATCGTCAAAGCCTCTTGTGGTTATAACCAACCCAACTTCTAACTCAGCAGGCTTAGTTGTTACGATCTTTTCTATTTTACTTAGTTTTTCCCTACTATCCATTTTTGATTCATCAAAGCCATCAAGCATCACTAAAAATTTCTTTCCATAATCTTTGCTTATCTTAGTCTTCACGCTATTGATTAGACTGCTTACATCACAATCAAAGTCGGAAATAAACTCCTTAAATGGCAATAAAATTGGAATATTCCCATTAGAATTAAAACTAACTACGCTCGCCATATCCATAGCTAAGTTAGCAAGTAATGTTGATTTACCAGTCCCCATCACTGCTTCAATCATCAATAAATCAGAGCTACTTAAAACTTGTTTTACGCCATATTGCCTAAGTCTCTGCTTATCAGACATCTTCCGATTTACACTCTCCTTTTTAAGACGCTGCTCAACATAATCAATTGTGCCAGCAGCCTCACTGATTAAGTTGCTCCTCCTCAAATTATCAGCAAATTTCCTAACACTCTCTAGATATGCGCCAGTCTTGAAATCAATGTCATCCCAATATGCTGGATAATGACTATCTATCAACTTCCCTAGAGTTTCATAGGCGATAAACTTTATATTAGAAGATGCAAATTTCGTACTTATTTTCCTTTGTGCATTATGGGTTATATTTGAATTAGATATCACCCAAATCTCATTCAATATTATTCTCTTCTTACCGCCCTCTATAGTCCTCTCAATTTTACACTCTTCTACTTGTCGCTCTATCTCTGAATGGTCTTGTTTGATTTGGCCTACTTTTACCACGCAACCTATATAATTTTCTTCCCCTAAGATTTCATCATCCTTTGTAAGAATGAAATCAGCCCCCATCTCATTTGGCCCTTGCGTATATATAACAGACTTTATATTTGGAATTTTATTAAAAAGAGTTCTCAACAATGGATGAAAGTCCTTTACCTCATCCTTTATTTCAAGCAATTTATTCTGTTTTGCCTTGTCCATGACATTCACTCAACTGTAAGCACACTATAAAGATTTACAAATTCGAACTTGAGAATCGGGGGCAATTGCGTAGCTAAAGCCCTCAAGCTTAGCATCTCACCATCAGCTTGAGATGCAAAGAGCTACAGATTGAATTGAAATCCCTACCAAGTCAACGTCTACCCTCTAACTACCCAAACTCTTAGTCCACCACCCATCAACAGCATGGCAGATAGTTCAAATATCTAAAACGCTTGAAAACCTGCCCGATTCCTTAAAAATTTAGTTGAAAGACAAATCTGCAAACAGCATACCCCACCTCCCCCGTGTTATAGATGCCCAGACAAGGTTTTTAAATTTCACCCATCAAAATACAGCTGATTTACGGTTTACGCGATGGTTCATTAGTTAGTTGCTCAAGCACAGCCACAAGATCTTTAGGCCTGTACTCCTTGCCATAACGATCAAATGTCACTGAGCCATGACTATGCCCTACCAATCCAGCCACCAAATCGACACTAACGCCATTGCGCTTCAACTTGGTGATGACGGTATGTCTAAGGCTATGGAAGCTCTCACCATCACCCCAGCGCATTTTGTTTCGAACCTTAGTAAACCATAGTGACGGTTTATGCCCGTATCCCCTTGGATTGCCTGAAGGAATCTCTTCGAATAGTCGCGTCTTGCCCGTCTGGTATTTCTGCTCAACGAACTTAAGAAATCCCAGCTCAATCAGTTTCGAATGGATTGGAATGATTCGGGCACAGCTTAGTGATTTAAGGGATTGATCTGGCCTACCTTCTCGGAAATGGATACAAGGGATGCCATCAACAATCTTAACGTCATCAACATACAATTGGGCCAATTCAGCAATACGAGCCCCTGTGTAGGCTCCTAGGTATGGTAACCAACACTTAAACGGTGCTATCCCTTTGGCGGTCTCCTGCTTAGTCACGGCAAACAATTGGCGAACTCGGTCATCTGAAAGCGATTTGCGAAGTTCAGAAACCTTGCGCTTTTGGGCGATGGTTAACCCTTCCGTAGGATTATCACAACCGTAGTGAGGTTTAGCCCATTTGAGCAGCGCGCCATTAATGTCACTGAGCGGCAAATCTCCAACGACTTCGACAAAGTGGCTATAGGTTTTCTTGCTGTAGGTATCTTCGTGCTTTCCCCATGCATCAGCAAACAATTTCTCATTGATAAACATGGAGATTACTTCAGATATCAGCGGTCCAGATTCTTGGGAATTAGAACCTGATACAAGCGCTGTATTGCTATCACAGCGCGATTCAGACGGTTGATTTGATACGAGTTGGGTTTGAACAAAGCGGCTGCTAGGAATGGATTCTAGGCGGTTATTGAGCGCACCTTCTCTAACCTGTTCAGTTAGTTGCGCTAAAACTGACCAAGAACGCTGAATGGCTTCTCGATAACAACGAGTTTTCAATGAACGTCGAAGTTCAGAACGGGAATTTCTAAGCGGGGAATCTTTAGGAACGACGATACGTGCATACCAAATTCCATGTCGAGATTGGATTAGATAAGACGTGTCTCTACGAGCAGAATGTTCAGATGATTTACGCACGATTGTACCACCAAGTGTATCACCGGCAGTCAAAATAGGTCTAAATCATTGATTTATAAGAGATTTTTATTGGTGACACCCCAGCCGCATCCCGGCACATGCGTCCCTTGCCTTGGCTGCTCCCTTCCGGGCCTGACCAGGTAAACAAGATAGCATTGCGAGAGGACCGGGGCATCATAGACATGAGCCCTGAAGGCAGGACGCATTATTACTAATGCGCCCTAAGGTTGCAACCGCTTGTTTAACTTTACTGTCCATTTGCTCAGGGTTTAAACAAGCCGGGTGTGGTTTAGGCTACCACAGCAGCAAAGAGGCCAGGTAGATAACCCCGATGGCCAGCACATTAATCAACATACCCGCACGCATCATTTCGCTCTGCTTAATGTGGCCTGAGCCATAAACAATGGCATTAGGAGGCGTTGCCACGGGTAACATAAAGGCACAAGAGGCCGAGAATGCGATCACCATCGACAGCATCACCGACGAGATCCCTAATGCTTCCGCAATGGTGGCAAAAACCGGTACCAACAACGCCGCGCTGGCGGTGTTACTGGCAAACTCGGTCAACATCACCACAAATATCGTTGTCGCCAGCACAAACAGCGCCATGTGAGTTGAACCAAACAGATCCGTCACCTGATGCGCCATGAATACGCTGGTACCGGTGGCCTTAAGGACCCCACTTAGCGTTAAGCCGCCACCGAACAGCAACAGAACGCCCCAATCGGTGGTGGTTTCAATCTGTTTCCAGTTCACCAATCGCAGCATCCCCAAAGCCACTACCGCAGACAGCGCCACAAAGGTGTCAAACTTTGCGATGCCACCTAGGGCCGCACTCAAAGGCTTAGAGAAAATCCAGCAAGCAACGGTCACGGCAAATACCGCTAGAGTGGCTTTAGCTTGAGGCGATAACCCTTCATCATTGGCTCGGAAATTAAACGTCTGGTTCAGATTCGGCCTTAGCAGCATGTACAGAGCCAAAATGGCCAGCGGCCACAACACCGCCACCACGGCCATGCCATACTCCATCCACTCAAAGAAGCTCAGGCCAACTTCAGCCGCAGCAATAGCATTCGGTGGGCTACCGACTAAGGTGCCGATGCCACCAATGTTGGCACTGTAGGCCACACCAAGCAGCACAAAGACGTAGGCTCGGTGGCAACGCTCGCTATCAAGCTGAGACAACATCCCCAACGCCAGTGGCAGCATCATCGCAGCAGTGGCGGTGTTACTGATCCACATCGACAACAGCGCGGTCACGCCAAACAGCAACATAGAGGCAGTTCCCAAGCGACCGCCAGCCAGGTTAATCACCTTGGCAGCAATCAGCTTATCGATGCCCTGAGCATGCAGAGCCGCCGCCATAACAAAGCCGCCAAAGAACAGGAAGATGATTGGATTGGCAAAATTCCCCATCGCTTGAGGCATAGAGAAGATTCCCAGCGCCACGGCGAGAACCGGTACCAACAACGCCGTCATGCTGATGTGAATTGCTTCCGTTAGCCACAAAATGGCAATGCAAACCAACATGGCCAAACCCTTGTTGATTTCTGGCTCAAACGGCAAGCCATAGATCAGCGCCACGAACAATAGGATGTCAAAACCCAGAATCGCCATCTTGCGATCGGCAAGAGCGGCAAAAAATCCTTTTGGCTCGATATGCTGAGTCTGCGTGATATCAGACATGGTTTTCCCTTTGTGATTGGAGTTTTTTTGCAAGACTAAGGGCGAATAATGAGATCTCACAAGAGGGGGATTTTGGAACTGAGTTTCAAATCGCGCCAATCCCCAACGGAAAAACAACAGAATTGAAAGCGAGTAAACCAGAACAATGCTCAGCACTCTTGGCTTCTTGAGCAGGGTTTAAGTTGATAACCTTCTGTGATTTACTTTCAAACAGACTGTTTTACTGTAATTTTGTATTTTGCCCCAAAAACGCAATTCAAGAGCATGATCACACTCCACCCCAAGCACCGAGTGATCTTCATCACACCAGCTCACGGTCAATACGTGATCGCTCTTCGCGATCATCACGAAAAATCACTCCCCTGCGCTGCCGTAACGGCTAAGTTTGCCTCGTTCGCTAAGCAATTGAGGGTAGCGGCGAACGTTGATTACACCACTTAAGCAGGAAAGGAGTTCCCTATGCTAAAAGTTCTACTGTTATCAGCCACACTATTCGCATTGCCACTGGCCATGGCTGAAGAGCCTCAAGCGGTACACGCCTCCGCGCAGGCTGGCATGAGTATTAACATCAACACCGCGTCTGCAGAAGAGTTAGCACAACAACTCAAAGGCGTCGGGCTAAGTAAAGCTAAAGCCATTGTGGCTTATCGAGAGCAACACGGGCCGTTTACTGAGGTGGCAGAACTGACCGAGGTGAAAGGGATTGGCCAGCGAACCCTAGAACTCAATGAGGACACGCTTCAACTTTAACTCTCCATCGGGGCCGCGCATTTGCGGCTCTTATTGTTTAATAAGGTATCAATCGCCCCATCATTAGCTGCAATGGGGCCTCAAAGGTCGCAATTGCCCCACAAAACGCATACTATCGCTGGGTATTAACTCGCAAAATCTAAGGATTCTTCAGTATGCTGAACCGTCAGGTAAAGAAAGCGGTCATCCCTGTTGCCGGACTAGGCACGCGCATGTTGCCAGCCACTAAAGCCATCCCCAAAGAGATGCTGCCCGTGGTCGATAAGCCTCTCATCCAATATGTGGTTAAAGAAGCCATTGAAGCTGGCATTAAAGAGATCGTCTTAGTTACCCACGCCAGCAAGAACTCCATCGAGAACCACTTCGACACCAGTTTCGAACTGGAAGCAACGTTAGAGAAGCGCGTTAAGCGCCAGTTATTGGACGAAGTGCAAGCTATTTGCCCAAAAGACGTTACCATCATGCACGTTCGCCAAGGGGAAGCCAAAGGCCTTGGCCATGCGATTCTTTGCGCCAAACCCTTAGTAGGTGATGCCCCATTTGCCGTAATTCTGCCGGATGTGCTCATCGACGATGTGGCTGCCGACCCCAAAGCCGACAACCTAGCCGATATGGTTAAACGGTACCAAGCCGAAGGAGCCAGCCAAATTATGGTTGAGGCGGTGCCGATGGAGGAGGTCTCCAGTTATGGTGTGGCAGATGTTAATGGCGTAGAGCTTAAAGAGGGCGAATCTTCCGCCATCAAAGCCCTGGTCGAAAAACCAGCGAAAGAGGAAGCGCCATCGAATTTGGCCGTTGTGGGTCGTTATGTGCTTTCCGATAAAATCTGGCCACTGCTTAGCAAAACTCCTCCAGGTGCCGGTGATGAAATTCAACTGACTGATGCCATCGACATGCTGCTGGCACAGGAGCAGGTTGATGCCTACGCCATGAAGGGAAAAAGCCACGATTGCGGCAGTAAATTGGGCTATATGATGGCGAATGTGGAGTATGGTTTACGCCACCCCCAATTAAGTAAAGAATTCAAAAACTACCTAAAACAGGTAGTTGCTAAGATGTAAGCGCTCAACAGCGAAAAAAACAGCGGCTCCGGCCGCTGTTTTTGTATTTAGAGGCTACTCTTAGTGAGATGCTTCCGGCTATGGATGGAACGAGGCTGATGCGGTTGGTACCAAGCCAACTAAAAGAATGAGAGTGAGCAGCGCTCACAGGTTTCCGGACTCATCAGCATGCAGATTCAAACCTTTGCCCCCAGACACAATCGCTACACTCAGACCTTACTGCTTCTTAGCGGCGCCAACATCGTGCTTGCCATCGCATCGGTGGTACGTTTCGGTGAACAGTGGCCACTGTTACTCGGTTGGGTGCTGCTCTCCGCCATCGGCTTGGCTATCGCCATCGCTCAACTTCAGCAAGGAAAACACACCTTAGTGGCCGACGACCGAGGCCTTCTGGTCATGCTGGATCATTCGGTTTTGCCCATTCGCTGGCAGCAAATTCAACGATTGGACAAAATAGAGGGCCACAAACAACTGGGCATTCGACTAAAACCAGATCAACAGGTGTGGGAACAATTAAGTAAGAAACAGCTAAGACACTGGTGCAGCTACACCCAGCAGCAACTGCTGAGTCATAATCACCCAAAATTCACCGATGAAGTGCTAGCCAAACCGGATCTGCTCAGCCAGCAGCAGTGCCTTGCAAAGCAACTGGCGGAGGTGAGCGGCTTCCACATTATTCTTGGTCAAGGCCAGTTTGAGCAGCCCTTGGACGACGTCAGCAGCAACCTAAGGGCCAAATTCAATCAAGCTCAGCACCCGCTGTAACGGTTACAGATCTCCTTTTAACCAATACCACAAGGTGCCAATGTACTCATGCAGCGCCCGCTGAGAGGTTACAAGGCTATCGGCAGTTAAGCGCCACCAATCACCCTGACGGGCTCGAAAGTCCGTCGGGGCAGCCTTAACCAACAATCCTTGCTTTTCAAATATGCCCATAGAGCGATGCATGTGAGTTGCCGAAGTCACCAATACCCCGGTACCACTTTTCTCCGATTCAGATAAGGCCAATCTAAGATCCTGGGCCTCCTCGCCGGTATCTTTCGACTCAGAGAGGGTCATTATCTTCGCCTCCGGCACGCCCAACGTCATGGCGGCTTGTTTCATCACCTCGGCATGACTTATCTGATTGGTGCTTTTCCAGCCACTGAACACCAAAGCACTCTGAGGCCAGCGGCGATGACAGCGAATCCCCTCAAGCAGCCGTGCCAAAGCGGTAGAAGAAAGCTGCTGAGTGGCGATGGATGACACCTCATCATCATGGCTTGAACCCAGTACCATGATGTAACTTATGGGCTGCTCCACCGCAGCGAGGTCGAGTGTTGGATAACGATTCTCCAATGGCGCACTCAGCCATTGGCTACCCCAATTGCTGCTCAACATAACTAGGCAGCTCAGCGCTGCCCAAAAACCGATGCTCGCCAATTTGGGTAACCGCCGTCGCACCAGCCAACTGCAAAGCAAAATGAGACTCAAGGAAACGATCGGCAGCAGAAACACGCTGATCAACTTCTTTAGTAGAAAGCCGCTCATGCCCTCTCCCACAGCCAAGCGGCCCCTCTCACGCCAGAGCTGTCACCATGGTGGTTTTTCACCACCGGCGTATGGCACTCTTGACCAAACACCTGAGCCGACAAGCCCTGATTCAAAAGCGGGTACAATTCAGAAATATTCGACATGCCGCCACCAAGCACAATGCAATCAGGATCCAACAAATTAACCACGTGAGCTAAAGCTCGTGTGAGTTGATCCACATACCTCAGGAATATCGCCGTCGCTTGTGACTCTCCTTGGCGCATCTTAGCGATTATCGCCTCAGACTTTAGCAACTGTCCCGTTTGGCGATAGAACTGGCGCTCAAAACCGGAGCCTGAAACAAAGGTCTCAATGCAGCCCTGACGACCACAAAAGCAGGGGTCGATTACATCCTGGGGTCCACACCAAGGCAAAGGGTTGTGCCCCCACTCTCCGCCCAATCCATTACCGCCGGCCCAGACTTTTCCTTGGTAGCTGATACCAGCGCCGCAACCGGTTCCGAGGATAGCGGCAAAAACCATTTCTGCGTCCGCTCCTGCGCCGTCGGTTGCCTCCGATACGGCGAGGCAATTGGCGTCATTTGCCACTCGAACTGGACGCTGTAATAACGAAGCCAGATCGTCACCTAAGGGCTGGCCATTCAGACATTGAGAGTTGGCGTTTTTCACCAATCCCGTTTGCGGTGATAGGGTGCCGGGAATTCCCACTCCGACTGAGCCTTGCTGTCCCAGTTGGCGCTCCAGCTCACTGATCAATGACTGGATGCTCGCCAAAGTGGCGGAATAATCTCCCTGGGGGGTAGCTACGCGTTGACGCCACAACTCGGTACCGTCGTTGGCAAGGGCAAGTGCCTCGATCTTGGTGCCACCAAGGTCAATACCAATTCTCACCGTTTGCTCTCCAAATTCAAACAATGAGGGCTATGGTAACACCGAATCGAGGCCATTGATTTATCAGGTAAAGCCTACCTGAAGCTCACCGAACTGATTAAATCCAATTACTGATCAGCGCCACCATCACCATGCCACACACGATTGCAGCAACGATGGGATAAAACAGACGGTTTGGAAGCGAATAGCGGTTACGAGACCACAGCTTGGATTGCTTGCGGTTATGCTGGAGGGTGGAGTTTGCAGAGCGGCTCATGGTGCCTCCTTGACTGCCTTTTACACTCAATTTGAGTATACCAAAACCCATCAGCTAAATGATGACAATAAAAAGAAAAAAGCCACCTCGAGAGTCTCAAGGTGGCAGAACCAAAACTGGTATAAGAAAGGAGATGATGATGAAAACACTCAAGCAATATGTGCGTTAACTGTAAAGTTAGAGAGAGCACAATCTAAAAAGTTCAGTAAAAACGAAAAAAATTTTAATTTTTTTCCCTTGCTTGAGAACACACATCCCGTTTACTCTCGATTTGGGATCATTTTCTTGGAATGTTTTTAAATATAAATAAAGAGTTATACCTAACTAAACCCATTGATTTACCAAGTATAGGGTGAAGTTGGTAACGCACTTCGGAGTCGCACATGTATTACCAAACCGACGATGTACGCATCGATAAGATCAAAGAGCTATTGCCCCCCATTGCGATTCTCGAGCGCTTTCCATTGGACGACAGTGCCGCCCGTACCGTTGTCCAAGCGCGTCAAGCCATTCATAACCAGCTCAACCGTCAGGACGACCGCCTACTGGTGGTGATCGGCCCCTGCTCGATTCACGACCCCAAAGCCGCTCTCGAATACGGCCAGCGTCTTGCAAAAATCCGCGAAGAGCTTAAAGACGACCTTGAGATTGTCATGCGCGTCTATTTTGAAAAGCCACGTACTACCGTCGGCTGGAAGGGCTTGATCAACGACCCATACTTGGACAACAGTTTCCGCCTCAATGACGGTCTGCGCACCGCCAGACAGCTGTTGTTGGAACTGAACCAGCAGGGCGTGCCAACGGCCGGTGAGTTCTTAGACATGATCACCCCTCAGTACGTCGCCGATCTTATGTGCTGGGGTGCTATTGGCGCTCGAACCACTGAATCTCAGGTGCACCGTGAGCTGTCCTCTGGACTCTCCTGCCCTGTGGGCTTCAAAAACGGCACCGACGGCACCATCAAAATTGCCATCGACGCCATTAACTCCGCCAATGCCCCGCACCATTTCCTATCGGTAACCAAATATGGTCACTCCGCCATCGTTGCCACCACGGGTAACCAGGACTGCCACATCATTCTGCGTGGCGGCAAAGCCCCTAACTTCTGTGCGGCGGATGTGAAGACCATAACCGAGGAGCTGCACAAAGCTGCGCTGCCTGCCAACATCATGATCGATTTCAGTCATGCCAACAGCCAAAAACAGTTTAAGAAGCAATTGGATGTGGCCGCCGATGTCGGTGAACAGATTGCCCAGGGCAATAACGACATCTTTGGGGTGATGATTGAAAGCCACTTGGTGGAAGGTCGCCAAGATTTGGAGTCCATCGAGACTTTGACCTATGGCCAAAGCATCACCGATGCTTGCATCGGCTGGGAAGACTCAGAAGCCGTGCTGCGCCAATTGGCAGAATCGGTACGTAAACGTCGCCAAGGTTAAGATAAGCTTTCCCTAAAACCGTCACAATTAACGGGCCAGTCGGCCCGTTTTTGATCGCCGCCGCATTTGGGTTCGAATTGACTTTTTCCAGTGAACCTCCGAGGTTTAGAAAAAACCGATAAAAGGACGAACCATGCGCTTACTCTTGCTCTGTCTCTCGTTGGTGTTATCAAGCGCCCACGCTAACGATCGCTTTAAAGACGTCGTCATTACCACCGAGCACCTCGGTGGCGGCATTCATATGCTAACCGGCAGCGGCGGTAACATTGGCGTCAGTACCGGTGCCGATGGCCTGCTAATCATCGACGATCAGTTCGCACCATTAGCCGAGCGCATTAGCGACACCCTTAAAACGCTTAGCCCAAACCCGGTCAAATACGTTCTCAATACCCACTATCACGGCGATCACACCGGTGGTAACGCCCACTTTGCCGACACCGCCACCATCTTTGCCCATGACAACGTGCGCATGCGCTTGCTGGACGACGCAAACCTCACCCCAAAACACCTGCCGGTGGTGACCTACTCCGATGGCATTACCTTTCACTTCAATGACGAAACCATTCGAGTGCAGCACCTAGCCAATGGCCATACCGATGGCGACTCCGTTGTTCGGTTTGAGAAAGCCAAGGTTATCCATATGGGAGATCTGTTCTTTAACGGCCACTTTCCCTACGTCGATCTGGATGCCGGCGGCAGCGTCACCGGTTACTTAAACAATGTGTCATCCATCATCGCCACCTTAGATGACCAAACCAAAATCATCCCTGGGCACGGCAAGTTGGCCACATTGGAAGAGCTGAAAAAGTTTCAAAAAATGCTGCTAGACTCCATTGTATGGGCTAAAAAACAACCCAAGGATGCGGATGTTGCACAGTGGCAATCAGCCTTCCCTGCAAGCCTAACGGAGTGGAGCTGGCGCTTTATCACCACCGAGCGCTGGGTAGAAACCCTCTATCGAGATCGTCAACGTATCCATGATTGAGCTGTTCGTCTTTGTTGTTACCGCCATCGCCATCGGTTTGATTCCTGTGTACATCGCTGCACTGGCCATTGGTGCGGCCTTTCCTGGGCCGCTGGTGTCACTGCTCACCATCGCCTTAGCGGCAGCCTTGATTGAACTGTCCCTCAATCACCTATCCAGTGGCTGGAGCTACCTGATTGCCATCCTACTCTCTGGCATCGCCTTTCAGCTGCTGTTCGGCGTTAAATTTTGGCGAGGGGCCATTCTCGCCGTGGTGCTGATCCTTTGCTACCTCTACGGCACCGCTCATTTTCTAGGTGAGCACAGTCTTGGCACTCGCTTTATGGATAGCCTCGACCACGCCATCGAAGAAACCTGGCCGCGATAATCACAGCAATAAAAAAGGTGACCTAGGGTCACCTTTTTTATTCGCTAAACCGGCATCAACATCAGCCAAGAATCCGCTGCACTCTGGCCAGATCTTCTGGGGTATCAACGCCCGCTGGCGGTGTTTCATGGGCCTCGGCCACATGAATTCCTTCACCATAATAGAGCACACGAAGCTGCTCCAAGGACTCAATCGCTTCAAGCGGACTGGCTGGCCAGCTTACGTATTGCCGAATAAAACCAGCACGGTAACCGTAGATGCCGACATGGCGAAGTGCACCAGGGCTCACGCCATTGGCATCTTGCGCAAAGCCATCGCGATCAAAGGGGATGCTGGCACGAGAGAAATACAAGGCTTTACCAGACTTATCACACACCACCTTCACCGCGTTCGGGTTATGCATCTCTTCACCGTCGGTGATGGCAACACCCAGGGTTGCCATCTTCATGCCACTGGCGGCAAGATTCTCAGCAACCTGTGCGATGTTGGCCGCGGGGATCAGAGGTTCATCTCCTTGGACGTTCACCACAATTTGGTCGTCAGCCAAGTTCAACAGCTCAACCACTTCCGCCAGCCGCTCAGTGCCAGAGTTATGGTCGGCGCGAGTCATCACAACCTCACCACCAAACTCCTTAACTGCCTGCTCAACCCGCACGTCATCGGTGGCAACCACCACCTTTTGAGCACCACTGGCTTTGGCCTTTTCCACCACCCATTGGATCATCGGTTTACCCGCGATGTCAGCCAAGGGTTTGCCCGGTAACCGGCTCGAAGCGTAGCGCGCCGGAATCACCACCACGAATGACATGAATCAGTCTTCCTTTAGCTCGGTCGCACGGGTTTCCAACAATACCGGAATCCCTTCGTCGATAGGATAAACCAGACGGTCAGCTTTACAGATCAGGGTTTGGTCTGCGGAGTTAAACTCCAACTTGCCCTTACATACTGGGCAAGCGATGATTTCCAATAATTTAGTGTCGAACGCCATGATCAATTTCCTTTAGTCGAGACAGCAATAAGCGGTCAAATTCTTCCGACAAATTAGCAGTTACCGGTAGGTAAAACCAGTGAGCTTTCGCAAAGCTGCGGCACTTAACCGCATCTTTTTCAGTCATTAATAGCGGCACAGGCGCCTGCGCCAGTTGCCCTAGCTCAGACTCGGTGAAAGGATGGTGATCACCGAATCCGTGTTGGCTATTCAGGGTAATTCCCTGCTGGGTCAACGCCTCAAAAAAGCGCGGGGGATTGCCAATGCCCGCCATCGCCACCGCACCTTGCGTAAGATCCGGCTGCTGCGCGCCACCATCCACCGCCGTCAAAGCGCTGGGGCTTAAGGTCATCGCAAACTCACCGCTGGGAGCTTGGCCACCATTACAGATGATGGCATCGACGCTTTTCAGGCGACCCTTTGGCTCTCGTAGCGGCCCCATGGGCAGTCGGAAACCGTTACCAAAACGGCGCTCACCATCCACCACCACCAACTCGATGTCTCGCCCTAAGCGGTAATGCTGCAAGCCGTCGTCGGAAACAATCACATCCACCTGAGCACGCTCAAGCAACAGCTTGGCCGCCGCAATACGATCTGGGCCCACGGCCATGGGAACGCCGGTGCGCTGAACAATCAAGCAAGGCTCGTCACCCACTTGACGCGGTGTGCTGTTGGCATCCACCCATTGAGGCCAGCTGTCTGACTGGCCGCCATAGCCGCGGCTAATCACGCCAACGCGGCGACCTTGCCTTGCCAGCAGCTCAACCAGATGCAAAACCACTGGCGTTTTGCCATTGCCACCCACACTTAGGTTGCCCACCACAATCACAGGTACAGGCAGCTTTTGCTGCTTTTTCAGCCCCAACGCAAACGCCCACTTACGCAAGGTCGCGATGGCGATAAACAGAAGGTTAAACGGCAATAGCAGCCACAGCAGAGGGTGCCCCTGCTGCCACGCCCGCTGAATCCAATCAGTCATTGTCACCAAACTGCAGTTGGTGAAGCTGGAAGTAGGCGCCCTGCTTCTCAATGAGCTCACTGTGGGAGCCTCGCTCGATGATCTCGCCCTTATCCACCACCATGATGACGTCGGCGTTTTCGATGGTAGAGAGTCGGTGAGCGATCACTAGCGAAGTCCGGCCTTTTTGCAGCACATCCAGAGCTGACTGAATGGCACGTTCCGATTCGGTATCCAGAGCTGAGGTGGCCTCATCCAAAATCAAAATTGGCGCATCACGGAGAATCGCTCGAGCAATGGCGATCCGCTGTCGCTGGCCGCCGGACAGCAGGACTCCGTTCTCACCCACCATGGTATCCAGGCCGTCAGGCAAGTCGTTAACAAACTCCTGCACGTAGGCCGCCTCCGCCGCTGCCTCAATCTGCTCGCGGGTTACCCCTTCGCAGGCGTAGGCAATGTTGTTGGCAATGGTGTCGTTAAACAGGGTGACCTGCTGGGACACCATGGCAATGTGGCTACGCAAATTACCCAGTTCGTATTCGTTGACGTTGATGTCATCGATACGAATCTCACCGTCAGTGGTGTCATAAAATCGAGGAAGCAGAGTAGAGATGGTGCTCTTACCCGATCCTGAACGGCCAACCAAGGCCACGGTTTCACCGGCCTTAATGGTCATGGAAACGCCACTTAGGGCTGGCTCATCTTTGTTGGAGTTAGGGTAAACAAACTCCACGTTGTCCAACACCACTTCGCCCTTCACTCGCTCTACGGTGTGAGTGCCAGTGTTCTTGGCATCTTCCAGATCCAACACCGCAAACACCGAATTCGCCGCAGTAATGCCTCGCTGAAAGTCCGCGTTGACTTTGGTTAGGTGTTTTACCGGCTGCATCAGGCCCATCATCGAACCGATGATGGTGATAAAAATACCGGGAGTTAAGGTCGACAAAATGGAGTCAAAACTGGCCACAAACAGCACCACGCCAATGGCGAAGGAGCCGATGATCTGAATCACCGGTTGGCTGATGGCCTGGGCAGCCGACAGTTTCATGTTCTGGCGACGAGTGCGATTGTTCACCTGAGCAAAACGCTCAGACTCAATCTCCTGACCACCAAACGCAATCACGTTCTTGTGGCCTTTGATCATCTGCTCAGAGGCGGTGGTAACGCCGCCCATGGCCTGTTGAATCGCTTTGGAGATTTTACGGAAACGGCGGCTAACGATGGTGATCACTACCGCGACGACAGGGCCCACCATGAAGAAGATCAGCGACAACTGCCAGCTCTGATAAAACATGATGAACAGCAAGCCGATGATGGTGGCACCATCTCGAATCATGCTAACCAATGCACTGCTGCTGGCCCGAGCCACTTGCTCGGTATCGAAGGTCAGCTTACTGATAAGATCGCCATGGCTCTGGGTATCAAAAAAGCTCACCGGCAGGCTAAGGTACTTCTCAAACAGCCTCTGACGCATGGACATCACCACGTTCTGGCTGACCCATGCCAAACAGTAACTGGAGACAAAGTTGGCCACACCGCGCAGCAGGAACATCCCCACCACAATGAATGGCGCCATTCGCAATACGTCGCTGCGACCGGAATTCAAGCCATCATCGATAAGCGGCTGAACCAGATAGATCATGCCCGCATCCACACCACCATAGATGATCATGCCGATGATGGAGACAGCAAAAGCGGCCTTATAGGGAGAAACGTATGGCCACAGGCGTTTGAAACTCGCCCACGTCTGGCCCTTCTCTGCGCTGTTGTCTTTGGCGCTCATAATGTTAACCATATTCAAATATAAGGGGTCATTTTACTGACTCAGGCGGTAGATACCAACGTAATGGGTGCGTTTGTTCATTAATTCAACCATCTACCAGTTAAGTCTGTTGTACCAATAGGGAGCAAGGTGTTCGCTGTAACTTTGTCCCTGCCATTGTGGCTGGCCAAAAGTAAAGCTCACCTGTCCCTGCTGGCCGGTGGTCCACTGCTTTGCTCCCACCTTTTGATATCGCGCCACCACCTGTGGGTGAGGAAACTGCCAACGATTGCCCCTTCCCGCCGGATGCACCACCGCTTGAGGGCTTACCTTCGCGACCCAGCGCCCACTAGAGGAACTGCGACTGCCATGATGGGGGGAGACCAGCACCGTTGCTGGCTCAAACTGCAGCTGCTTTTCAGCGGCTCTCTCGATATCACCGGGCAATAATATTGAATGGTGAGCGCCGGAAATGCGCAGCACGCAGGAACCGTTATTGCCCTTTAGGGGCGATTTTTGCCAGCGTAAATCGAGCCCCTGCCACCGCTGAGGTGCCGACAAACAGCCTTGGCCTTCAATCAGTTTAATATCCGGCCACTGCCTGATGGCCGCTTCTTTGCCGCCAGCGTGGTCATTATCCCCATGACTGACCACCAACCACTCCACCTGCGTAATGCCACGGCCTTTAATAAACGGCGCCACCACCGCATCCACGTAGTTAAAGCCCGAGGGAAACCCAGCTCCAGTATCATAAATCAGTGCCTTAGCGCCCCGCTCCACCACCACCGACAACCCCTGCCGCACATCCAATACGTGCACTCGCCACCGCTGGGGCGCTTCAGGCAGTAAGGAAATCAGCGACGGTAACAACAACGCCGCCCCTAACCACACCGCCCCGCCTAAAGGACGACGCCAAATGAGCCAAAGGGCTACGGGGACCAACATCAATGCCCCTATGGCAATGGGCAACACCAACTGGGCACCGGGCAAATTCGCAGCAACGGCAGCCACCTTGGCGACTGGCCACAGGCTCCAGTCTGCCAGCCACAGTAGCCATTCGGACAGGCCCAAACCGCTGGGGGTTAACCACAGCAGAAGACTGGACAGTAGCGTCAATGGTAAGGCAACTAATGTCACCCAAGGCACCATCAGTAAATTGGCCCAAAGTCCGTGTAGAGTTACCGACCCAAACCACGCCTGTTGCACCAGAGACAGGGTCAAAGTTAATCCCAATTGAATCCAGACCAGCGTTAGCACCGGCCCTTGAACCCAAGTCGGCTTCGCCCACAGCAGCAACAAAATTGAGGCCACCGCCCCAGCAGACAGCCAGATGCCGGGGCTTAGCACCGCCAGAGGCTGCCACAGCAGCAACAACGCGCAGGCTCGCAGCAAAAGCTCCCACGGGCGACTAAAGCGGCCGCTGGCCACCAGCGCCAGTCCAGCCAACGTCATCACCAGCGCCCGCTGTGTTGCGATACTCAGACCGGCCAGTGCCGCATAGGCACTGACCGCCACCGCCGACAGCAGCAACACCCAAGCCCAGCTGCGTCCACCTTGCCCAAAGGGCGTTAACCGACAGGCCCAGCCACCCACAACCAAGGTCAACATTGCGATGGTGCCAAGGTGCAGCCCAGAGATGGCGATTAAATGAGACAATCCCGCGGCCCTAAGCTGCTGCCAACGCTCGCTATCAATCCCCCGCCGGTCAGCCATCGCCAGCGCCCGCAGCAGATCCCCTTGAGGTAACTCTGAGGTAGCCGTCAGCAGCTGCTGTGCCAACGGCTGACGCCACCCCACCTCCGCACTAAGTCTTTGCGCAGCAATAATCTGCCCTTTGGCACCAATGCCTTTGGACAGGGCATGACGCCAGCCATTAAACCCATATTGATTCAAGGTTGTGCTGGGTCGCTGCAGCCTCGCCGTTAATCGAAATCGCTGCCCCAACTGCCAATCAACCTGACTGTCGATGCTAAGCTTTAGGTGTTTGGGTAGGTGAAATTTTTGCGACTGTTCACCAACAGACTCGACCCGCCAATCGGTTCGCTGGTATAGTGCCTCGCTGTCCACCAACGACAGCAACCTGGCCTCAAAGGTGTAAACACCCTCAACCAAGGCATCCGATTGCTTGACTTGAGACGAGGCATGGAAGCTAAACCAACACACCGCCAGCAGCGCACCGCCCACTAGTGGCCAGCGTCTGACGGTTAAGATTGAAACCAACAATAATAAAATGAGTTCTGGATGGGTCAGCAGCCTCGGCCAAAACAGTGCCGATGCCATCACCATGACCCAACCCAATAGAAATTGATTCACCTGACACTGTTTAGGCGATTTTGCAGCACTATGCCAAAGAAGACTTTACAACGGCTGATGCCGAACCCGGACGCACTCAAGAAACACAAATACCTCAAGATATTCGGCGACCTTATCGATCGACCGGGGATCTGGCACCTCAATCGTCGCAGCGCCGCCGGTGCACTGGCGGCGGGCATGTTTGTGGCCTGGATTCCAGTTCCGTTCCAGATGGTACTTGCCGCTGGCGCGGCCATTTTGATGGGAGTCAACCTGCCACTGGCCGTGGTGACGGTGTGGTTTACCAACCCAGTTACCATGCCGGTGATGTTCTATCTGGCTTACGTGGTGGGAGCCAAACTATTAGGCAACGAGCTGCAAGCGTTTAACTTCGAGTTGAGCTGGCAGTGGCTTGAGCAGAGCTTGGGGCAGATCGGCGAACCTTTCCTACTGGGCTGCCTCGTCTTAGGCGTTGCCAGTGCCATCTTCACCTACTTTGTGATCAACAGCCTGTGGAAGTACTCCATTCTGTTTAACTGGCGCAAACGCCGTAAACAGCGCCGCCGCTTTGGTGGCTAATCTGCAACCAATAACGACAAAGGGCACCCAATTCGGCGCCCTTTGTTTTTTATATCTCTAAACAAAGCAAAACATTATCAATTTAGCGCTCTGGCTGGCTCCTGTTTGGCCGCCTGCCACGCGGGATAGAGCGACGCGATGAGGGTAACCACAAAGGCGATGGCACTGACGGTCAGCACATCGCTTAAGATAAGCTCAGAGGGTAGAAAATCGATAAAATACACCTCCCCAGAGAGGATGGTGATGCCGAATAGCTGCTCCAGATACGCCAACAAGCTTGATAAACGCCACGCCAGCGCACTGCCAAGCACAGCGCCAATAAGGCAGCCCGTCAGTCCCGTCAACGCCCCCTGAATCACGAAAGCCAGCAGTACCGCTTTTCGTCCCAAGCCCATGGTACGCAAAATGGCGATCTCACTTCGCTTATCCCGAACCGACATCACCAAAGAGCAGATGATGTTAAAGCTGGCCACCGCCACCATCAGCACCAGCACCACGTACATCAGCATCCGAATCAACTGGATATCGGAATAGAGGTGCCCCTGAGTGCGGGTCCAGTCGTTGAGATACAGATAGTGATCTTGACGATAGCCAATTCGGCGCACCGTTGATGGGGCATCAAACACATCCGCCAGCGCCAGCCGAACGCCGCCGACACCGTCGCCAAATTGACGAATGGTGGACGCAGAGCCAAGGTTGGTAAAGGCAGTGGTGCGATCGATTTCGCCGCCAAGATCAAACACGCCGGTTAAGGTAAACACCTCCCGCTTAGGAGGCCTGCGCCCCTCATGCAAAGCGCGAGGAACCAGCAGGGTTACTTTATCACCCAGCTCCAACCCAAGCTCTTTCGCCAATACCTTTCCCAGCACCAAGGGACGATTGTCCGTCGCCAGAGACCGCCAGGCCTCGTCGCTCATGTAATCACTGGCTGCAGACACCTTGGACTCCAGCTCAGGGTCAATGCCGCGAACGCTAATCCCTTTGAGGGTTTCGCCCTTCATCAACAGTCCATTCACCAAGGTAAAAGGCGCAGTGGCAACCACTGAATCCTCCTGCTCGGCATCCGCCGCCATGGCGCGCCAGTCAGGAATCGGGCTGTCTACCGCCACCAATTCAGCATGGGGCACCACCGCCAGCAATCGCTGCTTAAGCTCCCGCTCAAAGCCGTTCATGGCCGAAAGCACCACAATCAACACCAGCACCCCAAGAGCCACACCGACTATCGAAGACAGGGAGATAAAAGAGATAAACTGATTGTTGTTTCTGGCCCGAAGAAAGCGCCAGCCCAGCTGCCAGGCTAAGGCAAACTGATTCATAGAGACTCCTGCAAACGGCCGCCATGCATCATCAGCTGCCGATCCAGTTTCGCCGCCAACTCGCGATCGTGGGTCACCACCACAAAGGCGGTGCCCTGCTCCTTCGCCAGTTCGCGAATCAAACTGTACACTTCGGCGGCGGTGCGCTCATCCAGATTTCCTGTCGGTTCATCGGCCAACACCAACGCGGGGTTATTCACCAGCGCTCGGGCGATGGCCACCCGCTGACGTTCACCACCGGAGAGCTCCGATGGCTTGTGATCCATTCGCTCCCCCAGCCCCACTCGCTGCAGCAAACCTTGGGCTCGGCGCTTCGCTTCGCCTTTGTTGGTGGCCGCGATCAGCAGAGGCATCATCACGTTTTCCAGCGCCGTGAACTCTGGCAACAGATGGTGGAACTGATACACAAAACCCAACTTCTGATTACGCAGGCGGGTACGGGCACTGTCGCCCATGGCAAACAGGTCCTGCTGCAGAAATTCAACCTTACCTTCCGTTGGCGTATCAAGGGTTCCCACAATGTGCAGCAACGTACTTTTCCCAGAGCCTGAGCTGCCGACAATCGCCAGCAACTCGCCGGCATGCACCTCAAGGTTCAGGTCGGTCAGAACCCGAGTTTCCAGTTTGCCTTCGTTGTAAACTTTGCCCAGATTTTGGCAGCAAAGCAGTGGCTTATTCATAACGTAACGCCTCAGCAGGTTGAATCTTAGATGCCCGCCAGGCGGGATAGAGGGTGGCCAAGTAACTCAGAAGCAGCGCCCCAAGCATGATGGTCGCAATCTGACCGTAATTGATGATCACCGGCAGCGCCTGTCCAGGAGGCAGCAGCCAGATCCCCAGCGCGGACAGCACATTTTGCAGGTTCAGCGCCACCACAAAACCGACCGCGCCACCAATGAGTACCCCGAGAACCGTGCTGGTCATCCCCTGCACCGAGAACACTCCCATCACCTGAGCACGGCCAAGCCCCATGGTTTTCAAGATGGCAATGTCGGCGGTTTTATCGGTTACCATCATCACCAGCGCCGACACCACGTTAAAGGCCGCGATGGCGATGATGAGCGTCAGTAGCAGCGCCATCATGTTCTTCTCCATCTTGACCGCGCTGAACAAGGTGCCGTACTGCTGACGCCAATCGCTGATGTTCACCGTATCCGCAGCGCTCTCAAACTGAGCTTTGAGCTCTTGGGCAATTTGCGGAGCCGCAAAGGCATCATCGAGATAAAGACGCAATGACGAAACTTTACCACTGCCGATTCGGGTTAATTTGGCGGCGTCGTTCACGTGGATGTACGCCAAGGCGCCGTCCACCTGAGCACCAATTTCAAACACCCCAACCAAGGTAAAGTTTCTCTGGCTGGGGACACGCCCCATCGGCCCGTAGCTGGCACCGGTAGCGGAAATCACCTTGATGCGGTCACCAAGCATCAGATTAAGATCCCGCACCAACTTGCTGCCAAGTACGATGCCATACTTCCCTGGGGTGAGATCCGCCAAGGAGCCTTGCAGCATGTGGTTCCCGATGCCAGAAAACTCAAGTTCCTGCGCCGGCTCAACCCCAAGCAGCTGAACCGCAGACAACTGGCCATCCCCCTGCAACATCGCTTCGGTCGCCACCAAAGGCACGCCGCCACGCACCCCTTGATGGTTCGCCACTTGGTCAAGCAAAGGTTGGTAATCGCTCACTGGCTTGCTTGGGGTTACCACCACTTGCGGTACCGTGCCCAACAGCCGATGCTTAAGACGGCCCTCAAGACCATTCATGGCCGAGGTCACGATGATCAAGGCCGCCACACCCAGAGCGATGCCAACCACAGAAAAAAAGGTAATAAAGGAGACAAATTGCGTATCTTTTCGGGCACGCCAATAGCGCAAACCGATGAACAGGGAGACCGAGGGTGACATTTAACCATTTGCCAAATACATAAGTTATCGGATAATAAAGTTATTCACCCACTGGATACAAGCGCCGCCATGACAAACGAGCACCAGAACTTCTTCAGCGTTGCCTGCGATTTTCTATTGCTGGCCGACCCAATCGAACCAGAGTTCAAGCTGGTGGACGACGATGCCCTGATCGCCATGATGCCCAGCGCCTTCCAGTTGATGGCTCAGGTCAATCAAGTTGAACAGCGGGTGTTGCCACTGATGAGCAACCTCAAACAGGAAACCGCCGAGTTAGCGGAATACCTGAATCTGCAAAATCGAAAAATCGATCTGGTCCTGCAGATGCAGCTGGCCAACTCCCTTGAAGCCCACTACCGCTGCAAAGGGGTCAGCTTTGGCGGCAGTGGCGTAAAAGTCAGCCACCAACAGGCGATCGAGGTGGGAACGGTATTGGAGATCAAGCTGCTGGTAAGCGAAGAGAACATCGCCGTTTACGCCATCGCCGAGGTGATCGACTGTCAGCAGGTTGAAGACCGCTACCACTGGCACCTGGATTTCACCAGCATTAGCGATGGTGATCAGGAGCAGTTAGTGCACGCTAGCTTACAGGTAGAACAGCGCCACCTGCGCGCTCGAGCCGCCGCCCGCCGCCAACAGGCGGATTAACATTCGAAAGCCTTCGGCGGTGTTCGCCGGAGAACAACACAAGTTTGTAATATGAGTCGTTTCTCCCCACTGTCGCCAGCGAAAGCTGGCCCAGGCACCAAGCGCCGCCTAACCGGCCTGCTTGGTTGCGCTTTAAGCCTCACCATCAGCCGACTGGTACGCCAACACCAAGGCGTCAGTCTGCTGATAACCAAAGATACGCCCAGTGCGCTGCACCTTGAGCAGGAGCTCAGTTACCTGTGCCCGGATCTGGATGTCACCCTGTTCCCAGATCGTGAAGTGCTGCCCTACGACAGCTTCTCGCCTCATCAGGACATCGTATCCCAGCGCTTAGAAGCCCTGTACCACTTGCCCAACCTAACCTCAGGTTTGGTCATCGTGCCTGTGAACACCGCCATGGTCAGGCTATCGCCAGTCGATTACGTGGCCAGCCAAGTCTTGCTGTTGGAGCCCGGGCAAACCATCAACGTTGCCAGCCTCAAGCACAACCTAACCCAAGCCGGTTACCACCATGTGGAACAAGTGTATGAGCACGGTGAGTTTGCGGTGCGCGGCTCGATTATTGATCTGTTCCCCATGGGCAGCGACGAACCTTTGCGTTTGGATCTGTTCGACGATGAGCTGGAATCGATCCGTACCTTCGATGTGGACAGTCAGCGCAGCGGCGGCACCTTAGATAAGATTCGCCTCCTGCCCGCGCGCGAGTTCCCCACCAACGATAAAGCCATTGAACGCTTTCGTAGCCACTGGGGTCAGCACTTCAACCGCATCAGCAACGAGTCAGAATCGGTCTATCAGCAGATCAGCAAAGGTTTGATGCCCGGCGGCGTAGACAACTACCTGCCACTGTTCTTTGACGAAACCGCGACCCTGTTCGATTACCTGCCTGAGCAGGTACAGCTGCTGACCACCGGTGACATTCAGGCCAGCGCCGAACAGTATCTGGTGGACGCTCAGCACCGCTATGAGAACTATGGCGTCGACCCACTGCGGCCGCTACTGCCACCTGAGCAGCTGTTTATGCGCCCAGAAGAGCTGTTCTCACTGATGAAGCCCCATGGCCGAATTCAGCTGACCGACGAGATCAGCGAAATTGCCAAACAGCCACAAGCGGGGGTTACCGCCATTGGTGACATCGCCGTAAACCATCAGCTCAAACAGCCCACGTCAGCACTGGCAACCCGCCTGTCTGAAGTTAAACGCACCCTGTTTAGTGTGGAAACCGACGGTCGCCGCGAAGCGCTGATGGAGCTGCTCAAACCTTTGCAGCTCAACATTCAGCCCTTCGAGCATCTGGATCAGTTCCTCGACAGTGATGCACCCATCGGCCTGGTGGTATCGCCACTGGCCAACAGTGTGGTGCTGGACAAGCAGAAACTTGCCATCGTCTGTGAAGAGGAGCTTTTGGGTGGCCGAGTGCGTCAACGCCGCCGCGCCCGCAAAGCGGTCAGCTCCGATACCCTCATTCGAAACCTGGCCGAGCTGAAAGTCGGCCAACCAGTGGTCCACCTCAAACACGGGGTGGGCAGCTATCAAGGGCTACAAACTCTGGATGCCGGTGGCATGAGCACCGAATTTTTGGTGCTAAAGTATCGCGACGACGCCAAGCTGTATGTGCCGGTGTCGGCGCTGCACCTCATCAGCCGCTACCACGCCAATGAAGACAGCGAAGTCACCCTCAACAAGCTGGGCTCTGAAGCCTGGGACAAAGCCCGCCGCAAAGCCGCCGAAAAAGTACGTGATGTGGCCGCCGAACTGCTGGATGTCTATGCTCGCCGTGAAGCCAAACCCGGCTTTGCCTTTGAGCTGGATGACGTTGAATACACCAAGTTCTCCGCCTCCTTCCCCTTTGAGGAGACCATCGATCAGCACAACGCCATCGATGCCGTGGTGCGAGACATGCGCACCAGCAACGCCATGGATCGCCTGGTGTGTGGTGACGTAGGCTTTGGTAAAACCGAAGTGGCCATGCGCGCCGCCTTCGTGGCCGTTAGCGGCGGTAAGCAGGTCGCCGTACTGGTGCCCACCACTTTGCTTGCGCAGCAGCACTACGATAACTTCCGCGACCGCTTTGCCGACTGGCCAGTACGCATCGAAGTGCTGTCTCGATTTAAGACCGCCAGCGAACAGAAAAAGGTGTTGTCGGATCTGGCCGAAGGTAAGGTCGACATCCTCATCGGCACCCACAAGCTACTGCAATCAGAGATCAAATTTACCGATCTCGGCCTGCTGATTGTCGATGAAGAGCACCGTTTTGGAGTGCGTCAAAAAGAGCAGATCAAGGCGCTGCGCGCCGAAGTGGACATTCTAACCCTGACCGCGACGCCAATTCCGCGTACCCTCAACATGGCGATGTCGGGCATGCGAGATCTGTCCATCATCGCCACTCCGCCAGCCCGTCGACTGTCGGTGAAAACCTTCGTACGCCCCAAACAGGGGGAGCTTATCCGCGAAGCGCTGATGCGGGAGATCATGCGTGGTGGTCAGGTTTACTTCCTGCACAACAGCGTGGAAACCATCGAAGATTGCGCCAAAGAGCTGGCTGAGCTGGTTCCTGAGGCTCGTTTTGCCATCGCCCACGGCCAGATGCGAGAGCGCGAGCTGGAGCGGGTGATGAGCGATTTCCACCACCAGCGCTTCAACGTGTTGGTGTGCACCACCATCATCGAAACCGGCATCGACATCCCCAGTGCCAACACCATCATCATTGAGCGCGCCGACCGCTTCGGTCTGGCGCAGCTGCACCAGCTCAGAGGCCGCGTAGGCCGCTCTCACCATCAAGCCTACGCCTATCTGCTCACCGCAACCAAGAAGCTCACCAAAGACGCTCAGAAACGTCTGGAGGCGATTTCGCAACTGGAAGACTTGGGAGCGGGCTTCATGTTGGCCACTCAGGATCTGGAGATTCGAGGTGCCGGTGAACTGCTGGGCGATGAGCAAAGTGGCCACATCGCCAAAGTGGGCTTTAGCCTCTACATGGACATGCTGGAGCAGACCGTTGCCGCCCTCAAAGCGGGCAAAGAGCCGTCTCTGGATCAGATTCTCGCCGAGCAGACCGAAGTGGAGATGAAACTGCCTGCACTGCTGCCCGATGATTACATTCCCCACGTCAACACCCGTCTGGCTATCTACAAACGCATCGCCTCCTGCAACAATGGCGATGAACTGATGGAAACCCGAGTTGAATTGGTGGACCGCTTTGGCAAACTGCCGGACGCCACCGAGAACTTATTACGAGTTACCGCACTCAAACTTAAGGCGATGGCCCTGGGCATTCGACGTATCGATGGCCACACCAAAGGCGGCAGCATTGAGTTCGGCCCAGACACCAAAGTGACTCCGGAAATCGTCATTGGTTTGCTACAATCAGATCCGGGACGCTACCGAATGGATGGTCCGACTAAATTGCGTTATCAAGATGAGCAGCAGGAAGCCAAAGCTCGTCTAGATACTTTGGAGCAACTGCTCACTTTATTGGGAAATCAATGATTAGACAGACGTTTGTCGCATTAACCTTGCTGGCCAGTGCCCTTGCCGCACCGGCCAACGCCGAGCTTGCCACCTGGTTTGAAGTTGAAGTGGCGGTGTTTGAGCGACCACAAAGTTCCAGTGAAACTTGGCCGGAAGACAAAGCGCCAGTGAAGACCAGCCACACGTTCGACCTTCTTGGGCCGGCGATGATGCCTGATCTCACCTCATTGACCGGCGCCTTGAGCGAATGCGATCCATACAGCTGGCAGAATCAGGAGCCCTGCCCTGAGCCAGCCGCGCCGCAAAAGCCGCAGCTTCCCTCTCAATTACCCAATGTGGTGACCTCAAACTTGCCCGGCGATCCTTTGCTGGGCAAACCGTTTTTGCTGGATGATTCAGAACTGGAGTTTACCGCCGCGCTCAACAAACTTAAGCGCCAAGGCATGAAGCTGAAACTGCATTCGGTCTGGAAGCAACCGGTATACAGCCGCGGCAACAGCCAAGCGTACCGGTTATACAGTGGCAACAACTTCGGCGAGCGCTTCTTTGCCGATGGCCGCCTGCGTCCAGCTCAAGACAGCGCCTTCTCCCAGTTCGATTTCAGCTGGCCATTAGTGCCCTATTCGGCCCAAACAGATCCGGTTTGGGAATTGGATGGCTGGCTGCGCATCTACCTGAATCACTTCCTCTATATCGATACAAAGCTGCAGCTTAGAGAAGAGATAGAGCGGCCTATTACTCGTCAGCTTACCGCCGAAGAAGCTGAGCAGAGCAGCTTAAACTCCGCCGTCAATGACACCCTAGAGCTGGCGACCGAACAGGAACAGCAGGTGGAGACCGAGCCGTTTTTGAGCATCATCGAGATGAAGCAAAGCCGACGGGTTCGTAGCCGCGAGGTGCACTACTTTGACCACCCACGCTTAGGCATGGTGGTGCAAATTCGCCGCATGCCACAGCCAAAGGCGGAAACCGAAGAGTAAAGGTAAAACCTCAGTCTCTGGCGGCACCTGCGCCGAACGCACAACAAAAATCCGAAGCACTGGCTTCGGATTTTTGGTTTTAATGACAAGGCTTATGTTTACACTTAGTCAGCCTACTTTTGCAGGCGCTGGATTAGGTTATCTGCAGCGGTTTCAATCAGATCTAAAACCAGCTCAAACCCTCTGTCGCCACCATAATAGGGATCAGGAACCTCTTGGTCGCCAAGAATCAGACCCAACTTATGTTGATGCTCTGCAGGACAGCGACGCTTAAGGTCGGATAGGTTGTCGCGGTCAGCAGCGAGAATCAGGTCAAAGCGCTCAAAGTCGTCGCTAACAACCTGACGCGCTCGCATCTGGCCAAAATCGTAGCCGCGCTTTCGCCCTGCCTCCATGGAGCGGGCATCGGGACGCTCTCCCTGATGATGGGCGATGGTTCCCGCGGAATCGAGCTCAACCTGTAACCCGGCTTCAGAAAAACGCTGACGAAATACCGCCTCAGCCGTAGGACTGCGGCAGATGTTGCCCATGCACACGACTAAAACTGACTCTATTTTATTATTCATAAAGTTAACCTTCGCTACGGCCATGGTTGAAACGGTGACATCAACCGCCTTGGATACGCAGATTCAAGCCTACCACAAGCCCTCATCATCCGGCTGACAACATCCTGAATTAATAAGGCCAAGACGTTTATCAATGCATGAGCAACGTTAAAGCATGGAGGGCACAACCGGCCAACAGCGGTCATTGGGTGGATGGAGTAACGCTTGGCATGAGGTGCGCCTCGACTAACTTACCAAGCGCGCTAAACTCGATACCAAAACTGCCGAATCTAACAAGTCACCTTGATGCCTTTGTTATGCTTTGATCACACCCATTGCTTCTGACAAGGACTGAAAATACCCACTTGCTCGCTTTCTTCTTACATTAAGTTGCTCAATTGCTTTATTACAGAAGTCGCTGAATCCGGTTACTTGAATATCGATTGAAGATTGAGTTCTTAATCCATTGACTTCAACAAACCAACCACCATCACCAAACCGATAACTCTCACATGTTGTAGAACTGCCCTGCTTAGATGAGACGCGTAAAGTCCAGTCCATTGCGGTTCTCTTATCCATAGGGTTAGAAATTTCCTTAGAGTCTTGGTGAATAAATGATTTGTCTCGTATAAACTTTACTTTATTGTGAAAGTTCATATCGACTTTATCCTTTAGCTTGGGCTTTTTTAGCCCAAATCGATATTGATTGTTTATTCGATACATTTGCTGCATAAGCTTATCAATTGCTTCAACTCAAGCAACATAGTAGGTGCAAACACTTAACAAGCTTTTTAGATATAAGCGCATGTTAAATTCATCAAACATGATTCTTGTGCTTTGAGTAGTGTTACTCGAACGTAGATCCTCATCTACTTTACTCGCGTGTAGTTGCCACTGTTTCAACTCCATCGATACAAAAGCACACATATGGTCAATGTTAAATATAAGGTTCGGATCTGGAAACAGCTCACCACGTTCGTTATACGTACGCAACTGATTGCCTCCAAGCATACAATCACTTAATAAATTCATAAACTCATAAATTCCTAAAGACATAACGCCTCGTTAAGCGGATAAGATGGTTGGCTATAATCGCGAAGCGATAGCCAACTGTTTTTATTCCATTTAAACTACTTGTTAGCTGTATTCATTCAAATTTGCGACTCTGTAAAAAAACGAAACATATAAAAGCCCCAAATCTTTTTGTACTTCTCGAAGCTTGTCTATATGCTCGCTTCCACAGGAATTACCCGTAAAATCAAATAATGACAAAACCTCAATGATTTTAAAGTCCAATTTTACGGCTAATTCATACGCTTTGTGATCTTGTAAAACTTGGCAAATTGCTATTGCTTCAGCTAAAACTAATTTATGCTTCTCGGTTGTTAAAAGTAGATAGTCATCAATTACCATTTTTTCCAAATCGCTTTTAATCACATTAGCAGGTTGTTTCTTTGTAACTAGACCACAATAAACATGCAAAAGAGATTCAATTTTCGCATACATTGGGCTATAGACTTCTTGTAATTTCGATATAGCTAATTGACGATTTTTCATGGCTTCCATGTTTCTTACAGATATATTTTGAATGTTCGCAATTTCAATATCTTTTTCTTTTGAGATTTTGGCTAATTCTTTCTGAGATTGAATTGTTTTTTTAAATTGGAAAAACCCAAAGAACATTCCTACCATAGCCACTAAATAAGGACCTGTAGCCTTAATGATTTCAATATAATTAACGGTATTTTCACCAACTGCCACGGTATCTCCTTTTACAGCTAACAGTGTATTACTGAGAATTCACAGTAAACGCCAAATCCTGTAGGTGACCGTCTACGGTCACTTAACGCACGACAATGCGACTAACTTACATTGTTAGATATAAAAAACAATGGCTTAGATCAAGCGCCATACATTCTTAGGGTAAAACATAGAAGTCTTGAATCGCAGTGATCTCTTATAGAATCCCATTCTGAGCTGAGCCGTAGAAACCGTCCTTAAGTACAAGGGCACTGGATACCGGCCTTCGCCGGCAAGACGTTGTTCGGGTTCAGTGAGAATGGCAGGTTTGGGCACAAAGCAGACGATTTAGTGCCGTCCAAGAGTAACGGTCTCTTCACGGCGCCAGCCGAACAGGTAAACAAATGGGGGGACGATAGCGGTAAAGTAGGTAGGGCTAGGATGTGTGATGCTAGAGAGATGTGTTAAAGACACGAATTTTTAAAAGACAGGCATTCATTGAAGGGGCTTTGTCGGCATCATCCGAAAAGCCCCTTTATCGTCATCAAGGAAGCAGTGCCCCTTTGAGCTGCTGCATCAAGGCTTGGCCCCCTTCAGAGTTGACGTAATCCAGCAGTATCTGGCTAAACTGGCCAACCATGGCGCTGTCGAGACCCAAGCTAGAAAAGGCATCATTTAAGCCCAGCAGAGAGCTGCCGCTGTCTCCCATCACCTGCCCCAGCATGCTGCCGAAACCGGAATCCGAGCTCTCACCCGATGACAACAACTTGGTGCCCGTAGCCAAAAGCCCATCCATGTTAGGAATGATGCCGCCAAGAGCCGACAGGTTTTCGCTAGACAGGTTCGGCTGCGCCGTTGCCAACAGCGCCCCTAATCCCCCTTGCGCTTGCTGCTCACTGACACCCAGTTGAGAGGTTAGCGTTTCCAGCAAATTTGCCATTGCCGAGGTGGAGGGCAGCAGCAATGCGCTGGCCAGCATTAACATTGAAAGAAAGCGTTTCATTGGCGTGGACTCCGAAGTAAAAGGCTAAGGATAGTTGGCTTTACAGCCATTGATTGATGGCTTGTAGCAAAGAGCTTTTCTGAATGGGTTTGTGAAGCACGTCATTCATCCCAGATGCCATGCACATCTGATGGGACTCAGCGGTGGTGGTCGCGGTTAATGCCAAAATGGGCACGTCACAGCCATTGTCACGTAGCGCTTGCGTGGCTTCATAGCCGTCCATCACAGGCATGGAGCAATCCATTAAAATGAGGTCGTAAGGCTTAACCTGAGCTTGCTCGAGGGCTTGTTGACCATTCTCAACGATGGTGACCTGACAGCCGGCTTTCTCCAGCATCAAACGCACCACCAACTGGTTTGCTTTGGTGTCTTCCGCGACCAAAATGTTGCCCTGCTTGGTCGAAGATTCCTTTATCGACTCAGAAGCGGCTAACGTGGCAGGCTCTAGCGCCAGCGCGAAGTAGAAACGGGTTCCAATTCCCAACTCGCTGAATACCTCCAGCTCACCCCCTAAACGGCGAACCAGCTTTTGGCTGATGGACAGCCCAAGGCCCGTGCCTTTTTTAGAGCTGGTCTCTTGGGTGAAGGGATCAAATAGGTGTTTTTGAAAATCATCACTGATGCCAGGGCCTGAGTCTTCCACCCAGGTGATCAACTGAACTCGCCGCCCCTCCTGGCTCATCGTTAAGCCCAGAGTCACGCCCCCTTTGTCGCTGTGGTTGACCGCATTACCAAGCAGGTTCAGTAACACCTGTTTATAGCGACTCGGGTCAATCAGCACCGCAGGGGGAAACTCGCCTTTAAACTGGCACTTAATCTCCATACTCTTTTCACTCGCCAATGGACGAACAATCTCTATGCAATCCATGCACAGGGCTTTGATGTCTACCGGTTTTGACTCAAGGCAGAACTGATCAGAGTCAATTTTGTTGTAATCCAGCACATCATTAATAAGCGCCAACAGGCTTTTGCCTGACTGCGTCAGTACCCTGAGTAATTGAGCTTGTTCCGCATCCAATTTACTGGATGCCAACAGATCGGCGCAGCCTAGCACCCCATTCATCGGCGTCCTGAGTTCATGGGTCACCATCGCCAAAAAGCGTGAGCGCAGGGTCGACATCCGATGGGTCTCCTGCTCAGCCTGTTGCAGTTGGTTAAACGCCAACCAGTTGTCGTAAAACGCCCCGTAAAGCGACACCAAATCTCGGAAGAACTCCTGCTGCAATTTGGAATAGGGGGCGTGACCGCCATCGGCCACAATCAAACGAACCCCCTTTGAAGCGACCTGAAGGCCACGGGTAAATCCATGCCGAGACAGTAGCTCGAAGCTGGAATCCAAGTGTTTACAGTCGATTTTGGGCCATGGGCCTGCATTGGGTGTGGGTAGGCACAATTTTCGACCTCGCCCCCATTCGAGCCCAACCCAGGCAACGCCTTGGGTTGCGAGCAACTGTTCTAAGGTGGCTCTGATGCTGTCAAAAGGTGAGGAGACGCTGGCGGCCAACAAGGAGCGCGCAGTGCCGAGCAGGTAAACATCGAATTTTTGCCGCAGGCGAATCTCACCAGCTTGCTGTTGATTCAGTTCATAAAGCTCAAGGCTCTTATCTTCAAGAAGTTGCTCGGCTTCCTGCCGCGCTCGGCGTTCCCGCTCATAACGCTTGCGCCAGATGTCGGACATATTAAGCGCTCTGATGGGTTAGCAGAAAGCTGACTCGAGTCTTATTGTCTCCGCTCAAATCGGTCATCTTGATTCCCAACGATTCGTTGTAATGATCCGCACAGCGAGCGATCAATCCGTGGGCCACGTCGGCTAAGCCTCGGGGAGAGTTATAGATAACCTCCATCACCTCAGCACTGTTTTGTGGGAACTCAAAGGTTGGCACCTCGGCGTCGGCATGGATCTTCTTTACGTGGGTGTGAATTTCGTTTTCCACCGCATACAAAAATTCAAAGCAAGATTTGCAGCCAGACATGCGGCCGGAGTAATGGTCCATCAGCTTTGGAAACAGGTGGTAGCCGTAGGTATAAAGCAGCTCTGGCACCGGAGTTTTCACTTTATCGCTTAACGCCACCACCAGAGAGACAATCTCTTCATGGTCGTAATTGCCCACTCGGGTATAACTGCCGCCACTGGGCAATTCAACCTCATCAAACAGCGCCTCGGTGACTTCTGGCCCAAAGGCGGTGTCCACCAGATCTAAAAACTCGGTAAAGATGATTCCCTGCATATTCCGTCCCTAGCTAATTTCGCATCCTACGATTAAGCGTAGACTAGAGGTTTGGTTTGATCCTGTCTGCAAACCGCTGAAAAATCGAGCCAAGCTTAGGATCAATCACCATCTGGCAGTAACCTTGCTGCTGATGCTGACGGTAGTAATCTTGATGCTCCTGCTCGGCAGGAAAGAAGCGTTCGCCTACCACCACCTCGGTCACTATGGTGCCATCAATCTGACCGCTTCGCTGAAAACGCTGAATATAATCATCAATGATGGGATATTGAGACTCGCTGCACTGAATGAAAGAGCGATATTGTGGGCCCACATCGGCCCCTTGACGGTTCAACGTCGTTGGGTCGTGCGCGGCAAAAAACAGCTCCAAAACAGACTGGAGGTCTATCACATTGGGATCAAACGTGAGCTTGACCACTTCAGCATGTCCGGTATCGCCACCGCAAACTTGACGATAACTGGGCTTATCTAACTGGCCACCCGCATAACCGCTCACCACTGATTTGATGCCGATGATCTGCTGGAATATCGCTTCAATGCACCAAAAGCAGCCGCCGCCAACAATCAGCGTCTCTTCAGATTGTTCAGAGGCCTTAGGCTCAAATGCCAAACTCAGCGAGTTTACGCAATCGCGCATGTTGGTTGGGGTGAATCCTTCCCCCTCAAACCGATGCCCTAAATGCCCTTCACAATTGGCACAGATGATCTCGGTGCGGCGGCCATCGGCATCTTCCCGAGTGGACACCGCGTCCCCATTGGCCTCATCGAAGGCAGGCCAACCACAACCGGAATCAAACTTACTGGAGGCATCATAAAGCGGATTGCCACACTGGCGACACAGGTACTGACCTTGCGCTTTATGGCTGTGAAAGCGACCGCTATAAGGGCGCTCAGTTCCTTGATGAAGCAACACCTGCTGCTCAGAATCGGTTAACTTGGCACGCTTAGTCATGATCGCTCTCCACAAATTAACGATTAATGGGCTTCTAAACGCCATCCATGGCCATTCATGCAGGTCTCGAATCGGCCATTGAAGTCAGCGGCACTGTCATCAGTTTGGCGGTTACAGATGTCTCTGTCCTGCATAAAAGCCTGATTATCTTTAGAATCATGCACCCAAGTTGCCTCAGGGCCTCCACAGCCCATGGTCAAAAATGAACTGGCAACCACCAAAGCAACCGTCGTACTGCGAATCATATTTCTCTCCTTAGTTAATCTTTTGCCAGCATATCAGAACCGACTGCGGTTGCATCAAATACTCGCTTCTGACACACTTGCGCCCGCAAAAAATCTTGGAGTCCGTTATGTCCACAGAGATATACAAAGAGTTTTATTTTGAAGCCGCCCACCGCCTGCCCCACGTACCCGAAGGGCACAAATGCGGCCGCCTTCATGGCCACTCTTTCTTAGTACGCATCTACATCAGCGGTGAAGTGGATCCACATACCGGCTGGATCATGGACTTTGGCGACCTGAAAGCGACTTTTAAGCCGATTTACGACCGTCTAGATCACCACTATCTTAATGACATTCCGGGGCTGGAAAACCCCACCAGCGAAGTCTTAGCCAAGTGGATCTGGAACGAGTTAAAACCGCTGCTTCCACAACTTAGCATGGTTGAAATTAAGGAAACCTGCACCGCAGGTTGTCGCTACCGAGGCGAGTAATTTCTACAAAAAAAGGGGCCAACGGCCCCTTTTTCCTTCAATATTTCCGCACTATCTCATCGGCAATTCTATGCTTGAGAACATCTCATCAACCTGCTTTTGATCCCGAAGCAGCTGCGCGTGCTCAACTCGGTCTCGAGTCAGGTGTGGTGCGAACCTTTCCATAAAGTCGAACATGTAACTTCTTAAGAAGCTGCCCTTTCTAAATCCGATCTTCGTGGTATTGGCTTCAAACAGGTGCGATGCATCCACAACAACCAAGTCTTTATCTTCAACTTCGTCCAGCGCCATGGTGGCCATCACTCCCACCCCTAAGCCCAAACGAACATAGGTTTTAAGCACGTCGGCACTGGTGGCTGAGAACACCACTCTTGGCTCAAGGTTATTGCTGTTAAACGCTTTCTCTAGGGCACTGCTGCGGTTAAAGCCAAATACGTAAGTTACCAGCGGGAATTCGGCGACATCCGATAGGCTGATCTGGCTTTTGGACGCTAATGGGTGATCTTTACGGAACACGATGGAGCGATTCCAATCGTAACAAGGCAGCATCAGCAGATCGTGATACATGTGCATGCCCTCAGTCGCAATAGCAAAATCGGCATCGCCACGAACCGCCATTTCACAGATCTGATCCGGCGTTCCCTGGTGCATGTGCAGATTCACCTGCGGATAACGCTCAATGAACCCCTTAATTACCGATGGTAGAGCGTAACGAGCTTGAGTATGGGTTGTGGCAATATTCAGATCACCTCGGTCTGGCTGAGTGTATTCTCGAGCCACTTTCTTAATGCTCTCTACCTTGCCTAGCACCTCAGAGGCGATGTCGATCACCTGCTGACCAGCAGGGGTGACATGGGTCAAGTGCTTGCCACTGCGTCCAAAAATCTGAATGCCTAACTCATCCTCAAGCATTCTGACCTGCTTACTGATCCCCGGCTGAGAGGTGTAAAGGCTCTCCGCGGTAGCTGAGACATTGAGGTTGTTATTGAGTACCTCAACGATGTAGCGCAACTGCTGCAGCTTCATGAGTTGGAGTTCCTTGTTATTTTCTAAATTCCATATAGTTATATAGTAAAGCAATTTACATGACAAATGGAATATGAACAGAAAGAGGGGGTTAGGATGCACTTAATAGGACAATAGTGTAGCATGTAGAAAAGTTCTAACTGTTTGCTATCGCATGTCAATTTTTGCCGTTTTGGTTATGGCCTTGGTCGCCTTATTGGTGATCGTTGCTATTAATTTGGTGTACCAACACCACGAGTCCAAGGAAGCCACTAAGCGCAAGGAGCTGGCGCGCCAAAGGGCAATCATCGAAGAAACCGAGCAGATCCTATCTCAAGCGGCGTTGCTGCCTATGAGCAATGCGCTGCTGACCACGCTTAACCAACGTATCCTTGAAGCGCTGAAAACCGCCAAGTCTCTCAATCCGAAGATGAATGAGATCGACAGTCGAATTGCGCACACGGAAGGACAGCTTAAGGTACTGAAAGAGAACAACATCGGTACCGAAACCATCGATATGTTTCAATTGCCTAGCAACGAGAAACAGACGCTACTACTGATTCAAACTCTAAAGAAGCTAAAACCTATCCTGCGCTTCGAGCACAACAAAGGCCGCATGCATGCCGACATCTTCTCAGAGGAGGAGATGAAGGTGGATAAGCTGCAGCTGCGCATCCACATCGAAGTGCTGATGAAACGTGCCACTAACTTGGTTAACGCTCGCCAATTTGGCTCAGCCAAGATGCTGCTATCCAAGATCACCTTGGCCCTGAACAACCAGGTTCTAGCCTCGCCAGAGTACCGAGCCAAGATGCAGGACAAGACCAATCAACTGCTGCAGATCATCGAAGGCAGCAAAGAGCCAGCCGAGAAGAAAGAAAAGAAAGCCGACGACCTCGACATTCTGTTCCAGCCAAAGAAAAAATGGTAATCAAGGGCCCCTACGGGGCCCTTTCTGTTTCTGCCCCCATTCCAGATTGAGACTCCGGTACCAAATTTCCCCGCCATTGTTGCCGCCTCTCTCCTCAAGCGTTAGCATGCCAGAGCCTTAGGGCAACTATTCTCAGGGCGGGGTGAAACTCCCCACCGGCGGTATGCTTATACTCAAAGCGAGCCCGCGAGCGCCTGCCAATGGGCAGGGTCAGCAGATCTGGTGAGATGCCAGAGCCGACGGTTACAGTCCGGATGAAAGAGGATAGGCGTAACAACCCCGTTTAGGGGAAAAGTACGTCCGCACGATGGCCTCTTGCCGTCTGCCGGACACAGCCGCCTGCTGTGTCCTATTCCTGATGCCCTGATTCTGGTAACTAATGTATTTTTAAGGACCTACCATGAATCAGTCTCTACTTATTGGAACCCCTCACTCTCGTGTGGATGCGGCGATTAACGCCCTAAAGCACGGTCGAGGCATCATTCTTGTGGATGATGAAGACAGAGAAAACGAAGGCGATGTCATCTTCGCCGCTGAAACCATCACCAAAGAACAGATGGCCCTGCTCATTCGCCACGGCTCAGGCATTGTCTGCCTGTGCCTAAGCCCTGAGCGCATCGAACAGCTGGCGCTGCCTGCAATGGTGGCTGACAACAGCAGTCGCAACCAGACGGCCTTCACCGTCTCCATTGAAGCCAAAGAGGGCGTCACTACTGGGGTTTCTGCATCCGATCGGGCCGTTACCGTGCGCACCGCTGTGGCAGAAGGGGCTCGTCCTGAGCATCTGGCTCGACCGGGCCACGTCTTTCCCCTGCGCGCTGAGCCTGGCGGGGTATTGTCTCGCCGAGGCCACACCGAAGGCTCGGTGGATCTGGCTCGTCTGGCAAACCTAGAACCCGCAGCGGTGATCTGTGAGCTCAACCATGACGACGGAGAAATGATGCGTTTACCGGCACTGGTGGAGTTTGCTAAGGCTCATCAAATGCCGCTTCTGACCATTGAAGACCTCGTGGCCTATCGGCAGCAGCACTAATAGAAAAGCCCGCATAATGCGGGCTTTTTTGTATTCAAACTAAGGCGTTACTTCTTAGCGGCTTTCTTCTTGGCAGGAGCACGCTTCTTGGTTTGCTCCTCCACCCATTTGCCTTCCACAAACTTAGCCGTCCACCCTGTGGCTTTACCTTCTACTTCGGTGGCCACGTACTGCTCTTTGGTTTTACGGCTGAATTTGAGCACAGCCAGATTGCCCTCAGGATCTTTGGCTGGCGCATCCGTCAGATAATGGAACTTCGGCGAGATGCGATCCTTAAAGCGCTGCAGCTCTTCTACCTTTGGCGCGCGGGTTTCACGGCTTTTCGGGAAGGTGCTGGCTGCTAAGAACAGACCGGCAGCGCCATCGCGAAGCACGAAGTGCGCCTCAGACTTCTCACAAGGCAGCTCAGGCAGTTGCACTGGGTCTTCCTTCGGCGGAGCCACCTCGCCGCTCTTCAGCAGCTTACGGGTGTTCTTACAATTTTCGGTGTTGGTGCACGCAAAGTACTTACCGAAACGGCCGTTTTTCAGCTCCATGTCGGCGCCACAGCGGTCACATTCAATGATCGGGCCATCATAGCCTTTGATCTTAAAGCTGCCCTTCTCAATCTCGTAACCTTTGCAGCTTGGGTTGTTACCGCACACGTGCAGTTTACGCTGCTCGTCGATGAGGTAGCTGTCCATGGCGGTGCTGCACACCGGGCAACGACGCTTAGAGCGCAGCGCTTCGGTTTCCATGTCTTCGCCAGCGTCTACTGCCACCGCTTCCTCACCAGGAGTCAGGTTGATGGTGGTCTTGCAGCGCTCTTTTGGCGGGAGGTTGTAACCGCTACAACCAAGGAATACCCCTGTGGTGGCGGTGCGAATGCCCATTGGGCGCTCACAAGTTGGGCACGGGATGTCGGTCAATACCATCTCGTTGCCGTTCATGCCGCCCTCTTCCGCAGGCAGACCGGCGTGGTCAAGACGGTCGGTAAATTCGCCGTAGAACTCGTTCAGTACCTGTTTCCAGTCACGCTGGTCGTCAGCGATCATGTCCAGAGTCTGCTCCATCTCGGCGGTAAAGTCGTAGTTCAGCAGGTTCTCGAAGTTATCCACCAAACGGTCGGTCACGATCTCGCCCATCTTCTCGGCGAAGAAACGGCGATTTTCCACCTTCACGTAACCACGATCGACGATGGTCGAGATAATAGAGGCGTAGGTAGATGGACGGCCAATGCCACGCTTCTCAAGCTCTTTAACCAGTGACGCTTCGTTAAAGCGTGCCGGCGGCTTAGTGAAGTGCTGCTTTGGATCCAGCTTATCTAGGCTCAGGGTATCGCCCACTTTAACCGCAGGCAGAATCAGATCCTCTTCACCCTTACGGCGCAGCGGTGGCTGAACCTTGGTCCAACCGGCAAAACGCATGATGCGGCCTTTGGCTTTCAGCTCGTAATCGCCAGCGGTCACGGTCAAGGTGGTGGAGTCGTACAGGGCTTCGTTCATCTGACAAGCCACAAACTGACGCCAGATAAGGTCATACAGGCGCTCAGCGTCACGCTCCATGCCTTTGAGGGTATCTTGGCTCACCGTTACGTCTGAAGGACGAATCGCTTCGTGAGCCTCTTGAGCGCCCTCTTTGCTGCCATACACTTTGGGTGCGTCTGGCAAATATTCAGGACCTAACCACTCTTTGATGTAATCACGGCAATTGGCTACCGCTTCCTTACTCAAGTTGGTGGAGTCGGTACGCATATAGGTGATGTAACCGGCTTCATACAAGCGCTGGGCCAAGGTCATAGTCTTTTTAACACCAAAGCCCAAGCGGGTACTGGCGGCTTGCTGCAGGGTCGAGGTGATAAACGGCGCCTGAGGCTTGCTCTTGCTTGGCTTATCTTCACGGCCGCTGACCACATAGTTAGCTGCCTGTAGGGCGGCGACGGCGGTATCGGCTTGCTGCTTGTCGGTTAGGCTTAGCTTCTGACCTTGGAAGCGAGCCACCTGCATGCGCAGGGCATCGGCCGAACAGGTTAGATCCGCATGGATGTCCCAGAACTCTTCGGGAATGAAGGCGCGAATCTCACGCTCTCGCTCCACCAGAAGGCGAACCGCCACCGATTGAACTCGACCCGCTGACAAACCACGGCCAATCTTCTTCCACAGCAGTGGCGACACCATAAAGCCCACCACTCGGTCTAGGAAACGGCGCGCTTGCTGAGCGTTCACTCGAGCGTTGTTAAGCTCCATCGGCTTCGCAAACGCGTCTTTGATGGCAGATTTGGTAATCTCGTTAAACACCACTCGGCGGTAGCGCTGCTCGTCACCGCCAATCACCTCTTGCAGGTGCCAGGCGATCGCTTCCCCTTCGCGGTCCAAATCCGTTGCGAGATAGACGTGGTCGGCTTTCGCCGCCAAGGTTTGCAGCTCCTTTACCACTTTCTCCTTTCCAGGAAGAATCTGGTAATTGGCTTGCCAATCTTGCTCGGGATTGATCCCCATTCGGGCAATCAGGCTCTGGTGCTCGCGATTACGCTTGTACTCAGCCTTCTGCTCTGGCGACATCTTTCGAACTTCTGCGGCGGGTTTTGCAGGCACGGTCGTCGTGCCCTGACTGCCAGAGGTTGGCAGATCACGAATGTGCCCGACCGAGGACTTCACGATGAAGTCATTGCCGAGATATTTGTTAATGGTCTTCGCCTTTGCTGGCGACTCCACGATTACCAGAGATTTAGCCATGATTGGGGACTTGGCACCTATTTGCGAGCGGATTCAATGTAATGGGCTCCATATATAGAGGGAAGACTGGTCAGTTTCAAGCCTTAGCCCCCTTTGAAGCCACTGGTTAGTCGAAATTTGTCCAATAAAAACTTTTTTGGACTAGATTCGCATCTAAAAAAATTACTAATGCAATGAGAGCGGCAACGCAAGCAATAGTTATGCATTTGTGCCTTTCGAGGCCAATTTTGCCACTTGTTCATCACATTTTGACCTTTATACTGTTGACATTCTTTACCGCACATTTTTGTCATCTTTGTGGCACAGCGAAGATAAAAAATATAACTAGAATAAGGATTTGTTCATGCGCTCATTTGAAGCAAACTTCGATGGCCTCGTCGGCCCAACCCACAACTATGCGGGCCTTTCCTTCGGTAACGTCGCTTCTCAATCTAACGCTTCCGCCATCTCTAACCCTCAGGCTGCCGCCCTGCAAGGATTAGAAAAAATGTTGGCCGTGTCCAAGCTTGGCTTGGTTCAAGGGGTACTCGCCCCACAACAGCGCCCGGACATCGCAACGCTGCGCACCCTAGGCTTTAGTGGTAGCAACGGTCAGGTGTTAGAGCAAGCTTTTAAGCAAGCTCCTCACCTGCTGATGAGCTGTTATTCCGCCTCCAGCATGTGGACCGCCAACGCCGCCACCGTATCACCAAGTGCCGACAGCCGAGACGGAAAAGTGCACTTCACCCCAGCCAATTTGGTGAATAAATTCCACCGTGCCATTGAGCCTGAAGTCACCGGAAATATTCTCAAAGCCACCTTCCGTGACCCTGAGTATTTTGCCCATCACCAGCCTCTGCCAAGCCACGAAATGTTCGGTGACGAAGGTGCCGCCAACCACACCCGCCTGTGCACCGAGTATGGCAAACAGGGGGTTCAGTTGTTTGTTTACGGTCAGCATGGCAGCGACGCCAGCAAACCTAAACCAAGTCGCTACCCTGCACGTCAAACTCTGGAAGCCAGCCAAGCCATCGCCCGACTGCACGGCTTATCTGATGATCACACCGTCTACATTCAGCAAAACCCAGAGGTGATCGATCAAGGGGTATTCCACAACGACGTAATCTCCGTGGGCAACCAAAATGTGCTGTTCTATCATGAGCAGGCCTTCCTCGATAGCGACCGTAAGCTGGCAGAAATCAAACAGAAATTTGGTGAAAGCCCACTGCATTTCATTAAAGTGGCAACCAGCGATGTCAGCATCGAAAATGCCGTAAGAAGTTATCTGTTTAATACCCAAATTATTGAAACTGGCCGCAATGAGATGGCAATCATTGCCCCCACCGAGTGTCAGGAAAACGAACAGGTACACCGCTATCTGCAGTCACTGGTTGAAGGGGATCACCCCATCAAACAGGTACGGTACTTCAACGTCAAACAGAGCATGCAAAATGGCGGCGGCCCCGCGTGTCTGCGCCTACGTGTTGCGTTGACCGAAGCGGAACTGGCCGGCGTAAACTCCGCCACGCTGATTGGCGATGACACCCATCAAGCCTTGAGCCAATGGGTGAAACACCACTATCGCGACCGCCTGACCATCAATGATCTGCGCGATCCAGCCCTGCTGGATGAGTCCTTGACCGCTTTGGATGAGCTAACCAAGCTGTTGCAGTTGGGCAGCGTCTACCCATTCCAGCAGGTTTAATCCCAATTGCAGCACGTTCACTGCAAAGTTTGCGATAATTCCCGATAAAAAACCGGAGCACTGAGGCTCCGGTTTTTTTGGGTTGGGCATCTAGATGCTATAACATCAGTTCTCGGATGTATTTCACCGGTGCAGAGCCATAGCTTAGGAAGGTTTCGTGGAAGCGCTGCAGATCAAACTGCTCTCCCTTACGCGCCTTATCTTCTTCTCGCCAATCGTAGATCTCACGGAAACCGGCGTAGTAGGAGGTCAGCTGAACTTGACTTAGGGTCGCTCGGCGCCACTTCTGGGCCGCTTCCTCTTGCTGCTGGAAGGCTCCGTCAACCATCAACGACATTGCCTGCTGCTCATCAATGCCCTTCACCTGAATCTCATAATCGATGATGGTGTTGGTGATAACGCGCAGATTCCACTTCCAGTACATCAGCCACAGCTCTGGCTCAAAGCCACCATAGCCCTGCTCCAACATAACGCGCTCAGCGTACACCGCCCAGCCCTCCACCATGGCACCATTACCAAATAGGCTCTTAATCAGGCTCGGTGACTCATTGGAGTAAACCAGCTGGGTATAGTGCCCCGGAATCGCTTCGTGGATGTTGAGAATCTGCAGAATCCAGTGGTTGTACTCCCGCAGATAGCTCTCCGCCTGCTCATCAGACATGCCATCTAACGGCGTGACGTTGTAGTAGGTGTTGGCGTTCTTATCATATGGGCCAGGGGCGGAGATCGATGCTCCAGCAAAACCGCGCATGTAAGCTGGGGTTTCCCGTACCACCAGCGGCTTATCAGGATCCAGAGTCACCAGCTTGGAGTCATTCACAAACTGCACCAACTCAGGGATCTGCTTACGCACTTCGCTGACAAACTCATCCCGCTTCACATGCTTAACCGACAAGTAATCGATCAATGTGCGAACCGCTTTGAGGGAGTCCGCTGGCATCGCCTGATTTGGGAAATACTTAGGCCACAGCTGCTTGGTAATGCTTACCATCTGCTTTTGCGCCACCGCCTTATCTTCTAAGGCCTTGTGATAGAGCTGCTTGGCTGTCATGCCCGCTTGGATATCTAAGGCAAACTTCTCTTCATACAGAGATTCGCCAATGCGGAAGGAGCGCGCTCCGTCTCGCTTTAGCTCCGCCACCTTGGTTTCCAACCAACCGATGTGGCTCTGCAATGCCTGACGAGCTTCGAAATAGCGGGTTTCAAACAGTGCCTTCTCCGACGGCGTTAAGCCTGAGGCGTTGGCCATTGCCAGCATCTTGTCGGAAAAGACGGTCAGCGCGCCTTGGTTTTGCAGCAACGCCAGTTCGGTATGCTCCAGTGTAGGGTCGCTGATGTTATTGCGAGCCGCCTGATAATACTCAGGCACCAGCTCCATGCGCCCTAAGATGGCTCGCAGACGGGTATCTTCATCGGCATAGGTTTCGTTCATCAAGGTAGCAAACGGCCCAGCGACGTTGTAACCGGATGGGTCCCACTGCCAAGATTTAAAGCGGGTGGCCTCCCACTCCATCTTATCGAGAAGATTGGTGATCAGCGCCATATCAATGCGGGCGCTGGCGGTTAAAGGTGCCTTGGTGAAGGGTGCCAATTGGGCTCGCCACTTAGCTATAAACTGGGCCTGTGCAAGGCGTGCCTGCGCGTCTGGCACCACAAGCTGATCAGCATACTTATAGAAACCACTGTACATGGCCCAAGTTGGAGACAGCTGCCAAAGGTCGTCCACAAATCCTTGGCTAACCACATCAAATTTCTGAGATTGGCATTCGGCTAGACATGGGGCAGGTTTAGGCGTTTCAACAGATTGAGACTGACATCCAGCCAGCCCCAGTGCGGACAGCAGCGCCACCGCAATAAGCTGTTTTTTCATTATTATTGCTTCCCTGAGATGCGATATTGAAAATTTCAGTTTCAGTAAAACAGAATCACAATCAAGATAACAGGGAATGTTAACCTTGGTAACAAAATGCCAGCGCGATGGCTGGCATCGGATCTCATCCGTTGGTGGGGCCTTGGCTCATAGGGCTTTTCGAGCCGCTTTAGCAGCGGGTTTTCCCTTGGTTAGCCGTTGCCGCACCCAAGGGCGCCATAACAACAAACCGATGCCCGCCAGCAGATAGATAACCGGCTCAAGATTGCCGGATTTTACCGACCACCAAAAGTGCACCGGCCCCAAAACTGCCACCAAGTAAACCCAGCGATGCAGGCTCTGCCAGCGCCGCCCCATGCGCCTCTGCACGGCTTTGGGTGAAGTGAGTGCCAGCGCAGTGAGTACCACTAACGCGATAAAGCCCACGACAATATAGGGGCGCTTAACCACCTCGGTAGCAAGTAACATCCAATCAAACAGAAGATCAAAAGCGATGAACGCGGCCACGTGCAGGGCACCATAAGCAAAGCACCACAATCCAAGCAGACGGCGGACCTGCAGCAGCGCCCCCAGCTTAAACTGGCGAGCCAGAGGTGACAGCAGCAGTGTGGCACCTAGGGTATTGAGGGTGCCCATCCCAAGGAAATGGATGATGTACTGCACCGGATCGCCCCCAAGCGCACCTTGGTCCACGGCGGCAAACAACCACAGCAAGGGTAAGCCACACGCCAGATGCAACAGGGTTTTAAAGGCCAACATTTGGCCTCTGCTCGCCAATAACTTCATACTGTGCCTTTAGTAGTTACGTCGTAAATCCATGCCTTTGTACAGAGACGCCACTTCATCGGCATAGCCATTAAACATCTGAGTTGGAATGCGTTTCGCCGACAAAATGCCCCCTTCGCCAATGCGACGTTCTGAAGCCTGTGACCAGCGAGGGTGATCCACTTCCGGGTTTACGTTGGCATAAAAACCGTACTCATTGCTGGCCAATATATTCCAAGTGGTCGGTGGCTGCTTTTCTACCAGTCGGATGCGGGTAATGGACTTAATTGACTTAAAGCCATATTTCCAAGGCACCACCAATCGAATCGGTGCGCCGTTTTGCGGCGGCAGCGTTTTGCCATAGAGGCCTACTGCAACGAAGGTCAACGGGTGCATCGCCTCATCAATACGAAGACCCTCGACGTAGGGGTAATCAATGCCGCCTCCCATGAATCTGGACGCCTGACCGGGCATCTGTTTGGGATCGTACAGGGTTTCAAAGGCCACGTATTTCGCTCGGCTATTGGGTTTGGCGGCCTTAATCAGATCCGCCAAGGTGATGCCAAGCCAAGGGATGACCATCGACCAAGCCTCAACACAGCGGAAGTTGTAAATCCGCTCCTCTAAGGGGGCGATTTTAAACAACTGGTCGTAATCAAGCTTGATGGGGTTATCCACCTCACCATCGATCACCAGCTCCCAGGGGTTGACCTTAAACTCCTGCGCGTTGCGTTTCGGGTCGGTTTTGGCCGTGCCAAACTCGTAAAAGTTATTGTGGCTGATGACCTTATCTTCCGGCGTTAAGGTTCCGGTATACAGCGCGTCATACTGGGTGTTTTTTGTATGTTGTAGTGCACTGCGAGCGAAGGCGGCCTGCTCTTTTTCGCCGAAAAGAAAATCCAGCGCCCCCGCATTGGCGGTAGACGACAGTAAACTGCCCGCCCCCACAAAACCAAGCTGCTTTAAGATCCGGCGGCGGTCCAAAAACACCTGCTCAGGGGTGACGTCTTTGTCGGTAAATTTATTCCACGAAGGCGCAATTTTGTTGTTCATATCGAATCCTTAGCCCGAAGTCCTATACCCATAAGACCTTTCAATACGATAAAGGATTTCACAAGGTTCCAATTTTCTTTACAGATAGCGCAGTTAACCAACGATTTTTGATAAGTTGCAGTGATTTTGAGCGCTTGACCGCCAACGCCTTGCCAGCGCTGGCACCCCATGCCAAATTAGGCGTTCCGATTCAGGTGGTAACTTCATTATGGTAATTGATCCCACTCTCATTCTGGCGACACTCGCCAGCGCAGTTATCGCCTTTGCCCTTGGCTGGGCGGTTCAGGCCAAGGCGCGTCGCCAAGCTGAACACCACGCCGTCGAGGCCCTCGCGCGCCATCAACAGTTGTCTGAAGCCCACGCACTGCTGGACAACAAGTTGCAAGCCAAAGAGACCGAGCTTAACCGCCTGCACTCGGCACTGGCGGACGCCCGAGCTCGAGAAGAGGGACTGCGCACCACCCTGGCTCAACAGCAACAGAGCGAACAGCGCCAGTCGGAACAGTTTGAAAACCTAGCAAATCGCATCTTTGAACAGAAGAGTCAGCAGTTCCAACACCAGAATCAGGGCCAACTCAATGCGGTATTAACCCCGCTGCAGCAGCAACTGGAAGGGTTTAAAAAGCAGGTTCAAGACAGCTACACCAATGAAGCCAAAGAGCGCTTCGCTCTCAAACATCAACTGGACGATCTGAAAGCGCTGAATCTGCGCATGAGTGAGGATGCCCTCAATCTGACTAAGGCACTCAAAGGCGACAATAAGGTGATGGGCAACTGGGGGGAGGTCGTTCTCAGCCGGTTATTGACCCAATCTGGACTTAGAGAAGGCCACGAATATGAGACGCAAGCGGCGCTGACCCAAACAGACGGCAAACGTTATCAGCCGGATGTGGTCGTGCATCTGCCCGACGACAAAGACGTCATCATCGATTCCAAGGTCTCTCTGGTGGGGTATGAGCGCTACTTCAACGCCGAAACCGACGATGAACGCCAACGTGGACTTAGAGATCACTTGGCCTCGGTCAAAGCCCACATCAAAGGATTGGGCGAGAAAGACTATCAGCAGCTTCAAGGGGTTAGGACTTTAGACTACGTGCTGATGTTCATTCCCGTTGAACCGGCCTTCATCACCGCCATTGAATCCGATCCCGACTTAGTAAATTTTGCATTGGAGCGGAACATTCTTCTGACTTCACCAACTAACCTTATGGTAGCACTGCGCACCATCAATAATTTGTGGCGCTTTGAGTACCAAAGCCGAAATGCACAGGAGATTGCCACCCAAGGGGGCAAGCTGTACGACAAATTGGTGGGCTTCTCTGACGACCTGTTGAAAGTGGGCCGAGCTCTAGAAACCGCTCAAGGCAGCTACGACAAAGCCGTCTCGAAGTTCTCTTCGGGCCGAGGCAACCTACTCAAACAAGCGGAGCAGATGAAGCAGTTAGGGGCCACCCCGAGCAAAAAACCAAATACCCAACTGCTGGACAACGCGCTGGCAGAAACCGAGCTCGCTAAGGAATAGAGCGGGCAATGAGATAAAGGAGTCATAATGCAACGGATGTGGTTTTTATTGCTACTGATGATGCCCATACTGGCCAACGCCCAACTTGCTCCTTCTCAGCAAAGGGATGCGTTCAAAGCGGCTATTAGCGCAGTAGAAAAAGGCAAAACCCACCGTTATCAAGAGCTAAAAAAGCAGCTGCAAGACTACCCGCTTCTGCCCTATCTCGAATTTGAGCTTAGAAGTAAACAGCTCGTAGGCCTTAACGGCCGTCAGGGCATCGAAGTGTTGTCGAACTTTTCCGGCGGTCCCCTTTACGACACCTACAAACATCGATTTCTTAAAGCGATGGGGCAGCGAAAACGGTGGCAGGATTTTCTCACAGTAAGTAAAGAGCCCCCGCACAGCACCGAGCTCAAGTGCTATTACTATCGAGCCAAACGCTCACAGGGTCAGTTTGAACTGGCTTGGCAAGGTGCCGAAGAGGTTTGGCTAACCTCTCGCAGTTTACCCAAAGCCTGTGACCCGCTGATCAGAGAATGGCGCAAAGCCGGAAAGCGCGGTAACGAGCTGATTTGGGAGCGCATGCTGCTAACCTATCGTGATCGCCAAGGGTCAAGGCTCTCCTACCTCAACACCCTGCTCTCCAAGAGTTGGCGCGACCGTGGCGACCTGCTGGTGCGCCTGTATCGCCACCCCAAAGAGATACGCCAGCGCAGCACCATCAAACGCCACAAAGATTATGGCGTACAGATGGCTGAGTTGGCGCTAAAGCGCATCGCTCGCAAAGATCCCGCTTATGCCTTAAAGCAGTTTCCCAGTTGGGAACACGCCTTAGGCGAGCAGCGCCTAGCTACGTTGCGCTACCTGATTAAATACGCTCTGGCCGACAACCTCTGGAATGAGCGCATCGAAGCCTACATGGTAGAGGCCGCCAACGATGAGCTCATTGTTCTTCGAACTCGCCAGCTCATCGCCGATGCCGATTGGAAGGCGATTAACTTCTGGTTAGCCAAAATTGAAGACACCGGAGCCTCAAGTTGGCGCTATTGGCGCGCCCGAGCCATGGACGAGTTGGGACTCACCGAGGAGGCTCAAGCGGAACTGCAAAGTCTGGCCCAAGAGCGCAGCTTTTACGGCTTTAGCGCGGCTCAGCAACTGGGCTTGCCCTATCAGCTAAATCAAGAGCTCCCCACCATCGAACCACAACTGTCCCAGCAGGTCGCCACACTAGAAAGCGTACAGCGAATAGACGAACTGCTGGCCCTAGAGTGGTACGAGGAAGCCAAACGCGAATGGCGATGGCAGCTGCTGCGTCAAGACAAGCCTACTCAACAAGCCATGACCCAACTGGCATTTCAGCGAGGCTGGCACTTTTTGAGCGTACAGGGCACCATCACCGCCAAAGATTGGAACGCGGTGCCGTGGCGCTTCCCGGACGCCTACGGTGACGATTTTGCCCAATTTGCCGAAATGCGCAGTGTGGACGATACCCTACTTCGCGCCATCGCTCGGCGAGAAAGCGCTCTCTACCCCTTGGCCCGTTCCGGCGCCAACGCCTACGGTTTGATGCAGATTCTTCCCAGCACCGCCAAACAGGTGGCTCGCCAAATTGGGGCTAAGTACCCTGGAGCCAAGGGGCTGTATCAAACTAACTACAACATTCGCCTTGGTAGCGCCTACATCAAGCAGCTCCTAGAGCGCTACGACAACAACCGCATTCTCGCGGCCGCGGCCTACAATGCCGGCCCACATCGAGTAAAACGCTGGCTTAAACAGAGCGATGGCAGACTGGAGATGGATCAATTTGTTGAGACCATTCCGTTTCGAGAAACTCGAGATTACGTCAAAGCCATCTTGAGCTATCAGCTTATCTATCAAAAACTTGATGATCGAGACGCGGTGCTGGCCACAGACACTGAGCGCAATCGCCGTTATTAAGAGCTGTTGAGGTGCCGTGATTGTCTGTGAACCTAAAACTAGTGGTTGTCGTACTCACTGTCGTTGAGTCGGTATTTTAGGTGACATCTAGCCACGTTTTAGGCAGTTCGGCGCCAGTTTACCCCAAAGAGCGCCAACACAGCGCCACCACGCATTCAAGCATTTGACTTGCTTGAAGGCCGTTATCCTAGCCAACGTATTATCACCCAAGGGAAACCGGCGCTCACCCATTTAAGGAAGCGATTGTCCCAATGCTCATTTTTTTGTTTACCTAACACCCCTCATAATGATAATAATTATCAATTAGGTAATTGATATCACGAAACATCGCTACACTAAAACGGACGACCTTGATCCACAGGTTTACGCGATAATTCGACTATAGGTGAAGCACAATGCAACAGGTACATGACTGGCTAGCAAAAGATCCAGACCCGAAAACACGTCAAGAGTTAAAACAACTTCTGGACAACCACCAACAGCAGGAGCTTGAAAGCCGTTTCAGTAGCCGTCTTGCCTTCGGCACCGCAGGCCTACGGGGCAAGGTTGGCGCAGGTCCTAACCGCATGAACCGCTTGGTAATTCAGGAAACCGCTGCTGGTCTAGGCCAACACCTTCTGAACCACTTTAGCGACGCCAAAGAGCGCGGCGTGGTCATCGGCTACGACGGCCGCCCAGACTCCAAGCAATTTGCCGAAGACACCGCGTTGGTACTGGCCGCATTGGGAATTAAAAGCTATCTCACCCACGACGTCGCCGCCACCCCCATTGTCGCTTTTGGCGTACGCCATCTGAATACCGTGGCTGCAGTAGTAGTCACCGCCAGCCACAACCCGCCAGAATACAATGGCTTTAAGGTCTATTGGGACAACGGTGCCCAAATTATTCCTCCTCAGGATGCGCACATTGCCGAGCAGATCGACATTGCGGCCACCAAACCCATTCCCCTTCTATCGAAAGCCGATGCCGAAGCGAAACATCTGCTTCAATGGTTAAAAGCGGATTACTACCAGGCCTATCGTGATGCGTTAAATGATTCCGCTTTGCTAAACCATCACAGCAATCCGAAAGGGATCTCGCTCAGTTACAGCGCCATGCACGGTGTGGGAGCCAACATGGCAGAGACCCTTCTAACTGACGCTGGCTTTGACAAGGTTTACAGCGTCCCTGAGCAGCGAGACCCGGATGGCAGCTTCCCGACAGTAAATTTCCCCAACCCCGAAGAAGCTGGCGCCATGGACATGGTGATGGCGTTAGCAAAACAGCATGACGCCACCCTAGCTTGTGCCAACGACCCTGACGCCGACCGTTTTGCGGTTGCCGTGCGCACCGAAAGTGGCGACTACAAGATGCTTACCGGTGATCAGGTGGGTTCCCTATTCGGTCACTACCTGCTGAGTAAAACCGACGCCAGCAAGCAGTTGGTTGGCAACACCATTGTCTCCTCGACACTGCTGAGCAAAATTGCCGCCGCTCATGGCGCACATTACTACCAAACCTTAACCGGGTTTAAATGGCTGACTAACGTTGCCATGCAGAAACAAACGGCCGAGGCGCAATTCCTATTTGCTTATGAGGAGGCGCTTGGCTACACCATTGGCACCACCGTGTGGGACAAAGATGGTTTGTCCGCTCAAGTGGTATTTGCCCAGCTTACCGCTGAACTGGCCGCCGAAGGAAAAACCATCTGGGATCAACTGGAAAGCTTGTATCGGCAACACGGCATTCACCTCAATGCCCAGCGCAGCATCGCGCTGGATCCCAGTGCGCCGGCCATCGGAGCTCAGCTCAGACAGTCGCCACCAACCACCATCGCAGGTAAAGCCATCGATTCCGTTGCCGATCTCGCCGAAGGCACCCTCACTCACTCCGATGGGCAAGTGGATAACATCGACCTGCCCGCCAGCGATGTGCTTATCTACCACCTTGAAGGCGGTAGCCGAGTCATCATTCGACCATCAGGCACTGAGCCCAAAGTGAAGTGTTACTACGAGGTGATTGAGCCCATCGCCCAAGGCGAAGCGTATCAGCAGGCCGAAACGCGGGCACAACAAGCCATGGAGCGCTTCATTACCGACCATCAAGCCAGTCTAAAATAGAGAAATTTGACCTGTTCTGCGGCCCCAAGGCGTTCTGCGAGGGGCCGCAGTTTTACCTCTCGTGGGCAGGTTCACCCTGGCGCCCTTGAAGTGTTATCGCCACCACCGTAATCACCGATAACAGCAATACTGCCGCCAAAGTCATTGCACCAGAGCCCAGTAAACTCGTAGCAAGGGCCACCAATACCGCCGCCCCAATCATTCGGCCAAAGCCATCAATGGCGCTAGCTAGGCCGGCGCAGTGTCGAAACGACTCCAAAGCCAATGACGTTGCCGAGCCTGACAATAAGCTAAAGCCTGCGGCTCCCATGGCCGCCAGCACAAAAAAGCCGTAAACCTCATCCACCCACAGCAACCCGATTCCCCCTAAAGCGATCACACTGGCTCCAAAGCGAACCGTACGCCGACGCCCTAACCGGTTTATCACCCACGGGGCGAATAGGCTGGATAAAATCTGCAGCCCACCAATGCCGCCGAACATCAACGAGAACGTCCATTGAGACAAGCCACCCTGAGTCAAACCGACGATGGGAGCCACCGAGATGTAGGTCAAAAGCCCACCAAAACTCAACGTATTGGCAAGGGAGTAAGTCAAAAAGCGTCGGTCGCTGAGAATGTCTCGAACGCGGCACTTCAGTTGCTGGGAGTTGACCACCTCGATGGTTGGCTGGCACGGCTTCGGAGAATCGAAGCAAAAATAAGCCATCGCAAACAGCAGGGCTGCCAATAACGCCATCACCCAAAACCCGCCTTGCCACCCCCAGTAGCTTGCCAGCAGAGTTCCCAAAAGCGGGGCGACCGTTGGCACCGCACTGGTGACGCCTCCTAAGTAGCTCAACCAGCGCCCCGCCTCTGCGCCTTGATAGTTATCTCGAATCCAAGCCATGGCGGTAATCATGGTAAAGGCCGCTCCCAGCCCCTGAATCATACGAGCCCCATAAAGCCCCTCTAAAGACCATGAGAACAACACCAAAACGCTGCCTAATCCATAAAAGAACACCCCCAACATGGCAGAGAACTTTCGTCCTTTGCGATCAGAAACTGGCCCTGCGATCAGTTGTCCTACACCAAGGGCCAGCACATAGAGGCTAATGGTCTGCCCAATCTGAGGCTCAGATGCCTCAAATACGGTCATCATTTGGGGAAACGACGGCAGATAAAGGTCTATCGCCATCGGTCCCAAAGGCACCAGCGCGAATACCACCGCCAATGCCATCAGCTTCTTTATTTGCATCCAGCCTCCTGTATGAGAAGCGTTCCATACAATGGCACCTGAGTCAGCTGACTCATCCGATCTAGGTAAGCCTTGAGCCCACAACTCCAACGGAGCTCGGTAATCATGGTTAAGTTTCGAAGCTCGGAGAACACCGCCAGATCGTCAATGGTAGCGCCACGCTGCAGATTCAGTAGGGGCTCAAGATTCAGCACCGATTCCAGCGTTTCCAATAGTGGTTGAAGCTCCGATAAATAGGCGTGAGTGTGGTTTAGCGCCTGTTCAAAGCTCTGACCTATCAGCTCAACCCTGGAGGACTCAAACTGGGCCAAGGCATCAATAGAGCCCAGCTCGGGCAATTGATAATTCGGCATTCTCGGATAAAGCAGACGCGCCGATACCACTCGCATCGACGCCAATGCCACGCTAACTGGGCCACTGAGCTGATAACGGTCAAGCTGCGGCTCTGCCAAATTATCCAGATGCCGAATGATCTCCAGGCTCTCTGTCATCAGTTCGGGCTTACCCTCAACGCCAAAGCTCGCCAACATCGGTACCGTGAAGCGATCCAACTCGCGCATAGCTAATAATGGCCGCTCGCCAAAAACCAAGGGCACAACCTCAACCTTAAGCGCAGTCAGCCCCAAAAAGCTTCTCACCCGAGTGCAGTAGGGACAACTATCAAAGACATACAATTTCATCAATGCACCCGCTTAGTTGCCATGCCAGATGGAGTACGCCATACGCTCAATGTGAGCGGGCAGGTTCTCCTCATAGCCACGCCAATGGCTAAATTCCGGCAATTTAATGCTCTTTTTTAGCTCTTCCGTGGTTTTTCCCGCCTGAATGCCAGACCAAACCGCATCAAACAACGCTTTATGAAAACGATGGTCTTCCTGAAACGCCTGTGGGGACGAGCTAGGCATATGACCGCTGATGACGGTATCAAACTCAAGCTGTTGCAAAGTGCGCTCAAAGGTATTCAATATCGCAACGTAGTTGTGGGTGTTGAGCCGATACGGTTCGTTGACGTAACCCGGAAGGTGCCAGTCCATGGCCAGCAATACCTTTTCCTTTGGCATGTGGATTACGCTCATGCAGTCGCCGTCATTAGGGCCGAAATAGTGCAGATCCACCTGCTTGTCCCCCAGCTTAATGGCGTACTTATCTTCATAAGTGATGTCCGGCTCGACAACTCGGTCCTCTAAATCGCGACTCAATAGCTCGGTACACTTCTCTTGGCTAACAAACTCCGCCCCTTGGGCTTTGAAGATCTGCCCACCTCGGGAGTGATCAAAATGGTCGTGTGAATAGATCACGTACTTTACCGGCTTGGACGTGAGTGCTTGGATGGCCTCCCACATCGCCTCGGCACGCACCTCTCCGGACGGGTCGGTGACAATCACCCCCTCATCGGTCACCACCACCAAACTGTTGTAAAAAAATTGCGAGTATTGATATACGCCAGATTTGAGCTCTGTCATCACCGGTTTACTTGGATCAAAGTCGGGCGCCGCCGCCAATGGGGTGGAAGAGGCCGTCGCTAATAGCAGCGACGCTGACATCAAAATTGAGGCTTTAGTGAGTTTCATCCTAGGCTCCTGCTTCACAAAAGTTGGTAAAGCACAGCCTAATTAATATAACCTTGAGCAACAATTGAGCGAAAAGTCACTTCATAAAATACAAAAAGTATCGAATGGATAAATGCAAAACCATGAAGCTGTTCTGCAGCGTGGTAGAGAAAGGCAGCTTTGCCAAAGCCGCTCGCAGCCTAGGCGTCACGCCAGCCATCGTTGGTCGGCAGATCGCCAAACTGGAAGATGAGCTGGGCTTCATCTTGCTCAGCCGTACCACCAGAAGCATGCAACTCACCCCGGGAGGCAAAGACTACTACCAAGGGGCCAAAAGGATCGTCAATGAGATTGCTCAATTAGAAGACTCTTTGAGCAGCGACCACCAGCAAAATCCCTCAGGGCTGATTCGTCTGTGTGCTCCCGATGGCCTTAGCCACAACCTGATTCAGATCATTCAAGCGTTTCGACAACAGCACCCGCAGATTCGATTCGATCTTATTCTCGACAATGGCCAAACCCGTTTGATAGAAGAGGAGATCGATCTGAGCTTTCGCCTGTCATTTGACCTGCAAGACTCGTCGATGATCGCCACCAAACTGGGCACCACCAGTTTTGGCCTTTATGCCGCCCCTGAGTATCTCGCTGCCAAGGGCACCCCAAAGCAGTTTCAGGAATTAGACCAACACGATTGCATCCACATGGGGAGTGGCCGATATGGTGATGTCTGGCATCTTCAGGTCAATGGCAAAGTCATCAGCAATCGACAACCTTGGTCTCTGGTGGTCTCCAGCACCGATGCGCTACTAAGCACTCTTAAAATGGGAATGGGAATTGGGCTGGTGCCCAGCATCTTTGCCGAAGAGGCGGCGCGCTCCAACGCACTTATGCCTCTATCAGAGCTGGCCAGCTTTCCTGAGGTAGGGATCTACGCCCTCTACTCCACTCGTAAACACCAGCCCTACCGACTGACCCTATTTCTGGCGTTCGTTAAGCAGTGGTTTCAAAAGCGAATGAGCCCAGCAGCGTCATTGCCATCATCATCACGGAGCTAGATTTAAACCGATGACACCCACACAACAGAGGCCAACCCTCACCAATAATCGGTAATTTGACTACCCTTATTATCAGCTGTGTTCACCATTTAGGAAGGATGCTTTGAAACAGCAGATAGACAGGGTCATCGCCCAGTTGGAGCAGGTACTTTTAGACAAACCCGTGGCGATTCGCTTGGCGTTGTCGTGCTTGATCGCCAAAGGCCATCTTCTGATTGAAGATCTTCCCGGCGTAGGCAAAACCACCCTATCACAGGCGCTGGCCACCACCTTGGGCCTTAGCCACCAACGCGTGCAATTTACCGCCGATATGCTGCCCGCGGATCTGACCGGCTTTGCCACTCTCAATCCCAGCAGCCAATCCTTTGAGTTTCATCCTGGACCGCTATTTAATCAGGTGGTGTTGGCCGATGAGATAAACCGCGCTAGCCCAAAGACCCAAAGTGCCCTGCTGGAAGCCATGGCGGAGGCCAACGTCAGTTGCGAAGGCCAAACCCGAGAGTTACCCAGCCCATTTTTCGTCATCGCCACCCAAAACCCACAGGAGCAAAGTGGCACGTTCCCCCTGCCCGAGTCTCAACTAGACCGCTTTACCATGAGAATTCACCTTGGTTTTCCCAGCGTGGAGGCGGAGCGCCAACTGCTAAAAGGAGAGCATCTTGCAGATCACAGCACAACGCTGACGCAGCAGATAGACGTTGCTACGTTGCGCCAATGGCAGCAGGCCGCCTCAGAGATCCACATGGCGGAATCGGTACTCGATTACCTGTTGGAGCTGATTCAGCTCAGTCGTCAGCAGCAGTGCGCGCCACTGTCTCCGCGCTGCAGTCGAGCGCTGTTTGCTTGTGCCAAAAGTTGGGCCTTTCTCCACGGACGTGATTTTGTGACACCGGATGATGTGCAAGCGGTGTTTGTCGCCGTTACCGAGCATCGCCTAGACAACGGTTCTGCCAATTACTCCCTCTCAAGCAACCTAACCAACAACCGTTCAGGACACCTAGCTCAAGGGCTGCTTGAGCTGGTCAACCCGATACGCTAATGCACAGCACATCGCTCTGGCAACATCGCTTGGGATTGCTTGAGCTCAAGGTCATGCCGACCCGATTTGGCATCTTCTTTTTGGGTCTCAGTATCGTCATGTATCTGTTTGGCAGCAGCTACCAAAATCCACTGATTCTGCTGCTCGCCCTATTGATGCTTAGCCTGTTCATCAGCTGTTGGTTCCTATGTGCTTACAACCTTTATGGCCTGCACATTCGCCTCATTGGCTATCAAAGCCCCCACGCCGGTGCCCCATGCCAGTTGGAGTTTTCGGTACGTCACCGCCGCACAGGACATCAGATCCAACTTAAGCTCGACCCGCAGTACCACAATCGGTTTCTCCAGCTAGGTAAACACTGGCAACCTTTGCTCCTTAAACAGCAGACCATACGCCGCGGCGCCCTCAAGCCCAGCCCTCTGTATGTCAGTTCCAGATACCCTTTGGGTCTGTGCAAAGTTCAGGTGCTGATGGAAATTGAACAACTGCTGTGGGTTTGGCCATCGCCCAAATTTGTCCCATCGTCAACGCCGAAACTGGCCCAACAAACCAAAGATGAATTGGATGAACTGGATGTCTTAGCCCCTTGGAAGCCGGGAGAGTCCCTTAGTCGCATTGCTTGGAAACCCTTCTCTCAAGGCAAAGGGCTGCAATCGAAGACCTTCAGCTCTGTCCTTGAACCTGCGGAGTTCGAGCTTTGCACTGAGCACCACCAATTAGAACGCCACCTTAGCGAACTCACCACAGAGCTGCTTCAGTGCCATCAACAGGGGATTCCATTCGGCCTGAGAACGCCCCACCAACAGACGCCTTTGATTCCCCCAAACCTAGGCGCTGGTCACCTAAAGCAGTGCCTTGACCTGTTGGCCAAAATCCCAACTAAGGCGACGGAGTCATGAGGGCCTATCGCCAGACTCAAGGCTGGCTGCTACTGACTCAGCAGATGCTGATTATTCACCTCATTGGCATCGCGCCGTGGTGGACACTGCTGCTGATGAACGGTGCCGTGTGCTGGCAACTCGGCGTCTACCTCAATAAGCTGCCCAGACCATCTGGCCCAGCTCTGTTTGTTTTAACCTTGGGGGCCAGCCTGGGATTGTTGCCTTACGCCATCAGCCACGGCATGGCTCCGGCACTGGCAATACTGATCGCTGTGGGCTTTAGCCTTAAGTCCCTTGAGGTCAATTCTCGCCGCGATATGTTGACCTTAGTGTTGGTGGCGTTTTTCCTGATTACCCTAAGCCTAATACACCAATATTCGGCTCTGAAGTTGCTATCCGCCCTGGCGCTGATGCTGCTGAGTTTAGCGGTACTCATTAGCCTTCATCGCGCCCAGAGCGCAACAGCCAACCTTAAGTTTGCCATCAAGTTGATGGCGATCAGCGTACCTCTCACCCTAGTGCTGTTCATGGTTCTGCCCAAGCCGCAGCTGTTGTGGTCAGCTAACTTACAACACTCCGCGGCAACCACAGGCCTGAGTCAACGGTTAGAGCTTGGTGACATCAGCCAGCTCAACCAATCCGACGAGCTGGCTTTCGTTGCCCAATTCACTCAAGCACCGGATCCCACTGAGCTCTATTGGCGGGTCTACCTGTTAACCCATTTCGATGGCAAACAGTGGCATGGACCGCCGGCCATCGCCGCCCCGCTCCCTAAGCCGCAATTCTCCACTCAGGCGCAACCGGTGACCTACCGAATCACGCACTGGGATCACAGTCAGGACAACTACCCCAATCTAAAAGGAAGCCACAACCTCAATGACGCGGCGATTGCGTTGATTGGACAGCAGTGGCGGCGTCAATATGGCGCCACACAATCGCCACGATTTTCCTACTTACCTCAAGCAGATCGCCTAAAGCGATTAAGCGATCACTACTATCTGCAACTCCCCGATGGCATGAACCCACAAACCCTGTCTCTGGCGAAGCTCGCCATGGAAAACCGGCCGCTCACCAGTGAAAGGGTGCTGTGGTTAATGAATTACTTTCAGCAAAATGACTTTCAGTACACCTTCTCCCCTAGGCTCTTGGGCAGCCATCAGATCGACGATTTTCTATTTGAAAGTCGAGAGGGCTTTTGTGCGCACTTTGCCAGCGCCTTGGTGGTTCTACTTAGAGCCAGTGGAATCCCGGCTAGGATGGTCGTGGGCTATTATGGCGGCGAAATCAACGATAACGAAATCGTGGTCAAGCAGAAAGACGCCCACGCTTGGGTCGAAGCCTGGGTCACAGGTCGCTGGATTCAGCTGGACCCAACCTCCACCGTCGGCGAGATCAATCGACCACAAACCGATCCAGCGGACTTTGACTGGCATCAGCTTACTCAAAGCTGGCAACAATGGCTTAGCCACAGTTCCGCCTCCCACTGGCTGACCTCAAGCAGCAGTTGGCAGCAATTAAACCAAGATCTACAACCGTTAAAAGCACTGTGGCACCAGCTAACTGGCACTCCTCGCCATTGGCAGCTTGCCCTGTTGTCACTGATGCTGGTGAGCGCCCTTTTGTATCTGTATCGACGCACTAAAGGCTCTGAGCCTGTCAAACTGAGGCTGATAATAGCCCTGGCCACCCTTGGTTGGCAACGATTGCACCGCTCAATGGTCAGCGCGGGCCTTACCACACCCGCCAACGACTCTCTGAACCAGGTTATGAGCGCGGCCAAGCAGCGCTGGCCAGAATTAACCGAAGAGTTTCAACATATTGAGAGTGCCTTCAACGAATTACTGTATCGTGCTGACGGTGCGCATTGGCAAGGATTACTCACGTTCTTCAAGCGACTCACTGCACTGCTCCCCAAACTTTCAACCTCCAGCTCCTGCTCGAATCCAAGCCCTAAACAAAAGCAAAATTGAGCAGATTTTTACAATAAATCCTATGCTTACCAGTTATAGAGCTCGACTAATCCGATAACAAAACCTTTAAACATCGAAAATCCCGAATTAAATCATAAATAAATTCGGATATTGTTTCTGCGATGTGCTGGTTAGACTGGAGCGCCTTAAGTAAGGAGCCTTTGATGACCACTGCAATTAAGAACTTTTTCAATCAGCCTTCTGCTGGCGGGATCATCCTGATCTTGATGGTCATGCTCGCGATGTTGATGGCCAACTCGCCATTGCAAGGGGTCTACAACGCCTTTTTAGATATGCCGATGCAGGTACGTATCGGTCATTTGGACATTCACAAGCCGCTGCTGTTGTGGGTTAACGACCTGCTGATGGCGTTTTTCTTTCTGTTGATCGGCTTAGAAGTCAAGCGCGAACTGCTGCAAGGCACACTCTCCAGTGTCAGCCAAGCCGCACTGCCCAGCATCGCAGCCATCGGCGGCATGTTGGTGCCAGCCCTTATCTTTTTAAGCCTTAATGCCCCAGGCAGCGCCGCTTCCAATGGCTGGGCCATTCCTGCAGCAACAGACATCGCCTTTGCTTTGGGAGTGCTGGCTTTATTAGGCAGCCGCGTACCTCTGGCACTTAAAGTGTTTCTGCTGGCGTTGGCGATCATCGACGACCTACTTGCCATCATTATCATCGCCCTATTCTACAGCGGCCCGCTTTCCACCATTAGCTTGGTGATCGCTGCGGTGGCCATCGCAGGGTTGTTTATTTTGAACCGCTTGGGCGTTCGCAATTTGATGCCCTACATGTTGATGGGCACCGTACTGTGGGTCGCCGTATTGAAATCTGGTGTGCACGCCACCTTAGCGGGCGTGGTGTTGGCCTTTGCAATTCCATTGCCGAGGGATGAAAGCGGCCACAGCCCATCGGAGTACCTAGAGCATCAGTTACATCCGTGGAGCACCTTTTTGATTTTGCCCGTTTTTGCCTTCGCCAACGCCGGCGTCAATTTCGATAATATGGCCATCGGTGACCTATTTTCACCGCTGCCTATGGGCATCGCTTTAGGCTTGGTGATCGGCAAACCCTTAGGCATCCTTGGGTTTAGCTATCTGGCCGTAAAACTGAACTTGGCGAAATTGCCAACGGGCGTCAATTGGGTACAACTCTTTGGCGTTGCCATGCTGTGTGGCATCGGTTTTACCATGGCGATGTTTGTCTCATCTCTAGCCTTTGAAGCCGGAACGCTCAATTTCTCAGACATGTCACGCTTAGGGATCTTGCTGGGCTCCGGCATCTCCGCCGTCATTGGTTATCTGGTGCTTAAACGCAACATTCCGCATTAACAGAAAGGGCCGCGTCGATCGCGGCCCTTTAATACCAATCACACTAATGAGCCGCTCATTCAGCTGAAGTTAATCGGTTCTCAGACAAGGCAGTAAAGCGAAGCTCTAGGGGTTCTAAAGTGAGGTTTACTAACGCAGTATGAGAGCTGATTAAATCAGCCCCATAATTAACCACTAATGACGCTGCTGAAATACCAGAATTAAAAAGGCCGCATACGAATGCGGCCTCACCTCTATTGTGACTGGCTTTGACTCAAGCTTGTTACACTTGGCCATTTGCCCTTCACCTTCTCAGCCAAAAACGCCTCTTTCTGAGCTTGGGCTTTGGCCTCATCAAAACCAATCGCCTTGTGGGCGGCCGCCTTTGAGGACAGATCGGGATAGACCACTTTGGCGTCAGGATACTTATCCAATAACACCTCAAGACGGGCTCTGGCCATCGTGGCCTGTCGTTTGGCCACCGCCAACAGCTCAAGTCCCTCTTTCGGGTTGTGGGCATGGACTCCATGGGAGGAGGTCGCAAAATCCCAGCGCCACTGAGCATGACGAATGTCCATTAACGCCGCCCCCATTTCGCTGAAGCTCACTCGGGCCTCAGTCAACGCCCCTGCTTCCGCATGAGCCTTAACCAACAGCGCTTCCACTTCAGTGCGAGCCTGATTGATCTGCTGCTTTCGGTTCGCGACTTGCTGTTTCAGCTGGGTTTCGCTGTCATGACAGCCGCTGCACGCGCCATCAAAGTTCTGCCACGTATGACTCACATTGTGATCGTGAAAAGCGCGGCCATTGGCGTCTTTCTGCTCCGGCATATGGCAGGTAATGCAAGTGACCCCCAACTCTGCGTGAGCACTGCGACTCCAATGTTCAAACTCAGGGTGGCGAGCTTTCACCATCGGCGCTCCGGAGATGGGATGAATCCAATCATAGAACTGCCGAGTATCGTAATACTTTTCGATCAGATCGGCGCTGCTACCAAAAATCCACGGGATGTTTACTCGATTGGCCTGCTCCGGCTGAAAGTAATAGGTCACATGACATTGACCACAGGTTTGAGCTCCTTGCATCCGTTTATTCTGCTCCGCAAAAGGCATGTGAATTTTGGCCATCGCCTTCTGAGCATGAGGACGAGGCAGCTGAAGCGCATAATCCCCCTCCGCATGGCAGTCTTTACACCCTACGGAAACGGTCATGTCGCTGCCCACCTCAGCAAAACTGCGACTGGCGAATCCATTCTCCCCAAGTTCATCAATCAATTTTGCAGAGCCTGGCCCTTTACAGGTCCAACAGCTTGCGGATTTTTCGCCGCTACCGGTACGCAAAATGGTGGTGACGTCGCTCACCGCCAGTTGGTGACCGCGAGGAGAGTTGAACTGCTTGTCGTAGCCAGAACCAGCCCACAACCAAATTAGGGCAGGACGCTCGGCCAGCAGATCATGCCGCTCAAGATTGGTTTCAGTGGACGACCAACTCGCGGTAATGGCGTCTACCGCCTGCGTCAACTTGGCAGGCTCAGAAGATGCCTGCACAGCACCAGTAATCAATAGGGCCGATGCGGCCATCAGTGTTGAGAAGTTCACCCGTTTCATTTCCACAATCAATCCGATCTGTCATTAGTGTTGCACCTGCCGCTGAAAAGCACGACTTGGCATCAAAGAAACTGTGAAGAAAACCCCAGAAGCACATGATTCAAAAGGGAAAATACCCATAAAGGGCTAGCAGAGACACTCAGGTAATTTCCATAATCAGGACAGGCTCTTAACAGAAGAATTGCGATTCTCTCACACGATTCACACCTAAAACCGCAAACCCTAGTGCAAACCCTTATCGTTTACATTAAGATTCCGCAATCAAAATTATAAAGAAGTAACTTACATAAGGGATTGTAAAGCCATGAATAAAAGCAAAATTGGCATATTAGTTTCCGCAGCACTCGCCACTTCTGCTTGGGCTGATACCAATAATGATCCAGAGGTCATTACCGTCATAGGCCAAAAGCTGGAGCGTACGCTCCAAGACACCAGTGAAAGCATTGCCGTCGTCACCGACGACATGATTGAGGTAATGCCCCTATTTCAGTTTCAAGACATCTTTAACCAAACCGCGAACGCCTACGATTTCGGTAATGGCGAAAACTTCGGTATTCGAGGCATTACCCAAAACTCAGCCGCCACCGGCGGCGGCAGCGGTGCCATGGGCACCCTTTACATCGATGGCGTTGCCTACACCGGTTTTGCCAACCGGTTTGGCCCCAAAGAGCTGTGGGATGTTCAGCAAGTGGAAATTCTCCGAGGCCCACAATCCACTAACGTAGGTCGAAATGCCCTCGCTGGTGCCATCGTGGTACAGACTAAACGGCCGGTAATCGGTGAGACCGAAGGCGCTGTGCGTGTGGGTGGCGGCAACGATGGTCGTCAATCTGTTGAAGGCATGCTCAACCTGCCGGTAGCCGATAACATGGCACTGCGCCTGACCGCCCAATACGACGAAACCGACGGCTACATGGAAAACGTCACCTTAGGTGATGATGACTACGATGCTCGCCGAAGCCGAACCATTCGCGGCCAATTTTTGATTGAGCCCTCTGACGATCTGGCCATCAATGTTATGGGCCAGTACGCCAAATCTGAGCGAGGCCAAGATATCTATCGAGCTGATCTCACCGGCCTTGAAAGCCGTCAAAATTCGGCCAATCTGGTCGCCCAAGAGCACTATGATGCCTACTCTGCGGCCATCAACATCGACTACCGCATCAACGACAGCCTGAGCCTCGATAGCATCACCTCCTACATCAAAGGCGATTACGACCGGTTCGACGACGATGATGAAGGCCCAGAGGGCGGCAATGCCTTCCGAGGGCGCACAGCCGAAGATAAAAACTGGGCTCAGGAGCTGCGACTGAACTACCGCGGTGACCGTGCTCAGGGGGTCATCGGCCTCTATTACACCGAGGTGGATCTGACTAACAACACCACCGGCTTAATTAACTTGGCACCGGCTGCGCTTGGAGTTCCCGGCTCTCTGCTGCCGTTCTACCCAGAACTGCTTGAGGTCAACGTACTGCAGCCCTACGACGGTGAAACCCGAAACGTAGCCCTGTTTACTGAGTGGGACTACTACCTCACCGATAACATCACCATCAATGCAGGCCTGCGTTTTGACCACGAAAAGCAGCAATACACCACTGCGGTCATGAACTCATTGGCACCGGGAAGCAGCCTGCCCGATCCTGTGGCCGCCGGTAAGATGGCAGAAATGCTGCAACCCGGCAGCGGCGCACTGGTGGAAGCGGGAGTCACTCAGGTAAATCAGGTTCTCGCCAGCCAATTGGTGCCCGTGGTCAACCCGGAGGAAAGTGTCGACTATAACGCGCTGCTGCCCCAACTTGGCATCACGTACAAGTTTAGTGACGACCTGTCTCTTAGCGCTTTCTACAAGCGTGGCTACCGCGCCGGTGGAGTAGAGTTGAACGCCGCGGGAACTCGCTCTGAATACGATCCGGAATACCTAAACAACTTTGAGATTGCACTTCGCTCTGTATGGTTAGACGGCGACCTGACATTCAACGCCAACGCCTACTTTGGTGATTGGACCGATCAGCAGGTCACGCGCTGCATCGATGGCAGCACCATCAACTGCGTCACTGAAAACGCGGGCGAATCGGAGATCTACGGTGCCGAGCTAGAGCTAAGCTACAACCCCAATGAAGATCTGATGCTGTTTGCCAACATGGGCCTGTCGAAGAACGAGTTTAAGAACTTTGTGATTGAAGATGGCAGCACCCAAACCGATTACAGCGGCAACCGTTTTGCTTTCAGCCCTGAGCTCAGCGCCACTGTAGGTGGTCGCTACTTTGTCACCGACAAGCTCTATGTTGGCACCACCGTCAGTTACCAAGATGAAAGCTACGCCGATTTTGAAAACACCGCCAAGCTTGAATCTCGCACCTTGGTTGATCTATCCGCTGGCTACTTTTTCAGCGACAACATCAAGCTTGACGCCTACATCACCAACCTAACGGATGAATTCTACCTGACCACCAATGCTCCAGGTCTGGACGGAAACTCTTGGCTGGTACGAGCTGGCGAGCCACGTGAATACGGTGCCCGCATCAGCTACCAGTTCTAACAAGGCTAACGGTTAGTGGAGCAGGGACGCCCACTAACCCGCAACAAGGAGAATCCTATGTCGACGCAATCCACTTTTTCAAGGCCCAGAGTCAGGCTGTTTTGCGCGGTGATTCTATCACTGGCTACCGCAACGGTGCTGATTCCGGGCATGACGGTTTACATGCCTTTGAATAAGGCCGATCAGATAGCCATGCCTATTCTGCTGTTTCCTTTTATCTGGTGTGCCTTAGTCATCTACTGTTACATGGCCAAAAAGTGGTGGCAGCCTCTGGTGCTTATGCTCGGGCTTATGGGCATTCATGGGGCGCTCATCGCCTATCAACTGTTAATGGCAAAGGCTTAATATGAAAAGCATCAACATTAAAAAGTTGTACGTTCTCCACAGCTGGGTCGGATTAGTAACCGGTATCTTACTGTTTGTTATCGCCTTTACCGGTGCTGTCTCGGTCTTTGGTCGTCCAGAGCTTAAGATCTGGGCCAATAACGACATCCGCACTCCGGCGCAGCTGACTCCAATTCAAATTGAAACTCTGGTGGACAAATACGCTCAGCAGGTACCGGAAAACTACCTGCATATGGTGCAGGTAGCCCTACCAGGGGTTCGAAGTGCTGCCGAGCTTTATATCCGCTTTGAAGATCACAAAGAGGGCACGGTTCCCCAGCAGCCTGCGGTCGCCATTCAGTTTAAGATTCATCCCCATACGCTGGAGCTGATCGAGCGCAAGGAGGGAGAGCTGCGCTCGCTATTTGAAAATTACGACATGGACATGGCGGATTTCTTAGTGGGTTTCCACGCCGATCTGCACATGGGGCGCCCTTGGGGACTTCTGACTACCGGGGTACTGGGGCTTACGCTGATGCTGTCGATCATCACAGGTTTTGTGGTTCACCGGAAAGTGCTTAAGCAGATGTTCACCTTCCGGACCAAAAAAACCAAAACCCTGCTGCTTAACGATGGCCATAAGGTGATGGGCATATGGGGCATGCTGTTCCATGGCGTTATCGCCTTTACCGGAGCCTTTTTAGGTTTGGCTTTGGTGATTTTGGTGCCAGCCGCGGCCTTCGTTAGCTTCGAAGGGGATCAGGATAAGCTGCTTCAAACCTTCAATACCATGCCGGATCCGGTATTAACTCACGTGCATCAGCCAACCCACTTGGCCAAAGCACTAACTCACGCCCAGAATTACCAGCAAGGCGCTTATGTCACCAACATCAACGTACTTGGCTATGGTGATGAAAACGCCATGCTCTACTTTAATCTGCTTGAAGCCGAGCAGATGCACCCACTGCGAATGCAGTATCAAGGCAACAACGGTGAGTTCTTAGACGCCTATGGTCAGTTTGGAAAAATTGAAGGCGTGTCGGGCAAGATTCTGGATCTCATGGGACCGCTGCATTTTGGCAACTTCGGCGGCATCATCGTCAAAGTCTTTTGGGCAATACTGGGGCTATCTACCGCACTACTGCCGATCACAGGCTTGATGTTGTGGCTTGAACGAGGCGTTAATGCCGCTAACCCCAAATACAGCCGCAATACCTACCTACGCTTCAACCGGCTTATTCTCGGCAGTTGCGGTGGGTTGGTGGTTGCCTGTGCCCTGCTGTTCCCTGTACAGCTAATGTTAAATTACGTTTGGATAGACGCCGCACCCAACCCCATAATTATGGGCAGCTTCTTCGGCAGTTGGGCACTGCTCACCCTGATCGCAATGGTGTGGAAAAACAGCGCCAAACTGACCACCATCATGGTCAATCTAACCGCACTGCTGCTGGTCACGGTGCTTCCCTTGGACGCCCTATTAAGTGGCAGTCACCCGTTCAATATGGCGGATACACAGCACTACATTTCAACGGGCGTTAACCTCACCCTATTTGGCCTAGCGCCACTGCTACTGTGGGGACATTGGCGCTGGAGCACCGTGGGTAAACTCAATCAGAGTCAGCCGGATGTGGCACCTCAACAGCAAGGAGAGCAAACATGATCACAACGGCTTTGATGATTGCCGCCATCGCGCTGGCGATCATCGGTTTACTCATCGTTAATCAGCAGGGCAGCTTCAGTGAAAAGCACTCCCGAAGGGCATTGGCACTTGTACCTCTAGGAGCGTCTCTTGCTTGCCTAATTAGCCTCTACGGCGCGCTTCGAGGCAGCATCATATTCCTATCGGTGTTGTCGTTGGCCGGGCTCTATTTGTGCATTGCAATGCCTGCGGACAAATCCCAAACGCGACAATAATCAGCGGCTAAACGCAAAAAGCGGCGAGAATCATCTCGCCGCTTTTTTGTTTGGGAAGCGCTCTTAACTTAGGTTTCCGCCAGAAAACCGCCTGTCTGGTGATGCCACAATTGCGCATAGATACCACCGGTCTCCAACAGCTCCTGATGAGAGCCCTGCTCAACAATGCGGCCTTGGTCAATCACCACCAGGCGATCCATCGCTGCAATGGTCGAAAGCCGATGGGCAATGGCGATCACCGTCTTCCCCTCCATCAACTGATACAGGCTCTCCTGAATCGCCGCTTCCACCTCAGAGTCCAACGCTGAGGTTGCCTCATCCAACACCAATATCGGCGCGTCTTTGAGCAGTACTCGAGCGATGCCGATACGTTGACGCTGGCCTCCGGAAAGCTTAATGCCCCGCTCGCCCACCTGAGCATCGAAGCCTCGATTGCCCTCTTTATCTTCCAGCCCACGAATAAAATCATCGGCTTGAGCCTGACGAACCGCATCAACCAGCTGCGTCTCAGTGGCATCGGGTTTGCCGTACAGGATATTTTCACGAATGCTGCGATGGAGCAAAGAGGTGTCTTGAGTCACCATGCCAATGTGAGCCCGCAAAGACTGCTGGGTGACCGTCTTAATATCTTGGCCATCGATGCAGATTGAGCCTCCCTGAAGCTCATGCAGGCGCAGCATCAAGTTCACCAGTGTGGACTTGCCCGCACCAGAGCGGCCCACCAATCCCACTTTTTCTCCCGGCTTAATGTTCAGATCAAAGTGCTCAATGACTTTCTCATCTTTACCGTATTGAAAACTAAGGTCACGAAACTCAATGGCTCCCTGCCCCACCACCAAGGTATTGGCATCGTGTTTGTCTTCAATGGCCACCGGCTTAGATAGGGTATTCATGCCGTCGATAACCGTACCGATGTTTTCAAATAGGGCACTGATCTCCCACATGATCCATTTCGACATGCCCTGAAGACGCAGCGCCAAACTAATCGCGACCGCAATGACACCGATGCTGACCGCCGCATTCATCCATAAACCGATGGAAAGCGCCGCCACCGAGAACAGCAGCAGATAGTTAATGCCATCCACACTCAGGCCAAAGCAGGTACCTAAACGCATCTGAGAATAGACGGTCTTTAAAAATGAACGCATGCCCGTTTCGGCATACTCCACCTCAGCGTCAGCATGGGAAAACAGCTTCACCGTCGTGATGTTGGAATAACTGTCGACGATACGACCGGTCATCATCGAACGGGCATCCGCTTGCTGTGTCGCCACCTGCTTCATGCGCGGCACAAAAAACCATTGAATGCCGATGTACGCCAATAGCCAGAGCAAAATGGGCAGCATCAAAATCAGGTCCGACTGCCCCATCATCACCAACATCGAGGTTAAATACACCGACACATACACCAGCACATCCAGCAATTTCATCACGGTTTCGCGCACCGATAACGCGGTCTGCATCACCTTGGTGGCGATGCGGCCAGCAAACTCATCCTGATAGAAACTCATGCTTTGCTTTAGCAAGTAACGATGAGCCAACCAACGGATCGACATTGGGTAGTTCCCCAATAGCGTTTGATGAATGAGCAGCGAATGAAACACCGACAGCACTGGCACCACCACCAACACCACCACTCCCATCCAGATCAGCGTATTGCGTTCCTCGGCCCAGAATGACTGTGGGTTGTGGCTGGCCAACATATCCACCAGTTGCCCCATAAACCCAAGCAGGTAAACCTCAACAATGGCGATGCTGGCACTGAGCAGCGCCATGATAATCAATGGCCACTCAAACCCTTTGGTGTAATGGCGACAAAACGCCAACAGATTCGCCGGTGGCTGAGATGGCTCCTCCACAGGAAAAGGCCGTGTCAGGCTTTCAAATAACTTGAACATAAGGTTCTCAATAACAGGTGGTGATGGATAACAAGAGAAGCAGCCCCGTAAAAGTGGTGCCCATTAACACGACTTTTTATGGGAATGGTAGTTTAAAGGATCAATCGGTAGTAGCAATAACAGCCTTGTTCGCCTAAATGGCGAGCGAGCCTAGCGCCGTGTTGATTGACATGATGGGCCTTAATCTCAAACGCCTTGCCCTTGCCGACAAATTCCACCTGCTGAGCGTCAAACTCCACGGCCACAGCAAATTTAGGCAGGGCATCTAAGGGGAACAGCGCCCTGAGTTTCGGCCCATCTTCTGCGCTCTGACTGCGCTTGGCGAATTTAAGCCGTTTCTGCTCTAAACGCTGTTGTTGGTGCTGTTGATGATTCAGCTCAATCTGATTTTTCAGCTGCGCCAAACGCGCCCCAAGCACTGGGTGGGCTGCGGCAAGCTCAATCGCTTTCGTTATTGCATTGGTGCTGTGCTTGCCATCACTGGCATCATCTTCTGCTAGACATAACCATTTGGTGGCCTGTGCGCGAAGCTCAGCCTGACGCTGTGACTCCACAACAGCGTTCTCCGACACCTGCCGCAGGGGCTCAAACTTTAGACGGTTACCGAACTTGGTAAACTGGCTGAGGTCATTTACCTCCACGAACACCGATTGCTCCGACTCAAAACCGTCACTGATGTGGTTGATAACCAATTTGGCTTTGTACTTACCGTCCAGTTGACACTCGAAGTACTTACGACCTCGGCGGCCAATAATAAAGTGCTTCAGCTCAGACATGGACTCCACCAACACAAGGAAATTGACACTATGGTAACAAGAATTCCCCCTTTGAAGAATTTTTCTACTCAACCCCAATAGACTGAACGCCATTAAATCAGAGGCTTATAAAAAACAATTCCCTTCAAGGCTATGCCAAATCGTTAAACTCAGGCAGACTACCAGAAAACAATATTGGAGAGGCGAGATTGCTAAGCCAACCGCAACTTATGGGGCTTGACCAAAGCCACCTTATCGACGTCGATGGCCATCAGCTTGAACCTCGCACCGCTGAGGCATTTAAGCAGCTTCAAGCTGCGGCTCGAACCGCAGGCTTTGACCTACAGTGCGCCAACAGTTGGCGCAGTTTTGATGATCAGCTCAGCATCTACAACGGCAAAGTCATGGGCAAGCGTCCGCTTATCGACGAAGAGGGGCATCCACTCAATCTGGAAACCATCAGCGATAACGAGCTGCTCAGAGCCGTATTCGCTTGGTCTGCACTACCCGGCACGTCTCGTCACCACTGGGGAACCGACATCGACTTCTTCGACGGCAATGCCATTAGCCGCGAGGGGTTGAAGTTGGAACATGGCGAATACCAGGGTCGAGCCACCAACGGTCGCCTATCACGCTGGCTAGAAGACAACCAAACTCGATTCGGTTTTTTCCGTCCTTACAGCAAACAATTGGGCGGCTCTCAGTACAAACCTTGGCACCTCAGCTTTGCTCCGGTGGCCCTGCCAGCCATGGCCTCCTTTGACGATAATCAACTGGCAAAGCAGTTACGCTTAACCAAATTGGCCTTAAAGTCACGGATTCTAGAGCGCCTGCCAGAACTGCTGCGTCGTAATTTCTACCACATCACCCCAGCTCCTGCTCAAGCGCTGTTATTCAATCCCAAATAGGGCCCCCTCTCCAGCCTAACTAAGGTTGGAGAGCTTACCCTAGCAAAGCGACGCAAAATCATTATCATAGAGCCGAGAGGCACAGATTGGATAGGCGATATGAATTTGGCAATGGGCTCTATAAAACTTGTTGTATTCGATGTTGATGGCACTCTCGTACACTCAAATTCAGAAGAGATCCCATTTTTTTTTGATCAAGTAGAAAAATTACTTGGACAGCCAACACAGAGAAACTTTGTTCATTATTCAGAGCGCACCTTTGCAAGCGTCATTAATACAGTCTTTGACGATAGTAACAAGAACACGGCATTCGCTGAATTAGAGTCGGCACTTGAAGACTTCAGTATGGTAACAGATTGGAAAACTCATCAAGACGGATTTAAGCTATTTACCAAGGCTAAAGACTCCAGATGTGAAATCGTCATAGTTTCAGGAAACTTTTTATCCTCGACATTAGAAAAGCTCAAAAAATGCAATATCGATATTGAAGGTATTCGTGTAATAACAACATCGTTAAAGTATGACTCTAAATCTGAGATAATTGAAAAAATAATAAGAGATAGAAAGATTAACAGAGAAGAAATTCTCAGTGTTGGTGACAGTGATTACGATAGGAACACCGCCAACCAACACGGAATCAAATTCAGACTAATTTCCTAAAATAAGATCTCCAAAGTCACCGCCTAGATCCACATACAACTTCTGAATCGCAACTTGGTACTCATGTTCAGACTTCGACATATAGTAAATAAGCTCTTGAGTAAGCAAGTAGCTTTCTTTATTTCGACTAAATATAGCTTTACTTCGTACCCACTGTAAAAAGCTTACCAACATTTTTCCACTTCCAGTCATTGACGAAAAGCTAGATAGATCAACAGAGAAATATCCAAACACCGAACTCTTACTGATCCCTTGATTGGCAGACAATATAGAAGTGATATCTCGATATGAGGCATTCAAGAGATTCGACAACTTGATTTCGTCTTCAGGGTTACCCGAGAACCTCAATGTATTGTAATCTGATAGCACCTCCTTTCGATACCAGCCCAACGCTTCCCGAGTCTTCAATGCTTTATCCATAAGCGCTCTAGCCGATGTCGAATTTTGAGACAACAACATATGGATGGCACTTGGAATTGAGATCTCATACTGTTTACCGGTTACCTTTAGCGACTCCATCTCCTGCTTTGGATCAACCTTCATTTTTTCCTTATAAGAATCAATTAATGTATGCGCAGTCTCGGTATTTTTTAACATTCTTGCAGCTGTCGGTGTAAAGGCCAATTTTAAATCTTCAGATAATAATAAGTTATATTTATTCCTTGATTTAGAAATAAAATCATACAGATGCTCATCTTGAATGTTTCTCTCTTTAAAATTCTTCCTTATTATATTAACTAAATTCTCGTTGGAAAACATAAGTCCAATCATGTAGCTATATTCATCGTCATCGAGTGAAGAGATAATTTCACTTTTATAATTCGATACCGGTTTCCCTTCAATAAATACATCTTTAAAAATATCTACTGTACCAGACAGCATCTCAAAATATCCCTTTGGGAATTCCTCTTTTTTAGCTGACTCAAGCATCGGAAAGCAAACATGCCACTCATGCATTAAATTATTGGAGATTCTGTTTCTCTGAAGAATTCGCTCTGATTGCTCTGGATAAGAATATTTTGAAACAAATTCTGGTGGAACCCCCATTGCTATCAACTTATTCACTACATCGAGTGTCCCGTCGGTGATCTCCTTCGGACCAAGAACGGATACTGATACCGTATCACAGAAAATAATCTGACTTAAAAAGTTAAGGTAATCGACAACATCATTTAATGACTTTGGTCGCCCATCAATAACACGACCAATAGAGTGAAAGCTGGTTATATCTCGAAAGTGCTCCATCCATGTCACCTACACAGTTTTAATTTTTGATACTAACAACTTAACCACGTAGGCAAATTAACTCAGATCAACTTTCGGACAACATTTCCCACTTGACGCGACACCAACTCAAAACGGCCGTTCATTGGGTACGTATTTTCACGCGCCCCGCCATCAGCAGACTTCAGGATTGGTGTATACTCAGCCCAAATGATTGAAATTACAGGTTAGCATGAGCCAACACCAACCCACCTTGCTCTGGCACGATTATGAAACATGGGGGGCAGACCCCAGCCGCGATCACCCCGCCCAGTTTGCTGCGATTCGTACCGACATGGATTTAAACCCCATCGGCGAGCCGATCGAGCTTTTCTGCCAACTGCCTGGCGACTACCTGCCCGCTCCAGAAGCGATGTTTGTTACTGGCATCACGCCTCAGCGGGCCAATCGTTTGGGCGATGTGGAAGCCGAGTTCATGCGCAAGGTTAATGACCAGATGTCCATTGCTGGCACCTGTACCGTTGGCTATAACTCCATCCGCTTTGATGATGAAGTGACCCGTTACAGCCTGTATCGCAACTTCTTTGACCCCTATGCTCGAGAGTGGCAGAACGGCAACAGCCGCTGGGACATCATTGATCTGGTTCGCGCCTGTTATGCGCTGCGGCCGGAGGGCATTGAGTGGCCTCTTCGAGATGATGGCAAGCCAAGCTTTAAACTCGAACACCTGACCGCGGCCAATGGCTTGGATCATGGCAAAGCTCACGATGCAGTTTCTGACGTTGAAGCCACCATCGCTTTGGCCAAACTCATCAAAGAGAAGCAGCCAAAACTGTTCAATTGGTACTTCAGCCTGCGCCGCAAACAAGCGGTGTCAAAGCTGGTGGATGTTCTGGCTCTCAAGCCACTGCTGCACGTTAGCTCTCGCTTCTCCGCAGAGCACGGCTGCGCCTCCCTCGTGGCGCCAATGGCTTGGCATCCAGAAAACAAAAATGCCGTTGTGGTGGTCGATATGCATCAAGATATCAGTCCACTTATCGAGTGGGATGCAGAGCGACTTAAGCAGCGGCTATACACCCCCAGTAAGAATCTGGAGCCTGGCGAACCACGAGTTCCCATTAAGCTGCTGCACTTTAACAAAAGTCCCTTTATCGCCCCAGCGGCCACTTTAGAAGATGAGCAAGCAAAGCGTTTGGGCATCGACAAGCAGCGCTGTCGAGACAACTTCAAGCTGCTTCGACAACACCAACAGCAGATTCGTGAAAAGCTCACGGCAATCTATACCGAGCAGCGGGACGGAGCAGACGACCGCGACGTGGATCAGCAGCTCTACGGTGGCTTTTTCAGCGATGCAGATCGCAGCCAGATGGAGCTGGTACGCAGTACCGCCCCACAAAACCTAGCCGCACTGGAACCGCAATTTCACGATCCGCGCTTACCAACGCTGTTTTTCCGCTATCGAGCTCGTAATTTTCCGAACACTTTGTCGGAAGTGGAGCTCGCTCGTTGGCAGCAACACTGTAACGAACGCATCAATAATCCCGATTATGTGATGCATCTCGAACAGTTGGCCGAACAAAATCAACAAGATGAGCAGCGCATGTCGCTTCTCAAAGCCCTCTATAACTACCTGCAATCCCTATAACCGATGGCGGTTGCGCCCAGATGCTCTAAATTTGCTGATGGGCGTGACCCCGGTCACATCAAATTTTGTTAAACTGCCTAAACTGTAATTCAGTTCCATAATTTGAGGATTTAGGATGAGTACTCGTTTTCAAAAGGCGTTGACTCAACTGCCACCGGCTCTGGCCACCGCCATTGAGCCGATGCTAAGGGATCAGTTTGCCGGTCATCTTACTGCCGAGCAGATCAAGACCCTGAGTGATCAGTCTGGGCTAGAGGGCACTGAGCTTTACTTGGCTCTGCTCCCTATCGCTGCCACCATGTCTAACGCCCCCATCTCCAACTTCTACGTTGGTGCCATCGCCCACGGAGTATCTGGCGATGCTTACATGGGTGCGAACATGGAGTTGGTTGGCGAAGCGCTGTTCCACTCCGTCCACGCGGAACAATCGGCCATCAGCCACGCATGGCTTGCAGGAGAACGCAAGCTGGTGGGCATCACCGTTAACTACTCCCCTTGTGGTCATTGCCGCCAGTTCATGACCGAACTGAACAACAACGAAGGGCTGACCATTCGCTTGCCAGAGCAGCAGCCACAGCCTCTAACTCATTACCTTCCATATGCGTTTGGTCCCAAAGATCTCGACATCGAAGACGGTTTGCTCGACGGTAACGACCATGAAATGCTGTTAGACAATGATGACGCATTGGTTCAGCGGGCCCTGCGTGAGGCCAATGCCTCTCACGCGCCTTACAGCCACACACCTGCCGCCATCGTACTTGAAACCAACAAAGGCCAAGTCTTTGTGGGTCGTTATGCGGAAAACGCCGCCTACAACCCAAGCCTGCCGCCAATGCAGATGGCGCTGAATGGCATGGCTCGTATGGGCATCAGCTTCAGTGAGATCAAACGTGCGATCTTGGTGGAAAGCGATAAAGGTCAGGTCAGCTTGGTTCACAGCTCCGCGGATGCGCTAGGCACGGTGAGCAAGGTTGAACTGGAAACCTACAAAGCCAACTCCTAATTGAACACCAATAAAAAATGCCGGTCACACAGACCGGCATTTTTGTTTTGGGATTACGGTTTTGAGGGTTTAGGCAACCTCAGCTTTAACGATGAGGTGTCCAGTCGATTGCCCCCAAGGCGCTGAACATCGGCATAATACTGATCCACCAACGCCGTTACCGGCAACTGAGCTTGGTTCTTTCGCGCTTCATCCAAAGCGATCCCCAGATCTTTGCGCATCCAATCCACCGCAAACCCAAAATCATATTCGTCTTTGAGCATGGTACTGCCGCGATTCTCCATCTGCCAAGATTGCGCAGCGCCTTTGCTAATGACCTCCAGCACCTTTTCACCATCTAAGCCTGCGTGCTGAGCAAAGTGCATCCCTTCCGCCAGCCCCTGCACCACACCGGCGATGCAGATCTGATTCACCATCTTACACAGTTGGCCTGAGCCCACTGGACCCAATCGTTCAGCGCAGCGAGCATAGCACTCCATAATGGGCGCCACCCGCTCAAAACTGGCTACTTCTCCGCCAGCCATCACGGTAAGCACACCGTTCTCCGCACCGGCTTGGCCACCGGATACCGGCGCATCGACAAAACCGACGCCCAGCTCAGCCGCCAGCGCCGCCAATTCGCGGGCCACATCTGCCGAGGCGGTGGTGTGATCAACCAATACCGACCCCGGAGTTAAACCGGCAAGCACGCCGTCATCGTTTAATACTACCTGACGCAGGTCGTCATCGTTGCCCACGCATACAAACACCACTTCAGCCCCTTGAGAAGCCTCTTTAGGAGTGGCTGCCAGCTCACCACCATAATGCTGAACCCACTGCTGAGCCTTGGAGATGGTGCGGTTGTATACCGTAACTTGATGCCCTGCAACCTGCAGGTGGCCCGCCATGGGGTACCCCATTACACCAAGTCCAATAAACGCCACCTTAGCCATGTTACTTCCTTTTATGCTGAAACTTATCCTCCATTGTCTGCGAAACGGGGCCGATAATCGACCCCGTTGTTTCAATTTCCTTAACTCGTCTGTTCTCTAAATTTCCCACTCCAACCTGTTGGAATTTAGCGCAAATACTTTTTGAAGTGGCGCAATTTGAGGGTCATAAAACCAGATCTCTATCAGAAGGTGTGTTCGCTCTTTTCCTACAGAAACTAACAACTCAAGTTGACCGTTGGTCAGCGGGCCGCTAACCATTCGCTGCTGATAACTGGGTAGGTAACCCTCTGGCGTTTCACTAAACTCCATATACACAGAAGCGTAAGCGGTCTCACCTGAAGCCATATTGATGCTCACCATTACCGGTTCGCTGGCTTTGAAATCCATGACATCAGATGCAATCAGTTCTTCTGTAATCATATCCGGCTCAATCAGCCCAGGTGTTTCAGGTTCAGCCTCAGGCTCACTCTCCCCTCCTGAATTGTCGTCTGTATCGGTGTCATCGTTACCACTGCTGTCATCGATGGGAGCCGGTGCTTCAGGGGTCGAAGAATCTCCGCCGCCGCCACCTCCACCGCCACAGGCGCTCACGCCGAAGGCCACCAACAGAACCAGCATCAGTTTTTGCAACTTACTATTAGTTAATTGAATCATTGCAACCGCCCTCTCTATTGATACAGTTTGTCGCCATTGGCGTTCTGGATGTAGAACCAATCGGTAAATTGACCACCGTCAAAGCGAATAAAATCTTCAAATTTTGGGTAGGTTTTGAGCAGATCCTGATACTCCGCAGGGTAATGCCAGCTGCTCGAAAACTCCAATGCCCATGGCAAGCCGTTGCTGTTGAGATAATACCGATTACTGGCCGCAGACGAGGTATCGTCATGTTGACCGAAGTAGCTCAAATTGGCTTTGTCCGTAGGTGGGTATCCAGGTAGATGAATTTCCAGCCCCCGTCCCGGTACCGACCCAAACCCAGCCCGTGCGTAACCAGGAGTGGCAAAGATAAAGGGATCAAATGGGGCCGATGGCATAGCGCCTGGATCGATAGGGCTAGCAAAGTCTAATGCCAACTCGAAATTAAACACTCCGTCATCGGCACAACCACGAACGGTTCGGTAGAAAGGACAGCTCATGCTGAGCTCTGACTTGAGATCCTCACTGACAATCAACACTGCTTGGGTTTGGCCAGACTCTAGAATGCCATCAGAACTTCGCGACTCGCCATTGACCGAGAAGCTGATGCTCTCAGAGTTGACTTGGCCGCGAAAAATGCCCGGCAATTGAATGCCGAACCCATTTTTCAAAGAAGCACCAATGGCTTTTAACTGCCCTGTAACAGCCAGTCCTTCGATTTTGCCTTCGCGAATGGTTTCAGTAAAACGCAGATTCATCACCACGTCATTCATGTCGTAGTCAGCACGCATCGGCCAGCGATCTTCAAATGCCACGGTCGCAAAACTGGACTCCGACGGATAATGACGATAAGTGGTATCCACCGACGAAATGGCGACTCGATAGTCCTCCACCTCGCCATCGGCAGCACCACCGCCACTTCCCAAACCGGCCTGAGAACTTAATCTCACTCGCATGTAGGTTAAGCCGCCATTAGCGGAATTGGGTACATTCACGGCCAGTGCCGTAGCCCCAATTTCAAGCCATTGATCCTGATAAACCTGCTCACCACCATCATCGAAATCTCCATCCTGATTCCAATCGACAAACAGTTGCAGATAACCAGGCGCTCGCTGCACATCCACTCGGATCAAACCGGTTTGACCCTGCTTGAGATCGGTCACCAAAGCGATGCCATCTTCGTCATCCAGACCATCACTGTCATCGGTCCAAGGGGAGCTAAATCCATCGTAATCGGCATCAATTAGGGCTCCCAATCGAGGGCCTGAATCGTTGATGCCGTGACGAGCGCCATTGTCCTCTTGTCGAGTTCCGTAGCTTTGCGGGGCATCGCCCCAATCCACCGTAGATGACTGAATGGGGGCGCTGGCACAACGGGCTCCGTCATTTTGATTTGACGCAGGCCCGTAGGCAAAAAATTCTGCATTGGGATTTAGCTGATCAGGATTTCGGAGATCCAAACGGAAGATGTGGCCATCTTGATTTCGGCTGATGTAGTAGTAACCACTTTTCTCAAAATAGCCAGCACCAAAGGTACCAGTTACCCCAGCGTTACCCACAATTTGACGACTGCCATCACCAGTGTCGATCTGATACAGGTTGCCGTTGGTATTGTCGACCGCATAGAGCTCGCCATCGCCAGGATGAAAGGCAAAATCGGTGAGGTTCATGCTGGTGTCAGCGCCAACCTTCTTTTCTGCCTGGGCAAAATTCGGCGCACTGCTGTCTAAATTGATGGAGTAGAGTCCATGCCTCTTGTGGTAAATCCAGTAATGGTTGTTGGCCACATCACCCACATAGAAGTGAATCCCAGCAGGCAATCCGGTGACATTCAAACGAGTCGCTTGGTAGTCCTGCCCCATCTTAACCACGTCTTTAAACTCTTTACTAAAGCCGTAGATGTAGCGGTCAGTTTCGTTAAATCCAACGCCATTAACGTTGTTTGGAATCCCCAAGTCGCTGCTTAGCACGTTGTAGGCTCCCGTCACCAAATCCACGCCGTACACCACGGTGCTGGATTGATACAGATAAGCTTCTGTCGGGCAGTTACTGAAAGGTTGCCCGAAAGCTGGGGCTCCCAACAGCAGTAGAGGCAGTAAATGAGTTCGCATCGGCACTCTCCCATGAACGGTGATTACTGCTTGCTCAATAGGAAGTTTCATGCCAACAATATAAGTCACTAATAAATATAAATTTGTAGTAAAAAGTGCTTAGGCCATTTGCAAAATGCAATTCAAAAAATGGAACTGAGTTTTAGGTGTTTGAACAGCTATCGCATTCAGCACACATAAACCCCCCATAGACAAGGGCTTGTCTAACGTATGGATAGTTAAGGATGAAACTGCAAATCGAAGCCATTCGCGCATTCGTAATAACCGCTGAGGCTGGCTCATTTACCGCTGCGGGAAAAAGGCTCAAAAAAACTCAGGCGGCCATTAGCCAACAGATTCAAAATTTGGAGATCGACCTTGGTTTCGAGCTTTTCTGCCGTTCAGGAAAGCTACCCAAATTAACCCCTCGGGGACAGAGACTCCTAAAAGAAGCCAAACTGATGTTAGCTCAGGTGGAGCAGTTCTCTCATCAAGCGCAAACTCTTGATAATCAGCCTGAACCTAAACTTCGCATTGGTATCGATCCCTTGGTGTTTAAGCCGGAGATGGTTGGCATTTTCAGCGAGTTCTCATCTCACTTTCCAGAAGTTGAACTCACCATTGCCCAGCAGGCAAGTCCCTCGCTATTTGCTTTACTGGAAGCGGGGCAGATCGATGGTATGCTCGGCATCAATAGTGGCAATAACAGCGCCCAAATGAGCAGTTTAGATGTGTTTGAAGTAGATTGCCGTTGGCTGGCATCGCCACAATTGCTGCAGCATCTGCCCAAACCCATCAACTACACCAGCCTCAACCATTCCCGAATCGTGATGCCCAGCAACCTTCCTAGTGGCAGCATTGAATCTCTCACTCAGCACCTTGCCGTGTGGCAAGTAGAAGATCTTAATACCCTATTGCAGTTTGCCCGCGGTGGCATTGGCGTATGCTGTCTTCCTGAATTTGTTGTGCAATACGACATAGAGAAAGGGCGTTTAGTGCCAATCCAATTTGAGTTTGACCGCGTGTCCCACTTCAGTTGGCGCGCAAGCATGTTCTGGCAACCGGGCTACCAATTTCATGATGCCAGCAGCTGGCTGTTCAAACGCATTACCCAGCTCTCCCCTACCTCTCAGTTGGCCATCGCCTAACACGACGGGTCGCCCCCCGAACTTTAGGGGGCATTGGCATTTCTCTGCTTTCCCTCGCATCCATAAGCCTGACTAATGGTAAGTAATTTTCACACTTAGTTAACTGGATTTAGTATCCCTTATGCACTTTAAACACAAATTGTAACAAGGATGAATCATGACTAAGTACGTTGTTCAAGCTCAAGCTTTGCTAACCACCTTTAAGAACGACCAACGCGGCATTACCGCCATTGAATATGGCCTGATTGGCGTAGCCATGGCAGCCCTACTTGCAACCGTATTGGGAACCGGTGACGGCGAGTTCCTAGGCGAACTTCAGCAAGCATTTGACTCAATTGCTGCCACCCTTGGCGCTAACAACAACGGCGGCGCGGCTGGCGGTAGCTAAACCATGAACGCCGCGCAGATCCCGCTCTCTATTCTGCTTGCTAGCGCTTGCTTCTGGGTAATGGCAACGGATCTGACGCGGCGCCACATTGGAAATTCGGTGCTGCTGGTCATCTTTAGCCTAAGCGGCATCTATTCTCTGCTCTATTTAACCCAACCTGCTGTTTTACTGAGCCTTGGCATCGCCAGTCTCCTTGGAGTGGGACTTTGGGTTACACAGATTTGGGGCGGCGGAGACGCCAAATTACTGATGGCAATGAGCCTGCTGTTTGAGCCTATGACGTTCATTCACGGCATGGTATGGGTGGGACTGTTTGGCGGTATCGTCGCGCTGAGCGTCTTAACAAAAAGACGTTGGCAACGGCTAACTGGAAAACACCCCAAGCCTCAACTTCAGGGATTGCCCTTTGGCATCGCCATCATTCTCGGCCTTGGATGGCAATTAGGCATTGTAAGCCTGACACAATAATACAAGCGAACCACGCTATGAGCTCAAAAATGACCTTTGTGATCGCCTTCGTCGCGGTCATGTTCGGCCTACTAGGGATTTTAGACCTACTCCAAAATCAGGAGCCACCGCCACCGGTTCAGGTTGTTGCTAAACCTGAAGTAAAGATGCTCACGCTTTGGCAAGCCTCAACGGCCATCACCGCTGGCCACAAAATCAACACTAGGCAACTCACGCCAGTCAACCTGCCGGAAACCGAAGCGAGGCTGCTTGGTGTCAGTGATAACGTCAAACTCGATATCGATGACACCACCTTGGTTGCTCGAGACATGAGCCCTGGGGAGTGGGTGTTTAACAGCGATTTACGGCGCCCCGGCGACGATGGCTACCTTGATCTGCTGACCACCAAGGGGATGACACTCTATCCGCTGACGGTCTCAGCCAAAAACCTCATTGATGACTACATCCAGCCAGGCGATCACATCGATGTATTGGCCGTCAGCTCTCCCAATAAGAACCTGTCCAAAACCGACGACAGCATTACCGACTTCGAAGGGGTAGCTGCTGAGGTATTACTGAATCACGTCAAGGTGATGGCATTGGACAAGAGCTTAACCGGCGCCGTCAATCCTCGCGTTGCTTCTCCAGACGAGTTGAGTGCGACCGTAGTGATCGAGGTTCAACCTCAGGTGCTATCTCGGTTAGCGCTGGCTCAGCGCACTATGCACATCGAGATCTACCGCAGCTCACCGTTCAGCACTATCCCTGGCGCAGAGGTCAGCGACGTCATTAAAAACTACAACGGTGTGGTTGAGCTTCGCGGCAATACCGATAACGGCTCAGACATCTCGATTTTAGGAAACGTATTCTAATGCGCGCTTTCATTTTTATGGGGCTGTGTTTGCTCCTTCTCTCTGTACCGGCGAGCGCTGAAACAGAGCGACTGTCCGTCAACGATGCCGTCAATCTGAGTTTTGAGCAGAGCATTGGCACCGTCTTTATCAGCCAACCTAACGTCGCCGACTATAAGGTGATCAACGACCGTCAACTGGTGCTATTTGGTCTTGCAGCAGGCCAGACTCGATTGATGATCTACGACAAACAAGGGCAACTACTGCAGCAGCGATTGATCCACGTGGAGCTGCCGTTAACTCACATTACCAAGCAGATAGAGCTTCGTTACCCCAAGCTGACCATTCATCTCGATGCAGTCGCCGAGCAGGTTGCAGTACGAGGCACCGTATTCACCGAAGCCCAACGAGATGAGATCTACGCGCTGGTAGCCGGGCTACTTGGACGAGAGAAAGAGCTTCGCTATCAGCAATCTGAAAGCTACGAGTTTGAAAATGGCATGATTGAAAGTGAAGACAATGCCTTTTTCCGAAAATACACCTACCCCGGCATAATCGAAGGCCTAGAACTGTTTTCACCGCAACAGATTAACGTACGAGTATCCGTAGCCCAGGTCAGCGATGAGTTTGGTGAAACCCTTGGCGTTGACTGGTCCAGCATCGGCGATGCCGCTGGCAGTTTCCGCTTCGATGATTTGAAGGCACCGGATTTTAGCGCGCTGGTTACCGCTCTTGGGGACGACTCCATTGCCGAGGTGCTAGCGGAGCCCAACCTAACGGTGATGTCTGGTGAATCCGCCAGCTTCCTCGTTGGCGGCGAAGTGCCCATCATCGTCACCAACAACAACACCACCAACATCAGCTTTAAAGAGTTTGGTATTGGTTTGGACCTCACGGCCAAAGTGCACAGCCCCAACAAAATTAGGTTGCAGATTGCCCCTGAAGTAAGCGCCATCAGTGGCTACGTCAGCTCCGCTGGCATTGAGGTACCCCAACTTAGCTCCCGCCGAGCCATGACCACAGTAGAGCTGGCCGATGGTGACAGCTTTATGCTGGGCGGCTTAATGAGCTCAGAAGAGGTGGAGAACCTAAAACGCGTGCCCCTACTTGGGGACATTCCCTACTTTGGTGCCCTGTTCCGTAATGCAAAAACCTCAAGGGTGAAAACCGAGTTAGTGATTGTGGCCACGGTCAATCTGGTGCAGCCCACCAAGGCGAGCAACATCGTATTGCCTCACATTGACCGCAGCAACACCCTAGATCGCTGGCTCAACACGGTTACCGAAAACCCCAACGATACCCAATCCCAAGCGTTGGCCTTGGATCTCTTGCAGCGCGGAGGATTTATTCAATGATTCGCTCATCTTTACGTTTTATCGCGCTGCTTAGCACATTACTGCTGACCGCCTGTGCCGATCACGCCTTTGATCCACCGGGTGCAGAAACCCTGATCTATCAACAAACTCAAGACTTCGAATTTGGCAACAATGGCGCCAGCGATGAAACCTTGGCTCGATTGCTGACTCACTTTTCAAGCCAAGCAACCCTCACTCTACGCCATGGTCCGCAGCAAACCCCTTGGGCCAAAGCGCTTGAGCATCAACTGTTGGCATTAGAGGTCGACCCGGCTCGCATTGTGTTTGAGCAAAGTCAAACCCAAGGCCTTCGAGTGCTGTCCATCAGTCAGTGGCATGCAAAATCCCAGCCCTGTGGAAACTGGCGCTATGACCGTGCGGTAACCTCCCTAGGTTGCAGCACAAACGCCAACTTGGCGGCGCAATTGGTTAACCCAGAAAAGCAGTTAACCAAGTCCTCTCTACAGGCCAAGGAGCAATAGTCATGTTTGATCTCGCCAAAGCGATCAGCGTCTCTAACGAAACCGAAAAACAGAGCAATGGTCCCAGTGGCTGCTCACTGTTCTATCAAACCCAGCAGTGTCTGGAATTGGTCAAAGAGGTGTGCCGTTTCGAAGGCTGGCCCGAGCCCGATTGCCACAAAGAGGGCCAAGGGCAACTGGGAGCCGACAAACTCAACGATCTGATCATCGTTGAGCTAAATCAGTCCAGCAATGTGGTTGAAGACGCGCGTCGATTTGCCAGTCAACTGCCTAACCATAAAGGGATGGTGGTCATTGGCAAAGAGGACGCCATCACCACCCTGCGTTCACTCAAAGAGATGGGGTTCTATTATCTGTTCTGGCCAGTGGGAAAGCAGGAGTTGACCGACTTTCTCCGCCACGTACACCAAAACCAAAAGAAGTTCTCTGGAGTAAGCAACAATCGTAAAGCCAAGCGCATCTCTGTGGTGGGTTGTCGCGGTGGCGTTGGTACCAGCCTTATCGCCACTGAACTGGCGTCGGCGCTGGCCTCATCGGGATCGCAAACTCTGTTAGTCGATCATAAGTACCACTTCAGCAACATCGATATCTTGCTCGGTAAGAAAAACCTAATGAAGCAGGATGTAAAAAACATCAGCTTACAGTTGCACGAGCTGGATGCCGATGCTGCCCACAGTTACCTAGCCAACATCAATAAGCACTTAAATCTATTGGCGCTTACTGGAAGCGCCGAGCAAGGGGATCTGACCGAGTACACCCACACCCTGTGTGATCTGCTTTTGCGCCACGCCAACTTCATCATTGAAGACTTCTCCGCATCGGTGGACTTCTCCCTCAATTTGAATCAAATCGTCGACCGAAGCGACATCGTTGTGCTTGTTTTCGACCCGTCGGTCAGTGCGCTGAGAAACGCCCAGCAGATGCTCAACACCTTGAGCAACTTCAAGCTCGGCAGCAGTGAAGAGACTCGAGTGTTATTGGTGGCTAATCATCACCGGCCCGAGTCTGCCTTTCCTCTCAGCATGGAGGAGATGGCTCAATACCTGGACCGTAAAGTCGATGTCATTCTTCCCTACAACAAGCAGTTCTCCCACTTACTGCTAGAGGGCCATCGACTGCATAAGCAAGAGTCAGGCAAGCAGCAACCGCTTACCAGCTTGTTTAAGTTGATTAACGGTCAGGTTACTCAGACCGGTAGCAACCCTTTAAGCCGCTTTAAAGAGGTATTTCGACGGTGAGCAGCAGCAAAACCATCTACGCCGATTTTCGAGCGCGCATCTTTGAAGCCCTGGACGCCAGCGCCATCGCTGAAATGGATCGGGCTCAGTTAACGGATCAGATCGATTCCGCGGTAGCCGTGTTAGCGCAAAACTACCACAGCCCAGTGCCCTCGATCATGCGCAACGGCTTGGTTAAAAACCTAGTGGATGAGCTACTGGGTCTCGGGCCTTTGCAACCACTGATGGAAGATGACAGCATCACCGACATCATGGTCAATGGTGCCAGCGACATCTTCTTTGAGCGCGACGGCAAGCTGCATCGTTCTGAACTCTCTTTTGTAAATGAGCGCCAATTAATTGAGATCGCCCAACGTATCGCCTCTCGAGTGGGGCGCCGTGTGGACGAATCCTCCCCCATGGTGGATGCGAGATTGGATGACGGCAGCCGAGTCAACATTGTGCTCAAGCCGATCTCCCTTGATGGCACCACCATCTCCATTCGTAAGTTCCGAGAACAAAAAATCAGCCTCGAAGACATGGTTAAATTCGGCACCATGTCAGAGTCGATGGCAAGAGTGCTGATGATCGCCGCGCGTTGCCGCCTCAATATTGTTATCTCCGGCGGCACCGGCTCGGGTAAAACCACCCTACTGAACGCCATGAGCCAGTACATCGCCGAAGATGAACGTATTCTCACCATCGAGGATGCCGCCGAACTGCGAATGATGCAGCCCCATGTGGTACGCATGGAGACCCGAGCACCCAGCATTGAAAACACCGGCGCCATCAGTCAGCGTGCTTTGGTGATCAACGCTCTAAGGATGCGCCCCGACCGCATCATCCTTGGTGAGTGCCGAGGGCCAGAAGCGTTCGAGATGCTGCAGGCAATGAACACAGGCCATGACGGTTCGATGTCAACGCTGCATGCCAACTCCCCTCGCGATGCCCTAGCTCGAATTGAGTCCATGGTGATGATGGCCAACCTCAACCTGCCACTGACTGCCATCCGCCGCACCATCGTCTCAGCGGTGCACCTAGTGATTCAGGTCAGTCGTATGCGCGATGGCAGCCGCAAGATCACCAGCATCGCCGAACTGATCGGCATTGAGGGCGATAACCCCGTCATGGAAGAGCTGTTCCGCTTCCAATCTGATGACATCCAAAGTCAAGAGAAGATCAGCGGTCAATTTCTGTCTGCGGGGATCATGCAGCGCTCCATGCTGATGCGCCAAGCAAGCTACTATGGCCTTCAGGATGAACTGCTTGAGGCCTTTAACGGGAGTCAGAAATGAGTCTCTATCTCGCCCTTATCTTTGGCGGCATCGCCTTGATACTGCACCACAAACAGAAGCCAGATCCCAAAAAGGCTTATCTGGCAGTCAAAGAAACAGAAAAAGAGTCCGCGCCTCTGGCGGTAAACCTCAAAGCGCTGAGTGATAATCGCTGGATTGTGAAGCTACGCAACCTAGCCGACCCTGTACTTGATCTGCTGGGCGATGGTGCGTGGTACAAGATTTCTGCCTTTGTTGCCTTGGTGTTCTTTGCCGCTGCCTACGTCAATCAGCGCTGGCTAATGCTGTCTCCCATCGTCTTTCCGACGGTGGTTGCCGTGGGCGGCTTCATCTGGGGTTGGTCATTCCTGCTTAAGCGTCGAAAAAACAAATTCGAGCAGACCTTCCCCGATGCACTCAACATCATGATGAGCGCCATCACCGCCGGTGACAGTATTACCCAAGCGATCATCTATGTGGGCGAGACCCTCAATAACACCATCGGTCGAGAGTTCAAATACATGGGGCAACGCCTTAAATTGGGTGAGCCTCCGGAAACCGTATTCGCTCGGTCAACTAAGCGCTTCCCCTACCCATCCTATCTGTTCTTTGTGGTCACCATTCGCGCCAACATGAGTCGCGGCGGCCAGCTGAAGCAGGTGATGGCCAGACTGATTCGAGTGTTGGTGGACTCCAGAGCCATGGAGAAGAAAAAGATGGCACTTACCTCAGAGGCGCGCCTGTCCGCCAAACTGGTTGCCATCATGCCCTTCGCTTTTATGGGGATTATGCAGCTGGTCAGCCCTGAAAACCTGCAATTTGTGCTGTTTCACCCAGAGGGGCGCTGGATCCTGTTTTACGTGCTGGGCTCTGAAGTATTGGGCCTTACTATTATCTGGCTGCTGGTTCGAGGGGTGCGCGCATGACCTATCTCGCCATTGCAACTTTGCTGGGGGTCCTATTGGCACTGATCACCACCAAATTGGTTCGCCAACAGGCCAAACACTCTCACGTACGCCATTATCTGCATTCGCAGCAGCCATCAAAGCTGTCTTGGTTGCAGCGAACCATAGGTAACTTAAGCAGCAATCAAGAGAGTGACGTCCAGAAGAAACTGCTGGAAGCAGGCATCTATCAAGGTGGCTTGGCCAAATACTTCATGCCAGCCAAATACGCCATGCTACTGCTGTCTTTACTGCTGCTGGCCATCGTCGATTTAGAGATGCAGCAAAAACTGATGCTTGGGCCAACGTTGTTGATCTTTTTCATCGTGGTGCCGGATCTCATTTTAGAATCAAGAAAGCGCTGGCTAATTAAAAAAACCGCCCGACAACTGCCCTACATGCTCGACATGATGGCGGTCTGCGTACAGACCGGGATGACCATCGAAGCCTCATTCCGCTACCTAGGCGAGGAGTTGGAAAGCTTCGATAAAGATCTCTGCTATCAGATTCGCCGTACCTCTGATGCCGCCTCTCTTCAAGGGCTAGAGAAAGCCCTTCATGACCTGAGCCTAAGGCTGCCAACGCCAGAGGTGCGCAGCTTCTGTTTCACCCTAATTCAAAACCTGCAATACGGCACCTCCATCGCCCAGGTGTTATCTGATCTTTCCGAGGATATGCGACGCATGCAGATCCTAAGCATGGAGGAAAAGATCGGTAAGCTGTCCGCAAAAATGAGCGTCCCTTTGATCTTACTGATCATGTTCCCCATCGTGGTACTGATTTTGGCGCCTGGCATTGTTCAACTCAGTCTGGAGCTAACCCAATGATCGCCAAATACGCACTAATCCCAGCACTGATATTACCCCTACTGCTTACCGGCTGCGCCAGTACCCAAGCCCCGAAGTCCAGCGAAGTAACTCGATTGATTAAGGCTCAAAACCATCAAGGACTGGCGGATTACTACCAACAGCAACTGCAGCAACACCCAGATGATCCGCAAATCCTACTGGCGCTAGCTCAGAGTTTCTATGACGCTGGCGATCTTGAGTCCAGTGAGTTTTACCTCAACCACCTACACCGAATTGACGCAGAGCCAACGGCGCAAAGCCTACTTCTGCTTGGTAAGCTACTCAACCGCAAACAAGATTACGCCGCTGGAATCGATGCGCTGCAACGAGCGCTAGCCTTAGGTCAAAACAGCGGCGACCTGTGGTTGCAGCTCGGGATGGCTTATACCCAAACGGCGCAGTTTGAGCCTGCTGTTGAGGCGTTCAATCAAGCTCGGCTGCTAGGCAGCGACCCTCTAATGGTAAAGAACAACCTTGCCATGGTGGAGATGGCCCAGGGACATTATCAACAAGCAGCTAAATTGTTAGAACCACTCTATGAGCAACACCCTGACAACCCACAAGTTCAAGCCAATCTTGCTCTTGCATGGGCCAAAAGTGGCGAGCTGTCCCGTGCTCATCGTCTGCTGCGTCAGCTCTATCCAGACACGGAATTGAGTGGCGTACTCACTCAATTGCAGCAGTTATGAGGAGCCGCTCATGAAATTGGCCTACAACCAACGTGGCGTGTTTTCCATCGAATTTGCCCTCGGCTCTATGTTGATGATATTAACCAGCTTCGCCATCTTTGAGCTGAGCCGCTTTATCTATCTGGTCAACCTAACCGAAACGGCGCTGTCCGAATCGGTTAGAGACACCAAGGTGGTAGAAGGAGAGCGGTTTAACCTAGATTATCAAGCTACCTTACAATCTCGATTGGAAACCCGAGGCGAGATCTGGCTGCACATGCTCGATCCCAGCCGTTTTAATGCCAAGCTGGAAAGCTATGCCTCTTTAGAGGATCTGGCTGCCGACCTTCCCAGCGACAACTGCGCCCGCTGCCCCATCGTCAAAGCTGAGCTGAGCTACGACTACCAGCCCATCTACTACTTCGGCATCATCCAAGACCGTCAAATTCGTCGAACACTGCTCTCCATTCAAGAACACGAAGGATGGCCAGATGCGCAGTAGAGTCCACAATCAACAGGGTGCTTTCGCCATCGAGTTGGCGTTCGTATTGGCTTTTATGGTGACCCTATTTCTGTTTTGCATCGACTTGTCTACTCAAGTGCTCAATCGCGCTAAGTTAGACCGGCTGAGTTACTCCCTTGTCAGCTTAGTTAAGGAGCGCCAGCGCTTCTTCGAAGAGCGTAATGAGCTATCGGAGACGGATTTCAACCAACTACAAACCATCGCCGCTCAGATGCTGAGTAACGAATCAGGGCAAACTGTAGACTTTGGCATTCAGATAGACAGTCTCATTGAGGGCCGCTCTCAAAGCTTTAATCAGCCCTACCCTGGGGAAACCGGTTGCGAGCCGGAAACCCCCATTGCCCAATTATCACAACTGGTGCCCAGTAAAGCCTCTGGCGATGAGTTTCCTTTGTATCAAGTTACCCTGTGTTTAGGGAGTGATGCGTGGTTTGATCGCAGCCGCGGGATTGCACTTATTCGCTCAAGTTCCGTGATGGCAGGACGCTAATATGAGACGTTCAATACAAACCCAACGTGGCGCTGCCGCCATCTACCTAGCTCTGCTGCTGGTGCCACTATTTGGCATGGTGTTTTTGGCCATCGAAGGCAGCCGCTATGTGCAGAAGAAAAATCGCCTCGCCGATGCCTCAGAGGCTGCGGTGATGGCGCTGTCGATGGCCGATAGAACCACCACGGATGCCCAAGGGCGCCAGCCCAGTGTCTACAATCGCCAACTTAGTGACGCCTACCTCAATGCGTACATCCGTAACATCAAAGAGATTAACGATGTCACCGTGGTTCGCACCGAGGGAGAGGAGCAGCTACAAGGGGAAGAGGCCGATTACATTCAGTATCAACTGGCCACCTCAACCAAGCACGACTCTTGGCTGGCTAACACCATGGTGCCCTCTTTCGATAAGCAGCAAGACATCGTTAACCGCGCGCGGGCTAAGAGCTACCCCGTCAATCTGCAGCGAAATGTCGACATTGTGTTTGTCTCCGACTTCTCCGGCTCAATGAATAACAGCTGGGACAATCAAAGCAAGATCAGCGTACTTAAGCGGGAGATCGCCAAACTTAGCTCCAACTTACTCTCTGATGACGCCAAAGATCAGGGGTTTGATCACAGGCTAAGCTTTGTTCCCTTTAACATGCGCACCCAAGAAACTCATCGAGGTAACAGCTACTGCGTTTCCCAGCTCATCTACAAGAAGAATGTCGCCAACGCCCCCACAGACTACCATGATATCAATTGGTACAACTGGTCAGCGTACAGTGTGGACACAGTTAACAACTGTGCCTATCACTCCTATTATTGCCCCTCACGTTATAGTTCAAGACAGCGTAATGAGGCAAAAACCCTCCAAACGGTGTTCGCTGCCACCAGCAACGAAACCGCATACACCCACTTCCCAGACCCCTTGGCATTCATCGACATTGATAAATCGGTATCGCATCTGTTCGAACACAAAATGAGTACCGAGCCCAAACAGCACTTTAGAACCAGCTACTCCCTGTTTACTGGTGGCATGTGTAGCTCAAACTTCTCCAGCATCAAACTGACCACCTCAAAATCGGAATTTGATCGGGTACAGGGGATGAACGCCACCGGTGGCACTGCCGTATTTCAAGGCATTATGCGCGGAGCGCAGATCCTAGCCGAAGGCATTCCAGGTCCTGGTGCATCCGATGAGGTTCAAGAGGAGTACCATCGCCGAGCGAAGATGCTGCTGATTCTAAGCGATGGTACCGAAGACCCCTATACCCAAACCTTTACCAAACTGGTCAAAGCCGGCATGTGCGGTGCTCTAAGACAACGCTTTGCCGATGGTGAACTGGACCTCTACATCGGCGTAGTTGGCATCGATTTTAAGGCAACGGATCAGGACGCCTTTGTACAGTGCGTCGGTGAAGCCAACATTCTTGATGCCAGCAAGCCTTCCCAGTTGGAAGAGGTACTCGAGACCCTTATTCAACGCGGTGCCCGTACCGATGGCATCAGCCGCCTCTACTATCGACACTCAGGATAATCCCATGATGATGCGAGCCCTCTCTATCGCCTTAGTTCTGCCTTTGTTGGCTCCAACAGCCCATGCAAATTGCGATGCGCTATTCACTCACCAAGCGACAATTAGTCAGGCGGTGGTGGTTGGCAGCAACAGGGATACCGCTTATCAGATAACCCAGCGGGTTGACCCCAGTCGGGTTCAGATAAAACCAGAAACTCTTGCCTTGTCAGAGACTGAGTGCCTACCGAAAGCCAAAGCGGCAGAGGCTTTAGCAACCCTGTACTTCTATCTGGATCAAACGCAAATGACCCCAGCGTCAGAGCGACAGTTAAACGCGTTGGCACCCCAACTGGCAAATCAGAAAAACATCCAGCTGGTGGGGCATGCAGACAGCCAAGGCAATCATGCCTATAACCTGAACCTAGGTTTGGCTCGGGCAAACGCAACTAAGTCCAAATTGCTAGGCCTTGGGGTCAGAGGGAAGATACAGGTGGATAGCCGAGGCGATAGCAAACCGGTGCAATCGAACCTGGACGCTCAGGGGCGAGCGGCGAACCGCCGAGTGGAGATCTACCTTAATTAGTCAGTCATATTGAGCCAGCAGAGCGCTTTGGCGATGCTGGCTCCAGCTGTCTCTAGCCGATGGCTTGCATCAGCTTCGCGCGCTCTGAATCGCGCATGGACATGTTGCCAACGCCAATGGTGCCGTCAACCGCATCGATGATCTTGTCCACCATCTCTCCTTTGAAGGCACCGCAAAGTTCAATCAGTTGGGTATCGCTCCCCTTGAGCTTGGCGGCTTCTTCACAGGCCAGGTCGATGTCTTCAACGCAGATCACCGTTGTGCGAAAAAACTCAGACTGCAACGTGGCCACCTGAGGTGGTCGATAGCCTTTGCCAATCATCATAAATACATAATTTCTTAGTGCCATTTTGATTACCCTCAAAATTAGAGTTATTACTCAATTCTAATTGTGTGAGACCCAAGCTGTCATTTCAACCGTTGGCGACTGAAACCAAGCGACGCACCTCCTGAACCTGGTTTCTTAGTCAGGGTAATGGGCATAAAAAAACTCCGAGGCCAAAGGCGCTCGGAGTTTTTGAGGCTCAAGCTGTATTAAGAATTACGCTTTCTTAAACAGCAATGACCCATTGGTACCACCAAAGCCAAATGAGTTGCACAGGGCATACTCCAGCTCGGCGTCACGGGCTACCGGACCCACAAAGTCCAGATCACAACCTTCCTCTGGATTCTCCAGATTGATGGTTGGCGGCACTTTCTGGTTGTGCAGCGCCAGTACGGTGAAGATCGACTCTACCGAACCCGCCGCGCCCAATAGGTGACCGGTCATGGATTTGGTGGAACCCATCATCAGCTTGTACGCGTGATCACCGAAGATCGACTTAACGCCGTTCACTTCAGCGATGTCACCGGCAGGTGTTGAGGTGCCGTGAGCGTTGATGTAACCCACCAGCTCAGGGGCCACACCGGCATCGTTGAGGGCATTTTGCATTGCCGCTGCGCCGCCACGACCGTCTTTTGGTGGTGAGGTCATGTGGTGGGCATCACCACTCATGCCAAAGCCTGACAGCTCAGCGTAGATGGTGGCTCCACGAGCCTTGGCGTGCTCGTACTCTTCCAGCACCATGATGCCGGCGCCATCCCCAATCACAAAGCCGTCACGGTCTTTGTCCCAAGGGCGGCTGGCTTTGGTTGGCTCGTCGTTGCGCGTCGATAACGCTTTCGCTGAGGCAAATCCGCCTACGCCCAATCGAGTGGTTGCAAACTCACTGCCACCGGCAATCATCACGTCGGCATCGCCGTAGGCAATCATACGGGCTGCGTGACCGATGTTGTGCACGCCAGTAGTGCAAGCGGTAGTGATCGCAATGTTAGGGCCAGTGAAGCCATACATGATGGACAGGTGACCGGCAATCATGTTGATGATGGTGGATGGCACGAAGAACGGAGAAATACGACGAGGGCCAGATTTCTGCAGTTGAGTGTGGTTGGCTTCAATCAGATCCAAGCCACCCATGCCAGCACCAATGGCGGCGCCAATGCGGTGAGCATTACTGTCGTTGATCTCCAGTCCGGAGTCTTTCAGGGCTTGAATGGAAGCCGCCAAACCGTACTGAATGAAAAGGTCCATCTTGCGGGCATCTTTCTTAGAAAGATAAGCCTCTACATCAAAATCCTTGACTGAGGCGGAGAAACGCACAGCAAACTCGCTGGCGTCAAAGTGGGTAATGGGAGTCACACCGCTTTTGCCTGCCAGCAAAGCTTCCCAGGTGCTCTCAACGTCATGACCCAGAGGCGTTACCGCACCCATGCCGGTAACCACAATACGACGCTTAGTCATTTTTTCTCTCCGTCAGAAATAAAAACAGGCGGCCAAAGCCGCCTGTTTCGAAACTCGTCGGCTTATTGGTTAGCCGTTACGTAGTCGATCGCTGCCTGAACGGTAGTGATCTTCTCAGCTTCTTCATCTGGAATCTCGGTGTCGAACTCTTCTTCCAGAGCCATTACCAGCTCAACGGTGTCCAGAGAGTCAGCACCCAGATCGTCAACGAAAGAAGCTTCAGCTTTAACGTCTTCTTCTTTTACGCCCAGCTGTTCGATAATAATCTTCTTAACGCGTTCTTCGATGTTGCTCATAGTCTTCGCTTTCCTATTAATTTTACGCTATTGCGCAGAGTTGCGAGTAGTTTATTCGATTCATCCAACAATGCAAGCTGCTAGTTTGTGGTCAAACCACGAAGATTGCATCATTTAGGCGAAATTCGACTCAATTTAGCTTCTGGATCACGGTTTAGTCTTGAGACTTAGGCCATTACCATGCCGCCGTTCACGTGCAGGGTTTCGCCAGTGATATAGCTTGCCCGATCTGATGCCAAAAATACAACTGCATCAGCGATTTCTTGTGCTTGTCCTAGACGTGCCACAGGAACTTGATTCATGATATTGGCTTTCTGCTCATCATTCAGTTCCTCGGTCATGTCGGTCTGGATAAAGCCTGGTGCAACCGCGTTTACGGTAATGCCACGGCTTGCCACCTCTTTGGCCAAAGACTTAGTAAAGCCCAACAGACCCGCTTTGGCTGCACAGTAGTTCGCTTGACCAGGGTTACCCATGGTGCCCACCACCGAACCGATGTTGATGATGCGTCCATGACGCTTCTTCATCATCGCTCGCAGAACCGCTTTTGAGGTGCGGAACAGAGAGGTCAAATTAGTGTCGATGATATCGGTCCACTCATCCTCTTTCATGCGCATCATCAGGTTATCGCGAGTAATACCGGCGTTGTTCACCAAAATATCGATGTCACCATGTTCGGCCTTGATTGCCGCAAAAAGTTCCTCGATAGAGGTCTGTTCAGTGACATTCAATACCTTTCCTTGACCTTGGTCACCTAGGTATTCGCTAATGGCTGCGGCACCGCGTTCGCTGGTCGCCGTTCCAATCACCTTAGCGCCTGCAGCAACCAGTTGCTCGGCAACGGCGCGACCAATACCACGGCTTGCACCGGTAACCAGCGCGATCTTGCCGCTAAGATCCAATGTAACGCTCATTGTGATTTCCTTATGATAGGGCTGCAGCCAAACTCGCTGAATCGTTCAACGGCACAGCAGCAACACTCTTATTAATTCGTTTCGACAGGCCGGTTAGCACCTTGCCTGGGCCACACTCAAATGCAGACTCAATACCCTGCTCAGCCATGGCGTTGATGGTTTCAGTCCAGCGAACTGGGCTGTATAGCTGACGAACCAGTGCATCGCGGATGGCATCCACGTCGGTTTCCGCTTTCACATCCACGTTGTTGATAACCGGGATTGATGGCGCAGACAGAGTCAGCTCCGCCAATGCCGCTTTTAACTTCTCTGCCGCTGGCTGCATCAAAGCGCAGTGAGACGGTACGCTCACCGGCAGCGGCAGCGCTCGTTTCGCGCCCGCTTCTTTACACAGTGCACCAGCACGTTCTACGGCGTCTTTCTCGCCGGCGATAACCACCTGACCTGGGCTATTGTAGTTCACAGGAGACACCACCTGGCCCTGAGCAGCTTGCTCACACGCCTTAGCAATGGCATCGTCGTCCAGACCGATAATGGCGTACATGGCACCGGTACCGGCAGGAACGGCGTCTTGCATCGCCAAACCACGTAGCTCAACCAGTTTGATGGCGTCTTTAAACTCAATTACACCCGCACACACCAGTGCCGAGTATTCGCCCAAACTGTGACCCGCCATTAGCTTAGGCGCTTCGCCGCCTGCCGCTTGATAGGCGCGATACAGAGCAACACTGGCGGCCAATAAGGCTGGCTGAGTACGCTGGGTTTGGTTCAGATCATCCGCTGGGCCGTTGGCAACCAGTGCCCACAGGTCATAACCCAGTACTTGCGAGGCTTCAGCGAAGGTCTGTTCAATGATGGCGTTGTCTGCGGCCAATTCGGCCAACATGCCTACGGTTTGGCTTCCCTGTCCAGGGAACACAAATGCGGTATTGGACATGAGTTTTCCTTAATACTTAATCAGGGCTGAGCCCCAAGCGAATCCAGCGCCAAAAGCTTCAAGCAGCAGCACTTGGCCACGTTGAATGCGACCATCACGCACCGCCACATCCAATGCAATTGGCACTGATGCTGCGGAGGTATTGCCATGGTGCTCTAAGGTCAGAACCACTTGGTCCATCCCCATGCCCAGCTTCTTGGCAGTGGCTTTCAAAATTCGGTAGTTGGCGTTGTGGGGAACCAGCCAATCGATCTCGCTGCGGTCCATGTTGTTGTGCTCAAGGGTTTCATCCACCACTTGCGCTAGGCGAGTTACGGCGTGTTTAAACACATCGTTGCCCTTCATGAACATGTACTCTTCGCTGCTGGTGATGTGCTCCTGCTTACTGCGCTTCGGAGCCTTCACTTTGAGCAGAGGGCCGTGCTTCCCATCGGCTTTGATGTGGGTTGACAGCACACCTGGCTGCTCAGAGCGGCCAACGACCGCAGCCCCAGCACCATCGCCAAACAGAATAACCGTCGTACGGTCATCAGGATCGCACATGTCCGCCAACACATCGGCGCCCACAACCAGAATGTTGTTGCAGGTACCGGCTTTAATAAAGTTGTCGGCAATCGACAGCGCGTAGATAAAGCCACTGCACGCCGCGGCGACATCAAACGCCGGAATGTCCGTTGCCCCCAGAAGGTGTTGCACTTCACAGGCGGCAGATGGAAAAGAGTTTGGTGCACTGCAGGTACCCACGATGATCATATCTAGGTCATCTGCAGTCAGACCGGCCGCTTCTAAGGCTTTTTCAGCCGCGCGGTGGCTCATGGTGGATACGGTTTCATCGCCGGTGGCGATGCGGCGCTCACGAATGCCGGTGCGCTCTAAAATCCACTCATCACTGGTATCTACCATTTTTTCCAGATCGGCATTAGTGCGGATCTGGGTGGGCAGATAGCTCCCAGTACCTAAAATTTTTGTATGCATAGGAATATCAACAGGACTTTTCTAGTAACACCGACTCGAGGCGAGCTTCAATCTTGCTCGGCACCCGTCTATGAACCTCAGTAATGGCCTCTTCTATGGCCCGCAAAAATGCGGCGGCATCGGCATTACCATGACTTTTCACTACGATATGGCGCAATCCTAACAGACTGGCTCCGTTGTAGTGGTCGGGGTTCATTTGCAAAAATAGCTTTTTTAGACGTTTTTTCAGCAGCCAGGCTAATAAGCGTGCAATCAAGTTGCGTTGAACCGCTTCGCTGATCTGATGAAACAGCAATCGAGCGATGCCTTCGCTGGCTTTCAAGGTGGTATTGCCAACAAAACCATCACAGACGATCACATCTGCCTGACCAGAAAAAATCTGGTCACCTTCGACGTAACCCATGTAATTGACATCATGGGTGGTTTGCAACAAGCGCGCCGCCTGTTGCACCTGATCATTTCCTTTGATCTCTTCTGAACCTATGTTCAGCAGCGCCACTTTTGGCGCCGTTTTACCGGTTACCTGCTCCGCCAACACCGAGCCCATCACCGCAAATTGAAACAGAGTTTGCGAATCACAACTGGTGTTCGCTCCCAGATCCAATAGGTACACGGGTTGGCCGCTGATGCTTGGCAGGGCACGTACTAAAGCGGGTCGGTCGATGCCCGACAGGGTCTTCAACACCACCTTTGCCATGGCCATCAATGCGCCGGTATTGCCAGCACTGACACAGGCATCCGCCTGGCCATTGGCCACCAGATCCAAAGCCAGTCGCATAGAGCTCTGCTTTAGGCGCCTTAAGGCATGAATGGGCTTGTCATCCATCTGCACCACCTGCTCCGCATGCAAAATTTGCAGCCGAGGGGATTCAGAAACCTGATGTTTTGCCAAGATAGCAAGGATGGTTGGGCGGTCGCCCACGAGGATAATATTGAGGTCTGCGTAAATCGACAATGCCTGCAAAGATGCAGGCACTGTCACATGGGGACCGTTGTCGCCCCCCATGGTATCTAACGCGAGGGTTAGATGAGTCAAGATGGCATCAACTTACTTGTTGATAACCTTCTTGCCACGGTAGTAACCGTCAGCAGTTACGTGGTGACGACGATGAGTCTCACCAGAAGTCGCATCTACAGACAGTTGACACTCGGTCAGAGCATCGTGTGAACGACGCATACCGCGACGAGAACGAGTAACTTTACTTTTTTGTACGGCCATGGCCCCAATCTCCTAATTACTTACTTTTAAGGTTTTGTAACACCGCAAAGGGATTCGGACGCTCTTCCTCAGGTGTAATAGGTGGCAATTCACCAACGACGATCTCAGTTTCCGGTCTGTTACAGTCGGCCAGATCATGCATAGGCATCATCGGAACGGCCAGAAGCAACTCGTCTTCCACTAATTCCTGTAGACGAACCTCACCGTGTTCATTCAACTCGATGGGATCGTAAGCATCCGGGAGCTCTTCGACCTGTGCATCGTCTTTCACAGGGCTGTATGCGAATTCAACTGCGATAGTATGCTGAAAAGTTTCCATACAGCGCTGACACATCAGAGTGAGCTCCGTCACAGCCTTCCCCTTGAGGTAGACTATCCCCTGGATGTCAGTGCCGCATTCAACGGACACCTCAGCATCAGTGCAATCGCCGGAACTCACACCATTCAAACGCTTTAGGTTCTTGGAACGAAGGATGCCTTCGTAACTAAGTCCCCGTTGAGCAGCTCGTTTTGGGTCGAGCGATACCGGTATTTGTACATTCTGCATAGGGCGCGCAGTTTATCGAGTGAAACTAAGGGAGTCAAAGGATATTTTCACCCTGTTAAGCCTATTCGGCTAAGGCATAATCAGCCTTTGACTCTCCATACATGCAGGCAATTTTAACCCAAGCCAGCAGAACTACAAAGTGGATCACAATATCGCGGGAATATAGGCAGCGATCCTGGCCAACAATTGACCTAGATCAGCTTTGATTGGCCTTACGTGTGGTCACTGCAAAATGCATCTGCTAGGCTTGCGGCCTGAAATTTTGTATCAACTTTAGAAAATCATCATGAAAAAGCCGCTTATTCTTGGCTCTACATCGCCGTTTCGCCGTCAAATTCTGGAAAAACTGAATCTGCCTTTCAGTTGTGAAAAACCTGAAGTCGATGAGACGCCATTAGAGAACGAGACTGCATTGCAGTTAGTAATGCGTCTAGCCGAAGACAAGGCCCGCGCCGCCGCCAAAGGCCATCGCGATTCCTGGGTTATCGGTTCAGACCAAGTCGCCGTCATCGACGATGAGATTCTGGGCAAGCCCGGAGACCACGACACCGCCATCGCTCAACTCCAGGCCGCCAGTGGCCGCAAAGTGACCTTCTACACCAGCCTCTGCCTTCTCAACACCGACACCAACGAATGCCAAGTGGACGCCGAAACCTTCAAAGTCTACTTCAAAGATCTCAGCCTTAAACAGATTGATGCCTACCTTAAAGCCGAACAGCCATACAACTGTGCTGGCAGCTTTAAGAGTGAAGCTCTGGGCATCGCCCTATTTGATAAGCTGGATGGCCGCGACCCGAATACCCTAATGGGCCTGCCATTGATTCGTTTGATTGAGATGTTCAAAGCGGAAGGCTTTGACGTGCTGAGAGCCCAGGCGGATCTTGCCTCTTAATCCGTTGCGTGATAAACCTGTCTTGATGAATTTTTAATCAGGGCCGATTTGTGACTCAACAATTTACTAGTTTCGACGAGTTTTACCCCTTCTACTTAGGGGAGCACCAAGACCGCCGCTGTCGCATTCTGCACTACATCGGCTCCACCTTGGTGCTGCTCGTCGCTGGCATCGCCATCGCCTCTGAAACCTACCTGCTCCTCGCCGCTCTACCGGTCATCGGCTACGGCTTTGCTTGGGTTGGCCACTTTGGGTTTGAAAAGAACCGCCCCGCCACCTTCAAATACCCCTTCTATAGCTTATTGGCCGATTGGGTCATGCTTAAAGACGCCATCACCGGTGAGCTCGACAACAAACTTAAGCAGTTGTAACTCAGGATTGTTCCCCACCTCTCTCCTCACTGCTGGGCTGAAGTGCATTTGCGATCCCTCTCACAAAGGCCATTAAATGGCGGCAGGCCATCTGCGCCTTTACGCCGGATTGAATTAAGATAAAGACCCCTACCGGCTCTAATTTCGAACAATAAAATGACTAGCTCAACCAAGGGTAGCCTCATCGCCGCACTCTCCTTTGTGCTCTATGGCTTGCTGCCTCTGTATTATCACTTCCTGCCCGGCGCCAACATGAATGAGTTATTGGCGTTTCGCATCTTATCTTCCGTGCCCACCATGATGCTGCTGATCTTGCTGGTGACCGGCAAAAACATCGACTTTATGGCGATATGGCGTGACAAACGTTCGCTGCTGTTGTGCTTAGTAGCCTCTTTAGTGATGAGCGTTTCCTGGTATGCCTTTACCTGGGCGCTCACTAATCAACAAGTACTGGCCGCAAGTCTGGGTTTTTTCATTAACCCTCTGATGGCCATCGCCCTGGGCGCCCTGTGTTTAAAGGAGCGCCTATCCCCAGGACAAAAGATTGCCGTGGTGCTTGCCCTAATCGCCATCGGCCTCAAAGTCCTATTCAGTGGTGAGCTGCCGATGTTGGCCCTGCTCATGGCCACCTTCTTTGCCTTGTATGGTTTGGTGAAAAAATTCATCCGTTACGATGCCCTTACCGCCGTCACCGTTGAGGCGATTGTTCTGGTTCCCATCGCATTGCCGCTGGTGTTGTTCTGGCATATCGACGGCAACCTGCAAGCCAGCTCAGAGGGCGCATCACTATTTTGGCTGTTTGTGGGCGTAGGACCAGTATCACTGATCCCCTTAGTGCTGTTTAGTCTTGCGGTAGAGCGAACCTCCCTGACCATGATTGGCTTGATGCAGTACATTGAGCCCAGCCTACAGTTCATTCTGGCCACCCTGCTGTTTGGAGAGCTGTTCGATTTCAAGCAAGGAATCACCTTTGGCTTAATCTGGCTTGGGTTACTGATCTGTACCCGAGAAGGCTGGCTCAATCACCGGCTTCGACAACGCAGTGCCCAGTCTCAAACGCTGAGCCCTCAGCCCCCAAACACCCAGGCCTAACCTGCCCCTTTTTTAAACCACAGCCAATCGCTGTGGTTTTTTATTGCTGTCGTGGCGTTTTGTTAACGGGCGCAGGAACCTTGGCTGCTTCACATCGGTCGTATTAACCAAGTTAGTGAATTGCACCACTTGTTGGGGATTTGTAATAAAATTCAATTAATCTAACGGAATACAAATTCGAAACCAAGACACAAGCAATTGAAATTAAAGCCTTTATAGTGGTTGGCACGATGCGTGCTTTATGAGGGACAAGAAAAAGATACCAAAGGAATTGATCATGCATCGCGCACTTTTAGCTCTACCACTCCTACTTGCTCTGTCCGCCTGCAATCAAGCCCCAGCAGAGCCTGAAGCGACCACCGAGACCGAAGAGGAAACTCAGGTAGTTTCTCTGCCAGTTGAAGTCACCCCAGTAAATGTCGACTCCATCGGCTCCTACTACGCCACCACCGCCATCTTAGAAGCCCCCGAAGAAGCCATGGTGGTAAACCGAGTATCTGGCATCATTACTGCCATCGCCGTTGAAGAGGGCGACCAAGTTAAAGCGGGTCAACTGTTGGCGCAGATCGACCCTAAACGTTATGAGTACAACCTCAAAAAAGCCCAAGCCGAGCTCAATGTGATCGATCAAGAGCTGGAGCGAATGAAGCAGATCGCCAACAAGCAACTGGTGAGCGAGGAGACCATGGCCCGCCTAGAGTATCGCCGCTTATCAGCACTGGCTGACCTTGAGCTTGCCCAACTTGAGCTGAACTACAGCCGCATTACTGCCCCCTTTGATGGCGTCATTGCCAGCCGCATGGTCAAGCGCGGCAACATGGCTGAGCTCTACAGCACCCTATTCCACCTCGTTCATCAAAGCGAACTTCACGGCATTTTGCACCTACCAGAGCGCGAATTGGAGCAGATCCAAAAAGGCCAACTGGCGGAACTGGAGCTGAGCGACCACACCAATGCTTACGGCACCGTGACCCGCATCAGCCCAGTCGTGGATGCCGCCACAGGCACCTTTAAGGTCACCCTGACCATCGACAATCAGCAAGACAAACTGAAAGCTGGCATGTTGGCCAAAGCCAAACTTAAGTACGCCAGCCATGATCACGCCTTAGTGATTCCCCGTCATGCACTACTACGCCAAGACCGAGGTCATGCGGTATTTGTCATTCAAGAGGGTAAGGCCCAGCGCCGAGAGGTTAGCTTAGGCTTTGAAGACAATGGATTGATTGAGATTTTGGATGGCTTAGGGGCTGGAGAACAGGTGGTGACCCGAGGCCAACACCAGCTAAAACAAGACGCCGTCGTTGAAGTGATCGACTCCCTACAGCTGGCTCAGCACTAAGGGTAGGCCGTTATGGGAATCATCAAAACCTCTGTGAAGCGTCCAGTCACCGTCTGGATGTTTATTCTGGCGATCGTAATGTTTGGCATGGTGGGATTTAATCGCTTAAGCGTAAACCTGCTGCCGGATATGAGCTATCCCAGCTTAACGGTACGAACCACATACGAGGGCGCCGCCCCTGCGGAAGTGGAACAACTGGTTAGCAAGCCCATCGAAGAAGCCGTGGGCGTGGTCAAAGGGCTACGACAGGTGTCGTCCATCTCCCGCGCCGGCCTCTCCGATGTTCAGTTGGAGTTCGAATGGGGCACCGACATGGACATGGCCGCCCTCGACACTCGAGAAAAACTGGACGCCATAGAACTGCCTTTGGATGTAGACAAGCCTCTACTGCTGCGCTTCAACCCTAACCTTGACCCCATTGTCCGGCTCGCGGTAGTCGCCCAAACGGAACTTGACAGCAAAGCCAGCGATGCCGAATTGATTAAGATGCGTACCTGGGTCGATGAGGAGCTCAAACGCACACTGGAAACTGTCCCCGGTATCGCCTCGGTACGCCCATCCGGTGGATTAGAGCAACAGATTCAGATTCTGATTGACCAGCGCAAGCTGTCGCAGTTGGGGCTCACTTCAGCAGATGTCATCGACCGCATCAGCCGCGAAAACATCAACCTGTCAGCGGGCAAGCTCACCGAAGGTGAAGAGGAGCTGCTGATCCGCACCCTGAACCAGTTCCAGAGCTTAGATGAGATCCGTCAGCTGATCGTGTTTCAAGATAGTCAACGTCAAGTACGTCTTTTTGAAGTGGCCAACATCGTCGACAACTACAAAGAGCGGGACAACATCAGCCGTAATCAGGGCAAAGAAGCGGTGGAACTTGCTATCTATAAGGAGGGGGACGCCAACACCGTCGCCGTCGCTAAGGCACTAAAAGACCGCCTAAAAACTCTGGAGGATGAGTCCCCATACCCGATTAATCTGCTCTACGATCAATCCACCTTTATTGAAAGCGCGGTCACCGAGGTGACTCAGGCGGCGCTGATCGGCGCGGTACTGGCGATGCTGGTGATCTTCCTATTCTTGGGTGAACTTAAGCCCACGATGATCATCTCGTTGTCGATTCCCATTTCGGTGATCGCCACCTTCAACCTGATGTATTTTAACGGCATCAGTCTCAACATCATGTCTCTGGGAGGCATTGCTCTGGCCGTGGGCCTACTGGTGGACAACGCCATTGTGGTACTGGAGAACATCGACCGCCGCAAGAAGTTAGGAGACGACCTTCACCAAGCCGCCGAGAAAGGCACCAGCGAAGTGAGCAGCGCCATCATCGCTTCCACCTTAACCACCTTGGCGGTGTTTGTACCACTTATCTTCGTCGAGGGCGTTGCCGGCCAACTGTTCGCCGACCAAGCGATGACGGTTACCTTTGCGCTTATCGCTTCCCTGCTGGTGGCGCTGTCTGCCATTCCGATGCTCTCTTCCCGAAAAGGGCTGCGTCTGGACGTCAATGGTTTACAGAAAACCGAAACTCCCAAGCCCACCACCAAGCTGGGGCTGACCCGCTACTACGCTGGCAAAGCCTTTAGCTTCCCCTTTGTGCTGCTGTTTTCCTACCTTCCAAGCCTATTGATTACCGTGGTGTTGGTGATCGCCAGAGTGGTGCGCCGCCTTGGGCACCTGCTGTTCGTTCCTATTTTATGGGTATTTAACCGCCTCTATGGCGCCGTGCAGTGGGCCTACCCCAAGCTGTTAACTCTGGCATTGTCGATGCGACTGGCCACCTTAGCCATCGCCATCGCCATCACGGGCCTTGCTGGCAGCCTGCTGCCACGACTGGGCATGGAGCTGATTCCGCCAATGAATCAAGGGGAGTTTTACTTAGAGATGCAGTTGCCTCCTGGTAGCGAAGTGCACCAAACCGACCGTGTTTTGGCCACCCTCGCCGCCAGCTGCATGGAGGATGAGGCCGTCGACCAAGTGTACTCCCAAGCGGGCAGCGCTGGTCTGCTAAGCTCCGCTGCCAACATTGGTGGCGAAAATTGGGGCCGCTTACAGGTGGTACTTAAGCACAGCCAAGCACAAGACCGCGTCATGGCGAAGCTTCGCAGCGCCGCCAGCCGCATTCCCGACTTGGAATACAGCGTGCAGTCTCCGGAGCTATTCAGCTTTAAAACGCCCATGGAGCTTGAGATCAGCGGCTACGATTTAACGCAGCTAAAACGAGCCAGCGCACTGGTTACCCAAACCCTCAGTCAATCAGACCGTCTCAAAGACATCGAAAACAGCCTTCGCGAAGGCCAGCCTGAGCTGACGGTTCGCTTTGACCACGCCAGATTGGCTAACCTAGGGCTAACCGCTCCACAGGTTGCCTCCCGCATCAGCGAAGTGATTGGCGGCAGTGTCGCCTCCCGTTACACCATCGCCGACCGCAAAGTTGAGATTTTGGTTCGCGCAGGCACTCAAGACCGAGATCAGCTGGAAGACTTGGCCAGTCTCATCGTCAACCCAGGCTCCAATCGCCCAATCAGCTTGGATGCCGTGGCTGACATCAGACAGGAAGTGGGACCGGCGGCCATTAACCGCATCGCCCAACAGCGGGTTGCCATTGTTTCTGCCAACCTCGCCCACGGCTCCCTCAAAGACGCCGTGGCCGACGCCAAACAGAAACTCAGCCAGATTGACCTGCCTGCGGGCACCAGCATCCGCTTTGGCGGCCAGAACGAGGAGATGGAAACCTCCATCAACTCCCTCTACATCGCCCTGGGTCTGGCGGTATTTCTGGTGTATCTGGTCATGGCCAGCCAATTTGAGTCTCTGCTACACCCACTGTTGATTCTGGTGGCCATTCCCATGGCACTGGCAGGCAGTGTCTTCGGCTTGTGGATTACCCAAACCCACATCTCGGTGGTGGTATTTATCGGCCTCATTATGTTGTCGGGCATTGTGGTCAACAACGCCATTGTGTTGGTGGATCGCATCAACCAACTACGTCAACAAGGCACGCCACGAGCCCAGGCCATCACAGAGGCCGCCGAGTCCAGATTGCGCCCAATTCTAATGACAACCCTCACCACCACCTTGGGGTTGGCGCCAATGATGCTGGGCCTAGGAGATGGTAGCGAGATGCGAGCGCCGATGGCGATCACCGTTATCTTCGGTTTGCTGTTGTCGACGCTGCTGACCCTTGTGGTGTTGCCAGTGCTCTACAGCCTGTTCGACAGCAAGCGCTTTGATGACGTAAGCGATAACAACGACACCCTTGCCAAGGAGACCGGCCATGCTCAGTAATCTGACTAAACTGGCGCTGACCCGTCCGGTCACCGTCACCATGGTGTTTATCGCCACGGTATTAATGGGCTTGGTCTCCAGCCGTCTGTTGCCACTGGAGATGTTTCCAGGCATGGAGGTGCCGCTGATCATGGTGGAGGTGCCCTATCAGGGGGCTTCTCCCCAAGAGGTCGAACGTAACATTACCTCGGTACTGGAGGAGTCTTTGGCCACCCTCAGCGACGTCAAATCAATGGAATCACGCTCAGAAGAGAATGGCGCCTTCATCGAGATGGAGTTTGCCTGGGGGCAAAGCGTGGCCTCGAAAACCGTGGAAGCCCGAGAGCGTTTAGACTCCGTACGTCATCTTCTACCCGATGACGTCGAGCGAGTGCTGCTGCGCAAGCTCTCCACCTCGGACATGCCGATCTACACCTTGCGTATCTCTTCTGAGCGGGATCTCAGCGGCGCTTTTGACCTGCTAGATAAGCAGTTAAAGCGCCCCCTAGAACGACTGGCGGGCGTGTCCCAGGTGACGCTGTATGGCGTTGAAAAAGATCGCATCGAAGTGCGCATCGATGCCGAGCGTTTGGCCGCCAGCGGCCTGTCTGCCCCAGAGCTGTCCACTCGCCTCAATCAGGAGAATTTTGTTATCAGTGGCGGAACCTTAAGAGCCGCCCCCATCTTATGGCAGGTCTCTCCCAAGGGGGAGTACCGCTCTATCGACGAGATTAGAGAACTGGTGCTTAAACCCGGATTGAAGCTGGATGACATCGCCGACGTCAACTTCACCCAACCGGAGAAGATTGATGGCCGCCTACTCAATCGTAGCTACGCCATCGGCCTAGACATCTTCAAAGAGTCCGGCGCCAACTTGGTGGAAGTGGCAGATCGGGTTACCGCGTTAATTGAACAGACTAAGGCCAACCCTCAGTTTGATGGCATCGACCTGTTTGCCATGGACGACCAAGCCGACGGCGTGAAGTCCTCTCTGAAAGATCTCACCAGTGCTGGCCTTGTGGGCGCCGCGCTGTCGTTTGGCGTGCTATTTCTGTTCCTGAGAAACGTCCCCATGACTCTGGTGATTGTGGTGTCGGTTCCCATCTCCATCGCCATCACCTTGGCCGCCATGTACTTCATGAATTACAGCCTCAACATCCTGTCCATGATGGGATTGCTACTGGCCATCGGCATGTTGATCGACAACTCCGTGGTGGTCACAGAATCGGTGCTGCAGGCCATCGAAAGTGGCGAATACCCAGACACCAAATCCGCCATTTTGGCTGGCGTAGACAAGGTGGCCTTGGCCGTCATGGCTGGCACCATGACCACCATCATCGTATTTTTGCCCAACATCTTCGGCGTGAAAGTCCAGCTGACCATGTTCTTAGAACACGTGGCGATGGCGATCTGCATCTCTTTGCTGGCCTCACTGCTGCTGGCAAAAACCTTACTCCCTCTGCTGCTGTCTAAGCTTAAGTCCATCGTCCTGAAACACCCTCCCAAGCCTTCGGTTCGCTACCCCAAACTGCTGACCAAAGCTCTGGACTGGCCGAAAGTCACCGGCCTGATTGCCATCCTGATTCTTGCCAGCACCGCTTTCCCGCTGACTCAAGTGGGACAGGCCAATGATGATGACGATCAAAGCCGTCTCTACCTACGTTACCACCTTGAAGGACAGCAGCAGGTGGAGGTCAGCAAAGCGATGGTGGAACGTATGGAGGAGTATCTGTACGCCAACCAAAATGAACTTGGCATCGACAGTGTTTACAGTTACTACTCGGCGGAAAACGTCACCTCCACCCTGTTGATGAAGGAGCAGTTGCCAACCGACATCGAGACCATCAAACAGACCATCCGCGACAACATGCCGTCTCTTCCAAACGCCAATCCGGAGTTTGGCTGGGGCAATAACAACTCCGGCATGCGCGTACACCTATTTGGCCGGTCAACCACCGAACTGATGAAGTTATCAGAGCAAGTCGTGCCACTAATGAATCGGGTTGATGGCTTAGAAGACGTGCGCTCGGAAGTGGGCATGGGGCAACAGGAGATGGTGGTTAAATTCGACCGCGACCTGCTATCCCGACTGAACATTCCCCTGAGTGAAGCGGCGCAGTCTTTAGCGACGGCAGTGCGCGGTCAGAACCTGCGCTCCTTCCGTCACGACCCCAGTGGCGAAGTGCAGATCTACCTCGGTTGGCATCGTCACTGGCGAGAGTCTCTGGATCAGTTAAAACAACTGCCCATCGCCCGCAACGATGACAAACTCTATACCCTTGAGATGTTGGCCGATCTCACGGTGCAGCCCCGTCTTGAGGAGATCGACCACTACAACCGCCGCACCGCCATTACCATCGGCGGCAACATCGAAGATCGCCCCATGGACGAGGTACGCGGTGACCTAGAGGCGATCTTAGATCAGATAAACTGGCCCGCCGGTTATGAATACAGCTTCTCCGGCGGATTCAGCCAACGAGAAGATGAAGAGAAGATCATGATGACCAACATGCTGCTGGCCATGGCGATGATCTACATCGTAATGGCGGCCTTGTTTGAGTCTTTATTGCTGCCAACGGCGGTGATCAGCTCCATTGTGTTCTCCATCACCGGGGTGTACTGGACGTTCTTGTTACTCGGCATGGACATGAGCATCATGGGGATGATCGGCATCCTGATTCTCATGGGCGTGGTGGTCAACAATGGCATCGTATTGGTGGATCAGATCAATCAACGCCAAAGCGACATTGAGCAGCTCAAGCACGATATTGTTACCGCGGCTCAAACTCGACTGCGGCCGGTACTGATGACCGTGGCGACCACGGTGCTAGGGCTGGTGCCATTGGCTCTCAATGACACCCGACTGGCTGGAGGTGGTCCCTCCTACACCCCGATGGCCATCACCATCATTGGCGGTCTGCTGTTCTCCACCATGACCAGTCTATTCCTGGTGCCTTATTGCTACTACCTATTGGCTAAAATGCGTCACTTCTTCAGCCAAAAGGCCGCTCGGCGGAAAGCTTGGACCGACGCAAAACTGCCTAGTTGGTTGTAAATTAGAGAGCTTTAGATAAAAAAACGCCACCTCAATGAGGTGGCGTTAAACGATAAAGCGATGAGAGATGATGATGAAACAAATTCTGTTCACGTAGTAGTAGAGCCTTGGCGTTTGAATAAGTTCATCACCACAGCAACTTTTTTGTTTTTTTATCGATACGCCGACAGATAAAAAAACGCCATCTCAAGGAGATGGCGTAACACAAAGAAGTCTTTGGGAGATGATGATGAAACAAATCTGTTCATGCATTAATAGAGTCTTGGCATTCGGATTAGTTCACCACTATGGCAAAATTTTTTTAATTTTTTCTTTTCGGCGGCAATACCTAAAAAAAAACGCCATTTCAGGGAGATGGCGTAACACAAAGAAGTCTTTGGGAGATGATGATGAAACAAATCTGTTCATGCTGTAATAGAGTCTTGGCATTCGGATTAGTTCACCACTACGGCAAAATTTTTTTAATTTTTTCTTTTCGGTGGCAACACCTAAAAAAACGCCATCTCAGAGAGATGGCGTAACACAAAGAAGTCTTTGAGAGATGATGATGAAACAAATCCTGTTCATGCTGTAATAGAGTCTTGGCGTTTGAATAAGTTCATCACCACAGCAACTTTTTTGATGTTTTTCTTTTTGGCAGCGCCCCATAAAAAAACGCCATCTCAAAGAGATGGCGTAAAGAAGAAGTCTTTTGGGAGATGATGATGAAACAAATTCTGTTCACGTAGTAATAGAGTCGTCCCACACCAGAAAAGTTCCCACTGTCTCCAAAATAAATTTAAAAAATCTCTAATCTATTGATTTAGAAAGGAGAGGTGACAACAACAAATTGACTCGACCCCGCTACCGGCACAAACCAAGTGCCATTTAACTCTCGATAATGAACGCCACTGACCACCACCTCTCGACTGCCCACTGGCGCAGCATTAACGACGGTGCCAATAGAGTAGGAAACAGATACCGCGCTGTTTACGGGTTGAGACGCCCCAGATGCGGACGTGCCAGATGACACCGTTGTTGTTGTCGACACCACTTGATAATCACCCGCTGGTGGACGTTCCACATAGACATAGGTATCGCCCTGTTTTTGGTAATACGCATTATCAACGATGGCATAAGTGATGCCAGCAAACACGGCGAAAGTGGCGATCCCCGCTAGGTCTCGGTGATGGTAGTGATAATGACCACGATAAGGTAGATGATGGTATCCCGGCTTTACCACAATCACTCGTTTATGAGGCTTGTGACCATGATAAGGTTTGGCCTCCAGCGGTGAGCCAACCATAACCACAGCACCGATCAACATTGCAAAGGCGATACGCATAGAACCCTCCGAACTGAAATTGACGTCATGCTAACAAAAGCAGCGTCAAGTGGAATTGGCATCAACACATAAGCGAGGTTAAATTTACATTGAATTACATCTAATCACCCACTGGGCTGCGCTTTTTGCTGCTATGTAATACTGAGTAAATTTTCAAATCCTCAAAATCGCGGCAGTAAATTTGCTAAACTCTGGCGCTTGTTGTCGTTCCACACTGCAAGCTGAATCATACGCCTTTGCAGCCCTGCCATTTGAGCCAACTATCATGAGCCTGTCGCCACAAAAACTGCGCGCCCACATCAATGCATTGCCGCTATCCTGTCCGAACTCTCTCAATTTCTACTATCTGCACGGATTCTTAAGTGCCGTCATTGCTGCGCCTGAGCCCATCTTGCCCAGCCATTGGTTGGCCATTCTGTTAGGTCCAAATGCCGAAATTGATGACGAGTCAACCCCAGCCCTTAGCCAGCTCGCTCTGCAGTTGTCTGAGCAGCCGATTGCCCTACCCAGTCAATGCCGAGTTCCAAGAGACAATCCACTGGCAGCTTTTGATGGCCAATCACCTCTGCACCAATGGGCCAAAGGCTTTGAGCTCGCCTTACCACTATTGAGCGATCAATTTGACCCAGAAGATCCGGGGATGCAGCAAACCTTTGCCGCCTTTGCCAGTTACGGCTCCCTGTTCGCAAACCTTGAGTCAATTCGCCAGCACTTTATCGACAGTGGCCAGTCGGAATCGGAATTGGCAATGGAACTGCCTCAGGTGCGCCGCCAACTGACAACGGTACTCAATGAATGTCGCGGTGTGTTCCAGCAGCAACACTTTGCGGTCTCTGATGAGCAAGAGCCTCTACTGGAGGCGTTAACCCTATTCAGCCAACAACTTGCCCCTGAACTCATCAGCCTTATCGCCAACAAGCCCAAGGCTTGTCAGTTGGCAACGGAAGAGTTGCAACTGTTTCTCGATGCCCCACAAATCGATGCCGAAACCCCAGGCTACCTTGGCCACTGGCACAGCTTGATGTTGCTGGCGCACCATCAGCAGGGACCGGAGTCAAAAGCACAAATTGAACATCTGCTGGCTCTAAACTGGCAACAGGGCAGCCCAGTCTATGAACTCTTTGGCGGCAACCTAGGCCGATTGGCTGGCCTACTCGCACAGCTGTATGCCCAGCAGCCTGGACACCTAATGGCGTGGGCAAAACACTCCGGCCTAAGTGAACTGGCTCGCGCTATGACCCTGCTCGCTCTGTATCAGCTGCGACAAACGAAGCTGCTTACCGCCGCTCGCTGGCAAGAAGCGGTGGCTCCGTTGCTGGATGCCAAACAAAAGTCAAAACCTACCCAGTGGCAGCAGTGGCTGCATGCCATGCTCAAACTCAGTGAGCCCAGTTCCGAAACCGCCGGTTGGCTCTCCCAGGCCGACTCCCTTTGGGGAGAGCCTGCCCCCCTTCCCACGCTTAAGCTTTGGCACGGGGCTGAAACCGCCATTCGCGAGCTGCATCAAGAGTGTGTGAACCAAGGCTGGCAATCGCCAACCGCACCAGAGGACGTTATCGAGCCAGCTCAACAGGCGACACACTCCGTGGTAAAAGCGGGCCGAAACGATCCCTGTCCTTGTGGAAGTGGCCAAAAATTCAAGCGCTGCTGTGGTCGCTAACTGACAGAAAAATATCAATAAATAAAAAAAGGGCGAAAAAAGTTAACTTTTTTCGCCCTGATTGGGAACCATTCTCAACCACGTCAGTCTGATGAAGGGTAACAAGTTTGAAATTGAATTTGTTTCATCATCATCTCCATTATTTGACCACCTCCCCTTTTTGAGGTGGTTTTTTTATGCCTATTGAAAATTAGCGGGTCGGTCACCCAATATCGCTACCCGAGGCAATAAAATGGGGATTAAGAATCGACGCTTTTTGGTTGTACGCCAACCGCTCGCCATCCAAAGTTAATACTTTACCGCCAGCTCCCTCCAATACGCCTTGAGCCGCGCCAATATCCCACTCACTGGTGGGTCCCAATCGTGGGTAGAGATCCGCCAGCCCTTCGGCAATGCGGCACAGCTTCAGCGAGCTTCCCACCGCCACGGCACGATGAGCGCCAAGCTGGTCAAGATAATCGGCCAATGCTTTGGAGGGGTGAGAGCGGCTGCACACCACCACAGGCTGCTCAGGTTTAGGTCGCGCCCTAAGCGTGGCCACTTCGTCGCCCTGTTTCCGCCAAGCGCCTAAAGAGCGGCCACCCCAATACAGGGTGCCCATTGCTGGGGCGCCCACCACACCAAACAGCGGATAACCGTCTTCAATCAGCGCCACATTCACCGTGAATTCACCATTCTCAGCAATGAACTCTTTGGTGCCATCAATGGGGTCGATTAACCAGTACCGTTTCCAATTACGCCGCGTGTGCCAATCGATGCTGGCCGACTCCTCCGACAGCACCGGCCATGGGCCAAGCTGCGGCAGCTGCTCCACCAGATAGGCGTGACTCACCAGATCCGCCTGAGTCAGAGGAGAGTCATCCGGTTTGTACTGAATTTGTGGATTGGCGTAAAACCCCATCGCGCGACGACCGGCCTCCTCAACCACCTCACCCACTGCGGCCATCAACGCCTGCCAATCTTGATTGCTACTGTTCATTGATGATCCCTTGCGCCACCAGATAAGTGATTATGGCGTCAACCGCCGCGGGGGTGTCAAGCTCATCGGTTTTGATATGAATCTCCGGCGTTTCCGGAGCTTCATAAGGAGAGTCGATGCCAGTAAAGTGAGGGATTTCGCCAGCTCTCGCCTTGGCATACAAGCCTTTAGGGTCTCGAGACTCACACACCGCTAGGGGCGCATCCACATACACCTCAATAAACTTGTCTTGGGGTAACAACTGACGAACCTGCTCACGATCCGCAATAAAGGGTGAGATAAACGCCGATAGGCACAGGGTGCCCGAAGACACAAACAGCTTGCCCACCTCACCGATACGTCGAATGTTTTCCACTCGGTCGTGATCGCTAAAACTCAGATCCTTATTCAGTCCCAAACGCACGTTATCGCCATCGAGCAGAAAGCTATGCACACCCAGGGTTACCAATCTCTGCTCTAAGGCATTGGCTAGGGTAGATTTGCCCGAGCCGCTTAATCCCGTAAACCAGATCAGTGCACTTCCGTGCCCCTTAAGCTTGGCCCGTTGGCCGTCGCTGACACTGTGATCATGCCAGGTTAAATTGGTACTCATTGCTCACCTCAAAACGGAAATACATAGGGAATCGCCCAGAGCACCGATGCACTGTACGCCAGTGACAATGGCAGCCCCATCTTGACGAAATCCCGCTTGCGATAGTTACCTAAGCTCATCACCATCAAGTGGGTTTGATAACTAAAGGGGCTAATAAAACTGGCGCTGGCACCATAGGCCACCGCCATCACAAAAGGCAGGGCGCTAACCCCGAAGGCGGAGGCCAGCCCCAGCGCCAACGGCAAGGCGAGCGCCGCAGCGGCGTTATTGGTCATCAGTTCGGTAAGCAGCAGGGAGATAAAGAACACCCCGACATAAGCCACCCAGACCCCTTCACCATTGAACAGCTGGTGTAGCCAATTTGACGCTAGAGTGGCCAAGCCCGATTGTGCCAAACTGTCTGCCATCGCCAGTGCCCCGGTGATGATCATCCAGATCTCAAACGGAAAACGGCTGCGAACCTCTGAGGCATTAAGTACCCCAAAACTCAGCATCACCAACAGCAACAACCCCAGTGACGCCGCTAAGTCCAGCATGCCTGCGGCGCTAAGGCCCAGAGCTGTTACAAAGCCGGCCACCGTCATCAGCTCCTGCCACAAAGACAGATTGGGTGACAATTCCGCATCTCCCACCACCACAAAATGGCGAGCTTGGGCGGTTAACCCTTTGGGGTCGGCACAGGAGAGCACCAACAGATCCCCCGCTTGCAGCGGTATTTGCCCCAGCTTTCCTGACAGCACTTGGCCACGGCGACGCATCGCCACCACCGCCGCACCAAAACGGGCGCGAAAATCGCTGGACTTGAGCGTCTGCCCAATGACGGTTGAGGTGGGACTCACCACCACCTCCGTTAAATTTCGCTGCAGCTCTCCACTGGAGTGGGCAAACAGAGTTAAGCCTTTAAATCGCTCAAGCAGTCCCACAGCACGAACGTCACCACAGAACACCAGCTTGTCACCGGCTTGAAGCTCAGTTTGGGGCGTCACCGGCGAGATAAGCTGCTCACCACGAACCACTTCCGCCAAATAGAGCCGCTCTAAGGAGCGCAGGCCATTGGCTTCGACACTGCGGCCGATGAGAGGGCTATTGGGTTCAATTTTGGCGTCAATAAAGTAGCTGTCAGGGGTTTCCTCTTCGACGCTGTGGATTGGCAAAGTGGGACTGACCAACAGCAGCACCACAAATCCGACCCCGCACGCCACTAACCCCACGGGGAGAAAATCAAACAGTGCCAACGGCGGCTGCCCAAGCTCAACCAGAAAGCTGTTCACAATCAGGTTGGTGGAGGTTCCCACCAGAGTCAGAGTCCCCCCTAAGATGGCGGCATAGGAGAGCGGCAGCAGCAGCCGTGACGGAGGCTGATCCCGATGACTACGAATGCGTCCCATCAGGGCTGCCACCACGGCGGTGTTGTTCAAAAACGCTGAGCTGACCATGGCACCGATGCTGGTGCGAGCCAGCGTTGCTAGATAGCCGCCTCGGAACAGCTTTAAGCTCAGCCAACTGAGCAGCCGAGTTTTCTCCATGCCCGCAGACACTAAGATCAGCAGCAGCAAGGATATCACCGCCGGATTTGCCGCCAGTTGCAGTAGGCGCTCCACCTCCAATTGGCCGAGAAGCACCAGCGCAAGACCGACGGCGCTGAACAGCATCACCGGTCTTAGGCGGGTAAAGGCAAGGCCAACGAATACCGATGCGGTCAGCACCAGCAGTTGGCCATGGACTAGGGTCATCACGCGCTGCCCGGCTTACCCTTAGAGATGATCGAGGTTAGCTCGGTAAGATCCTTTGCCTGCCAATGGGGGAAGTGTTTTCGAATCAGCCCATTGAGCTCCAATTCAAACTGAGAGAATGCCCCTTGTGGTGCGGTGTCCTGCTTGGCTTCAATGGCGGCCACCATCATCCCCGCAGCCACAGTGCCATTACTGATAGGGTCAATGAGGATAAAAGCCCCGGTTTGACGCAGCTGACGATAATCGTCGATGGGCAGCGGTCTGTCGGCTTCAAATTCCACCTCACCAATGCCATTAAGCGCCAAAACGTCGGTATCACTTTTGGACCAGGTGTGGATGTCATTCTGATGGTTGATGCCGCGAATGCGGACTCGATAACTGCCACTGGCCAGCTTAAGGCGGTATTCATCACCGGCTTTAAGCTCGGTTTCTGCCATCCACACGAGGTTGGCTTTGAAAGCCTGACTCAACGTTGGCGCCTGATCGGCAGCCACCAACCAGTCGCCTCGACTGAGATCGATCTCGGTGTCCAAAACCAAAGTAACCGCTTGCCCAGCCTGAGCCTGATTGAGCTGACCATCAAAGTTCTGAATGCCACTGACTTTTGCGGTTTTACCGGAGGGCAGTGCCAGTAGCTCATCGCCTACGCTTACCTGGCCGGAGGCGATGGTGCCAGCAAAGCCACGAAAATCTAAGTTAGGTCGCTGCACCAGCTGTACAGGGAAACGCAGCGGCTTCTCGGCATCGTTGCTATCAAGCTCAGCACTCTCTAGCAGAGACAACAGGGTGGTGCCATCATGCCAAGGTGTGTTTTCGCTGGCACTGGCGACATTGTCTCCCTCAAGGGCCGACAACGGCAGATAATCGATGCGCTCAAAGTCCAGTTTATCGGCCAGCACTTGGTAGTCACCGCGAATGGACTCAAATACTTCCTGAGAGTAACCCTTCAGATCCATCTTATTGATGGCCACCACTACCTGTTTGATCCCCAGTAGCGACACAATGAAGCTGTGGCGACGGGTCTGCTCTAGCACGCCATAGCGAGCATCCACCAGAATCACCGCCAGATCCGCCGTGGAGGCGCCGGTAGCCATGTTGCGAGTGTACTGCTCATGACCCGGAGTGTCGGCAATGATAAATTTGCGCTTGTCAGTGGAGAAGTAGCGATAGGCCACATCAATGGTGATCCCCTGCTCTCGCTCCGCTTGAAGGCCATCCACCAACAGCGCCAGATCGACCCGCTCCCCTTGAGTTCCGCTGCGACGGCTCTGTTCATTGACCGCTTGCAACTGGTCATCGTAAAGCGCTTGAGTGTCATGAAGCAATCGACCAATCAAGGTACTTTTGCCGTCATCGACACTGCCGCAGGTGATAAAACGCAGCAGCCCCTTATTTTCATGTTGCGACAGGTAATCGGCGACCCGTTGCTCAACGCTGCCCTGTGCACTTGGGCTAGAAAGTGCGGAAAGATATGACATGAGAGAATTCCTTGAATCTGGTTAAGCACCGCCACCATCACGGCGGCGCTTTAAGTTGTGACCTAGAAGTAGCCTTCGCGCTTCTTCTTCTCCATGGAGCCAGTGCTATCGCGGTCGATAACCCGCCCTTGGCGCTCTGAGGTGGTCGCCAGCAACATCTCTTCGATGATGCCCGGCAAGGTCTCGGCCTCAGACTCAATGGCTCCGGTCAACGGGTAACAACCCAGAGTTCGAAAACGCACGCTCTTCATCTGTGGCTGCTCGTGCTCCGCCAACGGCATTCGCTCGTCGTCCACCATGATCAGGCTGCCGTCTCGCTCAACCACAGGGCGCGGCTTAGCCAGATACAAGGGCACAATCTCAATTTTCTCTCGATAGATGTATTGCCAGATGTCCAGTTCAGTCCAGTTAGACAACGGGAACACTCGAATGCTTTCGCCGGGGTGAACCCGCGCGTTGTAGAGGTTCCACAGCTCTGGACGCTGGTTTTTCGGATCCCAACGGTGGTTAGCATCGCGGAATGAATACACTCGCTCTTTGGCGCGAGACGCCTCTTCATCACGTCGAGCACCACCAAAAGCCGCATCAAAACCATAGTGATCCAATGCCTGGCGCAGGCTTTGGGTCTTCATGATGTCGGTATGAAGGGCGCTGCCATGAACAAATGGACTGATATCCATCTCTAGGCCTTTGGGGTTCTTATGCACCAACAGATCTAGGTCGTACTCCTTTGCAATGCGATCTCGAAATTCAATCATCTCTTTGAATTTCCAGTTGGTATCTACATGCAATAGAGGGAAAGGTATCTTGCCCGGCGCAAACGCCTTACGGGCCAAATGGAGCAGAACCGAGGAGTCTTTACCAATGGAGTAAAGCATCACCGGCTTTTCAAACTCTGCTGCTACCTCTCGAAAAATGTGGATGCTTTCCGCTTCCAGTCGATCAAGATGGGTCAATGCCTGTGTATCGGACATCCTGAAGATCCTTGTGGATGAAATTTTCCATTAAGTGAACGCCAAACCTGAGTTCACAACAATTCAACTTCGGACTTTCATATAACCAAATGGAAGCTGGATTCATATTTAAATCCCATAAAGGAATAAGAAAAGGGGATTTTGCCAGCAAATTCTGAGCACTTTGCTATGCTTTTTTAAAGAAAATCAGTGATGAAATCTGCCAAAGGGATGCTTGGCAGCCCATATCTATAAATCTTGAGTTTTAGTGAGGCAAGGATGCTGGGAAAACTGAAGTACCTAATCATTGACGACTCCTCCTCATTCTTGGCGCTGGCCCGCTCCATTTTGGTTCAGGCTGGCATCAGTAATGATCGTATTACCGCCACCGCCGACAGCCACAAAGCCTTGCGATTGCTTCACCAGACCAAATACGACGTGGTGTTGTGCGACTACAACATGAACTGCAATATCGATGGTGGACTGATTCTTGATGAGGTTCGTCAGTTGCAGTTGCAAGCCGCAGATGGGGTATTCCTATGTGTCACCGGCGACAACACCCGAGATGTGGTGAATCATTTCATCGAGATGGAACCGGATGACTATTTGACCAAACCATTTCGATACATCGACTTCGTCAAACGCCTCACTAAAGTGGTGAAGCGCAAACAAGCGATGAAACCCATATTGCAGGCACTGGCTAAACGTCAGCACCAACAAGTGCTCGATATGATTCACGCTCCCTCCAACGAACTGAAACCCTACCGAGGTTACCTGAATCGAATCCACGGCGATTGCCTGCTCAGGCTACAAAAACACCAACAGGCCGTGGAATTTTTCCAACGTCAGAATCAAAAGCTTATCTGGCCAAAGCTGGGTTTAAGCCAAGCACTTCAGGGGCTTGGCCGTTTTGATGAAGCGGAGGTCATTCTGAAAACCCTGCTTAACAATCAACCGAACAACCCGCAAATCCATCGAGATCTGGCTACCTGCATCATGCTTAAAGAGGAGTACCCTCGAGCGCTGTCTCAATTTGAAGAACTCAATGAAATAAGCCCCGCTAACCCGCTACGACAAGTTGTGATCGCCAATCTCTGCAGCGTGTTAGGCCACTACGATCAGGCCGCGGTACAGTTTGAAAAATACGCCCTAAAAGTAAAAGGCTCACACCGTTACTCCCTGCAGCTGCATATTCACAGTTACCAATGCCTCATCTTTGCCGCGTTAAATGGTGGGGAGCCCCAGCAAAGACACCGCTTACTGACCCAAGCAAAAGAGCGTCTTCTGGCCTTAAGAAACCCGCTGGAACAACCTTTGGACAGCGAAAGTGAAGCCTGTTTTGCGGCAGCCAGTGCCCTTATCGCGCTGCTTGAAGGTAACATTGAGATCTGCTTTGCTCTGTGCAGCCGCCTGCAGCAAGCCCAACTTGCCAACCTCAATTTCTATACGCTGATCAACCTCTGCACCCTATTTGGAATCTGCGGCATGACCGAGGAGTTTCAACACTGCGTAAAACTGGCCTCCAACTGTTGCGAGAAAAATGACGATGATGACCTGCTGGTATCCCAGATAAAATTACTCAAGCATCGCCAACTGGAAGTTCAGCAGCGACTGAGCAGTGGCAGTACCTTAGCGGAATCCTGCCTCACCCAATACCAAGGGGGCCAGTTCGAATTGGCATTGAAACAGGGCATCGAAGCCTTTTTCTTGGTGCCCTTCCACCATCGCCTAAGCTTAGCCTTACTCGAGCTGCTGGCGCTCAAACTAGAAACGTCCCACGAACCCAATCAACTTCAAGCAATTGCCAAGTCCGCACTCTGGGTTTACCTCAATGATTCTAGGCCCGATGTGGATCAAAAGCGTAAAGCAAAAGCGCTTTACCAGCAGATCATTGAGCAGGTCGACAACGACTCAAACGTCGTCTGCCAGGCAGGCTAAGCATTGCCAAATCAGTGAGGGTTAACACGCAATTGTCCTTAGCTTTCAATCTGGGCAGTGGTATGATGGCGGATTGCGTTTTATAGACTCGGCGTTATCACCATGCTTCTGTTTCGTCAGCAAGATATTGAGCGAAATTTTGACTCCGCCACCTTTGCCCGTGGCCAAAAATACTTCGAACAAGAGATGGTGCTGAGTGCCGAACTCGGCCCTGGTGGACTCTCCGTTCACGGCACCACATTAGGCCGTGGTGATAACCAATACGACACCAGTATTGAGATCAAAAAACAGGGTAAATTCATTAAGCTAGAGAGCTTTTGTCACTGCCCAGTAGCGACCCAGTGCAAACACGCCGTCGCCCTGCTATTGACCCTATTGGATCAGCATCACGGTCACAAAGACCGATACCAAGCATGGCTAGGACACTTCCAAGATATTCATCCTCCCAAGCCGACGCCGGAGCCGGAGCCTTCCCCATTAGAAGGGCGGTTTCGTCTGAGTAAAAACCCCAGCAGCGACGCCGACATCACCGAGTCCATTGTGGTTGAAGTGGGCAACTGTCGCCGCTTGAAGCGGGGTGGCTATAGTAAGTTCACGCCAAAACAGCTGTTTAACGTATCTGGTCACTTTGGTGACGGTTGGGCTAATGACGAAGTGGTCACCTGCAGTCGACTCTTGTTGGCCAGCCGCGACAACTCATGGTCTCGATTTGCCCACCTGCACAGTGAGCTGGATCTGCTCAGCTTTAAACGCCTGCTCAGCGCGGAAATGGTGTTCTGGGACAAGCCGAATAACACCCTCACGCTTTCCGACCCCCAAAGCCTGCACTTTCGCTGGGAGCGAGAGGGGGAGGAATATCAGCTTCAAGGCCAACTAGCCTCAGGCAATGACTATGTACTGCTGCCCTTTGAGCAGCCCTGGTACCTAGACCGAACACTGTTTACCACCGGGCCACTGCAAACCGACTTAACGCGGGAAGTGCTCTACTATCTCAGCCGCTTGCCTGCACTGCCTCAAGAGCAGGCCCAGCATTTTGGCGACAACATCGCCCTGCAATTTGACGATGCCATCTTGCCGCACCCTATCCAGGTCAGCTATCACAAGATAGAGGCATCACTGACGCCGGTGCTCACCCTGCGCCCCAGTGACGAAGGCATTCAGAGCTACTTCCACCTAGCTTATGGAGAGTTGGCTCTGCCGGAGTCGGTAATCGAACGGCCTCAGCAGCAGCGCTTCAATCAAGATGGCAACCATCTGCAGGTAGAGCGCCAGCCTGAACAAGAGCAGGCCGCTGTCGAGCTTTATCAGCAGCTGAATTTGTCTCCCTTTGACCACCATGGTGAATTTGCACCACAGGTGGCCACCGCCGCGTACCTAAAGCTAGCGACCGCTGCCACCGATCTAGCGTACTGGCAAAAACTCCTCAGCCAGCATCAGGCGGCGATGATAAATCAAGGCTGGCAACTGAATATCGACCCGAGCTTGCCCCTACTTCCCCATGAAATCCCAGCCTTTGATCTGGTGGTGGAAGAGCAGGACAACTGGTTCAATTTGGGCCTATCGGTAGAAATTGACGACACCCAAGTGGAGCTGTTGCCACTGCTTCTGACTTGGTTGAACCAAAACAGTGACTGGCGTGGAAATGACAGTCCCATTTTGCTGCACCGTGATGGCGCCATGCCTCTGCGCATCGCTAACCGCACCATCCGCCCGGTGTTGGCGGTGCTCGAGGAGCTGGCCAATGTGGATGGCGATAAGGTGCGCCTGCCCAGCCATCAAGCGGCCATGCTTGAGCAACTGCCCCACACCGGACGCTGGATTGGAGGGGAAAAGCTCAAGCAATTAGCCCATAAACTAAACCATTTCAGTGGCATCGAAACCGTAGAGCCACCGGAAAGCCTGATGGCCACACTGCGCCCCTACCAAGGGCAAGGTCTAGATTGGCTGGCATTTTTACACCAATACGGTTTTGGCGGTATTTTGGCGGACGACATGGGGCTGGGGAAGACCATCCAAACCCTAGCGCACTTGCTCAGACTCAAAGCCAACCAGCAACTGACCGGACCTGCCCTACTGGTGTGCCCCACTAGCCTCATCAGTAACTGGCGCAGTGAAGCTCATAAATTCTCCCCAAGCCTTAACGTGATGGTGCTCCACGGTCAGGACCGTCACCGCTATTTCGAACAGTTGCCGCAACAGGACTTGGTGATCACCACCTACGGCCTCGTGGCGCGTGATATTGAACTGCTGCAACAGCAGCAATTTAGTCTGGCCATTTTGGACGAAGCTCAAGCGATCAAGACCCCATCGGCCAAAGTCAGCAAGGCGGTAAAACAGCTCAATGCTGGCCAGCGGTTATGCCTCACCGGCACGCCCATGGAAAACCACCTAGGTGAGCTGTGGTCGTTGTTTGATTTTGTGATGCCAGGATTTTTAGGCAGCGAAGGTCAATTTAGCCGCTACTATCGCAAGCCCATTGAGAAAGAAGGTAACTTTGAGCTCAAGCGCGAGCTGTTGGGACGCATCGCCCCATTCCTATTGCGCCGCACCAAAGCCGAAGTGGCTCAAGAGCTGCCTGCGAAAACCGAGATGGTGCAAACCATCCCATTGCCGCCTCAACAGCGTATGCTCTATGAGAGTGTGCGTGTGGCCATGGAGGCTAAGGTTCGCGAACTGTTGGCCAACAAAGGGATGGCCAAAAGCCAAATTGAGTTTTTGGATGCCCTGCTCAAATTACGCCAGATCTGCTGCGACCCACAACTGGTGAAGCTGGAGCAAGCCAGTGCCGTTCAGGAGTCCGCCAAATTGGATTTCCTGATGGAGATGCTGCCGTCCATGTTGGAGGAGGGCCGCCGAGTGCTGATCTTCTCTCAATTCACCCAGATGCTCAGCCTTATTGAAAGTCGCCTGGAAGCCGAAGGGTTAGCGTTCACTAAATTGACTGGCCAGACCCGCAAACGGGATGAGGTCATTGAGCGTTTTCAATCTGGAGAGGTGCCCATCTTCCTGATCTCCCTAAAAGCCGGTGGCGTTGGCCTTAACCTGACTCAAGCAGATACGGTGATTCACTATGACCCATGGTGGAACCCGGCCGCCGAAAATCAGGCAACGGATCGAGCCTATCGTATCGGTCAAGATAAGCCGGTATTTGTCTACAAGCTTATCTGTGAGCAGACCATTGAAGAGCGGGTGATGGAGCTGCAACTGCAGAAGCAGACATTGGCTGACAGCATCTACGATAAGGACCGCGACAGCCTGAGTAAGAGCCTTAGTGGCGATCAGCTGCTTAGCCTGTTTGAGCAGCATCCCATCGACTCAGAACCAAGTTAAGCAACAAAAAAATGGCCCTCAACTGAGGGCCATTTTTCATTGCAAAGGGTTAGGAAAGTCGGCTGTTCTGATTTAGCTCAGCCAACTTTGTTGATACCGACTCCAGCAGCTCACTGCTGCCCTTACTAAGGCGAGAAGCCAAATTCTTCTTGATGCTGTATTCCAGCTTCAGTACTTGCTTGTCCTTCGCTTTGTTCATCAACCAATCATCTGACGTGCTCAGTCTATCAATCAAGCCTAACTCAAGCGCCTGCGTGCCAAACCAGTGCTCGCCGGTGGCCACTTTGCCCAGATCCAACTCTGGGCGATATTGAGCAATGAAATCCTTAAATAGGCCGTGAGTCTCCTCCAGCTCTTCACGAAACTTCTCGCGAGCGCTGTCGGTGTTTTCACCAAACATAGTCAGGGTACGCTTAAACTCACCGGCGGTGTGTTGTTCAAAATCGATATTGCCCTTCTTCAGCAACTTATTGAAGTTAGGCAACTGAGCAATCACACCAATGGAACCGATGATCGAGAACGGTGCCGCCACAATGTGGTTGGCCACACAAGCCATCATGTAACCACCACTGGCCGCAACCTTATCGACACTGATGGTCATGGGGATGCCCGCATCACGAATTCGAGCCAATTGGCTGGAGGCTAAGCCGTACGCATGCACCATGCCACCGCCACTCTCCAAGCGCACCAAAACTTCATCTTTATCGTTGGCAACGGTAAGCAGTGCGCTGATCTCTTCACGAAGACTGGCCACCTCCGCAGCATCAATCCCCGCTTTAAAATCCAGAACGAACACCCGGCTTTCCCGCTCGGCATCAACGCTCTCTTTTTCCTGCTTCTGTTTGGCTTTATCGTCTTTTTTAAGTTGTTTTTCTTTCGCCTTCAACTGAGCCTTAGTCAACAGCTCATGTTCTAGGTGTTCTTGGTAATCATTAAACTGTTCAGACAGATCGGTTACCTTAAGTTCACCTTTGCCCGGCCTCTGGGAACGGTTCGCTTGAGCCACAATCACCGCCACGGCAATGATGGCGATCACTATGGTCACCGCTTTGGCCAGAAACAGGCCATATTCAAATAAAAACTCCAAAATCCACTCCCTATTTGTGTTTGCTCGGTATTCTACCCCCAATTAGAGTGGAGAAAAAAGCAAAGCGCCCGTGTCACAGAGCCAGGCGCTTAAATAATAAAGACAAGTTATTTCACATGCTCATCAAATACCGCTTGAGCCGCATCGGTCAGTGAAAAGTTGTCTCTGATGTAGTTCAGTGTCGCGACCTCCACGTCAGTCATGCCTCGACCATCGTTGGCAGAGTTAATCAAATCCATTGCCTCATCTTTTGATATCCGTCCTTCACCTCGCCCTGTGGTGTGGGCATTCGCCAGATCAAGCAGCTCTTTTTCCAATCGAACACCATCAATATGCACGTAAGCCATAACGAAATCCTCAAGTCACAATGCACCCTCAGAGATAGAGTGCGATCTTCAACTTAGTTCAAATCTTGAATTAAGGTTGGCGTCATCAACGAAAAAGCCCGCCATCAAGGCGGGCTTAATTAACGTGCTTTAGCGATTATTCGCAGCTTTTCAATACCAAAGGACCGATATCTTCGCTAACGCTAATCGCAGCGCCATTGGATGCTGCAAACGCGGCAACCTGAGTTTGCATCTCAGCGGTAGCCAGCGCCGCGCTCATGCCATCGGTCACGCCTGGAATTTCAGACGGATTCAGCAACGAGCTGTGATGACCTTTGGTGAAGCGAACCGCACCACTGACGCCATCGGCAGCCATGGTTGAACTAGAAACACAGCCTAAACCGATGCTGGCGATCAGCGGCTCAGTACCGGAAAGCGGAGCGCCTTCAACGGTATTTGGCAGAACCTGATCCGGCAGGTTGGTATCACCATCTCCCACGACTTCAATCAGATGCACATTTGAACCGGTCGCAGCCAGGGCAGCGCCATGGTTTACTGGGTCAATAGAGTCAACCTGTGTCTGAATGGAGAACAGCAGCGGTGGAATCACATCGCTCTCAACCACAGCGACGAACGCCGCGTACTCAGGAGTTTGCTTAAAGGCTTCAAACTCAGGCGTACCCACAGCAGGAAGCTCAACACCTTGAGTTTCCGCCACGACCACAACCAGATTGTCGATCAGCAGTGGACGGAAGCTTGGGCTGCCCGCGAATACGCCAGCCAAACCACCCGCAGGTGCAACCAAGGAGCTGGCTTGCAGCGTAAATGGATTCATCTCTGCAGGCACACCGTCAATCGGCATGTTAGCGTGAGTGGTAAAGTCAGTGCCCACAATGGCACCCAAGCTCAAGCCTTGCATGGTCATTTGCGACAGATCAAAGCTTGGAGCACCACCGGCACCCACTTCCGCCATCACCATTCCTGCAACGGCGGCTTGCAGACCGAAGTGATCCACCACCGCTTGACGGAAGTTATCCCGTACCGTTAACCCACTGTCGATGTTGATAAACACCAGTGGACTGCCGTTAGCGTAGGCTGCACCGAAGCTCGGGTCGGTAGCACTGACTTCCAGTACACCATCGCCATTAAAGTCAAAGCCGCGCTGACCGTGCAGCGGCATATCAATGGCGATGGTAGCCAGACCTGCGGCACTCATGCTGCCAGAGTTAGCCAAAGTGCTCTCTTTGGTGGCACCAAGCCCGTGCAATGCGATGCTCAGCGGCCACCCCGTCATTGGCTTCTCAATGGTCATGCCCAGCGCCGCAAACTTAGCGGTATCTGGCATGGTCATGATAAAGGGCACAGTTTGATAGCCTTTAATTGCTGGCACAGGGTTGAAGCGGGTGATGTTTCGAGTCGGGTCACTCATGGTGCCGTCATCAAGATTGACCGTACAGCCTACCAGCAGTGCAGGGTTGGTCGTCACTTCCAGAGGGTCTTGGCCACAAGCAACCACTTGAGGAGAGAACTTCTCTAACGTGATGGTACCCGCTTGCAGAGACTGCAATACCGCCAATGGGCTATCCCCAAGCGCAGACCATGTGCTGTTGATGCTTGGATCAGCAGCCGTTGGCATTCTCAGATAGTACGGCAGGCTCAGCGCCCCTTGGAATACCATGGTGGCATCCAGTGCTGCGTAGGCGGCAAAACCTGGATTAGTCGGATCGGTCACCGGAGTCAGTTGCAGCAGTTGTGCTGCGGAGAAACCTGTGTAGGTTGGCGGTACCGTCATGCTAGGTTCAAACGGCGCATGGGCTGGATCAGGAGAGACAATCAGCTGTTTCACCGTTCCCACCGCATCAAATACCGATTGCGTCGAGAACACGCCCGTGTAGGTCAAGGTCTCAGGATCTACGCTGAATGCTTGGGCCAGTGTGCCCTGATAGTTGTTCACCAACGCCTGCAGATCACGGCTGCTGCCTTCGGGAAGCGGCTTAGTGCTGATATCAAACGCTAACTGTTTGTAGGTTTCTGAGGCATCGATGCTGCGACCTTCACTGTCTTGCAACAACGTGGTGGTGGCATACAGATAACCTGTTGTTGCCTTAAGTGGCTTAACCGGCACCACGGCGATGCTGTTGCCATTCACAGCAGTAACAAAGTCACCGTCTGGGCCCCAAGTCAGCTCTTTCACTGGCTTACAGATAGACAGTGACGGCGCCTCAGCACACTCAGAATCTGGAGACAGGGCTCCGCCAAGTACCACTTCAAACACGCGCACCGCACCAGGCTGGGCAACGCTAACAGCATCAATAGTGACGCCTTCATCCAAAGCAATGTCGAGGGTAATTGGTTGAGTGGTACTCCAGCCATCCAGTGCGCCTAGGGCGAGCTGGGGATCGCTGTAATCAAACTGAGCTGAGGCAGGGATGGTGCCCGCTTGCTTGGCCGCCACAAAGGCAGCTACGGCATCGGCTTCACCTGGAATCTGAATGGTGCCATCTGGCGTTCCGAGAAACAGCAGATCGTTTGGCAGTGGCAGGACGCCAGCGCCAGGATCAAATGTTACTCGCGAAGACGGCTTAATCTCCGGCGCTTTGTTCTGCGCCTCATCACTACTATCTCCACTACACCCGGCCAATACCAAGGCGCTTAGGACGGCGGTGGTTACCAGCTGTCGTCTCATTTTCTCTCCCCAATCCTTGTTGTGACTCACGAACCTCCAAGGCATAAAAGGTGGATTCTCCATCTCGCGAGCGCTTGTTTTGTTTTCCATATCTATTTTGGTCACAATAGGGGCATATTGACTGTAACGTAGCGCCAATAGGCCAATTGCGACCTTAACCAAAGTAACGCAAAAATCCTGTATTAGCTACATTTTTGCAACCAATCGGTACAAGCCGGTGACATCCGAAGCAAGCGTTCGTTTTAAACACTCGTTTCCTGCCCCGACACAAAACCGTTTAGCGTGCAATATGATTAAGGAAGACGTTTTAAGATGTTGGATTACAAACCAAACAAAGAAGAGCTCCAGGGCAAGGTTATTCTGGTTACTGGCGCAGGGAGCGGCATTGGTCGCCAAGCGGCTTTGAGCTACGCCTCTCTAGGGGCCACCGTAATCTTACTGGGTAAAACCGTCGAGAAACTGGAAGCGGTTTACGACGAAATTGAAGCCGCCGGCGGCCCGCAGCCAGCCATCATCCCTCTGGATATGAAAGGCGCCACAGAGACCAACTATCAAGACATGGCAGACACCATTGAAGGTCAGTTTGGCCGCCTCGATGGCCTGCTGAACAACGCCAGCATGCTGGGCAGCTTAACGCCGCTAGAGCACGTCTCAGTGGAGACCTTTAATGAGGTAATGCAGATCAACCTGCAAGCTCAGTTCATGCTCACCAAAGCCGTTCTGCCTCTGATGAAAACCAGCGCCAACGAGCATGGTGATGCCAGCATCATCTTCACCTCATCCGGTGTGGGCCGAAAAGGCCGAGCTTTCTGGGGCCCTTACGCCATCTCCAAGTTTGCCACTGAAGGCATGATGGAGGTGTGGGCCGATGAACTGGAACAGACCAAGGTTCGAGTCAACTGCATCAACCCTGGCGGCACTCGCACCCCAATGCGTGCACTGGCCTACCCTGCGGAAAATCCGCAAACGTTGAAAACCCCAGAAGAGATTATGCCGCTGTACCTGTACCTGATGAGCAGTGACAGCAAGCACACTACGGGTCAAAGCCTAGACGCTCAGCCGAAGCGATAAGCCTTCGATAACAAAGCGATATAGATACAAAAACGGCTCCCTAGGGAGCCGTTTTTCCGTCTGCGCTATCGCACTTTTTAGCGCTTAGGCCCTTTGGCCTTGCGGTGCTGGTGCTTGTTAACCGCGCGACGAATTTTGCCAGTCTTAATCTTCTTCTGGCGACGGGCGGTTTGCTTGTCTTTATCCAACAAGGTACGGCCCTCAGGCTTAAGGTCCACCAAACGACGCAGGTAGTTCACCTGATCCAAAGGCAGCTCCATCCAACCACCACGAGGTAAGCCTTTTGGTAGAGTAATGTCACCGTAACGAACTCGCATCAGGCGAGACACCTGCATGCCCTGGCTTTCCCACAAACGACGAACCTCACGGTTACGACCTTCGCTCAGTACCGCATGGTACCAATGGTTCAGGCCCTCACCACCAGCCGCAATCAAGCGTTTAAACTTGGCTTCGCCATCTTCTAGCTGCACACCCATACGCAGCGCCTGCAGGTTTTGCTCGGTCACATCACCAAATACACGCACGGCATATTCACGCTCAACTTCGCGGGATGGATGCATCAAACGGTTAGCCAACTCACCGTCGGTGGTGAACAGCAGCAGACCGGATGTGTTAATGTCCAGACGACCTACCGCTACCCAGCGGCTACCACGAATTTTTGGCAAACGGTCAAAAACGGTGGGACGCCCCTGAGGATCGGTGCGAGTACACAGCTCACCCTCAGGCTTGTAGTAAGCCAGGATACGACATACCACGTCGTTCTCTGTTTGAATGGATACCGGGTGGCCATCAATGCGCACCTTGATATCTGCGGTTAAATCGATGCGGTCACCCAAACTGGCAACGGCACCGTTAACACTCACTCGTCCAGCCTGAATAACGGCTTCCATCTCACGACGGGAGCCGTGGCCAGCACGAGCCAACACCTTCTGTAGCTTTTCGCTCATCAAATCTCTTCTTTAATGTACAGGCTCTATCGCGGCGGTTCCGGCCAACAAGGCATCGATGGCATCCTCATCAGACAGACTCGGTAACTGCGACAGAGACTCTAGGCAAAAATAATCCAGAAACGCGGCGGTAGTGCCATAGAGGGCGGGCCGTCCCGGCACCTCCTTATGTCCTACTACCTTTACCCAGTCGCGCTCCAATAGGGTGCGGATGATGTTTGAACTCACCGCCACCCCGCGAATTTTCTCAATCTGACCTCGAGTCACTGGCTGCCGATAGGCGATCAGTGCCAAGGTCTCCAGCAGCGCCCTCGAATACCGAGGCGCTCGCTCCTGCCATAAGGCCGACAGAGGCTCGCTGAGATCCGGGTTGGTTTGAAACCGATACCCAGAGGCCACTTTTTCCAAGTGTACACCACGGCCAGCGTAATCCGCCTGCAGTTGGTCCAACACTTCGTTGATGCGCCCCAAACTCACCTGATAATTGGCCAGTACACTTTGGCGCAGGCCTTTGGCCGTCATCGGCCCATCGGCCACAAAGAGTGCGGCTTCTATCAGTTGTTTGAGCTGAATCTCATTGATTCGGTTCATGCTCTGGCCCTCACATGAATCACACCTAATTGCTTAAGCTGCTGAATCTCGACCAAGCCCTCTTTCGACAACTCTAAAATGGCCAAGAAGGTCACCACCACGCCAGCCCTTCCCTCTTCGAAGTCAAACAGTTCAACGAACGGGGTAAAGGTGTCTGTAGTTAACTGTGCCAACACCAAGCTCATGCGCTCCCGGGTGGAGAGCACCTCTTTAGAAACCTGATGCTGCTCAAACAGCTCGGCCTTAGCCGCTATCTGCCTCAAAGCGGACACCAGCTCATCGAGGCTCACCTCAGGAGGCAAAACCCTTGGCACCAAGTCCGCAGCTCTGCCCGCTTTGGCCACCCAGGTTTCACGCTCAACCCGTGGCAGGTCATCCAGCTGCTCTGCTGCGCCTTTGAGTACTTCATAGGCTTGCAGCTGCTTAATCAGAGTTAGGCGAGGATCTTCCTCCTCCCCCTCTTCCAGCTCAGGTTTCGGAAGCAGCAACCGAGATTTAATCTCCGCTAGGGTTGCCGCCATCACCAAGTATTCGCCTGCCAGCTCCATCTGCAGCTGATCCATAACGGCGATGTAGTTCATATACTGTTTGGTGATCTCAAACACTGGCAGGTCAACGATGTCCAGCTTGTGTTTTCGAATCAGGTAGAGCAGAAGATCCAGCGGTCCCTCAAATGACTCTAAAATCACCTCCAGCGCTTCCGGGGGGATATAGAGATCCGCAGGCAACTCCATTACCGGCTCGCCGCGAACGACAGCCAAAGGCAAAGGGGGTTGAACGGTTAGAGGGGCCTGACTCATTGGCTCTCACGCATTGAGGTTAATCACATCAATATCGTATAAATGGTTATTACCATTCACATTGACCATCTCGATGCCTACCTACTTGAGGGCAATTTCCCCTCACAATGGCGACCAAGATACTCAGCGGGCGCCATTATAGAGAGTTCCCAGCAAAATCGCTAACTTGATGCCCATTTGAGTGCCTTTTAGAGACAAACCCAAAGGGTTTACAAAAACGGCGCTGGATCGCCACTGCCTTCACGAAGCACTTCCACCGCATCATCACTCATGTCGACCACCGTGGTTGGGTTCTCACCCAGATAGCCACCATGGATAATGAGGTCTACCTGATGCTCCAAGCGATCGCGAATCTCTTCAGGATCCGACTCGGTCAATTCACTGCCGGGCAGGATCAAACTGCTGGACATCAGTGGTTCACCTAAGGCTTCCAGTAGCGCCAAAGCAATGGCGTTATCTGGGATGCGAATGCCGATGGTTTTGCGCTTTTCATTAAGCAAGCGGCGAGGCACCTCTTTGGTGCCCTTGAAGATAAAGGTGTAGGCCCCAGGGGTATTATTCTTCAACAAACGGTAGGCCTGATTGTCCACCTTAGCGTAGAGCGACAGCTCAGACAGGTCTCGACACACCAGAGTAAAGTTGTGATCGGACTTAATTTGTCGAATCCGGCAGATGGTATCCAGCGCCTTCTTATTACCCAGCAAGCAGCCGATGGCATAGCCAGAATCGGTAGGATACACCGCCACGCCACCATTACGAATGATGGCCACAGCCTGATTAATCAGCCTCGCCTGAGGCGTTTCAGGGTGCACATAGAATAATTGACTCATTCAACCTCCAGACCAAGACGCTGCCACACGCCGGGAATCTCAGGCAGATGCAGATGCCTTCCCAGCTCAATCCAGCGCCCTGGCGTATGAAAATCGCTGCCGACCGAAGCCAACAACTGATATTGTTCACAAAGCGTTTGCAAAAACGCTCTTTCATGAGGGGCCTGCTGACACAGCACCACCTCCATGGCATCGCCGCCCACCTCACTAAATAGGGTGATCAATTTGCGAAGCCATTTGTTCGATAGTCGGTAACGTGCAGGATGCGCGAGCACTGCAATGCCGCCGGCTTGATGAATGTGTGCCACCGCCGTTTCAATATCGCACCAATTATTTGGCACGTAACCGGCGTTACCTTTGCCCAGATACTTATCGAATGCCGCCTGCTGGGTATTCACTAAACCTCGGTCTAACAATACTTTAGCAAAATGGCCTCGGCCTACTGCGGCAGCGCCCGCCTTTTGACAAGCCGCCTCATACACCCCTTCGATGCCTCGTTTTGCCAATCGCGCACCGATCTCCTCAGCGCGAATCACCCGCTGCTGCCGCTGGCCTGCCAACAGCGTCTGCAGCGCTTGATTCTCGGTATCGATACCCAGTCCCACCACATGGATGTCAAAGCTGTGCCAACGGGTGGAGATCTCCACACCATTAATGAGAGTTAGGGGCTTATCTTTGGCCACCTCATGAGCCTCAGCCAACCCCGCGGTGGTGTCGTGGTCGGTAATTGCCAACACGTCCACTCCCTGATTGCAGGCGCGCAGCACCAGCTCCGTGGGAGTGAGATCCCCATCGGATGCTTTAGTGTGGGAGTGAAAATCAAACTTCATGGCAAACCTTAAGAAAAACGGGGCGCAGCTTAGCAATCCACTAAGCATCTGTGTGCTTATATTGTACGCCATATCTGCGCTGGGATGACACCGAGTTTTACCAAGTCTCAGAAAAGACAAAGGATTCAAAGCGAGATCGACTAAAAATCAACCTATAAAGTATGGCAGGGTCATAAGGCTAAAAACAGAAACTTAATCATTTTCTGCAAATATTCGGCTTTGCCGGTTGACACCTCCGACGCCATCAAGGTAAGGTCGCTGTAAACCACAGTTGTAAAGCTTTGAATACGGAAACCACTCAGAATGAAATCAGCCCAACACGCCGCAATGAACAACACCAATTGGTGGTGGCGCATCCCAAATAAGCGGGGTGTTCGTTGGCCTATGCCTGAGTAAAAATTCAAGCAAAAACCAGACACAGAAAACCCGCTAGGTACGCCCAGCGGGTTTTTTTATACCAAATTGCCGAGAACTTAAGCCATGATCTTTATTTTAAAACCACACGCCACCGAACAAGACGCCAAACAACTCCTCGACCAGATCGAAGCGGCGGGACTCAAGCCTCTTTACATGCCAGGGGTTGAGCGTACCGTTATTGGGGCCATTGGCGATGAGCGCGTACTGAATTCTTTACACTTGGATTTCCACCCGCTGGTGGATGAGGTCAAGCCAATCCTCTCCTCCTACAAACTGGTAAGTCGAGAGCTCTACCCAATCGATACCCGAGTTAAGATTGGCAACTTTGCCGTTGGCGGCGAAGCCTTCACTGTTATCGCTGGCCCTTGCGCCGTTGAAAGCCAACAGCAACTGGATGGCATCGCCGACTACCTCACCCAACATAAAGTCGCCGCCATCCGCGGTGGTGCCTACAAACCCCGCACCAGCCCATACAGCTTCCAAGGCTTAGGCGAAGAGGGGCTAAAAATTCTTAAAGCCACCAGCGAGCGCTCAGGCCTACCGACGGTATCCGAGATTGTTGATGCTAACGACGCCGAACTGATGGCACAGTACGTAGATTGCCTACAAATTGGCGCTCGCAACATGCAAAACTTCCGTCTGCTGGAAGCGGTCGGCAAGCTGCAAACCCCGGTACTGCTCAAGCGTGGCATGAGCGCCACCATCGAAGAGTTGCTACTAGCCGCCGAATACATCGTCAACGCCGGTAACCCCAATGTGATTCTGTGCGAGCGCGGCATCCGCACCTACGAGACCGCTACCCGCAACACGCTGGATCTGAACGCCGTCGCTTACCTTAAGCAAAAGACTCACTTACCGGTTCTAGTCGATCCGAGCCACGGCACCGGCGTTCGCGACTTGGTTATCCCTCTGTCTCGCGCTGCGGCTGCGGTGGGTGCCGACGGGATTATTGTTGAAACCCACACCAATCCAGCGCAAGCTCTGTCTGATGGACACCAGAATCTGGATCCACAACAGTTTGATGACTTGATGTCCTCCATGAAGCCCTTTGTGGAAGCCGCAGGAAGGAGCCTGTAACTATGCTGAGCTTGCAAGCCGGACAGAGCCATACGTTGACGCTGGGGTGCCGTTATCAGCACCAGCCCGCGGCACTGTATCAGCACCTGTGCCAAAACAAACCTAACACCATGCTGCTGGAGTCTGCGGAAGTGGACACCAAGGCAGGCACCCAAAGCCTACTGTTACTCGATGCAGCCCTGCGCATCGAGTGCCATGGCCTTAACGTGACCATGGAAGCCATGAGCGCCAACGGCGAAGCCCTGCTGCCACACTTAGCCGCCAGCTTGGGGGAGTTTGTCCCACAACTTAATAGCAACACCTTGAGTCTCAGCGTTCCCACCTCTGACGACATTTTGGATGAAGACGCCCGATTAAAAGCGCCATCGCCGCTGTCGGTACTGCGCCAGTTGATCGCCGCCATCGACCACGACGACGCCTGCGCCCAATCGCTGCTGTTAGCTGGCTCTTTTGCCTTTGATCTCGTTGCCAGTGTCGAGCCGCTGCCTCAAGTACAAGATGGTCCTAATAACTGCCCCGATTATCTGTTCTATCTGGCAGAGACATCACTGGTGCTAGACCATCGTCGCCGCAGCGCTCGCCTAGTGGGTGCCCTGTTTGACGGCCGCTACCACCACAGCTTAGGCCAGCGCTTAGCCGAGCTGTCTCACACCATCGCCGCCTTTGAAGCCGATGAACAATTGCCTGAGGCAGCGCCGGTCGAGGTCAGCATTAACCAGAGCGATGAGCAGTTCAAACAGAAAGTGGTGTCATTAAAAGAGCACATTCGTGCTGGCGACATCTTCCAGGTGGTTCCGGCGCGCCGCTTCTCACTGCCCTGTCCCAATCCCCTGGAAGCCTATGCCAGATTGCGCCACGACAACCCAAGTCCCTATATGTTTGTGATGCAAGACAGGCAGTTCACCCTGTTTGGCGCCTCACCAGAAAGCGCCCTGAAATACGGCGCCGACAGCAATCAGGTGGAGATCTACCCAATCGCCGGCACCCGTAAACGCGGCCGCAACGCCGATGGCAGCATCGATTTCGATCTGGACGCCCGCATAGAACTGGGTCTGCGCCAAGACAGCAAAGAGACCGCCGAGCACATGATGTTGGTGGATTTGGCCCGTAACGACATTGCCCGCATCAGTCAGGCTGGCAGCCGCCAGATTCCGGAGCTACTCAAGGTTGACCGCTACAGCCACGTAATGCATCTGGTGAGCCGAGTGACCGGCCAGCTGCGTGATGATCTCGATGCCCTGCACGCCTACCAAGCCTGCATGAACATGGGCACCCTAACTGGCGCCCCAAAGGTACGCGCCGCACAGCTGCTGCGCGAAGCCGAAGGCGAACGTCGCGGCAGTTACGGCGGCGCCGTCGGCTATCTCAACGGCCGCGGTGATATGGACACCTGCATCGTTATCCGCTCAGCACTGGTGAACGACGGCATCGCCCACGTTCAAGCGGGGGCTGGAGTGGTGTTTGACTCCGACCCGCAATCGGAAGCCGATGAGACCAAGAACAAAGCCATGGCGGTGATTCGCGCCATCGGAGGTGCCCTATGACCCCCATCATCCTGCTGGACAACTTTGACTCCTTTACCTGGAATCTGGTGGATCAGTTCCGAAGCCTAGGCCATCCGGTAACCGTTTATCGCAACGACGTCGATGCCAAGCTTCTGGCCGACAAACTGCTGAATCGCTCCGAGCCAGCAGTATTAGTACTAAGCCCAGGTCCAGGTGCGCCCCACGAAGCAGGTTGCATGATGGCGCTATTAAAGCTGGTGGCCGGAAAACTGCCAATTTTAGGCATCTGTCTGGGCCATCAAGCGCTGGTTGAACACTACGGCGGCAAAGTCAGCTTTGCGGGCTCTGTGGTTCACGGCAAAGCCAGTCCTATGCGCCATGACAACGGTCCGCTGTTTGCAGGCATGGACAACCCACTTTCCGTCGCTCGCTATCACAGCCTGGTAGCCCATGAAGTGCCCCAGTGCCTGCACGTACCCGCCAGTGTCGATGAGATGCCGATGGCAGTCGTACACAATCAAGACCGCGCCGTCGGTTTTCAATTCCACCCTGAGTCCATCTTGACCGAAGTCGGCAGCCAACTGCTGACCCGCACCCTGACCCAACTGACCGAGGAGACGCCGCTGTGTTAACCCAAACTACCGAACTGATGGCCCAGGTCTTAAATGGTCAGCCACTGACGCAACAGCAAAGCCAGCACCTGTTTGGCCAAGTCGTCCAAGGAGAGGTCGACCAAATTGAGCTGGCAGGCATCCTTACCGCCATGAAACTGCGCGGCGAAACCGTCAGCGAAATCACCGGTGCCGCCAGCGCCCTGCGTGAACACGCCGTTGCCTTTCCTCGCCCCGAAGGTGATCTTCTGGACATCGTTGGCACCGGCGGCGATGGCGCCAACACCATCAACATCTCCACCACCAGCATTTTTGTGGCCGCCGCCGCTGGGGCTCGCATCGCTAAGCACGGCAACCGCAGCGTATCCAGCAAATCCGGCGCTTCCGACCTACTTACCCAATTCGGTGTCAATCTGGCCATGAGCCCCGAGCAGTCGGCTCACTGTTTGGAGGAGCTGGGTGTAACCTTCCTGTTTGCCCCTCACTACCACGGCGGCATTCGCCATGCGATGCCGGTGCGTCAAGCCTTAAAGACCCGCACCCTGTTTAATGTGTTAGGGCCACTCATCAACCCAGCCAGACCCAACCAGATGCTGTTGGGTGTGTACGATGCCAAGCTGATTCGCCCCATCGCCGAAACCATCGCCGCCTTAGGCGTTGAGCGGGCGCTGGTGGTTCATGGCAGTGGTCTGGATGAGATCGCCATTCACGGCGAAACCAAAGCGGTTGAGATCAAAGCCGGCGAGCTGACCGAACTCACCCTGTCCCCAGCCACCTTTGGCATCGATGCCTACCCACTTAGCGCCATCGAAGGGGGCGAGCCAGAAACAAACCACGCCATCGCCCGCGACATTCTCGGCGGCGGCGGCACCAAAGCCCAGCGCGCCGCAGTGGCGGTTAATGCCGGAGCCGGCCTATTCCTAGCTGGCAAGGCCGATACCCTGAAGCAAGGCTTTGAGCTAGCCCTTGCCACCATGGACAGCGGCAAGCCGCTGGAGTTGGTGCAGGCCTTTGCCAAGCTGTCTCAGCAACAACCCCAAGAGGACGCATAAGATGGCGACCATTTTAGATAAAATCGTTGCCACCAAGGCCGCGCACATCGACCAGCTGCGCGCCCGCTATGGCGAGCTGCTGGACACCCAAGCTGAGCCAAGCCAACGATCCTTGTTTAACGCCCTTAAAGGCGGCAATACCGGATTCATTTTGGAGTGTAAAAAAGCCAGCCCTTCCAAAGGCCTGATTCGCCCTGATTTTGATCCTGTGGCCATTGCCAAAAGCTATGCGCCCTATGCGGCGGCGATGTCCGTACTCACCGACAAGCAGTTCTTTCAGGGCGATTTTGAATACCTAAAAGCGATTCGAGCCGAGGTTGACCAACCTCTGCTGTGCAAAGACTTTGTTATTGACCGCCGCCAACTGCGCTTGGCTCGCCATATGGGCGCCGATGCGGCGCTGCTGATGTTGTCGGTACTTAGCGATGAGCAGTACCAGCTGCTGGCCGACGAGGCGCAAATTTTGGGGCTAGACATTCTCACGGAGGTCAGCAACCAGCAGGAGCTTGACCGAGCACTGGCTCTGAACGCTCGCATCATCGGCATCAACAACCGCGACCTGCGAGATCTCTCCATCGATCTAGCCACCACCGAAAAACTGGCCAGCCAGATCCCCGCCGACCGAGTGGTGATCAGCGAGTCCGGCATCGAGAACCATCAACAGGTTCGTCGCCTTGCCCCCCACGCCGACGCTTTCTTGGTGGGCAGCAGCCTAACCGCTCAGCCAAATATCGACTTGGCCTGCCGCCAGCTGATCTTTGGTGAAAACAAAGTCTGCGGCCTAACCCGCCCACAAGACGCTCAAGCGGTTGCGGCCGCAGGTGCGGTTTATGGTGGGCTCATTTTCGCCGCCAAGTCCCCACGCTGCGTCTCTCTTGAGCAGGCCCAACAGGTTAGAGGTGCCGCCGAGCTCAACTACATCGGCGTATTCGTAAACGCCGAACTGGATGAAGTGGTCGCCGCAGCCACCACACTGGGGCTTTACGGGGTGCAGCTCCACGGCAACGAAGATGACGCCTATCTGGATGCCCTGCGCAGCAAATTGCCACAGACCAAGCTGTGGAAAGCGGTCAAGCCCGATGGCAGTAACTTGGTAAGTAACGCAGACCGCCTGCTGTTTGATTCCGTCAGCAAAGGTCAGTTTGGCGGCAGCGGCCACACCTTCGATTGGAGCCAGGTGGGCCAGCAACGGCATCAGGCGATGTTAGCCGGCGGCTTAAACCCAGATAACGTGCAGGACGCCATCAAAGAGCAATTTATCGGTCTGGATCTGAACTCCGGTGTGGAGTCAGCCCCAGGCATCAAAGATTCAGACAAAATCGCATTGGCGTTCGCACGCCTACGACAGTATTGAGGTACCCCATGACGACCCTATTAAATCCTTACTTTGGCGAATACGGCGGCATGTTCGTGCCGCAGATTCTGATGCCAGCCCTAAAGCAACTTGAGCAAGCCTTTGTGGACGCCCAACAAGACCCAGAATTTCAGCAAGAGTTTGTGTCACTGCTGAAAGAGTACGCCGGTCGCCCCACTGCGCTGACCCTGACTCGCAACTTCAGCCCCAACCCCAAGGTGAAGATCTACTTAAAACGAGAAGATCTGCTGCACGGCGGCGCCCACAAGACCAACCAAGTTCTAGGGCAAGCGCTGCTAGCCAAACGCATGGGCAAAACCGAGATCATCGCCGAAACCGGTGCCGGTCAACACGGCGTGGCCACCGCACTGGCCTGTGCCCTGCTAGGATTGAAATGCCGAGTGTACATGGGCGCCAAAGACGCCGAGCGTCAAAGCCCCAACGTGTTCCGCATGAAGCTGATGGGTGCCGAGGTCATTCCGGTGCACGCAGGTTCCGCCACCTTAAAAGATGCCTGCAACGAGGCGATGCGCGACTGGTCCGCCAACTACGACAGCGCCCACTACTTGCTGGGCACCGCAGCGGGCCCTCACCCGTTCCCCACCATCGTTCGTGAGTTTCAAAAGATGATTGGTGAGGAAGCCAAACAGCAGATGCTGGCCAAAGAGGGCCGCCTACCAGATACCGTACTGGCCTGCGTTGGCGGTGGTTCTAACGCCATCGGCATGTTTGCGGATTTCATCGACGATGAAGAGGTCGCCCTAATCGGCGTTGAGCCTGCGGGTAAAGGCATCGAAACCGGCGAACATGGCGCGCCAGTTGGCCACGGCAAAACCGGCATCTTCTTCGGCATGAAAGCGCCAATGATGCAGGACGAGCACGGCCAAATTCAGGAATCCTACTCGGTTTCCGCCGGCCTGGATTTCCCTTCCGTTGGCCCTCAGCACGCTCATCTGGCGGCAACCGGACGCGCCCAGTACCTATCTATTACCGATGAGGAGGCGCTAGAGGCGTTCCAACTGCTGGCCCGCTGTGAAGGCATCATTCCGGCACTGGAGTCCGCCCACGCACTGGCGATGGCCTACAAGCTGGCCGAACAGGAGACCGAAGAGAAAATTATGCTGGTGAACCTCTCAGGACGAGGCGACAAAGACATCTTTACCGTACATGACATTCTGACTCAGGAGGGCAAGCTGTGAGCCGCTATCAAACCCTGTTTACCGAGCTCAAAGCTCAAAACCAAGGCGCTTTTGTCCCCTTTGTTACCCTAGGTGATCCCAACCCTGAATTAAGCCTTGCGATTGTGGATGCCCTCATCGAAGGCGGCGCGGATGCGCTGGAACTTGGCATCCCATTCTCCGACCCACTGGCGGACGGCCCAACCATTCAGGACGCCACCCTGCGAGCGCTACATGCCGGAACCACGCCAGCCAAGTGCTTTGAGATGCTGGACCAGATTCGTGAGCGCCACCCTCAGATCCCCATTGGTCTGCTGGTTTACGCTAACCTAGTGTTCAGCCCAGGTATTGACGCCTTCTACGCTCGCTGTCAGCAAGCGGGCATCGATTCGGTGCTGGTTGCCGATGTGCCTATCGAAGAGAGCGCACCGTTTGCGGACGCCGCCCGTCGCCATGGCATCGCCCCAATCTTCATCGCCCCACCAAACGGCGATGAAGCCACCTTAAAGCAGGTGGCTGAGCTGGGCGAAGGCTACACCTATCTGGTTTCTCGAGCTGGCGTAACCGGTACCGAAACCAAAGCAGGCAAGCCTTTGGGGCCACTACTGGAAACCCTCAAGGCCCATAACGCACCGCCAGCCATTCTCGGCTTTGGTATCGCAACACCTGAGCAGGTCAAAGAGGCGATTAGCTCTGGCGCCGCTGGAGCGATTGCCGGCAGCGCCACGGTAAAACTCATTGCCGACAGCCACGATAAGCCGCAACAGCTGCTGCAAAATGTGACTCGCTTCACCCAGCAGATGAAGGCGGCCACCCTCGCTTAACGCAAATTTGACTCAGTTTGTGACATTAAAGGCGGTTCTCGAATGGGAATCGCCTTTGCGCCTCTATAAGCTTTAGGTAGACTTAACTTCGAAAACCGTACCCTTACTCAACAAAAGTAATCTATGAAACAGATTTTAGATTTTCTGCCTCTGCTGGTGTTCTTCGCCGTCTATAAGTTTTACGACATCTATCTGGCCAGTGGCGCGCTGGTAGCCGCATCTGCCATCCAAATTGGTTTGCTCTACACCCTCTACAAGAAGGTGGAGAAGCAGCACATCATCACATTCATCTTGGTGGCGGTTTTCGGCACTTTGACCATGGTGCTGCGAGATGACACCTTCATCAAATGGAAGGTGACCATTGTCCAGTTCCTGTTTGCTGGGGCGCTGCTGGTTGCTGAGCTCATGAAAAAATCATTGCTCAAAGCGATGCTCGGAAAAGAGATGCCTCTACCTGACAACATCTGGCGCAATGCGGCTCTGGCTTGGGTGGTGTTCTTTATCGGCAGCGGCCTACTGAACATCTACATAGCCTTCAATCTATCTCAAGAAGCCTGGGTGAACTTCAAAGTGTTCGGCCTAATGGGAATGACACTGGTCTACACCGTACTGACCATCGTCTATCTCTACCGTCACCTGCCGGAAGAATTCAAAAACAAAAAGTAACCCGCTTCCCCACTTTTAAGCCCTCATTTGAGGGCTTTTTACTGCCAAACCAGACAGTTTCTTCACTCTCACCTTTGCCTTTCCCCTATAGCTGTACTAGCTATTAACTAGGGGTTACATCAAAAAAACGCCCGTTGTCCTTTTGAGTTTTAGTCGTTTAGGAAAGGAATCCATGAACCAAGCTGAGCTGCCTGTGGCCTTTTTACGCCATTTTGAAGACCAACCTCCGGTGAAACTGATCGGAAAATTGGGAGACGCTGCCGTGCTCCAATGCCGAGCTCCTGAGCCCCATGAAGCAATGAGCTCAGCTTGCATAGTGATCTTCAAAAACCAAGATGAGCAAGAGATTAAAGCCATCGAGCTCCTGATGGCACAACAGCCAAGACGCAAGTTCATTGTGCTGTTTCCCAATCTGTCGGTACCAAATTTAAAGTGGTGCTTAGATCATCGCGTTGAGCAAGGCTACATGGCCCCTCCACCAGCCATCGATCTGGTGGACATCAAATGTCGACTTAACCCCAACTACCAACCTATTGGCCATCAGCAGCGCCATACCCACGAGAAATTGCGCCAAACCCTGGAATTGATTGAGCAGCGGTTTGGCACGCCTCTGTCACTGCAGCAATTGGCTCATGAGGTGAGCATCAGTGACAGTCGACTCTGCCACCTGTTTAATCAATATTTAGGGATAAAATTCAGTAACTACCTGCTGTGTCGACGCTTAGAAGCAGCACCGGATCTCCTCAGGGATGACGGCCTCAGCGTAGCCGCCATCGCCTATCGCTTAAACTTCTCAACGCCATCACACTTTTGTCGCTCCTTTAAGCAGCATCTGGGCTTAACACCAACCGAATATCGGCAATTGAAAAAGAGCGAGTCTCACAGCAAGGTCTATCATCAGTACTTAAAGTGCAGACAACCGGAGCCAAGAACACTGATATGCGAATCTGGCTAGCATGGCTATTGTTACTCCCTTGTGCTTCATTGCTCGCCGACGCAGGCTCGTCGGCGCAGAATCGCACTACGATGCAATGGGCGAACTTTCTCCATGATCTAGGTTTTCTCGCTGACACTTATCCAAATACTCAGGCTATTGAAGCCGCTTCCTATGAATTTGTTAATGCACGCGCGCGGCTCAGATTCAGCCCTGAAACCAAAGCAACCCAAGCACTCAACCAAGCAATATCGACCAATTCACTGGCTGCATGGGGCGTTGAGCAGATTCCTCAATATCAAGAATTTAGCCGATTAAGGCAGGCTCTAAAAAAGGAGCAAGCCCTAGCGGCCCTACCACTTCCTAACCTAGAGCCACTAATCGGTTTAAAGTTAGGGCAGCAGCACCCAGAAGTCGCCGTATTGCGCCGCTGGTTGGCCAGTCAAGCGGGTCAATCGCTGCCAAGTCACCTAAAAGATCGCCACGTTTGGGATCCTGCCTTAATACACAGCTTGAAAGCATTTCAAACGCAACATGAACTCACACCATCAGGTAAACTGGATCAACCAACAGCTCGACTGATCTCAACCCCCAAAGCCAAGCGGATTGAACAAATCCGATTTACCTTGAGGCAGTGGCTGCAACTACCAAGTCAGCTGCCGGAACACAGCATTATCGTCAACATCCCACAGTTTCAGCTGGATTATTACCGAAACCAACGGCTTCACCTGTCTTTGCCAGTGATCGTTGGCAAGTCAGCCACACCGACACCAAGGATGAACTCAAAATTTCGCTCCATCACCATTAACCCCAACTGGACACCGCCACCATCGATCATCAATGGGGAGCTACTGCCAGCTCATCGTAAGGACCCTTATCAACTGCAAAATCGCGGCTTTGAGCTGGTTCCCTATCAATCAGGAGAGCCCATCCTTGACTGGGCGATAGCTCGAGAACAACCGTTGAACCATTGGTTTTCCTCACACAGTCTTAAGCAAAAACCAGGAAAGAATAATGCGCTCGGATTTCTCAAACTTAACCTGACTCAAAGTAATGCAATCTATTTACACGACACTCCCAATCAATACTTATTTAGAGAAACAACTCGGGCATTGAGCCATGGCTGCGTGAGAGTAAAAAACATTGAGTCGCTTGCCCAAGTACTTCTACCTCCGAGTGAGTATAAAAATTTAGCCTTAAGTAAAGACACCAATCTGACCAAAATGAAAATGATAAACCGTACCATTTTCGTTTACCTGACTTATTTCCTTGCTAGAGTTGACGTAAATGGTGACTTGTCTATGAACCAAGATATATACCAACTGTCAGAAGATAACCTCACTAGAGATTTTAATTCGCAATAAAAACAAACTCCAAGGCAAATTAATCTAAAAAGAAAAGCCCCACTAACCATATTTGGTTTCACTCATCGAAACTCATAAAAACTAAGATAATAAAAATAATGACAAAAACCGCAAATTCGTATTAGCAACATAGGACTTTGTCGTCTAACTTTATTCATGCGACTCACAACTTGTGGGGTCAGCTCCTAGGTTTCAAACGGCGGAGCATTTTTCTTACTATGCGGAGATATTGCGATGATCAAGAAAGCACTCGTAGAGTTTTGGAATGATGAAAGCGGTTTATCCGCGGTAGAGTATGCAATTGCAGGTAGCCTAGTCGTAGGTGGCATGGTTATCGCGTTTGGTGAGCTAGGGACAGAAGCGACCGAAGAGATCTCCGCACTATGTGCAGCTGTTGATTCAACAGGTGATTGCGACGGCGCCTAAATAAGGACGTTTAGTACTTTATCGTGTGAGAGCACTGCATGGCAGTGCTCTGTTTGATCTAGAGGGATGCTAGATGGCCGATATTCAATATGAAACGCTGCAACATATTTTAGTTTCTGCGCTGTTTATCATCGCGGTAGTGACTGATCTTACAACAGAAAAAATCCCCAACCTGATCGTTATATTAGGGCTTATCACTGGTATCTCCTTTAATGGCTTTTATGACGGGCTCGCCGGTTTCGGCACCTCTTTACTGGGCGCATTAACAGCTCTACTCAGCCTCGTATGGTTTTATAAGAAACGCATTATCGGGGCTGGCGACATCAAACTCATGATGGCGATCGGCAGCTTTGTCGGCCCAGCGATGGTGTTCTGGAGCCTCTGCCTTGGCATCGCAGCCGGTGGTGTCACAACTCTGGCCATCGCTTTATATCGGGTAGGTTGGCAAGGAATTAAAATGACTGCTGAGCGTTATTATCAATGCCTAATAACCCGTACCTACTTTAAACCTTCGCTCAACGAAGCAGCCGGCCTAAAAGTACCTTATGCCCCAGCCTTAGCCATAGGTTGGTTTATCTTAATTACCGTTCCAATTAAATTTCCAGGTCTAAATTGACAAGGAGGTAGGCCATTAATTCCACAATGTCCATACCCAAAACAAAATATTAACAATAACAATTAAACATACAATAACCCTCTATTTTTATAAGTTCCCCGCTTTATCGCCGAAAAACAAATAAAAGCTATTGATAAATATGAATTTTTTAATAAAAAACAACACAAGGTTGCCCTTTGCACGACAGATAGATGCAATTTATAGCAAATTTAGGACAGCAACATCAACATTCCACGTCTACTCTTAACTGAACAGGTGTAGACATATTTCAATAAGTTAGAGGCCGTCATGCTTATTAAAGTTATCAAAAAGTTCTGGTATGACGAATCTGCATTATCCGCTGTCGAATACGCTATCGCAGGAAGTTTAGTCGCCGGTGGGATGGTCATTGCTTTTACCGAATTAGGCACTGAAACTGCAGAACAGATTTCTGAAATTTGCGCGACGGTAGACTCGGCGGGAGATTGTGACGGCCAGTAAACATAATGCCTCACCGCTAAATATAGCTGTTATTTACTTGTCTCTTTTAAGAATGAAGCGCCGTTTTGTGCGCCATTGGTAGAGCTTTATTTCTAATTGTCCTCATTGAGGGTTCACGATGATTACCGAAGCTAGAGTCAAAAGCGATAGTCAAACTAAGACCATGACCAGTAAACCGACATCCATCGCCGAGGTTGGTGTTAGTGAACAACTATTGCAAAACCTAGTATTAAAGCACCTACTGGACGCCGACGTACTCACCCTTATCGCACTGAGCAATCGCCTTTGCTTAGCTGGCAACATCGTTCAAACCCTCTTAGACGAAGCCAAACGGGCGAATCTGGTTGAAAATAAACAAACCACCTCTGATGGCCAAATGCGCTATGCATTAAGTGAAGCCGGCCGTAACCTAGCGAAACTTGCCTTTGAGAAAAGTGGCTATTTAGGGCCGGTTCCTGTGCCTCTAGAGCAGTACTGGTCTGTATGTCGCGCGCAATCAAGTCGCCAGCATAAAGTTACCCGCGAGGTGATTAAAAGAGCGTTTGAAAAGATCACGTTGCCGAACCAATTACTGACGCTGATTGGCCCAGCTCTAAACTCGAAACGACCCGTTTTAATCTATGGCCCTCCAGGTACAGGTAAAAGTTACCTCTGCCGTCATCTCAACTTAGTGTTCGGCGATGATGTGTTAATACCCCATGCAGTCAGCATCGATCAGGCAATCATTCAAATTTTTGATCCTCAATTGCATGAACTCCATGAGCAAGAGGCTCAGGACAACTCAATCATGCTCACTCAAGGCCACGACCCGCGCTGGCATCGCTGTCGCAGGCCGCTTCTCGTCGTTGGCGGCGAGTTGACCCAAGAGATGCTTAACGTCCACTACGATAGAGACTCGAAGACCTACCACGCCCCTATTGGTTTAAAGGCAAATAACGGCGTATTGCTGATTGATGATCTAGGACGACAACAAATTACTCCCAAAGAGATCTTTAACCGCTGGATTGTGCCCATGGAAGAGAGTCGAGATTTCCTATCGCTCCCTAGCGGTGAACACTTTGACGTGCCGTTCGAGCAGATATTACTGTTTTCCACCAACTTAGATCCGGCTCAACTGGTGGATGAGGCATTCTTGCGTAGACTTGGCTACAAAATCCCCTTCACAGCCTTAGAGCGATCACATTTTAAAGCGATTTGGCAACAAAATTGCGATGAGCTGGCTCTGCGTTGTGATGATGAAACCTTCGACTGGCTGCTCACAGAGCTTTACCAACCCAACGACAAGGTACTGCTTCCTTGCCACCCAAGGGATCTGCTGTCCATTGTCGCTGATCAAATCAACTTCAATGAACTACCTAATCAAGTGACTAAGCAACTGCTTCATCAGGCTTGGTCGATCTACTTCGTGCAATCCATGAATTAATGCGTACTAGGAGCTGATATGAATAGGCGCTCTCTCTTCTTCGTATTGCTGTCGCTAATCTTTGGAGTCGGTGCCGTCATGCTCGCTCAAAATTGGCTTAAAAAAACGCAACCAACCAACATTGCTCCAGATCAAGCACTGGTGGTCACAATGGCCATCGATGTCCCCTCAGGAACGGTGCTTGAAAGAAAACACCTATCGCTGCAGACGATTCCAAAAGCCCTAGCCTCAGACCAAGCCTTAACCGATGTGGAAGGTGCCGTCGGCAAAGTCACCAAATTTCCTCTTCTTAGAGGAGACACGCTTCACCCACAAAAGCTGGCAAATAAAGGCGAAGGCAGTGTCTTAGCCAGTTTGATCTCCCCCAACAAGCGGGCAGTCACCATCAGAGTCAACGACGTTGTTGGTGTGGCGGGCTTCCTATTACCCGGAAACCGAGTCGACGTACTGGTCACCTTTAAAGCAGGAGATCCTCGCAGTCCGTCAAAACGCTCTCAAACGGACGTGGTGCTGAGCAACCTAAAAGTGCTCGCCATCGACCAGAAAGCCAACCAAGACTCCAGCCAACCTATTGTTGTGCGCGCCGTAACGTTAGAGGTCACCCTTGAGGAGGCGGAAACGCTAATGAGCGCACGCAGCAAAGGCACCATCCAGTTAGCACTACGAAACCCCAATGACGATGCCCCGATTGAGGTGGTAGAGACACCAACCGCTCCCGAGCCTGTACTTGAAACTGCCGTGGCCACCATACCGACACCAAAAGCCGTTTCTCGTACCGTTCGTCCCGAGCCGAAAGCTGTCTCCAAAAAAATCGAAGTGATCAGAGGCACCCAACAGCACACCGTTTCCGTCGAAAACCACTAAGCCTTCATAGGAACATGCTTATGTTTGAGTTCGTTAAAGTGGCAAAAAGTCTAACCAAGATCGCCGTCCTGGCTCTGTCAGTTGGCGCCGTAGGCATCACTGAAAAGGCCTATGCAGGCGGCGGAACCGAGCTAATGCAGCAGAGCTTTCCGGTTCCTATCTATAAATCTCGTACCCTTCCCATAAAACAGGAAGCTGCCCGAGTCTCCGTTGGTAACCCAAGCATCGCCGACATTCTGATCATGCAGCCTACCGAGCTCTATATTCTCGGTAAGCAGCTCGGTAGCACCAACATATTGGTCTGGGATGAAGAGGATCGTCTGGTTGATATCATCGATATTGAGATCACCCACGATCTCAATGGTTTAAAAGAAAAGTTGTATCGCTTTCTTCCCGATGAGTCGATTCAGGTTCACAGCTCCCAAGGGCAGCTCGTCATCGGCGGTCAGGTTTCCAACTTGGAAAAAATGAATATGGCCATGGACCTAGCCAAAGGCTACGCCGTTGCAGCAGACACCTCAGGCAATCCATCTTCGGTACTAAACATCATGTCTGTGGGTGGCGGCCATCAAGTCATGCTTGAAGTCACCGTAACTGAAGTGCAGCGCGAGCTGGCGCGCCAACTGGACTCAGACTTTCAAATAATCTCTGACGGCAGCGATTTTCTGGGAGGCATCATTGGTGGTGACGGTGCCATTAATGACAAAGGTTTCTTTGGTAGCTACGTCAGCGGCGACTTTATCTTTAATTTCGCTTTAGACGCCGCCAAACAGCAGGGCTTGGCTCGTGTGCTGGCTGAGCCCAACTTAACCGCGCTAAGTGGGCAGCTGGCTGAATTTCTCTCCGGTGGTGAGTTCCCTGTTCCGGTTCCAAGTCGCGAAGGCACTACCATTGAATACAAGAGCTTTGGTGTTGGGGTTAAATTTGTACCCACCGTACTCGACAGTGGCCGCATCAACCTCAATCTAAACGTCTTAGTCAGCGAACTGAGTAACGCCAATTCAGTAGGCATCATTCCAGAAGGTTCTACCACCGCTCTGGTCACCCCTTCTATTATCAAGCGCAGTGCCAACTCCACCGTTGAACTGGGAGACGGTCAAACCATTGCCATTGCGGGCCTATTAAGTAATACGGTTCGCGAAAGCCTCGATGAACTGCCCGGCCTAGGCGACATTCCAATTCTAGGTCAGCTCTTCAGTAGCCAAGAGTACCGCAACGGTGAAACCGAGCTGGTGATTCTCGTTACACCTCGCTTAGTTCGCCCCATTATCCGAGATGACTTGGTGCTTCCAACGGACGGCTTTGTCTCCCCTGACGACGTCGAGTTTTACCTGCTCGGAGAGCTCTCTAAGCGCAACCTTGAGCAGCAACCGGACACCAACCCCAACACCGTCGTGGTCGACCAAACTGTTGATACGCCGTCCACCGATGCGGGTGGCACTCAGAACAAGTACGGTCATTCACTGTAAGGAGTTACCCATGAAGCAACTCATTCTGTTGTCTGCCTGCACAGCCAGCCTACTCTGCGGCTGTACTAGCAATGTCATGAACCAGTTTGAGCTGGGGCAAACCACGGCTCAACTACAACAACAGCAAGTTTTGGATCCGGACGCTGCCCGCAGGAATGCCGGTGCAGTCAACGAGTTATCAGGAAAAGTGGGCAATGTGGTGATGACCAACTATAACGGTGCCGCCAGTCAGCCTAAAGAGGCCCGAGGCGAGATAAGAGAAGTCAGCCTTGGCGGAGGAAGCAACTAAACTTATTGAACCCTCTCTTTGCAGGAGAACAACATGAAGCGCTCAAATCGCTCGTTGGTTTTCTCTCCGTTAGCTCGGCAGCGGGGAGCGATATTGGTAATGGTGACCATCGCTCTAGTGACCATCATCGTCATGGGAGCCATGGCGCTGGAAAGTGGACATTTGCTGCTGAGTAAAACGCGTCTGCAAAATGCGGTGGACTCTGCCGCCCTAAGTGCCGCCCTATCATTAGAGCAGGGCGACGATCATCAAGGAGCTCGCCAAGATGCCATCGCAACATTGAGTAGCTTAATGTCTGAGTCTGACTTCAGTCAGCTCGACGATGGCATCGACATGGCTTCACTCGTCTATTCACAAGATGAAGTCACTCCGCAAATTACCATTGAGTTTTCTGAGCAGCCCGACCCATTCATTGCTACCACGGCAGCCGATGCAGAGTATGTCCGAGTTCGGGTTGAGTCCGTTCCGCTGGCCAGCTACCTCGGCAAAGCCATCGGCATGGATAAGCGAGTTCGCTCCTCTGCGGTCGCCGGTCCCTCAACTCCCTTGGTGAACTGCTCTCAGAACGTATTACCTATGATGGTGTGTGAAGGAGATACCGCTGGGGAGCCCTTCGGCTACCCTCAGGGCAACATCATGGCGATGAAGATCTCCAGCGAACAAGACTCCCCTATTGGCCCAGGTAACTTTCAGCTCATTCGCTTAGGCGATAACTCAGGGGCCGCCGACATTCGTGCGGCGATGGCAGGGGAGAACTCCGGCAATAACTACTGTTTCAGTGGCGATGACGGCATATCCACTGAACCAGGCAACAACGTCGGCCCAGTTGCTACCGGCATGAACACCAGATTGGGCGTTTACCATGGGGGGACAGTGAATGCCACTGATCACCCGCGAGACAAAGATATCTGCGTTGGTGAAGCCTTAGACATTGATGGCGACGACAATATTGTCTTCTCCTCCGATAACACCCCAGTGGATGGCACCTTAGCCACGCCATCCCTCTATCGTTACTCCGATTACAGCGACAACTATGTCGACAACACCGTTGATGGTGGCTCAAGGTTCCAGAATAGCTGTCCCCACAACAGTGACACCTGGGATGGCAGCGGCGGTGCCAATCGACGGGAATTTGCCATTGTGGTGGGTCAGTGCGATGGCCAGTCCAATGGCCAAAACAACGACATCCCCTTCTTGGGGTTTGCCTGCTTCTATTTCATGCAAGAGGTGATCCAAAAGGGGAACCTAGCCTACGTCATAGGTGAATTTGTGGAAGATTGTACCGGTACGGGCGTAGCAACTGACGATACCACCTTAGAAGATGGCCCTTACACCATCGTCCTTTATCGCGACCCAGATAATAAGGACTCTTAAGATGAAACGCTCACACCTTCACCAACGGGGCGTGGCCGCCATCGAAGCCACCATCACCCTACCAATATTGTTCTTACTGTTTTTTGCCATCGGTGAGCTGGGGCGAGCGATGTATCAGTATAACCAGCTTAACAGCGTTGTACGCAACACCTGCCGCTACCTGATAAACAACGCCAAGCCAGGCACCACTTCACTCATAGACATTACTGCTGAGGTTCAGGCCACAGCGAAGAATCTAGGTGTCTATGGCGATACCGGTAACCTAACGCCTGTGCTACCTGGGCTGAGCGTCAGCAATATCACCATCTCCGTTCCCTCCTCTGGGGATCTTATTAGCGTCAGTGCCACCTACAACTGGAACTCAATTTTTAGCGGCGATCTTGGAGGCAACTACGGGCAAACCTTAAATTACGGCTTCCCTCTTACCGCAACCGTTTCCATGAGGGCACTATGAATAGCCGTAAAGGTCAAGCAGGGGTCTACTCAGTTGAGTTTGCGATTGTAGCAACCGTGGTGTTCATCGTTATCTTTGCCTGTCTGGAAGTGTCACGTTTGATGTTCACTTACAACGTGTTGGCGGAAGCCTCCAGACGCGCGGCTCGACTGGCCAGCGTATGCGCCCCAGATACCAGTGGCTCCCCTGACGCACCATTGGCATTGCAGTCACTGGCACTGTATGACGGCACACGGATTGGTCCCGACCTGTCCACCGCCAATCTAAATATCGAATATCTGTCTCTAGATGGCACCCCAGCAGCGACCTTCTTCGATATCGCCTTAGTTCGAGCGTCCATCGTCAATTATCAACACAGTTTCATCGTTCCGGGACTGGCTTTTACGTTCAACTCGCCAGATTTTTCTACCACCTTGCCTCGAGAGAGCTTAGGTGCGACTCGCTTCGGCACCACGGTGTGCAGTTAAGGGGGCAAAATGAGGGAGAATAAATCAATGCCAACATCTCTTCAGTGGGAAACCAATAACAATACGAGTGTATCCATCCCTAAAAAAATAAAAGCCCTGCCCGCGCCGGTTCGGGCACTTTTGGTGGCTGCAAATCCAATCGATCAAACCGAGGTGGTTAAAACCCTAAAGTCGACACCCAACCTGACTTTGGATTCACACCCCATCAATCAACTCAACACTGAGATTCTGCGCGCCGCAAAATTACTCATTTTGATTGTGCCATCGGATCAAAAACAGGCGGTCACGCTTATTCAGAGCTTTTCAGGTAAATGCGCCAACATGCTGGTGCTTGGCAAGGAGATAAGTGCAGAATTGATGCGAACCGCCATGCAGTGTGGAGCCAATGACTTCATCGCCCTAGATGCTCCAACCGAAGAGCTGTCTAACGCCATCTACACCATCGCCTCCGCCCTCGCTGAAGAGTTGAAGCTAGCACCAACCATCGCGGTAGTTAATGCCAAAGGAGGCGCAGGAGCCAGCTTCATCAGCACCGCAATAGCAGACTGTTTGTGTATGCGAGATGGAGGCACCCCGGTTGCCCTGATCGATGGTGACCACCTCCATGGTAACCAGATGCTGCTGCTAAATAAGCAACCGCAATATTACTTTCAGGACGCCCTGAGCCACGTGGAGCAACTGGAAGACAGCGCTATCACGGGCTTTATGAGCCAAATTGACAACATCCACCTATTGCCAACATTGCCGTTTAGTCAGCTCGATAGTGACCACTTTCAGTTTAATAACCTCCCCAATCTGCTGTTTAAGATCAGGGCTCACTATCCGTCAGTTACCGTTGATCTCTCCCAAGGTCCGGATCACTGGTCAGTACCCATTTTGACCGATGCCCAATTCATCCTTTTAGTGATTCAAGATAGCGTGGCCTGCATACGGGACGCCGCCGCCGCGGTGCGCTATTTCACCATGCAATTAGGCATCAGCAAAGATCGCATCCATTTGATTTTTAACCGATTTGATAAATCGAGAGCCCAAATCAGTGTTGAAGATGTCATTGACACCATTGGCATTCGTTCGGTGTTCACCGTACGCAATGATTTTAAGCGCGCCAGTTGCTGTGCAGACGAAGGTAAACGCCTTTCTAGCTTTGCTCCCAAAGAGGCCATTACCAAAGACATACACGCCATATGTGATGCCCTACTTCCCGATGAGAACGCTCCCAACCAACAAGGGTTGTGGGCCAAGTTATGGAGAAAATAACCAATGGAAATGTCGTCTAACCACGATTATGACATCAGCAAGAAACTGCTGACCGAGCAAGAAACCATCATCAAAAATGAACTTCATGAACGATTGATGCAGCTGTTGGATGTCTCTCGTCTTGGTGCCGTTTCCGAAGAGGAAGCCAGAGCACAGATCTCAAACATCTGTAATGAGATTCTCTATGATAATCCTCGCCCAATTAACCTGGCGTCTCGAGAGAAGATCATCAAACAGATCAATGATGAAGTTATGGGATTAGGGCCGTTGGAAACGCTACTGGAAGACCCCACCATCTCAGACATTCTCATCAACAATTTCAATAACATCTTCGTAGAGCGCTTCGGTAAGCTTGAGCGCGTTCCCATGGCGTTTAACGACAACCAGCACCTGCTCAACACCATCGATAAAATTGTATCCGGTGTTGGTAGACGAGTGGATGAGTCCAGCCCCATGGTAGACGCACGCCTGAAAGACGGTTCGCGAGTTAATGCCATCATTCCACCATTGGCGCTGGATGGGCCAAGCATGTCCATTCGCCGGTTTACCGTAGAAAAGCTCAAAGCGGAACAGTTGGTGGAATACGGCTCGATGACTCAAGCGATGTCAGACGTACTTAATGCCGTGGTGCTGGGCAAGCTTAATGTGCTGGTATCCGGAGGTACGGGTAGCGGCAAAACAACGCTGCTCAATATTATGTCCGGCTACATTCCTGACGATGAACGCATCATCACCATCGAGGACTCCGCTGAACTGCAGCTTCAACAGCAGCACATCGTTCGACTGGAGACCCGCCCAGCAAACCTTGAGGGACGCGGCGAAGTATCTCAACGAGAGTTGGTCAAAAACTCCCTACGGATGCGCCCCGACCGTATCGTGGTGGGGGAGGTGCGAGGCGCCGAAGCCATGGACATGCTCACGGCCATGAATACTGGCCACGAAGGGTCGCTCACCACCTTACACGCTAACTCCGCTCGAGATGCCTTGAGCCGATTGGAAAACATGGTGTGTATGGCCGGCTTCGATGTACCGGTTAAAAACATCCGCACCCAGATCGCCTCAGCCATTGATCTGGTGGTTCAGTTAGAGCGCCAAGAAGATGGCCGTCGCCGAATCGTCAGCATCACCGAAATTAATGGCATGGAAGGAGAGGTCATCACGCTTTCAGAGATCTTCGCTTTCCAGCGTCAAGGGCGTTCGGAAGATGGCCTGATTCAAGGCAAGTTTGCCGCCAGCGGCGTGGTGCCTCATTTCCACTCGGAACTCAATAAGAAAGGCATTCACCTGCCATTTGAGCTGTTTGGCGTCGACCATCATATGGATCTGTTATAGGAGCGGCCATGAGCATTGAAGTCATCTTTCTCATCTGCGTATTTGCGGCGGTACTCCTTCTGTCGCAAGCCCTGTTCCTACCGGTGTATCGGCCTCAACGGGGCGATACTCGTGTTATTCAGGAGCGGCTGAAACAGCTAGCGAAAGAGAACGCTGAGAGTGGTGACAACGTTTCTCTACTAAGACGGAATCGACTCCAGAAAGCCTCCCCCCTCGGCAGGAGTCTTGAGGAGCTTCCCTTTGTACAGAACATCTCATTCAAACTGGAACAATCAGGCTCCAAACTTCTGGGGCACCAATTTCTGGGGTTAGCGTTACTGTCTGCAATCATTATCAGCTTCCTACTTTGGATGCTAAGTAACGATTGGTTATTGGCCCTACTGACGTTTCTGGGTGTGCTGGCCCTGTTTAATTTCAAAATGAATCGTGATTTTGATAAGCGAATGGAGCTCATTGAGATTCAATTTCCCGAAGCATTAGACATACTTCGGCGAGGCCTACAGGCCGGTTACGCCTTCTCAGATTCCATCAAACTGGCATTTGAAGAGATGGATGGGCCACTCGCTTTCGAATTCCAACTTATCTTTGCCGACATCAATTACGGCAAAGACACCAAGCGAGCACTGCTACGATTCGTTGAGCGAGTGCCTTCGGTGTCTGCAATGGCCTTCTCTTCCGCCGTGCAGGTACAAAAAGAGACCGGTGGTAACCTAGCGGAAAACATGAAAAACCTGTCTCGCGTGATTCGCCAGCGATTTACCTTTAAACGCAAAGTAAAATCCATGTCTGCAGAGGGGCGCATGTCAGCTTGGGTGCTGGTGCTGATGCCGCTCGGACTATTTGCGTTTCTGTTTTTAACCTCTCCAAGCTACGCCAAGGAGTTGACTGACACCGAATCGGGCAATCGGCTACTCCTATACGGTGCCATCGGCATGATGATTGGCACCTACTGGATCGGACGACTGATCCGCCTGGAGGTTTAACATGGAGTATCTACTTAGCTTAGTTAACGAGGTATTTCAAAACGAAACCTATTCAGAGTTCGCTATCTATGTGATCGCCGCCATCGCAGGCGTCTCACTGGCGATGGGGCTGGGTTTGCTCTTCAGTGGATTGTACTCTCCGGCCAAAAGGCGATTAGCACAAATTCGAGCCCAAGAGGGGTACGTCAACAACTTCAAAGAGGAGTTTGATCACTCTTTGGAGCACAACCTCAGCCACAAAGCCGACTCAAAGCTCACCGGTCGATTCGCGTTTGGTAACGAAGACACAAGAAAACGCTTGATTCACTCTGGGTTTCATTCCAACAACGCTCTCGCTATTTATAACGGCTGCCGAATTTTACTGTTTATTATTGCCGTATTCTTGAGCATGTACCTACTGCGCGCCTTCCCTAACACCTCCACCACCATCCTGTTCTACGGAGTGGCTGTGCTTCTGGGGATCGCCTTCATTTTGCCCAGCTTGGTTCTGGACAATCTTGCTGAACGGCGAATGCGGAAGATGCGCATCGGGTTTCCAGACGCCCTAGACTTACTGGTGGTTTGCTGTGAGGCAGGATTAGGGTTACAAGCCGCACTAAATAGAGTCGCGGCCGAGGTTCGCCTGAGTCACTATCACCTTGCAGAAGAACTTGAACTCGTCTGTCAGAAAACCCGAGCCGGACTTTCTATGCAGATCGCGCTGCAAGAGTTCGCTGAGCGAACCGGGCTGGAAGACATTCGCGGACTAAACGGCTCAATCACTCAAAGTATTCGATTAGGTACCGGCATTGCTGAAACTCTACGGGTGTACTCGGAAGAGTATCGAGAAAAACGGATTCAAGCTGCGGAGGAGATGGCCGGAAAACTTGGGGTGAAAATGATGTTCCCTATGATCTTTTGTATCTGGCCATCTTTTTTCATCGTCGCTATTGGGCCAGCTATGCTGAAACTAGCTGAAGTTTGGGATGTTGCATTTTAATAAGGACTGATCATGACCCGAATACTATTCGTGTTGCTAGCCACCTTAGGGCTTAGCGGATGTGCATCAAGCTCAAAGACCGAAGTGCCGGAAATTCAACGGCCCAGTGTCGCCACGCTGATGCAGCAAGGGCAGCAAGCAGAGAAATTAAAACAGTATGAGATGGCTCTAAAAAATTACATTGAGGCACTTGAGCAGCAGCCACAATCTGCAGATATCTTGTACCGCATTGGCGAAGTTCAGTCTCAGTTAGGGAATACGGGCTACGCGCTTAAAGCCCTTCAAGATGCCTTAACGACAGAACCCGATCACATCAATGCCATGACCTCATTGGCTTTAATCAATTTAACACTCGGTGACAATGAGCAGGCCAAACGCTACCTAACCAAAGCACTGGACCTAGATCAACAGCGCCTGGCTCAACTCAATCAAACCGTCATCGTTGGCGAAAAGCCCGAACTTCAAACGCTGGACGCTGACTCTCCACTGCCAGGTTACAACGCCATGGGTATCCTCAATGACCTTGACGGCAACTATGAAGCGGCTCGGCAATACTATGAGCTGGTATTGCAGCAGCAACCGGGAAATGCGCCAGCGCTGACCAATTTGGGCTACTCCTACTATCTTGATGGCAACCTAAAACAAGCGGAGATCAAATTACGCTTAGCCACTCAAAAACAACCCGACTTTAAGCGTGCCTGGCACAACCTTGGACTGCTGTACGTTCGGATGAATCACTACAAACGCGCTCTAGTGGCTCTGAAGCGAGTGATGCCGGAGCCCGACGCTCTCAACGACCTTGGCTACTTCGCCATGCTGGAGGGGCGCTACGCTCAAGCCAAAGAGCTGTTCTTAAAGGCCATTGATTCATCGCCGACCTACTTTGCCAAAGCCCAAGATAATCTCGAAAAACTCCAAGAGTTACAGGGTAAATTAGCCACCGCATCTTCCCATCAGAGCGTCTTATCATTTCCAAGCAAAGAGGCTCAGATCAAAGCCGAAATGCTAAGAGCCGCCCCATTGTCTTCGGCGCAATAACCGTGATTGGCGCTTACGGATTCACTGCTAAGCGCCTGTCTTCCTCGTATTCAGAAACAGTTCGAAAGCAATTGTTACCAAATAACATTTCACTGATGAGTTTGGTTGCCATTATGATAATTTCTCGAAACAACAATAACTAACGCTCATTCATAGATTGGATTTATGAAAACAAGTCGGGCGCTTAGTTGTGTCGATACCGATCATCAGCTCAGGGAAGCCGCTGTGATGCGCCCAGGATGGGGCCTACGCATATCCAATAGACACGCTACTGAGCCACCCTATCTGTTTCCCCATAGACAACTCTGATCGATGACCCGTCTGTTGCAGCGGCTGGCCCGCAAGCATAGGACTGAGCTTGCAATCACCCTAAAAAGTCCACCAATATGAAAAAATTACTCACCTTGGTTGCCACACTGGCATCCGTAACAGGGGTTCACGCGGCATCCCCCACAAGTCATTGGTTCCGAAACGCGGCCATATCGCCCGATGGTACAACGGTGTTATTCACCGCCAAAGGCGACATCTATCAAGTTCCGATCTCTGGCGGCAAAGCCGTTCCTCTGGTCACAGACAGCAGCTGGGATGGTTACCCTATCTGGTCCCACGATGGTCAATCCATCGCCTTTGCCAGTGACCGAAACGGCAGCCTCGATGTGTATGTGATGGCGCTAAACAACCCCGTCCCCACGCGACTAACCTTTCACAGCAGTGATGATTTTCCATCCGATTTTAGCCCTGATAACCGCCGGGTGATCTTTAACTCAGGTCGACAGCCCTCCCCCAGTTCGTCGGCATTTCCTACCACTCGGATGCACCAACTGTATTCCGTGCCGGTAACCGGTGGCACGCCAACCATGGAATTAACCGCCGCCGCCATGGAAGCGCGGGTGTCTCCAGATGGAAAAACCATCGCCTACATGGATAACAAGAGCTACGAAGACGGCCTGCGTAAACACGACCGTTCCTCTTTCGCTCGAGACATCTGGCTCTATGACAAGGCCTCAAAAGAGCATAAGAAACTCACTGGTTTTGCTGGTGGCGACAGCACCCCAGTTTGGTCTGCCGATGGCAACAGCCTCTACTACTTAAGTGAACAGGGTGACAACAATTTCAACGCCTGGAAGATGAATGCCGATGGCAGCGCGCCGCAACAACTTTCCCACTTCGATACCCACCCAGTTCGTTCATTGAGCCTTAGTGACAACGGCACCCTGGCCTTCAGTTGGCATGGTGAGCTCTACACCCAAATTTCTGGCCAATCACCCAAAAAGCTCAACGTTCAATTGGCCTCGATGAAGAATAACCTCGACGAAACCGCCGTTAACGTGGCGGGACAAGCCAGTTGGTTCTCTGTGTCTCCAAGCGGCAAAGAGGTGGCTTTCGTCGCCAGAGGCGAGCTGTTTGTGTCCTCAGTGGATTACGGCACCACGGTGCGACTGACCAACACCCCAGAGCAGGAACGAGGGCTAAGCTGGTTCCCAGATGGACGCAGCATCGCCTTCGCTTCAGAACGCGATGGGGCATGGGGGCTCTATAAAGTCTCCATCAGTGACGCCAATGAGCCCTACTTCTTTGCCGCCACCAAGTTTGACGAAACTCAGATTCTCAAGAGTAAAGTTGATAATTTCCAACCCGTTATCTCCCCTGATGGTAAAAAGTTGGCCTACCTGCATCAGCGAGATGAGATCCGAGTTCTGGATCTGGAAAATGGCACCAGCAACACCGTGTTTCCCGCCAAATACAACTACAGCTACTCCGACGGCGACATCAGCTTTGTCTGGTCTCCAGATAGCCAATGGATTGCCGCCAGTTTCGTCTCCCGTGGGCTCACCATGTTGACCGACATCGGTATCGCTCCGGCAGATGGCAGCAAAGCACCGGTGGATGTTTCGATGTCTGGCTATGGTGAGTTTGCCCCTCAATGGGCAAGCCCCGAACTGCTGCTGTTTGCTTCCGACCGTTTTGGCATGCGCTCCCATGGAAGTTGGGGCAGCGAAATGGACGTCATGGGACTATTCCTGACTCAAGACGCCTACGACAACTACAAGATGTCGAAAGAGGAGCGGGAACTGCAAGCTGAAGCTGAAGAGAAAGCGGTAAACACTGAGGAGAAGGACGACGAGCAGCAAGAGCAAGTTGCGCAAGTTACGATCGATTGGCACCACCTGGATGACCGCATGGTTCGCCTCACTAAGCACTCCTCCGACATGGCCGACTTTGTGCTAACCCCAGAGCAGCACAAGCTCTACTACCTAGCGCGATTTGAGGGGGGCTACGACCTGTGGCTACAAGATTTCGAAGAGCACAGTACCTCTTTGGCACTCAAGCTTAATGCTGAGTCCGCCGCTTTGTCCCTTAATGAAAATGGCGACGAAGCCATTCTGTTGGCCGACGGCGTACTCTCTAAACTTAGCCTTGGAGAAGGCGTTACCGCGGATGCCATCGCCATCACCAGTGAGATGGCGCTGAAAACCGATGCTGAACGCGAGTACATGTTCAAGCACATCTGGCGTCAAACCAAGGACAAGTTCTACAACGCCAACCTACACGGTGTGGATTGGGAGCTGATGTATCGCCAATACCTGCCAAAAGCCAAAGCGGCAGGAAACAATCGTGACTTTGCCATCATCACCAGCGAGCTTTTGGGTGAACTCAATGCCTCACACACAGGCACTCGTTATCGCCACCCAACGGCACCGGCCGCCCAAACTGCCTCTCTTGGACTGCTGTTTGATATGGTGCCCAGTGAAGCCGGGCTGAAAGTGGCTGAAGTCTTGCCACGAAGCCCACTGCTAAAGTATGCCGACCAAGTTAAACCCGGCTCGGTGTTAACCGCCATCGATGGCATGCCAGTCAATGCCGGCAGTAACCTGTCAAAGCAACTGAATGGCAAACAAGGCAAGCGCACTCGCCTGAGCTTCATCAACGGCAAATCTCAGTTCGATGTCGTGGTGCGCCCACAAGCGTTAGCCGCAGAAGCCGATGCCATGTACAAGCGCTGGGTTGATGGTCGCCGCGCTTACGTAGATAACCTATCCGGTAGCAAATTGGCCTACGTTCACATTCCACAGATGGACGATACCGCCTACCGCGCGGTTCACTCTGAGCTCTTTGGTCGTGGTTTTGACAAACAAGCGGTTGTCGTCGATACCCGCTTTAACCGCGGGGGCTGGTTGACCGACGACTTAGTCACCCTGCTCAGCGGCAAGCAATACTCCTGGCTAACTCCTCGAGGAAATCGTACCAAAGGTAACTCCATGAAGCGATGGAGCAAGCCATCAGTGCTGCTGGTTAATGAAGGAAACTACTCCGATGGCAACTGTTTCCCCAACGGTTACCGCGCCAATGAAATTGGCACCATTGTGGGCATGCCAGTGCCCGGCACCTGCACCGCAGTATGGTGGGAGGGTCTACAAAGCGGTGACTTGGTGTTTGGTATTCCTCAACTCGGGGTAACCAACATGGACGGTAAATTCATGGAGAATGACCAACTGGAGCCGGATGTGCTGGTCGAAAACGACAAACGCGCTGTCGCCAAAGGGCAAGACCTGCAGCTTAAGCGTGCCGTCGAAGTACTGCTGGGCCAATAAATCAAACCAGGGCCCGCATCATTGCGGGCCTTTTCCACTTGCTAAGATCGCAAGCTAAAGCGGCAACACACTTCTCATGGCTGTTCGTAGATGGTACCGATCTAAAGTCCAACAGCCACACCGTCTCCGGCAACTTCTGTCGTTGCCAGCGCTTTACTCTCAAGATCAATGCCGTAATAATCGAATTTTTCGCAAAAACAAGGGAGCCTCACCATGTGGTACATGATCTACTCCGAAGACGTCGCCAACAGCCTGCCACTGCGTAAACAGGTACGCGCCAAACACCTAGAACGCCTGACCGAGTTGCAACAGCAAGGCCGCCTGATGACTGCAGGGCCGCTGCCAGCCATCGACTCCAACGATCCGGGTGACGCTGGATTTACCGGCTCACTGGTCATCGCCGAGTTCGACTCCTTGGAGCTAGCCCAAGCTTGGGCAGATGCCGACCCGTACATCGATGCTGGCGTCTATGCGCGTTCCACAATCAAGCCTTTTAAAGCGGTTTTCTAATAAGGAACTCCTGTGAAATTTGTTTCGTTTAACATCAATGGCATCCGTGCCCGCCTTCACCAACTGCAAGCGCTGATCGATAAACATCAGCCGGATGTGATCGGCTTGCAAGAGATCAAGGTTAATGACCCGCAGTTTCCCATCGAAGCGGTGGAGTCCATGGGGTATCACGTATACCACCATGGTCAAAAAGGACACTATGGCGTTGCCTTACTGACCAAAGCTCCCGCTACGGACGTTCAAAAAGGTTGGGATACCGATACCGAGGACGATCAGAAGCGGATGATCATGGCAACGGTCGAAGCACCGAATGGAGAGAAAGTTCGAGTATTAAATGGTTATTTCCCCCAGGGAGAAAATCGCACTCATGAAACTAAATTCCCTGCGAAACAAAAGTTTTATGAAGATCTTATGTTTCATTTGAATCAACATCACAGCAATGATGAAAATATTATAGTCATGGGTGATATTAATATTAGCCCAACTGATCTTGATATTGGAATTGGTGATAACAACGCTAAACGTTGGTTAAAAACAGGTAAATGTTCTTTCCTTCCTGAAGAACGAGAATGGTTAGCAACTCTATTAAGCTGGGGCTTTAAGGACAGCTATCGTGAAATAAATCCCGATATTAGTGATCGGTTTAGCTGGTTTGATTATCGCTCAAAAGGTTTCGATGATAACAGAGGGTTAAGAATTGATGTCATCTTGGCAACAAACTCGTTAATGAAATCAAGTGACAGCTCCGATGTAGACTATGAACTACGCGGGATCGAGAAACCTTCAGATCACGCACCAATCTGGACAACTTTTAACTTAAATTAGGTTTAACACACAGTTCCAGAGAGGCTAAATCAACTGCCCCATTAAAATACGATGGCGATTTATTGTTTACATAAGAACTTTCTAAACAAAGTAAATCGCCATAATCAGTTGTTTTTTATTTGTAAAAATCCTGTTTTGAACACCGTTCTTTTTTCTTTATAAATTTAGTTTACTTGTATTTCAGATCAAATTTCTATTGGTTTACACTGGTACAGTCGCTTTTCAGTTGGTATCTATAATGACGACACAATCACTGAGGTCGCGACTTAAATAAAAATAATAAGCCGGCCCTAAAAAGCCTTGGCAGAGGAACCAAAAAAAATGGCACAAGCTCAACTGACCAAACTGATGGAAGCTGTAGAGATCTTCAGAGATGTCTATTCCGAAATCCCGCCACAAACTTGTTTGATGTTTATGCAAGTTTGTCAGGAGGAAGGCTGCTCAATCAAAGATCTTCAAGAACGCTTCGAAATGTCCCAAGCAAGTGCGAGCCGCAACGCCCGCCTGCTTTCAGACCGAGTACATTCTGGTCGTCAAGGTTTAGGCCTTGTGGAGCTGAGAATCGATGAACAAGACTACCGCATCAAACGCGCTTACCTAACTGAAAAGGGCAAAGAGATTCGTGATCGCCTGACCAGCATCGCCTAGCTCTGACTCTTCAGTTGATTGAATCATGCCGCTTTTACAGCGGCATTTTTGTTTTCGCAGATCGAAACCTAATCTCTCTTTGATGATGATATCCCGATTGAGGACGACCTCATTCAGTCAAGAAAGGTCAACTGTTCTCTGGTCTACAATCGCCATAACTGCTAGTTTGGTTGAAGGACTCTCCTTCACAAATCAGGAGTTCACATGGTCACCACCACTATCGCGACACTCACCGGCCCCGACAGAAGCGGGCTACTGCAACTGCTTGCCAAATTGACCCATGAACACCACGGCGTCTGGCGTCAAAGCAAAGTCATCAATGTCGGTGGGCAAACGGCAATCTTGCTTGAAATTGCGGTTTCGGAAGAATCGCTTGGCCCACTGCAGCAGCAGTTTCTTGCCATTACTAACCTGCACTGCCACTTTTCCGTCCCCAAAGACGTAACCGGATTGAATGCCGAGACAATCATCAGCATCGACGCCAACGACCGGCCAGGGATCATGCATGACGTGACCCAAGCGCTACTGGAGTTGGACATCAACATCACCCACAGCGAGCAGCAAAGGATGTCGGCGACCAACCTCGACTCTCCGGTTTTACGGGCGAAGCTGAATCTCAGCTTGCCTGCCGGCGTCACTCCAACCAGCGTCGTATCCGCCCTAGAGTCTCTGCCGGGCCAAATTAGGGCCAGTGCTGGCTAACTTAGTCAGCCCCATACTGATGCCCGTAGGTACTAAACCGCAGGCATAAAAAAACGCAGCCACAGGGCTGCGTTTTTTCAAACCGAGAATGCTTACAGCATTGCTGGCACACCAGGTAGCATGCCCACTGCCAGCATCGCTGCGACACAGATGATGAACGCCATACCAGGGATCAACAGTCGGTCAGCAAAAGACAGCTTGCTAGCACGAGTCTTATCGCCAATCAGGCCGTTGTTATCCAGCAGCATGGTCAGAGCCCATGCAAATACTGGGTTCACCACGATGGAAGCAAAGATACAGATACCGGCAGACTGAGAATCTTTGGTGTCTTTAACCATCTGCATGCCCGCTTCAAGCAGTGGCAGGAATACGCCTACCAGCAGAGCAATGGACATAACAGGACGCCATACGGTGATGTCCATTGGGTAGCCAATAATGGCAACCACAATACACAGAGTACCCAGTAGAATCGCACCCGCAGGAATTGGACGCTTAGCGATGGCCGCAGGAATCATGTAAGTACCCCAAGAGGAGGTAATGTTACCGCCGCCAAACGCAGTACCTACGATTTGACGCAGTGAACAGGTGGTCATGGTGTCATCCACGTCCATCAGTACTTTGTCGGTCTTTTTTGGGTAGTTCAGCTCTTGGAAGATACGGTGTCCCAAAAAGTCTGGAGACCACATGGCCACGGCCAAAATCGCAAATGGCAGAGACGCAATAAAGTGCTGCAGATTAGGCAAGCCTAGCTGCCAGCCGGTCTCAGTAGAACCCCACCAGTACACTGGATTCAGATTTGGCAGACCAGGAGCAGTGACAAACTCCAGATCCAGACCCGCACCAAACAGGAACGCAATCAGAACCGCAGCAATGGAGCACAGTGGAATCGCCAACCAACGCTTGCCCAATCGAGCCAGCACGGAGTAAACCACAATGTTCACCGCCAGAATCATCAGCGCCACGTGGCTCAAGCTGTAATCCAAGGCGTGCTTAGCTTGTAGGCCTTCAGCCCAAGTAAACAGGGAACCGATTTGGCCCATCGAGCCCATCGCCCCGAGGTACACCAGCAGACCGCCGGCAACCCCCTCTCCGGTGAGGTTGACGAGTTTCGACCCCCCTTTGAAGTAACTTAGCAGCAAACCGAAAATACCCAGCAAGATAGCCAGAGCCAGTGGGTGAGCACCCGCCAAGGCAATGGCACCGATCAGAGGGATCATTGGGCCGTGGTTACCGGCAAGGTTAGCTCTAGGATTCAAGAAGCCGGAGCCCAAGATGCAGAACAGCAAAGCTGGAATCAGCATCTCAACGCGAACCACTTCAATGGCCCACTCAGCGCCTAGGTTGACGTGATCCCAACGCTCGGTCAGGCCCGCACCCCAAGCAGCCATTACGGCTGAATACATCACGGTAATGCCGATGGTACCGGCAATGGCAGGAACCAAATCTTCCCACTCGAAACGGAAGTCTCGACCTGGAAGGTTTAGGCCCCAACGGCGGGGTTTCATAATTTGCAGCTCGTGATCCAGATAATCAGAGCGGCTTTCAAATTCACTGCTAGGCTTGTGCAACTCGCTGTAACTCGAGTTATCGTGCTCCCGCATGCTTCTCAACCTCGATAAAAATCAATGGGGGGCTTACCATATTTCTACATAGATAAAAATGGTAAGACCAATTTACTGGCTGTAATGGGGCGAATTAAACTGTACCCCTGAATCGTTGTCAAATATCAAAATGATAGCTCGATCACAACATTCGGTTTACCCATACCTGCCCTAAGGCCATTTGTTCAGATAAGTACCAGTTATAAAAGATAAATTTCCCTTATCGACCCCGACACACAAAAATGACATTTTCTTGTTTAAAAACAAATGCATTTTTGACTCTTGAGCCAATTCGGCTTTGAAGCCAAAACCGGTTTATTCCAATAGACTTCCCAGAAGGTAACTCTCCCCCAATTTGGGTTCACTTAACCATAGCTCAGCGCAGACAAGAGCATGGCTGAACTCATCAAAAAGGGGAGCCATTGGCTCCCCTCTGATCTCCCGTTGAGTAGTGAGTTAGCGGTTGTCGCCCCACTTTTGAACCACCACAAAACTGACCAAAGACAACAGCAGCGCCGGCACAATGGCATGGGTACCTAATAGCTTGATCTTCATAAAGGTCAAAGGGAGATAACAGCCTAAGCCCGCCACCATACTGGCTATCGCCGCACTGGCTCTAGCGTGCTTCCAGAACAGTCCTAAGACCAATGGCCACAAAAATACCACCTGCAACGCCCCAAAAGCCGCCATGTTAAGCCAGATGATCATCTGCGGCGGTTCGATGGCCAGCAGAGTACAGATGGCGGCCACCGCGAGGGTCACCATGCACGTTAGCCACTGCTGCTGTGAGCGAGTCAATGGTCGGCGCTGAATCACCAGATCGTTGACCAAGGTCGAGGTTGCCTGCAGCAACATGGAGTCCACCGAAGACATCACCGCAGCAATGGGCGCAGCAAGCAAAATGCCCGCCACCCAAGGGCTGAACAACTGCACCATTAGGCTGGGAATGATCTCATCAGGGCTTGCCAGTTCCGCCACCAGCGGCCGACCTAAAGCCCCTGCCAAATGGGGCAGCATGGTGACCAGTGCGGTGACCGCTGTGCCCAGCACCATCGCCTTAGCAATGGCACGGCCATCACGGGCGGCCATCACTCGCAACACGGTGTGGGGCAAACCTATGGTGCCAAAGCAAACCAAAACCCAAAATGACAGCAAAAATGGCCACGACATAAACCCATTAGGTCCATGAGGTTCGAGCAGGCCTGGGTCGATGCTGGCCATCTGTGAGGTCAAATTCGACACCCCACCGCCCGCGCTTATCACCCCAATCAGCAGAGCAAACATGCCCCCAAGCATCACCAAACCTTGAATGGCGTCAGTATAGGTAACCGCCCGAAATCCACCCCATAGGGTGTAGATCACCACGGTGGCCACAAACATCAACAGCGCCGCGGTGTAATCAATGCCGGCCACCACGCTAAGCAGCCGAGCGCCACTGGTGAACTGCACCACAATCATGCCAAAAAAGCCGGCAACCAAACTTAGGCCTGCCAGCCACAGCAATGGTGTCGACTGATAGCGGCTGCGGAAAATGTCCAAGATGGTCACGGCTTGGGTATCGCGGCTCAACTGCCATAGTTTCGGCCCCAGCACCCCAAGGGTTAACATCGCCACGGGCACCTGAATCATCGCCAGCAACACCCAGCCCAAGCCAAAGGTGTAAGCGGCACCCGGTCCGCCAATAAAGGAACTGGCGCTGGTGTAGGTGGCCACTAAAGACAGCGCCAACACCCCACCTCCCATAAATTGTCCCCCTAAGAAGTGGCTTCGGGAGAAGGAGCCAGGGGTGGCCGCCGCGCGGGCTGCGAACCGAGAGACCAGTAAGGTCAGTAGCAGATAGCCCAAAATGGCGATCAGAATCGGGTTATTCATGGGTATTTTTCTTAATTAGAAACCAGTATGCCGACGCAATCAGCGCAACAGGGGCAGCGATACAGGAGAGCCAAAACCAAAGTGGCAGGCCCAAATAGCGATTCGCGGAAATGTCCGAAAATAGCAGTGGCCCCAAGGCCCAAAGGGCAAAGTAGCAAGCGGTCAACAGCAGGGAGTAGCGGGTCAAGCGCCCAGATAAGAATGGCTGATTCATCATTCTTCCTTTGTTCTTCAGGTGCAAACACAAGCACCAATAAGCCTTTGATGGTAAACCAACGGCCTTCTCCGGCACAATCGACCCGCTCCCGTTTGGCGTGGGTTCGACGAATAAACCGCCAGCGCAACCAAAGCATGCGGTGGATCGCGGAACCTCAATTCCAAAAACCTCCCTTGCTCAAATTCAAACAACATTGCTTGATCAGAGTCACAAACTAGAAGATATTGGCTCGATAAACTTGTCGAAAACCACAGCCTTTGGAACAATGGTAAAACCAATTTGGTGGAAACGTTCCAACCTCGATGATTCAATTGGGCTCGGAACCGCTTAAGTCAATGAGCGACAACAGAAGTTCGCTCCTATACTCAAGCACGGTTAAAACCAAAATGAATTGTATCGGCATGGCTTGTCATTTCAGCGGTGCCGGTGGACGCTTGGTCATTGTTATCTCGAGCGATCTTCTGCTCAGTGATGATGCAACGGCGTCTCATCTTTACTTGTTAAAGGTTAATCACTATGACAGAGAAACAGACTCAAATTGCGAAAGCCTGGGAAGGTTTTACCGCTGGTGACTGGAAAAGCGAAGTTAACGTTCGTGACTTCATCCAGAAAAACTACACTCCTTATGAAGGCGACGAGTCCTTTCTAGCCGGTTCTACCGAAGCAACCGACAGCCTGTGGGCCAAAGTAATGGAAGGTATCCGTCAGGAGAACTCCACCCACGCTCCGGTTGATTTCGATACCTCCAAGATCTCCACCATTACCGCTCACGATGCCGGTTACATCAACAAAGACCTAGAGAAAATCGTTGGTCTGCAAACTGATGCCCCTCTAAAGCGTGCCATTATCCCTAATGGCGGTATCCGCATGGTTGAAGGTTCCTGCAAGGCTTATGGCCGCGAACTGGACCCGATGACCAAAGAGATCTATACCGACTACCGTAAGACCCACAACGCGGGCGTATTCGATATCTACACTCCTGATATCCTGCGCTGCCGTAAGTCTGGTGTTCTGACCGGTCTGCCTGATGCATACGGCCGTGGTCGTATCATCGGTGATTACCGTCGTGTTGCCCTGTACGGCATCGACTTCCTGATGCAAGACAAACTGAACCAGTTCCACAGCACTCAGGAAGACTTCGAAAACGGCGTTAACCTAGAAGACATCATCCGTCTGCGTGAAGAGATCGCTGAGCAGCACCGCGCTCTGGGTCAAATCAAGCAGATGGCAGAGAAGTATGGCTGCGATATCGGCCGTCCTGCTGAAACCTCTCAAGAAGCGATTCAGTGGACCTACTTCGGTTACCTGGCTGCCGTTAAGTCTCAAAACGGCGCGGCAATGTCTCTGGGTCGTGTATCTTCCTTCCTAGACATCTACATTGAGCGTGACCTGAAAGCGGGCACCATCACCGAGCAGCAAGCTCAGGAGATGATCGACCACTTCGTAATGAAGCTGCGTATGGTTCGCTTCCTGCGTACTCCTGAGTACGATGAGTTGTTCTCCGGCGACCCAATCTGGGCAACCGAAGTGATCGGCGGTATGGGTCTTGACGGCCGTACTCTGGTAACTAAGAACAGCTTCCGTCTGCTGAACACCCAGTACACCATGGGCCCATCTCCAGAGCCAAACATCACTGTACTGTGGTCTGAGTCTCTGCCAGAAGGCTTCAAGAAGTACTGCGCGAAAGTATCCATCGATACTTCCTCAATCCAGTACGAAAACGATGACCTGATGCGTCCAGACTTCAACTCTGACGATTACGCCATCGCTTGCTGTGTATCACCACAGGTTCTGGGTAAGCACATGCAGTTCTTCGGCGCTCGTGCCAACCTGGCCAAGACCCTGCTGTACGCAATCAACGGCGGTGTTGACGAGAAGTCCAAAGCGCAAGTAGGCCCACAGCTGGGCGCCATCACTGATGAAGTGCTGGACTACGACACCGTAATGGGCAAGCTGAACACCTTCATGGATTGGTTGGCAAAGCAGTACGTTACCGCACTGAACGCCATCCACTACATGCACGACAAGTACAGCTACGAAGCGTCTCTGCTGGCTCTGATGGATCGCGACGTTGAGCGCACCATGGCTTGTGGTATCGCAGGTCTGTCTATCACCGCTGACTCTCTGGCTGCCATTAAGTACGCCAAAGTTAAGCCAGTTCGTGATGAAGATGGCGTAGCCACCGACTTCGAAATCGAAGGCGACTATCCTAAGTTTGGTAACAACGACGCTCGCGTTGACGAAATTGCTTGTGAACTGGTTGAAACCTTCATGAACAAGATCCGCGCGCTGAAGACTTACCGCAACGCGACCCCAACTCAGTCTATCCTGACCATCACCTCTAACGTGGTATATGGTAAGAAGACCGGTAACACCCCTGACGGTCGTCGCGCAGGTCAGCCTTTCGCTCCTGGTGCCAACCCAATGCACGGTCGTGATGAGTCTGGTGCGGTAGCATCCCTGACCTCAGTAGCGAAACTGCCATTTGCTCACGCAAAAGACGGCATCTCCTACACCTTCTCCATCGTACCTGGTGCGCTGGGCAAAGAAGAAGACGGTCGTCGTGCCAACCTGGCTGCCCTGATGGACGGTTACTTCAAGAACACCCAGACTCGTGAAGGTGGTCAGCACCTGAACGTGAACGTGATGAACCGTGAGATGCTGCTGGATGCCGTTGAACACCCAGAGAAGTACCCTCAGTTGACCATCCGTGTATCTGGTTACGCCGTTCGCTTTAACGCTCTGACTAAAGAGCAGCAGCAAGACGTAATCACCCGTACCTTTACCGACGCCATGTAAGGTTTGACGGTTAAGTAGTACTATTAAGGCTCTGCTGTTTAGCAGAGCCTTTTTTATGAGAAGTTAGTTCGGAGAATCAATGAGCGTACAAGGCCGAGTTCATTCTTGGGAATCCTGCGGCACCGTAGACGGCCCAGGAATTCGCTTCATCGTCTTTATGCAAGGCTGCCTGATGCGCTGCCAGTACTGCCACAACCGAGATACTTGGGATCTGGAAGGCGGCAAGATGGTCAGTGTTGATGAGGTCATGGAGCAGGTGGAATCCTACCGCTTCTTCTTCGAAGCCTCAGGAGGCGGCGTCACCGCCAGTGGTGGTGAGGCAATCCTACAACCTGAATTTGTCGGCGAACTGTTCCGCCGATGTCGCGAGATTGGCGTTGATACCTGTCTGGATACCAACGGCATGGTACGCCAGCACTCCGACACCATCGACCAACTGCTGGACAACACCGATCTGGTGATGCTGGATCTTAAGCATATCAACGACGACATTCACCGTAATCTCATCGGCGTCTCCAACAAGCGTCCGCTGCAGTTTGCCGAGTACCTGGCCAAACGCAATCAGCGTACCTGGATCCGTTATGTGGTCGTTCCCGGTTACACCGACGACGATGACTCCGCCGAAAAGTTGGCTGAGTTCATTGCGCCAATGAAAAACGTCGAACTGGTAGAGCTGCTGCCCTACCACGAACTTGGCAAACACAAGTGGGTCGCATTAGGCGAAGAGTACCAACTCGATGGCGTGAAACCACCCAGTGGCGATACCATGAATCGCATCAAGGGGATCTTCGAAGCCAAAGGGCTGAAGACCAAGTACTGAACGCCCCCAAGCGACATTCGATGCCCTCATGTGAGGGCATTTTTGTATCTGAAAATCAGTGGCCTGACTACACTTAACTCCATGCCCTTTTTTGCATGGATTGTTGGCCATTGACGGCAGCCCTAAGTAACCACCAAATTCGCTCTAATATAGAGAGCCACCTACTGCAGGCGCTGCTGCTGTGCGTGGGAGGCTGCTACCTATGGTGGCTGACTCGGTATCAGATCCATTGGGATGAGTTTTACTACCTGGCTCAAATCCATCAATTTGTGAATTTTGGCGAGGCTCGCAGCCTGCAAAGCCTTCATGTCCACCTGTTTCCGTGGCTAACCCAAGTGGCTGCCAACGAAGTGGATCAGGTTAATCTTGGTCGAGGGGTGATGCTGATTGCCCTTAGCATCAGCGGCTGGGCCTTGTACCAACTGGCTCGTCACTACCTTGATTCTAAGGCATCTCTATTTGCGCTGATCTGCTGGCTTAGCGTCTCCTATGTGCTTAATAGCGGTGCTCAGTTTCGAGTGGATCCACTGCTCTGTGCCCTTATCTCAAGCGCCTATTCGCTGCTGATCTGCCGCCCTCATCACCGCTCCACTCGCTTTGGAGCCCCAATACTGGTTGCCATCGCCTTGATGCTATCCATTAAGTCTCTGCTGCTGTTGCCCGCCCTAGCGCTGCTGCAATGGGGCGCTCATCACTCAAAAGCCGTGGCCATCACTCGGCTGCTGCTCTCTGCCACTCTGACTCTGACCCTGTTTAGCATCATGCTGATGCTGCATCAGGGCGTAAGTAGCCCCCCAGAGATAAGTGGAGTTGCCCCGGGAGCCACCGGCACCCTATCCAGCGCCTTGCAATACACCTTGCTCAACCTGCAGTGGTTCCCACGGTTTGACTATTTCAAGCAACTGCTGCTGGACAACCCTGCTTTGGTGTTTGCCGCCAGCATTGGGCTTATCTCACTCATAAAATCGAGGCCAGCTTGCCTAGCGGGACAATCCGCCAATCAAACGCCCACACTGGGCCTCGCTCTGATTGCCCAGTCATTGCCACTGCTGAGTCTGCTGTTTTACCGCAATGCCTACCCCTATTTTTACCCGTTACTGCTGATTCCCCTTAGCTTACTTGCGGGCTTGGGCTGGCAATGGTTATCACACTCCCGCATTCGACGATTTCGGTATCTATTGCTGCTGTTCATCCTACCGACTCTATTTCAGTTTGGGCTTATGAAGCCCCAGTGGCACAACCAAACCGAACAGCGCCAACTGCTGTCTGTTATCCATCAACTGTTCCCTGAGCCTGTTGCCTACCTAGACCGCAGCGGCATGATCGCAAGCTTTCCCAAAGTGGGCCCTTTCCTAAGCAGTTGGACCTTAAGTAAATACGCCAGCAATCAACACCCCGTACTGCGTGAGGCCATTCTCAAACACCAACCGCCCCTCTATCTGGTTAACACGCCAGTGCTGGATCTTGACCATCGGATCTATCCCAAATGGGGAGCAAAGCTTGTTGAAGAAGATCAGAAAGCCCTAAGAGCCCACTATCTGCCCCTATGGGGGCCGCTGTATGTGGCAGGAAAACAGCTCGTCTTAACCGAGCAAACTCAACAGATTCAACTGGTCATTGGCGGTCAATACCAGCTCATGGGCCCAGGCTCGGTATTGCTGGATCAGCAGCGCTTCGCCGCCGATGACATGATAACCCTTGCCCCGGGTCACTACCGCCTAAAGGCGTTTGTTCCCGGAACCTACCAGCTGCGCTGGCAGGGGCTACAACCGCCACACCACTCCCCCCCACACTCACCGCTATTTAGTGGTTTTTAGGAGATGTTACGGGCATGAAATTAATAGTGCAGATCCCCTGCCTTAATGAACAACACACCATCACTCAAGTGATTCAAAGCATCCCACGGCAGATTCCAGGCATTGATGTGGTGGAGGTGCTTATCATCGATGATGGCTCTACCGACGACACCATCGCCGTTGCTCAGGCAGCGGGCGCCGACCACATCATCAGCAACACCATCAACAAAGGCTTGGCGTACAGTTTCCATAACGGCATCGAAACCTGCCTGCGATTGGGGGCAGATGTCATCGTTAACACCGACGGCGACAACCAATACCACAGTGGCGACATCCCTAAATTGGTGGCGCCGATATTGGCTCAGCAGGCAGACATTGTCATTGGCGATCGCGGCGGCATGGATAACCCCCACTTCTCTTGGTTTAAGCGCTGCTTGCAGGTACTAGGCAGCACCGTCATTCGCAAAGCCACCGGCCTCAACATCACCGATGCCGTCAGCGGCTTTCGCGCCCTGTCTCGAGATACCGCCCAGCAGATCAATATTGTCTCCGACTTCAGTTACACCATTGAGATGTTGGTTCAGGCCAGCGCTAAGCGCTTGTCAGTGGTCTCAGTGCCAATTCGGACTCACAGCAAAACCCGAGAGTCGCGACTGTTTCGAACCATTCCTCAGTTCATTCAGATGTCGGTCTCAAGCCTGTTTCGCATCTACGTGATGTATCGACCACTGCGTGCGTTTCTCGCCCTTGGCCTCACCGCCATGGTTATCGGTACCCTACCGATTCTCCGATTTCTGTTTCTCTATTTCAGTGGGGATGGCGATGGCCACATTCAATCTCTGGTGATCGGTGGCACCTTAGTGCTGATGGGCGTCATTACCATTTTGGTTGGAGTAGTAGCGGATCTTATCAACTTCAATCGCAAACTGATGGAGAAGCTGCTGCGACGGGTCGAGAAATTGGATGAACAGCTCCATCACCCCTCAAAAGTCCACCCTCAGCCAGATAAGCCCTCTCTCAGTGTGGTTCCGAAAAAGGGCGATTCGCCATGACCGCCATCTCCCGCATTTTGGTTTGTGCATCAACCTTTCCCAGATGGCAGGGTGACCAAGTTCCCGACTTTGTGGCCCAGCAACTGAGGGAGCTGCATAAACTGCATCCGCAACTCGAGATCACCATACTGGCTCCCCATCATCAGGGGGCCAAACGCAAAGAGAATCTAGGATTTGCCGAGATCCACCGTTATCGCTACCTGTTACCCGAAGCATGGCAACAGCTCGCCTACCCGGCCATTTTGCCCAACCTCAAACAGCGCCCTTGGCTGTATCTGCAAGTGCCCCTGCTGATGCTTTGCCAATTCTTTGCTCTGTATCGGCTCGTGAAACGTACTCGGCCTGATGTCATCTATAGCCACTGGTTCGTACCTCAAGGCGTCATCGGCGGACTGGTTGGCTGGTTAACTCAAACACCTCACTGCTACACCAGCCACTCCAGCGACGTGGCCATCGCCGCCAAACTGCCGTTTCTGGGCTCTTGGTTGGTGCGCGCTCTGTCCTATAAAGCCCATGCCATCAGCACCGTCAGTCGACGAACCCAAACCAAGCTGCAAGCGTTTTTTACCCCAGCGCAGTGGCGACAATTGGCTCCAAAGGTGGAGATCATCCCCATGGGTGTGCGGCCACAGCCCCAAACCGCCCTTGGCAACAACACCGTGCTTTTCATCGGGCGCTTGGTCGAAAAGAAAGGCATTCGGTTCTTGATAGAGGGCTTCGCCAGCGCCCTGCCACAGTTAGACGATTGCACTTTAGTGATCGCCGGAGACGGACCACTGCTGCCCCAGCTCAAAGCCCAAGCCGCGCCCCTAGGAAAACGAGTGAAGTTTTGCGGTTACCTAAACCAACAGCAGAAGTGGGCCCAGCTCAATCAATGCCGCGTGTTTGTGCAACCATCCATCATCGCTGCCGACGGAGACGCCGAAGGGTTGCCTGTGGCACTCATGGAAGCGATGTCCCTAGGAAAGGCCTGCATCGCCACTAAGGTCAGTGGGGCCGATGAGCTGATTCAGCACAATCAAAACGGCCTACTCATTGACGATGCCGACGCCAATGCCATTGCCGATGCACTGCGGCGGCTTTGGCACCAACCTTCGGCTCAAACTCACGCAATGCAATCCGCAGCCAAACTCAGCAGTCAGGCGGTGCAGTGGCCAACTGTCGCTCAACGTCATTGGGAGCACCTATTTGATGGCGACTAAGATTCTCCTATTAAACAGCGACTCCCCCTTTAATCGGGGCGACCGTGCCATCCTTGCGGGCAACATCACTCTGCTCAAACAACAATTTGGTGATGACAGCCAGATCACCGCACTGTCCAATTTTCCGGAACGCGACCAACGCTGGTTTGGCATTGAGTTTCTGAATATGGGCGTGCAAAGCCTATCGCCCATCGACCTGCTGATTCTGCTTAGAAAGGCCGCCGCGGTGGATTTTGTGTTTTGGGGCGGTGGAGAGTTTCTCAAGGACTACACCAACAAGCTGGGATTACTCTATTGGTGGTTAAAGATCCGGTTGCTGTCGTGGGTGAACCCAAAACTCTTCGGACTGTTTCAAGGCATTGGTCCCACCCACAGCCAGTTTGGTCGCGGCTTAATTCGCCGTACCGTCGACTGTTGCTCGCTGTTTTTTACCCGAGATCAGGAATCAGCCGATAAGCTCACTCAATGGGGCTGCCGCACGCCAATACTGGCTGGCTTTGATCCCGCCATCGTCTGCCAACCCACTCCTACCGATACGGAATCGATGCTCAACAAGCTGCAGTCATCGGGCATAAGCCGGAGTGACTTGAACAACAGCATCGGCATCGGTCCCCGCCACTGGTTTCACTACCAAAATAGCGGCTGGCTGCCCCATAAATACCGTCACAAATTGCCCTGGAGTCGAAAAATCGACCCTAAAGCCGCCTCGCAGCTCATTGAAGAATTTGCCCATTATCTGGATCAGTTGGTCGACCAGCAGCAGCGAAACCTCATCCTTTTGCCGATGCATATGGCCAGCAGTGAAAACGATCAAGGCCTGTGCCATCAACTGCGTGACGCCATGGAGCACAAGCATCGCGTTCATGTTATTGAGGGTGACGAGCTCTCCCCTAGCGAGTGCTTAGCGCTCATCGCCCACACCCGAGCGTTCGTTGGGATGCGGCTGCACTCCACCATCTTAGCCACGGTCACCGAAACCCCAGCCCAGGTGTTTTACTACGTGGATAAAGGTCGCATCTACTTTGAACAGTTGGGGCTGTCGGGTTTCAGTGCTCCCATTGAGTCCCTACTTGAACGTCAGCAACACCCAAAGCATCTGGCGGCATTCCAGCAACTGATGGAGCAAGGGGACAGCGTATGCCACCAGTCTCAGCAAGTGCTAACTCAAATGCGCCAGCAACTGACATCCATATTAGCTGAGCACCTGCCCGACTCTCCCACCACGGAGCAGCACCGATGACTCCACTGCGGCGAGCCTTAGGTTGGGTCATCGCTCTGGTGCTATTGGCGGCCATCGGTGTCTATTTTCGTCAGCTCCAGTGGCAGCAGCTGCTGGAAGTGGAGTTTCGATGGCCCTATCTGCTGGCGTCGCTGTTGGTGATGCTAATCTGCCGCTGGCAACTGGCGATGATCTGGCGACAACTGTTATTGGGCTTAGCCGATTCACGGTCACTTCCGCTAGAGGCTTGCTCGGCAAGTGCCATCAACACGGTGTTTGCCAAAGCGTGGTTGGGCCGTTACGTGCCGGGCAAGATAACCGGCATTCTGGCGCGCGCGTACTTCGCTGCTCCTTTAGGATTCTCAAAAACAGCGGTGATCACCAGCTCGCTGATGGAAGCTGCTCTGCAGATAGGCATCAGTTTATGTCTAGGACTGAGCTGCCTCATGCTGCTGTCGCACAGTTTTCTGCCAGTTTCCAGTATTCCCTTATTGCTGCTTCTGGTTGGTATGCTGCTGACGGCGCTGTCACCACCGGTATTGCGACCGATACTGACTTGGGCCGGTAAGAAACGCCACCTCAGCATTGCTGCAGAGCACTACCACTGGGCCTTAATGGCCAAGCTATTACTGAGTTACCTCGGCTTTAGCCTGTTCTCTGCCTTTGGGTTATTACTGCTTATCTTAAGCCTAACGCCTCAAATTGAGCTCAACTACCTTCAGGTGGTTGCTGCACAAACCCTATCGAGTAGCGCAGGCATGCTGGCCATCGTCGCGCCCAGTGGCTTGGGGGTAAGAGAAGGGGTGCAGCTGTTGGTGCTGGAGTCGATGTTGTCACCACAACTGCTATTGTGGAGCTTAGTTGGCGCGCGCCTGTTGGGGATTATCGCCGATCTGCTTTATGTGGGCGCTAGCTTGCTGGCTTACGCGCAACCAAAGCGTAGCCGTAAGGAAACGCCTCGGCACTCTTCCCACTGAAGCGTTTTAAAGGCGTCAAGCCACATAAAGCCTGAGTTATCCACACCACACAGCTGGCCAACAATGAACCAACTAAGGGGATAAATTGCAGGTGTTTTGCCAACATATCTGCCATCACCTCGAGGCTTCCCCCTAATGGGGTCAACTCCTCTACCGTCAATCCCGCCTGAAGCATAAATCGCCTCAAAGCAAACTCGGTGTAACGGTAGTAATCGTGGGGGCGCTCGTGAATGCAGTAGAAAAATGGCACGTTCAGCAACAGGTGTCCTTCAGGCTTCAATACCCTGGCGATCTCAGCTATCAGTTGCTGCGGCTCCGTCACATGCTCCAGCACATCGGATAAGATAACCGTATCGAACTGCGCATCCGCTACTGGCAACGGCTGATTCAAATCCCACTCTTGGTCAAGGTGGCAGTGTTCATGACGACAGTGCTGCCAATCGATGCAGGTAACGCCGCTCACTCGCTCTCGGTAGCTTTGAAATAGCGGAACCTGACCACAGCCCAGATCCAGCAATTCCCCCCGGGCATAGGTCGGCAATCGTTGGTGATAAAACTCCGCAATGCGACCGGCCATTAATCGAGAGCCCGGGGCAACCTCGGCTGGGTCAGGGCTTGCCCGAAGCCGCCCTTGTCGATAGACAAACTTACTCGGGCGCCAAGCCTGAATGTTGCGCATATTGCACTCCGTTGCATGCCCCAAGGTGATCAAACCCATAATCCCCCCCATAGAAACGGCACAAACGCCGTTTCAGCTCGGTGATGGGCGCTTCCCCCTGGTAACTAGATAGGTTAAACCACTGGTTTTTATCAAGATCCACCAATACTAAGTCATCATGACGAGGCAACATCAACAACTGCCACTGCCCCAGATACACCGAACGCTGCTTGCGAAGATTCAGTTCTCGATAACGCTCAGGTCGAATCACCGCTCGGCCGTCGCTTCGGACCTGATACAACGACGCCACTTTGGAAAACACCTTAGCTTCATCAATCTGGCTGCCGTCAAACTCTCTCAATGGCAGAGCCGACTCCACAAAGACCGCCCGCTCATCAATTTCGGCAATTTTGTGGGGCAGCGGTTTTCCATCCAATTTGGCCAGATTAAGTTCTAAGGCACTGTCGACGGTGGCGGCGATATCAACCAAAGAGTGCAACCCCGAGTGCCATACCCTAGGGTAACGGCTCAGGCCATGGTTATACCTCTGATACGCCAGCAACACTTTAGATTGAGCTTGAACCAGCAGATTGGTGCCATGACCGAGGGAGTTAACACTGAAGGGCAGCGTCTGTTGATGACTGGCGCTGAGCCCGTCTCCGGATAGACCTAAGCCTTCACCGTGATCCGACATCACAAACACCATGGCGTTATCAAGCAGGCCCGCGTGTTTCAGCTGAGCCATCAGGTTACCAAACTGCGCATCAACCTTTTTCAGCATCGCCAAATACATAAAGTGGTAGTAGTTACCCTGCCAATCCTCGGCGGGCAGATCGATAAAGTCCTGCGAGCTGTATGGCCAGTGAAGCAGACAGAAGTGAGCACTAACTAGGTTTGGCCTATCCATGGCACTGGCATCAACCACCGCTCGGTTAAAACGTGCCGGTTGATACGCTTTACCGTAAGAGCGGTTATCGTACAGGTAGGGGAACAGGTATTGGGACCAGCGCCACTGAAGTGTTAAGTTCACCAAGGGGTTATCACCATTGGTGGTGATGAGCGTATCCGCGGCACCGGCTTTAGGTCCGACCACAGCATCGAAACCAAACCGCTCATCAATGTGATTAAAGCGGCGCTCGTCCAAGGCAAATACCCGCCAATACCCTCGCTCAGCCAAACGCTCTAACAGAAGAAGCTCAGTTCCGGTGAGTTCTGGTGGAGCCAAGTTAAACCTCACCCCATGATGACGGGGGTATTGGCCCCGAAGCAGACTAAACCACGCGGCGTAAGTGCGGGCGATGGGCGTGTAGGTATTGGGATACACTTGGCTGCTGGCCAAAAATTGATCCAAGTTCGGCGTCAGCGCTTTTGCACTGCCAAAGCTGGCCAGATGATCCGGCCGTAGGCCATCAATGCCAATGATGATGATATTTGGGTCACTCTGGCGCTGTTGCAACAAAGGTTGATGACTCAAGGTCCATAGCCCTTGCCACAAACTGAGCCCCACCAGCAGGGTATAAAACCCCAACTTTGACCACTGCATCATGGCAAAGATGGCCACCAACAGGGGCGCCGACGCCACCAGCGCCACCAAAATCGGATGCATTAACGGCGTATCTCGGAAAAATCCATACAGAGACGTTGGCGTAAAATAGGAGTTAAGCACCAGCACCGCAGTCAAATGTATGAGTACCAGCAGCAGCCACAATGAGGTTCGTAGGGCATTATCACTAATCTGCATCCATGGGCGGAAAGACAACACAATGACCAACGCCCACACCAGGTGCAGCATAACGACCATCAGGATGAAAAAGCCCACATCCATCATCAGCCCAGTGCTGAGCTCGCCGTCCTTTAAAAACGCCAGCAGTTTATCCAAAGATAGGGTTGGGCTGGGAGAGACCGCCCTACGAAACAGCCACAACCCCAGATTAAACAGCAGCAGCAAACCACAGGTCTGCAGCCACAGCCTTTGATAACCGATTGGCGGCGATTTAACCGAACTCATCATCAGCGGCGCCCCAAGTCTTCGCTCGCCTCAGGCGTGATCAAAAACCGTTTATGGCCTTCAATAATCACACTGTCATGACGAGACGCGGGCCAATCGCCGGAGCGCAGATAGCGCTCTGCCAAGTTAGAGGGTGTTAGCGGCTTGGATTTCAGGGTCTGCCAATCTTGAAGACAGGAACACACTGCAATCACATTGACCACAAATAACAGCATAATCGCCGACCATACCCACTGAATTCGGCTTTGCTGCAACATAAAGTCTCCCTGAACAAACACCTGTAAACCTTATCAAAAGGTAGTTGGCCGCCTCCGCCTAGGCAAATCGTCTAAGGTGAAAAGAGTTGGCTACTAGGGTGACTGTCAATGCGGGCGCCTCGGGCAAAATTTCACCACCAAAGATAATCTGTACCCTGCGGGCCCCAGCAAATACTCACTTAGAGAGATCGATCACAGATCCCCACACAACATTTGGTTATTTTGCCAAGTGTCCAAATAAGGAGGCACTGTGATCCCATACGACCCAACACAATATGAAGCTCGAGCCCAAGTGCTCAAAGCCCTAGCTCATCCAATTCGCCTGTGGCTGGTGACTCAGCTGCAACAGCAAGAGCTGTGCGTGTGCGAGCTGGTAGACGGTACCGACGTGGATATCTCCACCATCTCCAAACACCTGTCTCAGTTGAAGCAGACGGGCATCGTCAGCAGTCGGCGACAGGGCAAGCAGATCTTCTATCGCTTAGAGACTCCCTGCTTATTGAACTCCCTAAGCTGTGTGGAAACCGTGTTGGAACGCAACGCCAAAGCCTCCTCGGCACTGATTAAATAGCTCCTGTAGGAAAAAAATGATGAAAGTAGAAGTACTCGGCTCCGGCTGTAAAAAATGCACCAACCTCGCCGCTAACATTCAGGCCGTGGCGGATGCCATGGGCAAAACCATCGACCTAGAAAAAGTCACCGACATGGGCCGTATTCTGGAATACAGCGTGATGTCCACCCCAGCCATCGTCATCGATGGTCAAGTAAAAACCTCAGGCACCGTGCCAAACGATGCTGAGATTCAAGCCCTGTTAAGCTAGTCTGCCCCTCGAGGATTCCCCCATGACAGTTCGAAATTGGTTTTTCGGCGTCGCCAGCTTGCTGATTGTCGCCACCGCTCTGCTGCTCGCCAGTCAGCACGTGCACAGTTCTCCAGGAATTTTCTATAAGCCGGCACCGCTTGAGCTTAAAGACAACCAGGTGCTGAACGTCTACTACTTCCACGGAAACGTGCGTTGCTCCACCTGTAAGCGCATCGAGAAGTACACCACACAAGCACTCCAGCAGGGCTACCTTAAGCCTCTGGGTCAACATACCTTGCAGCTTAAAACCGTGAACGTCGAAGCCGAAGGCAATGGCCACTACGTGAAAGACTTTCAACTGATGACCCGATCCGTGGTGTTAGAGTTGACCGAAGATGGCAAAACCCTCAGTTGGCAGCGCTTGGATCGCGTGTGGCAGTTAGTGAATGACGAACAGAAATTCACCAACTACCTCTACAAAGAGATCGAACGCATCACTCAGGACAAGCCCAGTGTCTGAATGGTTACTCATGCTAGGAAGCGCCCTGTGGTTTGGGGTGCTGACCTCCATCTCTCCCTGTCCCTTCGCCACCAACGTGGCTGCGGTTTCCTACTTAGGGAAACAGGTGAGTCAGCCCAGCCAATCGATGATGATGGGCATGTGGTACAGCCTAGGGCGCATGGCAAGTTATGTGCTTTGGGCCAGTTTACTGCTGTTTAGCGCATTATCGGCACCAAAGCTCTCCAACTTCCTGCAAAGTCAGATGAACTTATTCCTTGGGCCAGTACTGTTGCTGGTGGGATTACTGCTGCTGGGCGTCATCAACTTGCCGCTGCCCAATGTGGGCTTATCAGACACGCTAAAACAGAAATTGGTGGCCAAGGGTCAACTGGGAGCCTTTGCTCTGGGCGCGCTGTTTGCGCTGTCGTTCTGTCCGACCTCCGCCGCGCTGTTTTTCGCCTCGCAGCTGCCATTGGTGATGCAACAGGACTCCGCCCTGATTTTGCCAGCGGTATACGGCTTTGGCACCGCCCTGCCGGTATTTGTTATCGCCGTGATGCTGGCTGCGGGAACCCTGCAGGTCTCCAAGTTGTTTGCACAAATTGGTCGATTTGAACTGTGGGCACGTCGCCTCTCCGGCGTCATCTTTGTGGCTGCTGGCCTCTACTATCTCTGGTTCTATCTGGTCCCAGCTCTGGGCTAAGGAAGTTTCTCCATGTTGTCTATCTTCACCGATCTCGCCAACTATTTGGTGTACGAGCTCATGGGGCTGTCGCCAGCCAGCAAGCTTGGCACAGCGCTGCATTTCTTTGTGGAAGACACCACCAAGGTTTTTGCCCTGCTGGTGCTGATGATTTATGGCATCGGCTGGCTAAGGGCATCGCTGAATGTAGAGCGAGTTCGCCTCTACTTAAGTGGCAAAAGCCGCTGGGCGGGTTACCTAATGGGTTCCGGTTTTGGCGCCATCACTCCATTTTGCTCCTGCTCCAGCATTCCGGTCTTCCTTGGCTTTACCTCCGCAGGCATTCCCGTGGGCATTACCATGGCGTTTCTGCTGACCTCCCCACTGATCAACGAGGTGGCAATTCTGCTGTTGTTTAGCCTACTGGGCTGGAAACTCACCCTGCTGTATGTGGTGGTCGGAATGGCCATCGGCATCATCGGCGGGGCAATCTTAGATGCCCTGAAAGCCCATCGCTGGTTGCAACCCATTGCCGCCAAAGCTTATCAGATGGGCCTGGATGCTCAGCCCTCAGAGGCCACTGAGCAGGCTCCAAAGATGACTGCAAAGCAGCGTCATGAGTTTGCGAAATCGGAAACCACCGAGATCGTTGGCCGAGTGTGGAAGTGGGTGATCATTGGCGTAGGCATCGGTGCTGGCTTACATGGTTTCGTTCCTGCCGGCTGGCTGGAAGCCAATTTGGGTGACGGCCAATGGTGGTCGGTTCCCAGTGCGGTACTCATGGGCATTCCACTGTACGCCAACGCCACTGGGGTGATTCCCATCATGGAGAGCCTCATTATGCAGGGCGTACCACTGGGCACCACCTTAGCGTTCTGCATGAGCACCGTCGCCGCCAGTTTCCCTGAGTTCGTGATGCTCAAACAGGTGATGCAGTGGAAGCTGCTGGCTCTGCTGTTTACCATGCTGCTCACCAGCTTTACCTTGATGGGCTGGGTACTGAATCTGGCCGCCTAAGACACCAATAACTCTCTGACGGCCACTTAATGCCAGCCCGCTACATCATCAGCGGGTTGGCAATCGGTTCACCGATGTCCGGAAGTGGCCGCTCATCGCTGTCACCGTAGCCGATCTTAAACCGAACTCGATTAACACAAACCTTGGCGATCGTCGGCGATAGCAGGTCGAATTGCTTGAAACGGTGACGAAGTTCAGGGTGCTGCTGCTGATAATCCTCAATCACCTGTCGGAGCAGACGATAAAAACTCAGTTCACTCACCCCCATGCCTGTGACTTTCGGAGAGATAAACCTCAGCACAGTCACAAAGTGGCCAGTCAGCAGATCATGCACTAGATGCTCCGCTGGCAGCTTGGTCAGAGTGTGGCGAATGTCATCATCCAAGCTCTCCAGCTCCACAAATTCCTGATCCACCAAGCGCAGATCCCCATGAAAATCCTTAATGGTGCACCCCACAGGGGCGTCGTTTTCCAACACCAAGGTAATGTTTTGGCCGTGAGCCACCAGCCCAACACCATACTGGCACATCAGATGGTACAGAGGCACCACCACATGCTCGAACATCTGAGTTAACCACTGCGCCGGAGAGATACCAGAACGCTCCACCAGCGCTTGAATCAGCGGCATGCCCTCAGCATCGGTTTGCATCAACGCCGCCATGGTGATTGGTCGGCAATGATCTCCAATCACCGATTCAGCCCGCTGTCGCCAGATGCAGCCAAGCTGTTCGTGATAGCGATATGGCCCCTTAGCAATCTGAGTTTGATAGGGTTGTTCACAGAAAAAACCCGCCACCTCCTGCTGAACGTAAAGGCCTTGCCGCTTGAGGGTTGCATCACTGGCTGCAAGTTTAGCCAGCCAAGCTGACAGCTGTGGTCCCTGCACAATGAACTTGCCAGGAATGCCCCGATAGCACGAGGTGTTGAGAATGGTCAGTGCGGTCTTGGCATCGAAAGGCACGCCAGGGTCACTGGCACTTAAGGTACGGATTGATTGCTGCGCTAACCATTGCGGGCCCGCCTCCCCCAAATCCACCAGATCGCCACTGGCAAACAGCGTGGCAAACTGGCTGCTTAGAAAGCGTTGATGCTGCCACGGATGCACCGCCAACAGATGGAAGTCGTCGACCGAGCCTGAAAGCTTAGCAACCAGTTGCTGATACTCAGCTTGTCCCAACACCTGAGTGAGCAGCGTTTGGTAATCCAATCCTTGGGCAACCCCAGCCTGACAACAGGTTTTTCGTACCGCCAACCAGCGCAGGGCAAAGGCATTTCCAGACTCCGGCGCATAACGATGAAGATCGTCCGCCCCCCAACCTAAGCGGCCTTTATTGGCCACCGCTTTGGGGTGAGCATCCAGATAGCGCTGCCGCTGGGCTTCTCCCATGTTGACCAAATCAGTCGCTGTCAGGTTTTCTAACTGCTCAAGGCGAACCATGTCGCTGTAGAGCGTCTGCTGCAGCTCTTCTAAAAAGTTGGCCAGATTGATGTCGGTCATACCAAGGGATTGGCGCAGGTCCAAGACCAACGCCACCGCTTCCACCTTTGCACCATCGGCTCGGCAGATCGACTTAGGATCAACCTCTAACATGCCCCATAGGGTGGTGTTGGCATGAAATCGCCACTGCTGCGTTGCGCCATCAAGCTGCCAGCCCAATGCCGTTTTCTGGGGGGAGAGCAGCTCTTCATAATGCAGCTCTGAGATGATTTTGGCACACAGTGTGCGGTTTACTTCAGTCCAATATCTGGTGTTCATCCAAGGTCGTCCCTGTTTTGGTGCGTTGCCATTCCGCTGGCAAAAACCGCTAGCCTTTCACGCCACCTATGCTCGCAACCTATGGGCCAACAGCCATAACCTTGCAGCGAAAAGGTCAAGTTCTTACACGAAATTCAGCGAAATGCGGCTAATTCAAACTAATTGTGAATATTCAGTGATTTTTACAGGGCGCTATTATTGACATGCTCTCGCCGAGATGACAACAATAAAAATAACAATCATTCTTATTAATATTGCAGTTTTGTCACATGCGGTTTTCATTATCACTTCCCCTGCTGGCTTTGGGGCTTAACCAAACTCTGCTGGTTGCAGCACTCCCCCTACTTGCCGAATTAACCCGCCATCCAGCCACCGCCACAGACATGGGGCTGCTGGTTCTATGTATGAACCTAAACCTAGTGAGTTATTGGCTTGGGGCAGCAAGCTGGGGCAAGTTACTAAACCGTTTTGGTATCTCCACCACCACTCGCATTGCCGCAATGGGCTACCTTGCCAGCAACATTGGATTTATCGCCGCACTGATATTGATGCCAACCAACCTGTGGATACTGGGACTTTGTCGACTGGCCACCGGCGGTTTTGGTAGCGCCTTTTTGCCCCTAGCTCATACCCAATTGGCCGGCGTGGGCAAAGCGTCCACCGCCGATCTCGGCCGCTTAAGCAGCGCTCTGACTCTCGGACGCTTGCTAGGCCCAGCACTGATGTTACTGCCTTTGCCACTGCCGCTACTTCTGGCGGCACCGCTGCTGCTTATCACGCCACTGTTACTGAGCACGCCGCCGCGCAAAGAAAAGCGTTCCGAGCAGACAGCCTTCACCTCTCGATTGGACAAGCACAAGATTGGCAAATCACGCTCCAAAGCGCAGGTTCGTCCCGCTTTCCTCGCTGCCATCTTTACCACGGCTCTGGTGGCGGCCTTTCAGCTATTTGCCTTGGAATTTGTGACTCACCAAGGGTTTGTGGGCGACCGAGCCAGTCAGATATACGCAGGCTTAATGCTGGGCATCGGCGTCATGACCCTGATCAATCAACGCATTTTGGTGCCTAAGTTAAGCCAACAGCCGCAAACCACGTTATTGGCCACATTGCTGCTGGCCCTACTCAGTGGCTGTGCTTTGCTGCTCATTAACCATCACCAATGGTGGAGCTTGGCTCTCTCGGTCTGTGGCCTCTGCTTGGCCATCTCCGGCCTACCCGCTTGGTACACCGCCACCTTGCTACGACATCAATCACAACCCTCAATGAAGGCTCGGACCAGCGGTTTGCTGACTCGCGCCCACACCACCGGGCACCTCATTGGCACCCTAAGCGCGGCGCTTTTCCTTAAATGGCAATGGACTTTGGTGGTGCTTACCGCCCTATTTGGTATTGGACTGTGCATGAGCGTCATCACCTTAGCGCGGCGGAATCCCCAGCCGACTCATCAGCCGCAGGAGTATCAGACCTGAGCCGAATACGGATCAAAAACGGAATTTTATTCAAACAGTTACTGCTTCGGCAGTAGCCAGATTATCGACAGACATTGGTACAGGACGACACCATGACTCACCCCTTGACGATTCAGCACTTTTTTAACAGTGTGCTAATCGAAACCGGCCTTGGACAGGTATCGCAGCAGATCTTGCGGCTGCCCCTGGACAAAGAGCGCGAGCTGCAACTGCCCCTAAGCTACGTCTCCCCCTCTGGGCGACATCGCTATCAGGGCGAGATTGGGCTGATGCTAACGCCAAACGGACAACCGCAGCGCATCGAATTTGCTGAGGCCGCCAAAGCCTTAGTCGATGCGCACTTTTCCGACATTGACGACCACAAACGACGTAAGTTTCTTGAACGGGTACAACAATCTGACCGCTATGTGGCTAGAGCGGATCTGGCGGTCGCTGATCGACACGACATAGACGTCAATCGTTCTGGCTTTATCGCCTCAGAACAGCAGCTCAGTGGTGGCCACAGCATGCATCCCGCGCCCAAATGCAACGAGCCACTCAACGACATACAGCAGGCAAACTACCTGCCTGAATTTGCAGGTCAATTTCCTCTTCACTGGTTCGCGGTAAAGGGCAGCCATCTGGTAGGAGAATCCGCCGCAGGCGAACTGGCAACTGAACTTCTTGCGCTGTTTGAGCACTGCACCGATGCACAGGTTAATGAGCTCCCAGAAACAAACCCATTAACTCAGGGTTACCTGCCGCTGCCCATGCATCCCCTACAAGCCGATGCCTGGCGTGAATTTGCCAGCCAAACGCCCTGGACTGACGCCGCGGTGATAGACCTTAAACTGACCAGCTCAGGCTGGACCGCCACCTCCTCCTCCAGAGCCATCTACCATCCCGATTGCCCGTGGATGATCAAGGTGTCACTGCCGGTCCGCCTAACCAACTCCCTTAGAACCATGTCCGCCAAAGAGGCTCAACGTGGTACTCAATTCAGTGCACTGATGGCCACCGAAGCTGGAGAGCAGATGCGTCAGCGGCTGCCAAACACTTACCTATTGCAGGAACCGTTGTGGTGCAGCATCCAAACGCCACAGGGTGAGATTCTTGACCTGCCACTGGTAAGCCTCAGGGATAACCCCTTCCATCAGGACCACACGTCGCGGCTTGATCCTAAACGATTTCATATGCTGGCCACCCTCAACCAAAGTAAGCCGCAGGGCAACGGGAGTCAGTTAGCGGATCATCTCCAGCGCTATGCCAATCAGCTGCACAACGTCAACGACGACAGTCCCCTTTCGGCGATCGCCAAGCAGCAAGCGGCGCTCAACTGGATGCAGGCCTTTTTGCAACAGGTGATCACCCCACTGTGCATCGCCCGCTCCGATTACGGCATCGTCATGCTGGCTCATCAGCAGAACTTGATGGTGGAGATGGAGCAAGATCTGCCCGTGGGCGTCGCCATTCGCGACTGCCAAGGTTTCGGTTTAACAACGTTGGCCAAACGCCGTTTTGCTGAGGTGTTTGAACACCAGCCCCCTCACTACTACATGGAGAGCGATGAACTTAACCCTTATCACGCCTACTACGTGGTGGGAAACACCCTACTCAACAGCATCGCCGCCATCGCCGCAGCGGGATTCATCAGTGAAGCCAAGCTCTGGGCCCAGTGCCGAGACCATTTCGATGCTCTAGCACAACGCCACCCTCAGGATGACTCCTTCTACCGTTACTTACTGGACTCACCCACTCTGCGCTGGAAGCGCAATTTCCTCTGCTTCTTGGCGGATTTCAACGAAGCCACATTGGAAAACCCTGCACAGATCTACTGCGACATTCCCAACCCACTGCAATGGCCTGCAGAGCGCAGCGGCCAGCAGCGAATCCACAAGCCGCTTCCAGATAACCGCCAGATCACCTTGGTACAAAGCCTCGACAGCCGCAGCGATTTTGCCCTCTACGAGCAGGGGCAGCATCAAGCCTCTTTTATCGCTAAAGAGTCGGCAGCAAAGCAGTGGCAACTAACTGCCCTCGATTCTGATCTCAGCGATCCCATGTTGTGGTGGAGCGCCGCCGAGCACCTATTTGGCAGCTTCGATGCCCAGAAGGTGGTGATGCCCCAGTGGCCCGAAGGGGAAAAATCCCTCTCCAAACCTGAGTTTCTGCAGCAGTCCCCTCTTTGGCTTTGCACAGCCAAAGACACCGGAGACATAGAGATGGTCAGCGCCGACAACGGCTGCCGTCACCCCAAGCGGCCAGCCCACCCAAGAGGGGTGATGTTCCAGCGCTACTACTACCACTTAAAGCGCACTTTGACCCTAAGGGTTATCGAACTTGAGCGAGACTTGCCCTGCTTCCACCGTTGGCAGAACAACCCGGAAGTGGCAGCGATGTGGGAGCTGGAAGGCAGCCTCACACTGCATCGAGATTACCTCAATGCCCAAAAACAGGATCGACACGCCTACGGCGTCATCGGCGAATTTGATGGCGTGCCTTTTGGCTATTTTGAGATCTACTGGGCCGCCGAAGACCGCATCGGCCCCTTCTACGACCACGGTCTCTTCGACACCGGCGTGCACATGCTGGTGGGCAACATGGCATTTCGCGGTGGCAGTTACTTCGATGTATGGGCTCGCAGCATCGTTCAATACTGCTTCCAACGCGCACCACGCATGGCCGCCGTCGTTGGCGAACCCCGTGCCGACAACCCCAGAGTCCAGATGCTCAATGCACGCATCGGTCTGGAAAAACAGTTCGAGTTCGATTTTCCCCATAAACGCGCGGCGCTGATCCTCTGCGGCCGTGAACGCTTCTTCAACCAGTTTGCTTTCTAGGAGGCAGCATGACGTTATCTCACACCTCTCACCGCCAGCCTCAAGATGAGGCCAAAATTTACGATCTTATCGGCGTCGGCCTAGGGCCATTTAACCTCAGCATTGCCGCTCTGGCTGCTGAAAAGCCGGAGCTGTCGACTCTATTTTTAGATAAAAAGCCCCACTTTGCTTGGCACCCAGGTCTATTGCTCAGCGATGCTAAAATGCAGACCTCGTTCCTAAAAGATCTGGTAACAGCGGTCAACCCAACCAGCCGATACACCTTCTTGAACTACTTGGTGAAAAGCCGAAAGTTCTACCCCTTTATGGCATCGGGACAGTCCACCATCAGCCGCCTGGAATTTTCTGACTACCTAAGCTGGGCCGCCAATCAACTGCCTAACGTGCAGTTTAAAGCCGACGTCACCGCCATTGAGCAGCAAGACGGTGTGTTTACCGTCACCGTTGGCGATCAGCAATACCGGGCCAAACATCTGGTAATGGGCATCGGCACCCAAGCGGCCATTCCCGATTGCGCCAAACCCTTTGTTGGCGATGACTGCTTCCACGCCAGTGAGCTGGCCCTGCGCGATCCTCAGCTCGAGGGTAAACGGGTAGCGATCATCGGCGGCGGCCAAACCGGTGCCGATGTGTTCCAGCACAGCTTTGATGGCGAGTTTGGCTCGGCCAAGTCCTTAACTTGGGTCTCCCGCCGCGCCAACATCGAGGCTCTGGATGAGGGCTGCTTTACCGACCAGTATTTTATGCCCGACTACGTCAACGGCTTCTACCAGTTGGAACAGCCATTAAAAGACAAAGAGGTGGCTCGGCAAAAGCTCACTAGCGATGGCATCACCAATGAGTGCCTGCAGGGGATCTATCAGCGTCTATATCACGACAAGTACGTGTTGAGAAAGCCAAACTGGTGGCAGATTCAACCTAGCCGCACCCTGGTCTCCATGGTCAAGCGCGGCGGCGAATATCAGCTCAGTTTGGTGCATGGCCTAACAGGAGAGCGCACCGAAATCAGCGCCGATGTGGTGGTGCTGTGCACCGGCTTCAAGCGCACTGCGCCTTCATGCCTCAACCAGTTGCAATCTCGTATCGAGTGGGACAGCCGCGGCCGACCTAAGCTGTCGCCCGATTTCTCGGTGCAGTGGCAGGGAGAGGCGGACAATCGCATCTACATGGTGAACGCAGGCATGGGCTCCCATGGCATCGCCGAGCCCCAACTTAGCCTCGCCAGTTGGCGCGCCGCCCGCATCCTCAACCACCTTGCGGGTCATACCCTGTACGACCCCATCGAGCACGGCAACCTGGTGGATTGGGGCTTACCTACTGAGGCTCAGCACCACAAACAAACCCTAGGCGCCGCGATCTAAGGTTACAGTGCTCCTCGGACATTAAACGTAAAAAGGGCCTAACGGCCCTTTTGTTATTGGTTTTGCTTGCCTACGAAGTGTGCGCGTCAAGCTCTACATGGGGCGCTACCGCACCTTGGCGACGAGTCGCCAACTCTTCATAGAGCTGCCACTTACGCTCGGCAACCTTCTGGGCTCGAGCGGTAATGTCTGCCGCCGCGTCCGGATTGCTGCGACGCAAGCTTTGATAGCGCGCCTCGTTGTAGCGGTACTCCTCAAGAGGAATGGTCGGTCGCAAGGTATCCAGTGAGAACGGATTTTCGCCAACATCACGCAGCGCAGGATTGTAACGGAACAGCGGCCAGTGACCGGATTGCACCGCCAGCTTCTGCTGCTGCAAGCCATCCTCCATATTGATGCCGTGAGCAATACAATGGCTGTAAGCGATGATGATCGACGGCCCTTTGTAAGCTTCCGCCTCGCGCATCGCCAGCAGCACCTGCTGCGGATCCGCTCCCAATGCCACTCGAGCCACGTAGACGTTGTTGTAGGATATCGCCTGCATCGCCACGTCTTTCTTGGTTGCCTGTTTACCGGCAGCGGCAAACTTAGCCACGGCGCCCAGCGGTGTAGATTTCGACATCTGGCCACCGGTGTTGGAGTACACTTCGGTATCCATCACCAGCACATTGACGTCGGCACCACTGGCAAGCACATGATCAAGACCACTGGAACCGATGTCATAGGCCCAGCCATCACCACCCACAATCCAGATGGAACGACGAATCAGTTGATCCGCCACCGAGATCAGATTTCGTGCAGACTCAGAGCCAATGGTTTCCAGTTCCGACTTCAACACGTCCACCCGCTTGATCTGCGCCTGAATGTCCGTTTCCGTCAGCTGCTCAGCGTGCAGTAGCTGATCCACCAGCAGAGGATCCAGTTGCTCCCGATTTTCGACTAACAGTTGCTCAGCCATCTCATGCTGCTTCACCGCCGCTAGGCGGAAGCCAAAGCCAAACTCGGCGTTGTCTTCGAACAATGAGTTGGCCCACGCCGGACCGCGACCTTCGGCGTTTTTCGCCCAAGGAGTGGTTGGCAAGTTACCACCATAGATGGAGGAGCAACCGGTGGCGTTGGCGATCATCAGTCGATCCCCAAATAGCTGCGACATCAGTTTCAGATAAGGGGTTTCACCACAACCGGAGCACGCACCGGAGAACTCAAACAGCGGCTGCAGGAACTGAGCACCGCGCACATTGGAGAAATCAACCCGGGCACGCTCGTTGTAAGGCAAGCTGTCAAAGAACTCTAAATTGCGCTTCTCTTGCTCCATGTAGGGCGCTTTGAGCTCCATGTTAATCGCCTTGCGCTCAGGCTGCTCAGCGGTGGCCTCCTGAATCACCATCGGGCACGCATCCACGCACAGGCTGCAACCGGTGCAATCCTCGGCGTATACCTGCAAGGTGTAACGGGTATCTGGGAAACCACGGGCGGTAATCCCAGCAAACTTAAACCCGTCGGGCGCTTCATCCAGTTTCGACTTATCGTAGAACTTGGCACGAATGGCCGCATGGGGGCACACGATGCTGCAGTTACCGCACTGAATGCAGTCCTGCTGCTCCCAGACCGGAATCTTCTGGGCAATGTTACGTTTCTCCCACTGGGTGGTGCCAGAGGGGTAAGTGCCATCAACGGGCAACATCGATACCGGGATCAGATCCCCTTTGCCCGCCATCATCTGCGCCGTCACTTTCTGCACAAACTCCGGCGCCTTTTCAGACACTACCGGCTTGCTAACATCACTAGCACTGACCTGACTTGGCAGCTCCACCTGATACAGGTGCGCCAAGGTATGATCCACCGCAGCGAAGTTCTTCTGAACCACTTCAGGCCCTTTGCGAGCATAGGTTTTCTCGATGGCTTTTTTGATCTTGGCGATCGCCACATCCTTTTCCAACACGCCAGACAGCGCAAAGAAGCAGGTCTGCATGATGGTGTTGATGCGATTGCCCATGCCGGTGTCGCGAGCCACCTTATACGCATCAATAATATGAAGCTGCATGTTGCGCTCAATCAGCTGCCGCTGCATCCGCGCTGGCAATCGATCCCAAACCTCATCCACCGATGCGGTGGTATTGAGCAGGAACATGGCTTTGTCGGCGGCCTTTGCCAACATGTCGGTGCTTTGAACGAAGGTGGCCTGATGGCAGGCGATAAAGTTGGCCGACTGAATCAAGTAAGGGCTGTTCACCGGATGGTGACCAAACCTCAGGTGAGATTCCGTTTGCGAGCCGGACTTTTTCGAGTCATACACGAAGTAGCCCTGAGCAAAATACTCTGGGTCTTCGCCGATGATCTTAATGGTGTTCTTGTTCGCCCCCACGGTGCCATCGGCCCCAAGACCGTAAAACATGGCGCGCACCACATCGCTGGACTCAATATCGAAGCTGGCATCCACATCCAGGTGGGAGTGGCTAACATCGTCGATGATGCCCACGGTAAAGTGGTGTTTGGGTTGTTCCAGCTTAAGGTTATCGAACACCGCCTTCACCATCGCCGGCGTAAACTCTTTGCTGGACAAGCCATAGCGACCCGCCACCAAGCGCGGCATGGTTGGGAAATGGTCCTGATTGTCCATCAGTGCGGTGAGCACATCTTGATACAGAGGATCCGCATTGGCACCGGGCTCTTTGGTTCGGTCGAGTACGGTGATCTTCTGGGTGGTAAGCGGCAACGCCTCCAGCAAGTGGCTGGCCGACAATGGGCGATACAAGCGAACCTGCAGCACCCCAACCTTGTTGCCCTTGGACACCAGATAGTCAACGGTCTCCTTGATGGTCTCAACACCAGAGCCCATGGCAATCACCACGTGCTCGGCATCCGGCGCACCGAAAAACTCCATCAACTTATATCGGCGTCCCGTAAGCTCGGCCAACTTATCCATGCAGGACTCAACAATCTCCGGCGTCTTGGCATAGAAGGGGTTCACCGTCTCACGGCCCTGGAAGTACACATCCGGGTTTTGCGCAGTACCCCGAATAAAGGGCGAGTCTGGGCTCAATCCCCGCTGGCGATGGGCACGAACCAGCTCGTCAGAGATCATGGTTCGAATGTCGGCATCAGGGATCAGGCTTATCTTATTCACCTCGTGGGAGGTTCTAAAACCATCGAAGAAGTGGATAAAGGGGATTCGCGCATCCAGTGTGGCGGCATGGGACACCAATGCCATGTCGTGGGCTTCCTGCACCGAGGAGGACGCCAACAGCGCAAAGCCGGTGCCGCGAGCGGCCATGATGTCTTGATGGTCACCAAAGATGGAAAGCCCCTGCGCCGCCAAAGAGCGTGCTGCCACATGGAACACCGCTGAGGTCAGCTCACCGGCGATCTTGTACATGTTTGGCAGCATCAACATCAACCCTTGGGAGGCGGTAAAGGTGGTGGTCAGAGCGCCACTTTGCAATGCGCCGTGCACCGTACCTGCAGCGCCGCCCTCACTTTGCATCTCAGCAATTAGAGGCACGTTGCCCCAAATATTGCGCTTATCCTCCGCCGCCCACTGATCGGCGAATTCGGCCATGGTCGACGATGGAGTAATGGGATAGATGGCACACACTTCACTGACGCGATAGGCGATGTGAGCCGCGGCTTCGTTGCCGTCGCAAGTGTGCATGACTTGCTCGGATGAAAGGTTCATTGTTTTGGTCATGATCAACTTCTACTCCATTTCCGCCGCGACCATCTCGATCGCATGACAAGGGCACTGCAAGTAGCAGGCTTCGCAGCCGGTGCACTTGTCATAATCCACCTTGTACCCCTTGCCCTTACCTAGGCGAGTGATCGCCCCATGAGGACAGGCACCAAAGCAACCATTACACTCAAAGCAGTTGCCACAGGAGTAACAACGCTGAGCCTCAAACAAGGCTTCCTGCTCAGTCAGTCCCCCAACCACCTCATCAAATGAGGTCGCCCGCTTGATCACCGGAATCGCCGGCTGCTCGCTCTGATCGGCATCGGTTTTGTACCAAAGGTGCAGTTGGTCGAACTTAATCAACGGCTGCTTGCTCACCTTGGTGAAGATGCGCTTGTTAAGGAAGGCATCAATATGGGCGGCGGCTTTCTTACCGTGGCCCACAGCGATGGTCACAGTGCGGTCACAAGGCACCATGTCGCCACCAGCAAACACCCCCTGATAGCCGGTCATCATCTGGGCGTTCACCATGACGGTGCCATCCCACTTGTGCTCGATGCCTGGGATATTTTCCGTTAGCTTGGTATCGATGTTTTGACCCAGTGCCAGAATCAGCGAGTCCGCTTCAACGGTCTCAAACTCACCGGATGGCTGAGGGCGACCATTGTCATCGATGTTCATTTTCTCCAGCGTAAAACGGTTGCCATCAATTTGATTGATGGTGCGCTGCCAATGGAAGGTGACTCCCTCCTCCATGGCTTCCACGCATTCAAAGTCGTGGGCGGGCATATGGGCACGGTCACGACGATAGATCACCATCACGTCTGCCCCCATGCGGCGCGCGGTTCGAGCCGCATCCATAGCGGTATTACCGCCGCCATAAACGGCCACTCGCTGCCCCAATTTAGGGGCATTGTTCATCTCGATGGCCCGCAGGTAGGAAACCGCATCGATCACCTTGCCCGGATCGTCATTAGGAATGTCGACACCACGGCCAACGTGAGCACCAATCGCCAGGAAAACCGCATCGAATCGACCTTTCACTTTCTCCGCCAGCAGGTCTTCAACTTTATGGTTTAGAACGATGTTGATGCCCATCCCCTCGATACGGGCGATCTCATTCTCAAGCACGTCCCGTGGCAATCGGTAAGCGGGAATGCCGAAATGCATCATGCCACCCGCCATCGGCGCCGCATCACGGATCTCCACATCATGGCCTTTGCGCTTAAGGTGATACGCCGTCGCCAGACCACTGGGGCCAGCACCAACAATCAACACTCGCTTGCCGCTAGGCTCCGCGTCAAACCGAACGGGCCACTTTTTCTCAAGGGCTTGGTCTCCGAGGAAGCGCTCTACCGCGTGGATACTCACCGCCTGATCCACATTGGCACGGTTGCAGGCGGACTCACAGGGGTGATAGCACACACGGCCATGAATCGCTGGCATGGGGTTGTTTTTAATCAACGCCTGGAACGCCTCTTCATACTGCTCAGACTGAGCCAGTGACAACCATTCTTGAATATTACTGCCAGTAGGACAGGCATGATTGCAAGGCGGGAGAGAGTTGGAATAGATAGGGAACTTGGTACGAACTGGGCCAGATCCTTTTTTCAAAGTCAGATCCGGTGGCAGCGTCATATCCTTAGGACAATTGCTCATAGTGTTCTCCTTGCTGTCGACATGAACCAAGAAACGTACTCCATTAGCGTTATGCTGCTGTAGCGGCCACCTCCGTCCGATCGCCCCTTTCTCCCACAGCACCGGGTTGTATGAATGGATAGTCGAAGGTACATTTCGTTTGTCATATCAACTAAAACAAGCCGTTATGCCGAGCGCTCTCGACTGTTAACGACTTCATACATTTCGACATTACCGGCACTTGGCGATCCAGTATCGCGGCGGCCAATAACATCAACACAGACTGAATTCCTAGTTACGGTTCTCATAGGGCTTACCTATGGGGGTTCTGCACTTTACTTAAAGCAAACAACGCAGCCCATACCTTGACGACAACAGCGCACATCAGTTGGTGTTAATTAAAAACCGGTGCCACGGTACCGCAGGTAAATCCGACTAGTATTTACGTTATATTTTGTTTTATTGGCTCATTAACATTCGCCTAATCATTACCACTGATTAAGCTTGTTACGTCGGCGAGTCCAAAACGACCCGCACGGTGATAACAAGCGTCCAAACATTTGATTCCAACATCTATGCCAACAATGATTCAAATCACAAAACCAACAAGCAAATCCATATAAAACAATAACATAAACACAAAACACTCATGACTGCAGTTAGTGATTATCGAGAAGAGTCCTTCCAGAACCGTTAACCAAAATGATAACCAACCTATGGGATTTATCATTTTGATATTGATTAACTGGCCTTCCAAAAATATCGAATAATATCGATTCAATAAATGAACTGAATTTATTTAATAATAGGAATCATTATTAAATTATCGTCACTGAAATAGTCGTCGATGCAATAATCGCATTCGCACCACACCTCGGAAAAACAGCGGCGCCACTGATGCCGATGCCAAAATTAATATCAAACCAGTGAAGCAACTCAACAACAGCAACACCGCCCTCATACAAACAGGAATTTTCCCCCAAGGGCTTTAGTCTCACCGATGAATTAGGTTACGCTTTTATAAGGCCGATTAAGGATAATAACGATGGCAGCACTGGAATTTTTGGCTTGGGGACTGTGGGCGTGGCTGGCGTTATACTGCTTACGAACCGGTCAATTGTGGCAACGCATTCGCAGCCACAGCTCGGTACAACATCTAACTCTTGGCTTTACTGTGGGCCTCTTTCTGCTGTGGCAGCTGCGGGCGGGCATCTACGATGGCTTGGATCTGCATTTTGTGGCCCTCACCGTGACTACCTTAGTCTTTGGCTGGCGCAATGCCATCGTGGTGGCCAGCTTGGTGCAATTGGCCATTATGGCCGTGGGCATTGAGCCCTGGCACAGTGGCGGCATCATGGCACTGCTTGGCATTGCCGCGCCCATCTTGTTGAGCTTTGCCATCTTGACCCTAAGCCACAACTACCTGCCAAGAAATCTGTGGATCTACATCTTTATTGATGGTTTTCTCGCTGGCATCGCCTGTTTTGTGGTTCGCACTCTCCTGCTGAGTTTATGGTTCAGCGGCCAGTACGACTGGTACATTGTTCAAGACAACTATCTGGTTTTGATGCCGTTGTTCTTCTTCCCCGAAGCCATGCTCAATGGGTTTACCACCACATTATTGGTGGTCCATCGCCCCCATTGGTTGGCTACCTGGCAAGATACGCCAGATTCCCTGTAATCAAGACCACTGCCAACCCTTGATAACTCAGGATGGTGTTCTAGACCCCGCGGAAAACCGGCTTGAAAAACACGTAAAATCGCTCAGTTTTCAGCCAAACAAATCAAGACAATCAGTACCGACATAAAACTGCAAAGAAACCGCTATAAATTAGCGGCTTAGTTAGCCCTCCTCCCTAGGTGCTGGCGTTTTCCTTTGCGGGGCTTCTGCGGTTTGATTGCACCCGAAGAAGCCCTTTTCTTTCGCCATTGGTGGCATTTTCTCAATCCCTCGATCCACATCCGCCATCCAGTAAAGGTTTCACTAGACTCACAAACAAAGTGCTCTTTTCCGACCTTTTTGATTGGTTATTGCTTTCATCCTCCTTTTGATAACTGTGCCTAAATGACTAGTGAGCTGGAATTTTGTTTTGCAGCTCACGCAATCAACGATACAAATCGCTGAAAAATGGATAGTTATTATAAATTAGAAAGGACTTGTAGATGAAAACTACATTAACCGTAACCGCAGTCGCCACGGCGCTGCTTATCGCAGAGGGGGCCGTTGCAGCCCAGTGGCAAGAAGTCACCCCCTCCAGTAACCAAGGCATCTCAGCCAACTCAGTGATGACCCAAACACTGAACCAGCAACTGAATCTGCCAACCGGTCACACCTTAGAGCAAGTTCGGGCGATCACCTCCGCCGCGGGACTGACTAAGGTGCGCTATCAACAGATGTACCAAGGCGTCAAGGTGTACGGCGCTTCGGTGGTGGCTCAAACCAATAGCTTTGGCAATATGCAGCTCAGCAGCGGTCAGGTGATGACCCAACTAGAGCAAGACTTGCCGTCGATGCAGACCCGCCTGAGTCCAGACGATGCCATGAGCAAGTTTGCAACTTCAGAGACCCGCGAAAACGAAAACGCGGAGCTATTCATCTACATGGACGACAACAACCAAGCCCGCTTGGTGTACCGTCTGTCCTACTTTGATGCTGGCGATCACCCATCTCGTCCCTTCGCCATCATGGACGCCAACACCGGCGAGATCATCGACCAATGGGAGGGCTTAGCCCACGCCGAGGTCGGCACCGGCCCAGGTGGTAACGCCAAAACCGGTCAGTATGAGTACGGCACCGACTTTGGCTATCTGGACGTAACTCAGTCAGGTAACACCTGCACCATGAGCAACGCCAACGTCAAAACCGTTAACCTTAACGGTGGCACTTCTGGCTCCACCGCCTACAGCTACACCTGCCCGCGCAACACCGTAAAGAGCATTAACGGCGCGTACAGCCCGCTTAACGACGCCCACTACTTCGGTAATGTGGTGTTCGATATGTACAACGATTGGTACAACACCGCGCCGCTGACGTTCCAGCTCACCATGCGAGTGCACTACAGCAGCAACTATGAAAACGCCTTCTGGAACGGCTCCTCCATGACCTTCGGTGACGGCCAAAACACCTTCTACCCGTTGGTGAGCCTGGACGTTTCTGCCCACGAGGTTAGCCACGGCTTTACCGAGCAGAACTCCAACCTGCGCTACTCCAACCAATCCGGTGGCATTAACGAGGCGTTCTCCGACATGGCAGGGGAAGCCGCCGAGTACTTCATGAACGGCAGCAACGACTGGTTGGTCGGCGCTCAAATCTTCAAGGGCAATGGCTCTCTGCGCTACTTCGAAGACCCAACCCAAGATGGCCGCTCCATCGGCCACGCCGATGATTACACCAGCGGCATGGACGTGCACTACTCCAGTGGTGTGTTCAACCGCGCCTTCTACCTGTTGGCCAACACCAATGGTTGGGGCGTTCAGAAAGCGTTTGAAGTGATGGTGCGTGCCAACCAACTGTACTGGAGCATCGACACCACCTTCGACGAAGGCGCCTGTGGGGTGAAAAAAGCCTCTGACGATGCCGGTTACAACAGCGCCGATGTTATCGCCGCCTTTAACACCGTGGGCGTCAACGCCAGCTGTGGCTCTACGCCGGATCCAGACCCTGTGGGCGGTGAACTGCAAGATGGCGTTGCGGTTAGCAACCTAAGTGGTGCCAGCAGCTCTGAAACCAACTACTACATCGACGTGCCCGCCAGTGCTAGCTCGGTTAGCGTGACCATCAGCGGTGGCAGTGGCGACGCCGATCTGTACGTACGTGCTGGCGCGGCGCCAACCACCTCCAACTACGATTGTCGCCCATATCGTTGGGGCAACAACGAAACCTGCAACATCAGTACCTCAGGTGATACTCGGGTGTACATCATGCTGCGCGGTTACTCATCGTTCTCTGGGGTGACCCTGAAAGCGGATTACTAAGCACTAGAAACCACAAAGGCCCTGCGGGGCCTTTTTTAGTGTTAGGCATTTATCTAGCTAATGCCGACGATTCGTCCTGACTGCATCTGAATGTGCACGTCTGCCAGCGCCTCAACCTGCGCCTCACTGTGCGACACCATCACGATGCTGTACTGCGCCGCCAATTGGCTAATGCACTGCTCGATGCGCGCCGCCGCTTTGGGATCCAAAGACGCGGTAGGCTCATCCAACAGTAACAGCTCCGGCTCCATCGCGAGGGTTCGCGCTAGGCACAATCGCTGCTGCTGACCACCAGAGAGAGAATCGGCACTTAGCGTCAGCCGATCGCCAATCTCCTCCCACAAACTGGCTTGTTCACAGGCGCGGCGAATCTTAGCCCTTGCCGCCGCTTCAGACAGTCCCTTAACCACCTTAAGGGGCAACAGCAGGTTGTCTTCGATGCTGCCCGGCAACAGCTGCGGGTGCTGAAACACCATACCGACCCGTTGACGCAGCTGCGGTAACCCTTGCTGAGGAAGACGATTAACCAACACCGGACCGCTAGACAACATCAGTTCGATGTCTCCTTGGGTGTGACAATTACCATCGCTGTCATTGAGGCGATTGAGGGCTTTAAGCAGAGTACTTTTGCCACACCCTGAGTGGCCACTGACCACGGCCACCTTATGCTTTTCCAACATTAGGTTGATGTCATCCAGAGCCGTGCGGCCATTAAATTGCACCGACAAGTTACGAATGGTGGCGATGCGAGACGATTTACAACTCGCCCCTTGGGGACAATGGCTCATGCTTCCTCCTGCCCTTGGTTAGGGGATAAAACTCGCTGTTGGTAACCACCCACTAACGCCACCACCAAGGTGGACAGTGACGCGGTCAGTATCAATAGGATCAACGCGGCGCCAAAGGCCATCTGCAGCTCAAACTCAGACTGATACTGGGCACCGTAATAAAAGATGGTGAATGGCAGCGCCTGAAAGCGTTCAAACAGACCGCCAGCCAAGCCCGCACTGGCCACCGCTCCGGTCAGCATGATCACCGCCGTATCCTCGGCAGCACGCCCCAGCGCCAAAATCACCCCGGCGACAATGCCCATGCGCGCCTCGGGCAAGCGCACATGCCACAGCGCCTGCCATGGTGTCATCCCCAGCGACAGCGCCGTGACCTCAAGGCTTGAAGGTTGGGCCATCAGCGCCATACGCGTGGCCATCGCCAGATAGGGCAACACCAGCATGGCCAAACACGTTGAGGAGAGCAGCAAACTGCTGCCCGCACTGGCAAACAGGTGCTGCTTTAAAAATACAATCAGGGTGAAACCAAACAGCCCCATCAATACCGATGGAATGCCCGCCAGCAGATCAACCACAAACGCCAGTGCCTGAGAAAAGCGAGAGTGTGGCGTCAACACCAGATACAACCCGGTGGCGATGCCCGGCACCAACGCTAAGGCCAGTGCCAACAACACCGCTTTTAAGGTACCCACACAGGCTGGCCAGACCCCCTCCCACACCGGAGTGTTCCCCAGCATGGCCGCCCACGGCTCGGCGTCTCCAAACAGCAATGCCAAACTTAACGTTGGCCCACCTTTGATCACCACAAAGCCGATGACTGCCACTAGGCAAGCCACCACCAAGGTACTGGCAAACAGGCTCCAGCGTCCCAGTAAGCGCTCACTCATGACAAGGCTCCCGGTGTGCTTGATGTGGTTGCGTTGCCCTTCGGCGGCGCAGCCAAACGCCGCACCAACGCCGTCACCAAGGTACTGAACAGCAACAGCACTAACCCAGCCACAAACAGCGAGTTATACATGCCGCTGCCATGCTCGGTGGCGATCACCAAACCGATATGGGCAGTCAACGTACGCATGGAATCAAGCAGATCAGCGCTAAATTGCGGCGCGTTGCCCGCCAACATCATCGGCAGCAAGGTGTCACCTATGCCTCGGTTAAACCCCATCAAAGTGGCACTAAACAGGCCGCGACCACTTCGAGGCAGCACCAGGTAGCGCAGCAGCTGCAGATCGCTAAAGCCCAAGGATTGGGTCAGTTGTCGATAGCGGCGCACCAAGGGGAGGCAATGGTTATCCAGCATCATCACCATGGTGGGCAGTATCAACAGCACCACCATCAAAATGGCCGCCAGCAAGCAGAAACCCGAGCTGTTAACGAAGATCTCCCGCAGCAGCGGCACCAACAGAAACAGCGCCGTTAACGCGTACACCACCGTTGGCATGCCCGCCATCAAACGAATTAGCCGCCTCAGCCAGAGCCCCAGGGTTTGGTATCGCTCCAGCAGGCAGAAACAGACCACGCCGATGGCCAGCGGCAGTGCCAACGCCGTGGCGCAGAGGCCGAGCAGCAGCGAGCCGAGGATCATGGCCCCAATGCCAAACTGCCCGGACTCCGGCTGCCAAGGGCCTATCAACATCGACAGGTCGCTTTGAGCAATCACGGGCAGGGAGAAGTAGAGCAGGAAGCCGAACAGAAGAGTAATCAGCGACAGTGCCAGCCCGACGGGCAACAGCAACAGCCGCTGGGAATTGATATTAATCAACGAACACCTTCAGCCATTACTGAGCAGCAACCGGGATGTAGCCCGAAGCTTGAATGTACTTAGCACCATCGGCGCTGAAGATGTAATCGATAAACTGCTTGGTCAGCCCGCTAGGTTCACCCTTGGTGTTCATAAACAGCTTACGAACCACAGGGTAGTCGCCGTTGGCGCAGGCTTCGTTGGTTGGCGTCACGCCATCCAGACTTGGGGCTTTGACCATGGCATCGATGTAACCAACGCTGCTGTAACCGATGGCTCCCTTGTCGCGGGAGACCGCCGACTTCATGGCGCCGTTGGAAGCAACGACGTTTGCACTGTTAACCACGCTGCCTTTATTCAGCAGCTTCTTCACGAATACCGAGCGAGTGCCACTGGCTTCGTCGCGGGTGTAGATATGAATGGCCGCGTCTGCGCCGCCCACCTGTTTCCAGTTGCTGATCTTACCGGCATAGATATCGATTACCTGCGCCTGAGTCAGGTTTGCCACTGAGTTATCTGGGTGCACAATTACCGCCACGCCATCAATGGCAAACGGGTAGGAATTTAGGCCCTGAGCGGCCTCTTTTGGCTTAAGTGGACGGCCAGTGTTGCCGATTTCCACCAAGCCTTTGCCCACCTGCTTGGCGCCAACACCGGAGCCACCACCAGCGATGGTGATGCGGATCTCTGGGTTGGTGGTCATGATCGCCTGAGCGGCTTTCTTCATCACCGGAATGTGGGCAGTGCCGCCAGCAATGTTCAAGGTGCCACTCATCTGTTTAAAGTCGCTTAGCTCGGTGGCCATCGCAGACGAACTCAACACCAGTCCCAACAGACACTGACTCAAAACCAAACAAAAATTACGCACAAAAACTCCTTACGGCGCCGGCCTCTCCACCACCACAAATACGCCATCGGCTCGCCAATAAAGGCGCAGCCAAAACTGCCCTACTCGAAGGCCTTAAGCGAATTTAGTCAGAGGTGCCAGATAGATTTAACAAAAAAACACGGGGGCTTCAGGGTACGCCTAGGCAAAGCCCACATCAATAATAATGTTATTGATGCGCACCTTGAAATATATGCCAGCCATGATAGGGAGAGTGACAAGCGCTCAAAAATGGCGCGCTCTAGTGAGGCGCCAGCTCTGGGCAACGAACATTGAGCGCTTAGCTAGGTTAAGAGGGCTGCTCTAACAGCGCCTCCATCTTTTCCAGCTCGGGAATCACAAAATCTCGGCGGCTGTGGCGCTCAAGCACCCCCTCTTTGATGAGGTTATTCAGCAGAGAGGACGCCGTTTGACGAGTGGTGCCGATGAGCAGCGAAATCTCTTCCATGTTGAGATCGCATTCAAAGGCCAGCCCTTTTGAGGTTTGGGTGCCGCGCTCCTGCGCCAAAGCCAAGAGAAACTCCACCAACCGATACTGCACATCGTGGAAGATGATCCCTTCAATCACATCTAAAGTACCAGAGAGCACCTGACCAAGAATTCCGGTCATCACCATGGACACCTCAGGAAAGCTCACCACCTCCTGATGAAAGCGGTGAACGCTGATCATCATGATGGCGCTCTCTCGACTGGCCTCAATCAGCATGCGGCTGTGGGTGGTAAAGATGTCGCCGGGCTCCAAGAAAGAGAGGGTAAACTCCCGCCCTTCGTAGGAGAGATACAGCCGCAAACGGCCTGAGACCAACACAAACACCTTACTCTCTTCGTGGCAGTCCTGAGACAACAGCTGGCCCCGACGCAACTGACGACAGCAAAAATCGGACAGAAACCCTTCGTACTTGGGCTTTTTGAGCAGTTCAATCATGTTGAACTGGCTCAATTTCATCTTAGAGTACATCCAGCTGTTCCTTTATTTGGCTTTCTGACGCCGCGTTACCGTTCCGTGCAGGAGATGCAGGGATCAATGCTGTTCACCATCAATGACACATCCCCCACCTTTTCGCCAATCATCATGGTTCTCAAGGCGTCCCAGTTAGGGTAACTCGGCACGCGCCACTTGAGGCGCTCCGGCTGATCCGAACCATTGGTTTTCAGATAGTAGATCAGCTCTCCTCGGGGCGCTTCGCTCTTGGCAATGGCCTCTCCCGCCGGGATCACGGGCAAACCGGGTATCGCCGTCGCCCCTGCTGGCATCTGCTCTAAACACTGCAGAATCAGCTCCAGTGCCACCACCACTTCATCCAGACGCACCATGGCCCGCGACCAGACATCACCGCCGCTTCGCGTCTGAATCTCAAAGTCGAGCCTATCATAAACCGCATAGGGAGCTTGAACTCGAACATCGTACGCCAAGCCTGACCCTCTGGCGACTGGGCCAACAAGCCCATGTTTTCGCACGTCCTCCAAGGTTAAAATGCCCACCCCTTGGGTACGAGAAACAACGAAATGATCGGAGCTGTAGATGTCACGAATCTTGTCCACTTCCGGCAGCAGTTTGGTCAATTGCTCCTGCAACCAAAGCCGCTGCGTTTCATCGATGTCGTATTTCACTCCACCGATGCAGTTAGCCCCCAGATCCATGCGATTGCCATAGATGGTCTCTTTCACATCCTGCATCACCTCACGGGTTTCAAGCACATGCATAAAGAGGGAATCAAACCCAATGATATGAGCCATGATGCCCACGTTAAACAGGTTCGACGCCACCCGTTTTACCTCATCGGCAATCACCCTTAAGTATTGGCCTCGTAGGGGCACCTCAATTGCCGCCAACGACTCCAGCGCCATGCAATAGGTGGTGGGGTGGCTGTTGGAACACAACGAGCACAGCCGCTCAGTCAGAGTAATGTTTTGATAAAAATTGCGTTTCACCGCCAAGTATTCCAATCCGCGATGCACATGACCTGCGGTGATCTCCAGATCGCGAATGGTCTCCCCCTCCACATCCACCTTGAAATACATCGGTTCTTCAAGGGCAACGTGCAGTGGGCCAACAGGAACTTTATAACCGCTCATCAGTGCTCTCCTCGGCTATTCATGATCTTCTCCCACAGCGATTTGGTGCTTGCGGCGTTGACCAGATCGGAAAACGGAATGTACCGCTGCAACACCGCCGGCGAGATGTTCTCATCGATAAACAATCGACGAGGATTGGGGTGACCGACCACCTCAATGTCATACAGCTCCATAAACTCACGTTCGTTCCAATCCGCGTTCAGAAACACCGGAGTTAACGACGGCACTTTGGCCCCGTCCTGTGCCAACACCACAATGGCGGTTACCGTCGACCCATCCAGATCGAAGTGGTAGGCGATCTCAAAGTTAGGAGAAACCTGATAAGCGGTAATGGTGCTCAGTCGACCACCCAGCTCATCAATCTGCTTGGCGAATGGCAGCAACTGCTCCGACTTCGTCAACTTAGCCCAGGCCACGGTAACGCCCTTGGCATCGGTAGATTGACGCCAAGAGTCCGGCTGCTGCACCCCCATCCCAAGGCTGTCGGTAAAGCGTTGAAACATCGGGTTCATAGCATCTCTCCTTTGGTGAGCTGTTTGGCGGATCGGGCGCGGCGACAATCTGAGCAAAGTCGAGCTAGGGTGCGGATGTCGTCATTGCTGCCGCAGTAGGCTTTGCCCAACAAATTACTGGTTGCCTGAGTGATGGTTTCACCGCAGCCCTCACAGGCCAAGTGAGGGATCAGATCGTGCTCAACCATGTGGTATTTATCTGATTGATGGTGAGCCAAATGCCAATCCTCAGTCAGACGAATGGCACCGGGCATGCAGTAGTGTTCGCACAGACCACAAAAGGTGCAGCTGTTGTGCCACACGGTAAAGGTCGTGCCTTGGTCGGTCTGCTCAAAACGGATGGCACCGCCAGCGCACACGTGCTCGCACATGCGGCAGGCGCTGCACTGGCTGGCATCGAAACGAATACGACCTCGTAGCCCCTTCGGGGTAAAGGTGTCACCAAATGGGAAGGGATCCGTTGATGGGCCTTTTTTAAGGTTCTGCCACAGCAGTTTCAGTATCTTCATTAGGCCTCCTGCAACCGCTGTTTCCAGATCTCAATGGCCATGGCCACCCCTTCTAAGATCGCCTGAGGTCGAGGCGGGCAGCCGGGAATGTTCACGTCCACGTCGAAGTAGCGGTCAATGGGGCCCTCAATGGCATAGCTATCACGAAACACCCCGCCACTGATGGGGCAGATGCCAACGGCCACGGTGACCTTAGGATCAGGGATCTCCTGATACACCCGCAGCACCTTGTCTTTGACTCTGGCGGTCAACGGCCCGGTGATCAAAACGATGTCGGCGTGCTTGGGGCTGCCGCAGTACTGGCAGCCAAGGCGCTCAACGTCATACCGAGGAATGCACGCCGTGGTGGCCAGTTCAACGTCACAGCCATTACACGAGCCAGCATTGATTCGATAGAGCCAGGGCGACCGAGCCGCCAAGTTGGAAAATAGCGCCATGGTTACCCCCTTGCAGCACCGAACAACACCAAAGCCAGGCTCAGTACACCGAGCAGCTCAGGCCATTTGAAATAGAACAGGAACGCTTGATCGATGCGCATGCGTCCCACCGAAGCTCGCAGCAGCGTCTTGGCCGTTAAGAACAACACCAGACACTTGATAAGGTGCACTGCCAACCCGGCAACGCCCATTACGGAGCCCGGCCAGAACAGCACCACCGCCAAACTGAACACCACCACGGTTTTCAAGGTGGACATCAGCTTAAACATCGCCAAAGCGGGCCCGGAATACTCCAGCAGCGGGCCCTCAAGCAGCTCCGATTCCGCCTCAGGCACATCGAACGGCGGCACCCCAAGATTAGCGGGAATCACACTTAAAAAGGCCAACAGCGCTGGCCACAGCCACGGATTGGTGATGAAGCTGCCGTTGGCCTGCTGCCAAGCAACAATCTCCGTAAGGCTTAAGCAGATAAGGCCGCCCTGAGCTACGCCGACGTGGATCGCCACGCTGAGTAACACCAGCAGCAGTGGCCCCTCATAGGCCAGCATCATGGTCATCTCTCGCGAGAAGCCGATGGCACCGAAGGTGGAACCGGATGCGGAGCCACTGAGCATGATCACCACCGCAGGCACCGCCAACAGATAGAGCAAGACCAACATGTCCCCAAGCTGTACCTGCGGCTGATACCAGCCGGGTACCGGCACCAAAGCCAATGCCACCGCCATGGCACACACCCCAGCGGCGGGCAGATAGAGAAACAGCCCAGCAAAAGCGCCTTTAGGCACCATAGAGTGCTTAGTCATCAACTTTGCAACATCAAAAAACGGCTGTAAGAGTGGCGGCCCAATGCGCCGCTGCAGACGAGCCAACACAATGCGATCAGCCCCTTTGGCCAGCAGCCCTAACCCCAGACCACTCAGTGCCACAACCATCACCAAGAACGGCAGGTGCAACAGTTCAAATTCAATCATGACTCTCTCCGTTTAAATGGCGCGGCCAACATCGCCAGCAGCGCTTTCGGCGACTCGTACAGCGCCGCTGCCCCCATGTGACTGTCGGCGTCCGTCAGATCGTCTACGCCACAGCTGTGGGTGTGGATGGACACTCGTTGAGGCGCACTGAGGCGATAAAATCCCCAACAGGCCCCCGCAGGCAATAGCAGGGCTAAGGTCAGTGCCAGCGGCGACCAACCACCGGGCATGGGGCCAAATACGCTGATCTCAGGTGCCACCAGCCCCATGGAAGTGACAATGGCCGCAATGGGCACCAGTGCCAGTCCAGGGAACAGTCCCAACACCACACACGCCAGCGCGGTAAGCACCATGGGCCACGCCATGGAGGCCGGAGCATCGGTCAAATGGGCTACTTTCTCGGAAGGTCGACCTAGGAACGCCACGTGGGTAAATTTCAGCACCGCCGCCAAGGTAAACAGGCTGGACATTAAGGTTGCCAACGCGAACAGGTAGTGACCGGACTCCAAGCTGGCCTGATAGATCATCCACTTAGATGCAAACCCGTTGAGGGGAGGAATTCCCGACAGCGACAACCCAGCAAACAGGAACAGGCCAAAGGTCAATGGCATGCGCTTACCCAAGCCACCAAGGTCGTCCAGGCTGTGCAGATGCGCCTGCGCCAATATCACGCCCGCCCCCATGAACAGCAGGTTTTTAAGCAGCATGTGGTTTACAAAGTGCAGCAGACCAGCGCTGATCCCCAGAGGGGTCAACAAGGACAACCCCAGCAATACATAAGCCAACTGACTGACCGTACTGTAGATAAGCAGCCGCTTGATGCCGGTTTGAATCATCGCCATCGCCCCAGCGCCCAGTAGCGTCAGCGCCGCGATCACGCCCACCACAAAGGCAGGCCAAGGCAAGCCCTGCAGCTCACTGAAGTGCGCCGTTAAGGTGGTCAAACCGATGGCAGCAAACACCTTCAACATGCCAAACGGACCACTTTTTAGTAGCACCGCCGAAATGTAACCGCTCACCGGAGTCGGAGCCGTCGGCGGGTGCATCTGCACATCGATGCGTACAGGCATCTGCGCCGCCTTCATCAACAGCCCCGCCAATACCAGCACTACCGCCGTGGTGCTCCACGCTGTAGGCATTAGCAGCAGTCGATCTCCCAGCCCCGCTAACGCCAGTTCACCGGAAGGCGCCGCCAACATCACCACACCAAGGAACAAACAACTGGCACCAAACAAGTTAAACATTAGGTATTTAAACCCTTCATCTAAGGCTTGTTCACTCTCCTCATGGATGATGGCGAAGTAGAGAGTCCAACTGCTCATCACCTCCCAAAATAGGAAGAAGTTGAACAGGTCTTGGCTGGAGCAGATGCCAATCAATCCCCCCATCATCAGTAGGAAAAACATCAAAAATCTCGGCAAGCTATGCCCATGAGCCATGTAGCCTTTGGAATAGAGCAAGCTCAACAGGCCAACACCCGCGACCAAGATGGCGAACCACCATGACAGCGGCTCAAAATGCTGACTCTGCTCAATCACCAGCCAGAACGAAAGCGCCATTACCGCCATCGACAACGGCCCCGCAAAGTTTGGCTGCCGCTTACCAATCAGGTACACCAAGGGCGCGCCCACACAGGCCACCAATGCCGCCCACGACCAGTCAATAACCAAATCTGGCAACTGACCACCTTGAGGCGCCAACTGGGTAACCACAGGCTCGACCAACCCAAGCACATAGGAGGGGAACAATCCTGCCAACAGCACCAGTGTCGCCAGCAACACTTGCGGCAGCACCATGAACGTCGGCGCTTCCTCCTCTTGGCGTTCACTTGAGGTGAAAAACAGCACCCGGAAAATGCGAAGGTAGTACACTGCACCGATGAGGCTACCCACGAGGATCAGCACCGCCAGCATTAGGCTTCCCTGCTCGGCCGCCGCATAGATCATTAAGAATTTGGAGAAAAAACCACTGAATGGCGGCAGCCCCATGATCGCCAGCAAACCGATGGCCAAACAAACGCCAGTGATGGGCATTCGACGGCCCGCCCCCGCTAGGTCAGTCAACGTTTTGCTGCCATAGCGATAGATAATGGAGCCAGCGCAGAGGAACAGCAGGCTTTTGAAGATGGCGTGGTTAAGTAGGTGCGCCAGCCCACCAGTCAGCGCCAGATAACTCCCCAGCCCCAGTACGGCGGTGATCTCCCCCACCTGAGCCAAAGTCGAGAACGCCAGCATCCGTTTCAGATCCGACTCTTTAAGGGCAGCAATCTCCCCATAGAGCAAGGTAATGGCGCCCAGCACCGTCACCACTAAGGTGATGGAAACCGAGTCCGACAACCGTGAAATTGCCGCCGCCCCAAACACCACGAACACCATCTTCAAGATGCCATACAGGCCAACCTTGGTCAGAATCGCCGACATCGGCGCTGAAATAGACGATGGCGCGACCGGGTGCGCATCGGGCAGCCAGCCGTGGGCAGGCCAAAGCCCAGCCTTAACCCCTAAACCAACAAGGAAACAGAGCAGAATCATTAATGATTCGGTGACAGGCAATTGCCCAGCGGATTGAGCCAGCACACTGAACTCAAAACTGCCCAAATTGGCATGGAGCAGCAGGATGCCAAAGTGCATCACATAAGCGCCGCTGGCACACATCAAAAAGTACTTTCGACCCGCTTTTAGCGCCTTAACGGTGCGTGGGTGGATCACCAACAAGTAGGAGGTCCAGGTCATCAGCTCCCAATAGAGGTAGAAATTCCCCAGATCGGTGGCGGTCACCACGCCCAACAGCGAGCCCAACATCAGCAGCAGGAAGAAATAGTAACTGTTGGCTCGCGTATCCTTGCTCATGTAGGCCACGGAATAGACACACACCACCAGCATCACCAGCGCAATGATCACCGCGAACAGCCAGGAGATGGCATCGGTCATCGGCAGCTGCCACGCCATTACCAGAGCGCCAGCGGCTACCGCCTGAACGGCGATGTCTCGCAGTTTGGTGCTGAACAGCCCAATCAAGAACACAGCGAAACCGCTCAAGTAGGGCAGCAACACGATCGGCTGCCACGGCGACTCAAATTTCGGCATGCCATGACCATCGGTGAGGCCATTCACCGCTCCAACCCAGTGCAGTAACGGCTCAGGATCGATGCTCAAGGCGACCGTGGTCAGCGCCGCGAAGAGCATCAGCCACACACTGAATCGATTGTCTTTAAGCTCCGCCATCATCGGGCGATTGGCCGAGGCACCGAAGCAGATTTTGTGGGTTACGCTGAGGGTATAGAACGCCGCGATGATCCCAGCCACAGTGGCCACTGCCGCCAGCAGCCAATGCCCCTGATCAACCGCCACATACAAAATGATGAACTTACTAAACGCCCCTTTAAACGGCGACAGCCCCATAACGGAGAACAGGCCAAAGCCAAACATCAGTCGGCTTAAGGGCATATTTGGGGCCACGTGGGCCACCTTATCAAGGCGGTCGCTACCGGCGGCCGCTATCAATCGCCAAGCGGCGACGATCACCGACAGGCGCATCACCGCCTGCAAACACAGATGAAACCAAGCACCGGTCTGAGCCAGAGGCTCACCCAATCCCAGACCCATCATCAAATACCCCAGCTCCGCTAGGGTTGCAAACAGCAGCAGTCGGCCTAAACGAGCTCGACTGCGCAGAGCCCATAGCTCCCCGAGCAGCAGCAGGCCGGCACCCAGCCAAGCCAAAATGGAAAACGGTTCCATGGAGTTCCTCGTATTGTTGCCGTTGTCAGGCTCAGGGCCTGAAATTCGCTTCCCCAGCCCTCTCTCCAGACAGGGAAGCTCAGTCACAAAAATTCTGAATCGATGCCGCCGTTAGCTGACGCCTTGGTCAGACAACTTCTGCTCAAGCCACGCCATCCACGCCTCCATGCCCTCGCCATTTTTGGCCGACAACGCCATCGACTTGTCCTCAAGTCCCAAGGTATTCAGATAGCGATTCGCGCCTGCCAAACTGAAGTCGTCAAAATGGGCCAACAGGTCGAGCTTGGTAATCAGCACTCGATCCGCGGCGCGAAACATCACCGGATATTTGGCGGGCTTATCCTCACCTTCGGTCACCGACAGCAGCACCAGATTCAGGTGCTGGCCCAGATCAAAACCGGCGGGACAAACCAAATTGCCAACGTTCTCAATGAACAGCAGGTCAAGCTCCTCAAGGGGCAATTGATGCAGGGCGTCGTGAACCATGTGCGCGTCCAGGTGACAGGCCATTCCCGTAGTGATCTGCACCACAGGCACGCCCTTTGCGGCGATCCGCTGTGCGTCGTTTTCCGTCTCAAGATCCCCTTCAATCACCCCGGCTCGAACGCCTTGTGCGTTCAATCGCTCTAGGGTGTGCTCCAGCAGGCGCGTTTTGCCGCTGCCAGGTGACGACATCAGATTGATGGCCAAAATGTTGTGCCGAGCGAGGTGGTCACGATTGTGATTGGCCTGATGATCGTTCTCATCCAGCAAGCCGGTCAGAAGCTCTACCGCATCTCCCGGTTGATGCAGGTGGCCGCCGGGCTCCACCAGATGTCGATTGCCCGGGGTCAGGTTGCAGCCGCAGTTGTTACACATGGCATCCTCCTCACTGCTGTGATTGCTCAGGCACCTGGGAAAGGGCCTGATTGAGGGCATCACTGGTGCCACGCATCTGCTCAACCACCTCAAGCAGAGAGTCCGCCAATTCAGCCAGTTCATGCTGAATCAGCTGTTCCCGCCACCGCTCCATCTCCAAGATGTGGGCCTGATTGTGCTCCTCCCAGTGGGGCAGCAGAGTGCGGATTCGTTCAATCAGTTGTTGCTGTGCCGGTTTCATGATGCCTCCTCGGGCTCTAGGTGAATTTGCCCCTGCATCATGTCCAGCAGAGTGATTCGATACCCTTTGAGGGTTCTGGGTTTATCAAACAGAGTTTCGAGGCTCAGCCCCGGCGGAATCACCTCCACTCGGCTCACCTGAGAGACCTCCTCCCAGCCGTCTGCATGTTTAATTCGAGCGGTAAAGTTACACATGGCGTAGCTCCTGCTGCAGTTGAGTTTGGATGGCGGCGGCTTCGGCAATGAATTCGCCCTGACAATCGAAGGGGGAGTCGCCACGGCGATCGGCACCGCGCAGCGCTTCACTCCAGCTAAGGTGCCCCAATAGGCGGCGGCTGGTGCCCAGCCCCTGCTGCACAAATTCCAAGTCGTCCTGCCCTTGAACCTTACTGGCAACAAAGGCCACCCGCTTAATTCCCAACTCTTTAGCTAGAGTTTCCGCCTGCATGGCGGTTTGCAGGCTGCGCTGGCCGGGCTCCACCACCACCACCAGCATGTCTACGGCTTCCGCGGTTCCCCGTCCTAGGTGCTCAATGCCCGCTTCCATGTCCATCACCACGCACTCATCGCTTTTCACCAATAGGTGGCGCATCAGGGCACGCAGCAAGGTGTGTTCTGGGCAGACGCAGCCACCGCCAGCCTGCTCCACGCCGCCCATCTTCAGCAGCTTGACCCCTTGGTGTTCTAGGGCGAACTGCTGCGGCAGATCCGCCACCGTTGGATTGAGCTTAAAAAAGCCGTCTCCACTGGCACCGGTTCGCTCTCGGGCCAACTGTTTCATCTGGGAAAATGGCGCTATCTCTTCGGCGCGTTCAGCGCTGATGCCGATGGCGCCCGCCAGATTGGCGTCGGGATCCGCATCCACCGCCAGCACGGTGAGCCCCTGACTGGCCAAGCCTCGGGCCAGCAATCCGGCAAGCGTGGTTTTCCCCACCCCACCTTTTCCTGTTATGGCAATCTTCATCGCGAGTCTCTCCAGGGGAGGCAAGCCTCCCCCTATTTGCGGTTACAGGCCCAAAGCGGCACGTTTGCGGCGGATCACCTCCACCAATTTGTCGCCAGCGACCTCGGGATCGGTTTCCACTAAGAAGTAGCCACCAAACAGCTGCTCGGCGTCTTTGGTCATCAGGTCGGTCACCACCTGAGAACCGGTCACCTGTGGCATGGTGCCAAGGTGCGTAGGCAGTCCCAGTGCCACCGACCAAGACGCGATTGCAACGGCTTTCTCCGACATCGCTTCCGGCGCTGAAGCCACCAGAGGCAGATCCGTCAGATCCAAATTCAATCGCTCGGCCAATGCCGTCGCCAAGGTGACCGCGCGGCTGTTGTCCACACAAGACCCCATGTGCAGCACCAGCGGCAGCGGCCCATTAAGCCCCGCGGCCTCGCCCACGGCGGTCAGCACCGCTTTAAGGCCATCGCCAGCGTAAGCTTCGGTGGCTTGCTGATTCATCAAGCCGCCTTTGGCAAAGGCTCCTGCGCCACACCCAGTTGCCAGCAGCAATACATTGTTTGCCGCCAGTTTCTTAGCGATGGTTTGGTAGCTGTTGTCTTGAACGCTCTGGGTGTTGTTGCAGCCAGCAAACAGCGCGATGCCTTGAATGTTGCCGTTGGTGATGTTGTCCAGCAGCGGCTGCAGTGGGTCTTCACTATTGACCTTGGCCAGCGCATCCACCACCGCTTCGGCGGAGAAGCCCACCACGGCGGTGCGCTTGATGTCAGGGATGTTGATTCGATTTGGATCGCGGCGACGATAGGCGTCGATGGCTAGGCGAATGATCTGGGCGGCGTTCTCTCTGGCATGTTCCTCTTTGAAGGAAACATGGCGTGCGCCCTGAATCTTGTTGTCGCCCATGGTGGTGATCACCTCGGTATGGAAACAGTCACCGATCTGCGGCAGAGATGGCATGATGCACTGCACGTCCAGCACCATCGCATCCAAGGCTCCCGTCAGAATCGCCATCTCTTGGCTCAGGTAGTTGGTGGCCAACGGAACCCCGTGGCGCATCATCACTTCGTTACCGGTACAGCAGATGCCAACGATGTTGATTCCCAGTGGGGCTCCGGCGGCAATGGCATCCTGATTGAGTTCATCAGCCATTTCACAGATCACTTCACTGAGCAGTGGGTTGTGGCCGTTCACCGCAATGTTGATCGCATCGGCCTTGATCACGCCGATATTGGCTTCGGTCACCACAGGAGCTGGGGTGCCAAACATGGCATCAGAGAGTTCGGTAGCCAAGGTCATGCCGTTGAAGTCAGCCAGCGCCCCCTTGACCCCACCTAGGAATAGGTTGGTTGGGTCGGCATCACAGCCGATGTGGGTCCGAGCCATGATCTGCGCCACGGTGGCATCGATGTTATGGGGCAAGGCGTGCAGCGACTTGAGCTTATCCAGTCGCTTGGCTGGCAAACTGGCTTCAATCCAGCGACAGGCCACGTCGTGATCCTGATTCTGATAATCCCCCAGCGTCAGGGTGGCCACCTGATACGCCAGAGAAAGAGTGTCCTGCCCTTGGGTTTCAATGCCCAAACGAGTGGCGATCGCCTGCAGCTTTTTCGGGTCACGAATGGAATACGCGGGCAGTTCGCCTTTACCCACTTTCTGCATCGCCAGTGCAATATGACGACCGTGCTCTGAGTGGCCAGCGGCACCCGCCGCCATCATGCGAGTAACGTTACGGGCGGCGATGGTGTCTCGGTTGGCACCACAGATGCCTTCACTTGGGCCATCACCAAAAGGGTCGATGCGGCAAGGCCCTTTCCAACAAACACGACAACACAATCCCAGTGAGCCAAAACCACACTGAGGTTGCTGCGCCTGATTCCGGTCAAAGACAGTGGCGACCCCTTCTCGCTCAGCCACTGGACAAAGGGCGGCCACCGCCGGATCTACGGATTTCACTTTAATTTCCATCAGGATTTCCTCAGTGTCAGAGACATGTGTTTCTGGGATTGGGCGAGCTCTTTGGCTCGGGCTTGAATCAGCGCCATTCGGTAGGCTTTCATCTCAACCAGACTGATCGCCTTGGTTGGGCAGGCTTCGACACAGGCAGGATCGCTTTTGCCCGTTTCAGCGCGCCAGTCTCGACATAGGTCGCATTTGAGCGCCACCCCTTGATTGTTGCTGCCGTCGACTTGGCGGTGACCATCACGTCTGACGGTAATGGCCCCAAAGGGACAGACCATGACACAGAGCTTACAGCCGACGCAGCTCTCTTCGGTGATCTGCACTTGGCCATCCTGCTGACGGCAAGCGCCGGTAGGACACACCATGGTGCAGGGGGCGTTCTCACATTGACGACACTGCATGGGCATCATCACATCATCGCTGACGACCACCTTGGTGCGGGAATGGAGCGGTTTGCCATCGCGCACCGCCTCCATCAAACTCCCGCCACCGTGGGCCACCGCGCAGGCTAGCTCACAACTATGGCAACCCAGACAGCGCTCTGCGTCGGCATAGATGATGACGTTTTCCGTTTCTCTCATAGCTTTCGCCTTCTTCAGATCTCAAAGCTTTCAATGAACAGCTCCTCACCCTGAGTCAGTTTCAGTGACGTGGCGTCACACTCGGGGCAGCGAAAACAGAACTGCTGCACCTCAAACGACTCAGAGCACTCGAGGCAGGTGGCGCGGGCCTCTACGGTGTCAATCACCAGTTCCACCCCCTCCAATACCGTATCTTTGACAAACATCTCGAAACAGAAACGCAAAGAGTGGGGTTCCACCGCCTTTAATCGACCCACTTTTAAGGTCACTCGGCTGACCGAATTGACCCCAAGCTCAGCGGTTCGCTTAAGCAGAATTTTCACCAACCCTTGGGTCAAAGCTGCTTCATGCATTACCGTTTCTCCTAAGCCATGTTGGGTTCACATTTATGAAACATCAGGGGTCGGTGAATTACTGTCAGCTGAGTGACAGATGGATTTGAGAACAGAAAAAGTGAGAACTCGCTCAAAAACCAAGCGCTGGGGTATCGACGGGATAAAGGGGTCAGGTTAGGGCGAGAAGCTAGCGCAGTAATTCACTGCCCTAAGCGACCTGAATATAAGAAATGAACGACTAAAGAGAGGAAGTTAAACCACAAACGTGAGCGGAGCAATTCGGGACTGTTGACCAAGAGGTCGATAAGAGATCAAAGCCGGAACCGCTGCCAACAAAAGTGACAACAAGCATAAAAGGAGGCATCAAGGCCTGAAGAACATAAACACAAAGAAGAGCCTAATCGGCGCTGCAGTAACCCGAACACCGCACTAGGCTCTCTGGTATTTAAAGCTTGTTCACCAAATCGATGCCGCCCAGATCCACATGCAGCCACAGTGATGAACCGGGCGCCCCATCGGAGTTGGTTATCACCCCATTGGCACCCAGTAGCGCCGTACGCTCAACCTCACTGCCACCGCCATGGATTCCGCCCACATCCACGCTCACATGAACCTTAGCCAGCTGCGGCTGCCCCTTGATGCCGTATACCGTCATCTGCCCTGCTTCTAAGGACAACAGATAGTCTTCTGAGGCATCCAGCCACACATCAAACACCGTGCCCTGATTGTCGCCCTCACCAAAGCAGCCCTTAACATGCTGAAACTGCCATTGATTACCGCTCTGAGTTACCGCAATTTCAGGTTGGCAACTGCCTTGGGGCCGATAGCTCACCCGAGCGTTATCTCCAGCCCGCATTGCCGATTGGGCGACCTTGTTGTGCTCATCAAGAAAGTGCACCAACACCGTGCCTTTATCAAAGCTGATGCGATCCACCTGGCTTGGCACATCCGAAGTGCTGGCACACCCAGCCAGCAGCAGTAATGACCCCATGATGGCGCCAGACTGCGCCAACAACGCTCCCTTCATATAACCGATCCTTGTCTGCTTGCTTCCCGTTGCAGCCAAACTGAGTACCCCCCCCGCTTGGCTGACCAAAAGTTAACCTAACATCCTTATGGGTAAATGGCAGCCACCGCGAAGGTAACGACTAAAATTCGACTGGATGTTTTGCCAGCAGTTAACGATTTAGTCATTGATACTTATAATTAAAGCTGGCTAAAATGCTTGTCATTGCCTCCCTATAGCTCAACAGGATAGAGCAGCCGCCTCCTAAGCGGCCGATGAGGGTTCGAGTCCTTCTGGGGAGGCCATCAAATCAATACAGTTATTATAAATCAATAACTTGTTCAAGGCCGCCCCACTAAATCTAACTCATATCTAACTTTTCATTAAAAAATAACTTTTCTTCAAACTCGAACATTAGAGATCACTAATGTAAAATTGACAGTATTAGGGTGTTTGGGGGGAGTATGGATAGAGACAACAATGGTCAGTTCTTGAAGGGGAACACGTCGGCCAAAGCAAAACGAGGCTACAAAGACCGAGGTCGCCAACTGGCTCGCATGTTTACCGATGATGACATTACTCAGGTTTACCAAGCACTGATGGCCAATGCCGTTGCTGGCGATACTGCCTCGATCGCACTAATCAGCCGCTACATCGCCCCAGCACCAAAATCGACCTACGCCCCAACCCCGTTCGACTATGACGCTACAGACCCGCTCAAGGGCGCTGAGTCCATCATGAATGCCATTGCCAATGGTCAGTTGCCCGCAGATGTTGGCCGCTCTCTCCTAGAAGGCGTTGGCACAGTCCAGCGAATCAAAGAGATGGCTGAGCTGGAAGTACGCCTGAAGCAGCTTGAACAGAAGCTGGAGGATGAGTTGTGAGACGTTTAGAAACACGTATTAAGCGAGCCGAACGCTTAGCCAACGGGAGCCTGTCAGATTTCGATACCGCATTCCGGCAGGCGTTCAATTCAATCCAGATTCCAGAAAGCCCTATTCCTGATCCGAATAATTATGGACTACCTAAACAGCCTGATATTGACGATGACTTTTTTGAAAACCTCGAAAGGAAGTGGTGGCTTGCCAAAAGAAGTCAGGTGAAATCGTGAAATAGCAGCACACCTGCGAGCACAGGGGGGGAGGGGGAGGCTGCAAACCGCAACCCCCTACCCCCACTTTGTATATGTCCGTTCAGCAAATTTTGGAATTTCACCATGGCAAAATACGGCCAATTTACGGTGCTCGTCGTCAACGGTTTCCCTTAGTAGCAGAATTGACGTGACGAGCCGATACTCATACTCGGTGGGCTTTAAAGTTCTCGGCCTGCTCGAACACATCCTGATAGACCTCATTAAAGGTTACCGGTGGGTATCCGTTCTTCGACAGCAACATGATCAAGTCGACTTTCAACTCTGACTTAATGTCCTCTCGATTATTCCAATCGGGGTAGCTCGATTTGTCATCCACCACCGCTTTCACTTTGGCGGCCAGCTCTAATAGTCGGTCATCCTCATAGGGGAACTGGTACTTGGTGGCAACATGCTTGAGAATGTCATAGAACGCCTTCTCTTCCACAGTGATACCGAGATCCGCAAAAGATCCCATCTCAACCTTAATGTCAGCCATCAAGGCCAGCAGACTATCAACGGCCTCTTTATGCACCTCAACGCTAAAGGCATCTTCTTCTTTGCGTTCGTTGTAGATATCCACCAAAGATCGGAAACGCTTTGCAAACTCAATGGCTTTAATCTGGTTGGTCTTTTGGAACCCGTCCAGCGCTTTAGCCAGCATCTTTTTCAGCAGCTCGATTTTGGTATTTGGCAGCTTAAGTTTGTCCAGTTTGGCCAGATAGTCATCATCAAAAATGTCGATCTTGTCGGCATCCGTCTCACCCAGATTGAATAGCTCTTCAACACCGTCAGCCCGAATTGCTTCGTCGATCATATTGCGAACTCTGGCGTTCATCTGAGCCAGATCCGGCGCTTCACCCTTGGTTAACTTGACCACAATGGCTCGGATCGCTAAGTAGAAATGAATCCTGTCACGCTGTTGCTGGGATAGCTGGTCACTGCCACAGCAGACGTCATACGCAGCTTTCAGGCGCTTTACCAAGGCCGTAAATCGCTTCTCAAGCTTACTCACCGACAGCACAAATTCCGCCGCCCGATTAAGGCAGTTCAACTGGGCAACGGGATCGCCGTGAAAATAATCTTTGGCATCAAACTTATGCATCAATTGGCCGAGCAGATCCAAATGATCTTTTACGATTACCACCGACGCTTGAATGTCTTCAAAGTTGGATTCATCCGCCTTCGAGAACTGCGCCAGCGCTTGATTCATCTGCCGCTTGATGCCGATGTAATCCACCACTAAACCCTTGTCCTTACCTTCGAACTTGCGGTTAACCCGAGAGATGGTCTGGATCAGGTTGTGACGCTGAACGGGCTTGTCGATGTAGATGGTATCGAGAAACGGCACATCAAATCCGGTCAGCCACATGTCGACAACAATGGCGATTTTAAAGTTGGATTTGTCGTTCTTAAACTGGCGGTCTAGCTCTTTGCGGTACTCCTTGCTGCCCAGCAGTTCGTAGAGCGCCTTCTCATCGTCTTTTCCACGAGTCATCACCATTTTGACCCGCTCCATCGGCTTAACTGAGTCCTGCTCTTCTTTAGTGAGGCTTTGTCCCTCTTCACAGGCTTTTACCACAAACCAGTCTGGGCGCAGGGTTTTAAGCTCCTGATACAAAAGCCAAGCAACCTCACGACTGCTGGACACAAACATGGCCTTACCTTTAATGGTTGAGCCCTCAGCCAGCCGCTGCTCATAATGTTCCACAAAGTCTTTGGCAATGGCACTGATGCGATCGGGATCACCCAATATCGAGCCCATGGAGGCCATCGCCTTTTTGCTCTGCTCAATCTGGTGCTCATTAGCCCCTTGTTCGGCGCAGTCCTGATAGTACTTGTCGATCTCTTGCAGCTTAGCGTCGTCCAGCAGCACCTTGGCAGCTCGCCCCTCATAGACGATGCGCACGGTAATCTCATCATTAACCGACTCGGTCATGGTGTAGCTGTCCACCACTCGACCAAAAACGTCGAGGGTGGCGTCGATGGGGGTGCCGGTAAAGCCAACAAAGGTGGCGTTAGGCAGCGATTGATGCAAGTAGTAGGCAAAGCCGTAAGTCTTACGAACCCCCTTTTCGGTCACCACCACCTTTTGGTCGAGGTTCACCTGGCTCCGGTGGGCTTCGTCGGAGATGCAAATTACGTTGCTGCGCTCGGTTAATAGCTGGGTATCTTCGGTGAACTTATGGATGGTGGTTAGGAACACGCCACCACTTTGGCGGCCTTTTAACTTAGCCCGAAGATCGTCACGGCTGGTGACCGTTTCAATGGTGTTATCGCCGACATACTGCTTAGCATTGGTCATCTGCTGAGAGAGCTGATCGTCTAAGTCGGTGCGATCGGTGATCAAGATGATGGTCGGGCTAGCAAAGTCACGGCTCTTCATTAGGCGGCGGGTAAGAAACTGCATGGTGAAGCTTTTGCCACAGCCTGTTGCCCCGAAGTAGGTGCCCCCTTTACCGTCACCACCGTGATTTTCACCGGTTTCTGGGTCGAGGCTTTTTTGTGCGGCTTTGATGCTGTGGTACAGCTTGTTCACGGCGTAGAACTGAGGGTAGCGACACACCACCTTCATTTCGTGCTTGCTGGTATCGGGAAAATAGATGAAGTCTCGAATCACCAGCCGCAGCCGCTGTTGGTCAAACAGCCCTTGTAACATGGTGTGCAAAGAGTCGATGCCGTGTTTCTCGACCGACTCATCACCGGTTACCTTGCGCCAGCCATAGAAGAACTCATAGGCGGCAAACCCACTGCCCATCTTGTTGTTGACGCCATCACTGATGACGCAAAATGCATTGAAGACAAACAGCTGGGGAATATCACGCTGGTAACGAGTGGTCAGCTGCTTATAGGCATCATGAATGGTGGCATCTTCACGAATGGCACTTTTAAACTCGAACACCACCAGCGGCAGCCCGTTAACATAGACAATGCCGTCAGGGATGCGAGAGGTCTCTTTACCGTGAATCTCAAGTTGATTGACGATCTTGTAAAGGTTCGCATCTGCTCGGTAGGCCGGATGCGCCTCTGCGGCCAGAGCGGCCTTATCCATAGATTGGCCAAGGGCTTCTAGGCCGGAATAGTCAATTAACTCAATCAGCAGATCCTTATGATTGGGATCGTCACGCTTTAGCACAAAGCCATCCGCCAACCACTGGCAGAACTGTTTGTTGCTGTCGTAGAGATCGCTGACCGGAAGCGATTCCAACTGACGGGTAATCCGCTCTACCTCAGCCTGAGTCAGCCCTTGGTCGCCATAACGACGCATCAAGAACGCTTCTAAGTCAGCCTTGATAAGCACCTGTTCTGGCTTGCGACTTACCGCCTCTCCAACAACATGGGGGTAATGCTGCTCACCCAATAACTGGATGATGGCGGCTTCTAATTTGGCTTCGGTGAACTTCATTAATTTCCCTAGCTAATCTAAACGGACGACTCTACATTAAGTTATCGAGCCATCTGTATTAACAAGCATTTGTTATAATTTACTTTTTCTAGATAAAGATCCCAAACAAAGCTCCGATCGCACTCACTCCAAGACCTATCGGGCTTATCGGAATTATGGCGTCAGACAGAAGCTCTGCACCAACCTCACTTGTGGCATCTAAACCAATCTCCGAAGAGGTTTCTCCAAATATCGCTGAAGACACTTCCGTATTCAGATCTTGATTGCTAATTCCTGAATCGATTACTAAACCTGCCTCTAATAAGTTAGGATCAACTTGAGCCGCAACTTCACTAGTGGTTACCACCGCTATATCTGGATTGTCTGCCAAGGTTTCATTGATATAACTCACGCTGTCTGTGGCCTTGAGTTGCATCTCGGCGGCAATATCACCGCCGCTCATCAATGCGATGTCACTGACGGGATGATTGGTCGCCTCAAATAACTGCGCCTGAACTCCATGCTCAGCCAGTTGCTCGACATACGTTTGCTCAAACAATATGCCTTTGATATTGCTGACATGACCTTGAATGGCGTCATCAGTAACGCCATCAAAGTAATCGAGGATCTCAGAGTTGCTGGTGTGCTCCAGCTCACTGTAGCCACGACGAACAGCATCAAAGACGGTGCTATTCACGATGTTGTCGCTCTTTCGACTTCAACAATTTGACAATCTCTTTATAATTATCACGCTCACCGTTAGCCGAAAGGCTCGAATAATCCAGATTGCTCCACTCTTTCTGGCTCTTTTGAAAATTTTCCAACGGATTAGCACCGAAATCCAGAAGAAGCCTAACAGACTCTGTGTCACCATTTACCACGGCCTGAGACAAAACTGGCATGCGATTGAAACAAGCGTTAGCATCCGCTCCATGCTCCAATAGTAATCGAACTAAAGCACTACGTTTGTCATGAGTAGCCTCCCAAATGGCAGAGCGGCCCCCCTTAGTTAAGTGGTTTGTCGCCACTCCCTTTAGAAGCAGCTTTTCCACCATTGCTTTGTTTCCCATTTGGGCTGCATAGACAAGAAGCGGTACCCCATTAGACAACTTGGCATTTGGATTCGCACCGCAATCCAGCAACTTCAGTGTAAGTTCGACATCTCCAGCCTTTAAAGCTTTAGCCACTAGGGGCTGTTGCTGTTCATCACAAATATCACCACTGGCGCCAAGGTCTAGTAGATGCTCAACCAACCGTAAGTTGCCATCTGCGTATGCGGTTATCAGAGCCGCATTGGCATACTTGCTGCCGAAAACCGCCCCCTTTTCTCTTAGGGTGGTCACAACGTCAGTGTGTTTTTTAAAGTAAGCTCCAGTAATCGCATTCCAGCCATCATTGTTACAGAGGTGAATATCTGCGCCGTGATTCAATAGAAATTCAACGATTGCTCGTCTGCCACTGATAGCCGCCCATATCAGAGGAGTCCATCCTTTAGCGTTACGAATGTTCACTTCAGCACCAGCAGCGACCATCTTCTCAGCAAGCTCGAAATACTCATTGTCTAATGCAGTCAACAAGGCGCTGCTGGAAGTTCGAGTAGCAATATTGGGGTTGGCTCCCTTATTCAGCAACTCTATCGCTAACTCGATGTAGCCCAACTCAATACACAGTTGCAATGGAGTTAGCGCTCCGGCATTAACATCAAAGTCTGCGGAGGCGAGCAGTGCCTGAGCAACGTTCTTGAATCCACGCTCCAAAGCCAGCATAAAGGCACTATTGCCTTGAGCATCCTGCTGATTGGCTGCCGAAGGAGACTCCGTCAAAATGGTAGATACCGCAGCTAAGTCACCATTAGCGACTGCGTCAATAATGGCATTAGGCATGGCTATTTCCCGTTGCTTCTGGCAGCGTCAGTTCACCGGAGAGCAGCTTGGGCAGTAGGGTGTTGCGGAGTTGCATCAATCGCTCATTCTCGGCCAAGTTGTAGTTGTGCATATCAAGTATAGGTTGCACCATTAAACTGAATTTTTTAGCTACATGAAGGCTGTATGCTCTATGGATAGCCATTAGCTTCTTGGGAGCTGTGTGCTTTACCGTTGAACCAGTAAATGAACTTAACACTTCACTTCGATAGGAATGACTACGCATGTATTGATACAAGTAATTTAGTATCTGGTGATTGTCTTTTACCTGTATTTTGCCAATACGCTGATTGTGTAAGAAACGAACGTCTTCCGCATCTGGGATCAAAGCAGGGTAGCCAAGAGTGTCAGCCTCCTTACTCAAATCGGTCATTGTCACAACCAAATCGCCACTTTCTAGAACATAATCTTCAGAAACAGGCCCGGAGTAGTATTTCAATTTGTCCAACTTTATCCCGCCGCCAATTTTAAAATTGCCTGGGGTCACAAGAATATCTGGAGTTTTTTCAGTAGAAAAGTACTCCCCCTTGAATGCAAAACCATGTTTAATGTTTAAGTCGTCTCCAAGAGTGCGGCACTCCCATCCCGCCGGTATCCACCCAAGCTCTGGGTGTTCTTCAAAGCTGTCGGGGAACAGGGCGCGGGTTGCAGCGGGCAGGCGAGTTGGTGGAGCAGCGTTTGGCGGGCTGGTTTCTGAGGCACAGTCTTGTGAGAACAATGCGGTGCGAGCTTCGGCTCGTTGTTGCAGCGGTTCTGGGATTGAGTTACCTGCCGCCAGTGCGTTATCGATAACCGGATCAAAATCCACAAACCAGCTTTTGAACAGCGCCTGCGCCATCTGCTCTAGGGTCTGGTTGGCTTTATTGTTGAGCTCCGACTTAGACTCAATTTTTCCAAAAAACGAACCAATCGCTCGTTGGGTCTCGATTGGCGGTTTATCAAGTTCCAATGATTCAAGCATACCCTTAGTTAAGGCATTTCTCGTCGCTCCCGCACTCGCTAGTCCTAGCAGAACAGCTTGCATCTGAGGCGACGCTAATTGGAGGCGAAGAAAACCTGGGTCGAACTCCTCAGGGTCAGGTCGGACAATTGCAACATGCTGATTTACCCTAGCAGGCAAATAGTGTGTCGGTGCTAAGCAGACACGGGCAACAGAATCACCAGTAATGTTAATCAAAACATCGTCTTTTTCTACAACGACATTCTTTAGTTTTTGCGCCGATTCCTTGTCGATATAAACCAACCCATTACTCTTGAAACCTTCATTATAAATGTTCTGGCTTCGGATTAGGCAAATTTCCCCAGCTTCGAGATAGACGCTACTGCCTCCCTTAGGTGTCGCTCCGCTTCCAACTTTAATGCAAAAATCGCCAAGTCGTGCTTTGGGCCAATTAAAACTCATAACCCAACCCCTTCAGATTGGCTTTGATCTGCGCTTCCAGCTTGGCGGACTCGGCAAACTGCTCGCTGAGCTTGGTGGTTAGCTCGGCCATCTTGGTCTCGAACAGGATGCCGTCATCTTCGATCTCTGCCGCACCGACGTAGCGCCCTGGGGTGAGTACAAAGTCGTTTTTCTTGATGTCGTCGAAGCTGGCTGACTTGCAGTAACCCGCTTGGTCTAGGTACTCCCCGTCTTTGGCTTCACCACGCCATGCATGGTAGGTTCGAGCAATCTCAGCAATGTCATCGCTGGTCAACTCTTTCTGCTTGCGAGAGATCATGCTGCCCATGTTGCGGGCATCAATGAACAGGGTCTCGCCGGTGCGCTTGCGATAGCCTTTATCGGCATTGGCGGATTTGTCTTTGGTTAGGAACCACAGGCATACGGGGATCTGGGTGGTGTAGAACAACTGTCCTGGCAGGGCGATCATACATTCCACCAAATCGTCTTCGATAATCTGCTGACGAATGGTGCCCTCAGAGTTGGTATTGGAACTCATGGAACCGTTAGCCAATACAAAACCAGCAGTGCCCTGTTGGCTGAGCTTGCTGATCATGTGCATGATCCAGCCGTAGTTGGCGTTCCCAACTGGCGGCACGTCATAGTCTGCCCAGCGGGGATCGTTGGTTAGCTCGGCATCTTGTCGCCATTTACTTTGGTTAAACGGCGGGTTGGCCATGATGTAATCGGCTTTAAGATCTGGATGCTGGTCTTTAAAGAAGGTGTCTCCGGCCACATCACCCAAGTTAGCGGCCATACCACGAATGGCGAGGTTCATCTTGGCCAGCTTACGGGTAGTGCCTGCGTATTCTTGGCCGTAGATGGAAACGTCTTTCTGGTTACCTTGGTGCGCTTCGATGAATTTGAGCGATTGCACAAACATGCCACCACTGCCGCAACACGGGTCGTAAATCTTGCCCTTGTACGGCTCAAGCATCTCGGCGATCAGGCTAACCACGCACTTGGGGGTGTAGAATTCACCGCCTCGCTGGCCTTCACTGGCGGCAAACTTACCAAGGAAGTACTCATACACTCGACCTACCACGTCCTGTTCCGACAGGTGACATTCGTTGGCCTGCCCTTGCTGAGCAATCAGGTCGATGTTGTTGATGGTGTCGATAAGCGAGGCTAGTTTGCTGGCATCTAGATCGAGGCGTGAGAAGTAGTTGTCTGGCAGCGCCCCTACCAGTGCCTTGTTGTTCTTCTCGACGGTGCTCATGGCGGTGTCGATCACCAGCGCTAGGCCACTTTGTTTGGCCTGCTCCAGTACAAAGCTCCAGCGAGCCTCTTCAGGCAGGTAGAACACGTTCTCCATGGTGTAGAAGTCGACCATGTCGACGAAGTCTGCTCCATATTCGGAGATGATCTGCTGCTTGCGCTTGGCAAATTTGTCGCTGATGAACTTTAGGAAAATCAGGCTTAGAACAACGTGTTTGTACTCGGCGGACTCAACGCTGCCACGCAGTTTGTTGGCGCTTTCCCATAGGGTCTCTTCAAAGCCTTTGGCGCTGGCTTTAGTGGCGGCTTTTTTGGCCATGGTCTGTCTCGAATAATTTGGGCATGAAATTGCCCCGTACTGTACCACAGCGACTTATGAACTTTTGAGAGATGCGCACTAAATTGCACCGCCAATCCGTGCTTAATACTCGTCTCGTCAGCTGAGTACCTAGGGGAGCGGTGATGACGAGGAGGGGGTGCCCGCTGACAGGCTGATGTGATTTGCCAGCGGGTTTGGTTAGACGCTAGATGGGAATGAAATTATCGTCTTCAATCTTGATAATTTTTTTTTCCACCAATTCATTGGCCCAGCGACCAAAGTTGGAGGTATTCAACCCCATTTTCTTCATGTCATCCCTAAGCACCGCTCGACAGGTGGACTCCTGTTTTTCATAGCGGCTGCGCACTGCCTGCCAAAGTAATACTGAATTTTTGCCTAACTTGCTTTCTTTTAGCACCGGAGCTGGCTCAAAGGACTCCAATTGACAAACCAAAGTGGTGACCGGATCACCATCGCTATCACGAAACAGCTGCTTAACCTTGAGCTGATAGGCGTTATTGGCTGAATCACTGTCGTCTTTCATCTTGGTGCAGTTTAGCTCCGCCGCTAAGTCGTCTTCCTCTAGGCGTTTGACAGAGTACTCAAAGTCAGCGGCGGCTCTGAGCGCTGAACTGCCTCGTGCGCCTTTGTCTGCATCTTTGCCACTGTGATGAACGACTAATACTGTCGCTCCTGTACGGCGGCGCAGCTCATCAAGTTTAGCGATAAACAGGTTCATGTCTGAGGCTTTGTTTTCATCCGCACCAGCAAAGCAGCGTGCCAAGGTATCGATGATAATGAGCCCTAACGGCTTAGAAAACGGGATCTCTGCAATGGTATCTATTAACGCCTGCAACTGCGCTGCATCAGCAAGGTAAATAGGCTGCGAAATTACGGCGAGGTTTTGAACAGGCTGACCTTGATTGTGCACTACTTCCCAACCTTTAATGCGACGGGGTACGCCAGTTCCTCCCTCCCCTGCTACATAGAGAACCGAAGATTGATTCACCTGACGACCGTCGAAGCTAGTGCCACTGGCTAGCGCACATGCCATAGAAAGGACGAGGAAGCTCTTAAAGTGCCCTGAAGGGCCATACACTACCCCCATGCTGTTTGCAGGCAGCAGGTTCTTAATAAGGTAGGGGCTAACTACGTCGTACCCTTGAGAACCGAAGGTGAATGGGAATGGCTTGCTTCCCACTTTGGGCAGCACAGAATCGAGATTATGTTTGGGCAGCGCTGGAGGCTGATGCATTGCGCCAACGAAAGATTCGGTCATCTTCTCCACGCCATGCTTAACATAGTAATCATTCCAGTCCCCATGCTCCGGAGGCACGGCAACCCAAGCACCCAAATCAGCGGCGACCGTTTTTGCAACCTCGACGCCAATATTACTCTGCTTTGCACCGTCATTGTCAGCCCCAATAATCAGCTTAGCGTCAGGAAAACATGCCTTCGCCGCTTTAGTTGCTGCTCCAAGATTGTGCACACTGAATGCCACGATTACCGGTTTCTTATGCTGATTATATAGAGAGAGCCCCGTAGCCAACCCTTCGCACACCAATACCTGTTGCGGCGACTCGGTGGTACTCTTACCAAGCCAAAGAACGCCGCCCTTGGTTGGAAGCTTAGGAAGAAAGCGCTTATCCCCAGCTTTGTTAATAAGCTGTGCGGTAATTGGCTTCCCTGTTTCTGAATGAGTAAGCACAACGATGAGGTCGCCCTGTTCAAAGTGACAGCCACCTATGCTGTACTCCTGAGAGATTGTCGGCCATTGCATCTCTCCAAGCCCCTTGTTCTGCAGGTATTGATGGCCAGTCATTAAGGTAGCCTTACTGGCGAGACTTGACAGGAGTTGTATTGAGGCTGCTTGTTCCCGTTCCACCTGCTATTCCTCCATACCTATTGCTCTAGCGACCAGTTCGAGCGACCCGTTAAAAGAGACACCATAGTAGCTAGCGACTAGGCTAAAGCCATCGCCCGCCTGCTGGCCATCACACTTGCGGCAGTGCCAAGTGCCACGACCTTCCAGATCATCATAATGAAAGCGGTCTACTCCACCACAGAGAGGGCAAGGGCCTTGCTTACCTCGCTTGGGTACATCAATAGCGAGATGGGCATAAATAGAACACCAATTGCCATTGGCCGCCGCTTTAATCTTTTGAAGGCGCATTCCCTATGCCTCCTGCTCAACAAATGTGCGAGAACTACCGGCCAGAAAGGCATCAAGATCAGACTTGCGGTAACGAACATTGCGGCCAATTTTGCAGTAGGGAATTTGATAACGACCGGTGCTACGCCAGATCGCTAGCGTGTTCGTTTTTACGTCTAGGTAGGCCGCTGCATCGGCTGAGTTCAGCAGCGGATCTTCATTCATTGAATTAAGCATTATTTCGTACTCCTTGACGGTGTTTTATCGACGAGGAGTACTATCCAAGAAAGTCAGTTCCAGCTGGGGAAATTAAAGGTGCGGTATTTTTTTCCACTCTTTGGCGGCAAGGTATTTGGCGAGGTCATCGAGGGTATCAATGCCTTTAGAGTCGAGATCTGCAATCAATTTGTTTTCCTCAGCCAACAGGTAAGATGATGGCTCACCTCGCTCAAGTGAATTGACATACCCTTCTTCACCTAATTCCAGATCTCGTTGCCAATTTCGGATGGTTTTTTCTGATACTTGGAAAAGACCCGCTAACTTTTTGTTGATGCCACTCAGAGCTTTTTTCTCTGCGGCGGTAGGATAACTTTCGATCGTCCCTTTAAGGTACTGGCGCAGTTCCTCAGAAATGAGGTGCTTATTGGTATTTCCAGGGTATTTGCCGTCTTCAACCCACTCCTTGGACTTGGCTTCTTGGTGAACCAGAGAGTCCATCACTGTCTCAATTGCAATTGCTTTTACCGAGCGATATACCGCCCGATCCATATTGCTTCGTTCCTTACGACCCTTTGCGACCGGCCAAGGTTCAAGCCCTAATGCCTCACGACGAACGCCTCTAATCATGAATTCGAGGTGCCCAAACTGTAATGGCTGTTTGGCATCCCAACGTTTTAGAATGTCCTCTAGCATCGCCTGCTTGATCTCTGGCGAATGTTGCTCCTCTCGTTCCATGATTTTGGGATTAAACGGAATTTCTATCACCTCGACTGGCTGAGGCTTTATCTGTTGAGTTAATAGATCACGCTCAACGACTTTCTCTAACCCAAACCGCTTGCGCAATTCATTAATCTTATCTAAGCGGGATTTTTCTGACACTTTACTCTCCTTGTCGGCATCAGACTGACTAATTATTTGATTGCTTTTTCATCAGCGCTATCAGCAGTCGGCTCTGCTCCGATTCGTTTAACCCCTCCACTAAAACAGTAAAGTCGACGTCATCTTTGCTCTTCACTTTATCCAGCATTGAATTAACACCACTTTGTACTGAGTCCCGAACTTGCTCCAATTGAAGGTGGGCATAAGTCCTTGCTGTCATTTGAATATCACTGTGACCGAGTACCTTGGAAACGGCTTGAATCCCTGACCCAGCAATAACTGAATGAGAAGCTAAGGTACGACGTAGATCATGAACTCGGACTCTTAGATTCTTGTCGGCGTAATTCAATCCCGCATTCTGTTTAACCCGATACCAATATGATCCCTTACCGCCTTTCTCAGACAAATGCCCGCTCTTGCTATGGCTAGATGGAAATACGAATTCATTGTTGGCTGTATTTTCGATGCTCCGTCGCTTCAAAATAGTGACAGCCTCTTCCACTAACGGAACCCCTATTGTTTTCTTCCCCTTGGCTTGGCGAGCAGGAATAACCCATAAACGATCGTCCAAATGAACATCGTGCCAACGCATACTTAGAACATTCGATTTACGCTGCCCTGTGAGTAAGAACAACATAATGAGATCTTGATAGATCTGTTTCTCTTGTTCTAGAGCAGTCAAAAGGCGAAGCACCTCTTCTTGATTGAGAAAACGCTCCCGAACAACCTCTTCCATCTTCGAAATGCCTTTTACTGGGTTTTCGCTTAGCTCTCCTTGCTTAATAGCGTATTCAAATGCAGCGCTAACCAGCTTTAATACCTTGTTATGAATGGCATAGCTTCCCGCCTCTCTAAGATCTGAGAAATATTGTTTGACGACTGCTTTAGTTAAAGAGTCCAGAGACTGGTTAGCGATTGATCCTTCAATGTGGCACCGGTACATCGAGTGAGCATCGGCGAGTGATTTACCTGACCGCTCTCCCTCTTGAACCAGTCGCTCGAAATTTTGGATATAGAGATCCCAGAGTGCCTGAAAAGTCCTCTGGCTTTTGAGGTTCTGTTGGCGCTGTTGTGCTTTCGCCACCCGAGGATCGACCCCTTTAGCGATCATCGCAATCAGCTCTAAAGCTGTGGCTTTAATCTGGGCTAGCGGCAATTCACCGTAACGGCCAACCGTAATGTCTACCAGCTTGCCACCTCCAGGAAGGCGTTTAACTACTCGGAACGACTTCACACCATCCGCAGAGACTCGTAAACGCAACTCTTTCGGCTCTTTGAACTTGACCTCAATTGCCCCGCCCCTTCCATTTAGCCGGTCAATTTTGGTCTTGGTAAAATCAATTACTGGAATCGCCATGACCTACTCACCTTTAGCCAGATCTAACTCATATCTAACTTTATAGGCGAAATTTAACAAAACAACGTAAACTTCAATAAAGGTCAAAATCAGTGCATGATTTTGCATTTCAATAACTTACAAAAGAAGGTGAAGCGTGGTGAATGAGCGTAAACCTTATGGTTAGAGTCCTTCTGGGGAGGCCAAATCATCAATTTTGTTCAACTAGAACAATCCATTAGGCAATTCGCCAAAATCTGTCCCGCTTCTGTCCCGCCCTTAGAAATCATCGTCTGAAGTAATTCTCGCTTTAGGAATAGCGATGTTAGCAGCTCTAATAGAGATAGCCTCTAACTCAAAAAGCCTTAGTCATATGCATCACTATCAGAAAGCACATAAGGCAGGACCAAGCTACCAGTTTTAAAGAAAACAATAACCACACAAACTATGACTTCACAAGGAGCTTACACTACAGTAACATTAGCAGTGTAAAAAACACTCAAAAAACAAAGTTTAGAGCTCAGATTGTGACGGATTACATTGATTTTCTTATTTTTACATCCCCCATACTTATCGTTCCACTTATTTTATACTTTTGGAACAATCTTAGGTTTAAAGCTCGATCCATAATTCGTTTGATTTTTTATAGCAATCCATTAGCACAGTTATCAAGCAATAAGTTTTTTTCAAACTTCATTCCGGGACTTTGTGGTTTCTATTTTCTATGTCTTGATGTATGGGGAGACGATTGGGATTTAATAAAAAATCATAAAGAAACCCATGAGTTAATATTCTCGCTCCTTATGATCGGCGCAGCAATAGTTATATTCTTCCGTTCCATGTCTGATTATTTTGAGGAAGAGTCAGAAAAGAAGAAAACTTCATTCTCAGAATTTTTCACCATGATAACTGCAAAAATAGTTTCTGAAAAACTAAAAAGATTTAAGCAGAGTGCAACAACCATTTCAAAAAATGGAGACACCTTCAAATCGATAACAAAACCTCGAGATCAAATAAATATAATACTCGGTGAAATAGATAACCTTCTATACAATGTTTTCGATGTTAAGAAATCAGGGGTTTGTACAACAATAATGAGAAAAGACCCAAAAACTGAAAATTGGCATTATATATTCAATACCAATAATTCTTGGAAGCACACCAAAGCATCAACGCTAATTGATAATCGCTCAACAGCCTCTGAAAGCCTTCATCGAGGAGAGTCGATCTTCCACGCAAGCAAAGAGGAATCCTCTAAAAAAGGACTATACTACCTATCAGATAGAGATAAAAGAACCGGAGATGGCAGTGTGTTCTGCTATCCAGCAGTAATTACTAACCCAGACTACTCTGATGAATTTGTAATCTCTATAGTTACTTATGGCAAAAGGCTTTGCAGGCCACATGATGAAGTATTAGAAGATGCAATTGATGAAATCCTAACAAATTTATGCAGTCGTATTGAATTGGAGCTAACGCTTTTCTCAATATATGATTGGAAATTTGAATTCCATACAGCAAAATCTAGAGGCGCAGCATGAAAGACAACGTCACAGATATGAACAAAGCTTTGCTGAAACGGATCACTGAAGCAGTAGCTAACATCAAAGTAGATGAAGAGGAGATTATTAGAATTGCATCAAAACTAAAAGAAGTTGAAAGCAAAAGACATATTCAAGATTACTTTGTAGAGAACGGCAATATGATTGATGATCATACGGACAAAGATAATTCTGATAAAGAAAATGAACCATAGAACATTTTTAATGTTAAGTACAATGTTCAGTGATAAAATTGCAATAGTGTTGATGGATATATACTTCGCATTGACAATGTCCGAACATCCAGATCGGATCTACGGACACCCAACGGATCTACGGACACCCATGTTAGTGAGGGTATAAAGCTGATGGTCTAGGCTTAGTTCTGAGTGTTTGGAGAATTAAGCGATGCCAAAAGCGAGAAAGCAGCAAGTCAGCTTGGAAGACACAAGGTACTATCACTGCGTGAGTCGATGCGTTCGCAGAGCCTACCTCTGTAGTAAAGACCCCTATACAGGTCAATCCTATGAGCATCGGCGAGAATGGGTTCAAAACCGTTTACTGTCGTTAACTCAGGTGTTTGCGGTAGAGGTATTGGCCTTTGCAGTGATGAGTAATCACACGCATGTCGTGCTTTATGTAAACACCGATGCTGCGAAAAGCTGGTCAGAACTGGAAGTGATTGAGCGTTGGCATCAACTGTTTGGTGGCACCAATCTGACTCGCAAATACGTTGATGACCAAGAGCGTGAATCAATGGAGAGTTGGGAGCTTCACCAAGTGGAGAAGCTTATCGCAGAGTATCGGCAACGATTCACTGACATCAGTTGGTTTATGCGAGCATTAAATGAATACATCGCACGCCAAGCCAATAAAGAAGACAAGTGCACTGGCCGCTTCTGGGAAGGGCGTTTTAAGTCTCAAGCTCTGTTGGATGAACAAGCTCTACTATCGTGCATGGCCTACGTTGACCTTAATCCAATCCGTGCGGACATTGCCAAAACGCCAGAGTCGTCAGATTTCACCAGCATTCAAATGCGCATTCGCGCAGCGCTTCAAGGAAAGCAGCCAGAACGCCTAAAAGCCTTTGATAGCTATGATATCGAGTACACCGCACTACCTTGTCATCTAAATGATTATCTAGAACTGATAGAGTTTTCAGGAAGAGCCATTCACGAAGGCAAGACAGGCCACATTACCAAAGGAACCGAAGACATTCTGACCCGGCTTTCAATCGATATCGAAAGCTGGATGGAGCTCACTCAAGGATTTGAGTATCAGTTTTGTCATCTCGCAGGGCGCGAGCAGAGCATGCGTAACTGCAGACAAGCTGATAACTTAAGTCGAATCCGAGGCGCGCCACAAGCAAAGCGGCTCCTTGCCTAGTCTTCATTTGCAATTATCTTCTAAAACTCGCAGTACTTAAGTGCTACGAGATATTGCTAATTCCTCAAAATCTTAATTATCTCTCAGCCTTTACACAGAAGTGATGTTTTACCGTCTCTTAGCTGCATTAATTTAAAGACTTACCCTGCGCCAGATCAATTAGATTAGAGAATACGATAGCCTTTGCAAATATGGATGTCCGTAGATAGTACTCACATTCATTGGTACGGGGTCTTTTGTCTGTTTTCAAAGAATCAGTCTCAAAAAATCGAAATTCAGAGTGAGAAATTGGCAAGTCTATTGGAGCTTCATAATCAGTATTTTGTATCCAGATATTCCTCAAAATTGAATCCTATTATCAATTTTGGTCTACTCTCCGAAAAGTCTATTATGGTATTGAATTTGATGGCTTCTGGTAAGCGTATCGATGCAATTGCCAAAGAGCTGTTCCTTACAGAAAGAGGAGTCAGCTATCATATTGATAAGCTTAAGGAAGTCATGAGTTGCTCCAACAGAAGTCAACTAATAGATAAAGCACACAGATTGGGTGTGCTCTAAATAATTTCTCCTATATGTTACGCGTATGGGCATGCTTAGTTCTCAAAGCTCGAAGGACGAAGCGATACCAAGGCCAGGAAGCAGCAAATCAGCTTGGAAGACACTAGGTATTATCACTGCGTGAGTCGATGCGTTCGCAGAGCCTTTCTCTGTGGCAAAGACCCCTATACAGGTCAATCCTATGAGCATCGACGAGAATGAGTAGAAATTGCTTAATAGCATTATCTCAAGTGCTTATGGGAGAGGTGTTGGCCTTTGCAGTGATAAGCAAACAAATGTGTGACCCAAGTCTAATTAAAAATAATCTAATCACTTGGTTTCAGAAAAATACTACAAGCCATCCCCTTTATCACATCAAAGAATATATATAACCTTACCAGCATCAAAGACAGCATGAGTTATAGCCAGCCTATTTTTAATGCTAAATTAAATAAAATAACTTGGAGAAAATATGACTAATAGGCCAAATTTCGATGAGCTCATGCTTTTAGCTAAAGACAACCCAATAGAATTCGAGCACATTCGGCAAGAGATTATCAGCAGCGCCATAGGACAGGCAACTTCAGAAAACCATAATAATCTTCGTAGTTTACAACACCGAATTAATCAATCGGCTAAACAAGCATCCAACCCCTACCAGTCCATGATGGAAATATCAAAAATGATGCATGAAAAGCTATTGCTATTAGATACTTACTTGAATCGACCCAATCAAATCACCGATGCTAAAGTCATATTTTTTGACGATGACTCCAGCGGTAAATAACCTTAGTACTCGTAGATAACCATGTTATTTAAGGTGCAAAACTGATGCTCTGCGCATTGCTCCTCAACTTTAAAAACCTAAAATTTAGACTTGATGTACATCTAGCTGTTTCCGCTATTACTCAGCCTACTACCTACAACTAAGGGCCAACTCATTGAGTTGGCCCTTGTTCTATCGACTCCAGCCGACTGGCTATAGCGGGCTGTCCACTACTGCTGAACCGGCTCGATGATCAGCGGCTCAAAGGTGGCAACCGCATTAACCCGAGCTGCGGGATGGTCGATATAAGCTTCTCCCTGCTGCAGGGTGTAGAAGATATCAACCAGGTCATCGTCGTTGGTCAGAAGGCTATCTGGAATGGCCTCCAACACCTGATTGGTAATACTGGCAATCACCGACAGATAGGGAGGCACGTCCAGATCCGGAAACGCCTCCAGCGCTTTGGTGGCAGCACTCACCAACAACTGCGCCAAGTCTTTGTAATTGGTGCCATCATCCTGCTCCATCAGCACCATATCAACGGCGCCCCAGCGATAGCGAGACCAGTACACCACAATCTGATTTGGCAGATACTCTTTGCCAGCGTAATCCAGGTAAGGCATCTCTACCAAGTCAACCACAGGCTCCTCACGGCTAGGGTCAACACCGGTGATGATGGCGTAGATCTCCGCTTTACCAGAGATCCAAGGCTCATGGTCATCTTCTAAGATGATCCGCTTCATCACCATGGTGTGAAGGGGTTCAGCCTTATCCGCCGCCACACTAAACTCAGCGGCAATGGCCTGAGCTCGCGCCGGTAGCTCTGGCATGTAGGGCTGCACCATGGTGGGCTGCTCTAGGCGGTTCATCTCCAGGCGCATCACTTCAAGACCGGCCTTAAGCTCAATGGCACTGTTTTGATCCACAACCAGAACAGGCACGTTGGGCAGCTCGTTAACGTCCAGTTGATGCAGATTGCCGTCTAGGTCAAACGCCTCAATGGAGGTCCAGGTGGTTTCAGAGCCACTGGGTTCAAAGGCGATCAAAGGGGCAACCTCGCCCTGAAGCCACATTTGAGTCATAGCGTCATTAGCCAAACGCACCTCAAGCAGATAATCAGCCTGTTGCTCAATGCCTTTTAGGGTACGAATTTTCTGATCGGCCTCAGTTAAATAGTGGCTGAAGTCGGAGTTAGGAGCACGCTCGATGAGCTCGTTCACCGAAATCGCGTTTTGCTGCTCGTTAATGGCTTGGCGCAATATCGGCTCTAAGCCGAAGTAGTTTTTGCTGAGCTCTTGAGCCATCTCTCTTTTGGCGGAGCTGATCTGTTGCCCGGTATCGCCTTCAGATTGACAGCCAGCCAACAACAACATGCCGATGATGGGTAAGATGATTGTCTTTCTCACAGTATGCTCCTTATGGGTTACTGCCATTCACACCAAAGCTGGGTACAGACGGCATGAATACGCAGTGCTCTTTACGATTGAAAAAGCGAAGTAATCACCAAGCGAAGCGATGTAACCGAGGTCTAAGCTCAAACTGCGCTCGCTGACAATCCCTGTTAAGCCATCGCAACGCTACCCCATGTCTTTGGGTGTTTCACCAGCCAGAGCGGTTATTCGTGGTTTGCAATAACGCGCTGACTCCATGCCAGTGTTTCGCCAAAAACCATGAGTTACAGTTAGTTAAGGCGACAACCTTAAATTAGAACTTAAACTCTAATTGGCGTTTTTGCAAAAACCTGTTCTATTAGGCCATTGCTCTGTCTTCATTCCGGCGAGAACTCAGGCACCAACGCTGTTCCTAACTATCACTTGCAGCACAGTGCGCAATCCGCCGCAACCACGAATAGGCCAAGCGCCTAAAACAGCAAAGTTTAAATCGATAGGCCAAGGGTGATGGCGCCGCATTTACTTTTACTGGCAACTGGGGTGAAATGGCGAACCGTGACATCGTAACCACCTGCGATGGTTGAAAAAAATACCTTAACTCAACCCACTGCCAGCCTAGAAAGTCGCAGCTTTAAAAGGCTGATTGAGACAATGGCGAGTGAATTACCTGAATATTCGCCGCCGCTTTAGGAGCCCTACTCTGAAATACGTTGCCCTTTTTATCGCATCACTGCTGAGCTTTCAGGCTAACGCCAGTGACTTTGATGCCTTGGTTGACTGCTATCTAGAAGCGGTAGACAAACACGATTTTGAGTTGGTGGTAGAGCTACTGCACCCTGATGAATTGGCGAAGTTTAAACAGACAATCGACGCAACCCTAAACGGCCCCAACAAACGCCTAGCAGAAGCGGAGTTGCTGCCCCTACTTGGGGTCAATTCACCACAGCAAGCGGCCAAGTTAACGGCAAAATCCAGTTATATTAATTTCAGCAATAACCTAGTGGCTCGATACCCAGCCGAAATGCAGCAGATCACCGCCGCCAGCAGCACCTATTTGCGGGAAAGTCAGCAAGGGGATGTGGTTAGCGTGCAGTACCAGATGCACTACCAGTTTGCGGCGCAAAACTTCTCTCGCGTAGTGGAGCATCGATTTAAGCAGTTCGATGGACAATGGCGAATTCTGATGACCCCTGAGACCTTTGCCTATCTAAATCGCTATCTTCACTGAGCCAGCCTAACGCTTACGCCCCTTAGCGCCGCCATCCATCAATGGCGACAATCTGGAAGCGTTTATATTACTGCCGCTTACGGGCAACCAATTGAGCGGTATATCGTTCTGGGTTTTGTCGCAGCCCTTCACTGTAATGAATCGGTTCTAACTGATGAAAGGTGTCAGCAAGCTCACCGGGCTTTAAAAGAAAGTCAGGGTTACTGGGACGCCCCAGCTGAGCTTGCTGGGTCAGGAAGGTCTCATAGATAAGCACGCCACCAGGAAGCAGCGCCTCCACCAACTGCGGCAACAGCGGGCGGTGCAGATAATTGAATACCAAGATGGCGGCAAATTTGCGCTCAGCCAACGGATTGTCGCTGCCTTCGAAATCCTGCTGCCAGCACTCTCCCATCAGCTGCTGCTGAGTCGTTTGCTCAGATACGCTGCTGAGTGCCTCGGCATTTCGATCGGCAAAGCAGACCGCGAGCCCACGCTTAGCCAATGCCAAGCCATTACGACCATAGCCACAAGCCAGATCCAAAACTTGCCCAGCAGGCAGCTGTTCAAACAGGGGAAAATGACGAACAAGCAGTTCGCTGGGGCTTTTTTGTTGGTGCATCTGCTTTCGTTCTTTATCCAATGGCGGCCACGCAACCTCTAAACCTAGCCATGGTATCGCGTTTGCAACTCATTGTTCTAATTTCCATAGATGCTCCAACGGCGGCCAAATTTGCTGCCGCTAATTAATGGTATGAGCCGAAATGAAGATTAAATTTTCACCAGATGCACATCTACCTTGGCGTGGTTAGCGATGGCACTTGCGGTAGAGCCCAGTAGCTTATTCAGGCCTTTGGTGGAGTGACTGCCCACCACAATGAGATCCGCCTCTTTGGCTTCGGCAATCTCGCAAACCTCTTGATAAGGCTTACCAAATTTAATGATCACATCTTTACGATCGACCCCCATCTCCGAAGTCATCGCTTCCATTTTAGGAATGATCTCCTGCTCCAACTGGGCTTGATAGTCCTTTGGTAGCAGCACGTAGGGAACAATGCTTACCACCAGTAGCTTTGCCTGGCTGTGTGTTGCCAGCGCACAGGCTTTCTCAAGCACAATTTTGCCTTCGTCTTGCGCCTCGATGGCACATAAGATGGTGTTATACATAATGCTATCCCTGTAATTACGACAAACTGAATATTATTCCTATAAATATAGTTAACTATCAGGGGTTTCGAAAGCAAATGGATGCAAATAATTAACCGTTTGAGGCAACAATAGAATACGCCGTAAATGGCCAACACACAGGGTTGTATGACGGCACCTCAGCGACCAATTTAGGGCAAATAACAGCGGCTAATTCAAATAACAAATAAGGGAATATTGGCGCGGCTTATTGAGCCAAAGCAGAACTCCATACCGAGGCAAGCTTACCTAGAATCACCACCTCAGCAAGTAGATGATTGCCGATAGCTGCAAAAACGACGCGATTAGACCGCCGATCTCCGTCATGGCATTCAGCCAATGGCCAGTTGTTCTGACTGCTGAGCGGTTTAAGATAACGCAGTGATTTGCACATGCCGCGTTGATTGGCCTTAAGTACTGATCATGCCGTAACGCACTAGATTAAAAGCAAAAACGGATACTCAGCAAAGGGTATTTTCCCAATTTCATGCCTGCTGCTGAGGCAGAAACTCAGTTCTAAGGACAGAAACGATGACCATCACTAAAAAACTCACTGTGGCCGCTGCCGTGGCTTTGACCGCAATCTCCAGCTACGCCTTTGCGGCCAACTACATTGTAGAAACCATCTACTATTCAGACGCGTCTCGCAGCACCATTGTGGGTGAATCCGTTAAGCGCTGTAACGGCAGTACCTTCGTTACCGGTCAGATAACCAGCTACAGCCGCGTAGTGGCGAAGTACCCTTGTAATTAAGCCCGATATCTTTGTAGAAACCAGAAGCAGTAAGCCCTATTGCCAGTGCCTTGTCGCCCCTACACAAGACACTGGCGTTTTTTTAACTAGGCTTCACTGCACAAGACACCACGGGTTTAGAAGCCGCTTTCTCATTGGAGATAAAGCAATCCCCCAACAGGGTGCAATAGCAGATCTCAAACCCCACCTGCCAGCGTTCGCTATTGAGCTTATCCCACAGTGACCTGTTGTAGGGCGCTTGAAACATCTTAAAGACAAACTCGCTAGACTGAGGTGGAATCACCATGTTTCGTATTGGACTTGATAAGGTGCCGCCCTCGACAGGGGCATTGCCACTTTGCTTCATCTGCTCCACCTGTTTTATGTGGGCTTGATACTCTTTACTGCAACAGGCTTTGAGAAAACTCACGTGGTGGTTATGACGCTCACCTTGATAGATAAGATCGCTCCAGTGCACCACCGCCGCCCCCATGCCGGAGTTACTCACGGTAAAACTGATCACATTCTTATGAAGGCTGGAGTCGTAATTCCCATGGGTGAGGGTCATAAGTGGCAAAGTCATCGCCTTCACCTGTTTCTCTGCTGCTTGAGCTTGTAAGAAGGTGGCGTAAAACGAGGCAATGGAGATAACAATCGCACTTAGGGCGATAATGAAATTAACTTTTTCTGACGTTAGCCAAGGTTTTTTACTCATTGGGGCATCCTTGCTTGCTGTGACAAACTTCACCTATTCCCCGCCAACAGGAGAATAACGGTATAGATTACAGCTACATCCTTGTAGCACATCAGCTAAGTGTGCCATCCAAACATGGAAAATGCACACCGCCTAAAAACATGGCCTTGACCAAAACCTCGCGCCTTGGCCGTGACCAACGCTTTCCAAACCACACTCATCGATTTTAATGACACAAATTGAATCAGTTAGCCTAGGCTTTGATGGCACAACAACAGAATAAGGCAAGGAATACGTGGACTACTTCAATCAACTCATCAGTGTGTTTTTCGGCTTTTTCGCCATCATGAACCCCATCGCCAACACAGCGGTATTTGTGGGCTTAACTGCTGAAGCCAAACAGCAAGAGAAAGTCGCGCTGGCACGAAAATCGTTACTCATCACCTTTATCATCATTGTTGTGTTTTCCCTGCTGGGAAAAACCATTTTCCACTTTTTCGGCATCACCTTACCGGCGCTTCGAATTACTGGCGGCATTTTGGTGTTCATTATCGGCTACCACATGTTGCAGGGAAACAGCTCTTCTCTGCACAGTGGCGAAGAGGGAAAAAGCCTTTCAAATTTAGCGGTTTCACCACTGGCTGTGCCGATTCTTGCGGGTCCAGGAACCATAGCCACAGCAATGTCGTTCTCCGCCAGCGACGGCAGCTTCCCAATTCTCTCCACTATTGTGACCTTCCTGCTGCTTTGCGTAATTACCTTTGTCTGCTTCTGCTTGGGAGAGAAGATCACCAATAAACTGGGAGACAACCTAATTCAGATCATCACCCGGTTGATGGGGCTAATATTGGCGGTCATCGGCACCCAGATGTTCATTGAAGGGGTTGAACAAGCGGTATCAGGATTTAAATAACTGTCGAGAAGTGCGTTTTCTCAAGCCAACTGATGACGGACTTTATTTACAAATCACCAACTTAAAACCATCACAACAGGTACGACCACCGACCAGAAGTGTGATCTAGGCGAGGTTTCCTTGATAGCCCCCATAGTGAAAGTTGAGTTAAAGCACTAGCCTTAGAGCCATCACTCTTTCGCAAAACTTGGACTTTGCTAATGCCCCAGGATCTTCAAACCTACCTCGTTGCTCGTCAGCTATCACAGGCCGCAAACAGATACGGCGACCGTGAAGCGGTCAAATACCAAACCGGCGGTAAATGGTGCTCGTTAGGCTGGCAGCAATTGAATCAGCAAAGTGATGCCCTAGGGGCCGCATTGTTGAACCTGGACACGGCAGAGCAAGATCGCATCGGTATCTTTGCTGGCAACAGCCTGAACTGGCTGATGACCGACATCGCCTGCATCAAAACGCGCGCGGTACTGGTTCCCATCTATGGCACCAGCACCTTAGAGCAGGCTCGATACATCGTTAACGATGCCCAAGTTAAAGTGTTGTTTGTCGGCGAGCAGTCCCAATACGACATTGCGCTGGATTTAGTGGGTGAATGCCCTAGCCTGACTACGGTGGTCTTGATGGACTCGGGCATCCAGCAGAAAGAGAGCACCCTGACTCAGTTAAGCATTGATGACCTCAAGCAAACCGATGCTGCGCCCCATCAGGCCGAACTGGAAAAGCGCCAGCAACAGATTCAGTTGGACGATCTATTTACCCTGATCTACACCTCTGGCACCACCGGCGAGCCCAAAGGGGTCATGCTGGTTCATCGCAATATCGCCTCCCTCATTGACCAGCATCGTCAGGCGGTGCCCATCGATGAAAACATCTTGTCACTGAGCTTCCTGCCGCTATCCCACATCTATGAGCGCGCGTGGAGCCTGTACGTGTTGAGTCAAGGTGGCCGCGTGGCCTACCTCAACGACCCAACATTGGTTCAAAAAGCACTGGTTGAGCTTAAGCCTGAGGTGATGTGCGCCGTACCTCGCCTGTTTGAAAAGATTCACAGCACCATCATCAGCAAAGTGACTAAGGCTTCCCTAACCAAGCGCGCCCTATTCGCTTGGTCGCTGCGTCAAGGTCGCCGCCAATATCAGGCTGACATTATTGGACGCACTCGCGCTGAGATCTCCAAACTGATGTTCTCCGTGGCTGACAAGCTGGTACTGAGCAAAATGCGTGATGCCTTAGGGGGCAATCTGAAGTTTGTTTCTGCGGGCGGTGCTCGTCTGGATGACCAAGTAAACGGCTTCTTCCAGCACATCGGCATCCCTCTACTCAACGGTTATGGTGCGACGGAAACTACCGCCACCGTGACCTGCAATCGAGTCGACAGTCGCCGCACCAGTGGGGTTGGCCTGCCCCTGCCAGGCATTCAAGTTCGTATCGGTGCCGACGACGAAATTCTGGTAAAAGGCGATACCGTGATGGCTGGTTACTACAACCGCCCCGCCGACACCAACCAAGCTTTTGAAGATGGCTGGTACAAGACCGGTGATGCGGGCTACATCGACGACGATGGTCACCTGCACATTACCGATCGCATTAAAGAGCTGATGAAGACCTCAAACGGCAAGTACATTGCGCCGCAACGCGTCGAAGGTCAGTTAGCGCTGGATCCTTTCATTGAGCAAGCTGCCATCATCGCCGATGGTCGCAACTTCGTTTCCGCGTTGGTTGTAGCCGATTTCGCGCAATTGGGTGAGTGGGCCAAAGAGCAAAACCTGAGCTTTAACAGTGACGCGGAATTGGTTGCCCTACCTGAAGTGCTGGAGATGATGCAGGCTCGAGTGAAAGAGAACCAAGCCGAGCTTGCTCGCTTCGAGCAGGTTAAGCAGATTACCTTAATGCCACGCCCATTTAGCATGGACCATGGCGAGCTTACCCCAACCCTGAAGCTTCGCCGTAAAGTCATCAGCGAAGTGTTTAAGAGCAAAATCGACGAGATGTACCAACGTCGACACTAAGCTGTTGAGCAAACCAATCGTATTGACGGTCAGCCTACGCTGGCCGTTTTTTTACGTGAAGATAATAGGCAAGCCGCAAGTATTGTTGCCCCCCGAAAGGCCACTGGGCCCTGACGTGCGTCAGGGAATAAGTTGGAGGGTACGCAGGTAGATGGCTGACCAAAGGCTATTCACCGCACTTTCCAACGCGTTGCCGGCGAACGCCGGTAGCCAGTGTCTTTGGATTTTTAGTGCAGTTTCATATGTCCCGAAAGGTCACTGGGCCCTGACGTGCGTCAGGGAGGCAGAATCCACCACCAAGATTGAATTCTCGTTTGCCGGCGCACGCCGGTAGCCAGTGCCTTTAGTTTTGATTGCGGCTTCATACGCCTGAAAAAGGTCACTGGGCCCTGACGTGCGTCAGGGAATAAGTTGGAGGGTACGCAGGTAGATGGGTGACGTTCGTCAGGGAACATGTTTCAGGGTAAGCAGTAACTGACCGACTAAGCTCTATATGCCTCACTCTCCAACGTTTTTCGGACGCACGCCGGTAGCCAGTGTCTTTAGGCCTGATTGCAGCTTTTTACGCCTGAAAAAGGACTCTGGGCCCTGACGTTCGTCAGGGAACATATTGCAGGGTAAGCAGTAACTGACTGACTAAGCTCTATATGCCTCACTCTTCAACGCTTTGCCGGCGCACGCCGGTAGCCAGCGTCTTTGAATTTGAGTGCAGCTTTTTACGCCCCAAAAAGGTCACTGGGCCCTGACGTGCGTCAGGGAATAAGTTGGAGGGTGCGCAGCTAGGTGGCTGACGTGCTTCAGGGAACATATTGCCGAGAAAGCAGAGCGCTTGAGCTCCCGCTCGCCGGTGGCATCGGCCACCGGCTTTCACAACAATGAAGCATCAAGCCTCAGAGGTGCTGGTTTTATCTTGAGTACGAACCCAACTGGCGATGATTGAGATGGTCAAAATACTGGCCACCACACCTAATGCCACTAGAGTCGGGATCTTGTACCACTCCATGATCAACATCTTGGTGCCGATGAACATCAGGATGACGGCCAAGCCGTACTTCAATAAACTGAAGCGCTCGGCTACACCAGCTAACAGAAAATACATCGCCCGTAAGCCCATAATGGCGAAGATGTTCGAGGTCAGCACAATAAACGGATCCGTAGTCACGGCAAAGATTGCCGGAATGCTGTCCACGGCGAAGATAACATCACTGAACTCCACCAACACCAGCACCAAAAACAGCGGCGTTGCGTAACGGACTCCATCTTTAACAGTAAAGAATCGCTCACCGTCCAGTTCATTGCTCACCTTCATGTGGCGACGGGTAAAACGCACTAACGGGTTGTCGCTGAGATCGCCGTCCGACTCTTTCACCAACAGCATCTTCAAACCGGTAATCACCAGGAAAGCGCCAAAGATGTACAAAATCCAGTGGAACTGGTTAATCAGGTAAACGCCACCAAACACCATAATAGTGCGCAGCACAATGGCACCCAAAACCCCATACAAAAGCACGCGACGTTGCAGCTCATTTGGGATGGCGAAATAGCTGAAGATCATCAACCATACAAACACGTTATCGACTGCGAGTGCTTTCTCCAGCAGGTAACCGGTAAAAAATTCCACCGTCTTCTGGTGTGCCAGCTCAGCGCCACCTATGTGGTTAAAATAAAACCACAAACCGGCATTGAACAACATCGCCACGGCCACCCAAACGACCGTCCAGATGCCCGCCTCTTTTACTGACACTTTATGGCTTTTGCCGCCACCCACAAAGCGGATGTCGATCCATAAAATACCTAAGACCAGAGCTGCAAACACAACCCAAAGCCACCATTGTTCAATCATTAGAGTCTCCAAACGGACTGATGCGCACATCAGAATAAGTACTAAACAGTGGGGCCATTGCGCCAAAACATGCGATATTTCAGTAATATTTACCAAAGAGCATGGTGTTTATAGAGTGGCACAAAAAAGCCCATTACCGAAAGGCAATGGGCCACAGATTCTTTACAGGGACGCCTCGCCTTTCGGCAAGGTCTCACTGACAACGACAATGCCGTTGCCCTGCCACCGAGTCTACTTAGACTGGGAATGACGATGACAGGTTGCTGATGCCAGCCTAGACGGTAATTCAGCAATAGTTACTCCCCTTGTTGGGGCGGAGTATAGATCCAACTTTGCTCATCGGGAAACCGTTTTTTTCATTGCTACGAAAATAATTTTTAAGCCCATGAAAACAAAGGCCAAGCACGCTGCTTGGCCTTAACGTTATCCAAATTATCGTGCATCGCCGTTATAGTTTTAGCACTATTTTCCCAAAATTTGGCAGTTAGCGGCTTGCTCTTCTGGCAAATTATCGATGGCACCCTGCTCTTCAATTAAGCAGTTAAGGTAATCAAACATGATGCCGCGCAGAACTTCTGAGTCTTGAGCCTGTTCATAACTGAGCTCCGTCGCCGCTCGGTTACGGCAATTCGCTTTATGATTACCCACTGCAACCATGCAGCCATTGATGTCCATGCCTTCACTCAGATCCATGCACTGCCTGAATTCGGGGTTCTTGCATAGTACCTTATCGATGCTGAAGACTTTCTCGAGCACTTTTGCGGCTACTTGAGCTTTAGCCTTCTCTTCATCGAAAGCAAACTGCACCAACATTGCGTCTTTAGCGACCACCTTATCTTTATAGATCACTTCAAACTGCCAACGGCCAGAGACCATCTCCCAATCTTCGGTGAACTGCCACATGGCCAAATTGCCATCATTGATGTACATGTTGTCTTGCCATTGGCTCTGACTGAACTTTTGACCCGACGGCGCCGTCAATTCAGGGTGGGTAACCCGCACCATGATCGGCAACTGCTTCGGCATCTTATTAACGTCGATGCCCTCAGGCCAAGCTACGCTGTACTGAATGCCGATAAAATCGTTCTTATCGGCCAATACATTACGAAAGCCAGAAGCGTACTGACGCCCCTTGCGCTCAAGGATGCTACCCGCAGCCACTAGCTCCACAATCGGCTCCTGGGAGAGCACCACAGGATGACTGGCTCCCCATGGAGTATTGTTGGCATCCACGATTCGGCGATCAATGCCTTCCGGCAGCGTTAGCTCCTCCAAAGGATTCTGAAACAGCACCAGCGACTTAGGTTGAGTCAGCGTAGACAGATCTAAGCTCTTCAACAGGTTGTGGTTCAACCTAAGCTTTTCAATTTGCGTCGCCTCACCTAATTCAAAGTGGCGCAGTTGGTTTTGTCCCAGATACAGCTGGGTCAAATTCTCGGACTTACTAACATCAACATCGGTCAATTGATTGAGCTCAGCATTGATGTAAGTCAGCTTGGGGTGGTTCGCCACGAGCAGCTGCTTCAGCTGGTTTTTGGCAACACGCAGATCAACCAATGCTGGGTTTTGACTGATATCAAGCTGCTCCAGTGTGCCTCGGGTGAGGTTCAACGAACGCAGTAACGGGCTGGCACTGAGATCCAACTTTTTCAGTTGATGCCCGCTCAACCCAAGATCTTTGAGTTTCGGTTTACCCTCAATATCAACGTTGGTTACGGGGTTTTTATACGCATACAGGGCATTAAGTTCGACAGCGTCGCCAAGTACGATCTGACCAAGATCGTTATCATCGAGATTGAGCCGTTCAATCTTTTTGTTGTTAGAGACATCGAGGCGAGTCAATTGGTTACGTGAAACCAGTAGCCAACGGAGTTTTGGGTTGTGACTGGTGTCTATCTGCTTTAGACGGTTAGTGCCAACCAGCAACTCTTCCAGATTTGGCATCCAGCGGATCTCATCCAGCTGTTGAATGCCATAGCTACGACAATCAAGCTCGACAATTTCACCCCAAGTTTCAAAACCATTGTCAGACAAGCACTGAGCAAACTGAGGATCAATAAGGTTGGTATTACTGATGGCATCACTGGGGCTAGGGCCACCGCTTAAGAGGGCACAGCCTTGAAGTAGTGTCGGCAACAAGCTGGCAATCGCGAAGTTTCGCAAGGTGGTTTTCATATGCATCTTATTGTATTTAATGAATAAAAATCGATGTCGTTATAACCAACCTTATTGGGCATGGCCAGCATTTAGTTCCATTTGTGACTAAAAGCGCCAACTTCATCGAAGTTTTGCTTGTTTCTCACCCAACCCAGCACAAAAAAGCGCCCCTAATCAGGGGCGCTTTTTATGGCTCAAAATGAGTTACTTGCCGCCGGGCTCAGCGAACTTGGTCATCCAATCTTCCACTTGGTTGTACCAATAGATGGAGTTGTTTGGCTTCATGATCCAGTGATTCTCATCTGGGAAGTAGATCATCCGTGATTCGACGCCTCGGCTTTGCAAAGTGCGGAACAGTTCAAACCCTTGACCGACCGGCACGCGATAGTCTTTCTGGCCGTGAATCACCAGAGTTGGGGTGTTGAAATTACCAGCAAAATAGTGAGGAGAAATTGACTTGTAGATCTCCGGCTTTTCCCAGTAATTGCCAAAACGGGTGGAGTGAACTGCAAAGTCTGCCGCCATTTGCGAGTACATGTTGTACACCGCTGCGTGGATCAGCAGAGCTTTAAAGGGATGCTCTTGCCCAAGGATGATGGAGGTCAGGTAGCCGCCATAGCTGGCACCACCGGCAACCATGCGGTCACTATCGATCCAAGGCTGTGCTTCAAACCAATCTGCGGCTTTTTGCACATCTTCCAAAGACTTGTTTTTCCAGTCTGGGTTGATGGAATCCGCAAACTCCTGACCAAAACTGCTGGAGCCGTGAAAGTTTGGCCATGCGGTCACATAGCCCCAAGAGGCAAAGGTTTGAGCATTCCAGCGGTAGTGGAAGCCATCACTGATGGCATTATGAGGACCACCGTGGATCAACATCATCAGCGGGTACTTCTTGCTCTTATCGAAACCCGGCGGGTAGTGAACCCACATCTGAATGTCGTCGCCGTTATAACCTTTGTAGGTCACCGACTCATAGGTACCCATGTCCACATCACTTAGGATGTCGTCATTAAAGCTGTCCAAACGGGTGGTTTTGCCGTTACGAGGATTGATCTTCACCAGACGAGCCGGATACAGGAAGCTGTCGTTTGATGCCACCAAAGTGCCATCGTTACTGATGTCAGGTTTGCCAAAGTTAGTCGCCTTGGTCACCGGCTTAACTTTACCCTTGGTGCTGATGTGGTAGATACGGCGAGTAGCAGCATCGTCGATGGCGGCATAAAAGCCCTTGCTGTCAGGGGTCCAAGTCAGACTGGACACAGAGCGATCCCAGTCGGTGGTGATCTCTTTCTCATCGCGGTCGTCCATATCAACCAGTACCAAGTTAGCGGTATCGGCATAGAACCCGGCGATGCGCTGACGAGTGTAGGCCAACGTGTCACCATCTGGACTGAACATCGGATTGAAATCTGGCGCTTCATTGTTTGGCGTCAGGTTAATACTCTTATCACTGCCGATCTCTGCAAGGAAGATATCGATATTTGGATTGACCTGATCTTCCCAGCCATTCGCAGTAAAGGCGATCCAATCGCCCGCTGGGTCGATGTCATAGCTGCTGGCACTTTGAGTGTTGCGCGGTAACTCCATCTTCAGAGGTTGGGTGATAGCTTCAATTTCGCCACCTTTGGCTGGAATTCGGAAAACGTGCGCTTGGCGGTCTTCATCAAGCCAGTGATCAAAGTGTGAGTACGGCAGCGCATTCCACTGGCGAGCCGACACTTTACTGTCTTTGTCGGCTTTCAATTGCTCACCCATCTGCTCCCAGTTTTGCTCAGGGAAGATGCGGCTGATGAAGTAGATGTGGTCACCCACCCATTTGATGCCATGGACTCCCGTGGGCACTTGAGTCAATCGCTGCGCTTCGCCCGGCGCATCCATTGGCAGCAGATAGATTTGACCGGCATCGTCGTCATTGCGCTTACTGATGAACGCCAGTGTCTTCCCGTCTGGAGAGAACACCGGCTCGCTGACCCGTAGCCCTTCTGCGGTTAACGGGCGCTGAGTCTTGCCATCCTCATCGAATAACCACAACTGGGTTGAGCCCTTGTCGGTCTCGACGTTGTATTTGGTCACGGGGGCGATGATCTGCTCTCCCTCAGGAGAGATTGTGGGGCTGCCGATACGGTTGAGTTGCCACAGCACATCAACCGAGAGTGGTTTACTGGCTTCTGCCACCGCCGATGCCACCGGCATCAGGGCGCAAAGCAGGGTGATACCTACCTTCTTCACGAGTGTTACTCCATTTTATTATTGGTTTTCCTGCATAAACTGCTTCGGCAGTATATCTGGGCAAGGTGAACAAATGCCATACACTAGAGAGTCGCTTTTGCCGAGGTGTTGACTCGCGGTTACCATTAGGTTTACGCAGGAAAAGGAGCTGCCAACCGCTTACTCATTTCGTGAAAATAGTCACGGTTTATTAAGCTTCAGTACGGAATAAATGGTTTAGAATTCGGCCGCTTTTTCATGTCTTTGTTGGAGAACCTATGGGTTGGTTACGCCATAGTCTGTTGATGTGCAGCGTTGCCCTTATGCTGGCTGGCTGCTCACTGTTGGAAGTCAAATTGGAAAGCGGCATCGAACCCCTGCCCGCCGAGCAGTTGAGCATGCGCCTATTCACACGAGAGTATGCCAATACCTTCTATGCTGGGGTGGAACACAGTGCCGATGTGGTGCTGGCCAGCGATGACGTATCCCTGAAATCCCAAGCACTGCTGTGGAAAATTAATGCCGAGCAAGTGCTTACGCAAACCATCTTTCAGGTATCGCCGGTGGCGGCGATGGTAGATACCTGGGCCTTCACCGCCCAGATGGCGGCCTATTTTGAGTCCGGTTATGGGCGCAACCTGTTTGGGGATCACAGTGAGTTGGTGGCGCAAACCAGCCAGGATCTGCTCGCGGATTATGAGCGCCGAATGCGTGGTTTGTTGTCAGAGTCTGAATTTAGCGCCAACCAGACTTTCATGGTTCAATATGCCAACGAGCACCCGTTATTCGATTTGAGCTTTGCTCGAGTGTCCGCATTCAGTGGTTGGCTGGCCTATCGCAACATCAGTGAGCAGGAAGCGATCAAAACCTTTGGTAGCGTCCCCGAAGTGATGACCGACATGTCGGAGCGCATGGCGATGCTGGCCTCACAAACCCCCAAACTTCTCGGTTGGAAAGCGGAACTGTTTGCCCTGAACTCCAACATCAACTCCAGCGAGGTGAACCAAACGCTGAAACAGATCAGTGACACCTCTGCGAAATTCCAAACCTTGATGGCGCAAAGCCCACAGATGATGTCGCAGTTAGCGGTGGATATGCGCCAAGAGTTGACCCCTTTGCTGGAGCAGCTGGATGCCAGCGCCGAACGCAATATGGCCCAGTTGTCGGTAGAGCGCCAAGCGTTGGAGCTGCTGGTTGAACGGGAGCGCTTGGCACTAGCGCAGTTAGTAGAGCGTGAACGCCAAGCGCTAGTTAAAGATGCCGATGCCTTGGTCGCGCGTACCGTCGACCAAGCGTTCGAGCAGCTAACTCAGGTTCTGCAGGGGCTAATCCTCTACATCGTACTGTTTTTGCTGGTGGTGTTTTTTGCCCCACTCGGTCTTGGCGTTTGGTTGGGAAAACGCATGCAGACAAAAAATAACCGCGATTGAATCAATCTTGGAGAGTGGCTCTTGGATTATGTTCCCTGACGCACGTCAGGGCCCAGTGACCTTTCAGGGCGTATGAAACTGCACTCAAAACCAAAGACACTGGCTACCGGCATTCGCCGGCAAAGCGTTGGAGAGTGAAGTGGTAAAGTTGGGGCAGCCAGCTACCTGCGTACCCTCCAACTTATTCCCTGACGCACGTCAGGGCCCAGTGGCCTTTCGGGGGCGTGTGAGGCTGCACTCAAAACCAAAGACACAGGCTACCGGCATTCGCCGGCAAAGCGTTAGAGAGTGAAGTGGTAAAGTTGGGGAAGCCAGCTACCTGCGTACCCTCCAACTTATTCTCTGACGCACGTCAGGGCCCAGTGGCCTTTATTGAGCATTTAGAGCTGCACTCAAAACCAAAGACACGGGCTACCGGCATTCGCCGGCAAAGCGTTGGAGAGTGAAGTGGTAAAGTTGGGGCAGCCAGCTACCTGAGTACCCTCCAACTTATTCCCTGACGCACGTCAGGGGCCAGTGGCTTTTGCATGTGAAAACTAAATCAATGAAGACAAGCCGCCCCTTTAATCACAACGGCGAAAACTCTCACTTCATATCTTAGAATCTGCTCGCGGAAACGCCTAACTCCTTCCCCGTATACTGCCCTCAAATTTAACCTCTTTAACTGCAAGAGAGGCGGCCTTTGATATGGAGTATCCCAATGCAGCAACCTCATATTCTCTTATCTTCAGACCAAGTCAGTGAGTTGGTTGTTCTCTGTGGTGAGCCTGCCCGAGTAGACCGAATCTCCGCCCATTTAGAAAACGCAACTCTACTGGCAGACAATCGAGAATTTCGCTCCATGTCCGGTAGCTTTGCAGGTAAAACCATCACCGTTTGCAGCACCGGAATTGGCGCCCCTTCAGCAATCATCGCCCTTGAAGAACTTCGACAATGCGGCGCGACTCAGTTTATCCGCATCGGCTCAGCCGGAGCACTGCAACCGAAGATAGCACTGGGAGAACTCATCCTGGTAGATGGGGCTGTACGAGATGACGGCGGCTCCAGTAGCCATGCGCCTCTGGCCTACCCAGCCATTGCTGATAGACACCTAACCTGTGCGATGGAAACCTACCTAACGGAGCACAACGTCACTTTTCACTCAGGTATCGTCCGGTCTCACGACAGCTTCTACCGAGACGATGAGATGGAGGTCTGCAAGCGCTGGCACCACATGGGAGTATTAGGAGCCGATATGGAAACTGCCGCCCTGATGACCCTAGGTCGCATTAAAGGGTTGAAAGTTGGTGCAGTCCTAAACAATGTGGTGCTTTACGGAAATGACGTACAGGAGGGAATCAACGATTATGTGTGTTCTGACGACGCATTGATGCGAGGTGAGAAGATGGCGATCCGTTGTGCACTTCATGGATTGACCTCTTAGATTAAGTAATTCTCCCTGATATTCAGTCAGGGAGAGACTCTCCTAAAATCGTAATCGCAGATTGCAATTTGCAACCCACCGCCACTAGAAGCAAAAAAATCAATTAAAAATAATAAGATAAGTTTGTGCACGCTTTTTGCTGTGACTTGATATTCCCTTTGATTATCGAGGCAACCATGAGCTTTCAAATTGGTTTTTACACCGAAAAATGGCAAGCCCCTCACCACAGCCTGGTGCAGCTGCTGCTAAAAAAGTACCCCAACGCCGACCATTATCAGGATGAGCACTGCTTTTTGCTCAATCACAGTCATGGCAGTTGGCAGTCCAATGACTGGCACCAAACACCAGAGAGTATTTTGCTCTGCTTCGGCCACCCGCTGCTGTCGCAAAATCGCAGCCAAGATCTCAAGCAGCTTAACCAAGCTCAGCTAAATGTACAGGCACTGGAAGACGCTCAAGGCAGCTACCTGCTGACCCACTACAATACCCGCTCGAAGCAGCTGACCCTTTGCGCCGATCCGCTGGCCATTCGGCCGTTCTACACTACAGAATTCGCCGGCGGCACCCTGTTCGCCAACCGCATGAAGCCCCTAGTCGAGTATGCGCCACTGACCAAACGCAACGTTGACGCCCAGTTAGAATACGCCTTACTGGGTTATACCCTGGGTGAGCACACTCCATATCAGCGGCTGCGCGCCAGCCTACCCGGCGAAGTACTTACATTGACCGGACAGAGCCAGCGTTTCAGCCGACATCATTCATGGCACCATCTGGCCTCGAAACCGGGGGAAAATCTGGATGCGGGCATTGAGCAACTGGACAGTGCCTTTAAACAGGCGGTAGCGCGATACTGTGCCGATGATCACCACTTTGTCTCCACTCTCAGTGGCGGCCTTGACTCGCGGCTCATCGCCAGCGAACTGCGTAGGCAGGGCAAACAGATTCAAAGCCTTAACTTTTCACGCAGCCTGACCCAAGATCTCTGGTGCGCTCAGCAATTTGCGGATTCACAGGGAATTTCGCTTGAAGTCATTGCCGTCGACGATACCCAAGCCAAAACCTGTGAGCAGCGTCTTGGCCAACACTGGAACTCTGAGAACTTTGCCAACTACCACGACGTGGAGCGGCCACAGTTGGTGTGGTCAGGCAATGGCGGCAGCGTTTGCGTCGGTCAGATCTACACCTCAGCACCACTGCTGGACGCCATCAAAACTGGCGATACGGAACAGGTTATCGATGCCTACATTGCCCAGCAACAGGCGATAGTTCCCGCCGCGCTGATTGACGATGGCAGCAACCAACAGCTGCGTTTTAAAGAGCGGCTGATGGCGGCGCTGGCAAAATACTCAACACTACCGATGAGCAAAGCGTGGCAGCTATTTTTGTGGGAGAACGATCAGCATCAGCACGTGGCCATTCCTTTTGAGGAGATGGATCAATTTCAACTGGATTTCTATCTGCCGTTCTACTCCAAGGGCGTACTCGACGCGATGATGTCGATGCCGATGGAAGCGGCGACTCGACACGGCATCTACATGGAATGGACTCAGCGCCACTATCCCCAAATGCTAACAACTCCGTGGCAGACCTACCCAGAACACCTGCCCTGCCCGCTCCCCAAGCCAGCCAATTTGCAGCATCAGTGGCAGTTAGCGCTGCCCAAAGGCACTCGTCGCGCCCTGCAACATCAAGGGTGGCAAAGCTGTCTTAATGGCAAACCGCCCCTAAAACGCGCCGCCATCGCCGCCCGCTTACTGGCGGATCAGCTTGGCATTCGTGATGCCAGTGCCCATCTAAAATTCGTGGCACAGTACCAGCGCTGGCGGTAAATAGGACTAAGGAGTCGATTTTGAACGCGACACCCAGTACAGATAGCTCCAATAAGCGCAGGCTAGCGCCAAGGCGTAACCGATGGGCAGCAGCAGAGTCGACAAACCATGCTCGACGTAGAGTTTGGCCCCGATAACGCCGCCGGAGAGAAACCCAAACAAAATAAAAAGGAACAGCTTGGCCTTGCGGAAATCGAAGTGCTCTCCCCGAAGGCGAGCGCCGATCATAATGCCTAAGTCGGTGACGATGCCGGTCATGTGGGTGGTTCGTACGACCGCTCCACTGAAGGTGGAGATCATGGCATTTTGCAGGCCACAGGCTGCCGACGCAAAGTACTGGCCGCTAAGATCACCGTTTTTCAGCGCTAGGTAGCTCAAAAACAACAGCCCTGCTTCCAAACACAACGCCACCCCATAACGGCGCCCCAGCTTTAACGCGGTGCTTTCAATAAACAGCCCGCTGAGCATGGCGCCAAGCAGAAAGCTCAATACCACCAAAGCCATGTGCATCGCTTGGCCATTGAGCGTGCCCAAACTGGCACCGAGTAACGTCACCGTTCCCGAGATGTGCGACACCGCTTGGTGGGAGAACCCCAGTAATCCAATAGCATTCACCACTCCTGCTAGCTGCGCCAGCAGGAAAGCACCAAACTCAACCCATTTAGGTAATCTAGAAATCACAATCTTCTCCCAAGCAGGCGCGAATTATAGGGGGTGAGCTCACACTGAAAACGGGATCCAGTGAACAGTTTTCGTGATACAAAAACGGCCGGGGATTGAAATCACCGGCCGCACAAACTCTACCAACCTGACGAGATACCTTGTCACGATGACCTGCTCAATCAGGTTGGTCTCAATCCAGAGTTACTTACTCCGATTGAGGGGGAAACTCCACGTCTTCGACGAGCTGCATCTCACTGACGTCTTCCAAGAAATCATCAACCTGCTGCTGAGCCTCGTCCGCACTGTCCTCTTTAAAATAGGCCAGATGAAACAGGGCATCGCCTTCATTAGCCAGCGGCAAAGTTTGATGACCAATGACAATGCCATCTTTCGGTGCGTAGATTTGCCCCTCCACCGTGCCCAGCGGCGCACTGATTTTCGCCAGTGCCTGACCTTTGCTAACCCACTCCCCTAGGCCAACAAGGCTTCTGAAAGTGCCGTTTTGCTCGGCGCGAACCCAGGAGGTGCTGCGAGCAATGACCATGGGTTTGGTCACTTTTCGCTGGGAGCGCAGCATGCCAAGGTGACGCATCACCCGCAGGCATCCCTGAACCGCCATCTTGATGGCGCCTGGGTCATAGCGCAGCGCTTCCCCCCCCTCATAGGTGATTACCGGAATGCCACTTTCCTGAGCCACAGCTCGCAATGAGCCGTCTCGAGTCACCGCGTTAACCACCACTGGCACATCAAAGGCTTGGGCCATTGACGCACTTTCTGGATCCTGCATATTCACCCGCAGCTGTGGCAGGTTAGTCCGGTGCACCGCACCGGTATGTAGGTCGATAATATGGCTGCAGCGCTGCACCACCTGGGTGAAGAACTGATGCGCTAAACGTCCCGCAATGGAGCCGCGCTCAGAGCCGGGGAAGCAGCGATTAAGGTCACGGCGATCCGGCAAATAGCGGCTCTTATTGTTGAAACCAAACACGTTAACCACGGGAACGGCAACCAACGTGCCGCGCAACTTTTTGGCATCCACTAACGCCAGCAGTTGTCGCACCGCCTCTACCCCGTTGAGCTCATCCCCATGAATGGCCGCAGAGATAAGCAGTACTGGTCCGGGCTTACGCCCATGAATCACCTGTACTGGAATACTCAGCGGCGCATGGGTATACAGCTGGGCCACTTCCAAATCAATTGTTGCACGATCACCAGGAGCGATCTCTTGCCCAGCCAGTTCAAACTGAACTGCCTTGGCCGTCGCCCGACTTTTTTCAGCGGTCATGATCTCCACCAGATTTCACTTGTTGCTCGATGTAATCAATAATCATCCCAGCCACGTCTTTGCCCGTAGCGGTTTCAATGCCTTCCAGACCTGGGGAGGAGTTCACCTCCATCACCAACGGGCCTCGCTTGGAGCGCAGCAGATCCACCCCTGCCACATGCAGCCCCATGGCTGCGGCAGCGTTAACCGCCGTTAAGCGCTCCTCTTCGGTAAGCTCAACCAAGGTTGCGCTGCCGCCACGGTGAAGGTTAGAGCGAAACTCCCCTTCCGCCGCTTGGCGTTTCATGGCGGCAATCACCTGATCGCCAATCACAAAACAGCGAATGTCGGCACCACCAGCCTCTTCAATAAACTCCTGCACCATGATGTTGGCTTTCAGACCCAAAAACGCTTCAATCACGCTTTCGGCGGCCTTTCGGGTTTCCGCCAGCACCACACCAATACCTTGTGTACCCTCCAGCAGTTTGATCACCACTGGCGCACCACCAACCATGTCCAGCAGATCTTTAATGTCATCAGGCTTACTGGCAAACCCGGTAATCGGCATGCCAATTTGGCGACCGGACAATAGCTGCAGCGACCGCAATTTATCTCGAGAGCGATTGATGGCATCAGAGCCGTTGACCGCATACACGCCCATGGTTTCAAACTGACGCAGCACCGCACAGCCATAGAAGGTCACCGAAGCACCGATACGAGGAATCACCGCATCGTGACCCTCTAGAATCTCACCCTTGGAGTGAATCGATGGCTTTAAGGTGTTGATGTTCATATAACAACGCAGCACGTCGATCACTTCGGGCTCATGGTCCCGCTCTCGACAGGCTTCCATTAAGCGCCGAGTGGAGTAGAGATTGGCATTTCGAGATAAAATTCCGATTTTCATTTAATCCTCCAAGGACAATAAAAATGAATCTTCTGGACAAATCAGCAGTTGATTCTCCATGGCAGTACGGCCAACTAGCATGCGAAACTTCATACGCTCGCGATTGGTGATGGTCATCTCAACGGGCCAAGTGCGCTTGCCCATCGTTAGGCTGGTCAAAACCACGGGGCGCAACTGCTCGTGACCGCCGGAGTCCCGCACGGTCCGCTCATCAATAATGGGAGCCTCACAGACTTGAGTGTCATCACTGTCTTGCTGAGGTTGTACGGTAAAACGCAGCCAAGGTTTGCCATCGCGCTCGAAGCGCTCACTGGCAATGGCGTGGATGCAGGAGGTACGAGCTCCAGTATCCATTTTGGCTTTAATACGACTGACGCCGAGCTCAGGTAGGGCAACCCACTCGCGCCAACCTGCAATCTGATGGTCTTCGACCTGATTTTGTGAACTTTTTTGAGTATCCATGGTGACTCCAAAATGCCAAAGCAGATGGGTATAACCATAGCCTTGCGCTAGGTTTACAGCATCGCTCGTTTGGGGCTCTGTTGATTTTTCTGCCTGCGTTCGCGCTCAGCAGTGAATCAACTCACCCAACGTTGTCCCTATTCTTGGTCTTCATCGTGCTTCTCGAATGGTCGAGGCTACGAGCTGTTAGACCGCGCTTGGCGTCCTCACCAAGGCTGTGATTCGCAGTGGCGACATCAACTCCCCAAAATCACCTTCTGGATACCCGCAAATATGAAACTATCTAGCCTTTTCAAAGGGATAGTGATCTTCAATCCAGTGTTGCTGATCAATGGGCGAGCGAATATACCCGCGATTATCCAGTTCTGGCAAGCAAATTTCTGGATATTCAACTTCTTGATAGGAAATTTGTTTAAGCAGGTGGTGAATGCAATTGAGTCGCGCTTTCTTTTTGTTGTCCGCATCCACCACAAACCAAGGGCTCTGGCGGGTATCGGTATGGGAAAACATCCGGTCCTTGGCTTCTGAATACAGCTGCCATCGAGACCGAGACTCGAGATCCATGGGGCTAAATTTCCAACGCTTTAGCGGATCGGTGAGTCGCTCTTTAAAGCGCTTTTCCTGTACGTCATCGGAAACCGAAAACCAGTACTTGATTAAGATGATGCCCGAACGAATCAACATCCGCTCAAACTCAGGACAGGAGCGCAAAAACTCCTCGTACTCATCTTGAGTGCAAAACTCCATGACGTGCTCGACCCCAGCTCGGTTATACCAGCTGCGATCAAACAGCACCATCTCTCCGGCGGCGGGAAGTTGAGCAACATAGCGCTGAAAATACCACTGGGTTTTCTCTCGATCGGAGGGAGCAGGCAACGCGGCGATGCGGCACAAACGGGGGTTTAGCTTCTCAGTGATGCGCTTGATCACGCCCCCTTTTCCGGCAGCGTCTCGGCCTTCGAACAGCACCACGACCTTGAGCCCTTGCTCCTTGATCCATTGCTGCATCGTCACCAACTCTATCTGCAACTTTTTAAGCTCAGATTCGTAGAGTTTTTTGTCCATGTTCGCCCTTCCTTATCACCAGATGGTGAACTCAAGGTGCGCCAATAAGCCTGATGCAGGCTTAAGTTACACCCATTAATAGCAATTTTTATTTAATATAGATCAATAAGATGCAACAAAGTTCTCAAAATCACATCTGAAAATAACTCGCCACTTTCATCTTCTGTTTACATGTGATTAACTTCACCCCTTGTTAGTAATAGTTCTCAATATCACCATGGAAAACGAATTAAATCAGGAAGATAAACAGGTCACCCCCATTGAGTTCAGCGGAAGCTACTTTGAATACTTCAAGCTGTGGAGCGTAAACCTGCTTCTCACCATTATTACCTTAGGCATCTATGGTCCATGGGCCAAAGTCAGAAATCTCAACTACCTCTATGGCCACACCAAAATCCTAAATCAGGGCTTCCGCTATCTCGCGAAACCGATGCAGATTCTGAAAGGTCGAATCTTAGCGTTAGTCTTAATGCTGCTTTACTCTATAGCAGTCCAAGTGGATCCCATCATTGCTATGGTTTCGGCCTTGGTGCTCATGGCGGTATCGCCATGGATGATTGTTCAGGGACTGAAGTTCTCACTTAAGATGACCAGCTATCGTAATGTGCGCTTCTCCTTTACGGGCAACTATATCGGGGCGCTGCTGGCGTTTGTTGTCTACCCGATGTTATCAATCTTAACCCTATTCTTAGCCATGCCTCTGGTAGTAAAAAAGATGGATCAATTCATCTATAGCAACATCCAGCTAGGCGGCCAACAGATGGATGCCTCAGAGTTAAAAGCCAAGCGCTACTTTATCGCAGTGCTTTTAAGTGGATTAGCGTCCATTATCTTGATCTTTTTAGGCATCTCCATCGCCCTAGGGTTTGGCGGCATAACGAATCCAGACGACACACCGTCTTTGATGTTTTTGGCTACCGTCTATGTTGCGATGTTCTTCTCAATGTTCATTGGCAAAGCGCTGTATGCCTCTTTGATTCTGGTGCATATACTGGAATCCATTAAGTTGCCAGAGATCTTCCGCTTCCGCCCAAGAATCAAGCTAGGGCAGCTGCTTTGGTTAAACCTAAGCAACACCCTGCTGTTGATGGGCACCTTAGGGTTAGCCTACCCACTGATTGTGATTCGCCGCTCCAAGTTCCTGTACTCCAACATCGATCTTGAGCTCGAACCTAAGGCGCACACACTGGCAAACACCGTCCACGGTGATCAATCGGCCTTTGCCGACGAAGCCGCCAACGCCTTCGATATCGATCTCTCTTTAACCTAGGAACGCCCATGACGCACTCTGTATCTGGAAGCTTCGTTAGCAGTCTAGGCTCCGAAATCACTCCAGCGAAAGTAGAGATACGAGCTGATGGTGACTTTGTTGTTCGCCATAAAGACACCGGAGAGACCATACAGCAGGCGAGCCCTGAGCAGGTCTCCTACGGAGACGTTTTACCTGGGCTGGAAGTTGACCTGCTGTTTTTTGATGGCAGCAGGTTTACTCCAGACGATGCGAAATATCGATGGCCAAAGCAGTCAGCAAGCCAATCGTTACTGCATGGTTTAGAAACTCGCTGGCTCAGCGTGGTCGTGGCCACGGTGGTGCTGCCACTGGTGCTTTGGGTGTTGGCCTACCGAGTCCTTCCTCAAGCAGCAGACTTAACCGCGCCATACCTACCCGATTGGGTATCGGTGCAGATGAGCGAGCAAACCTTAACCGTATTGGACAAAACCGCTCTCTCCTCAACCCAATTGAGTGAAAGCGAACAGCAACAGGTGCGGCAGCTGTGGCAGCACATATTCGATAACTCCACCTTGGATCAAAGCCAGTACACGCTACTGTTTCGTGATTTCAGCTTAGGTGCGAACGCCTTTGCGTTGCCGGATGGTACCGTGGTGTTGACCGATGACTTCGTTAACGAGTTAAAAGATGATCCCGAGGGGATCATCGCGGTAATGCTCCATGAAATTGGCCACGTAAAGCATCAACACAGCCTAAAACTGGCCACACGAGCCACCGCGGCTGGTGTCATGTTCGCCCTAGTTTTAGGTGATATTGAAGGCGCCGGAGAGACCATCATAGGAACCGCCACAAGCTTGCTGCAAAGTGCCTTTTCAAGAGAGATGGAGACGCAGGCCGACACGTTTGCGCTTCGCTACCTCAAACGTCTTGGCATCGAAACAGAGGCTCTTGGGCGAGCTCTGGCAACCATCACTCACATCGATGAAGGCGATGCCAGAGAGTTTGAAAACTTCTACCAGTATTTCAGCTCCCATCCGAAAACCTTAGATCGGATTGAAAACTCAAAACAGGCTGATCAGCAGCCCCGCGATTAGGGAGTATCCAATGCCGAGCGTAACGCGCTCGGCATTATTTACCTTTGGATTCGGTCACCGCCAATTTTGCCTGAATAAACTCACTGTGGCGCAGATACAGCAGATCGCTGACTTTACGGATCATCGCCTCCTCATGAGGCTCTAGCACGTCGTCCTCATAAGCCACACGCCATAGCCCTTCTAGCAATTTAAGCTTTTGATTCAGAATTAGATTTTTCTTTACCACGTTAGTAAAGTTATGTACTGAGTTGGCCTCTTCGGTTTGGGTTAATGCCTCCTCAATCAGATCCCTAGCTTCCCGATCCGACAACTGATGTAGCCCCTTAATCAGATGCCACACCGCTTCTTTCTCCTGATGGGAGATGTGAGAGTCCGCTCGTGCAACCTCAAGTAACAGTGCCGTAGTGGCAAGCTCGACATTAAGCTCATTGGCATGATCATCATGGTGTTCGAACAGGGATTTCAGGCGACTTATCATCGGCATCGACCTCACAGAGATGGGTTGTTACTAGAGTGGACAAAGATTATTGAACCCAGTTCCCTAAGAGTTTTCATCATTTGCCTCTGTCTAGCAAAGCTCCAAAAACAAAGAAGCCAGCAATATGCTGGCTTCGCTCTTTTCTATGTGGCTCACTTAGCACTAACGGATTCCAGATACTTCACCATCTCAAACTTAGCTTCTGCTCTCGCTTTATCCAGCGGTGTTTGACCATCTCGGCTGCGAATATCCACACGACTGCCGTTTTCAACCAACAGCTTCGCCGCCTCCAAGTTATTGGCCCATACCGCATCGTGCAGCGGCGTATAGCCATTACGTGGCCCGATGGCGTTCACATCGAAGCCGGCATCAATCAGCAGACGCACAATATTGAGGTTGTCCTGAAACATGGCACCGTGAAGCGCCGTACCGCCAAAGCTGTCGCGGGCATCGGGATCCGGGTTGGTTGCCAGCAGCTTGATGACCAGCGCCTCATCACCGTGATAAGCGGCGCCATGCAAGCTATCATCGCTGAACGCCCAAAATGAGATAAGCAATGACAGCACCAATGTGAGTAGCGAACCTCGAGGTGTCAGTTTCATGTTGTGGACCTTTATCTTGCAAATAAAAGGCAGCCGCTCGACTGCCTCCTTGGGCTGTGGTTTACGCAACTGGCGTTACTTGATAATCGTGAATGGTCACATGGCCGGTCTCGTCGATAGTCACCTGCCAGGTTTCATTCACCAGCAAGCTAATGGTCTCGCCCTTTGGCTCTGACTCAGGGAAGGTTTCCGCGTCTAAGCGGATGCGCAGGTCCACCTGATAACCGCCCTCCTTTTCAGTCACTAAGGTCTGCTCAACCTTGTGTTCGCAACCTGGTTTAAAGGTGCGACGGGCAAAGGCGTACCAATCTCTAAAGCCTTCATGGCCTTTAAAGCTGCCCTCTGGCATCACTAAATTCAGATCGTTCGACAGGTGGCCGGTAAAGAACTCACTCTGCTCTGGCAACTGATCAAACTGAGCAAACCACTGAGCCACCAGCTTGCGGATGCGACTGCTGGCCGACTCAGTAATGTCGCTGATTTGCGCCATTAACCGGTTGGCATGATCGCGGGCTTTGGCCTGCACCTGATCCAATTCGTTGTAAACACCGGGAATGTACACCATGCCGTGGGTATAAACAGGCTTGCGGTAGTTCATGCCCGCCAGATACGCGGTTTGCTCTAAAGGACGCATTAACTGCTCAATAGAGAAATGGTTGTAGCCCAGGGGGCTGTACGCCTCCTCTGGCCCACCCACGGTAAAGCTTAAGATAAAATCTTTACCTTTCAGCTTGTCCCCTTGCGGACCATAGGCGAAGTTAAAGCTGAATACGTCGTCCATCCACTTTTTCATCAGCGCTGGCATGGAGTACCAGTAGTAAGGGAACTGAAGCACAATGACATCGGCTTCAACCAAGGCCTGCTGCTCCGCATTCACGTCGATCTGATAGTTGGGATAGAGGCTGTCCAAACGACGGATTTCCACGTCCTCAAGGCCTGCAGATAGCTGCTCCAAAATCACGGTGTTGGTGAACGATTTGCTTAACTCAGGATGTCCTGAAATGACGAGTACTTTGCTCATGCTCTGCTCCAAAGGGGTATCTGATTTGATGGAGCCAGTGTACGAAAGCTATTAATTAACTTTTAGAGGAGCATTACCTAAATAATTATTAGCCACTACCTATCAGTAAAAGCTTACAAAAATGTATAGTTGACGAAAACTGCCCGCAAGCTCGCCTAGGTAAAGTAGCACCATCAACCGGGATAATCCGGCGTTACTTAAGCGAGGACTACACAATGAAATCATCCATCACCACCAAACCGATCATCTTGGCAGCAGCTCTAACCACCATCTTCAGCGCCGGTGCATTTGCCGATGACGCACCGGCCAACATCGACGCCGATGCGGTCTCATTAAAGCAGGCGATCATGGTTGCCAAAAAGCACACCGGCGGCGAGCCGATGGAAGCTGAGCGCGAAGTTGAAATGGGCCAGGCGTTGTATGAGATTGAGCTGATTGGCGACAACGGCAACAACTTCTACACCGTAATCAGCGCCACCACTGGAGAAGTGGTCATTAGCCGCGAGAAACGCGAACGCGACCATGACGATCTCATCGAGCAAGCCGCGTGGTTATCTGGCGTCAAATCTGGCCAGTTCAAGTCGCTGGAAGCGGCGCTGAGCGACGCTGAAAACCAAAACAGCGCACAGGTCTATGAAATTGAGCTGGAAGACGACCACAACGTCAGTTACGAGATGAAGTTGGTGAAAGCCGATGGCAGCACCATGGAAACTCGCCTAGCAGCCCAATAATGCCTTTCTGTTTAGCGGGCACCCAAACCGGTGCCCGAAGGAGCAATGATTATGATTAACTCAAACCGATACGCAAACTTGCGAGCGAAATTAACGTCTTCCCTGTCGTCCATACGACACAATGGTCTAAAAGGGGTGGTTGAATTGCTGGCGTTTACTCTGTTTTTTGCCCTAGGACTGGTTACACTAGGAGCCTGTTTATTGGCAGGAATGATCGGCGCATTGCTGACCAAGTGGTACGCCCACAACGCCAATCAAACCAATGCCAAAGAGGACCAGCCGGTATCCGATTCGGCCACTCAAGAGAGTCAACAACCCATCGTTGCCGCCTAGCGTGGCTTTGATGTGGCACAGCAACCGAGAATCATCATGCGAATTTTGTTAGTAGAAGATGACGTCAGCCTAAGCCGCTTTGTCGACAAAGGGCTGAAAGAAGCCGGACATTACGTTGAGGTGACCGACAACGGTAAGCACGCCCTAACCCTTTGCATGACAGAACAGTTTGATGTAGCCATTGTTGACCGAATGCTGCCAGGCCTGGACGGCCTGTCTCTGGTTAAGGCCCTGCGCGCGGCTCAAATCGCCACTCCGGTGCTGTTTCTTACCTCATTAGGCGGGGTGGACGACCGCGTCGAAGGGCTGGAAGCCGGAGGGGATGACTACCTCACCAAACCCTTTGCCTTTTCCGAATTGTTGGCCCGCGTCACCGCGTTGTCGCGACGTTCGGTGACCATCAGCAACCAAGCAAAGCCAGAACTGAGTTATGGCGATCTCACCCTAAACATGTTTGAGCACAGTGCCAGCCGCCAGGGGAAAGTGCTGGATCTTCAGCCTAAAGAGTTTCGAATTCTGGAGCTGTTTCTGCGCCACCCTGGGCGAGTGATTACTCGCACCATGTTGCTGGAACACGTTTGGGATATCCACTTTGACCCGCAAACCAGTGTGGTGGAAACCCACATCAGCCGTCTGCGCAACAAATTAGAAAAACCCTTTGGTGACACCTTGATTCAAACCGTGCGCGGTGCGGGCTACAAACTGGAACACAGGGGAGAGACAAACCGATGATTCGCTCCCTCACCACTCGATTGACCCAAGGGGTTAAGCTGCCTACTTGGCTGCAGAGCACCGCGACACAGCAGGGGCTGATGTTTGTGTTGGTCTCAATGCTGAGCCTGATGTTGATGGCCAGCCTCAGCTTGGCCTATGTGGATTACGAACTCGGGCAGCAAAATAAAGAGATCGTCAAAGAATCCAAACAGTTGGCTCGTGGCCAGAACGTAGACATTGATGACGACCCCATCGAAGACGATGACATTCTGGCGGCACTGACCACTGGCTTTGTGCTTTCAGGGCTGCTGGTCACCGGCTTTACTGCCGCCATCGTCATCGCCATGACTCGCGCGAGCCAGCGGCGCATTAACCGCATTGAGCAGGTACTGGCCGCCGCCGCTGAGGGCGAGCTCAGTGCCCGCACCGGCGAAACCCATAAAATGAACGATCTGGCGCGCATCGGCGTTGCCGTGGATGAGATGCTATCGCGGCTCGAAGGCTCGGTGGCGGCCATGAGTGACATCTCAGCCAACATCGCCCATGAACTCAAAACCCCAATTACCCGGCTGCAACATAACCTGTGGAACATCAAAGATGCCGCGGATGCTCTGGCTATTGAAGACGCTCAAGACTTGCAGCGGGAGTTGGAGCAAGCACAGTCAGACTCTCAGCGTCTGGCCAGCATCTTTGATGCCCTGCTGCGAATTTCACAGATCGAATCCGGAGCGCGCCGCAGTCGATTCTCTGAGGTCGACATCAATGCCATTATCGACACCGTAGCCGATATTTACGTGGATGTGGCCGACGATGCCGGCATGACGTTGTCGGTCAACAAGCCCGACAGCGCCCTCAAGATTCAGGGCGACCGCGAACTCCTGATTCAGCAGTTAGCCAACTTGGTGGAAAACGCCCTGCGCTATTGCCCCCAAGGCAGTCGCATTGAGCTTGAAGCCCACAATCAAGGCAACCACATAGCAATCACTCTGGCCGACAATGGGCCGGGAATCAGCGATGCCGACAAACCTCGAGTATTTGAGCGGCTGTATCGGGTGGACAAAAGCCGCACCGATGGCGGCTTAGGCTTGGGTCTGTCTCTGGCCAAAGCGGTCGCTGGGCTGCATCACGGTAGCATCAGCCTATATGACAACCACCCAGGTTTAGGCGTAAAGATTGAGCTGCCCATCTAGCCAACACTGTGGGCAGATTTAACCAGCTGCCCACTGTTTAACGTCTTCCCAACCGCTAACTCTGTCGCGGGCCTTTTTCAGCTCGGCGAGGCTTTGCCCCTCGCCGTACTCCGTCCGCTTTCGCGCCACCACCTTGCCGCTTTGCCTTTGGCACGTAATTTAAGATGGAGGTGGGAATCGGTTTGCGAGGCTCAAAACCTTCTACATCACGACGTTCAAGCAGATGATCCAGTCGGCTTTCGATCATGCACAGGTTTTTAAAATCATCTTTTGACAGGAAAGAGACCGCCTCACCCAGTGCGCTGGCTCGGCCAGTACGGCCGATGCGGTGCACGTAGTCGTCTGCCGGGAACGGCAAGTCGTAGTTCACCACGCGCTCTAAGTTATCGATGTCGATGCCTCGGGCTGCCACGCCGGTAGCAATCAGATAGGCAATGTTTCCCGATTTGAAGTCTGCCAGAATTTGCTCTCGCACCGCTTGGGAGCGGCCGCTATGAATACACTCGGCCTCAATGCCACGTTTGGACAGCTGCTCCACCAACTTGGCCGCACCGGCTTTGGTTTTAATGAAGATCAGCGCCTGTTGCCACGGCGAGGTTTGAATCAGGTGGCTCAGCAGCGCCGACTTACGGTCTTTATCGACAGGAATCACCCACTGCTCAATATTGGACTTGCTGGCCTTGGCCGCCGCCAGTTTGATCTCAACCGCATCGTGAACTGCCGATTTGGCTAAGTCTCGAACGCGGTTAGACAAGGTGGCGGAAAACAGCAAAGATTGACGTTCCCGTGGCAGCTTTTCAACGATGCGATTGATGGTGTCGATAAAGCCCATGTCGAGCATTTTATCGGCCTCGTCCATCACCAACACTTCCACTTCATCGAAATGCAAGGCGCGGCGAGTGTACATATCCAGCAGTCGCCCAGGGGTCGCCACCAACAGATCAACGCCTTCAATCAGCGCTTCCACTTGAGGCTGAATCTCGGTGCCACCATACATGGCAAGCACATTGAGGTTCAGGTGTTTGGCGTATTGCTGAGCGTTATCGGCAACTTGCACTACCAGCTCTCGAGTAGGAGCCAGTACCAGAGCGCGAACACGCTTTTTGCGCTGAGTTTGACCTTGGCTCAGGCGCTCTAAAATCGGCAGGATGAACGCCGCCGTTTTGCCGGTACCGGTCTGCGCCGCGGCGATGAGGTTTTGCCCCTTTAAGGCAAAAGGGATGGCCTGACGCTGAATTTCTGTTGGCTGTTGATAGCCGCATTCGGCCACAGCATCGGCAATGGGTCGGCTTACCCCTAAAGAGGAAAATGGCATAGTTGCTCTCATAAAAAAATCAAAGCCGCAGAGGGGTTACCACTGCGGCTTGGTAATGAGGGCAAGTATATCAGCCCTACGGAGTCAGGGGCATTATTTGCCCCTCATTGGTGGCCTAATTCACTGAGTTTTAGGCGTTGTAGTGCGCTAAGCGCTCAACCAGCAGCTCCACAAAGCCCGGACGGTCAAGATCCATGGCAACCTTGGCGTTTGGCTCATTGCCACTAAGCTGGTAACGGTCAACCACGGTCATGCCCTGTGTGTGCTCGCCTTTGGTTTCCACACCAACCCAAGTATCGATGCAGCTAAATAGCTCAGGGTTAATCAAGTAGGCGATGGTGCAAGGATCGTGCAGTGGCGCACCTTCAAAGCCCCACTTAGGATCTCGGTGATACAGCATGAAGAAGTCCAGCAGCTCCGCCACCACCTGCGCTGGGCGGTTGTCGATGGCACGAATGCGCTCGATATCTTCAGCCATCATCTGTGCCTTGTGGGTCACGTCTAAGCCGTGCATAACCACAGGCAGGCCGCTGCGGAACACAATATCGGCCGCTTCAGGGTCAACCAAGATATTAAACTCAGCCGCTGGGCTCCAGTTGCCAGCACCAGCAGAGCCGCCCATCAGAACGATCTGCTCGATGTTGTCTTTGCATTCTGGGTAGGTGGCCAGCAGCAGCGCAATGTTGGTCAGCGGACCGGTTGGTACTAAAGTCACCGGCTGCTTGCTGCCCAGAATCTTTTCGGCCATCAGTGCCACACCATGCTCGCCCACCGGAGCAAAAGCTGGCTCAGGCAGTTCTGGCCCATCCAGGCCAGATTCTCCATGTACGCTATCGGCAATAATCAGCTCGCGGCTAATCGGTTTGTGGGCGCCGCCAGCAACAGGGATGTCGGTACGGCCAATCAAGGTGAGTACTCGCAGCGCGTTGCGCAGGGTTTTGTCTGGCGTTTGGTTACCAGCACTGGTGGTCACGGCCAGCAGCTCCAGCTCAGGGCTTGCCGCTGCCAAAATCAGGGCGATGGCATCATCATGGCCAGGATCACAATCGAGAATAATAGGTCGGGTCATCTAACTCACCATTTCAAGGTAAACAATTCTTTTTCGTTTGAATCGCAAGCATAGCCCCAACCATGAATCACATCCTAGATCTGGATCGAAAATTCCTGTTTTTACTTTAAAGGCAGTAAGTTAGCCGAATTCCAACCGCTAACGTAAAGTTATTGAGCTCGAGTACAAAATGGCTGTATCTTTTATGAACAGTTTTCACTGCACTTTATAAAAATGCAGCCAAGCAAGGACGCAATTATGGACTCTCAAACCCAGCTTATCCCCGAGCTGCAACACTGGCACAGTCAGGGGCAGTATTGGTCATGGCAGGGGCATCGTTGGTTCTATGGGGAGCAAGGACAAGGCCCTGCCCTAGTGCTGATCCACGGGTTTCCTTCAGCTTGTTGGGATTGGCAATACCTGCTGCCAACGCTAAACCAGCGATTTCGAGTGGTTTATTTGGACATGCTGGGATTTGGGTTTAGTGATAAACCCGTTGTCGCTTATGACCTGTGCCAGCAGGCCGATGCTTTCGAGGCCCTATGTCAGCAATTGGGCATTGAGGAGGCTCACCTTATCGCCCATGACTACGGCGACAGCGTGGCGCAAGAGCTCCTTGCTCGTCAAAATGGCGGTGAGGCAAAAGTACGCTGGCGCAGTGCGGCTTTACTTAACGGCGGCCTGTTTCCCGATGCTCATCAGCCATTGCTGATTCAAAAACTGTTGGCCAGCGGAATCGGCCCCTACATTGCTCCCCTTATTGGCGAGGCGGCCTTTCGCCGCAGCTTGAATAAGATCTGGGGCAAGCAACCGCCATCAGAGACGGAGCTGACCGGGCTCTGGCAACTGATGTCCGTCAATCAGGGACAGCGTGCCCTACCCTACCTGATTCGCTACATGCATCAGCGGCGGGTACATCAACAGCGTTGGTTTGATGCGCTGGATCAGAGCCAGATTCCCATCACCCTAATTGATGGTGTCGACGACCCCATTTCCGGCCACTCTCTGGTGAACTACTTTGCCGACCATCTGCCTCAACATCCTATTGTTCGCCTCAATGGCGTTGGTCACTACCCGCAACTGGAAGCCCCAGAGCGAGTATTAGATGCACTAAACCAATTTTGGGATACCGCTGTTGGGGCTGAAGTCACTGAGTGACATTAGCTAGCCTATAGAACTCGGTCAGCCAGTTACCCGCTTATCCAGTAATTGGTTCCCTGACGCAGTCAGTCGGTTACCAGCGTACTCAGATATATGCTCCCTGACGCACATCAGGACCCAGTGGCCCTGCTTCTACCATCCCAGGCCACTAGATACCGGCCTTCGCCGGCAAGGCGTTTGAAAGTACGGCCGATATCGCTTAGCTTGGAGTTATCTTCTAGCCCGCAAACGCCTCCCTGACGCACGTCAGGGTCCTGAGTTCTTTTTGGGCGTCTGAGGCATTAGCGTCCTTGCGCCCAAGACCCAAAGACACTGGCTACCGGCGTGCGCCGGCAAAGCGTTGGAGAGTGCTGCCGATAACGCTGAGCTTGGATTCATCGGCTAATCCTACAAACGCCTCCCTGACGCACGTCAGGGCCCAGTGGCCTTTTGCGGCGTGTGAGGTATTGGCTTCCTTACATCCAAAACCCGAGGACACTGGCTACCGGCGTGCGCCGGCAAAACGCTGGAGAATGAGACTCCACACTTATCTCAATTTCAAAGCGCTAGGTTTGAAGCGTTTTGGCGATTCCGCTATGGTGAGTAAAACGAAAAAATAGTGGGTAACCCATGGAAAACGCTCAGAAAGTTTTAACATTTCTAGTTGATAATAAGCTGCTGCTGAGCATTGTGCTTATCTTCATCATCTGGGGCATTCGGCGGCTCACCCTCTACCGCATTCGTGGCGATGCCATGTTCCTGTCAGAAGACCAGCGCAAGTGGATCTCACTGACCAAAAACACCTCCTTTAGCATCGTACTACTGTCGATGTTCCTATTGTGGCGCTCTGAAGTCAGTGAATTTGCTCTCTCCTTAACCGCCATCGCCGTGGCCGTTGTGGTGGCATCGAAAGAGATCATCCTCTGCTTTACCGGCTCCATTCAAAGAGCTTCCTCGCGCTCATTTCGCATCGGCGACTGGATTGAAGTGGGCAAAAGCAGTGGCGAAGTACTTGAGCACAACCTAATGGCAACGGTGATTCAGGAGATCGATCTGCACCATGGCCACTACCATTTCACCGGCAAAACCATTACGTTGCCCAACAGCATGTTCTTCACCTATCCGGTCAAAAACCTCAACTTCATGAAACGTTACGTCTACCACAACTTCACCATTGTCGTGCCCGGATTTAAAAACTTGCTGCCGCTACTTCCTGAGTTCAATAAGCAAATTGAAGGGCATTGTGAGGAGTTTATTGAGGTGGCGCGCCGCTACAATGGCGTGGTCGAAAAACACGCTGGCGTCGACCTGCCAGGGCCCGATCCCCATGTGCACATCGACAACTCCGCTTATGGCGACCAGAACGTTCACGTGATGTTGTTCTGCCCTACCGAGCAAGCCAATCACCTGGAATTCTTAATACGCTCTGACTTCATCACCGCCTACCATGAGCTGTATCCGGAAAAGTCGGACTAACCTAAAAACTGAAAAAGCCCCAGTTCGGGGCATTTTAGTATTGGAAGCTTAGTAATCGGCTTTGCGAAGGCTGTAGCGCACCACCGAGTCTTTCCACTTGTCACCGCTTTTCCAGCGCTCTAGGAAGGCGGGAGTATTTAGCACCGCTCGGCCGCCGATGGCAGTAATGCCCATCTCAAACAGCAGCTCCGGCAGCAGGCTCACACTTGGGCCAACCAAGGCCACATCGGTGGCATTTTGGCAATGGCTCAATACCGACTCTAAGGTGTGGTTGATGACTGTGGTGCCGGTGATCAGCACCTTGGTGCACTGCGCTAACTTGGCGGTATCGTCCGTCACCAGCAGGCCGTTTTCCTCTCGAGCTAGGTCTCTGCGAAGCTCAATCACGGTAACGCCGATCCCCTGTTGCTGCAGCTGCTCCACCAATGGCGGGAAGTAACCCACCATGCCGACACGATCGCCATCTTGAATATTAAGAAGCGCTAGGCTGTCTTCCGATTTGGGATAGGAAAACTGTCGCTGCGTTAACAGGCTTTGGCTGATGCCATTAAGCGCAGCGGCGCCAAGCACCTGTTGCCACGGCTCATCACTTAGATACAGCTCAGCCAGCTCAGAAACCGGCTTGCCGATGAAGCCCTGATACAAAGCTTCATCTTGCAAACGAGTGAGGGCATCCCCTAGGCGAGTGTAGGTAAGGCCTACGGTGCCATCTTCCAGTTCAATGGCACCAAACTTGGCGCTTTTGTTGTTTTCGATGTCACCAGTAGCGATGTGAATGGCGGTGACCTTAAGCGACGCCGTAGCGCCTGCGGCCTCAAGCACCTTGGTATAAAGGGAGTTCATGACGGGCTCTTCAGTGGAATTTGGGAATAAGCTTACTCCGAATTGCGTTTCAGGGGTAACGGCTCTCCTCACAGAACTGATGTGTGTAGTTAAGGACACTGGCTACCGGCGTGCGCCAGCAAAACGTTGGAGAGTGCTATCGATAACGCTGAGCTTGAATTAATCGGCTAATCCTACAAACACCTCCCTGACGCACGTCAGGGTCTGGAGTCCTTCTTTGGGCATATGACGCATTAGCTTTCTTGCGCCAAAGACCCAAAAACACTGGATACCGGCGTGCGCCGGCAAACGAGAATTTAACATCGGTGGTGGATTCTGACTCCCTGACGCACGTCAGGGCCCAGTGGCCTTTTGAGGCGTCATAGGCATTAGCGTCCTTGCGCCAAAAATCCAAAGACTCTGGCTACCGGCGTTCACCGGCAAAGCGTTGGAGAGTGCTCCCGATAACGCTGAGCTTGGATTAATCGGCTAATCCTACAAACGCCTCCCTGACGCACGTCAGGGTCCAGAGTCCTTGTTCGGGCGTCTAAGGCATTAGCTTTCTTGCGCCAAAGACCCAAAGACACTGGATACCGGCGTTCGCCGGCAAAGCATTGGAGAGTGCTGCCGGTAACGCTGAGCTTGAATTAGTCGGCTAATCCTACAAACACCTCCCTGACGCACATCAGGGTCCTGCGTTCTTTTTGGGCGTCATAGGCATTAGCGTCCTTGCGCCAAAGACCCAAAGACACTGGATACCGGCGTTCGCCGGCAAACGAGAATTTAACCTCAATGGTGGGTTCTACCTCCCTGCAACGAGCCCCCTAGACGAGAGCCCGACACAAAAAACGCCCCAAGCTAGGCTTGCGGCGTTTTGGATATCTAACCTATTTTGGCAGTTCAGCCGCTGGGTAATCGGTGTACCCTTCGGCGCCACCACCGTAGAAGGCCGCATGGGCGTCGTAGCCGACTGGCGTCAGTTCAATGCCATACTTAAAGCGGCTCACCAGATCCGGATTGGTAATAAATGGCTGACCGTAGGCCACCAGATCGGCATAGCCCTTGGCCAAAATTGCCTCACCGGACTCCTGAGTATATTTCCCCGCCACCATAATAGGATTACGGTATACCGCACGTAGCTGCTGACGGAACTGCTCCGGCACCTCCTGACAATTGGAGATGTTTTCCGACAGGTGCAGGTAAGCCAGATTCAGTTTCTGCAGCTCAGCGGCGGCTTCTAAGGTCAACTCGATGATTTCTGGGTCGACCTGATTGTCACCCTCTATCACAAACGGCGAGATGCGAATTGCTACCTTGTCTCCACCAATGGCCGCCGCTACTGAACGGGTTACGTCCAACATAAAGCGCATGCGATTGTCGCGACTGCCGCCATACTCATCAGTGCGCTGATTGCTGCTTTCGCGCATAAACTGGTCGATAAGGTAGCCATGAGCACCGTGCAGCTCTACGCCATCAAAGCCCGCTTCCATGGCGTTTTTTGCCGCTTGTACGAAATCCGCGATGGTGTACTGAATCTCGTCACTGCTCAGCGCTCGAGGAGCACTGGTTTCAATCATGCCAAATCCACCCTCGGGCAGCGGGCCATAAACCTGATCAAACACCTTAATGGCCGATGCGGACACTGGCTGTTCACCGGAGATACTCACATGAGAGCGGCGGCCAACGTGCCAAAGCTGCACAAAAATTTTACCGCCTTTGGCATGCACCGCATCGGTAACCTGACGCCAGCCGACAATCTGCGCTTGGGTGTAGATGCCCGGAGTCATGGAGTAGCCACGCCCAACCGCCGAGATAGGCGCCCCTTCGGTGATGATAAGCCCCGCCGTGGCTCGCTGACCGTAATATTCGGCCATCAAGGCGTTAGGGCGATCCCCTGGTTGGTCGGTACGAGAGCGGGTCATGGGTGCCATTGCCACCCGGTTTGCCAGAGACAAATCGCCATGGGCCATAGGTGCAAACAGACCTCTTTCTTCGCTGAGAGGATAATCGGTTAAGCCTTTGGCACCGCCACCAAATAGGGTTTCTGGCACATGAGTCGCCCAAGCTTTGCCATCACGAATGCGGCTTACTAAATCTGGGTTGGCTACAAAGGGGCGACCAAAACCGATCATGTCCGCCAAGCCGGTTTCCAGCGCCGTTTGTGCTAGGTCGGCATCGTATTTACCGGCGTAGATAATCACTCCAGAGTACGCTTGGCGCAGGCCACGCTTAAACTCATCAGACATCACTGGTGCGTCGTCCCAATCCGCTTCTGCGATGTGCATGTAGGCCACGTTGTGACGCTCAAGCACCGCTGCGGCTGCGGTGTAGGTCTGCTGCGGATTAGCATCCACAGTGCCGTTTAAGGTGGTTAGTGGCGCCAGGCGCACGCCCACTTTGTCAGCACCGATGGCAGCGCTCATCGCCGCCACTACTTCATCAAGGAAGCGCAGACGGTTTTCCAAGCTACCACCATAGTGGTCGGTGCGAGCGTTAGACTCTGAGTCGATAAATTGATTGATAAGGTAACCGTTGGCAGCGTGCAGTTCGATGCCGTCAAAACCCGCTTCGATGGCGTTGCGAGCCGCTTGCGCATACTGTGCAACCACTTCGGCAATCTCGGCCACCGACAGCGCTCGTGGGGTTACGCAGTCCACAAAGCCAGGCTCGTCGCTGCCGTTATCCACAAACACCTTCACATTGTCCGCCTTGATGGCAGACGCCGATACCGGCTGCTGGCCACCAATGTTGTCCGGGTGAGTTACTCGGCCTACGTGCCACAACTGAGCGAAGATCACCCCGCCTTTCGCGTGCACCGCGTCGGTGGTGAGCTTCCAGCCATCAATCTGCGCTTGGGTGTAAATTCCCGGCGTCCAGGCATAGCCTTTGGCCAAAGGCCCAATTTGGGTGCCCTCGGAGACAATCAAGCCCGCATCGGCACGCTGAGCGTAATACTCCGCCATCATGGCGTTAGCCGCATCATCGCCATTGTTGGCACGGGAGCGGGTCATCGGTGGCATAACAATGCGGTTGGCCAGAGTGCGGCCGCCCAATTGAACGGTGTTAAACAACGAATCGGTCATGGTTGCTCTCTCAAACTGCATCCAGCCCGAAGCTGGCAAAATGAAATGGTTATCTAGCGTCTACCAAGGGATGTCGCTGCCATCGAACACCTTGAAGCTTCCAGATGCCTCTGGGGTCAATTGGTCGATAACGGCGATCATGCCGGAAACGCTTTGCTGTGGGGTAAAGGTGGCGTTCTCGCCCCCCATGTCGGTCTGCACCCAGCCCGGATGGATAGCCAGCGTTTTAACGCCCTCTGCTTGCAGGTTATTGGCGGCAGATTTTAAGATCTGATTCAGCGCCGCTTTGGAAGCGCGGTAGCTGTACATGCCCCCAGAGCCATTGTCTTCAATACTGGCCACACGGGTGCTGATGCCAACAATGGTTTTCTGCTCGCTAGCCGCCACATGGCTTGCAAATGCTTGAATCATCAGCGCTGGAGCCACGGTATTGATGGTCAGCACGCTGAGCCAATCCGCCTGAGTCATCTTGCCTAACTCGGCACACTGCTCGCCCAATACCCCTGCGTTATTGATGAGGATGTCGATGGCACGACCGTGTAGCTGTTTTGCCAGCTGATTAATCTGAGTCTCGTCGGTCACATCCAGCGCCAGCAGTTCAACCTGCGGACTCTCTGTCGCCAGCTCGGTCAGCGCCGTGGCTGACTGAGGGTTGCGGCAACAGGCCAACACCTGATGACCACTGGCCACATATTGACGAACAAACTCAAGACCCAAACCGCGGTTTGCGCCGGTGATTAAAACGGTGCCCATGGCATCCTCCAACGTATCGATAGTGACGACACTTTACTGCGAGACGCCCCGGCGATTAACCACAAAAAAGACAACTTACTTTTGTCATTTTTACAAATATCTTAGGGTGCAGATTTCGATCTTGTGTTGGTGTCTTTAAATCATTCAATGAGTTAGAGTGAAAACCGACATAGATGTTCAGGGACAGGCGATGACACGCTTTAAAAAACAGAGAGCCAAACTGCTTCAGGCAGCACTAATTTTAGGTGCCGCATCCACCGCTCAGGCCGAGCCCGTGAGCAAAGTGCCAATTCTTGGCGGCCTCTACCACAGCACTCAGATCATCAAGGAGCAGATCCTCGATGGCAGCAGCAACCTGATCGCCACCAGCCGCGATCTGACCCTGTTTACTGTGGGTGGCTTGACGCTAGACGCCTATATCCTGACCCTGCCTCTGGACGCCGACACCAAAGGCCGAGTGATCGCCCGCCTCGCCAACCCAGCCTACGCCATTCAGTTGGGCTATTTTCTGGCGATGTTTAAAGGCCTGTACGGTGGCTACGATGACCAAGACCAGTTCAAGGCCCATCTGCTGACCGTCTATGAGCCTCAAGCGCTTTCCAGCTTTGAACATTCGCTAATGCGCTTTACATCAAAACCCGCTGAACCGAGCAAGGAGCCGGAAAGCCCAAGCCTTGTCAACGATGAACTTATCGCCACTCTGGTCAGCCTGTATGACGTGCTGTTCAACAACGAACGCTGGGTACTGGGCCGCAATCTGGACGATCATTACCAATACCTCGATAACAGCGACGCCGACCAAGCGCTGATCGCCAAAGTTCAGCCTCTGCTGATACCGCTGCTAGCCAAGGTGCATCAAGGAATGGAGCCTGGTGAATTTAAGCAGATGCTGGGGATGATCCTTGAGGATGCTAAGCCAGAAAATGCCAATAAAGTGAACAACAAGGCACAGGCGGTCACCATCAGTCTTATCGACTTTGTGCGCTTCTCGGTGCTTAAAAGCTATCGCCAGTTTGCCCTTGCTAAGCATCGCAGTGACGCCTTTGAGAACTGGATGACCAATACCCTCGATGAAGATCCCAAGGCGCTGCTGGATTTTCTTCGCAGCCAAGATAAACGTCCTCGCGCAGTACAGGTGGTGGTGGATGGTCTGCAGCAAGGCTTGGTGGAAGCTCTGGTCGATGCCGATAATGCCCCGAACCGCTTTCTCACCACCGCGTGGCAACAACATCAGAATCGCCAGCAATTTGAGCCAGGTAATGAGGCCAGCGGCGCTCCAGAGCATCAGCAGCAACTGGGCTTTTTAACCAAATTGGCCGAAGCGCCTTATCAAGATCCTAACTACCTACCGTTTTTCAAAGCCCTGTATCAGCAGCCCCAAGGCATCGTCGCTCAGGGCAGCGCCAGCACCCCAACCATCAGCGTACGCAACCTGCCTATCACCAAGACCGGAGCCAAAGTGGCCGGTCCCGGCGGCACTGGCATCCCCAACTTTCACTTTGTCGACCGCCAGCAAGACCGCGCCTATTACTTCTTTGGCAACGATGCCCTGCAACTGGAGCGCATCTTCAATCAAAGTGGCGGGCGCAGCATGTTTGATCGCCTGCCCTACCTCAAAACCATGAGCTGCAACGCCCAGTATGACTGGAACGCTCAACTGGGCTTTGACGCTTTGCTCAACCTCGGTCTTGGAGAAGCCATTCGAGACTTTGGTGAACGCCGCTGCCTTGGAGAGCTTAACCGCCGCGCCAAGGCAGAAGTTGAGATTCGCCAGCAGCGACAACAACTGATCGCCGCCCTCTCTGACTACATGGAGCTCAGTTGGCTAACGCCCCTGAGTAAAATCAGCGGCAAACGCCATCTTATTGAGCGCATCATCAATCTGGCGCAACTGGCGGAGTCCGGCATGCCGGACTACCTGCTGATCTACAACCCGTGGCCAGATCACTTCGCTCATTTCACCGGGCCCTTCAGTGACGAGATCATTGCCCCTACCGGTGAACTGAATCGATTAGACTTCTGGCTTGGGAAAACGGAATCGGTCTATAAGGATGCAGGCATCTATGAGCAGACCCTGTGGGGGATGGCCGGAGACCACGGTTTAGCACCGGTTTACTACACCCTAAACCCAGAGGTTCAGGTGCTGGAAGCGCTGCAGCAGGATTACGGTATCAAACTGGAAGTGAAAAAGATCTCTTCCGACGAAGGGGAAGGCCCGAAGATCACCAATGCGCTCAACTTCCCTAGCAACCGAGGTGTGGATGTGGTGATCGCCTCCACCGCTGGCGGTAACTACATGCTGGATCTGTTTAACTCACACCAAAGCTGGCAAACCCAGCCTCTCTACGGAGAACTTATCCACTGGCAACCGCAACACTCAGTGCGAGAGATCGATCTGATCAGCGAAGCCGCCACTCGCCTCAAGCACAGCTTGGATTACCTGGTGGTTCGTCAAAGCCCCTGCGACCTTCGCCAGTGCAGCGTTCGCTTAGTGGGGCACCGTGACGGCCAGCGTTTCGATGAACTGATTCAGCGCCAAGGGAAAAAGGTGCTGTATCGAAGCCTAGCTGAGCAATCCAAACCCACACTGCTAAACCTGTTGGCAGATAATCCCTACAAGGCGCCACTCACCAAGCTTCAGCGTCAACAGCAGCAGCGCTTGGCAGACGCCTGTCTGATTCAAGCTAGCCCAAGCAACCCTGAGAGTTGGTGTAACGAAAGCCAGTGGCGACAATTGGCAAGCTTTGGCGCTCGCCCCGATGCCGTAAACCAACTGGCGCACCTGTACGATGAAGACCGCTCCGGCACCATCAACCTGTTTCCTAAAGAGGGGGTGGGCTACAACACCAAGGTACCTGGTCGCCATGCGGGAGAGCACTATCTTGAGAAAGACGCATTCGTAGGGTTCTGGGGCGCACCGGTCACCGCCAAGCAGCGCATCGAGCTCGGAGAAAATGGCTCGCTGGCACCCACGATATACGAATACTTAAGTGGCGAAACCATCACCAAAGACCAAGATGGTTGGGGTTATCCATCACTACTACCTGAACTCAGAGTAACGGCGGCGAATTAACAGCCCAATGGCACGGGTCCTCTACACTGAAAGGAGCTCACATTGAGCTCCTTTTTGTTGGAGGCGAGTATGCGAACCTTTCAGGTAACTCTGATTACGTTACTCATCTGCCTGCTGGTTTGTCTGCGGGTATGGGAGTTTGGCAATACTGAAGTAATCCCAATCACCTCTTCCCCTAGTGGTGAACTGCCGAGCTGGCTATTGGATTAACCTCAATACGATGAACGCCATCAATAAACGATAATAATTATCAAACTCATTGAAATGTTATAAAGTAACAATTACTATGCTCCCCACACGTTTGGAGGAGACTAATTATGAAATCAGGCATTCATCCTGAATATCGCCAGGTGGTATTTCACGACACCTCGATTGATCAGTACTTTGTGGTCGGTTCAACGGTCGCGACCGATCGAACCATAGACTACCAAGGGCAGCTGTACCCCTATGTCACCATTGATGTCTCTAGCAGCTCGCACCCTTTCTACACGGGTAAGCAGCGGGTTGTTGAGTCGGAAGGGCAAATTGCGAAGTTCAAGAAACGCTTTAAGAGCTTAGGACGCAAATCATGAAAGTTCTCAGCTCCCTGAAAACCGCCAAGAAGCGCCACCCAGATTGCCAAATCGTTAAGCGACGAGGCCGGGTTTACGTCATTTGTAAGTCAAATCCGCGCTTTAAAGCGGTGCAAGGAAAAGCCTAATCTTACCGCTTTACTCTCTCATTGATTCAGGGCGGCGTCTCAGTCAACGCCGCCTTTGTTCGCGATTTGAATTCATCTGGCCCGTGTCACCTCAACGGCTCAGTTGGCAGGAAATAGGATCCGCGAGCCGTATCCTTCCCTCGCTATCCGCGTAGCTAAGAAGTTCCTGACGAGTGAAGCTGCAGTCGGCCAGCACCGTGTCCAGCTGAGTTAGTCTAAATCGATATTCCTGCATTACATAATCCCCATGACGTTGGTTCAGATCAGGAATAAACAGATCAATATCCAGATCATGCCCAGGAAAACGAGCGCTAAAACCATAGGCGTAGCGAGCTTCCGCCAGGTCTCTTACCTGCTCATTGGTAATTTTGGACACATAAAAGCGCTCACCTGCGGAGTAAAGCTGAGAGTTAACTTGGTTGAGGTCTAACGCGATGGGATAATCGGCATCGGTTAGCTCCACCGTCAAGGTGTGATATCCCCGATAGATGGTTAGCTGCTCCGTCAAATGGTGCTCATCGCTATAGATGAGGGACAGCAGATTATACAGTGCGGGATCGTTGTCTTGCAGGTGCTGCCTTAAACTCATGGATTCAGGGCGGCTACTCAAAGCCTCATGAGCTCTAACGTTGTTCCAAAGTTCACTGCCCACCGCGAGATATTCAAAACGATTGGTATTGATGTACCCCATGCCTGTACCCGACCATAGATTTTCAGCCTGAGCATGTTGGTAAGCGTTAGCCAATTGCGCTTCAAAATCGGGCACTAAGGTATCCAGAGTCAGTAGATGGATTGAGTGGGTCAACTCATGCACTAGGGTGTTTCCCGACTGTGGATTAGGCCAATCTCCCATGTACACTAGCGCCTTAGAATTGATGCCTGTCAGCGGCACCTCGGGGGTGGCGCCGTAACCCGCTTCGTCAGGGAAATTACGATATTCAGGAACCAGAGTTGAGCCGTAGCCATCGGGCTGCTTCGGAAAAATCACCACCCGAAAATGGCGGTCATATAGCGCTTCACGAATGAGCGGGCCCATGCCAGCCTGCAAATTGTCGTCACTCAATTGGTGGGCCACAATTTCAGCGGCGTTCTTTAAAAGAACACTACTTACCGTTTCAGGGCCAAGCACCGGTATGCCCCAAACATCGATGTACTTAGCGTAATAATCACGGTCCAGCTTGTAAGCCTTTACCACGGCATCAGGCACCGGTGATATCACCTCAAACCGATCGGACTCCATAATCGATTGCTCTTGCGGAGCGGCTGGCCGGGTATCCGGTGTTGGTGACGAATTTCCCGAACCGCAACCGTTTAACAGAGCAATGCCAAAAGTGGTGTACAAAATGGATCTCATGGGGTCTCACCAAGTTCTTAAACCTGCGAAAAATGATAGAGACGCCCGGATTTTTCTCAACCAACAATTATCACATGTCATTGATTTCACTAATTGTTGACAATAAAAATCGCATAATTTAAAGCAAAAGCTCGCCACCTAAGCGAGTAAAGGTTAAGACTTAACGTTCTGATTTGATTAACAATGGAAAAGAGTGATTGGCAGCGACTGTCCAACAAGAAATTACTAAAAACTCCAACCAGCTCACGCATTTAAATTACAACTAACTCAAACTCAAAATTTAAGACAAAGCCCCTATTGTCATGGCGTTGCCAGTATTGTGATCAGGCCGTTGTTTGCGCCAATCGTCGACACCCAATCTTAGCGGCTTGTCGATATAACGGATTGAAACCACAGCACAGCACTAAGCTCAAATTGGTTAACCCTTTGCCCGCCAGCTCTGGAGTGCCGACGCCGTGCAGTGGGTGAGGGCGGTACTCAAGTCGATGCTGCTCCAGATACGCAGCCACAGGCTGACCAAAAAGCTCGGCTACCGCCATCAATGCCGCTTCATAAGAGCCAATTGCGGGGCCCGCAGTATACACCTTGCCATCAGCCACCACCTCCCCACGGGAGATCTCAGCACCGAAGTGTGGCAGCAACTTGCGCATATGAAAGTTGGTGGCGGCGGTTTTACCTTTCAGCAACCCTACCTGTCCCAACAGCACTGAGCCCGCGCACACCCCAATCACTGCAGCGGCCTGCTGGCTTTGCCGCTTGATAAACTGCAACAGCTCGACATTCATACTTTGCTTAGGCATGGCCGCCCCCACCAATAAAATGTCTAATGGTGGGCAATCCTCGAACGGAGTATCGATGAAAACCTCAGGCCCCAGCGCCGCTTGCACCTTTGTTGGCGCATCTCCAACAAAATAGAACTCAACCTTTGGCAGTGCCGACAGCACATCAATGGCTCCCATCACATCAGGCAGGTAGAGAAAATGACTGACGGTAACCCCAATCTTTAACGGCTTGATGCTAGCCAGTTCTTCTGGTGCCTGGGCAGGAACCGAAACGTCGGAGAACCGAGCCTTAGGGTGATATTCAAGATTAAGCTCTAACAGCTTTGTCAGCCCGCTGCCTCTGAGCTCATTCATCACCATGAAGGCCGATTCAATAGCGCTGGTGCAAGGGCCTGAAGTATAGAATTTGCCATCAACTATGGTCTGGCCACAATCAATCGCTTTAATGCCAAGCTGTTGCAATCGATGGATGCTAGGTGTGTCGGCGGTCACCAAAAACTCGTCGAGACAGCCCGCCATTGCCAACGCCACCACAGCATTAGATACCGCAATCACCTTACTAGCCCGCGGGACTTCTCGACTTAAAAAAGCCTGTAATTGAGGATTTTGCAGTGACTGCTCAGTCATCTCTCCAACAACCAGTAGATCCAGCTTCGGAGTTTGGCTAAAGCGGCAATTAGCTTCTAGCCTGAGACCACTTCGGCCTGTTACCGGCTCGCCAGTCTCACTGATAAACAAGCATCGGTTACGTGGATGGGCGGAAAAAATGGTCTGCAGATTCACTACATCCGCCTCACGCATACCGGAGGTCATCACAAAGCCAAGGGTTAAGGAACGAAATTGGCGCATCATTGGCCCTCCTGAAACAAAGATGCAATCACTATAAGCATCGTGCATAAGCAAACCGAGACACATCGACGCCCATCTGTTCCCCTATAACAAAATTAGCCCTACTCCACGCTCTAACTCTTTGTTAAGTTTGAACTTCGATTTTAATCCTATGGATTTAGATGAAAGGAATACCCCTCACTGCCGCCAAGTTCCACCGTCGCTTGATGCAGATTCTGCTATTACCAATGGCCATCTGGTTTATCAGTGGTGCCTATTTTGTGTGGATGGACTTAGGGTTCATTCGCGGCGATCACTATCAGCCCCATTCGCCGGATTTTCTTCGCCCGCAGCAAATCCGCCTGACGATTGTTGAGCTGCAGCGGAGGTTCCCTGACGCAACAGGCATTGAGCTGACCAATATCGCAGGCACACCCTACTACCGCTTGCGCGGCGAGCAACCACTTTTGGTCAACGCCATTACCGGCAGGGCGCAACAACAGATAACCAAATCGATGGCCATGACGGTGGCTGCCGCTCACGTGCCTGAGCATTACCAGATCACTAAAGTTCGAGCCATAACCACTAAGGCGCCGCAGGAGCTGAGCTCTCGCCATCTCCCTGTGTGGCAGCTGCAGTTCGACAATCTGTGGGCAACTCACTTGTACGTTTCAATGGCCACCGGTGAGGTTGTCACTCGTCGCCATGAACTGTGGCGTGCCTTTGACCTCTTTTGGCGACTGCACATCATGGATTATGACGACGGTGCTGACGTTGATAATCCTCTGCTGCTGATCACCGCTCTGTTGGCGCTTGTGGCCAGTCTCAGTGGCTTTTATCTGGCCCAAAAGCGTTGGCGCCGAGGAAAACTGTAATGAAACCGCGGACGATTCGTTATCTACATCGACTGGCAGCTCTGCTGGTGGGCTGGCAACTGCTCATTTGGCTAACAACCGGTCTCTATTTCAACTTAACGCCCCATGAAGAGCTCAAAGGCAGCACCTACTTGGCAACCCAAAGCCAAGCCAAAGTACCCAAGCTGTCTCAGTTCACCTTACTGGAGCCCGCCACCATACTGGAGCGCCACTCAAGCACTGAGACACTCAGTTTGATCTGGCTAAATCAGCGGCCCTACTATCTTCTAAGCCATCGCACCACTCGCTACGCCCATCAATGCCAGCAGCAGAGTTTGGTCGATGCCTCAACCGGCCTCCCCTACCAATTGAACGCCGAAGATGCAGCATCATTGGCAAACGCAAGCTATTCCGGCCCAGGGCAAGTTGTCGCCACCAACCATATCCCCCAAAATCAATCTGAGTGGCCCAAGCAGTGCAATGCCTTATGGCAAGTTCAATTTAACGACACATTACACACTCGAGTTTACCTAGACGCACGCAGTGGACAGCTCATCGGCCATAAAAATCGGCACACTGAGGTCGCCGATTTGATGTGGCGGCTGCATTTTATGGATCTGTTCAATCAAGGTAGCTTTAATCAACCTCTTGCCTGGCTAATGGCACTACTGAGCTTGGGACTGGTTTACAGTGGCGGCGGCCTTATAATTCAAGACTGGCGGAAAAAGCGCCGCTATAACAAATCGTTAATCAAAGCTGCGAGCCCGACCGACTGACGCTAAACCGGTTCGCACGGAGCAAGGAAGGATCTATGCACCAGGATGGCAAGCTGAACTATGTTGAGTTTCCAGCGAAAGACTTAACCGCCACCAAACGCTTTTTCGAAGCGGCATTTGGGTGGTCATTTACCGACTATGGTCCAGACTATACCGCTTTTAGCGATCAAGGTCTGGATGGCGGTTTTTACCGAGCCAATCTCAGTAACACCACCCATCACGGCGGGGCGCTACTGGTGTTCTACAGCGGCGATATCTCAGCCACACAAGCGAAAGTGCAGCACCACGGCGGCGTCATCAGCAAGCCGATTTTCGACTTCCCTGGCGGCTGCCGCTTCCACTTTATCGAGCCAAGTGGCAACGAGTTCGCCGTCTGGTCACAAAGCCACACTCCAGTTCAGGGTGCCAATGACGATGAACAGTAACGATGTCATCTGGCGGCAATATTACGATAAAGCACTCAGCCGCCCCCATCATCCGAGAACGGCTCAAGCAGCATCGCTGAATCAATCAGATTGCATGGTGGCCATCGACTGCGGCTGTGGGACAGGCAGTGATGTCGATTATCTGTTGGATAGGAAGTACCAAGTGCACGGCTTTGACATCAATCCAGTGGCAGTGTCGCTATGCAAACAGCGCTTTGGCAACCATCCCAGCTTGCACCTGTCTGAGGCCAGTTTTGACGACTTTGAGTATCCAGAAGCAGGAGTGATTGTCGCCAACTCCAGCTTACTGTTTGCCGAGCCCAAAAAGCTGTCAGCCATCTGGAAACGGATAAGCACAGCATTGGTGAAAGGCGGAGTGTTCGCGGGTAACTTTATGGGCCCTGATGACACCTGGGCGACCAACTACCGCAGCAGCACCGCACCAATCTCTGAAAAGCAGCTACAGAAGATGTTTACGGAGTTTGAGATTGTTCGCTGGGATGAGCAAAACGAAGCCGGCATGACCTCCCTTGGACGACCCAAGCATTGGCATAGCTTCTCGGTAACCGCCATCAAGCGCTAGCATTTAGGCCCCATATGTCAGTAATAAGTGGGGCCTCAACACGCACTTCTCCTAGTTGACCTCGAACTCGATCGCTCATTTGAAGCGTAACAACGGCTTGCTGTGTTGGTGGTGATGCAACGGTTATGCGGCTTCTCTCAGCATAGACAACCACTGCTTAAGATCCGATTGCGTTGGAATGCGTTTGTCCGAATGGCCAAGCAGGTGAGTCAATGCATAGCAATATTGTTGATAAACCGGTAAGTCGCCGCAGGTGCTGTCGGCATCATCAATGTTGATCATGGTGCCTCGGATAAAATCTCGAACTAAGGCTGGACGATCGAACCCGGGCACCTCACCCATTTCAGCAATAAGCTCGTCGGTCCACTGGGTGTAGGCACCAAACGCCTCATTAAATGCCGTCTGATACGACTCACTGGCTTGGCTTAAAATCTCTGGGTTTGGCATCACCCGAACAATGACGAATCGATCGTCACACATGACATCACTGATTCGATGGCAGTGATGAAACAGAAAGGCCCACAGAGGATCGTCAAAACTCTTTCGATCTTCCTTGGCTTGTTCAAGGAAATCCTGAAACTCTGCAGTGGCCACCGCCACCATGAGATCGGCTTCGCTGGGAAAGTGGTTGTAGACGGTACCTTTGGAGATTTGACTGGCTTTAACCAGATGAGAACGCACCAGATCGAAGGTTTTGTGGCCCCTTAACTGACGACGGGCTACGTCCACCAAAAACTTCTCTCTCTGTTCCCAACTGCTCATGGTCTACTCCAACGTGGAATGGGTTAATTCGACCCTGTTAGAGTACCAACTCACTATCAAGCTGAAAATTGAGTAATAGTTGTAGCACCATGATGAAAACCAATACCAAAGCCCAGTTACTGCAAGGCAGACAGCACCATCAACCAAAAAGCTGAGCCTTGATGATATTTCAATCTAGAATGCCAAGCATTCGGATTTTTAGGCGACCTGACGGACCTCTACGAACCAGGCTTTTAACTCTCTGGCTTCAGGAATTCGCCGGTGAGAGTGGCCCAACAGTTGAGTCATCGCATAGCAGTACTGATGATAAACCGTCGCATCATCACAGCACGTTTCGGCATCATCAATGTTGATCATGGTACCGCGAATAAAGTTGGTCACCAGTTCCAGTCGATCAAACCCTGTTACCTCACCCATGGCTTCAACCTGATTACGATTCCAAGCTTCATAGGCTCGATAGGCTTGCTGGTAGGCCAACTGATTTTCAGGGCTGGCTTGAGCTAGAATGTCTGGATTTGGCATAATGCGTGCGATCACAAATCGCTGATTATTAATGATGTCGCTCAAGCGGCGACAGTGGTGGTAGAGAAAAGCCCACAATGGGTCCTCAAACCCGCGACTGTCATCATGAGCTTGGGCAAGAAAATCTTGATACTCGGCTGTCGCCACAGCCACCATCAGGTCGGCTTCACTTGCGAAGTGATTGTAAACTGTACCTTTTGATATCTGACTCGCTTTAACTAGGTGAGAACGACACAGATCAAAGGTCTTATGACCACGAAGGTGACGTCTTGCAACGTTCACCAGAAAGTTTTCCCGTTGCTTCCAGTTGCTCATGATTAACTCCGATATATTCACGGTTGTAACTCACACTCTTAGGTTACCAACCTAGGGTCTAGGTGAATATTGAGTAATAATCAGAGCATCATTACTAAATCCAATAGCCCATGCTAAAAGTTGAACTGCTCGAAAGTTTTATCGCCGTTGCCGAAACTGGAAACCTCTCCAAAGCAGCAGAGCGTATCTGTCGCACCCAGTCCGCCTTGAGCTTACAGATCAAAAAGCTTGAGGAAAGCGTGGGTCAAACCCTATTGGTTCGCGACAATCGTGGTGCCACGCTGACGGAAGCGGGTGAAAAGTTGTTGAACTACGCCTACAAGATGGTGCAGCTCAATGTGCAAGCCTTGGATGACCTCAAAGAGGAGACCAAGCAGGTTCTGCGCCTCGGGGTGCCCACCGACTACGTAAAATGGTACCTGCAAAGTGGCTTGGTTGAGTTCATCCGTGAATTCACCAATATCCAGCTAGCCATCGACACTGACGTATCAGGCAACCTTTACAAGCGTCTAAATAATGGTGAGTTCGATGCCATCATCGCCACTCACTGGCATCCTCAGCCCCATGGTGAACTGCTGTTTGAACGTCGCTTCGTTTGGGCCGCGGCCAAAAATGGTAACGCCTTCAAGCGTGACTCCATCCCAATGGCGCTGTACCCAGAAAACTGCCCTATCCGAGCCCAGGTATTTGCCAATCACAACGTATCGATGCGCCCCATCAACCTGTTGTTGTCTACACCTTCGCCTCAAGCAATGTGCATGGCGGTAGAAGATGATCTGGTTATTGCCCCTATTGCAGAGTTCCGCGTCAGCGACAAGATGCAGATTCTGGATCCGGTGGAGCACAAACTGCCCAAATTGCCGATGTTTAACGAGTCTTACTACGTTAACCCCAACTCTAATTCTGAGCTGTTGGAGCAGCTTCGTAGCCTACTCAAAGCCAACCTCAATAAGATGGTGCACCCACTAGAATAGAGGCAGACAGATGCAATAAAGCCACCGCAAGGTGGCTTTTTTTGTGCCCAATCCCACCCCAGTAATGTAGAAATTGGTATTCATGGCTGATCACTACGTGGAAACACGTGTAGGTAGAGGAAGAGGGAAAAGGCAGGTACTTCAAATTTCGCGTTGCAGGGAAATGATGATGATGAAACGCAACCAAAACCTAGCGCATCAATAGACTCTCATATAAGCGTGACTAACGCTCGAAGAACCGCTGAGAATCTTTTAAGTTGTCAGTGAATGAAGTACCTGAAATCGGGTAGACAATGAAACGTCGAGGTCAGCAGACACAATGCTGACCTCGATAAAAATGGGGAGCGGCAGAGCCTCCCCAATACTCATTAGAAGTAGAAACCAAAGTTGATGTTCAAACGGCTCTCGTTGTCAGTGTTGTCGTTATCCAAACCAACACCTGGGCCACCGGCGAAGGTCATGTTGTCGCCGATGATGTAGTCGATGTAGGTAAAGATAGGACCGCGAGAGATGCTCACACCAGTCACGTTCTGCATGGAGTCGTCTTGGCCGTCACCTTCTGGAGAAACCAGACCGTAGTCGTTGTACACAGTGATGGTGCCCCAACCCATGTCGAATGCACGGGCGATGTTGAAGTTGTAGCCAGTCGCTTCTGCAGCGATATCGTAGGTACCACCAACCACACCCACAGTCAGGGTGTCGCCACCATCAACGGTGTTGTATTTGTAGTTGGTTACCTGAGCTTGCAGGTTCCAAGCGCCCCACTGCAGATCAGCGTGGGCAGCGTAGGCGTAACGGCTATCGTCATCGCCATCAAACTGAGAATCGGCATCTTTGAAGTACAGTTGGCCTGCTTCTACGGACGCACCCAGTTTCAGATGACCTTCGCTCATTGGGATGGTGTATACCGCACGAGCGTTCACTTGGTTCATCTCTTCATGAGCACCGATGATGTCAGCGCCGTAACGCTCGTTGGTGTCGCTACCGTACTCGGCGCCTTTGATGAAGGCAAAATCCAGGTGCCAGTTATCTTTGTTCCACACCAGTTTCGCACCGGTGTCGTAGTTGTCTTCGAAGCCAAGGTAGTAGTTGGTGCTGAACCAGTAGCTGTTAGACAGGAAGCCTTCTTTACCGAAAGGTACTTTAACAATACCTACCTGAAGTTGGGTGTTGTCGTTGAAATCGTAGTAGCCGTAGCCACGCTTGATGTAGTTAAAGCCGCTAGCAAAACGGTAATCAACGCTAATACCGATGCCATCAATTTTGCCATCAAAAGTTAGGCTCATTGCATCAAAAGAGGCATCACCGCTTTTATCTTTAGAAGAGTCGCTGTAATCAACCAAGCTATAGTTAGCGCGAACAAAACCACCTAAAGACAGGTCGCCATTTACAGCTGCGTGAGTTACCGGAACTAAAGCCATTTGGCATAGTGCCGCTAAAGTAGTTAGTTTCATGAGTTTCATCATTCGTTCCTTTAATAGAGATTTTGCCAATAGGATTGACAAGGGCTTAATAATTTTCTTTTTAGAGAGAGAGTTGATAAATGTTTAATTTAAAAATAACTATTACTTGCTTTGGTAATGGGTATTTTTAATTGCCTGCGAAGCATTCACTTCGCAGGCAATAATCTGACTTAGTACTTGAGCTTAGTCAGGTCACAGCGAATTTTTTCGCCGCGCATTGCTGGGGTGTTAGGGCGGTCTGCAGACTCACACAGCAAGGTGGTGCCGTAGTCGTTACGCTTGTCGTTAGCATTAGAGCGAGCCCATACGGTTACGATGGCTTTCTCTTCTGGCTTAGCGTGGCACTCTGCACCGTTGTACTGGAATGCGTGGATGGTGTTCTGGTGGAAGTACGCCAGGTCATCTTTCTCTGGAGAGGTGTTGGCCCAGAACCACTCTTCGTTAGCCATACCAGCATCGAATTCCACTTCACGAACGGTGTCGGTTTCGCTGATGGTTTTCACTAGAGGGCTGTCTTCACGAACCGCAAAGTTCTTGAACTCATCAGTACACGCAGGCTCACGCATGGTGTAGTAGATTTCAGAGATAGCGTGGTTGTGGTAAGGATAGAAGGAATCTACGCGCTGAGTCACCATACCCACTTCGGCGCCCACTTTCTCGCCGCTAATTTCATCAATTCGCAGCAGGCCCCAGTGACCAAATACTTCAGCGTAAGCGTAGTTACCACGGGTCTTTTCGAAGTTACGCTTGTTACGCTCGCTCTCTTCTGCGTACATTGGGAACCAGCCCACAGACGCCCACAGGTTAGGCAGAGAGTTTGCACTGACATCGAATGGGAAAGCATCAGGCAGTTTGATGTCGTCACCGGTTACCATCTTGTAGAAGTTCTTGGTGTATTCACGACCGTACTTCTTAACTTCTTCGTTGGTTACGTTTTTCTCGAAGAACTCTTCAAAAGTGGTACGGTTCAACCACTTAGCTACTGGAGACTTGGCTTCTAACTCACCGCCTGGGCTGTAGATCCAGTTTACGTCTTCACGAGCACCGAAGCACTGTTTCGCTTCATCAGGGTTGGCCAATACAGAGTAGATGTGCTTAACCATCAGCTTCATGTCGCGACGGTCCATGATGCACATGTACTGAGGACCTTTCAGGTCATGGGTGTTGGTTTGGTACATGGTCAGGTCAGAGTTGCGGCAGTTACCATCAGAGGTACTCAATGCAACCGCGTAACCTTCAAGATATTTCAGGGTCTCTTGCCACAAAATATCAACGTATTTTTGATCTGCTGCAGAATATTTCTGCTCTTCAGTCAGACATTTAAAGGTGGCGTTTTCAATTTCCTTTTTATCAAGAAAATCAGGAATCTCAATCGCCATGGCGTTATTAGCAGCGAATAGGCTTGCAAATAGTAGTGCTTTTTTCATTATCATCATTCCTACAACAGTTCTTAAATCATACTGGAAATTTAAGAATATAAAATGAGTTGGGTGGGAAGGTTAATTCGGAGAACTACCCACCCAACTCTAGAAATTTATTTTAAGTTATTTAAGCTGTGTCTTGTTTATTGTTTATGCTTATCAAACTTAAAAGTGTGACAATCTAGGCAAAGAGGGCGCTTAGCTTGATGTTCGCCGTGACATTCAATACACGGTACCTCTTTTCCGTAGTGCAGGTTGTTGTGTGGGTTCTGCCACACTTCATCACCTTCACGGGCAGTCGCTTCAGCCAAATCATCGCGATCGTGACACTCAAGACAAGCAGTGTCAGAAGGACGCTTGCGCATACCTTGGTCGTGACAAGACTTACAGCCATCGTCGTAGTTCATTTCGTGGTATACACGGCCGTGCTTAGCACCCATTTTGGTCATGCTGTCACCAGGCTGCAGATCAGCGGCTTGAGCACCGAAGGTCAGCATCATAGCTGCAGCCAGAGTCATAAATTTGTTCATCATTGTATCCTCTAAAATCGATCTAAGACTTAGGCGCCCATGATGGTGCGTGCAGCAGTCATGCCCATCACCATACACTCAGGGATAGAGCAGCTACCCAAACGGCTCACGCCATGGATACCACCGCACACTTCGCCAGCAGCGAACAGGCCTTCAATTGGCTGACCAGTGAAGCTGTCTTTTACGCGAGCTTCTTTAGTCACCTGAACACCACCTTGGCAGTAGTGCACTTTCGGCCACAGGCGTACCACGGTGAATGGTGCTTTGATGTATTTGCCTTTGGCTTTACCCATGTTCTTACCGAACTGCTCGTCGTTACCGGACTTAACGTAGCCGTTGTACTCTTCGATCTGAGCTTTCAGCTCTTTCAGAGGTACGTCGAAGTGCTTAGCCAGCTCTTCAACAGAATCGAATTTCCAGCCTACGTTGTACTTCAGTACTTTCTTGCAGTTAGGGTGCTCTTTCGCATGCTCGTAGCTGGTGATCATGATTGGTGGCAGCGGGTTGCCCTGCGCATCACGGCAGTTCAGCTCAGCGTCAGCACGAGTCTTACGGTCAGCGATTTCGTTCATGAAACGCTTACCAGTCATGCGGTTGATCGCAATAGAGTGTGGGAAGTTAAAGATGGAGTAGTTAGATACGTAACCGAAGCCACCTTCATCTGGAGACGCCCATGGACCAGACTGAATGTGAGCTAGGTGTACAGGAATTGCGCCCAGACGGAACATTTCGAACATACCTTCACCGGTCGCACCTTTGGCGTTGGTACAACCAACTTCTGCGGTCAAAGTAGGATCCTGAGCCATACGAAGATCGATGTTCTGACCAAAGCCGCCGGTAGCCATGATCACGCCGCGAGTCGCTTTAACGTAGATCAGTTTACCTTTGCCTTCTTCACCGAAGTAGTAACCAGTGCGGATCTTAGCACCCACTACTTTACCGTTATCGTCAAGCACAAAGCCTTCGAACTTAGCGCGGCTTACCGTACCAACGCCCAGCTTACGACACTCTTTCAGCAGCGGCTGAGTGATACCAGCACCACAGCTTACGGTAGTTTGGTAAGTACGAGGAACGGAGTGACCGCCCAATTGCTGTAGGTAAGGGTGGAATTCAGCACCAGCATCCATGGTCAATTGCAACGCTTCGTTAGCGTGAGAAGCAACGTGACGCAACAGCTCTTCATCAGCAATGCCACGGCCAGACTTCAGCTGGTCGGACACCATACGCTCTACAGAGTCGTCCACACCTTCTTTCTTCTGCATTGGAGTACCAGGTGCAGCAAACAGGCCACCGTTGATAGCGGAGTTACCACCAAACACTGGCATCTTTTCAAAGATGGTTACAGATTTGCAACCTTTGCGAGTTGCTTCGATACCAGCTGCCAGACCAGCAAAACCGGAACCAATAATGGCGATTTCAACAGTCTCATCCCATTTAACTTCGTTTGCGCTAACAGAAGAAGCCAGTGCTGGAGTGGCCATGGCGACGCTAGCGGCGCCTAAGCCTTTAATAAAATTACGGCGTCCTAACAGATCTACCTTGCTCATCTGGTTTTCACCTTTGTTGTGATTAACTTGATGGCAAGTGTAAATCTGGAACCAATTCCAAAACGGGAGAAATTGGCATTAAACACATTTAACCAGGGGGTTTTCCTAAAAAATAAGCTCGGCTGCAAATTTTAAGAAGTTAGGTTAATAGGATCATTTTCTGGAATGAGTTCCAACTTTATAAGTTGGTACAAAGGTACATTAAGAACAGTAGTGAAGTTAAAAATGACTCAGTTAATAAATAACAAAGAAATATAATCTCCGCCTCAAAAGAAAAAACATTCTTGATCTTCGTCACACTTTCCCATGTTATTCACTCAAACAATTCACTCAGCGCAATCGCTGCCATTGCACCGATCTCGGTTTGGATTCTATTACCCACAACCTCTGCTTGCCACTGACGACGTCCAGCTCAACCTCATCACCACGAGCCAGTGACATCAAGGCTTTCCAGATTTCAGGAATATCATAAGAAGATGCCACATAGCACCGTTTTTCGGAGCAAGCAGCGTGATCCAGATCTACCTCTTTGGGGGTATGGTGGGCACAATGCCATCCCCACTCCCACCTAAGTAAAGCCCCGAGGAATGGAAAGTCCATCAAAAGCACTTTCGATTGAGGTTTAGCCTGCAGCCACGATAATAAGTTCAGGCCACAATCTTCTAATTTCATCGAACTGTTTCTAGCAAACTCAAAGTCTAAGACATAGTTTCTAGCTATTTGTTCAAATAATTTATCGCCAATTAAAAATCGAAAACAAGGATAACTATTCGACACCGCAGTGATATAAGCGCCGACCCGATTTGTTCTATAAATTGCCAACGCTTGCTCAATCGGAGCCAGCGTTGCTTTAAACCCCAACACCCCATGATGCTGATAAAAATTAAGCGGATCACGACTGTTAGCCATAATTAGCCTCCTGCAAAATGCGCTCGGCGATGGCACTCTCTCGCAACATGGTCACCACAGGGGGTATCTGGTTATCCCATTCAATAATGGTGGGTTTGGGTCCCATACTGTTAAGCACTTGTTGAAAAAGCTGCCACACGGCTTCGCTAACATGACAGCCATGGGTGTCCACTAGCAGCGCCTGTCGGCGTTCATGCCCAGCAAGGTGGCAGTAACCCACTGCATGCAAGGGAAAGTGCTTAAGCAGCACCAGCGGGTCGTCATCAAGGTTATGCGCGGTAACGTACAGATTATTAATATCCAGCAAAATTCCGACATCTGTGCGCCGATTCAGCTCAGCCAACATCTCCCCTTCGTCGATGAGGTCGTCACGATAAGCAAGATAGCGAGAGATGTTTTCCAGCAGCAGCGGTAACCGAGTTTGTGTTTGCACCCGCTGTATCTGGGACTCGAGCTGCTCTAAGGTGCGATGGTCATATCGAATGGGGAGTAGATCATGAAGGTCTGTGCCGTCAATCGTGCTGACACTCAAATGGTCGGAGATGGCAATGGCGCTTAATTCATTGGCCATGTGGGTAAGTCGTTTCAGGTATTCCTCCGTTGGCCCAGCTCCCCCTAGAGAGAGGCCGACGCAGTGCAACACAACCGGGTAACGCTCCGCCAATTGCTGCAGCTGATAATAATGTGGCCCACGTAGGGCCATAAAGTTGTCGGCCATCACTTCAATAAACGGCAACGACGTCGCCTCCGCTAGGAGTTCGCCCATGTGAGTTTCACGAACGCTAAAACTCGCTGCAGTCGATGAGAGTGATAACACTAAGCGGCGCCCTTTGCAGGTTTCACTTTAGCGACCTTACCTCCTAATTTTTTGCAGGTGCCTTGAGGCACGTACACCCACTCATTGGGGTCGTTGTCCATTTTCGCCTGCCCTGCACAACCATGGCTGCCATCGAGAGCACCGCAGTCATTCATGCCCTTTTTCGCCACTCCAGCACATTTTTCCCATGCCTTGGGTTGATCAGGTACCGCATGAGCTTGGCTGGAAAGTGCTAATACGCCAACGGACAACACACCAGTTACCGCCGCTTTCAATCCACTGCCTTTATCCATGTTGATGCTCCTAGATAACCATTAGGGTTCTCTAACAAGATAGGTGCGGAGCGCCTTTCCTTTCCGGATTCCTCAGAACAATAGAAACCATGGATATACATTTCAGGCATAAAAAAGCCAGCACAGAGTGCTGGCTTCACTGACAAACCACAAAGTTACAGAGTGATCAACACACGACCGGTCACTTGGCCTTTTACGATTCGGTCTGCGTAATCATGCACTTGTTCCAGACTAATGCTGGTGCAAGCTTGATCAAAGTAGCTTTGCGGCAAGATCTCTAAAATTCGATTCCAAGCGCGCTGACGTTTTTCAAGAGGGCACATTACCGAATCCACCCCCAGTAACGACACCCCACGCAAAATAAACGGCATTACCGTCGTTGGCAGTGCAAAGCTACCGGCCAAACCACAGATGGCCGCCGCGCCACCATAGTTAGCTTGGGCCAAAGCGGTGGCCAACACCTGGCCGCCCACGGTATCGACAATACCCGCCCAGCGGGAACGCTCCAATGGACGACACTCAGCTTCCAGTTCACTGCGAGGCATCAGGGTTTTAGCCCCCAACGCGGTCAGCATGTCGCCATTTTCCTCGACACGCCCTGTGGACGCCACGACCTCATAGCCCAATTGGGACAGAAGGCTTACTGCTACTGAACCCACCCCGCCGCTGGCACCAGTAACCAGCACCTCACCATGCTCGGGCTTCACTCCGGCATCTTCCAGCGCCTGAACGCACAGCATCGCCGTCAAGCCTGCAGTGCCAATCATCATCGCTTTGTGGTGATCGCCGCCTTTGGGCATCGGCACTAACCAATCGGCTTTGACTCGAGCGCGCTGCGCCATACCGCCCCAGTGACGCTCACCTACGCCCCACCCAGTGAGAACCACCTCATCTCCTGCCTGATAGCGATCGTCACTGGATTCCAGCACCTTACCAGCAAAATCAATGCCTGGGACCATAGGGAAATCACGGATAATCTTACCCTTACCGGTTACCGCTAGGCCGTCTTTGTAATTCAGTGACGAGGCAACAACCTCCACCAATACCTCTCCCGCCGGCAGTGCACTGTCGTCCAGTTCACATACCTTGGCCAGAGTTGCTTTGCCGTCTTGAGTTAGCTGAAGGGCTTTAAACATGAGTCAATTCCTAAATGGGAGACAGTTGGACACTAATATCGCAGCCAATTTGGCCAGTAATCAACCAAAACGCACTTAGACAAAGGTAGGGGTCAACAGAGTTCTACCGAAGCGAGCCAAGCTGTGAATATCAGCAATTGACATTAGCTTAAGCGAGCAAGTGGATAAAAACAGCCTCGTGCGAGTGTAAATGTTGTTTGTGTGAATCGCCGCCAGCTCTCAATTTTCAAACACTTTCCAAGGTCACGGACTGGAATGCATTCCACCATATAGTTTCGACCAGTTAAGAATCAAAAACCAATTAAAGAATGGCTCTAAAAACACCAAGTGTAAGTTTTGATCAAAACTTTAGATGTGGATCAAAGTTATTTTTAGACCATTACCGTATCGTACCTACCCGTTAGTGAGGCACCAATACACTGAGCCATACAGTGCAGGTAGTCGCCATTGACTAAGTCATCTTTCTTCATGCTTAGCGGCCACTCTCGCCAGTGGCCGAATTTTTTAGGAGACCATGATGTCACAGCTTCCCTTTCGCCACTTTATCCTACTGTCCGGTGCTCTGTTACTTGCCGGGGTCGGCGCCACACTGGCCATGGAGATCAATCAATATCACAACTTTGAGCGGTTCAGTAATCAGTATGGCAGCATCTCAACCATTGCCGGAACCGGTGAAGATCGCCAAAAATACCTAAACAACTGGCATTCAGAATTTGAAGGTAAGCCTGCGATTCAAGTTGAGTTATCTCGCCCTCATCATGCCATTGCCGACTATCAGGGTAATGTCATCATTGCCGATAAGGATGCTCACGGCATCCGGCGCATTGATGAACAAGGCCAGATAACCACCTTGGCAGGCACCAACCAATGCGCTGACGGTGGCGACCAACCGGCTCCAGCTCAACAAGTGGCGCTGTGTTTTCCCAATGGGATCTGGGTTCAGCGAAGCGGCGCAGTGGACATCTTAGATACCGGAAATAACAAAGTTCGCCGAGTGCTTCCCAACGGTCAGATTTCCACCCTATTCCACGACCCTAGCGGCATTGAAACTGGCAGAGGGTTGTGGGTGAGCTCGGATGCCACTCTTGCCTACTACGCCTCTGGAAGTGAGCTCAAACGCTGGACGCCCGAGGCGGGGGTTGAGGTGATCGCCAGTGGCTTCAAAGAGCTAGCCAATCTGGCCTTGAACGACAAGAATCAACTTTATGTCACCGACCGCAATGGTCACAAGGTTTACCGGGTTGATGCCAAGGGTAACAAAACGGCGGTGGCCGGAAATGGAAAGATCCGAGGCGGCGGCCATGGCTACCCGGCACTGGAAACCGGCTTGAATGAAGTCAGAGGAATCTGGTTTCACCCCAACGGAGGCTATTTTCTCGCGACACACAAAGGGGGGCAGATCTGGTTTGTTGACCCCAGCGGCATCATCCATCTGTTTATTGACGGTGGACGGGATCATCAGCACAGCGGCGATGGACTGCCCTTTAACGCCGTAGGTGAGAAAATCAGCGAGCCCAGAGCGATCTCATTGGATCATCTGGGTAACCTCTACATTACCGAAAATGATTACGGCTACATCCGTAAAGTCTCCCCGCGGTAACACGCATTGGATACGAGGTTCAGCCTGGCGGCTTAAAAGCACCAGGCTTGCCTAAAGCTCTCCTCTTGCACCCCACCCGTCGACACCGTCTCTCTGCTGAACTCATAAAACCCTAGATTTTAGATGTCACGATATATATCATGACATTTAAATGAGTATTGGACAGCATTACCGCTGGCCTTTCCAATGGGGAAATGATCAATGTTAACCGTACACCATCTAGAAAACTCACAATCCATTCGGATTCTTTGGCTACTGGAGGAGCTTGGGCTTGACTATCACCTTCAGAAATACGCCCGAGTAGGTCCAAACACTCTGGCGCCCCTTGAATACAAAGCACTCCATCCCATTGGCAAAGCCCCCACCATATCTGACGGGCAAAACCGACTCGCGGAAACCAATGCCATTGTGGATTACCTGCTTGATCAACAGCCGAACTCGCCACTACGACCAACACCCGGCAGCCCAAGCCGCGAAGCCTATCTCTACTGGTTTCATGCAACTCAAGGTTCGTTGATGCCCCTGTTACTGCAACGATTGATCTTTTCTAGGTTAATCAGCAGAAGCCCGCGATTGATTCGCCCATTGATAAAACTGGTGATCAACCGTGCGGTGTCTGCTTACCTTCAGCCCAATTTGAGCAAGATGCTCGGGCACATCGACAATACCCTATCAAACTCAATGTGGATCGCTGGGAACCAACTGACGGCCGCAGATATTGTAATAGGTTACTGCCTTGAGGTGGCTCAGGTCCGTGTCGATTTCGGCGATGACTACCCTCACATTGAACGCTACCTGCTCCAGATGCGAAAACGCCCCGCCTACCAAAGAGCGCTGCAAAAAAGCGGCGGCTTCTCTCCCTTAGCCGCTTAGGCTTGCCGATAATCCATGAGACCCGATGTCATGACTGAAACACTCACGCTGTATTACCACCCCTACTCTAACTGCGCCCAAAGGGTAATGCTGGCCTTAGCCGAAAAAGGGCTTACGCCTCAGAAAATCAAAATCAATCTGATGGCCAATGAACAGTTAAGCGACCACTACCGAGCCATCAACCCAAAATGTGAAGTGCCCGCGCTGGTTCATAACAACCACTCAATAACCGAATCGTGCACCATCTTGTCCTATCTGGAGCAGCAGTTTCCCAAGGTGTCATTGACGCCACAACAACCTGAACAGGCTCAGCTAATGACTCGCTGGCTAGAGAAGGCGGCCCAGTCCCATGAGCACCAAGTGGTCAATTTCGTCTATGCCAATGGGCTGGGGCGGCTGCCGACGCCAGAGCAGTGGCGATACTACGAACAACATGTGCCTCATCGAGCGGAATTCCATCGCAAGCGACGTTTGGGAAAGGCTGGAAGCGATCTGCAGCAAGCCAAATCCGTGCTGGATGCGCAGTTCGAAGAGATAGAGTGTCAACTGAGTAAAACGGCGTGGCTGGCTGGAAGTGAGTACTCACTGGCAGACATCGCTTGGTACCCAAATGCCAAGCTATTGTCGCGCCTTGGCTACGATGTACACCCCTTCCCCTATGTTCGGCAATGGCTTCGCCGAATCGAAGCCAGACCGGCTTATCAGGCTGGTATCAAACCGGAGATGATGCCACTTCCCAATTGGCTGTTGCGAGTTGCCCTGCGGCTGATACGCCGAGTGGGTGGGCGCTTTTAAGCTTAAAAAAGCCCGCATTTGCGGGCTCACCTCATCAACTGGCTTGGACCTTGGCGATGTAATCGTCAATCACCTGCTCCAAAATATCTAAAGGCAGCGCACCGTTTTTCAGTACCGCATCGTGAAATGCCGTTAATTCAAACTTATCCCCCAGCGCTTGCTGCGCTTTTTGGCGAAGTTCAAGAATCTTGAGCATGCCCACCTTATACGCCGTGGCTTGCCCTGGCATCACAATGTAGCGCTCAACTTCTGCCACCACATCAGACTTTGCCATGCCTGTGTTCGCGGCCATGTAATCGATGGCCTGCTCACGACTCCAGCGCTTAGCGTGAAGGCCGGTGTCAACCACTAGCCGCACCGCACGAAACAGTTCCGCCTGCAGGCGTCCTAAATTATCCAGCGGCTGATCCTGAAATCCCGCCTCCCAAGCCACTTGTTCGGCGTACAACGCCCAACCTTCAATGTAGGCGGTAAATGGGGCCATACGGCGCATAAACGGCAACCCTTCTAGCTCCATGGCGATGGCAATCTGGAAGTGGTGACCGGGGATCCCCTCATGGTAAGCCAGAGTTCGCATGCTATAGCGGGGCGTAGCTTTGATGTCATACAGGTTGGCAAAGAAGCGGCCCGGTCGAGTTCCATCGAGAGAGGGCTGCTGATAATACGCCCCAGGTGAGGTTTTCTCCTTAAACTCAGGAATTCGCTGCACCTCCATGCTGGCTTGCGGGCGAACGTTAAATACAGGGTCTAATCCCGCGTCAATCTCATCCAAGATCCGTTGATAGTCAGCTAAGATCTGAGCGCGACCTTCGTCGTTGTCTGGATAATAGTGCTTAGGATCCGCCGCTAACTCGGCCATCGCCGTTTCAAACCCCGCGTCAACGGAGTACCCCTGCTGCGTAATGATCGACAGCATCTGCGCTTGAAGCCGCTCAACCTCAGACAATCCCAACTGATGCAGCTGTTCGGCGCTGTAATCGGTGGTCGTAAACAGCTTGAGCGCCAACTCGTAGGCCTTATCACCATCAGGCAGATGCCAGTAGCCCACGTCGTTGCCAGCCTTTGGCGCCAATTGGGTAAAATAGTCAATCAAAGACTGATAGGCAGGATGAACTGAGTCTTGAATTCGCGATTTGGCGTCCGCCAGCCAGGCTTGAGACTGCTGCGATGACACCCCTTCAATCTCGGCGGCCTTTTGCTCCAGATTGGTATAAAGAATGTTGGTCTCAATGGGCTGAGCCACAAACTCAGTCATCTCCGTTAACACTCGATCAATCATAAATCGCGGCGGGATAATCCCTTTTTGCTCTCGAAGCTTTAACCCCTCTAGCGTCTGAGCAAACTTGAGCTGAACCGCATCAAGTCGCGCTAGGTAATGCTCCACGTCTTCCTGAGTTTGCAAACGGTGCTGAGCTTGCATGAAGGTTGGGTAACCATTTTGAATGCCAAAAAGTTGATTCACCGGATAGGTATGATATCGATACGGTTCCGCTTGGCTCATTAAGTCAAGCAGGTATTGGGCCACCTGCTTTGACAGCAGCTCCGATTCTGACAGTGAATCATTGTCGTATTGAGAAAGCCCATCTCGTAATGATGCCATCTGGGCAAACAGCTTATCCCCTTGCTCTGGGCTGTCGTTGTCCAGATAAGCGTTATGGCCGGTAATCCCCACGGACTCCAATACGCCTAAACTGGTCAACATCTCAGGCTGATCCATGGCAATTTTAATCAGTGGCCGGTCCAAGTAGGCTCGAAACAGAAATGGCTTATCCGCATACCATTCATGGGCAGCAAAACTGACGCCAGCCATCACCGCCGCTATGGCCGTAACGCCAATTCCCTTAACGATTTTATTCATCTCACTTTCCCTAGTTTTTAATATTTAGACTCCTGTCCATAAGTAAACTAGCAAGTGCACTTCACTATTCATACCCCAAAATGTTTCGAAATACGTCAGGTATTAAGCCAAGGATATGGATGGATAACTCAAGCTTAAGGCCTGCCTGAGGGAAAGTTGTGGAAGGAGACAACGCGAGGCAGAGAATCTCTTACCCCGCGGCACCACTCACCTTGAAAGCTAAGGCTGTGGTGTACTGGGTCTGGTCTGGCTGATCGGAGCCTGCAGCGGTGCCTTGTGGCTGGGGTGAGAAACGAAACCCGCGCCATTGGCTGGAGCCGCCATCGGCTGATGGTGAGCGGTGGCCGCCGGTACCGGTTGAGGGGCTTGCTCTGGCTCAGAGGAGATAGGCTGCTCATCAACCTGATCGCGCTCTTGGTCTTCACTGACGCGGCGCTGTTTTTGAGGTTTAGGTGGGATGCGACCCACTTCCATATTAGCCAGCTCGAAAATTGACGATTTTGCCTCTTCTGACTTCGCTTCCGGCGATGCCGATAACGACGTTGTCTGATGGGGGGTAGCGGTGTCTGTCCACCACAATGCCGCGGCGACCAGCAACGCGACAGACACTATTAACAGGCGGTTCATGGCTCTCATCCTTGAGATTGGTTTTCTACGCCCAATAAGCTACCAGAGACACAAATTGCGACTCAAGGCAGAGGGCTAGGAGATCTCACCGCCGTTTTGTAGGTCATCCGCCTGACGTTGTGAACGCTGCAAAGACTGACGCTGTGACTGCTGCTGAACCAGCCACAAGGCACTGTAATGCCCTTGTTTTTCAAGCAGTTCTTCATGAGTCCCCTGCTCCACAACCTGCCCCTGATCCAGCACGATGATGTTGTCTGCATCAACAACGGTCGACAAGCGGTGAGCAATAACCAACGTGGTTTGCTCCTTAGCAATCTCCTGCATCGCCGCCAGAATGTGTCGTTCAGAATGGCTGTCTAGACTGGAGGTGGCCTCATCAAACACCATGATCGGCGGCTGCTTTAAGATCGCTCTGGCGATAGCAACTCGCTGCTTCTCGCCGCCTGAGAGCTTCAAGCCGCGCTCGCCAACCAGAGTCTGCTCCTTCTCTGGCAACCGCTCAATAAACTGGTCAAGGTGGGCTAACCGAATGGCGTGCCACACCTCATCGTCACTGGCATCAACGCGGCCATAACGGATGTTGTCAAAAATTGAGGTGTTAAACAGCACGGTATCTTGCGGCACCACGCCAATGGCACCACGAAGGGACTTCTGAGTAATGCCATCAATGGCCTGACCATCGATACGAATCTCACCGGAGCTCACCTCATAGAACCGGAACAGCAGTTTAAACAGGGTCGATTTACCCGCGCCACTGGCACCGACGATGGCCACCTTTTGCTTAGGTTTTACCTCAAAGCTAACCCCGTTAAGGATCGGTCTTTGTGGGTGATACCCAAAGGCCACATTATCAAAGCAGATGGTGCCGCCGTTCATCTTCAGGGCTGGCGCCTCCGGTTTGTCGTTGACCAGCGGTTCTCTATCAAGCAGCTCAAACATCCGCTCAATGTTGGCCAGCGCCCCTTTCATCTCTCGATATACAAAACCGAGAAAGTTTAGAGGCATGAACACCTGCATCATGAAGCTGTTGATGAGTACAAAATCCCCCAAAGTCATCTGCTCATTCACCACATCGGATGCCGCTAGAATCATCGCGGCGGTCATGGCCACGGCAATAATCAGCGCCTGACCACCATTTAGGGCAAACAGCGACAGCCGGTTTTTCCGACGCGCTTGCTCCCAATTAGCCAGCTCCTTGTCGTAGTGCTGGCTTTCATGATCTTCATTGGTGAAATACTTAACGGTTTCAAAATTCAACAAGCTGTCTACGGCGCGGGTACTGCTTTGAGATTCAGCGGCATTTACCTGACGAACAAAGTCAGTACGCCACTCAGTGGCCACCACTGAAAAACCGATGTATGCGGTGACGGCCACAGCAACAATCAACGCAAAACCGATGTGGTAGTTCCACCATAACAGTCCCACAACCAAGGTGATTTCCAGCAGAGTCGGAACGATGTTGAACACCATAAACCGCATCAGAAAACTGATGCCATTGGTGCCCCGCTCAATGTCGCGAGACACACCGCCGGTACGCCGTTCCAGATGAAACGCCAGATCCAAACGATGCAGGTGCTTAAACACCTTCAAGCCAACTCGGCGCATGGCGCGCTCTGTAATGCGACCAAACAGGGTATCGCGCAGTTCACCAAACAGTACGTTGGCAAAACGAGTCAGGCCGTAAGCCAATAACAGCGCCAGAGGGATGGCCGTTGCGGCGGGAATGTCACCAACGCCATCTAGGGTATCTACGATGTCTTTTAAGATGAAAGGCAAGCCAACGCTGGCGACCTTGGCACCAACTAGGCAGGCTAACGACAAGCCTAAAATCACTTTGAACTCGAGCAGGTAGGGAATCAGTGATTTAAGCACGCCAAAATTGACGTTCTGATAACTTACCGTGGCTTGTTGATGTCGACGCATGTGTGTTCCTAAAACGACTGACCCGGTTCGGTCAGTCAAATACCGCTTTGATTAGAGCCTATTATCGCTGACCTTAAGAGGAATATCCTTGATTTAACACTACTAATATCGGTTCTAATTAATTGCGGTTTGTCTTTGACAGTGGCGCACGAGGTCGAAAATAACGGCTTCTCATCAAAGAAAGCAATCCAAGACTTGGTCGCTCAGAGCCGCCGCTTTAGGTCGGCTTCAAGTGAATGAAACCGCAAATTACTGAGCCAAATCATGGAACAACGGCAACGGTTTTTCTAAATTCAGCTATAAGATAGTAAGCGGATCCTCTGCGCGATGAACTTCAAGGATGAAGGACGCTGGAATCCGATTTTGCCACCTAGCACAAGCTAATAAGGAAGTTTGCAGGTGAAAATCACCCATCATGGTGCCAGCAATGGCGTAACCGGCTCATGCCACCAGTTGTGGCTGGACTCACAGCACTCCGTCCTCATCGATTGCGGTCTATTTCAGGGAGAAGAGCGCCAGCGTTTGGGCGATGACGATAAACAGATCGATTTTTGCCTTAACGGCATCGAGGCGGTGATCGTTACTCACTGCCATATTGATCATATTGGCCGACTGCCACACCTGCTCATCGAGGGGTTTCGAGGCCCTATCTATTGTAGCAACGCCAGTGCCGAATTGATGCCTTTGATCCTACGGGACGCCATCGCCCTAGGCATCACCTCCGACAGTCGCCTTATTCAGGCGATGCTTGGCCAACTAGAACGTCAGCTGCGCCCCGTGGAGTACAATCAATGGCACGCCATCGACAGCGACGCCGCGGCAATGATTCGGCTTAACCCTGCGGGACACATTTTAGGCTCCAGCGTGGTGGAGGTGGCACTAAAAAATCAGCAGCGAGTGGTGTTCAGTGGCGATCTTGGCTGCTACCACACACCGCTGCTGCCAGATCCTGTGTCGCCAGAACGAGCCGATCTACTGGTCATGGAATCCACCTATGGTAACCGCAGTCATCAGCAACGTAGCCAGCGCACTGAACGGTTAAAACAGTTGCTGTCAAACACGCTGGCTGATGGCGGAGCCACGCTGATCCCAGCATTTAGCATTGGGCGAACTCAGGAGCTGCTTTACGAAATTGAAGAGATCCTGTTTCACTTATCGAAAAACGCCGTCCATCAACGTCTGCCGATCATTTTGGACTCGCCGTTGGCCTCCCAGATAAATCGCCGTTACCAGAAGCTGCAATGGCTTTGGGATAACGAAGCCAAACAAAAGGTGGCTCAAGGGCGACACCCACTGAACTTCGAACAACTGATCACCATAGATAGCCATCAACATCACCAAGCCTTGGTCAATCGGCTCGCGAAAACTGGCGAGCCCGCCATCATCATTGCCGCCAGTGGAATGTGCAGTGGCGGTCGAATTATTAACTACTTAAAAGCCCTAGCAGGCGATCCCCGCACCGACATCCTATTTGTCGGCTATCAAGCAAAAGGCACCTTGGGGCACCGACTCAGCCAGATGACGGGCCCTGGCAAAGCGGTCATCGACGATGAGCTCATGCAGGTCAATGCCAAAGTACACAGTCTCAGCGGCTATTCTGCCCATGCCGACCAACCGGATCTGATCAAATTTGTCAGAAAAATGACAACCCTACCTAAGCAGATTCGCCTGATTCATGGCACGCCCCTAGCGCAAAAAGGGCTCGCCCAAGCCCTCAAAAAGCAGTTTCCCGGCATTCATGTGGAATTAGCGGCGTGCTTGGGAAATCGAGCATCAGTCAACGGAGCAATTTAGTCCTGCCTAAAATACACGACTCGCCACCCTAAATATGTTACGTTGCAACAAATCAAATGAAAATGGATATTATTTACCATGAAAGCCCTGTCCGAATTTAGCCCGAGTCTCGATAAATACGCCATCTCAGCATCGGCACTCTGCGCCATCCACTGCTTAACACTGCCACTGCTGCTAACCCTATCACCTAGCTTGGGAACCACCATTTTAGGGCAGGAAGCCTTCCATCAACTGCTGTTGTGGCTGGTGGTTCCTTTAAGCATGCTCTCCTTAAGCTTGGGCTGTAAGCAACACAAAGATATAGCCGTTGCCATTTTTGGCACCTTAGGCCTGATCACTTTGCTTTTCACTGGCATCTGGGGACACGACGTACTTGGAGAGAACGGGGAGAAGATCGCCACTTTAGTGGGCGCAGCAACCATAGCGGGCGCTCACATACGTAACTTTACTCTATGTCGTCGCAAACAGTGTGATCACTGAATTTCGCTGAGATAAAAAAGGAGAGCCCAGCTCTCCTTTTTTATTGATTAGGGAGGGCAGATCCCTCTGCCTGTGTGTGTCGGATCCCTAAATCGCCCCGCCGCTGAAAGCACACCACACTTTAGGCGAACTCAACTGCTAACTCGACATTCTACTGAGGTAGTGATGTACCAACATGACAATCAAGCGACAGGGGCAATGGATAACTGGTGGCCATACTCGAGCCACCAGCATGAGTTAACTGGCTTTAGCTACCGATTCGCCATATAGGGGGCTCAGGGCTCGCAATAGATCGTGACGGCTCATGGTGCCCACCAATTGGCCGTTTTCCACCACAGGATATTGATGAGGCTTAGCGGGTTTACTTTGGCGAACCCGCTCTTTAAGGGACAATGAACACAACGCAGTTGCTCGTCCCATCACCGACGTTGGGTAAACCTGCTCAACATCGATGCAGATCTGCTCGGCTAAATCTCGAATCAGATCCCTTGGGCTCAATGCCACCACCTGCTGCTGCATCAGTTCTTGTACTGTTAAATCCATGGACGGACGATAATCACAACACCAAAGGTCGATGAGAAGATCGTGCTCCGTCAACACGCCAACCAACTGGTTTCGACTGTCCACAACCGGCGCCCAACCGGCTTGAGATTGCTGCATTATGGCTAACGCGTCAGTGATGGTCTGAGTGGGGGCAAGCACCACTTTGGGCGGGTGCATATAATCAGCCACTTTCTGAAAACGAGTCATCACATTACCTACCTTTTTTATTGTTGTGCTCTATCTACGTCCTCAGATTACCCCGAACTTCAAGAATCAGATAATTGATATTGCTTCCAGATTTATTCAATAAAACTGATGCATTGTTGGTTTTGTGGTCTAATGAAACATCATCCTTATTCGGTGTTTTTTCGAATGCGATTTTCCCTTAAACAGTTGGCCGTTTTTCATGCAATTGCCGAAACCGGAGGCGTGTCAAAGGCCGCCAATCAACTGGCCATGACCCAGTCCGCAGCCAGCATGTCCCTATCTCAATTGGAGCGCAGTCTAGGTCGGCCCTTATTTGAGCGCCATGGTAAACGAATGGTGCTCAGCCATTGGGGTCACTGGCTGCGACCAAAAGCCAAAAAACTGCTCGATGATGCTCGTCAAATTGAGTTAGGACTCTATGACCAACACCTGGTCAGTGGTGAGATCACTTTGGCGGCTAGCCAGACCGCGGCCGAGCACCTGGTGCCCACATTAATTAGCAGGATTGACAGCGATTTCCCTGAAGTTAGGGTCGATCTTGAAGTTAAAAACACCGAAAAGGTAATTAATGGAATTTTGGATTACCACTATGATCTGGGCATCATTGAAGGACGCTGTGATGACAGCCGTATCGCCCAAAAAGTATGGCGAGAAGACCACCTAGTGATCGTCGCCGGTAAACACCATCCCTATGCCCAATATCAACAGATAAGTCCCATACAACTTAGCCAAGCTAAGTGGGTACTGCGAGAGCCCGGTGCTGGTACTCGCCGTATCTTTAACACCGCCATTCACCACCTCGCACCAGAGCTCGATGTGTGGCGTGAGTATGAGCATGTGCCAGTGTTAAGAAACTTAGTGATCCAAGGCTATTATTTAAGCTGCCTTCCCTATCTCGACGTTGCCAAAGACCTCGCCGAGGGCCGACTGGTCGCCCTCAATGTACCGGAGATGGATATGACACGAACACTTTCGTTTATATGGCGCAAAGACAGTGCTGACAATCCTATTCGAGAATGCATATTTAATGAGGCCAAAAGTCTCATTTCTAAGCATATTCATCAATAAAACCACTATGCACCATCAGCAAAGCTGATGGTTAAAATTCAGCAACTGTGATCAAGTGCAACCCACGCAGCAAGCAGTAATTGACCCAGATCACACTTGCAATGTGGCGCTATCGACTATTAGGTCATCACAATCGCTTGTCGATGACCTATACGGCCTTTTCCCTCGTAAAAGGCAGTGATAGATTAACCCCATGTATCGAATCAGTTGGAGTATCCAGTGAAAGGGCAGATCCTTAGGGAAATGAAGGTATTGGCAGATATTGAGCCAGAGTTTGAAGTCACTCGCCGTGTGGCATTTATTCAAAGCAAACTCAAACAATCGGGCTGCAAAGCCGTGGTTCTAGGCATTAGCGGCGGTGTCGACTCCAGCCTGACCGGCCGTTTATGCCAATTGGCCATCGATGGCTTAAACCAAGATTTAGCTCAACCTGAATACCAGTTCATTGCTGTGCGCCTGCCTTATGGAACCCAGCAGGATGAAGATGAAGCACAAATGGCATGCCGATTTATCGAGCCCAGCAAGCTGGTAACGGTAAACGTCAAAGCAGGAGTCGATGGGGTTCACACCGACACTCTTAATGCAGTGGCAGAAGCTGGCATCGATACCAGCGATGTCGCCAAAGTTGATTTCGTCAAAGGTAACGTTAAAGCGCGCATGCGCATGGTCGCTCAATATGAGATTGCTGGACTCGTTGGCGGCTTAGTGGCTGGAACCGATCACAGTGCCGAGAACATCACCGGCTTTTACACCAAGCATGGTGATGGAGCCTGCGACTTAGCGCCTATCTTCGGTCTTAACAAGCGCCAAGTGCGTAAACTCGCGAGCTACCTTGGCGCCCCAGAACGCCTGGTCGTCAAAGCTCCAACGGCCGATCTGGAGGAGGACCGCCCTCAACTGGAAGACGAAGTAGCTCTAGGCCTGACCTACGATCAAATTGATGATTTTCTGGAAGGAAAGACCATCGAGGCAGAAGCTGAGGCCAAACTAATAGGGATCTACAAGGCGACTCAACATAAACGCCAACCTATTCCCACCATCTACGACTGATTCCAGAATACTCAGTGACTTCAACTTATGAAGTCACTGAGGGTTTCCCCCTCCTCCCCACAAAGCCACAGCCGCCCCCAGAAACACTTCCAACGCATTATACGAACTTGGTATCCCTAACGCTGTCAGGACAGCGTAAAGCGCTTATTAGGGGTTAAACGGATTCTCGATACATGGAAAAGTTCAGGCGTGACCCAAGGCCGGCAATCCGACCGAACGCGCATAAAAAACCCGAGCACTGCTCGGGCTTCATTATAAATGATGGCGCGCTCGGGAGGGTGATAACGGAAGTTAGAAAGCAACGCTTTCGCCGGTATCACGCCGAAGGGCTTGCCCGCAGGTCGGCAATACGACCGAACGCGCATAAAAAAACCCGAGCACTGCTCGGGCTTCATTATAAATGATGGCGCGCTCGGGAGGGTGATAACGGAAGTTAGAAAGCAGCGCTTTCGCCGGTATCACGCCGAAGGGCTTGCCCGCAGGCCGGCAATCCGACCGAACGCGCATAAAAAAACCCGAGCACTGCTCGGGCTTCATTATAAATGATGGCGCGCTCGGGAGGGTGATAACGGAAGTTAGAAAGCAGCGCTTTCGCCGGTATCACGCCAAAGGGCTTGCCCGCAGGCCGGCAATCCGACCGAACGCGCATAAAAAAACCCGAGCACTGCTCGGGCTTCATTATAAATGATGGCGCGCTCGGGAGGATTCGAACCTCCGACCGCCTGGTTCGTAGCCAGGTACTCTATCCAGCTGAGCTACGAGCGCGCAGAAACTTGATTGTAGTCGAACTTCCATGAAATTGAGTTCGATTTAAAAATGGCGCGTCCTGGAGGGTTTCTGCGGAGTAAGAAAGCAACGCTTTCGCCGCATAAACGCCGTAGGACTTGTCTGAAGGCCGGCAATCCGACCTAAGTCGCCAACCGCCCCTGAGCTTGCTCAGGCAGCATTTAAAATGGCGCGTCCTGGAGGATTCGAACCTCCGACCGCCTGGTTCGTAGCCAGGTACTCTATCCAGCTGAGCTAAGGACGCAGATTTAGATAATTCTAAGAATTACTAAAAATAATGGCGCGCTCGGGAGGATTCGAACCTCCGACCGCCTGGTTCGTAGCCAGGTACTCTATCCAGCTGAGCTACGAGCGCGCAGAAACTTGTTGTTGTGTGAGAAAATGGCGCGCTCGGGAGGATTCGAACCTCCGACCGCCTGGTTCGTAGCCAGGTACTCTATCCAGCTGAGCTACGAGCGCGTATTTTTCACTATTATCTGAATCTAATCAGATAATCAATAAGATGGCGCGTCCTGGAGGGTTTCTGCGGAGTAAGAAAGCAACGCTTTCGCCGCATAAACGCCGTAGGACTCGTCCGAAGGCCGGCAATCCGACCTAAGTCGCCAACAGCACCTGAGCTTGCTCAGGTAGCAATTTAAAATGGCGCGTCCTGGAGGATTCGAACCTCCGACCGCCTGGTTCGTAGCCAGGTACTCTATCCAGCTGAGCTAAGGACGCACTTCAAATTGTTGTCTTCCCCTTGGGGAAAATAAAAGCCACGCAAGCACTTTTGCGTGGCTTCCTTAAATAATGGCGCGCTCGGGAGGGTTATAACGGAAGTTAGAAAGCAACGCTTTCGCCGGTATAACCGCCGTAGGGCTTGTCCCGAAGGCCGGCAATCCGACCGTGACGCAATGATAATCTGAGCTCCGCTCAGACATCAATAATATGGCGCGCTCGGGAGGATTCGAACCTCCGACCGCCTGGTTCGTAGCCAGGTACTCTATCCAGCTGAGCTACGAGCGCGCAATGGCGGTGAGGGAGGGATTCGAACCCTCGATACCGATCAAGGTATACGCCCTTAGCAGGGGCGCGCCTTCAGCCACTCGGCCACCTCACCATGCACTTTATCGTTTGGGAGGAAGTACCACCCACACCAATACAGAGTGTCTCTGCGTTGGTGCGGGGCGTATATTACGGTGTGGCAGAAATAAGTCAAACGCTTTTTCCCGACAACGACATCGACTGCACTGTTTTTGCCCAACTCGGTCTGTCATCGGTCAAATAGAGCAAATATTATGACTCGAAATAGCGCAAGAGCGAATTTCATTCGCCCATAAAAAAACCGACGCCATTGCGTCGGTTTTTTTAGAAGTTTCCACCTTGCGGCGAGCCGTCTTTCTCGGCTTGAATTCGCATGTAGATCTCTTCGCGGTGTACAGAAACCTCTTTCGGAGCATTAACACCAATGCGCACTTGGTTTCCCTTCACTCCCAGAACGGTGACGGTGACTTCGTCACCAATCATCAAGGTTTCGCCTACGCGGCGAGTCAAAATCAGCATTCTCTTGCTCCTCTTTGATCAAGCCCACTACGGTCAGTAGTGAATTCTTGTGCGCTATTATAAAGTTAGCTTAGATTAATTCTACCCGTATAGGCAGATATTATACGTTCTCACTCAATTTAAAAGCACTATGTAAACTTCTGACCGCTAATTCTAAGTATTTCTCCTCGATGGCCACAGAAAGCTTGATTTCCGCAGACGCCAAGAGATGTACATGAATGCCTTCTTCCGCTAACACTTCCAGCACTTGTTGAGTCAATTCACTATGCTGAGGCAGGCCTGCTCCCACAACAGAGACTTTACACATATTCTCTTTGGCAACCAAAGGCTGGCCAGAGAAACGTTCCACAACAGGATCAAGTAGTGACTTGGCTACCGCTAAATCGCTCTGCGGTAACGTAAAAGTCAATTCCACCCTATCATTAACTGCAGCAGACTGCACCAACATATCCACGGGTATTTTTGCTTCATTGAGAGGCGCAAATACTTCAGCGACTGTAGTGGTCGTCTCTTCTAAACCGGAAAGGGTAATGGCAACTTCATTACGGTTAAACGCAATTCCAGTAATTCCTTCACTCTGTCCTTGATTGTCATAACGGATAAGGGTGCCCTCTCCCGCTTGGAAACTGGATAATACTCGCAAAGGTACACGATGTTTTCCTGCAAACTCAACCGACCTGATCTGCAACACCTTGGCTCCGAGGCTAGAGAGCTCTAGCATCTCTTCAAAGGTAATGCAGTCCATCTTTCGAGCATGAGGTTCTACACGTGGATCCGTAGTATAGACCCCTTCCACATCGGTGAAAATCTGGCATTCATCAGCGCGAATGCTAGCGGCCACTGCAACCGCTGTGGTATCTGAACCACCTCGGCCCAAAGTGGTGATGTCTCCAGCACCATTAATACCTTGAAAACCCGCGATGATCGGCACTTGCCCAAGAGTCAGGCAACGCTCAATGCGCTGACATTGCACTTCGGTTATCTCAGCTCGTCCATGGTGATCATCAGTATGAATAGACACCTGACTTCCCAACAAGGATATGCCTTGAATGCCCCGCTTTTGAAGGGCTAATGCCATTAAGGCAACGGAGATTTGTTCACCGCTGCTCACAAGAACATCCAACTCACGAGCGCTGGGCTTGGCTGAAACCTTGGATGCCAAACCCAACAAACGATTGGTCTCACCGGCCATGGCCGACAGCACCACCACCACCTGATGACCCAGGTTTACGGTACGCACTATCTGATCGGCCACGGCCTCGATACGCTCAAACGAGCCTACCGAGGTTCCACCATATTTTTGTACTAGCAGTGCCACCGATTACAGTCGCTGAGCCAGCCAATCATTAACGCTTGCCAGCGCTGTCGGTACGGCGGCAACATCACTACCGCCAGCCATCGCCATATCAGGACGACCGCCACCTTTACCACCGACTTGCTGAGCTACCATGTTCACCAGCTCACCTGCTTTCACTTTGCCGATAAGGTCTTTGGTAACGCCAGCAATCAAGCTCACTTTGTCATCTTTGGCCACAGCCAATACCACAACACCGGTACCTAGCTTATTTTTAAGCTGATCTACGGTGTCACGTAGGCTCTTAGGATCGGCTCCTTCTAGATTAGCCACGATGACTTTGGTGCCATTGATATCCAGCGCGTCTTCCACTAGAGACGCTCCTGCATGGGCGCTAAGTTTGGCGTTCAAACGCTCAACTTCTTTTTCCAACCACTTGGTACGCTCAATCATGGTTTGAGCACGCTCACCGATGTTGCGAGAGTCGCTCTTCATCAGAGCTGCCACTTGATCCAGCTGCTCACCCAGTTCGTGCATGGCTTCAATCGCCACTTCACCGGTGATCGCTTCGATACGGCGAACACCCGCAGCAATACCACCTTCAGAGATGATCTTGAAGAAACCGATATCACCGGTGCGTTCAACGTGGGTGCCACCACAGAGCTCGGTAGAGAACTCGCCCATGCCAACAACACGAACTTCATCGTCGTACTTCTCACCGAATAGCGCCATAGCTCCTGCCTCTTTAGCAGCGTCAATGTCCATTAGGCGGGTTGCCACGGGGTTGTTAGCGCGAATCTGCTCGTTAACCAGCTTTTCTACGGTGCGCAGTGCTTTCACACTCACACCTTCGAAGTGGCTGAAGTCAAAACGCAGTGAATCGGCAGTAACCAGAGAGCCTTTCTGAGTCACGTGGTCGCCCAGCACTTTGCGCAGCGCGGCGTGAACTAAGTGAGTCGCAGAGTGGTTCAACTTAATGGCTTGACGACGCTCTTCGGTGATCGCAGCGGTAAGTTCTTCACCCACGTGGATTTCACCACCGGAGACGTAACCGATGTGAAGAATGGCATCGCCGGATTTCTTAGTATCGGTAACGGTGAACGCGCCATCTTGCATGATAAGCTCACCGGTATCACCCACCTGGCCACCACTTTCGCCATAGAAGCTGGTGCGGTCCAGAATCACCTGGCCCTCTTCACCTTCCAGCAGTTGGCCAACGGATTCGCCCTCTTTGTAGATGGCGATAACCTTGCCCCACTGCTCAGCCTTGTCGTAGCCAGTAAATTCGCTTTGCGCATCAATGGCGGTAACGTTGGCGTAATCCACGCTGAACTTACCGGCATCGCGGGCTCGCTGACGCTGTGCTTCCATCTCGGCGTTAAAGCCGTCTTCGTCGATCTCAAAACCACGCTCACGAGCCACGTCGTTGGTCAGATCCGCAGGGAAACCATAGGTGTCGTACAGCTTAAATACGGTTTCGCCATCCAGCACTTTGCCATCTAAGTTTTCTAGGGCGTCGCTGAGAATTTGCAGGCCACGCTCCAGAGTACGACCGAAGTTTTCCTCTTCGATACGCAGTACTTTTTCAACCATCGCTTGCTGAGCTTTCAGCTCTTCACCAGCACCACCCATCACTTCGGCCAGCGGGCCAACCAGTTTGTGGAAGAAGGTACCGGTAGCGCCCAGCTTGTTCCCGTGACGTACCGCACGGCGAATAATGCGGCGCAGTACGTAACCACGACCTTCATTGGATGGCATTACGCCGTCAACAATTAGGTAGGCACACGAGCGAATGTGGTCGGCAATCACGCGCAGTGACTTATTGTCCAAGTCTTCGGTGCCAACAACGTTAGCAGCCTCTTTGATCAGGGTCTGGAAGATGTCGATGTCGTAGTTGGAGTGACCACCTTGCAGAATGGCAGCCACACGCTCAATGCCCATACCGGTATCTACCGCAGGCTTAGGCAGAGGCTCCATGGTTCCGTCGGCATGACGGTTGTACTGCATGAATACGATGTTCCAGATTTCGATGAAGCGATCGCCATCCTCTTCCGGCGTACCAGGGCGGCCGCCCCAGTGCTGCTCACCGTGATCGTAGAAAATTTCGGTACATGGACCACATGGACCGGTATCACCCATCTGCCAGAAGTTATCTGAAGCGTATGGTGCGCCTTTGTTATCACCGATACGAATGATGTCTTCGGCAGGCACGCCCATCTCTTTGTTCCAGATGTCGAAAGCTTCGTCATCGGTTTCGTATACGGTTACACACAGCTTCTCTTTCGGCAGTTTCATCTCTACCGTCAGAAACTCCCACGCAAACTTAATTGCTTCACGCTTAAAGTAATCGCCGAAGCTGAAGTTACCCAACATTTCAAAGAAGGTGTGGTGACGCGCCGTAAAACCCACGTTTTCCAGATCGTTATGCTTACCACCAGCTCGCACACAGCGCTGCGCTGTGGTGGCTCGGGTGTAGCTACGTTGCTCGGCACCAAGGAAGCAGTCCTTAAACTGGTTCATACCAGCGTTGGTGAACAGCAAGGTGGGATCGTTGTGTGGCACCAGAGAGCTGGAAGCCACCACTTCGTGGTTTTGGGTACGGAAATATTCCAGGAAAGCTTCCCGAATTTCAGCCGTGGTCATACGCATGCGGTCATCCTGAAAAAGGCAGTAGTAAATTCATTTGGGCGACTTTAAATGGCAAGCGTGCCATAAAGTGGCCTATCCAAACGGCCAATTATATCCGCAACGTCACCACGCAAACCAGTAGCGAATCAGCAAATGTTGCGATTTGTCCTCTTCAGTAGGGTCAAGCGATGGCAAAGCTCATCAAAAAACCGAACTCCATTGGTACAAAAATCAGCTCGCTTGATTTTCACAAAGGGCTCTTCGTAGACTAGCGCCATCTTCAGCCCAACAGGCATTTCCATGAAATTACCCCAAAACTCTGCCCAGTCTCAGCGCATGAGTTACCTGCTTATTGCCGTCATCGCCCTGATCCACCTTGCCATTGCAGGTCAAGTTCCACTGGGTGTTGATGAGGCTCACTATGCCCTTTACGCTCTGCACCCTGCGTTAAGTTATTTCGACCATCCGCCTCTGGTGGGATGGCTGCAGATGCTGATAGCCCCTTTTGGCTACTCTGAGTTTACAGTGCGCCTGGTACCAACTCTGCTGTTTGCCATGGCGAGCATTCAGGTGCTGCACCTAACACGACAGTTGTTCCCTGCGGCTGATGAGCGCGCGCCATTTGTCGCCGTGGCGATCTTAAACCTTGCGCCGTTTCTGCAGTTGATGGGCTGGGGTTTGGTTCCTGATATGCCACTGATGGTGGTGGCACTGGCAGCCATTCAGGTCACTTACAAACTCCACAAAGCCCCCTCTCTCGGACTGTGGTTAGCCCTTGGTGCCCTCTACGGTTTAGCTGGATTATCCAAATACACCGCGGTATTCCTGCCTTTGGGGCTGATTGGCTTTATGTGCCAATACCACGGCTGGCGCTGGATACTCAAACCCGCTCCTTGGCTGGCCGCCCTGCTGGCTCTGGCTTTAATCTCTCCGGTGCTTATCTGGAACCAAGCCAATGACTGGATCTCTTTTAACTACCAAACCGACCGCGGCTTAACTGTCAACGCTTGGCAGCTCAAAGATGCGGTGGTAATTCAGCTAGCACAGGCGGGGCTGTACTCCTTCTTGGCGTATGTGGGTGCCATTGCGGCCACCCTTGCGCTGCTGCGTAAACGCTGGCAGAGCGATAAAGACAGCGCCGCGCTGCTGGTCTGGAGCGCATGGCCTCTTTTACTGGTAATTGGTTACTCCGCGGGAGATGGTCCGGTGCTGCCAAACTGGCCTGCCATGGCGTGGACACTGTTGGCGCCATTAAGCGCAGTTTGGATCATTGAGCAATGGCAACAACGCTGGGTACGATTACTCACCTACGCATCCACTTCACTGTCATTAGTGGTCATCGGCTTTGTATTCCTGTTTTTTGCCTTCATGCCACTTAAGACCATGCCATTTATGGCCAAAGCTCTACGAGATCTAAATGGTTGGCAACAAGCTGCTCAACATGCCGCCACCTTGAAATCCGAGCATTTCGGACCCAATTCCGATGCCGTATTGCTGGTCGATAATTGGACTAAAGCCAGCCGAATAGCATGGTACGCCTACCCTGAACAGACTCAGGTACTGGCAAACAGAACCACCCAGTTTAGCATATGGTTTGGCCAGCCGAGCCCTCAAAGCCGAGGCATCCTAGTGCGAGATAAGGGCGCCGAAGCGAACCTCGACTACCCACAATTCGGACTGAGCTGTGAACGCATTGACTCACTGGAAACCGGCATCGATGGCATCGCCATTAACCAGTTCCAGTTTTATCTTTGCCAAGCCAAATAGACCGAAATTACTGAGACTAAGCGCACCGAAAAGGTGCGCTTTTCACTTTGCCAGTCCCTAACCGATTTTTTCTCATCGCCAGCGCCTGTTTCCAACCCACACGCCACCCACCAAATTAAACAATTGATTTAAATAATATTATTTAAAACTCCTGTCGTAAGAGAATTCCTGACAAGTTAAACAAACCTCAACTCCAAGCAGGGTTATGTGAACTTTTTTCCACATTTTAGTCACGGCCACTGCTCTAGGATGCCCGCAAGATAAAAATTGTTCACAAGGTGTTCCGAGGTATGAGTTCAACCCCATTTGGTGCAATGCCCCTGTTTAGGTACGCCAGCTTACTGCTGCTACCTGCAACCGCGGCACTGCTGTTGTTTCAGCTTAATGAACCGCTATTTTTGCTGCTAAATGGATCCTTGGCACCCACTTTCGGCGAGCCTGTTTGGGTTCTGCTCACAAACCTAGGAGACGGTTTCTTCCTGTTCCCTTTGGCGATGCTGTTGTTAAGAAGACATCGCCAAACCTGGTTACCGCTGCTGCTCACCATGCTCGTCGGTGCTGTGCTTCTTAACACGGGTAAAGCGATTTTGGGCATCGCTCGTCCCCATGGCGTTCTGGGCGCTGAACTGGTCAATGTGATTGGCCCAGCGCTAAACAAACACGCGTTCCCATCGGGGCACACTGGCACCATTTTCCTGCTAGCTGGCATCGCTATGTTGCACCTGAAATCCCACCTTCGTACGCTAATCGTTGCGCTCGCTATCGGTACCGCTATCTCCCGCATTGCCGTTGGCGCCCACTGGCCCGCAGACGTATTGGCAGGAGCCTGGGTTGGCATTGTCTCCGCCATTTTGGGGAACGCCTGGGCCAACAAAGTTTCCAAAAGCGCTAGCACCATTCGACCGCAGTCTCTAGACAATCTAAAGACCCGCCTTTCCTTTGTTTTCTTAGGCTTTGTTGCCGTATTCACGCTGCCGTTCTACGACAACGATTTTCAAGTCTTCGGCTACTTGGTGGCGTTTCAATATCTATTGGCCTTAGTCGCGCTGGTGATGTCACTGTCCGAGCTGCGTTTGCTTGCCAAAGCGTTTCTGGCTGAGCATCAAGCTCAACTGGAGCCTCAGTGGCTGGCTTTCAAACAGGTGGCGTTTCGCTTCATCAAATTTGGCCTAGTGGGCTCAAGTGGTTTTGTTGTGGACTTGATGCTCTACAGCTTGCTTTCAACTCTATTTGGCATTCCGCACCTAGCGGCTCGCGGCGGTTCCTACTGGATGACCGCCACTTGGAACTGGTTCTGGAACCGCAAAGTCACCTTTGCCAGCAGCAATGACACCCCAAAAGCCACCCAATGGGGCAAGTACATGGCCATGTGTCTCATCAGTTTCGTACCGAACTGGGGCACCTACTACCTACTAACAACCTTTGCGCCCTACTTCATGGAACATAAGCAGTTGGCGCTGATTGCCGGTGTTGCCGCAGGGATGCTGTTTAACTTCACCATCGCCTCACTCTTCGTCTTTACCAAGCGTCGTGGCGCTCTGGTTAAGGAGCAATAAGCATGAAAGTCGATACCATGCGCAACATCGACCATTACGCCGGCGTGCCGCTGTGTTTCCTATTGTCGATGGTTCAGTCCGTCATCCGTTGGTTTACGCCAGCTAAACGCACCGCACCGAAAAACGTGCTGTTTGTTGAGCTGTCAGAGATGGGCAGCGCCATCTTGGCCGACCCAGCCATGCGCTGGCTAAAGCAGCAAAATACAGAGCTTCACTTCGTGATCTTTAAAGACAATGCGGTGAGCTTGAGTCTGCTAAACACCATCCCCAAGGACAACATCTTCACCATCCGCCCTGACAACTTGGTGACTCTGGCTTTGGATACCTTGAAGTTTTTGGCTTGGTCGCGCCAAAAGGGCATCGATACGGTAATCGATCTTGAGCTGTTCTCCCGCTTTACTGCGCTGCTCAGTGGTCTTTGTGGTGCCAGCAATCGGGTCGGTTTTCACCGCACTCACGATGAAGGCTTATACCGTGGCAACATGTTGACGCACCCGGTGATGTACAATAGCCACCGTCATATTTCTCAGAACTTTATGGCGCTGGTTCGTGGTGCGTTGGCAAAACCGGGCACTCACTATCAGAAAGCCCTTATCAGCGATGACGAAGTGGTGCTGGCTCGAGCTGAGATAAATCCGGAACTGACTCAAAGCGTATTCGATAAAATTCAAAGCCGTTACCCGCAGTTTGTGCCTGGGCAGCAACGAATTATGCTGGTCAATCCCAATGCCAGTGATCTTCTGCCACAGCGTCGCTGGTTCAAAGACCGCTTTGCTCAGGTGATTCGTCAAGTTCTCAGCGATTACCCTGACATGCTGGTGATCATCACCGGTTCTAAAGCGGAATTTGATGGGGCAGAAGTTTTATCAAACCAAGTGGACAATCCGCGCTGCATCAACAGTGCTGGCCTATTTGAGTTTAAGGAGTTGGTACCACTTTATGCCGCATCTGATCTGATGCTGTCGAACGACTCAGGTCCACCGCACTTCGCGTCGGTTACTGGCCTTAAAACTTTCGTGATTTTTGGTCCAGAGACACCAAGCCTGTACAGCGCACTGGGTAACTGTACCCCCATTTATGCTGGGCTAGCCTGCTCTCCTTGTGTGAGCGCCGCCAACCACCGTAAGACCAGCTGTGTGGAAAATGAGTGCCTAAACGCCATTACTGCCGAACAGGTGCTGGCGATCATGCAGCCTGCGCTTAGCCTCAGCCAGTTTGCCAAAGCCAGTTAAGGGCATATAAAAGATACAGCGCTAAAACAAACGGCCACTCAGATGAGTGGCCGTTTTTATTTTGCTTCTATATAAGGAGGAGCGATTAGTCTTGTTGCAGCGCGGACAGCGCCTCACGAATCTGATCCGACTCAAAGCCTCGTCCCATCAGAAAGCGAAACGCTTTTTGTCGTCCATGGTAATCACAGAGGTCAAACTTATGAGCACGACGCTCGGCCAGATCCCCGCACAACTGCCACCAGTCGAGTTCTGATTGATTCAGTGCGGCTTCAATCAAGTGCGGCGCTACCCTCTTTAGTTTTAACTCTTGGCGAATCTTCTGCGGCCCTTGGCCTGATAGGGCTCGACTTCGTGCGTACCCCATGGCAAAGCGGCCATCATCCAGATAGCCCCACTCATCACACTGAGCGACCGATTCCTCTATCTCAGAAACAGAAAAGCCGCGCTGATGCAGTTTCTGCTTCAGCTCGGCTTTCGAGTGGTCACGGCGGCTGAGAATTCCCACCGCCGTTTGAATCACTGACAAGAGTTAGGCTTCTTCTTCAACGCCTTCAAACTCATCGGCCTGTGGCTCGGCTTTCACCAGCAACATAGCGCGTAGCTGAGCTTCAATCTCTTGAGCAACTTCCACGTTCTCTTTCATGAAGCGGATGCTGTTGGCTTTACCTTGGCCGATCTTATCGCCCTTGTAGCTGTACCACGCACCGGATTTCTCAACCAGCTTGTGCTTCACGCCAAGGTCAATCAGTTCACCCTCTTTAGAGCTACCTTCACCATACAGAATCTGGAATTCCGCCTGTTTAAATGGAGGCGCAACCTTATTCTTCACGACTTTCACTCGAGTTTCGTTACCCACCACCTCGTCACCATCTTTGATGGCACCGGTGCGGCGAATGTCCAAACGAACGGAAGAGTAGAACTTCAGAGCGTTACCACCGGTGGTGGTCTCTGGGTTACCAAACATCACACCAATCTTCATACGGATTTGGTTAATGAAGATACACAGGGTGTTGGAACGCTTGATGTTGGCGGTCAGCTTACGCAAAGCCTGAGACATCAGACGAGCTTGCAGACCAACGTGGGAGTCACCCATCTCACCTTCAATTTCTGCTTTTGGCGTCAGAGCGGCTACGGAGTCAACAATCACTACGTCAACGGCGCCGGAACGAACCAGCATGTCACAGATCTCAAGGGCCTGTTCACCAGTATCTGGCTGAGACACCAGCAGCTCTTTTACGTTTACACCCAGCTTTTCAGCGTAGATAGGGTCCAGTGCGTGTTCCGCATCCACGAAAGCACAGGTTTTACCTACCTTCTGCGCTTCGGCAATCACCTGCAGCGTCAACGTGGTTTTACCTGACGATTCCGGACCGTAAATCTCAACAACTCGACCCGCTGGCAGACCGCCGATACCCAGAGCCACGTCCAGCCCCAGAACACCGGTGGAAATCGCTTCGATATCCATCGCGGTGGCGTCGCCCAAACGCATGATCGACCCTTTGCCAAATTGCTTCTCAATCTGCCCAAGGGCAGCGCTTAATGCACGCTGTTTGTTGTTATCCATTGCAAGCTCCACTCTTAAATTCGATAAAACGGTTGTCGTTAACTGCACCCAGTATACTGTATGGTCATACAGTATCAAGAACTGTTTACTGTATGGAGGCAAATTTCATTAAAAGGTATCATAACGCCTTTGTTAGTTAGCCAGTCAGGATTCCCGTGAGCACCCAGTCCGCCTCTTTCGCCCAGCATACGCCCATGATGCAGCAATACCTTACTCTCAAAGCCGAACATCAGGACGTGATCCTGTTCTATCGCATGGGCGATTTCTACGAGCTGTTTTACGACGATGCCAAACGCACCGCCCAGCTTTTGGACATCACTCTCACCGCTCGTGGCAAAAGCGGTGGCGAGCCCATCCCGATGGCTGGGGTTCCCTATCATGCGGTAGAAGGGTATCTGGCTCGCTTGGTGCAGATGGGCGAATCGGTGGCGATCTGTGAACAGGTTGGCGATCCTGCCACCAGCAAAGGACCGGTAGAGCGAAAAGTGGTGCGCATTGTTACCCCGGGAACGGTAACTGACGAAGCACTACTGAATGAACGCCGCGATAACTTAGTGGTCGCCGTCTGTGAACACCAAGGCCGCTACGGCTTGGCGGCTCTGGATGTCACCTCTGGGCGCTTTTTCCTAAATGAACTGAATGACGACGAAGCCTTTGCTGCTGAACTGATGCGTGTCTCTCCAGCGGAGCTGCTCTACCCAGAATCATTCTGCAGCATGGGACTTATTGACAATTACCAAGGCCTGCGCCGCCGCCCAGAGTGGGAGTTCGACCTAGCCACCGCCCGCAAGCAGCTCACCGATCAGTTTGGTACCCGAGATCTCGCTGGCTTTGGCGTCGACAACGCCACCCTAGGTCTAAGCGCCGCCGGTTGCCTACTGCAATACGTAAAAGATACCCAGCGCACTGCGCTGCCGCACATCCGTGGCATCAGCCGCCAGATGAGCGACGACTGCATTATCCTCGACGCGGCCACCCGTAAGAATTTGGAGCTCACCCAAAACCTAAGTGGCGGCATCGACAATACCCTGGCTTCGGTCTTAGATCGCAGCGCCACCGCCATGGGCTCTCGCCAGTTGCAGCGCTGGTTGCATCAGCCTCTGACTGACCGGACCGTGCTGAACGGTCGATTGGATGCGGTGGAAGAGCTGCTTGATGAAGGCCTAAGCCCAGATCTGCACCAACTACTTAAAGGCATTGGTGACATCGAGCGTGTATTGGCTCGCTTAGCAATTCGCAGTGCTCGGCCACGAGACTTCACCCGTCTGCGTCATGGTTTGCAGCAACTGCCAGAGCTCAAAGCCACCCTAGAGGCCTGCCAATCCCCGAGAATTCAACAGCTCTACTCCGCTCTTGGCGACTTCCCTGACGAAGTTGAGCTGCTGGAAAATGCCATCATCGATAACCCGCCAGTGCTGATTCGAGATGGCGGCGTGATTGCTCCGGGTTACAACAGCGATCTGGATTACTGGCGCGACCTATCCCAAGGCGCCACTGATTATCTGGCCGAGCTGGAGCAGCGCGAACGGGAAGCGACCGGCATTGCCACCTTGAAGGTGGGCTACAACAAGGTACACGGCTACTTTATCGAAGTTAGCCGTGCTCAATCCGGTTTGGTACCCGCCAGCTACGTGCGTCGCCAAACTCTGAAAAACAACGAGCGCTTTATCATTCCTGAGCTGAAAGAGCATGAAGATAAAGTGCTAACCAGTCAGGGCAAAGCGCTGGCCATTGAGAAGCAGCTGTTTGAAGAGCTGTTCGACAAACTGATGCCAAAGTTGGAAGCGCTGCAGCAATTTGGCTTCGCCTGCGCCGAGCTCGACGTGCTGCAAAACTTTGCCGAACGTGCCGACGCCTTAAACTACTGCCGTCCAGAGCTGCACGATGGCATTGGCATCGACATTCAAGGCGGTCGCCACCCTGTGGTTGAGCAGGTTCTAAGTGAACCCTTCATCGCCAACCCTGTGACACTGGCACCGGAGCGTCGCATGCTGATCCTGACCGGCCCCAACATGGGCGGTAAGTCGACCTACATGCGCCAAACCGCGCTGATTGCCCTGCTGGCGCACATCGGCTGTTTTGTGCCTGCAGATAACGCCCGTCTGGGTCATCTGGATCGCATCTTTACCCGCATCGGCGCGTCGGATGATCTGGCCTCTGGGCGCTCGACCTTTATGGTGGAGATGACCGAGACCGCCAACATTCTGAATAACGCCACCGCCAACAGCTTGGTGCTGATGGATGAGATTGGCCGCGGCACCTCCACCTACGATGGCCTGTCATTGGCGTGGGCGGCGGCCACCCATTTGGCGGAAAAGAGCCGATCGCTGACTCTGTTTGCCACCCACTACTTTGAGTTGACCCAGCTGCCGCAGACCCAAGCTGGCGCCATCAATGTGCATCTGGATGCCATCGAACACGGCGACACCATCGCCTTTATGCATGCGGTGCAAGAGGGACCGGCAAGTAAGAGCTATGGCCTGCAAGTGGCCGCATTGGCAGGGGTGCCGAAAGGGGTAATTCGCCAAGCAAAATCGAAGTTGGCGCAATTGGAAGCTCAGGAGCGTCAAGGCGGCGAGGAGCTGCAAATGACTCTGCCAATCAGCACGCCAGAAGAGGCTCATCCAGTGCTGGAGACACTAGAGCAGCTCGACCCAGATAACCTAACCCCTCGTCAGGCTCACGAACTGCTGTATCGCCTAAAGCAAGAGTTATAGAAACGTCACCAGCTCAAAAACAAACAACCCACGCATGGCGTGGGTTGTTACTATTCGGGAGCGCGAATTAGAAGTGGTACTTCACCATGAACGACAGCGCGCTCTGATCCACTTCAAAAGGCACGACATCAGGGATACCGTACTTGTTGGTCCAGTAATCGTACTCGATACCAACGAATAGCTTGTTGGCCTTATCTTTACCCATAACAGCCATACCCAAATCGTATTTTAGCTGTGGGTTAAAGTGGAAGTGCTCTTCATCATCGTTATCTTGACTGAATACCCAATCGATAAAGCCATCAAACACGATGTTTGAATTACCAACAGGGAAATCCATGCGCCATACTGGAGTCAACTGCCAGCCTTCATTGGCGTCGCCGTCCGTATTGCTGCGCTTGTATAGATTCACGCTTAAGAAGGTAAAACCTGGGACTTTCCAATCGGTACCAACACCATAGAGGAAGGTCTCAGCAGCGGCATCACCGGTTTCGTATTGAAGTGCCAACGAAACGTCAGTGATAGGGCCAAGTGACAGATCCTTACCGAAAATCTTACCAGCACTAAAACGGGTACCAATCTCAGCGTAGTTCGCGGTTTCCAGCTCATTAGGTTGCGCATCTCTAAACACAACATGATCGTAGAACGCAAACCAGTCACCGTAGCTCCAGCCACCGGCAGTTTCGAAAGTTAAAGTGGTTTGCTCAGCAGGATCAACCTCAAAGTTATCACCGTAAAGCAGGGATAAGCTTTGATCAGTCCAATAGATTTCTGCGTTCGCAAAAGTTGGCAGCAATGCCAGTGCAGCGAGAGATAAACCAAACTTCTTCATCATTAAGATCTCCATTCAGGCTCCTAAGCGCCTAGCTCTAGAGCCTTTCCTTTTGTTATTTACACGTGGGGTCAGAATTGACGTGCGGTTTTACTATAAAAGAAGGGTAAACGCGAAAATTTCAGCTAAATCAACAATCCGGGCAATTTGTCGAAATTAGTGATTTTTTTATGAGTGATTGTGATCCTGTTCACTTGTCAGACCATTTTGCCTGTGTTCCGTCGCTTTATTGTTCAAAGAAACCGAAAAAGCGATAGCATCATGGTACTGATATTCATCCAAGCTTCATGCAAAAGACACAGGAGTTGACTAGGTTGTCGCTGCCACTAGGGTCTGCTTATTGTTGCTGATGACACTTTGGAAACCACAGTCAGGCTTTAAAACAAGCCCGAAGCCCATTGCTTATTATCGCAATCGCGCAGACGAGTATATTTACCTCTCGAGCTGTTGGCATAACACAAAGCACCAACAGCACCGATTAAGGACAACAACGATGAAAGTAAAGTTAGGGATAACACTGGCAGCACTACTTTTGACCGCTTGCGATGATGACTCAGTCGAAGTGGTTGAAGTGGAAAAGACGGTCGAACGCACCACAGTAGAAACCATCGAGGTGCCAGTGATCGTTGAAGTGCCCCACGGCAGAGCCGATAACGTCGAGCTGGGGCCAAGGCCGGAGTTTCTGGTAAACAACATGGACGAGGGCGAGTTAAAAGCCGCACTGAAAGCCTGCGAGCAAGGCCCCTTTTACCGCACCGATTTCTCCATTGGCCACCGCGGTGCTCCCATGCAATATCCAGAGCACACCAAAGAGTCCTACCTAGCAGCCCACCGCATGGGCGCCGGCATATTAGAATGTGATGTCACCTTTACTCAGGATCAGGCACTGGTGTGCCGCCACTCTCAATGCGATCTCCACACCACCACCAACATCTTAGAAACTGAGTTAGCCAGTCAATGTCGGCAGCCTTTTACCCCATTTGATGCTGCCACCGACACCCCAGCCAGTGCGCAGTGCTGCACCAGCGACATCACTCTGGCGCAGTTTAAAACCCTCAAAGGCAAGATGGACGCTTTCAATCCCAAGGCGACCACCGTGGCCGAATACCTAGACGGCACCGCCAGCTGGCGTACCGACCTCTATACCGGCAGCGCCACCTTGATGACTCACGCTGAGAGTATCGAGCTGTTTAAAAGCCTAGGTGCCAAGATGACGCCAGAGCTCAAATCCCCTCAGGTGGAGATGCCCTTCAACGGCTTTAGTCAGCAAGACTACGCCGACAAACTGATCGCCGAATACCAAGCTGCGGGGGTGGATGCCAGTCGAGTCTGGCCGCAGTCCTTTAATTTAACGGATGTGGAACATTGGATCGCCCAGCACCCAAGCTTTGGCAAGCAGGCAGTCTATCTGGATGGCCGATATGCTGAGGCAAACTTTAATCCTCAAGATGCTAACAGCTGGTCTCCCTCTATGGCCGAGCTGGTCGACTCTGGCGTTAAAGTCATCGCTCCACCACTCTGGGTATTGGTGCAAACCGGCAGCGACGGTCAACCAGAGCCCTCTGAGTATGCCAAAGTCGCCACCGCCGCTGGGCTGCAGATCATCACTTGGACTCTTGAACGCTCTGGCCCCCTGGCCAATGGCGGTGGCTGGTACTATCAATCGGTAACCGATATCACCAATAACGATGGCGACATGCTAACGTTGCTGGACGTTCTGGCAAAAGAGGTTGGCGTTATCGGGGTGTTCTCTGACTGGCCCGCCACGACCAGCTACTACGCCAGTTGCATGGGCCTTCCCGCCAGTTTATAACGCGGCATAAAAGCAAAGAGCCTCCGATGAAGGAGGCTCTTTATGTTTCATGGCTGTGACCACGCTAGACTTTAATGTCCAGCAAGCTGCCCAACATCTCATTGCTGGTCTCAATCACTTTGGTCCCCGCTCGGCTGTATGTCTCTGCCTGAACCAAGTCAACCAGAGGCTCATGCAAGGACGTGGCTTGAGGCTGTTCAGGTGTCGGGCCATTGGCGACCTCGGCGCTGGCCAGAGTTGATGCGGCTTTATTAACACTCTGCTGTGACTGCTGAATTACCGACATGCCAGAGTTAATGGATGAGATCATGGCTACTCCTAAATTGCCCTCTATTGAGGCTGCCAACGGCTAAAATCTTAACCATCGCCCATGGCTTCGTCCACTAAAAACGCAACTAGGGAGCGATTGTGCTGCCTGAATTAAGCCACCACCTGCGCCTGAAGCTGCATCGCAAGATCCGGTGCAATATTTAGCTGACGCGCCAACTCTTCCAAGTAACTTTTCTCCATGAAATTCTGCTCGTCCACCATCAGCACCGAGGCCAGATAAACCTCAGCGGCTTCCTCTTGGCTCTGCACGCCTTTGGCGATATCCGCAGGGTCCAGCGGCTGATTCAGTTCATTCTCCACAAATTGGGTCAACTCGGCGCTGCCACCGATGGCTTGCATTGCTTGATGGATCCGCTGACGCTCATCGTTATCCACATGGCCATCGGCCTTGGCCGCGGCGATCATCGCTTTTAATACCACCATCGAGTGCTGGTTGGCGTCCAAACTGGTGGAGCGCGGCAGCAGCTGGGGCTCAGATTGCACAGGCGCAGCGGCTGGCGCAGTAGCCTCCTGAACCGGTTGCCCCTGCTTGGCTTGATAGTCATTAAACACCTTCAGCGCCAACGCACCTAGGGCAGCAGCACCGCCAAACTTGGCCACCTTCTTACCCACCTTCTTACCCTTTTTAGAGCCAATCAGCATGGTCAATAGGCTGCCGCCAACGGCGCCACCGATCGCGCCTTTAGTCATGTCTGACATGCCGCCTGTTTGACTGGTATTTTTTGTTGCGCCGTAGCTACTGCTCCCTTGCCCCAAGCCCTGCTGGGCTTGTTTAGCCAGATCACCACCGGACGCAAGTACTTGATTGAGTAAGCCTTTAAAATCCATCTTTCTCCCCCAAATCGTTGATTGAGCTAATTTTAATCACACCCCAGCATAGCGTAAATTCTGAACTTAGTTACAGCCCATAAGTGTTACAAAGTTGACAGATATAAGGGAACTTTGGCCTTGGGGGTTTTGGACAGCTTATGAATCTGAGCAAAACTCAGCTGTGGCTTTTGGGTATCCGCCAGCATCGCTAACCACAGCTGCGCGGTCATCTCTGAGTCCGCCAATGCACGGTGGAACACACCATCGTGGGTGAGATTTTTATAGGCAACCAACTCGCCCAATTTGTGACTGGGCGCTTCTGGGTAAAGACGGCGAGCCACCAATAGGGAACAGACAAACTCCCCAGAATATCCGCTACCGATGTAATCGAGCTCTGCGTCTAAAAAGCGCTTATCAAATGAGGCGTTATGGGCCACTAAATTGCAGCCATCGATAAACTGAGCAAACTGGGACATCACCTCGGCGCAACTGGGCGCCTCGGCCAACATGGCGTTACTGATGCCGGTGTAATCTTCAATAAAGCGGCTGACCCGAAATCCCGGATTCATCAGTTGGCTGAAGCGATCAATCACCTGCCCTCGCTCAAGCTTCACTGCCCCGATCTCAATGGCGCGATCGCCCATGTTAGGTGAGAGCCCGGTGGTCTCAAAATCCAATACCACTAGGGTATCTGCCGGAACCATGGCCAAGGTTTTATCTGGGTTCATTAAGTAATTCTCTTACTAGGGTCTGTTGACCTTTCATGCTTATTTTTGCGCTACAAATTGGCCTTTCATTCTGAATCTAACAGAGTGCATCATGTAGATAGCGAAAAAAAGGTTGCTAGGCGCCCTGCGGGGTCTGGCTAACGGCTTCTACTCTGCGTCAAACGATTTCGACGTAGAACCACTATGCCTTCAATCGTTTTCCTTGATTAAAAGCCGTTATCCTAGACCAAAATTTCACCCCAAAAGATCAACAGACCCTTGTGAATTTATTGTTCAAAACGTGACCTCGCTCTCGTCGATTTAGAGTGTTTTATCTAAATCTTGGCGATATTCTAACCATGAACAAAATATTCCGTCATCGCATCATTGGATGGAAGCCCTGTCAGGACGATATCGGCTCTGCGAAACGGCATCAATTTACGTTTTGGAGGTCACCATGCCTGTTGCCATCACCGCTATCGTGCATTTCTTACTTACTGCAGTCACCGTTCTTAGCGTTGGCGTCGGAGTTGTTGCTTACATTGAGCGCTTCTGCGAAGTACCAAAAGGGATTGAAGATTTTTCCGATCTCGGCGTTTAAACCACCCTTGCCAGCCACAAACTAATCGGTTGTGGAGTAGCAGTACACGCCCGCCTCAGCCAGCTTGGCCGTGATTTGCGCCATGCGCTCGTCTGAGGTGGCGCGGTAGGTTGCGGCAAACTCCGTACGAACGCCATGGTGGCGAAACGCGTTTAACCGCAGTGGCAGCGTAGCTTCCATTCGCGCCGACAACTTTTCATAAAGCGCTATGATCCCGTCCAGTTCCGCCTGACTGTCGTTAACCCCTTCGATGACTAACCAGCGAAGCTCAGTAAGCTTGTTGTTATCCGCGAGCCATCGAGCAGACGCCAGAACTTGATGATTACTTCGTCCTGTTAAGGTGCGATGCAGCGAATCATCGATGGCTTTGATGTCCAGCATCACCCCATCACAATGGCTCATGAGCTCTGGCCAATGCTGCACAGCAAGTAGGCCATTGGAGTCGAGTAGGCGACCAAGGTGCTGGCACTCAGGATCCTGTTTAAGCTTTCGACATAACGCGACGATAAAGCGGCGCTGCAAGCTGGCCTCGCCGCCAGAGAAGGTGATGCCGTCAAGCAATGGCGCATTGTCCCGCACCTTGTCGACCACCTCATCGACACGCAACCTTTTTGCACTTGGGTTACCACTGCGACTGCAATGCTCGATGCAGGCATCGCAGCTTTGGCAGAGGCTGGCGTCGCACTCCAGTCGTTTACGCTGACCGACGCCTCGAATGAGGCTAAGGGCACCGTGCTGGCAATGGCTAACGCAATCGCCACAATGATTGCACAACCCAATGGTTTGCGGATTGTGGCAACTGCCACAGTTCATGTTGCAGCCCTGGAAAAACAACACCATACGGCTGCCAGGACCATCCACACAACTGAATGGCAGAATACGCGACAGCGACGCCGTAAGCGTCGCTGCTGTTGTCTCTGTTTTGCCCAAAGGCCGGATTGAAGAGATCGGCATCTATGGCGTTATTTCCATAGGCTCGATGGGTGCTGCTCCAGATTCACCACTCGAGCTTGACGCTCCAGAATCTTGACCACATCGACCGCTTCTGCCCCAAGGCAGGTGGAGTTATGACGCTCATTCTGTTGGCGGAACTTATCAATATCGGACTTTTTCACCATAAAGCCGGTCACTCGCACCAGATCGTTGTCTGACAGGTTTGCAGTGAACATCTTAAGGCCTAACCCAAAACCACCTTTGACCAATCGGGTCAGTGCTTGAGGGTTGTTGCGAATGGTGGGCTCTAACCCAAAGATGTCACTGATGCCACTATCAAAATACTGGTGCATGGGCGCGCAGGCTTTGATGTGGCTTAGGGTATCGGGCTCCATACCGGTTGGAATGCGAGTACCGGCGGTCTCCTCCTTATCGCAGGAGATCCCTGACTGAGAGTGGAAGGCCAACCGCTCATCGGCGCAGTGCTTCATCTTCACCTTAGCCACTCGCTGTTGATAGGCCGCCACAATTTGCAGCCCCACTTGATTGGCTTGCTCATCCAAACCGTAGCGGCCGGATTTACCTTGGGCGTCCATCAACTGATTCACCAACTCCGCCAGCCCGTAGATACCAAACATGGCGGTAAAGTTTTCCAGTGCGATGACCCCTTCCTGGCACAGGAAGTGGGTTTGGAAAAACTGCGACTGCTCAACCAAGAAGTTGATACGGTGACTCATCGCCTCCACCATCAGTTCGGTGCATATCTCAACGCTGCGCTCTAGGTAATCCTCAAGACTACCATCACAGTAAGCGAAGCTATTGGCCAGATTAAGGCGCATCAAGGTGTGGGCTCCGCCCCCTAATGGCAGCGCGTTGTAGCAACTGGCCACCCCATAATCACCGCTGAAATCGGCGGCAATGGCCTGATGATTGGCAATATGAGGCTTGTTACAGGCGATGATGCCATCCACCGCCTGCTGCAGCATGGCGTCGCTACTGATGCTGGCATCATAGCGATAGGTAAGATTGGGCACCGACTGCTTAAGCTCGGCGTCCACGGTCAAGATCATTCGTCCCACGCGGCTGTCTTGAGGGCCGACATTGGCGTGCACGAACGAGTCAGGCAGGGTGCGATCCAGAAGTTGCCAAAACAGGGTTAGCTTCTTATGCAGCTGAGCGTCCGTCAGGTTATCGTCCACAAAAGGCTCAAGCAGAGTATCCAGTTGGCCGAGGTAAACCGGATAGGTGGTCACCGAAGGCACCTGTTGATACAAGATTGCGAGGAAATTCAGTGCTTCATCCAGATCCGCTGGCGAATCCAGTTCCAGAAACTCACTGCCTTGCTTAAGGGCTTTTTGGTAATCAGGCAACACATAACGAGGCTTAAACGGCGACGGGCTCTCAAACATGTCGTGCAATAACCCACTCTCTACCGCCTCAGCCACTCGAGGAGAGAAATCATTTTTTGGCAGATTGGCCTCAAGCAGTTGAGATAGCAACAACTGCTTTTGGCTGGTGGTTAAACGAGGATTGGTAATGTGAGCGAGGGCGTGTTGTTGTAACTGCTCGAACTGCGTCATGGGATCACCCGAGTGGAATTCATCAGACTATTTCTGATTCTGAGTCTACTCACTCTTGCATCTAAGGGCGCTGCTCAAATGCGCTCTGGTCTGGGATTCGTTAGCCAGATCACACATCCCTGACAAGAAGAGCAGAAATCGCACTCTAGAGTGCGCTTCGCAAACTATTAGAATGCGAGAATAAACCACTGTCACCTAGCTTTTTCCTTTACCTCCTGCCTTCGTTCCCGCTGACGTTTTACTTCGCCCCTTGCGCTTTGCCCCCCCTTTGAATTTTCGTTTTGTTGGGGCTTTCACACCACGCAAAGATTCCGGTATGTGTCCTTTGGCTTCGATAACCAGCTGCGACAACGTCTGTTCCAATTGCCCCATGAACTGTTGATAACTGAATTGACGAGCCACCATGGCTTCGAGGTTAGACTCCCAACTGGCGGTCATATCCGGTGTGGTTGCGATCTCAGGCAGGCTGTCAATCAGGCCGCGACCACTGTCACTGGCTCGAATCTGTTTGCCCTGACGAATCAAAAAGCCTCGCTTAAACAAAAGCTCAATGATGCCCGCACGGGTAGCTTCGGTACCGAGGCCATCGGTCTCCTTAAGGATGGCTTTAATCTTTGGATCGCTGACGTGGCTGGCGATGTTGGTCATCGCCGCCAGCAACGTGGCATCGGTAAAGTGCTTGGGGGGTTGGGTTTGTTTATCGAGAATCTCTCCGCCCAAACAGTGCAGAGATTGCCCTACCTCCAAGTGCGGCAGTTGGGTCTGGTGTTCGCGGCTTTGCTCCTCTGCAGCCTCCCCTGGCTTATTGCTGGTTGATGCTGAATCTGGTTGCTTTTTCTGAGGCATTAACTGCTTCCAGCCAAGATCCACCGGCACCTTAGACTGAGCCGCAAACTTCCCCCCAGCGACCTCAACCTCAACTTTGGTCTCATCAAAGCGATAATCGCTGTAAAACTGCAGCAGATACTGACGGGCAATCTGCTGATATAGCTTAGCTTCATCGGCACTGAGCTTGGCACTGCCGCCTTTACTGGTTGGAATGATGGCATGGTGTGCTTCTACTTTACTGTCATTCCAGGCGCGATTTCGACGGCTAAAATCGGCATTGGTCACTCCTTGAGACAACTCAGAACAGTGATTGCCAATGGCCGCCCCAACTTGAGGCGCATCCCCATGTTGCTGCTTAGGAAGATGGCGACTGTCAGAACGTGGGTAGGTGATGAGGTTATGGCGTTCATACAGGCTCTGAGCTATGTCCAGTACCTGCTGAGCACTGAAGCCAAAACGCTTAGCGGCATCGATCTGAAGCGAAGATAGATTATAGGGCAAAGGAGCCCCTTGAGATTTGCGCTTGCGGTCGACCTTAGTCACCTTGCCAGGCTGATTGTCGATGCGGCGCACCACGGTTTCAGCCAATTTGCGCACTAACACTCTGCCCTCTTCATCCATGTAGGGCTGACACGCTTCACTAGGGCACCACTTGGCACTGAAAGGCTCTTTGTCTTGCGTCTGTAGATGCGCTAACACCTCAAAGAACGCCTTTGATTGAAACTGTTCAATGGCTTTGTCACGACGAACCACCAAGCCAAGCAAGGGAGTCTGCACTCGGCCGACACTGAGCACACCAGAGTAATTTACCTTGCGTCCCTGCAATGTGTACGCTCGAGTCATGTTAAGGCCATAGAGCCAGTCTGCGCGGGAGCGGGCCAAAGCCGATACCGACAGCGAACTAAACTCACTGTTAGGGCGCAGTGCTGACAGCGCTTTAGTAACCGCAGCTGGGGTGAGATCGCTGACCAACAGGCGCTGCATTGCCTGCTGTTTGGTTTTTGGCACCTTAAGGTGATGAATCACCTCATCCACCAACAGTTGCCCCTCTCTGTCCGGATCGCCAGCGTGCACCAGCTGCTGGGATTGTCCAATCAGTTTTTTTAGCACCATCAGCTGCTTGTGGCAGCCCTTGCGGGTTTTCAGCCGCCACTGCTCAGGCACCATGGGCAAGCTCTCTTCACGCCACTGCTGCCAACTGTCGTTGTAATCACCGGGCTCAGCTTGCTCCAGTAGATGCCCCACACACCAACTGACGCAATCGCCATTTCCAAGCTCGATATAGCCTTCCTGTTTCTTATGGGGTTTAGGCAAAACCGCAGCAATGGCACGTCCTAGACTGGGTTTTTCGGCAATGTAGAGTTTCATGACTCACTGATTCGACAAATGACTGTATGGATAAACAGTATGCTAGCGAATGTTAACCGAAAATGCGAATTGAGGGGATTCAGATGACAGGCAAAAAAATAGCGGTTCCGAAGAACCGCCTAAAGAGCTGCTTCCCAGTGAACTAGGCAGCTCCAGTATGATTTGGTCTGTGCAAACCAAATGTTACCATGTAACATAAATAACAGTATCAGATATCCACAGCATCAACCACCAATTTCTCTAATAAAATGTCACCCAACGTCTCCCCTTTCCGTTTAAGCAAACCTCCCAAAACAGCAGTCACTCTGGCAACACAGATGATTGCAGCCCAAACAGGCAAAAAAAAGCGGCCGTCAGGAGCCGCTTAACATCACAACAATACAGGGGTGAAACGAAAACAGTCGCTTCAAAGATGACGATTAGAAGTAAAAGCCGAAGTTGATGTTCAGACGGCTTTCGTTGTCGGTGTTGTCGTTATCCAGACCTACGCCAGGACCGCCAGCAAAAGTCATGTTGTCGCCGATGATGTAGTCGATGTAGGTAAAAATAGGACCACGAGAGATGCTAACGCCGGTGACGTTCTGCATGGAGTCATCCTGACCCTTACCCTCAGGTGTCACCAAGCCGTAGTCGTTATATACGGTGATGGTACCCCAACCCATGTCGAAGGCGCGGGCGACGTTGAAGTTGTAGCCGTAGGCTTCAGCGGCGATGTCGTAAGCGGCGCCAACCACACCCACGGTTAAGGTGTCAGCACCATCAATGGTGTTGTACTTGTAGTTGGTTACTTGAGCCTGGAAGTTCCACGCGCCCAGTTGCAGGTCGGCGTGGGTGGCGTAGGCGTAACGGCTGTCGTCTTTGCCATCAAACTCGGAGCCTGCTTCGCTGAAGTAGAGTTGACCGGCTTCAACGGAGGCGCCCAGTTTTAGGTGGCCATCGTTCATCGGGATGGTGTAGACGGCACGGGCGTTAACCTGATTCATCTCTTCGTGAGCCCCGATGATGTCAGCGCCGTAACGCTCGGTGGTGTCATTGCCGTACTCGGCGCCTTTGATGAAGGCGAAATCCAAGTGCCAGTTGTCTTTGTTCCATACCAGCTTGGCACCGGTGTCGTAGTTATCTTCGAAACCTAGGTAGTAGTTGGTGCTGAACCAGTAGCTGTTGGAGAGGAAGCCTTCCTTACCGAAAGGCACTTTAACGATACCCAGTTGCAGCTGGGTGTTGTCGTTGAAGTCGTAGTAGCCGTAACCGCGTTTGATGTAATTGAAGCCACTGGCAAAACGGTAATCGACGCTGATGCCGATGTCGTCAATTTTGCCATCGAAAGTCACGGCAAATGCGTCGAACGCGGCGTCACCACCTTTATCTTTAGAAGAATCGCTGTAATCGACCAAGCTGTAGTTGGCGCGCACAAAGCCACCTAAAGCCAGATCGCCATTCACTGCAGCGAATGCCGATGGTAATAGCGCCAGCTGTACCGCAACGGCAGCACCCAATAATTTAAATTTATTCATTTCGTTCCTGACCAATAAAGCACAAAGCTAAATTCCAAATAATAAAAAGTCAAAAGGAAATTGATTATTAGAAAATAGCTTTCTTCATTAAAGTTAGATTTATCACCTGACTCAAAATTGGATGATTAATTTCGAGCCAGCCAACCTTTATTAATTCACTTCATATCCACTGTGCCGTAAGGACCAAATCCCCAGGCCGCTTTACGAATTTCATCCACTTTATCGAAAGCGGCTTCGGCAGGCATGTGATTCTTCACATCATCCTTCCAGTAGTACTTGAATTTGCTCCAGTTTGCGATTCCTGGGTACCAGTAGAAAATGGTCAAATCTTCTTTATTCAAGTTAGGAATATTATGGATGGCGTAGTCATTAATGTAGAAATACTGCCCTTTCTCAATAGACATCATTTGACCATCAGCCAGAGTTTCTGTTTTACCAGAAGCGATGTAGTAACACTCGTGCTCTGCATGGAAGTGTGGAGCATGGTCAGTCTTACCCATGGCCACAATGCCAATTACACTTGGAGAATCGGACAGCTCTTTCCAGCAGTAGTTAGCGGGTGAGTTCTTGATGTCGCCATCTTTGCACTCAACCACGTTTTTGCCACTGTCATCAAAGGTCAGCCAGTATTGCTTATTACTTGGAATGGTATCGTCAGATGGAATATTAGCTAGGGTATATTTGCCAGACTGAAGGCCTGCAATATACTTTTCTGCTAACGGATCTTTACACTGCTCAGGCATCTCCCACTGTGGGGTAAATGTAGAACTGTGCAAAGGCGTTGGGATTGGCATACGCTCATGGGCTGTTGCCAACATAGGAGCGGAAGCAATTAATGCAGTCAGTGTAATAGCAATATTAGTTTTCATCATTATAACTCCGATAATTGATTTATCATCCGGTTTGTTTTCTTGTTGGATTTAATTATTAATGGATGAATAAAAGTAAAATGCGCCGTGGATCACGTTGACCTAGCGTTGGGATAAAGTTTCATGATCATCATCATGAAGTCTATGAATTTGGGATTTGATCGAGGTTTTTATTTTATCCATATGAGAAACAAAAAAAGACCCCGCAGGGTCTTTAATTAGTATCAATTAAGATCAATCTTGTTGAAAGCCATCAAAGTCAAAGTTGTGACAATCGGCGCACAATGGCGCCTTAGCCTTATGCTCACCATGACATTCGATGCAGGGAACTTTATCGCCATAGTGCATATTATTATGTGGATTCATCCACTTCTTCTTTTGCTCTGAGGTGGCCTCGATCAAGTCAGTCTTATCGTGGCACACCAAACATTGGCCATCACTGGGCGGTTGGCGCATGCCTTGATCATGACAGCTTTTGCAGCCCTGGTCATAATTCATCTGATGGAAGCTGCGTCCCTGTTTAGCCCCCATCTTTTCCAAACTGGATGCCGATGCGGTGGTCGCCAGTCCCAGAGCCAGCAAAAGGATTAAGGTTTTAGTAATCTTCATGGCGAACCTCAAGCAGTCATAATGGAGCGGGCAGCGGTAATGCCCATGGCTAAACAATCGGGAATGGAGCAGCCACCTAAACGACTTACACCATGCACCCCTCCGGCAACCTCGCCACCGGCATACAGCCCTTTAATGGGCTCACCAGTCTGAGCGCAGAGCACTTGTGCTTTGGTATCAATCTGCACCCCACCCATGCAGTAATGCACCTTCGGCCACAGGCGAATGACACTAAATGGCGCTTGCATCACTTTGTCTTTCACCAGATCCATCGGTTTGCCAAATTGACTGTCTTTGCCCGCTTTCACATAGCGGTTCCACTCCTCCACCTGCTGCTTAAGAGGCTGGTATGGAATATCAAAATGCTTAGCCACCGCTTCCAAGGATTCAAACTCCCAACCAATCTTGGCTTCAAGCACATTATCCAAGCTGTGTTGGTTCAAACTGGAGTGTGCCTTACTGGTCAACAAGATCGCCGGCAATGGATTGCCCTTAGCGTCGCGACGTTCAAGCTCAGCGTCGGCTCGCTCTTTACGATCCCCAAGCTCATTCATAAAGCGGCGACCGGTCATGCGATCGATGGCGATAGAGTGAGGGAAGTTAAAGATGGCGTAGTTGGGTGCATAACCAAATCCACCTTCATCAGGTGAGGCCCAAGGGCCAGATTGGATGTGGGCCAGATGCACAGGGTTAGCCCCCGCCTTCATCATGGAGACGAGGCCATCACCGGTGGCGCCGGGCGCATTGGTACTGACCACCTCATCGGTCAACGTTGGGTCTTGAGCCATGCGCAGACGCAGATTTTGAGTAAAGCCACCGGTTGCCATCACCACCCCTTTGGTAGCTCGATACGCCGCTGCCTTACCTAATTTAGGACGGTCATGATAGTGACCTTCGGTTACCTTGATGCCAACCACGCGCTGGTCATCATCAAACACCAGATCGTCAAATTTCACTCGTGTGCGTACTTCGATACCCAGCTTTTCACACTCCGCCAGCATGGGGCGAATAATGCCAGCGCCGGAGCGTTCGACCACCTGGTGGCTGCGGGGAGCGCTGTGGCCACCTGGTTGCTGACAGAAATCGAGATACACCGCACCACACTCCTGGGTCATCTTAAACGCATAGGGACCTAGGTTCGCGATGTGAGTCAGTAGTGCTTTGTTGGCAATGCCGCGACCCGCCTTCATCTGATCGCTCACCATCAACTCTGCGGAATCTTTGATGCCCAACTTATGCTGCAGAGGCGTGTTTGCGAAACACCCCTGGCCGGCGTTAATTACGCCATTACCACCGCAATAGGGCATCTTCTCAATCACTAAAATTGAGTTCGCGCCTTTTCGCTTGGCCTCAATCGCGGCCGCAAGACCGGTAAAACCCGAGCCGACGCAGATAATGTCGTAGCTCTGGTTCCAAGTTACTTTGTCTTTAGACTCGCACGTCACCGCACCGGCGGTAAAAGGCACGGCCGCGCCAGTTAAGCCTAACGCTCCCAGCTTTTTTAGGGTGGAGCGTCGAGAGATATTGGTAGTCATACTGTATTACTCGTAGTAAGCGCCATCGTTAACGCCATCGTCATCGTCACCTCTGTGCCATGTTCGATAAGCGGTTTCAGACAACCATGGGCGTTAATTGCATTGGCATGAGGCATCACTGTGCCTTGGCAAATGGCATTTAGCCTTAGGTCGTATCAACACTATGAGGACAATACACAGAGACTAAGGAGAGCCAGATCACAGCCAATTTTTGTAGGTAAACTCTTTCATGAGTCAGTTCGCGAACTTTTATTTTCTGTGAGTTTTATCGTTGATTTGCTGAAGCGAACAAATACCGCCTATAGAAATTTATTGATGCGCTTCACAACAAATTTTTGTGCTTCAAGTAGAGTTAAACTGCGGTTCATCAGGAGATCTAAATGTACTGTCCCAAAACCCCACAGGCTGAAAATCGATGTCAAATTCTTCTTAATGCAGCGGAAACATTAATTGAAGAGCAAGGGGTTATCTCTTTTAAATTTTCCGATATCGCAAAAGTCGCAAACTGCTCCACAGGATCAGTGTATAAATTCTTTGAAAGTAAAGAAGATGTACTTATTTGCCTATTTCTTCGCAGTGCAACCTCCAACTGCATCCCCGACTTTTTAGATATCCATCCAGAGTTGGATGACGCGGAGCGCTTCTTGGTTCCAATCCTCATGACCTATGCGGTGATCACCAAAAGCCCCAGTTTTACGGCGCTGCGCTCGGTATCGGTGAACAGTAAGGTGTGGACTCTTGCCTCTTGCGAAAAGGTACAGCGGTTTAAAGTTCGTGCGAACCGATTTTTCGATCTGATTATGGAGCAGGCAAAGTCAGCTCAACAATCGGGCATGCTCAATGAATCGGATGAACGTCTATTGCTGTTATCGCAACTGATCTATTTTCAACTCTATGGACAAACTACCGCATACGAAAGCCGCTTGATAAATAAGCTGCCAATGGAGAATAAAGATCGCGCGCAAATGGACTGCATCCTCGCCATTATGAGTGCGTTTAATTGGAAGGTGCAATTAACACCAGAGCGATATGAGCGAGTATTTAAACAAGTAAATCAATTTATTAGCGTAGGGACTAAGAATAAATTAACCTGTCAGCAGTGTCAGAAGGTGAACGCTAGTTTAAAAAATAACCTCACTAAATAAAATGGGCGCTTAGCTGAGAAAATAAGCGCCCACTACAGCCATCAGGCACTACAACTGGTATTGACGTACCACCTGCTGCAGCTGCTCCCCTTGGCGAGCCACCTGATCGCCAATTTCGGTAGACAAGTCAACTTGCTGGGCCACGGCTTGACCGCCCTCTTTGATCTTCACGGCACTATCCAGAATCTCTTCAGACACCGAGCTCTGCTGTTCACAGGCCGCCGCAATGCCAGTGTTCATGTGATTCACTTCGCTGACCTCATTACTCACTTCGCTCAGCAGCTTATCGACCTGCTGCGCCTGTTCCGCACAGCGGTCGGCGTGAGCTCGCCCTTCGGCAATGGACTGCGCCGCTTCGCTGCTCTCCGCTTGCAAGCGTTCAATCATCTGCTGAATCTGCTCTGTGGAGCTTTGAGAGCGTGACGCCAGAGAGCGCACTTCATCGGCGACCACCGCAAAACCTCGCCCTTGCTCGCCGGCTCGAGCGGCCTCAATGGCGGCGTTAAGCGCCAACAAATTAGTTTGCTCGGCGATGTTGCGAATCACGTCCAAAATGGCACCGATTTCGGTGCTCTCTTTCTCCAGACGCTGCATCACGGTTTCGGTGAGGGTCACGCTTTGCTGCAGCTTCATCAGGTTATCCAGAGTTTGTGAAACCTCGTGTTTGCCCTGCTGCAATTGATGATCGCTGTGTTCTACCCGCTGCGCCGCTTCCTGAGCGTTGGCACTGACCTGATTGATGGACGCTACCATCTGATCCATGGCTGCCGCAATCGACTGACTCTGCTCATTCTGCGCCATCACTTCGTCCTGACAGCTGTGCATCTGTACCCCAAGCTGTTCCGATTGACTTGCCATCTGATCAGACAGAGCACGCAATTGAGTCACGATTCGCAGCTGTTGAGATTGCAGCTCTCGAGCGTTATCCGCCAGCTTACCTATCTCATCTTTCTGGGTTAAATCCAGTTTGGCGGTAATTTTACCCTCAGACAAAAAGTGCAGAAATACCCCGAGGTTCTGAATCGGCTCCACCATGGTTCGATGGCCAATCCAACGCGACAGTAAAATGCTCAAACACAAGCCCACCGCCAAGCCAGCCAATCCCTCTAGCAACTCAAATTGAGCCTGCTTTTGATGCTCCATTGCCGTTTGGTCTTGAGTTTTAGTCATGCGCGTAACCAAGGATTCCAGACGCTTTACTGGCGCTCTGTCAATGCCACGAACTAAGGCGTCGGCGGCCTTGGCATCATCATTACGGTTGAAAAGCTCATACCCCTCACGATAACTCTGGCCCAGTTGCTGATGCTCGCTTAAGAAGGTTTGCAGTTCCTGAACGTATTCTGGGCTTAGGCTGCCTAGGCGAGACAAGACCTGTTTGGATTGCTGCTGAACTTTATCTTCATCATCCAAAAATGCCTGCCAGTACTTCTCTCGGTCATCCAGATTATCCCCCCGAAGCAGTAAGTTTTTCCACTCCTGGATCTGGCTCTTTAGGTCTACCTCAATCAGCAGAACCTGCTCTCGAATCTCCACATCCTGATGCAGGAAATCTTGATAGTAGCGCACCACATTCACTTGGCTTGCCAATGCAAACAACGCGCCCATCAACACCAACACCGCCGCCATCAAATTCAGCGTAATTAGCTTGCGTCCAATGCTGAGGTCTTTTAACCAGTCCATTACCACTCCTTGTTCCCTAAATTCCTACAAGCAAACACCCCTTCCGCCTGCGAGGCAATTTCATCATTTCAGTGATGTGAGTTCAATACGACCAAGGGGGAAATTCCCTAATTTAACTAAGGTTTTTTCGATTTCCACTCAAATCACTGGCGAATCCAATTCTTTTATAGGTAAAGCGATAACCAAACTCTATGGCTGTATAGCCGAGTTTTCGTTTAAAACTTGTTCTATTTCATTGATCTAATGAGTTTTAGAGCATAGGTTAAAAGTTCAACGATAAAGCCAATGGAATGATGGCTTCTGGGGGAGGGAGAAGGAATTATGTCGCGTTTGTCTCTTATAGACGCTTGTTTTACCCTGTTTGAAACGCCTACTACGCCCATGCACGTAGGAGGACTACTCATTTTAAAATCTCAGCGGCAGCATTTCGCCAACGAGCTATTCGACACCCTATTGCAGCACCAAGACTTTTGCTCTCCTTTCGACCAGTTAATTAAGCAGTCACCCGCCTCCTGGCCTCGCTGGCAGCGAGCGCGGCAGGTACGCATCGAAAACCACATCCACCTTCACAGCATTGGCGACAACCATGACGTCCATGCCTTGGTGTCCCAATTGCACAGCGGCCAACTTGATCGCCGCAAGCCTCTGTGGGAAGTGCACATTATCGATGATGCGCCGCGCCAGCGTGTGGGGCTCTACATCAAGATTCACCATGCGTATGCCGATGGCGTGAAGCTCAGCCATATGCTCAATACCATGCTGGGCACCGAAGCCAACGCTGAGCGCGTGCCCGCATTTTGGGAAAACAACTTTAAGTCTCGAGGTGGTGGCCGCGCGCCAGTCAAACAGGTCATCGACTTTGCCAATGCGCTCTATCATCAAATTCAAGAGCTGCCCAACTTGGCAAAACTCACCGGTAAGTTATTGTCTCGCACCCTCTATCCGAGCATTAGCAAACTGCCGATTCCGTTCACCGCTGAGAAAACCCTGTTTAACCAACGCCCAAAACAGTCGCGGGTGATCGCTCAAGGGACTCTGCCGATTAAGTCCATCAAACGGATTGGCCAATACACCGGCGCGTCGGTCAATGAAGTGGTGTTGACCGTCTGCGATGCGGCACTGCACCAATACCTGATTGACCACAAGCGCCCCAGCAATAAACCTCTGGTGGCGATCATGCCGGTAAACATGAAGCAAGATGCAACCGAGAAAGACAACCTGTTTTCGCCGGCGTTAATTGAGTTAGGACGGCGTAACCATCAACCGACGGAGCGGCTGAAAGAGGTGATGATCTCCAGTCGCCAGATCAAACATGAGGCAAAGACCTTTTCACCCACGGCATTCATGAACCTCTCCATCGCCACCAATGCGTTAGTGATGCTGATTGGTTTTTTCAAGCTGGATAAGCACCTACCAACCGCCTGTAATCTGGTGATCTCCAACGTGCCGGGGCCGAAAGATCAACGCTACTTTATGGATGCAGAGATTGAATCGATTACGCCGTACTCGGTACTGCTGCCGGATCAAGCGCTCAACATCACCCTATTCAGTTATCAAGACCAACTGCATGTTGGCGTCACCGCCTGCGATGACGCTTTAGCAGATGCGGATCTGCTGGTGCCTTATATCACCAAAGCGCTAACGGCACTGGAACTGGATCTGCTCTCAGTCACGCTGCAAAAGGTGGAGCAGCAGTTAGAGCAGGGCAGCCTAACGACCCATTAAACGAAAGTTGAACCCTATCTGGCTTGGGGATAGTCTGGAGAAAACTCAAACAGATAGGGATCATCATGGAGTTGATATTCAGGCTTAAGGCGCTGCTCTTAAGCCTACTTCTGCTCAGCACCTACACCATAGCCGAAGCGCCAAGCGATCAATGGCAAACCATTACAACCAAGCTCTACCGCATCCATTTCACCCCGGAAAACCGACCTTGGGCTGAGCAGTTAAGCAAAAGCGCCGATGCTATTGGTCAACAGGTGGCCAAGCAGGTTGATTACCAATTCCCCTACCCGGTCGACATCGTAATTCGCGACCCACTGAATCAAGCCAACGGCTTTGCCCTGCCCTTTGTTCATCGGGCTCGTACCGTATTTTACAGCACGCCGCCCCTGTCAGATTCAGTACTGGGACACATGGACGATTGGGGAGAGCTGCTGCTAACCCATGAGTTGGCGCACCTCAACCATCTGGCTCGCCCCTCCAGAAATGCCACCTCAGAGCTGTGGCAAGCGCTGTTTCCAGATCTGATGTCAGTGCCCAGGTGGGCCATCGAAGGATACGCCACCGTCATTGAGCACCGTCAATCAGGCAAAGGTCGACCGGCCAATGCAAAGGTCAACGCCATCTTAAAACAGTGGGCCAGAGAGGGTTACCTGCCCAGCTACCAGCAGCTCTCTGGCAACAGCGACGCTTATCTGGGCAACAGCATGGCCTATTTGGCTGGCTCGGCCTATCTATTGTGGCTTGAACAGCGCTGCCAGGGAGAGTGCCTGCCCAAAGTGTGGGCACGGCTCACTGCGGTAGAATCTCGCAGCTTTGACGACGCCTTTGACGGCGTGTTTGGTCAATCACCACAGCAGCTGTACCGCCGATTCAGCGCCGAACTCAGCCATCAGGCCATAAGCGATGAGACCTCTTGGCCTGTTAATCCTGCCACGTTGTGGTTTTCACACCACTGGAGCCTGTCTACTCCAGCGCTGTCACCCAATGGCGACCAACTGGCCATCATCACTTACGACCAAAAGCGTTATCGGCAACAGCTTCAGGTGCTCGAGACCGCGGCCAATACGGATGCCAAGACCCAATGGCAACAACAGCAAAGCGCCTTTATCAAAGCTGACCCTGACGATGTCGCTGCCGTCGAGCCTAAGGTATTTAACCCCAAAGTACTCAAACGTTTGCCCAATCAGCAAGGGACCATGGTTGACCCCGCTTGGCTGAACCAGCAGCAGATTCTGTTTAGCCATCAGACTCGCCAGCAAAATGGATTTTGGGCCTTCGATCTCTACCGTTGGGATCTGAGTTCCAACCAAACAACCCGCCTTACCACTGGGGCAGGGTTACGGCGAATATCCCCTCACCCCGACGGAAAACGAGCGCTGGCACTGCAGAGAAAGCAAAGCTCAACCCATATTGTTGAGATAGATCTGACTACAGGAAAGCTATCGCGATTAAGAGAGGGACGCCAAGGCGAGATTGTGGACTTTCCTCAATACCAACCGCAATCCGGACGCATCAGCTATCTGCTGCACCGTCAGGGACACTGGCAACTGCAAATCGGGATAGACGCGCCAATAAATATCCAGTTTGAAGAGGCGGTCAGCTACTTAAGCTATCCAACATGGCTAAGTGCCGACTCACTGCTGCTCACCTTAGGTGACCAGCAGGGCGTGGCCAGCTATCAGCTTGAACTGGATAACAAACAGCGGTATCGACTCAGCAGTTTCGAGGCCGTTGCCGGCGGCGCCACCGCAGATGACACCTGGCTCTATTTGGTAGACACCACCAGTCAAGGCCAGCGGCTACTGCGTCAGCCCAGCCCCATCGCCCCAACCAGTGACGGTGCAGCCATGACCGCCGTCGCCCTGTCAAAAGCCACACCCTTGAAGGTGACGCTAAGCGCCCCACAACCTAAGATCGCCGCAACGGCAAACTCAACGCCGTATGGCCTAGGGCCCCAATACACCAGCCTCGCCTTTGGTGGGCAGCTAACGCCGTGGCAACACTCTTTGGAGATTGGCGTGAAAGGGGGCGATCCAGTGAATCGGTTGCGCTGGCAACTGCTGACTCATACCGCTGTTGATGGCAGTGACCATGGCATCCTTGCCACCACCCGCTGGCAAGGATGGCCCATTGCCCTTACCGGCGATCTGCTCTATCAACAACAGGACTTTGGTGACATTAACGAGACCGCGTTGCCTAGCTGGGACCAGCATTGGTTAAGTGGTCATGTTGGCGGAAAATACCGGCGTCAAGTTGGCCCCAACGTCAACTGGCAACTTGGAGCAGGGGCCAGTGCCACCACGATTTGGAGCCAACAGCCGGACCTCGATGACGGTGAGTCCGCCTCCGCTTACCTTTTTGGTGATCTAAATGGTCAATGGCGTTCTGGAATCTACGGCCTCTATGGCGGTCTCACTGGGCGGTCTTGGCTTGGAAGTAGCAGCGGCACCACTGAACTGGGCAGCGACGCCGGTAACTGGCAGCGCCACGATCTTGGCCTACACACCGCAATAACCATGGGGGAATGGGCTGTTAACGCAGGCTATCAGCACAAACAACTGCAGCAAACGCCCAATTACTGGCACCAGTTTCGACTTGGCGGCATCGACTCCAGTCTCGATGTCCCTTGGCTTGCCAGTGGTCAGCTGAACGATGCCGCACTGCCCCGCGGTTACCTCAGTGGTGACAAGCTCGAACGAACCCAATTTGGTCTAGGCTATGGCATTGCCAAGCTGCAGTACCGTCACTATCGGATCGAATCCCATGGACAAAAACAAACCCTAGGACTATACCGCCTAGATTTGGATCTCATCGAACTGGATGCCATGACGTTCGATGCCTTGCCTGAGTTTGATGGCACCAAGATCCAGCTTGGCGCCGGATGGAGCGACGACAGCCCAAGTAACTCGCAAAACTCTCCCGATTTTAGTGCCTGGCTCAGTGTGTTCTATCGGCTTTAATCCTAAGGGGTAGTGATAAACGTGGTTTGTGGATATGATGTAAGGCCGTTTGTTTTATGGCGGTCTTGCATTATGACCTCAGCACAACTGCTCTCTAAGCTCTTTGCCCTGCCGACCTCCGGCCTCAACAGCCAGCGCCTAAGCTATCTGGTGTACAGCATTCTGACCAACGCCGGAGAATCGCCTCAACTCTGCAGCGGCACACTGGCCGGTCAATCCCACAGCTGGGTAGAGTGGCAAGCCTTACTCATCGATTTTCGCCACTCCGGGATGGAAATTCCCGAAGATGGCGTGCGTAACGCCAACCACTGTGGCCAAGACTATCAACTCGATGAGCGGCGACAGCCCAAGGCCATCGATGACAGCATGCTGATGCACTTCTGCCAAGATCATGCCCACTTCGATCATCTGGCTTAACGCTAAACGTTTGTAGTTTCGATTGACCATGCACCATAAAAAAACGCCGCTATTGCTAGCGGCGTTGTTAATTCATCGATAGAAGTATCAGATATCAATAACGTCGAATTTCACTTGAGGTTCAACGTCAGCTTCATAATCAACCCCGTCAACGCCGAAACCAAACAGCTTCAAGAATTCATCTTTGTACAGCTGGTAGTCGGTCAGCTGTTTCAGGTTATCGTCGGTCAACTGGGCCCAAAGCTCACGACAGTGGCTCTGAATGTCCTCACGCAGCTCCCAATCATCCAAGCGCAGACGGTTTGATTCATCCACTTCGGCGGCGCTGCCATCGGCCTTATACAGACGCTGGCTGAACATACGGTAGATCTGCTCCATGCAGCCTTCGTGAACGCCCTCTTCGCGCATCTTCTTGAACACCATCGACAGGTACAGCGGCATAACCGGAATGGCCGAGCTTGCCTGAGTCACAACGGACTTAAGTACCGCCACGTTGGCGCTACCACCAATGCTGCCAAGTTCGCGGTCCAGAGCCTCGGCGGCGCGATCCAGATCTTTCTTGGCATCGCCCAGGGCACCGTGCCAGTAGATCGGCCAGGTGATCTCGGTGCCGATGTAGCTGTAAGCCACGGTCTTGCAACCTTCAGCCAGCACGCCGGCCTCTTTCAGAGCCGAGATCCACAGCTCCCAATCTTCACCACCCATCACGGTCTTGGTGGCTTGCACCTCCTCCTCGGTGGCAGGCTCGATGGAGGCTTCAAACAGAGTATCTTTGTTGGTATCAACCGCAGTCGCGGTGTAGGTCTCGCCTTTAGGCTTTAGTACCGAGCGAATCACTTCACCGGTGTCAGGCATCTTGCGCACTGGAGAGGCCAGTGAGTACACCACCATGTCCACTTGGCCAAGATCCTGTTTAATTAGGTCGATGGTCTTCTGCTTGGCCTCATGGCTGAACGCATCGCCATTTAAGCTCTTAGCATACAGGCCCGCTTCATGGGCCAGCTTGTCAAAAGCGGCGGCATTGTGCCAGCCTGCGGTTCCCGGCTTTTTCTCAGTAGCCGGCTTTTCAAAAAACACACCAATGGTGGCGGCGCTGCTACCAAAGGCAGCGGCAATACGCGAAGACAAGCCATAACCGCTTGAAGAGCCGATGACCAATACGCGTTTCGGTCCGTTTTCAATCGCTCCCTGAGCTTGGGTGTAGGCGATCTGATCTCGAACGTTCTGCTCACAGCCCACAGGATGGGTGGTGGTACAGATAAATCCGCGAATCTTTGGTTTAATGATCATCAAATATTCCCTTGTTATGGTTGTTGTCGTCATGATTCAAGACGACATCAGCAAAGTTTGCGCCAGCTTATCCAAATCTGCAGGTATCGAAAAGGAAAAGCTGGCAGATCCGACCAATATGAAAAAGCGCAGCTCGTTGGCTGCGCTTTTCTGTCATCACTCACAGTCGGTGATTACTGCTCAGCCACCACAGGGTAGCTGACGTCAGAGCCAGCGCGAAGGGTGGCAATCAACGCTTGATATTGAGACTGGCTGGCGGTATTCGCCAAACGCAGTTTCAAGCTATCGGCGATTGCCGCTTCCGGCTCGCCTGCAATCACTTTGGTTAGAGACACTATGGCGTAGTCGCCATTGCTCATCTCAACCGCCGCACTGCTGGCGCCGTTTACTGGCTTAGGCATTGCAAACACTTCACCAACCAGACGAGGGTCTAGCTCAGGAGTGCCATTACGGCCTACCGCTGCCACCAAGGTCATGCCTTCAAGGGCGGTGCCGGATTTCAGCTGAGCCAGCTTCTCATCCGCCGCCACTTTGGCTTTTTCAGAAGCCGCTTCGGCAACCAGTTGCGCTTTAATCTGCTCGCTCACTTCAGCCAAAGGCATGGTGCCCGCAGCTTTGTGCTCTTTCGCACGCACAACCATTACGTGGCCGCTGTCCAACTCGATGATGTCACTGTTCATGTTGTCCAGAATCACCGCATCAGAGAACGCCGCATTAATTACGCGTTGATTGTTTACCGCAGCAGGGGCATTAAAGCGGCTAAACAGTTCAGTGGTTTTCACTTCTGCGCCAACTTCGCCGGCGGCATCGTCTAGGTTTTCAGGAACCTGGAAGCTTACGTCAGCCAGCAATTGCTGCAGTTCGTAAAAACGCTCTTGAGCCAACTCGTTTTGTACCGCAGCCACAATCTCATCACGAACGTCAGACAGAGGTGCGGCACTGCCGGACTCGATGTCTTTCGTCAGGATGATCTGGAATCCGAAGTCGGAGTCGATGATGTCTGAATACTGGCCTTTTTCTTGGCCAAACAGAGCCGCATCGAAGTCGCCCCCCATGGCACCAGCTTCAAACCAATCTAGCTCTCCGCCATTCTCCGCAGAGAAGTCATCGGAGGCCTCTTTGGCAACGGTAGCGAAGTCTTCGCCTGCATTCAGGCGAGCCAATACCGCTTCCGCTTTGGCACGATCATCGCCTTCAATCAGAATCATGGCGGCCAAACGGCGCTCAGGCATCTGGTAGGAAGCAGAATGCGCATCGTAGTAACTCTGAACTTCTTCATCGGTGACTGCGACGTCTTTGGCCATGTCGGCAACGTTCAGCTCTACGTACTCCAAAGCAACCTGCTCTGGAGTGGCAAAGCGATCCATATTCTTGTTGTAGAAGCTTTGAACTTCGCTGTCGGCAATCTCAATGCTGTCAGTAAAGTCAGACTTGGATACCGTGGTGTAGCTAAATTCACGCTGCTGCTGTTGCAGAGCCAGAATGCTCATCGCTTCTTCGGTGGTCACAATGTCAGTGCCCAGCAGGGAGCGCATCAGTTGCTGACGAACCATATCGCGAGAAAGCATGTTAGCCAGCTGGTCGGCGGTCATATTGACCTGACGCAGAATCGCTTGATAGCGGTCATTGTCAAACTTACCTTCGACCTGGAACTCAGGCATCGATACGATCGCCTGTTTGATCTGCTCAGCAGATACGCGCAATCCCAGCTCTTTTGCTTTTTGGTCAATCAGACGTTCAGCAATCATGCGCTCAAGTACGGCGGTGCGCACCTGGTTCATGTAAGCGGTATTGGAAGCTAGAGAATCAAACATCTCGCCCATCTGTTGGCGCATGCGGTTCTGTTCGTTCTGCAGCTCTTTTTCCAAATCGTAGCGGGTGATGTCTTCACCGTTTACCGAAGCGGCGTTAACCTGACCACCTGAGCCTAGGTAGCTATATACTCCGGAAAGGGCGAAAGAAAGAATCACGGCACCCAAGATAATCTTGGCGGCACCACCCTGTGACCCTTCTCTAATCTTCTCTAACATCTGACGTCTCTTTATTCGTTCGAGCTAGAACTATGAATTCCCCCTAGGGGGTAATAAAAAAAAAGCGCATCTGTGTGATGCGCCTTTATCAAAACTGGCGGAGTGGACGGGACTCGAACCCGCGACCCCCGGCGTGACAGGCCGGTATTCTAACCAACTGAACTACCACTCCGAAACTAAAAAACGCTCACACTTAGACGCTGAGCGCTTTTAAGTAATTTAGTTTACCGCTTCTTTCAGCGCTTTACCCGCTTTGAAAGCTGGGATCTTAGCAGCAGCGATTTTGATCTCTGCGCCAGTCTGTGGGTTACGACCGGTACGCTCGGCACGCTCACGTACTTCAAAAGTGCCGAAACCAACCAGAGAGATCTTGTCGCCTTCTTTCAGAGTATCGGTGATAGCTTCAATGAAAGAATCCAAAGCGCGGCTTGCAGCAGCTTTAGAGATATCAGCACCAGAAGCAATCTGATCGATCAGTTGAGATTTGTTCATGTCATCCCCTTCAGTTCTATTTTTTGCGCCGACGCCATTCCATCGCTAGCTCGGTCTGCGGAGAGTTTTATATCAAGCTTAAAATCAAAGTTCAAGCATTCGTTGGAACCGTAATTTCCAAAATTGGATACCGCTCAAAGCCCCGCCATGCTGGGCTTTTGAGCACTACGGCCCTCGGTTCAAAACATACACTACACAGGCTTTTTTGAATTGAAAAGCCCTTTTTGCGGTTTTTCGGCCGAAAACCAAAATGCGCTCATAAAAAAGCGCATTTTTTTCGGTAAACGCCCGTTTTTAGGCCACTGAAACGAATCCTTCTGGTGGATTTTCCAGCGCTAGATTAAGGACTTCGTCGATCCACTGTACTGGATGGATAGCCAAATCCTGCTTCACGTTATCAGGAATTTCTTCCAAATCACGTTCATTGTCTTTCGGAATCAGCACCGTTTTGATGCCACCTCGGTGAGCCGCCAACAGTTTTTCCTTCAATCCACCAATTGGAAGCACTTCGCCGCGAAGGGTAATTTCCCCAGTCATGGCTACATCCGCTTTCACTGGATTTCCGGTTAAGCTGGACACCAAAGTGGTGCACATGGCGATACCCGCTGAAGGGCCATCTTTTGGCGTCGCCCCTTCAGGAACGTGAACGTGAATGTCACGCTTCTCATGGAAATCGTCATTGATGCGCAGCTTTTCCGTGCGAGAACGAACCACGGTCATCGCGGCTTGAATCGACTCCTGCATCACATCCCCGAGAGAACCGGTGTAGGTCAATTTGCCCTTACCCGGAACCGACGTGGCTTCAATGGTAAGTAAGTCACCACCAACCTCGGTCCACGCAAGGCCAACCACTTGACCTACCTGATTGTTCTTCTCTGCCTTACCGTAATCAAAACGCTGAACTCCCAAGTACTCTTTGAGGTTCTCATCGTTAACGGTCACCGACTTCTGACTCTTATCCAGCAGTAATTTCTTCACCGCCTTACGACAGATCTTGGAGATTTCGCGCTCTAGGCTACGCACGCCCGCTTCACGGGTGTAGTAGCGGATAATGCCGATGATGGCGCTGTCTTCAATAACCACTTCGCCCTTCTTAAGGCCATTGCGCTTAATCTGCTTGGCCAATAGGTGCTGGGTGGCGATATTCAGCTTCTCATCTTCGGTGTAACCAGAAAGACGAATCACCTCCATACGGTCCAGAAGCGGGCCTGGAATGTTCATGGAGTTGGAGGTCGCAACGAACATGACGTCTGACAGATCGTAATCCACTTCCAAATAATGGTCGTTAAAGGCGTTGTTCTGCTCAGGATCCAACACTTCCAGCAGAGCCGAAGATGGGTCTCCGCGCATGTCGGAGCTCATCTTATCGATCTCATCCAACAGGAACAGTGGGTTTTTCACCTCGACCTTGGCCATTTTCTGGATCAACTTGCCTGGCAATGAGCCGATGTAAGTACGGCGGTGACCGCGGATCTCCGCCTCATCGCGCACACCACCGAGCGCCATACGCACGTATTTACGGCCGGTCGCCTTAGCAATGGATTGACCCAGAGAGGTTTTTCCTACCCCTGGTGGTCCCACTAGGCACAAGATTGGCCCTTTAAGCTGACGTACCCGAGATTGAACCGCGAGGTACTCAAGGATGCGCTCTTTAACCTTCTCTAAGCCATGGTGATCGGCATCTAGAATCTCTTGGGCACGAGCGATGTCTTTTTTAACCTTACTGCGCTTGGTCCAAGGCACGCTTACCATCCAATCGATGTAGCTGCGAACCACGGTCGCTTCCGCTGACATCGGTGACATCATCTTCAGCTTATTGAGCTCGGCCTCAGTTTTTTGCTTGGCTTCCGCAGGCATGCCTGCGTCTTCAATCTTCTTAGACAGCGCTTCAAACTCATCGGGCACATCATCCAGCTCACCCAGCTCTTTTTGGATGGCTTTCATCTGCTCGTTGAGGTAGTACTCGCGCTGGCTTTTCTCCATCTGCTTCTTAACGCGGGAGCGGATCTTCTTCTCAACCTGAAGAATGTCGATCTCTGACTCCATCATCGCCATCAGATACTCAAGGCGCTCGGTGATGTCACCCATCTCCAGAACCGCTTGCTTCTCTTCCAGCTTCAGGGGCATGTGGGCTGCCATGGTATCCGCAAGACGAGCCGCCTCGTCGATGCCGTTTAAGGAGGTCAGCACCTCAGGCGGAATCTTTTTGTTCAGCTTGATGTAGCCCTCAAACTGGCCGATGGCGGTGCGAACCAGCACCTCCTCTTCACGCTCAGTCATAGGAGCCGTTTCAATAAACTTCGCTTCTGCAACCACATAGGGGTCTTCATCGATGAAGTTTTCAATGCGAGCTCGCTGACTGCCTTCCACCAACACCTTCACGGTGCCATCGGGCAGTTTCAGCAATTGCAGGATTGAGGCGATGGTGCCAACTGGATAGATGTCATCGATAGAAGGATCATCCTGGTCAGCCTCTTTCTGAGCAACCAGCAGAACCTGCTTATCCTGTTCCATTGCTGCTTCGAGGCAACTGATGGACTTTTGACGACCAACGAATAGGGGGATCACCATATGGGGGTAGACCACCACGTCCCGTAATGGCAAAACCGGGATATGGACAAGGTCGGAGCGCTCTATTGTCATGGCTCTATTCCATTTTAGCTACACGCCCGCGACAGATGCAGACGATCTTGATCTCAGTATATGGGGGCAATGCGATGAGTTTCAATGACCATTTAAAAGAAAAAAGGAGCCAATTTTGGCTCCTTTTTCAACAATCTAGATGAATATTACTCGGCGGAAGCCGCCTGAGCATCATTCCCTTCGTAGATCATGATTGGGGCAGATTCCCCTTTAATCACTGACTCATCAATAACGACTTTGCTGACATTATCAATGGAAGGCAGGTCATACATGGTATCGAGCAACACCGCTTCCACAATGGAGCGCAGGCCACGAGCACCGGTCTTACGATCCATCGCTTTACCAGCAATGGCGCGCAAGGCGTCGTCACGGAACTCAAGCTCAACATCTTCCAGCGCAAACAAAGCGCCATACTGCTTAGTCAGAGAGTTCTTAGGCTCTTGCAAGATCTGAATCAACGCGTCTTCATCCAGCTCGCCCAAGGTGGCAACCACAGGAAGACGACCGATAAATTCAGGAATCAAACCGTACTTCACCAGATCTTCAGGCTCAACTTGCTTAAAGGTCTCGGTTAGGGATTGGTTTTCATTCTTGCCACGCACCTCTGCACCAAAACCGATGCCGGTTCCAGTCAGAGCTCGCTGCTCAATCACCTTATCTAGGCCAGCAAATGCACCGCCACAGATAAACAGGATCTTGGAGGTATCAACCTGCAGGAACTCCTGTTGAGGATGCTTACGACCACCTTGAGGTGGTACTGCAGCAACCGTACCTTCGATAAGTTTCAGCAGTGCCTGCTGAACCCCCTCACCGGAGACATCTCGGGTGATGGATGGATTATCGGACTTACGGCTGATCTTGTCGATCTCGTCGATATATACGATACCGCGCTGCGCTTTCTCAACGTCGTAATCGCACTTTTGCAACAGCTTCTGGATGATGTTTTCCACATCCTCACCCACGTAACCCGCTTCGGTCAGGGTGGTGGCGTCTGCCATGGTGAATGGCACGTCCAGAAGGCGCGCTAGGGTCTCAGCCAGCAGGGTTTTACCTGAGCCAGTTGGACCAATCAGCAAAATGTTACTTTTACCCAGCTCAACCTCAGCGTTGTCACCACCGTGACGTAGGCGCTTGTAGTGGTTATACACCGCTACCGATAACACCTTTTTCGCCTGAGTTTGGCCAATTACATAGTCATCCAGATGAGCGCGAATTTCGTGAGGGGTCGGCAAGCTGTCACTGTCCCGTTTCGGGATTAGCTCTTTTACCTCTTCACGAATGATGTCGTTACAGAGATCGACACACTCATCACAGATATAAACAGAAGGGCCCGCGATCAGCTTACGAACTTCGTGCTGACTCTTTCCACAGAAAGAACAATACAGAAGTTTGCTGTTTTCGCCGTCGCCCTTTGAAATATCACTCATTCAGCTACCTCGTCGCTGTACTTAGCTTGAAGACCACACCTAAGTGTACGCCACTATAGCTAGCTTTGCTTTAAACCTATACAAACAAATATTTACTCAATGTGTCTACCTATGACAGTAGCATCTTATAGAAAGGCGCCACAAGCCGAAGAAATGTTTAATATTCCAACGGCCTGACTTTATCAGTCACCTTGAGTAGATAGCGGTTTGAGGATTATTCTGCGCCGCGCTTGGTTAGAACAGAGTCCACCAAACCATACTCGACCGCGTCTTTTGCGCTCATGAAGTTGTCACGATCGGTATCACGCTCGATTACTTCTAGCGGTTGGCCAGTGTGCTCCGCCAGCAACAGGTTCAGCTTCTGCTTGATGCCAATGATCTCTTGAGCGTGAATCGCGATGTCTGAGGCTTGGCCTTGGAAGCCGCCCAGAGGCTGGTGAATCATCACTCGAGAATTCGGCAGAACATGGCGCTTACCTTTGGCTCCACCTGCTAACAGGAAGGCGCCCATCGAGGCCGCTTGCCCCATGCACACGGTGCTCACATCCGGCTTAATGAACTGCATGGTGTCGTAGATCGACATACCCGCTGTTACCGAACCGCCCGGAGAGTTGATGTACAGATAGATGTCTTTATCTGGATTCTCAGACTCCAAAAACAGCAACTGGGCAACCACCAGGTTGGCCATGTGATCTTCAACCTGACCGGTCAAGAAGATCACTCGCTCTTTCAGAAGACGAGAATAGATGTCGTAGGAACGCTCTCCCTTGGCAGTTTGTTCCACTACCATAGGGACCAGAGCATTGAGTGGAGATTCAAGCAAGTGCTGCATATTCAGTCCGTTTCCTAACAAAATGGCTCGCATGAGAACAATCCCATACGAGCCATAATATGATTGGCCACAAGGGCCAAGTCAAATCAACTTAGGCAGTAGGCTGCTGTTGATTCATGAACTCTTGGAAGTTCACTTCCTTTTCAGAAACTTTAGCATCCGCCATCAGGGCGTCAACTGCTTGTTCTTCCAAGGCAACGTTACGCATGTTCTGCATCATCTCTTGGTTGTTGTTGTAGTACTCAACAACTTCTTTCGGATCTTCGTATGCAGACGCCATGGAGTCGATCAGAGCTGCAACGCGCTCTTCTTCTACTTTCAGCTCTTTCTGCTTGATTACTTCACCCAGCAGCAGACCGATGCGTACGCGGCGCTCAGCTTGCTCAGTGAACAGCTCAGCTGGCAGCTCAGGCATGTTGTTGGCTTGCTGCTGACCGAAGCGCTGCATCGCCTGCTGACGCAGAACGTTGATTTCGCCTTCAACCAGTGGCTTAGGAACGTTGATCTCGTTGGCCTTCAGCAGACCTTCCAGAGCTTGCTCTTTTACCTTCGCTTTCAGAGCTTGAGACAGTTCACGCTCCATGTTCTTACGGATTTCCGCTTTCAGAGCGTCCAGACCGCCCTCTTCGATGCCAAACTTAGCAACGAACTCATCGTTCAGCTCAGGCAGAACCTGGGCTTCTACGCTGTGCAGTTTGATGGCGAACTGAGCGGCTTTACCTTTCAAGTTTTCCGCGTGGTACTCTTCTGGGAAGGTCACTTCGATGGTGAACTCTTCGCCAGCTTTCTTACCTAGGATGCCGTCTTCGAAACCTGGGATCATGCGGCCAGAACCGATTACCAGTTCAAAACCTTCAGACTTGCCACCTTCGAATACTTCGCCGTCGATGGAGCCTTCGAAGTCCATCTTAACTTTGTCGCTGTCAGCAGCTTCACGATCCGCAGCTTCGAAAGTTGCGTGCTGCTTGCGCAGAGTTTCGATCATGGTGTCAACGTCAGCGTCAGTTACGTCGCAAACTGGCTTTTCGATTTCGATGTCAGCCAGACCTTGCAGTTCAACTTCTGGGTAAACTTCGAACAGAGCAGCAAACTGCAGATCTTCACCGTCTTTGCTGTTTACAACTTCAAAGCGAGGAGCGCCAGCTGGGTTCAGCTTCTGCTCTACTACTGCTTCGAAGAATTTCTGCTGCATGGTTTCACCCATGGCTTCTTGACGGATGGCTTTGCCGTAGCGCTTCTTAATTACAGAAACAGGCACTTTACCCTTACGGAAACCATCCAGACGGATGTTCTTGGCTTCAGCCTTCATTTTGTCAGTGACTTTAGGCTCAAATTCAGCAGCCTCAACGGTAATAGTCAGGCGGCGCTCCAGGCCTTCAAGGGTTTCTAAAGAAACTTGCATTACGTTACCTCAAGTACTCGTGTTCTTGTGGCCGACCTCATCATTAAGATCAGCAAAAAATAGTGCGCGACAAAAATCAAACGCCGCGTGTATCAGGAGTGAAATCAGGTCGAAATCTCCGTCTTCGGAATTCGTCCAAAGGGCTTTACGAAACCCGGGGCTAGCCCCATGGAGTACCTGTCACTACCTGCCTAAGCCAATAGTAGGACGCGCCATTATAGCCATAGGTATCAGCAGAGTCGAGACGGGGTTTACAAAGGAGGAATAAGATCAATATCTGCTAACAAAGTGCTGGCAGATTAGCAGAGAAATATTGCGCAAAGATGGAGAATTGCCAATGAAATCGACTGGCGGACAGATACAAAAAAAGCCCTGTATAAACAGGGCTTTAATCTTAAATATGGGGTGGCTGATGGGATTTGAACCCACGACAACCGGAATCACAATCCGGGACTCTACCAACTGAGCTACAGCCACCACTAAATATGGCGCACCCGGCAGGATTCGAACCTGCGACCAGCTGCTTAGAAGGCAGCTGCTCTATCCAACTGAGCTACGGGCGCAGAATACAACCTATCCGGTGTACTTAAAAAAGTGGTCGGTGATAGAGGATTCGAACCTCTGACCCTCTGGTCCCAAACCAGATGCGCTACCAGGCTGCGCTAATCACCGACAGGGTTATTTTACTTGGGTTAGCATCTTTACCCAGAGGGTTCCTCTGGTCCGCTAATTCCAAAATCGAGATGAGCTACTTGGTTTCACTAATCATCGACAAATTCGTTACCACGCTTTAGGTTGCCCCAGCGATTCAACGGAGGCGAATATTAACTATGGTTACCAAAGTCGTCAATCACTTTTTTGAAGTTTAGATCCTTTTGGGCAAAACCTAAGCGCGTACCGACTAAAATCATGACATATCCGATGTTTACTGGCAAAATGCGTCCAGCGTCAACCTATCTCACATCGGTTGCGATTTATTCCGTCTCAGAATTCAGACCAAAACGCCCAAAATAAGATCCGCTTTATGTCGACGCTAGGTGCCCTACCACCCCATAAAGCCAAGCAGAATTGGGAGTTTTACGCTAGTCATTATGAGTCGATAAATCAATGTGACCCATGGCCATACAAGGGAAGTTTGTAGAGATGACAGCATCAATAATAGACGGCAAATCTCATGCCGCGTCCATTAGGCAGAACATCGCCACCAAAGTAGAACAACGCATTAACCAAGGCCTTCGCGCCCCCGGGCTCGCCGTAATACTTGTTGGAGCAGATCCTGCCTCGCAAGTCTACGTGGGCAACAAACGCAAAGCCTGCGAACAGGTTGGCTTTATATCCAAAAGTGTCGACCTCGACGCCTCCACCACTCAATCCGAGCTTCTTGCCCACATCGATGCGCTTAACGAAGACCCCAGCATCGACGGCATTTTAGTTCAGCTGCCACTGCCGGATCACATAGACTCATCCACTGTTATTGAGCGCATTCGCCCTGACAAAGATGTGGATGGTTTTCATCCCTATAATGTCGGTCGTCTTGCGCAGCGAATCCCAGTGCTGCGCCCCTGTACGCCATTGGGGATCATGCACCTGGTGCAATCAACGGGGCTGAAAACCCAAGGTATGCACGCGGTTATCGTTGGCGCCTCCAACATCGTGGGACGTCCAATGACACTGGAGCTGCTCCTGCGAGGCTGCACCACCACCACCTGCCACCGTTTTACCCAAGATCTGCGCCATCACGTGGAGCAAGCGGATCTGTTGGTGGTGGCCGTAGGTAAGCCTAACTTCATTCCTGGGGAGTGGATTAAGCCCGGAGCCATCGTTATCGATGTCGGCATCAACCGTTTAGATACGGGCAAGCTAGTGGGTGACGTTGAGTTCGATAAAGCCTGCGAACGTGCTGGCCACATCACCCCAGTACCCGGTGGCGTTGGCCCAATGACCATCGCCTGCCTGCTGCAAAACACCCTATTTGCCTGCGAGCAGTACCATAGCTAATTGGACATCAATTAGTAAAAATCGCACACAAAAAAGCCCGCTCAATGCGGGCTTTCTTGTTTGTAGCTAACCGCGATTTACTTACGGCGCCAAGTGGTGCCGCCAGCGCCATCTTCCAGCACGATGCCCATGGCCGTCAGTGCATCACGGGCTTCATCCGCTTTGCCCCAATCTTTGGCTGCTCGAGCGTCGTTACGCTGTTTAATAAGCGCCTCAATCTGAGCCACTTCGTCATCATCGCCGCCGCCCTGCAGGAACTGCTCAGGATCGGACTGCAAAATACCCAAAATCGCACCGATGTGGGTAATGGTGGCGGCCAAATTGGCGGCCAGAGTCTGATCTTGCTCTTTGGCGATGTTCAGCTCGCGAGCCAAGTCAAACAGTACCGATACCGCTTCTGCAGTATTCAGATCATCGTTCATCGCCTCTTGGAAACGCTCGATGTAGCTTGCTACCGCGTCGCCACCTTCTGGCGCCCCGCGCAAGGCGGTGTACAAACGCTCCATGGAGGCATGGGCTTGATCCAGGTTCTCTTCCGAGTAGTTCAGTTGGCTACGGTAGTGACTGGACAGCAAGAAGTAACGCACCGATTCGCCATTGTATTCATTGAGTACATCACGAATGGTGAAGAAGTTACCCAAGGACTTGGACATCTTCTCTTTATTCACCTGCACCATACCGGAGTGCATCCAGTAATTAACGTAGTTGTTGTCATTGGCACAGCAACTTTGGGCCACTTCGTTTTCATGGTGGGGGAACATCAGATCGGAACCGCCGCCATGAATATCAAACACCTTGCCTAGGTGCTTCTCATTCATTGCAGAACACTCAATGTGCCAACCTGGACGGCCTTTACCCCACGGGGAATCCCAGCTCGGCTCACCGGGCTTAGCGCTCTTCCACAGGGCGAAGTCCATTGGGTTACGCTTAGCTTCTTCCACATCCACTCGAGCGCCAGCTTGCAGCTGCTCCAGATCTTGCTTGGACAGCTTGCCATAATCGTCAAAGGTTTTTACTTCAAACCAAACGTCACCAGCATCAGACACATAGGCATGGCCCTTGTTCACCAAGGTCTCGATCATGGCGATGATCTCGCCCATGTGACCAGTTACCGTTGGCGTGATGTCTGGACGCAGTAGCCCCAGAGCATCAAAGTCTTGGTACATGGCTTCGGTAAAGCGGGCCACCAACGCTTCACAGCTCTCGCCATTCTCTGCGGCGCGGCGAATGATTTTGTCATCCACATCGGTGATGTTACGTACGTAAGTAACGTCCATACCCAGAGAGCGCAGGTAACGAACCGCAATATCAAATGCCACATAGGTACGACCGTGACCGATGTGACAGTAGTCATAGATGGTTACCCCACACACATACATGCCAACCTTATTGGCTACGATTGGGGTAAAAGTCTCTTTCTGTCGGGTCAGGGTGTTAAATATCTTTAGCATCGATACGCTCGTTATACTCTTTGATACGGCTTAAAATTGCGAACTTGTAGTCTATCACGACTCACTGCTAGAGAAAGGCCGGAAATTGGCTTTTTGTCGGTTAGTTACAAGGCAGGCGCTCAGGCTTCACCTTCCTAGCTTCAACGAGTTAGGGTACTATTCCACAATCAATCCATAACGAGGTCCCTCCCATGGTGACATTGACCACTAACTTCGGCGACATCAAGCTGGAGCTGTATGCTGATAAGGCCCCTATCACAGTAGAAAACTTCTTGAACTACGTTAAAGAAGGTTTCTACGACAACACCATCTTCCACCGTGTAATCGATGGCTTCATGATTCAAGGTGGTGGCTTCACCCCTGATATGCAGCAAAAAGACAATGGCGAAGGCATCAAGAACGAAGCCAGCAACGGCCTGTCTAACGAAACTGGCACCATCGCCATGGCCCGTACTCCAGATCCACACTCAGCCACCGCTCAGTTCTTTATTAACGTGAACAACAACACCTTCCTGGATTTCAAAAATGAATCCATGCAGGGTTGGGGTTACTGCGTATTCGGTAAAGTGGTTGAAGGTATGGACGTGGTTGAGAAAATCAAAGGCGTGAAAACCGGTAACCACGGCATGCATCAAGATGTACCGCTGGAATCAGTGGTAATCGAGAGCGCCAAAATTGAAGACTGATAATCTTCAGAGGGTCGTCAATGACGGCCCTCGCACTCTGTTTATTGGCGATCTCCATCTCTCAGATGAGCGCCCTGACATCACCCAAGCGTTCGAGCGATTCCTCGTAAGCGAAGTTCCTGGCGCTGACGCTCTCTACATTCTCGGGGATCTGTTTGAAGCCTGGATTGGCGACGATAACCTCACTCCCTTCAATCGCCATGTGGCCGCACTGATTCACCAAGCCGCTCAAAGCACGCCGATCTTCTACATTCAGGGCAATCGAGACTTTCTACTTGGCGCCGATTATGCCCAGCGCTGCGGCATGACCCTGCTGCCCGAAGTGGACACGGTGAACCTTTACGGCACTCCCACGGTGATCCTGCACGGCGATAGCCTCTGTACCGAGGATCTCGATTATCAACGCTTCCGGCGCTTGCGAAACAAACCTTGGTTCCGTTTACTGCTGTTATCCCTCCCTTTAAAGCTGCGTCAGAATTTAGCTCGTCGTGCCCGCAATAAAAGTAAACAGCACACGCAAACCAAATCGATGTCGATCATGGACGTGACCCCTTCTGCAGTAGAGCGGCTACTAAAGCAAAGTCAGACCGTTCGTATGATCCACGGTCATACCCACAAACCCTATATTCATGAGCTACCAGAGGGTCTACAACGAGTTGTGGTCGGCGACTGGTACCATCAAGACAGCGTGCTATTGATCACGCCTGAGTCCTGCAAACTCTCCAGCCAAGCGTTACCCAAAAGCTGATCGCGCTAGTCAACCACTCAGCATTTTTGTGACGCAGATCAATTTCCCCCTTGACTCGAGGACGATATTCCCTAATAACTAGAAGGGTAAGTAGTTGTATCGTCTGAAGTATCGACGACTAGCCTAAAGCAACGTTTAGCAGGGGATAATAACTATGATACTCAATCACTTATGGGGCCTTTATGCCCATCCACGCCAAGAATGGCAGGATATTGAGCGTACCCATGAAGGCATGGGTGCGAGTCTGACGCACATTCTGGTCATCGCATTAATACCATCGATTTGTGGTTTCTTTGCCAGCAGCTACATTGGCTGGAGCATCGGTGCCGGCGAGCCCATCAAACTCACCCAGAGCAGCGCGGTAAAGATGGCATTTGCCATGTACTTTGCTCTGATTGCTGGAGTTTTCCTACTGGCCTATCTATCTCATTGGATGGCAAAAACCTTCGGTGCCACACCAGATTTCACCCAATCGGTTGAACTGGCCGCCTACACCGCAACGCCACTGTTTATGGTGGGATTTGCAACCCTCTATCCAGAGCTGTGGTTTGTGATGATGGTGGGGTTAGCAGGCATCGCCTACTCGGTATATCTGCTCTATTCCGGTGTGCCAATCATCATGAACATCCCGGAGGAGCGAGGCTTCATCTACGCCAGCTCACTGGTTACCTGTGGACTGGTGCTATTGGTCGGCATCCTTGCATCGACGGTGATTCTATGGAATCTCGGCTTCGGCCCCGCCTACGTCGGTTAACTAGGCATTACTCAGCCCCTCTTGACGCGCAAGAGGGGCGACTCTACCTAACCTTTCCAGCCACATTATTTAACGTCTGCAGCCGCTGTAGTTGACGTTGAGTCGTTTCCAGCTCCAGCTCCAACTGATATAACTGCTGCTGCAACTGACTGCTGTCATAATGCTTCTGAAGCAGCATCACTGCCATCACCATTAACGAAAGCGTCGTTAATAACCGCCCCTTGCCGTTACCCTGCATAATCGATTCCATTCGACCTCTATTGCCGAGCAAGATTGGCACAAGCATATGAAGGGAACAACCAAAGTAAACCGAGAGGTATCGCCATTTAAAATGGGCTAGTCCAAGCCTGGCACAGCCATACAAGGTTTTTATCGCTAAGGCCACAGCTCGAGATGGGATAGGTTTTTTCGAACTAGTACAAAAAAGGGAGCTACTGCTCCCCTTTTTTAATTTGCTGATTTTTTTGGCGCTTTGTGCAAGGTCACCAACAACTGAGCTTCAGCCATGGGGATCTCACATTCGCTAACAATCTCCTCGACGCCGGCTCCCAGTTCCACCATTTTCATGGCACGACTGTACAAACGAGCATCGGGATCGTTATGCTGAAGTTCATCTTGACGAGCTTGCGTCAAAGACAGCCTCTCCTCTAACGCTTTTACTTTGCGCCCGACCCCTAAGGCTCCACTGCGAAGCTCATTGAGCTCACGACGCAAAGAATCTCGCTGTCGGTCGCCCTCTTTGAGTAGCAGCGTCAAGGCTTCACAGCGCCTATCGACCTGCTCCACCTGCTTGCGACTCGACCAGGCAAACCAAAAGGCAGCAAGGCTCACTGCTGATGCGACGGCAGCGAGAATCCAGGCGATCACAGTTCGGAGATCTCCTGCCACTCTTCGTCGGTCAGCAGTTTGTTCAGATCAACCAAAATCAGCAACTCATCATCGCGATGGCTTACGCCTTGGATAAATTTAGCGCTTTCTTCTGTGCCCACATTAGGAGCAGTGTCGATTTCAGACGATTTGAGGTAAACCACTTCGGCAACACTATCAACCAAAATACCAACCACTTGGTTTTCGGTTTCAATAATCACAATACGAGTAGTGTCAGTCACATCCGCTTGCGGAAGCGCGAAGCGTGAACGGGTATCGATTACGGTAACCACGTTACCACGCAAGTTAATGATGCCCAGCACGTAGTGAGGCGCACCAGGAACTGGAGCGATATCACTAAAGCGCAGAACCTCTCGAACCTGCATCACATTCACACCGTAGGTTTCGTTGTCCAGATGGAACGTCACCCACTGTAATACCTTGTCTTCACCTTCGGTGGTATCAGCCACGGCTGCTCGTAATTCACTCATCCTTTCAGGACTCCTTAACGGTAATATCCAATCCAGTATCCAACATGTCTATCAATGCTGGAACATTGAGTACGACACATTTTTTTTCTCTAACTATGCCTGCCAACCATGGCCGCTTGTTGCCATTGGTTTGCCAGTTTACTTCAGACTTTGACAGGGGCTCTGCGTCTAAAAGCGATTCACAGGCCAATGTCCAAGGGCTATCCCCAAGCCTGACAAGATAATGATAATCTTCTCGGTCAACCTCGGTACGTTCTGGCATAAACCAACGACCACTGTCCACCACATTCAGTTTGCCATCTTGAGCATCTAACTGAACGCCTAACACCCATTCCGGGCTTCCAGGGAGCTGACTCAGCTTACCGATGCGCTTAATGCCCCCCAGTGTAAGCAAAGGCACCGCAATAACCAAGTTCGCAACTTCAAAGTAGAGACATTGAAATACATCTTCCAGTTGCTGCGTCCAATCTTCTGGCTGCGTGGCCGGAGCCGTCAATACCTCTTGGGCCTCATCCGTCGCCACAACGTCCACTTGCTGCTGCACGGGTTCAGCTTCTAGGACCTGTTGCCGCGCGTCAAATGCGGCCTCTTCCTCTAAAGCCTGCTCAAATAACTTCTGCAACCCATCCTGAGCGATGGGATCGATTTTCGGCTCTTCGGGGGTCAGCATCACCTCGAAGTAATCCATCAATGCTTGTTCTGCCGCCTTAGACATGACCGGCCCCCTGAGGCTCTAACAGAGCATCTAAAAGCTGATCATAGGCTAAGACGCCTCGGCTACTCGGGTTAAAGTGGCTAGGCGGCAAGTGTGCCTGACTGGCATCACGAAATCGAGTATCCACAGGAATCACCGAATGCCACAGTTGCTTCGGGTACTTTTGTGTAAGCGAAGTCAAAGCCTGAAGCGAAGCACGTGTGCGTTTATCGAACATGGTTGGAACGATTAGGTAGGGATATTGAGTCCCTCGGGAGCGCCCCACCATATCCAAGGTTCTCACCATGCGATCTAAGCCTTTCAGAGCCAAAAACTCAGTTTGAACCGGCACAATCAGACGATCGCAAGCCGCCAAAGCGTTTATCATCAACACACCAAGCACCGGAGGGCAATCAACCAACACCGCATCATAGCGATGACTCACCATGCTCAGCACGCGCTTTAATATCAGCCCCATTCCCCCTTGCGTGCCTAGGGTTCTGTCTAAAGTCGCCAGAGCAGTCGTCGCAGGTAACAGATCCAGTTGCGCCACCCCAGTTGGCACGATGACAGACTCGACCTTATCGCTGTCGAGCTGTTCATGATGATGAAACAGATCAAACAGAGAGCCAGGAAGCTCATCAGGGTCAACGCCCAAGTAATAGCCTAGGGAGGCTTGAGGGTCGACATCCACCACAAGGACGCGATAACCACGCTTTACCAGTAAGCCAGCTAAGGTAATCACCGTTGTCGTCTTACCTACGCCACCCTTTTGGTTAGATACCGTCCAGACTTGCATACCCAGCCCCTAGCCTTCCAAAGGCGCGCCGGTGATTTTAATACCACCACTAGGCGTAGCCAGAGTGGTGACACCATCAGCATCGGTATGAATGACTTGCGGCTGGCCGCTACTCAGTGCTTTTTGGTGCTTATCTCGCAAAGCCTGACGCTTTTTTTCCAGCTCTCGCCACTGTTTTAACTCACCGGCAAGAGACTCAAGTTGCTGTTGCTGCTGGGTGGACTTAGCTTGTTCATTCACTAAATCCTGCTGCAGCTCTAATGCCCAGTGATGCTTGTCAATTGCCCAAAATAGGCTGATGCAGGTCACTGTGGTCATTAAAGCCAACAAGTAGGTTTTTAGTTGAGTGCTCAAGCCAGATGCCATCATCGTAAGATTTCTTTCTTCAGGCACTCAGCCATCTTTTCAAGAGGGATTGAATAACTGGAGATACCTGCGGCGGCAACCGCTTGAGGCATACCATAAACCACACAACTGGCTTCATCTTGAGCCCAGATATTGGCTCCCTCTTTCTGGAGCATGCGCGCGCCTTCACGGCCGTCAGCCCCCATGCCAGTAAGCACAACAGCCAGCACATCCCCTTTGAAGATGCGTGCCGCTGAGCCAAACGTTACATCCACGGACGGCTTATAATTCAACTGCTCGCCACCATCTCGAATGGTGAGCTTAGGTGAACGACTGCTGCCATCGATAAGCATCTGCTTGCCACCTGGAGCCAAGTACGCGCAACCAGGCTTCAATATTTCGCCTCCCGCGGCCTCTTTGACGTTAATTTGACACAAACTGTCGAGGCGCTGGGCAAAGGCTGGGGTAAAGGCTGCGGGCATGTGCTGAATCAACACAATGGGCAGCGGGAAATTAGCTGGCAGCTGGGTCAAGATGCGTTGCAGTGCCACCGGACCACCGGTAGAGGTACCGATCGCCAACAAACGGTACTGTTTTCCGGACGCTCGAGGAGGCATCTTCACCGCTCCCACGTCACTGGCAGGCTTAACCGCCGGACGTGAAGAGGAGAACTGCGTGTTCAAGGTCGGCTTGGACACTGAGGTTGTCGCGGTGGTGGTCGGGCGAGTCGCGGTGGTTCGCGTAGACGCTAAACTAGTACGACGGGAAGCGATGGCTCGAACCCGTTGCTGCAGTAAAGCTATGGCGTGAGCCTTGTCGTTCGCGATGTCTTCAAACCGTTTAGGGAGAAAGTCTGCGGCTCCTGCCTCTAACGCCTCTAGAGTCGAACGCGCACCTTCATAGGTCAGTGAAGAAAACATCAGCACTGGCACTGGGTTAGTGCGCATAATCTCACGAACTGCGTCGATGCCATTCATCTGAGGCATCTCGATGTCCATGGTGACAACTTGAGGGCGCAAACGTCGAACCTGCTCAATGGCCTCTTTGCCATTGGCTGCGGTACCCACTACTTCCAGTAGTGGATCAGCATTAATTATTTCTGAAACGCGGCGACGAAAAAAACTGGAATCATCTACCACTAATACTTTGATCGACATACCTTTCCTTTAATCAGCAGAGACTACTGGCGTTTCGCGTAATGCTTCAGTAATCCCGGCACATCGAGAATCAGTGCGCAACCACCGTCAGAGGTGATTGTGGCACCTGCCATTCCTGGCGTGCCGTGCAGCAGAGATCCCAATGGTTTAATTACAACTTCTTCCTGACCGATCAGGCCATCGACCACGAAGCCCACCTGAAGGGTGCCGATGTGGACAATAACAACGTGCCCCTGATCTTCTCGTTCGGTGCGGCCCGGTCCCTGTTTCAACCACTTGTCCAAATAGAACAGCGGAATCGCCTTTTCGCGCACAGTGACTGTTAGTTGGCCGTCCACCACATTGGTCTTACTCAGATCAAGGTGGAAAATTTCATTGATGCAAGAGAGAGGCAGAGCGAAGACCTGCTGGCCAACTTCAACCATCAGCGTTGGCATGATCGCCAGAGTCAGCGGTACTTTAATCTCAAGTACGGTGCCTTTGCCCTTCTCAGAGTCAATATGAACCGAGCCATTCAATTGGGTAATTCGGGTTTTCACTACGTCCATGCCTACACCACGACCGGAGATATCAGAGATCTCAGTCTTAGTGGAAAAGCCCGGAGCGAAGATCAGGTTATAAGCTTCCTGATCGGTCATGCGAGCGGCGCCATCCTCATCGAGAATACCGCGCCCAATCGCAATGCCTTTAAGCTTCTCAGCATCCATACCGGCACCGTCATCACGGATGCACAGCAGGATATGATCACCCTCTTGGGACGCCGATAGCAAAATATTACCTTGGCGAGGTTTGCCTGCGGCTTCTCGGTCATCAGGCATCTCGATGCCGTGATCAACGGAGTTACGCACAAGGTGAACCAGAGGATCGGACAGCGCTTCAACCAGGTTCTTATCCAGATCGGTTTCTTCACCCTCCATGGTCAAGGCGATGTCTTTTTGCAGGCTACGGGCCAAATCTCGAACCACTCGAGGGAAGCGACCAAACACCTTCTTGATCGGTTGCATGCGAGTTTTCATCACCGCGCCTTGAAGGTCGGCGGTAACCAGATCGAGGTTAGCCACGGCTTTGCTCATGGCTTCATCGTCTCGCTCAACCCCGAGGCTGACCAAGCGATTTCGAACCAATACCAGCTCGCCCACCATATTCATGATGTCATCAAGTCGAGCGGTGTCCACGCGAACTGTGGTGTCAGCTGAGGCCTGAGGTTTGGCTTTAGCTGGCGCTTTTGCCGCTGCAGCCGGCGCCGCTGGCTTAGGTTCTGCCGGTTTCGCCGGTGCGGCTGGCTTCGGCTCATCCGCTTTGGCCTTCGCCTTAGCAGCCGCCACCTTGGCACTCATCTCTTCATCAACTTTAGGTGGCTGCTGAGTCACCGGTTTAGGTGCTTGGCCTTTGCCGTGAAGTTGATCCAGAAGAGCTTCAAATTCGTCATCGGTGATTTCATCAGACTCAGGCTCGGCGATGGCTGGTGCGCTCTTACCTGGCGCACCACCTTTGCCGTGTAGCTCGTCCAACAGGTTCTCAAACTCGTCATCGGAGATCAGATCGCCTTTAGGCTCAGGCGCCGCTTCAACCGCACCACCAAACTTGCCTTTACCGTGAAGGTCGTCCAGTAACGCCTCAAACTCATCGTCACTGATATCGTCACCATCTGCAGGTGCAGCTTGCGCCACTTCCTCTGCCTGAGTGGCTTGGCCGTCAAGACCCGATACCAACAGTTCGAATTCACCTTGATTAAGGCTGTCAATGCCGCCACCAGAGGTCAAGGTATCTTGAGCCGCAGGGGCAGCTGGCTCTACAGCCTCAATCACCGGTTCAGGTTCAGCAACCGGCTCCGGCTCAGGTGTCGCCGCCATGGCTTCAGGATTTAGGAACTGTTCCAGTTTAGCCAGTAGCTCAGGTGGTGCAGGCTCAGTCAACTCCTCGCCAGCCTGAACAGTACTGAACATGTCGTTCACAGTATCAAGGGTTTGCAAGATGACGTCCATCAGCTCGGAAGTCACCGCCAGCTCACCATTTCTCAGCTTATCGAAAACGTTCTCCGCGCCGTGACACGCATCCACAAGATGGGTCAAGCTCAAAAAGCCTGCGCCACCTTTGACGGTATGAAAGCCCCGAAAAATCGCATTCAACAGATCTGAGTCTGTAGGATTATTCTCTAGATCAACCAACTGCTCCTGCAGTTGCTCTAGAATTTCGCCTGCTTCAACTAAAAAGTCCTGCAGAATCTCGTCATCTATGTCAAAACCCATCGTCTAACTCCTAGAAACCCAGGCTGGAAAGCAGATCATCAACCTCATCTTGGCCATTCACCACTTCCGCTTTATTCTCTTTCGCCACAACCGGTCCTTCCGCAACGGCAGCGTCAACCTCGCGGTTAACTTCTGCGCGCTCACCAAACACGGTCAGCATAGACACCAAGCTCTCTTCGACTTCACGAACCAGTTCAATAACCTTGCGAATTACCTGACCGGTCAGATCTTGGAAGTCTTGCGCCATCATGATCTGGGTCAATAGGTCGGTCACTTGAGAGGAGTCTTCGGCGGAGGTCTTAAGTATGTCATCTAACTCATGGCAAAGAGATTTGAACTCAGTCAGTTCAATCTGCTTCTCCATCAATTTTTGCCAAGCAGGATTAACCTCTTGGATGCGCGATTGCATACGCTGCACCAATGGCAGAGTCTCATCTAAGGCATCCATGGTGCGGTTCGCCGCTTGCTCGGTACGCTCAATCACATAATTAAGGCGCTCTTTAGCATCTGGAATATCGTGTTTCGCTAGGTCGGAAATGCGATCGTCGAGGTGGAAATCTTGTAAGGCATCGTGAAGCTGACGTGTCAGCTTGCCCACTTCATCAAATAGTTGTTGACTAAGCGGCGCAGTGGCCATCTGTACAATCTGATTGGCCTGTTCAATTTGTCCCTGTTCAAGTAACGCCACAAGCTCTCGGGCGTCCTCCAACGAGATAAATGCATCTTGCTGCATGGGGGCTCCCCGCGGCTTAATTCAGTCGCTCAAAAATCTTTTCTAATTTTTCTTTCAAGGTTGCGGCCGTGAAAGGCTTAACTACATAGCCGTTAACACCAGCCTCGGCGGCCATCACGATCTGCTCGCGTTTAGCTTCGGCAGTAACCATCAGCACAGGAAGGTGCTTAAGGTTGTCATCTGCTCGAATTGCACGAAGCAGATCAATGCCCTGCATACCAGGCATGTTCCAGTCGGTCACTACGAAATCGAAGTCACCGTCTTTCAACATTGGTAACGCGGTGTTGCCGTCGTCTGCTTCCAAGGTGTTGTTAAAGCCCAAGTCACGAAGCAGATTTTTGATGATCCGACGCATTGTTGAAAAGTCATCAACAATCAGAATCTTCATATTAGTGTTCAAATCATCCTCCAATTGGACGTTGCCAATGAAACGCTGCTGCCAGCATTATTAAACTAAAATATTATTGTTGCCAACTAGATAGGCGAGATTTAAGTCGAAGCATTGCTTGGCTATTGATCTGGCTCACTCTGGACTCACTAACTCCAATCACCTGACCAATCTCTTTCAAGTTCAACTCTTCATCATAATAGAGCGACAAAACTAGGGCTTCTCTTTCGGGCAATGTCTTAATTGCTTCCGCCAAAGCCCGCTGAAATCGCTCTTGTGCAACCTGTTCGAAGTTGCGCTGCTGGGAGCCATCATCCTCAAAGGAGTCCAGACTCACCCCTAAATCTTCAATTCCGACCATTTTACCCATGCTGGCATCATTTAGCATCTGCTGATATTCAGCCAGTGACAGATCAAGGTGTTCTGCGACTTCACTCTCCCTTGGATCTCGTCCTAAACGACTCTCCAATTCGGCGATGGCGCTGGTGACCTGGCGGTAATTTCGATGTACAGAACGAGGCACCCAGTCTCCTCGACGAATTTCGTCGAGCATGGCGCCTCGAATGCGGATGCCAGCAAAGGTCTCAAAACTGGCACCTTTGCTGCCATCAAAGTTCTTTGATGCTTCGAGCAGGCCAAGCATGCCAGACTGAAGAAGATCATCCAATTGCACGCTTGCGGGTAATCGGGCCATCAAATGATGGGCAATGCGTTTTACCAAGGGAGCATATCGCTCCACAAGGGACACCCGGTTGTCAAACTGGGCATAGGCCGCAGTTTTATTCACCAACCGCTTCTCCATACATGTTGCGTCGAACCAATCGCTCTACAAAGAACTCCAGGTGGCCACCCGGATTATCCGGCGTTGGCCAGCTCAGAACCTTGTTGGCCAAGCCTTGGTAAGCAATTGAAGCCGGAGCACGCGGGTAAGCTTCCACAACCACACGCTGTTTTCGCACCGCTTGACGAACGTTCTCATCGAAAGGAACCGTTGCCACCAACTCCAAGGCCACGTCGAGGAAACGGTCGGTCACTTTGGAGAGTTTGGCAAATAGCTCCATCCCCTCTCGAAGGCTTCGCACCATGTTGGCGACAATTCGGAAACGGAACACGCCGTGCTCTCGAGACAGAATTTTGATAAGGGCGTAAGCGTCCGTAATGGAAGTGGGCTCATCGCACACAACGACCATCACTTCCTGAGCTGCGCGGGAGTAACTGAGTACCATCTCTGAGATGCCCGCAGCAGTGTCGACAATAAGAACGTCAAACTCTTGCTCAAGCTCACTAAAGGCGCGAATTAGTCCGGCATGTTGGGCTGGCGTCAATTCCACCATCTCTTGAGTGCCAGAGGCCGCAGGCACGATGAACACCCCTTCAGGGCCCTCAACCAACACCTCTTGCAAAGTTCGCTCACCACTCAACACGTGAGACAGGTTGTACTTAACTCTCAGCCCTAAAAGCACATCGACGTTGGCCAGACCTAAGTCTCCATCGAGCACCAACACCTTCTGCCCTTTCTGGGCCAAAGATGCCGCCAGATTAATGGACACATTGGTTTTACCCACACCACCCTTACCACCGGTAACGGCGATGACTTTGACCATCTTTTGCTTTTGCTGTGCCATCTTTCTAAGTCCGCTTGCCTGATCTTGCAAAAACCATCTATTCATAGCTACCTGCCATTCGTTGGGCAGGTGCTGAAACCTGTTGCTTCTCTAGCATCACCGCTCGGCGAGCCAAGTATTCTGGCTCGGCGATACGTAGATCTTCCGGTACCCGTTGTCCGTCAGTAAGGTAACTGATCGGTAAAGAGTTTTGAATCAAAACGCTTAATGCCTCGCCGATGTTATGAGCCTCGTCTAACTTAGTGAAAATACAACCAGCTAGAGAGATTCTTTTAAACTGTTCTACGGTCTCCTCTAACACTCGATACTGAGCGGTGGAGGACAACACCAAATAGGGACGAATAGGCAACCGAGTTGCCGCCACCAAGTTGTCTAACTGCTCCACTAAACGCATGTCTCGTTGGCCCATGCCTGCGGTATCAATCAGAATCAAGCGGCGACTGCGAAGCTGATAAAGTACATTTTCCAGCTCTTTAACATTGCTGGCGCCACGTACAGGACAGCCCATGATCTTGCCGTAAGTTGCCAACTGCTCTTTGGCGCCAATTCGATAGTTATCCGTGGTAATCAACGCCACCTGGTCAACGCCATATCGGGCGGCAAATCGGGCGGCCAACTTAGCCACCGTGGTGGTTTTCCCGACACCGGTTGGTCCCACCAGTGCAATTACGCCCCCCTGACTCAGGGTTTCTTCCGATGTCTGTGTTAGTTCATCGGCAATTAAGCGAGGAAGTTGAGCCAAAGCGTCATGAAGATCCAAGTGTTCTGGCACTAATGAGGCAAAATGCTCTGCCACACTGCGGTGAAAGCCGCTGTCACGAAGCTTATCGACTAACAGTGCCCTCACTGGTTCTCGGCGAGCCAGATCCTGATCCATCAAGTTGGATACCTGATGTTCCAGCAGTTGACGAATGGACGCCATCTCATCCCGAACCGCTTGCAGTTCCTCTTTGGCACCGCCGGTACTGCGACCGCGAGTCTCCATTCTTCGAGGTTGAGGCGTTTCTCGCTGCGGCTTCTCTTTCGGTTGGCCAAAAGCTTCTTTCGCCCACTCAGGCAGCGCCTCTTCACGGCGACGCATTGGCTGAGGCTCAAGTCGCTTTGGTGTCTCTTCCTGAAAGCTGTTTTGCTGCATCCGCTTCTGCTGACGCTCAAGAAGGCCACGTAAACTGTCACTGGGAGCGGCAGGTTGTGGCTGAGCTGGGGCGGGACGGCGATTTAACTGAGGCTGGCTGTGTTCACTGCCAATGCCTAGAGCTGCCAAACTGGAAGGACGGGGTTGCCCTAATGTGACGGTATCCTCGGACAACGTCCGAGGCATCGCCGGTTTTGCCATTTGCGGGGCAGATGGCATCTGATTTGGAACGGTTTGTGACGGATTACTGACGCTCGACTTCTCATCGAAGTCCACCGCTGCCACAATTTCGACACCACCACTGACTTTCTTGTTGGACATGATGACGGCATCGTTGCCCAATGTCTCTTTGACCTCGGCCAACGCACTGCGCATATCCTTGGCAAAGAATCGTTTAATCTTCACTTCAGATCACTCCCACGCTTTGAGTTACTGCCCCACAGAGTGAACAATTCTGATCTGCTTATCATCCGGCACCTCTTGATAGGACAGTACTCTCAGGGATGGAATCGTGTGTTTTACAAAACGACTCAAGGTGGTTCTGAGCACCCCTGAGGTTAATAATACGGCGGGCTCACCCACCATCTCTTGTTTCTGAGCCGACTCTGACAGCGATTTCTGCAATCGCTCTGCAAGCCCTGGCTCCAGTCCGGTATTTTCACCGTTACTTGATTGCAACGACTGATGCAATATCTGTTCCAGCTCTGGTGACAAGGTTATGACGGGAATCTCCGATTCAGAGCCGTTAATCTCTTGCACAATCAAGCGCTTCAGGGCGATTCGCACCGCTGCAGTCAACACGTCTGCATCTTGGCTTTTAGGGCCATACTCAACCAAGGTTTGAACTATGGTGCGGATGTCTTTTACTGACACGCCCTCATTCATCAGGTTTTGCATCACCTTAACCACAACGCCCAACGACAGAATGTCCGGTACCAGACCGTCCACCAACTTAGGCGACTCTTTGGAGAGAATATCAAGCAGTTGCTGAACCTCTTCATAGCCCAATAGCTGAGCGGCGTTGTTGCTCAATAGCTGGCTTAGGTGTGTGGCCACCACCGTGGCGGAGTCCACCACGGTATACCCTAAGGTTTGCGCGTGATCTCGACGCTCAGGCTCAATCCAAACCGCTTGCAGCCCAAAAGCGGGATCCGTGGTTTGTTGGCCCTCAAGCTGACCAAATACCTGGCCGGGGTTGATGGCCAGCTCGCAATCATGGCGAATCTCCGCCGAGCCAATGGCCACCCCCATCATGCTGATTCGATAGGCGTTGGGCGCCAAATCGAGGTTATCCCTGATGTGCACTGGCGGTACCAAAAATCCCAGCTCCTGGGACAGCTTCTTTCGAACCCCTTTGATTCGAGACAACAGTTCACCCTGCTGAGCTTTATCGACAAGCGGAATGAGTCTGTAGCCAACCTCCAAGCCGATGGTGTCGACCTGATTAACGTCTTCCCAACTGAGATCCTTACTTTCCGATTCAATACGCTCGGTCTGCGCCGCTTCCTCTTCGACGGCTGCCAGTTCCGTGGCCTTTTGGCGTCGCTTGTAGGTGAAATAGGTCAGCGCTGCGCCGCATAAACCAAAGCCCAAAAATGCCAACTTCGGCATGCCCGGCACCAAGCCCATGACCACCAGTACGCCGGAGGTCACCATCATCACTTTGGGATCGGCAAACATCTGGGTGACAACGGTCTCACCCATTTTTTGAGATTCGTTTTGACGGGTAATAATGATCGCCGCAGCAATGGAGAGCAGCAGCCCAGGGATCTGCGCCACCAAACCATCACCGATGGTCAACAAGGTGTAGATCTCAAGAGCTTGGGCAAACCCCAATCCATGTTGGCTCATGCCGATGACGAAACCGCCAAGGATGTTAATAAAGAGGATCAAGATACCGGCAATGGCATCCCCCTTTACGAACTTGGACGCACCATCCATCGCACCATAAAAGTCTGCCTCTTTGGCCACTTCGCCGCGGCGCTCTCGGGCCTGCTCCTGGTTGATGAGACCTGCATTCAGGTCGGCATCGATGGCCATCTGCTTACCTGGCATGGCGTCCAAGGTAAAACGTGCGGTGACCTCAGAGATACGACCGGCACCTTTGGTCACCACAACGAAGTTGATGATCACTAGGATCAAAAACACCACCAGACCCACGGCGTAGTTACCGCCAATCACCACCGAGCCAAAGGCTTCAATCACCTTACCGGCCGCATCGCCACCATTGTGACCTTCCAGCAGCACCAATCGAGTCGACGCCACGTTGAGCGCCAACCTGAGTAATGTGGCAATCAGCAGCACGGTAGGAAATGCAGCGAAATCCAGTGGACGCATGGTATAGATGGAAACCAGCAACACCACCAACGCCAACGCGATGTTAAAGGAGAACAGCATGTCCAACAGCAGCGCAGGCATTGGCAAGGTCACCATCGCCAAGGCAGCCAAGACCATCACCGGCGTACCAGCGCCCTTTAGGAAAACGCCATATTTGGAAAAGAAGTTATTCAGTGTCAGTTGTAGATTCATTTATTCGACTGATTATTGACGCCAAGCGTGGTGATTTACGGCTAAAAGCAAATTTCATGCCTTATGGAAAACCGCTTTACAAATCAGCATCGTAGGCTTGGCCATTGTTGTCTACGCGCAGTTCATCAGGGATGGGTAACTGATCCGGTAAAGGTATCGGTCTTCGACCTCGGCCTTTGCGGAACTGTTTCAGCTGGAATACGTAAGCCAGAATCTGAGCGACGGCAGTAAACAAGCCATCGGGGATCTGTTTATCTAACTTAGTGGAGTAATACACCGCTCGCGCCAGTTGCGGACAGCTGATCACCGGCACTTCGTATTCCCGAGCGATCTCTCGAATTTTCAGAGCGATCTCATCGGTGCCTTTGGCCACCACAATTGGTGCCCGAGCTTTCTCTTTGTCGTACTTCAGAGCCACGGAGTAGTGGGTTGGGTTGACCACCACCACATCCGCCTGAGGCACTTCACTCATCATCCGCCGCTGCGACATCTCCCGCTGCAATTGACGGATCCGCCCTTTCACTTCAGGGCGCCCTTCACTGTCTTTGTGCTCATCTTTGATCTCTTGCTTCGTCATCTTCAACTCTTTGTTGTGATTCCAAAGCTGATATGGCACATCGATCACAACGATCAACATCAGTGAGCAGCAGAGAAAGATAAATAACTTATTGAGCAAGGTGACAGAACTGGCAATGGCCGTCAGCGCGGTTCCCGTTGAAAGCTGCAACATGTCGTCGAAATAGAAACTGAGTAGCATCCAGGCGAACAGCGCCACCACACTGAATTTGGCCACCGCTTTTACCAGTTCAACCAACGCCTGAATCCCAAACATGCGTTTGAAGCCTTTTAAGGGGCTAAATTTATTTAGCTTTGGCGCGGCAGCTGACCAACTAAAGCTCATGCCTCCAAGGGCGATATTGCCCAGAAACGCCGCTACCGCTAAGAACACAATAAACCCCAAAACCGGCAGACCAACGGCCCAGAGGATATCCCCAAAAACGTGAGTCATCTGGCTCTCATCAAACACCTGTGCACGGCTGCGGGAAAACAGCGCCTTAGCCACCAACTGGATGCTCTCCGCCATGGATTGACCGAATATCATCATGGCGATGGCGGCTCCCAACAGCACCGAGGCGGTGCCCAACTCTTTCGAGCGGGGAACTTGGCCTTTCTCTCTGGCCTGCTGTTTTCGTTTCTCCGTGGGTTCTTCTGTTTTTTCCTGATCGCTGCTGTTCTCTGCCATTACGGCACCTCACACGGCAGTTGTAGGATGGAACAGATCTGGTTTTGACCTTCCGCCCAAGCGGCTTCAAAGTGGGGCATAAATCCACTGAGGGATAACCACAAAATCAGTAGCCCAGACAGCATGGTGATAGGAAAACCGATGGCGAAGATATTGAGCTGCGGCGCGGCGCGGGTCATCACTCCAAACGAGAAGTTGATTAACAGCAGTGCGGTCGCAGCCGACAGCGCCATGGTCAAGGCGCCAGCAAACATGTAGCTGCCCCAGTTGGCCAATTGCCAGTAATTGTCAGGAAGCATTCCTTGGCCAATGGGCAAGGTAGTGAAGCTCGCAACCAACATGCGAATCATCATTAAATGGCCATCAACCAAGAAGAAAATCAACGTCGATAACAACAGAAACAGCTGACCGACCAAGGGAACCTGCTGGCCATTACTGGGATCCACCATGGACGCAAACCCCAACGAAGTCTGCATGCCGATGATCTGCCCCGCAAGGATAAAAACGTTGAGCACCAGCAGGGACACAAAGCCGGTGCTGATGCCAATAATCACCTCATGGGCTGTGATTAAAACCCCCTCGGCCGAAAACATGGCGACATCCGGCGCCGGAGGCAATACCGGCGCTACGGCAACGGTAATCGCAACCGCCAGCCCCAATCGAATCTGTGCTGGCGTAGAGTTTCCCCCAATGGTAACCATCACCATCAGCATGGCGCTAATGCGGCACAGGGGCCACAACAGGTTGCGCATCCAACTGAAGATGACGTCTAGAGGCAACTCCATCAGCCAATGACCGCCGGAATGCGCTCCACCAGCTCAAAGGTAAATTCCATCAAGGTTTGAACCAACCAATGGCCTAAGAAAGCCAAGGTCAATAGGGTCACCAACAGGCGCGGTAGGAAGGACAAGGTTTGTTCGTTAATGGAGGTGGCCGCCTGAAACACCGCCACCACCAAACCGATCACCAGTCCAGGAACAATGATGGCGGATACGATGATCAAAATGGTGTAGAGGGCGTGGCGAAACAGATCAACAAAAGCTTCAGGAGTCATGGCTATATTCCAAAACTGCCGGCAAGGGTTCCCATCACTAGGCTCCAGCCATCCACCAACACGAACAGCATAATCTTAAACGGCAAAGACACGATCATTGGCGACAACATCATCATACCCATGGCCATCAATACCGAGGCGACCACCAGATCGATAACCAAAAATGGCAGGAACAGCATAAACCCAATCTGAAACGCGGTCTTCAGCTCTGACGTCACAAAGGCTGGAATCAAGACGCGCATCGGTGTCTCTTCCGGAGTGGTCACGTTAGTGGTGCCGCTGATCTCAAGAAAGGTATTCAAGTCGCTAATGCGGGTTTGTGACAGCATAAAGGCGCGAAGGGGAACCGCGGCACGATCCAATGCAGAGCGGGCGGTCACCTGCTCCTCCATATAGGGCACTACCGCATCTTCATAAATACGGTCCATCACCGGCGTCATCACAAACAGGGTCATGAACAGAGACATGCCGAGCAACACTTGGTTTGACGGAGTTTGCTGCAGGCCTAACGCTTGACGCAAAATGGCCAGAACCACGATGATTCGGGTGAAGCTGGACATCAATACCACCATGGCTGGCAGGAAAGTGAGCAGCGTCATCAAACCCAAAATCTGCAAGGAGACGGTGTAATCTTGGCTGCCATCGCCATTGGTGGTTACCGTCACCGCAGGGATCCCGGTTTCAGCCCAAGAGATCGACGGCACTAACAGGGGTAACAGGATACACACCCAGCCTATCCAGCGGTTCATGAGCGCTCCTCAGAGGCTGAGGCGGATTGCTGTTTTTTCAAGCCGGCAAACACTTTCGAAAAATCCGCCGGTTGTGGGCCATCAATTTTATCCTGCATCTTGTCCAGCAAGGTGATGCCGTTGGCGCTGACACCGATAAGGTACTGCTGCTCACCCACTTCAATCACCGCGACTTTGTCTTTGGCTCCTAGGGGTAAACTGGCCAGCAGCCGAATATCGCCGCTCATCTTGGTAGGCAAATTCATGCGCTTGGCCAACACCGCCAATCCCACAATCAGCGCCACCACAAGAAACAGGGTAGCTAGGGTGGTGGCGATCTGTTCACTGGGCTGAATCGGCTCGGCCAGTAAGGGCCCGCTCCACAGGCCCACCAGCAGCAGTAGTAGCAATCTCATTATTATTTCAGTTTCTTAATGCGCTCAGTCTGGCTGATTACGTCGGTCAGTCTAATACCAAATTTCTCGTTCACCACAACCACTTCTCCGTGGGCGATCAAGGTGCCATTCACCATCACATCCAGAGGTTCGCCGGCGACGCGATCCAGCTCGACCACCGAGCCTTGGTTAAGCTGCAACAGGTTGCGAATGGAGATGTTGCTGCGACCAACCTCCATGGAGATGGTCACCGGAATGTCCAAAATGGAATCCAGTTTTTGGCGCTCGTCTTCGGTTAATCCGGAAGGTTTTGGCTCCTCAAAAGATTCCAGTTCTACCGGCTCAGCCTGCTCCGCTAACGCCGAGGCCCACTCATCGGCAAGGCCATCTTGGTTGAACAGGTCGTCGTCATTACTCATTTTTAGGACTCTCTTTTAGCTGATCCAGCATTCCCTGCGCCATGTCATCGGCACTACGGAAGCCATTTTGCACCATCTGCAATTCGGTTTTAAAACTCTCTGGGCGTGGTATGCGTTCGGTAATTTGGATCGCCTTGTTGTCACCGGAGCGACCTAAGCGCCCCCGAAACGTGGGTAATCCCTCAACGCGCACCAACATGTTTTCCGGCATGTCGACCGGAATGATGTCTCCGGCTTTCATCTCGAGGATGTCATTAAGCGTAAGTTCTTTCTCCAGCAACGTACCAGAGAAACCCACCGGAACATCCAGAATCTCTTCCTGTAACGCCCGACCCCAACGCTGATCCGTATCCTGCTTATCAGACTGCACGCCAGCATCCAAAAGCTCACGAATCGGTTCAATCATGGAGTAAGGGAGAGTGATGTGGAAATCGCCACCACCACCGTCTAATTCAATGTGGAAAGAGGAGACCACCACCACTTCGGTGGGGCTGACAATGTTGGCCATTGCCGGGTTCACTTCCGAGTCAAGATATTCAAACTCAACGTCCATCACCGGCGACCAGGCTTCTTTGTAATCCTCAAACACGGTTTTGAGCAGAAGTTGGATGATTCGACGTTCCGTTGGCGTAAATTCTCGGCCTTCAATTTTGGCCTGGAATCGGCCATCACCGCCAAAGAAGTTATCCACCAGAATGAACACCAAACGCGCTTCCATGGTGATTAGACCGGTCCCTTTCAAAGGGCGGAATCGCACCATATTAAGACTGGTTGGCACGAACAAAGTGTGCACGTACTCACCAAACTTAATCATCTGCACGCCGTTGATCGAAATCTCTGCCGAGCGGCGCATTACATTAAATAAGCTGATGCGAAGGTGGCGGGCGAAACGCTCATTGACCAACTCCAACGTTGGCATTCGGCCACGAACAATTCGGTCTTGAGATGAGAAATCATAGGTTGCAGCGCCCGACGCGCCGTCATCCACTACCTCATCTTCAACCTCATCGACACCATGAAGTAGCGCATCAATTTCGTCTTGGCTAAGCAGATCGCTCATTGAATCTCTCTTATTGCATTACAAAGCCGGTGAAAAGAATCTTTTCAACCAATGGCTTGCCTGTTACTCCCGACAAAATGGATTGAACGTTGGTTAACGCCAGTGAGCGTAATTCGTTCTTCCCTTCACGGCTCTGAAGCTTGGCCGCATCGGCACTGCTAAACGTGCTTAGTAGGGAATCTTCCACCAAGGGGATGTGCTTTTTAACTAAATCTTGCGCTTCGATGCCACGCACCTGAATCTGCACGTTAATCTGTACCAGATAACTGCGTTTGTCGCTGGGCAGATTAAATAGGAACGGTCTAGGCAGAGACACATACAGGGCATCGCCGATGGTGACCTGCGTCGTCAAGTCCACCTGGTCCTGTTCAACACTTGCCTCATCATCATCGCTGAGAACCATTACGACCCCAGCCGCCAACACCGCAATCAATACCAGCGCTGCAGCAATGATGGCGGGAAGCATCCATTTCGGGCGCGTTTTTTCGTTCACTTCAACTTGCAACGACTCTTCGGCCATCGGTACGTTTCCTATTTTTTCTCTTTAACTGACAGAGAGTAACACACTGATGCTTATGCGTAGTAATCAATGCCACCGTCGACATTTCTTCCGCTTAATTGTTGGACATTGTGCAAGGTTTCATCATCCACCTCCACCATGCCATCGCCACCAGCAAACTGACCGCCCTGCTCCTGGCCGCCTTGATTGCCGCCACCCTGACTGATCTGAGTATCCGTTAGCGTAATGCCTTGTTGTTCCAACATTTCGCGAAGTCGAGGCAACGCTTGCTCAACCATCTCGCGAGTCTGAGTTTGAGCCACTTGAAGTTGCAACTGCGCCTGATCGCCGTTCATCTGAATCTTCACCTGCAGCGCCCCCAGCTCCGGTGGATCCAGACGAATTTCAGCCTGATTGGTGCGGCTGTTGATCATCATCATCATCCGCTCGCGCAGCTCTGGTGCCATACGCTCAGCTGCCACGGGCTGTCTCAACTGAGCCTGAACGTCTGCGGTATTGTGCTGTACACTCCGAGGCTCAGCGGTTCGGATGTTGTGCTGGCGCAGATGGTTGTCGACCTCACTGCCCTCTTGAGCTTCCAACGCACTATTTTCATGGGCGGCCAGAATCTGCGCCTGATCCCGCGTTAATGCATCTCCCGACGTCAGCAAGGTGCCCAGCTCGCCACTGGACTTAGGCAACGCACTTCGACCGGGCAATGCTTCGGAAACCGCATCCGAACCTGCCTCTGTGGCAGAGACAGGCGCTGCGGTTGAACCATTTAGCTTCTCCTGAACCGACTTAACCCCTTGAAGCTGAGCCAATAACTGAGCGTTGGCTCCAGTTGTCTTAACGGCCTCAGCATCCGTTAACGCCGATACCGATGAGGCGCTGGCGCCTTTGGTCTCGGCTACCACCTCAGTGCCATCGTCAGCAGGAGCCGCTTCTGCTTTCCCCTGCGCTTTCACCTCATTTGAATTGGCCGTCAGCATGGCCGCAAAGGGGGTTTTACTCTCTTTGCTGGCTTTGGTGTCATTAAGGACAACCTCATCCACGGTGACATCGGACTCGGTGGCCTCCGCCACTTCGTCAGCCTCGGCCTCTGATGTGGCCATCTCGCCTACGTTGGACGTGTCCAATTTGGCAAAAGGAGAGGGTTTATCGGTTTTAGGGGACTTAGGTTCACTCAGCCCAACTTGAGCCCCCTTACCTAATGCACTCGTGACAGCACTTTGGCCATCTTCGCCACCATCACTTGAGGTCATGGCTGAGTTCGAAGTGGCGCTGGTTTGCGCTGAGAGCAGCCCATCCCCGTCGTCACTGGCCTCGGTGGCCGGCTCTGAGGCATCGGATGTGGCATTAATTTGCCGCTTGGTGTCCGGGGTTGCCGCTAGCGCATCGCTGCTCGCTTTAGAGTCGGCATCGGTTTCGGTGCTCGCCAGCGTCTCTGGTTTCAAGCCTTCCTCTGAGCCCTCGTCAGCACCAAGCTCGCTAACATCATCCGCCAGCGTCGCAGAATCAGTTGTCTCCTCTGAACCCTCCATTGCGAAGAGCTTGCCACCTTGAGTCACTGCCGCTACGTTGCCTTTAATAGATGAGTCGCCATCTGTCGAATCTTTTGATTTTTTATCAGTATTTTGCGCGGATTTTTCCGTACTTTCGCCAGCGGAAGCACCTTTATTTGATGACTTAATCTCGGCACTGTCCAAGGGCTTTTCAGCTTCGCCCTTCTCTGGTTTCGCCTTTGAGGTACTGGCCGACTCGGACTGAGCTTGCTTACCATGCTCTCTCGCTAAAAACTCTCCAAAGTCACCTTGATTAGACGACTCATCAGCTTGCTGCTTGACTGGGTTCAACACCGAAATGGGGGCAGTTTGCATCTGTGCTTTCATGGAATTTCGTTGTCCTAACGTCAAAATGGTGACCGTTGCCCTACGCCAACAGGGGGCAACATCGAGCCTATGAACTTAAAAGCAAGAAATGTGCCGTTATAAATTTCGCCCAAAAGTTAGGTTGAGAAGTTTCAATCAGGAATCTAGGGGATTTACTGGGGCCCGTGTCTACTGGCCAGGGAATTGGGAGCGAATCTCCCTAAGCTTTACGACGAAGGTACTGTTGCAGCGAGAACTCATCCAGTTGCTGCTGCTCCACTTTTTCTGCCCGAAGTTGGCGGCGCTTGAGCTCTTTCTCAATCAGCAAAGAGAGAGCCTTCTGTTTCTGCTGAATCAATTGATATTGCGCTTGAAACTGCTTAACCGCCTCATCGGCATCGGCGATCTGTTTTCGCTGAGCATCGATGGCCCCATCCAACTTAGCAATAAAATGGTAATACTGCTGGTAGTGGTTAGCAGCCACGCGTTTACCGGCTTTTTCACTGGCCTGTTTTACGTAATCAAATCGGTAGGCATCCAGCTGGGTCAACTGCTCTTTCAAGGCATCGGATTGAGACCGAGCCGCCCGCAACTTTAGCTGTGCGTGCTCAAGCTCTTTATCTGCAAGATCCAAAACCTGTTGTAGCTGCTTAGGGTCAGCCATAGGTTACACCTTACAGTTCGCCGCTAAGCGAGCCAACTGCTCCAAACTTTCAGTATAAGTGGCCGGCCGCTTCATCTCTTGGCGTAAAAATGCGTTGAACGCAGGCTGCATCGCAATCGATTTGTCGACTTGAGGATCCGAGCCTTTTGAGTACGCCCCAATGGCAATCAAATCCTGATTTTGTCGGTACTTAGACCAAAGCTGCTTCACCATCTGTGCAGCCATCTGATGCGCCTGTTCGGTAACCATCGGCATCACACGAGAGATGGAGGCTTCGATGTCGATGGCTGGGTAATGGCCGCTCTCAGCGAGCTGACGCGACAACACAATGTGGCCGTCAAGAATCGCTCTGGAAGCGTCGGCGATGGGATCCTGCTGATCGTCCCCTTCGGTTAACACCGTATAGAATGCGGTAATGCTGCCCTGACCGGGACCACCATTACCGGCGCGCTCAACCAGTTTAGGGAGCTTGGCAAAAACGGAGGGCGGATACCCCTTGGTGGCTGGGGGCTCACCAATAGCAAGAGCGATCTCCCGCTGGGCCTGTGCATAACGAGTCAGTGAGTCCATCAACAGCAGAACATTGCGGCCGCAATCTCGGAAATACTCGGCGATGCGGGTGGAGGTTTCACAGGCACGCAAACGCATCATCGGGCTATTATCCGCCGGAGAAGCCACAACCACGGCTCGAGCGCGACCTTCCGGCCCTAGGATCTCTTCAATAAACTCCTTCACCTCTCGGCCACGTTCGCCGACCAAGCCCACCACAATCACATCGGCGTTGGTCCCCCGAGTCATCATGCCGAGCAGTACCGACTTACCCACACCAGAGCCTGCAAACAGCCCCATTCGTTGGCCTTGTCCAACGGTCAGCAGGGCATTAATAGTACGAACGCCAGTATCAATGGGCTGGCTGATGGCACGGCGCACCATGGGATTTAGCAGCGGTGCACTGGTGGCGGCGTATTGACTGGTTTTCAGCGGCCCTTGGCCATCGATGGGTTCACCATTGCCATCGATGACTCGGCCTAGCAAAGCGTTGCCTACGGCCAAACCTCGGCGACCGCCAATGGGGGTTACTTTGGCTCCGGGAAGCACCCCTTTCATCTCTTCGATGGGCATTAGGTAGAGAAGCTGATCGTCGAAGCCAACCACTTCAGCGAGAATCTCGCCGGCGAGGGTATCGATGGCACACAGAGAGCCCACGGCGGCGCGACAGCCTACCGCTTCGAGAGTCAGGCCAACAACCCGCAACAACTGGCCGGAAGCCACCGGCGCATAGGAGGCAACATTGTGCTGCCAGGCCTTAAGTCGTTGATTAAGCCTCTGGCTTCGATTCTGCATCTGCAGTATCCGTGGATGCCGGTGTATCAGGGACCACTTCCGCTGACGCGGACTCTGGCGCGTTCGCCTCTTGACTCACCGGTTCAGGGGAGAATTCAGGATAAGGGGGCTCGCTAACGGGATCTCGAGGGCGAGCTAAAAAGCCTTGCAGCACCGTCTCCATGCGAGTGGCTAAGTCCATCTCCACCTGGGAGCGGCTGGTCACCAACCTCAGGCTACCTCGAGACAAGCTAGGCTCCAGCTGCAGTTGCCAATCTCGACGCGTTAACTCCTGTTCGCCGAAGCTCTGTTGAATTAGCTCCAAATCTTCGGCATTGGTCTCGATCACCACCTGCTGACCTTTACTGGGGAGCGCGTCCATGCCTTGCCTTAAGGCAACCAGTAATGGCTCAGGCTGGGTTTTTACTTCACAGGCGATCACCGCCTTAGCCAGTTGCACGCTCAGCTCAACCAGCTCATGCTCAATTTGATCATCCACCGCTTTGAGAGGCGCTACGAGTTCCGCGAGCAGCGACTGCCACTGAGCCACCTTGGCATCAATTCGGACTTTGCCCTCCGCTAAACCTTGCTCAAGGCCCTGTTCAAAACCTTGCTGATGCCCCTCTTCAAGCCCTTTCAGGCGGCCTTGCTCCAAACCCTGTTGGTGTCCATCAGCCTTACCTTGATCGAAGCCCTCTTGACGAGCTTCCTCTTGAATGGCTTCGATCTCCGCAAGGGTCAGAGGCTGGGGAGCTTCTTCGGTTTCTTCTGGCTCAGGCTCCACCGGTCGCTGGCGATTGACCGCATTAACCTCTGGCTCATTGGAGTCATCGCCTATGTCTGGCAGGTCCCAGTGCTCGGCCAACTCGCTGCTGACCGAATCCAGTGCGAAGGGGCGGTGTAGGTCTCGGCTCATGGGTTACACAAACTCTTCGCCACCGGCGCCGCCAAGTACGATGTCGCCAGCATCCGCCAAGCGGCGAGCAATAGACAGCACCTCTTTTTGAGCCAACTCCACCTCGGAAATTCGTACCGGCCCCATGGCTTCCAAGTCGTCGCGAACCAGGTCCGCCTGACGTTTGGACATGTTGCCCAGAATCTTCTCTTTGAGCTGGTCGTCTGCGCCTTTGAGCGCCCGAATGAGTACCTCTTGCTGCAGCTCACGCAGCAACACCTGCATCGCCTTGTCGTCCATATCCGCCAAGTTCTCGAATACAAACATCAGATCCTGAATCTGCTGACCCAGCTCTTCGTCGGTATCGCGAATCGATTCCATCAACTGGCCTTCGATGCCGGTATCTAGGTAATTCATGATGTTGGCTGCCGCTTTCAGGCCGCCCATCTTGGCCGCTTGCGCACCGGACTGACCCGCAAACTGCTTCTCCATGATGTCGTTCAGCTCCTGCAATGCAGCTGGCTGAACCTCTTCAAGGTTGGCAATACGCAACATCAGATCCAAGCGAACTCGCTCGGTAAACTGGCTCATGATCTGTGCCGACTGATCCGGCTCCAGATAGGAGAGCACGATGGTTTGAATCTGAGGGTGTTCATTTTGAATGATGTTGGCCACCTGGCGGGCGTCCATCCACTTCAGTGAATCAAGTCCTGTGGCACCATTGCCCATCACAATCTGGTCAATCAGGTTACCCGCTTTGTCTTCACCCAACGCATGGGTCAGGGCCTTCTTAACGAACTCCTGACTGTTCAGACCGATGGAGGAGAACTTCTTAATCTGCTCTAAGAACAAGCGGTGAACTGCGGTCACCTTGTCTTGGCTGAAATTGTTCATTCCCGCCATCGCCATGCCCACCTTTTGAACCTGCTTTGGCTCAAGGTTACGCAGTACCTGAGCCGCATCGGACTCAGATAGGCTCAGCAGCAAGATGGCGGTTTTTTCGATGCCGTTAAGATTCTTTACGTCAAAGTCCGCCACCGGCATGGCGTTATCTGTTGGAACTAAATCAGGCATCTTCTTCTAACCAATGTTTAATCACTTGAGTCGACAGTTCAGGCTCATTGGCCACCAATGCACGGATGGCGCGCAACATGTCGTCTTCACGATGCAGGTCTGGCAACTGAATCGAGCCGTCGTCAGCATAGCTGTAGTCGCCATCGGCCTGGCTCAATACGCCCAGCGTATCCGCGGCGTATTGATCTTCAATCTCAGCCAACTCTTCACCGCTAAGGCCTGTTTTGGCTTTATCACCCTCAGGATCCAATAGACGTTTCATCATTGGGCGAATCACCGCAAAGATGATAACGATGATCACCAAGGCGCCACTGCCAAACTTCACCAGTCGCCAGAACATCGGCTGCTCATAAAGTGGCACTTCCGGCACTTCCAGAGACACGCCTTCGGCAAACGGTATGGAGATTACCTCAACGGTATCTCCCCGTTGCTGGCTGAAGCCGATACTGGCTTCCAGCAGACGGCTTAAACTGTTGAGTTCAAGCTCTGAGCGTGGCTGCGGCTGCGCTTGCTCTCCCGCTGCTGCGGGAGCCAGTACGTAATCCACGGCAACGGACACCGTAATTCGACGAATCACGCCTACCTGTTGGCGCACGTGGCTGACGGTAGAATCCAGTTCGTAGTTACGGGTCTCTTCAGAGCGCTGATGGCGGTTGCCGTTGATGCTGTTTTGCTCAATCTCGGCAGCATTTTGCGGAATCTGTGACTCCATCGGCGGTTGGTTGGTCAACGCTCCCGGAATGCCACTGGAACCCTGCCCCTGCCGATTGTCATTAACTAGCATTTCGCTTCTTAGAGCCGGTAGATCTGGGTTGTAGCGCTTCGAGGTCTCCTCCACGGCGGAGAAATCCATGGCCACATCCACCTGAGCGGTGTAGTTACCTATGCCCAAAACGGGGATCAAAATCGAGTCAATCTTATGCAGCAGCGCTTGCTCCTGCTGATTCTCCACCTCAAGTTCACGTCGAGCGCGCGAGGAGACGGCATCCTGACTGCCGGAATTTAACAACCTGCCATGCTGGTCGGTCACAGTTACTCGAGAAGGAGACAGTTTGTGAACCGCCGATGCCACAATGTCCACAATGGCATCCACTTCACTTTGGCGCAGTTCCGTATTGCGAGCCAAACCAACCACCACCGTTGCTGACGGCTGAGCTTGCTGGCGTGCAAACACATTGGCTTTCGGCAACGCCAGAATTACCCGAGCACGACTGACGCTACGTAGCTCTTCAATGGCTTTGGCTAGACTCTGTTCTTGGGTGTGTTTTAGTCGAGCGGATTCCAAACGCTGACTGACGCCAAAGCCGCTATCTTGTGAGAGAAAGTCTTGTTCGTTTGCACTCATGCTCTCTAAGCCAGCACGAGTCATCTGCAAACGGATATCGGCATATTGATCCTCTGGTACCGAGATCACATTGCCTTCAACCTTATATTCGATTTTCTGTTGATCGAGAAAATCTAAGGTTTCAACCAGCTCTGCGGTCTCCATCTTGCCCAGAGGACGGTAATCCGGCTCCTGAGCCCAGATAAAAATAAACACCACCAGCAATAAAAATACCGTTAGCGCCAAGATCATCGAGATCTGACGCAAGGTATCGGTACCAGCAAGAGAACCAAAAGGACTCGCCTTATTCTCTTCTACCGTTTCTGGGCTGTCGGTCTCCATCGGCAGTGCCGATTCGCTACCAATTGCCAGTTGTGTTGACTGATTTGCCTCTGCCACCGTATCACCTTACGCCCATTAAACAGGCATACTCATAATCTCTTTGTAAGCTTCAACCAGCTTGTTTCTTACCTGTACCGTTGCTTCAAAGGCAACGCCAGCTTTCTCTTTGGCGATCATTGTCTCTGATAATGTCACGCTGCTATCGCCCAGCTCCAAGCGCGTCGCTAAGCTCGAGGATTGCTTTTGTAGGCCATTAACATGGTCTATGGCATTTCCTAATAGCGACTCAAAATCCGCCTGACTGGTGTTGACCGTCGGCTGCAGTGCGCCCGGTTGTGACTCAACCGCCAGTTGCTGCATCTCGGCGATCATAGAGGCATTATTAATTTCCATCTTATCCTTCCTCGGCTTTCCACTGGTTTACGCAGGTAACTCAATACCCAAATCGCGCATTTTTGCCATTTTATATCGCAAGGTTCTCGGGCTAATACCGAGCTGCTCAGCAACCGCTTTGCGACTTCCTCGGTGTTGCTGCAATGCATCAACAATGATCTGATGTTCTTGTTGCTGAAGCTCACTGCCCAAACTGTCACTCAATGACTCTGCAGGCATCGGTACCGCAACTTTAACCACCTCCATCTCATCGATAAAGAGATCGGAAGCTTCAATTTCGCCGCCAGAATATAGGATTAATGCTCGCTGTACCACGTTCTCTAACTCACGAACGTTACCCGGCCACGAATAACCGTTCAGCTTAGCTTTGGCCGCTGCTGACAATTGTGGGCTCGGTCGACCTTCAGGCTGGTGGCGTGAAATCAGATGCTCCGCCAGCGGCACAATGTCCCCAGGGCGTTCACACAGAGGCAACCAGTGTAAAGGAAATACATTCAAGCGGTAATAGAGATCCTCACGAAATTCACAACTGGCTACCGCTTGTTTGAGATCTCGGTTTGACGTTGCCAGTACGCGAACGTCCAATTTGATGGTTTTACGTCCGCCAATTCGCTCCACTTCCCGCTCTTGCAGGACTCGCAACAATTTGGATTGCAGCCCAAGATCCATCTCGGTGATCTCGTCCAATAAGATGGTGCCGCCTTGCGCCTGCTCAAACTTACCCGGAGACGCAGAAACCGCACCGGTAAACGCGCCCTTTTCATACCCAAACAGAGTGGCTTCAAGCATGTTTTCTGGAATGGCAGCGCAGTTGATGGCGACAAAGGGCTTGCTAGCTCGCGCAGACTGTTGATGTAGATATCGAGCCAGTACCTCTTTACCTGAGCCACTTGGACCACCGATCATCACCGACGCGTCTGACTGGGCAACTCTGGCAGCCAATTGCAGCATATTAACGCTGGCTGGATCCTCAGCAATAGGCTGATCCGTTTTACTTTCAACCGGCTGAAGGTAACGCTGAACCTGATGCAGCAACACTTCCGGAGCAAAGGGTTTGGTTAAATAATCGGTCGCCCCGCAGCGCATCGCTTCCACCGCAGCGTCGATGCTGCCATAAGCGGTCATCAACAGTACCGGCAACTGCATCGATTTTGCGCGGATGGACTTAAGCAGTGTCACGCCGTCCATGGTCGGCATCTGAATGTCGGAGATCACCAGATCGGGCTGCTGCTTGGCCAATATCATTAGCGCCTGCTGACCATCTCCCGCCTCTAAGCACTGGTAACCACCCAACATCAATGTATCCACTAACGCTTCACGCAACCCTAGGTCGTCCTCGACCACTAACAGAGTCGGTTGTGTCATGCTGGTTGCTCCTGATCTTGCTTAATGAGCGGAAAGCTCAATGTAAATTGGCTGCCTTTACCGGCAATTGAGGCTAAATGCAGCTCTCCCTGATGGGCTCGGCAGATGGTATGCAGCAAGGCCAACCCTAAGCCAGTACCATTGGCTTTGGTGGTGTAGAAAGGCGTAAGTGCCTGCTGTTGCTGTTCCGGAGTCATGCCTTTGCCATTATCGACCACCTCAATCAGGCAGCGACTGTCTTGTTGTTTTACTTTTACCCGAATCGCCGAGGCATCGGCCTCAATGGCGTTATTGATGAGATTTTGAAGGCCACCAATGAGCCCACGGGCATTGGTGTCAATCCATAGAGGCGATTCCACCGAGACCGCCATCGCCACTTGTCGTTGCTGCAACTGCGCTTCACAACTGCGCTCTAACTCTTCCACAAGCTCGCTGACCGCCACCGGTTTGGAATCACTGCTGTGACCACTTCGAGCAAACAGCAGCAGATCATTCACTCGCTGTTCCAGTTCACCTAAGCGAGCCATCAACTTTTGTTGGAAGCGTTCTCTGCCGCTCTCATCCAATTTTGGGCTAGCGAGATTGGCACCGTACAGCAGGGCGGCGGACAAGGGGGTGCGGATCTGATGAGCTAACGACGCCGCGACTTTGCCTAACGCAGACAGGCGCTGCATATGAGATACATTCTGTTGCAGAGCTCGGGTTTCCGTTAGGTCCGTTAACATCAACAATTGACCGGATTCCGGTGTCAGCGAGCGTGTGGTCAAACTGATGCGGCGGCCATTTTTCAGGGAAACCTCATGGCCATCGTCGGCTCTGGGGGCAAACACAGAGTCAATAATCTGACGCCACTTAACCCCTTCCAGCTCACAGCCTAACATTTCGCACGCTGCCGGATTGGCTCTTTCAACCACGCCAAATTCATTCAATAACAGCACGCCCGCAGGCAATACATGCATTAAATGGTCAAAACGGCTTTGATCATGGCCTTGTTCGAAAGGGGTGGTGTGCTCGCTGGCTTGGTCCATTAACCTGTCAGGGTCCCGTCAAAGAATCGATTCAAAGTGACTGATGAAGGAAAATAAAGCAACTTATATGCCAGTGCGAGTATTTTAAAAACAAAACATCGATTTGATCTAATAAATCAAATCGATGTCCTTTTAAGAAATGATCTGAGGTATTGTGCCAGGTAGGATGAACTCAGTGGTTCCTAGACCTTATTGAGGCCATATTTACGCATCTTTTCCACAAGAGTAGTGCGTCGCATGCCTAACTTCTCTGCGGCCTTAGCCACCACGCTACCAGTCTGTTCAAGCGCTTGGCGGATCATCTCCACCTCCAGCTCCGCCAACATGTCTTTGAGGTTAACGCCATCTTCTGGCAGTTCAGAACTGAACTTTGACTCAGGTAATTCAATTGGCTCTTCTCCACTGAACAGAGCGGCCAATACATCTCGCTCCTGAAGCTCTTCAGGATAGTCCGGCAAATACTGAGGCACATCCACATGACGATACTTCGCGGGCAGATCATTAACGTCCACCAACCCATTTGGGTACAAGATCACCATGCGTTCCACCAAGTTAGACAGTTCGCGAACGTTACCTAACCATGGATGGGCCACCAGAGAGTCAACGGCACGTTTAGTAAAACGAACGGAAGCTTTCCCCTCCCCCTCAATGCGGCTGATAAGCTCTTGCAATAGAAGAGGAATGTCTTCTTTACGCTCGTTCAGTGCTGGCATCTCAATTGGGAAAACATTTAATCGATAGTAGAGATCCTCTCTAAACCGATTTTTCTCAATCATCTGCTCCAAGTCTTGATGAGTTGCCGCAACAATGCGTACGTCGGCCTTTATCGCCTTGGTGCCGCCCACCCGCTCAAAGGTGCGCTCTTGAAGTACCCTTAGCAGCTTGACCTGCATATGAGCAGGCATATCACCGATCTCATCAAGGAATAAAGTGCCACCTTCAGCCAGCTCAAAACGGCCCTTGCGAGTGCCGATGGCGCCGGTGAATGCGCCCTTTTCATGACCAAAGAGTTCACTCTCTAGCAGTTCAGCAGGGATCGCACCACAGTTAACTGGGATGAAAGGCCCATCTCGGCGCTGAGACAGATAGTGAATATTTCGGGCAACCACCTCTTTACCGGTGCCAGACTGACCAAGTACCAGTACCGTAGCTTCAGTTTCAGCGACTTGAGTCATCAGATGGCGAACTTCGGCAATCGCAGAGCTGCGACCAACGAGGCTACGGAACAGTTTGGTTTGATTTGGACTAGTGGGGGCAACCTCGTGCCGAGTTCGAGTGTAAACTTGGCAGAAGTGCAACATCTCCGTTAACTGAGAGTAGACAAAAGGCGTTACAAGTTGGCCGACTAGGTTGGCCATTTCCACTTGTGGCGCATCTAAGCTCAAGAACGGCTGATGGGGATAACCTCTAAGCAAATCAATAATTTGCTCGTTATCCTTATTAGATTGAGCACCAAAAATGATGCTCCTGTAACGTTCTGAATCACTCAAGCGCTTGGATAAACTGTCGATATCAACAATTTCAACAGATTCCCCAAGGAAGTTAAGTAAAAAGCTTAATTGTTGGCACCGTTCCTGATTCCAATCAGCTAACAAAATGCTTATGTCTGTCTGCATTACTTATCTTCCGGGCATGCCCACTGTGCTTAAAGCGTTACTTAATTATTGTCAGTACAGCAATACAAAAACCCCCATACGGGGCAATTGCGCTGTTTATATGACTTGTTTGTAGTCGTTATTTTAATGGCTAGAAACGCATTAGCAAGCGACCTTGATATTTGAATCTAGTTTAACATTCAAATTCAAGGCCACTTAACAGAAGATTACGCAGGGGTTTTTAATTGATGATGCTCTGCAGGGATTGCGTCCCAGCCTTCTTTTACAGTCTTAAGCAGATCAATCACTTCGTCCAATTTTTCACCGCTGTTTTCCGCGTTTGCTTCGGTTATGCGTCGAATAGCATATTCGTATAAAGCGGATAGATTGTCTGCGATCTCACCGCCTTTTTCAAAATCTAATGCCGCTTTTAGGTGAGTTAAAATCTCAACGGTACGACCAGTTAACTCACCTTTTTTCGAGATCTGCTTAGTTTCGATGCACAACTTGGCCTGGATCAGCTTGTCGATGCTACCGCCCAGCAGCAGTTGCACCACCTTATGAGGAGAAGCTTCTGCCTTTTGGCTATCGACAGACATCTTGCTATAGGCTTTTAAGGAACCACGCATCTTATTTTCCTAATTCAATGTTTTGATATACAGAGACCTGCTTGCGACCTTTGCGGTAGCCGCCAAGCTGCTGCTGTTGTTTTGCTAACTCTGCTTTGGCTTGAGCGGCCAAAGCGCGTGAAATGTCTAGCTGCAATCGCAGCCAGTTGGGGTCTTTCGCCAGTTCAGTAGTCAATAACTCAGATAAACAGGCCTTGCGGGCTTTGATCTGCTCATCCAATTGAGACAACAGCGGATCTCTGTGCTCTACATCGGCTTGCTCAATCTCTTTAAGCAATTCCGAAATTCGTTGGGACACTTGATTCAACTGGTTTTGGTTCATTTCTTACTTGTAAATCCAGGTAGTGAATCGAATCGACTCTGAAGATCGGCACTTTGTGCATTAAGTTGAGATACCGCTAGATCCATGGCGTTAAACTGTTTATACAGACGATTTTCATAAGCCGTCATTCTAGTAGCCAGCTGCAAACGATCATCTTTGATGCGGTCCAACTGGCCTTGAAGTGAGTCATCTCGCCCCTCGAAGATGCCACCACTTTGAACGTAGGATTCAACAATGCCATCGAGCTTAAAGGCTAAACCCGTGTCTTCCGCAGAAAACAGCTCACCTACCTCGATCGCTTGATTTTTTAATGCATCGTCTAGTTTGTCACTATCGACTTGTAGCTTGCCATACCGGTCCGTTGAAACGCCAAACATCGACAGAGACTTACCTCCATCACTGGTATCAAATAACTGACCTAACGCACCGCGCATCTGACTTTGGATGGAGCGTGGTAAAGAGTCCCCTTGCAACGGACCTGCAGCTTTCGTTTCGGCATCGTAGGCGCCAAGACTATCAACCGTGGTCATCATCTCGTTGTAAGCTTCAACAAATGCCTCGATGTTCTCTTTTACATCTGAAGTATTGTCTTCAATGGTGATTTTGGTGGTTTCATTCAGGTCGGCCTTCCTAAGGTCTAGGCTAACCCCTTGAATTGCACCATCCACGGTATTATCCGCAGAGGTCACTTTCAAACCATCGATATAGACAATGGCATCTTTCGCAGGTTGAAGTTCGGTAGTGGCTCCAAACGTGTCTAGGATGGCCTGATCACCTGTCGCCGTAGCGGTAATGGTGTTTTCAGTACCGGTCTTGTCAGAACTCATTACCAAACGGCTACCAGTATCGTCTGTCACGATGGTTGCCGTAATACCGACATTGTCTTCAGAGTCATTGATCTTGCGCATGATGTCCTGCATGGAATCACTCGCTTCGATATCCACGGAGAACGACTCCCCATTGACATCCAGACTCATCTTACCGGTACCGATTCCAGCGGTCACATCACTTACACCAGCAGAACCGATCTTCTGGTTTTCAGCCAGTTGCTCAACAGTAACGTTGTAGCTGCCATTAACGGCATCTTTATCTGCGGTGGCAGAAAGGTATTCGGTTTGATTACGGGAGACGGTTTTTTTTGCAAACTCGTCGGGGTCTTTCAGCTTCTCTAGGCTATCTTGGAAGGTCGTCAGGGCACTTTTCAAAGAGCCAATGGCCGATATTTCAGATTGGACATTGGCTTCACGCAGGTTAAAGCTCGCCTCTTTCGGCGCTTTTTCTGCGTCAACCAACACCTTTACGATGTTATTAATGTCCAAGCCAGAGCCAAGACCTACCGCTGTTAAGCCCATAATTTCACCCTATCTTGTAAAATCTAGATCATCTCTTCTACGAGTAAACCACTCGCTTTCGACATCTTAGCGGCAAGCTCAAGCACACTCTCGGCAGGAATTTGCCGGATCACTTCACCTGAACTCGCCTCCAACACCTTAACCACACTGCGGTCAGTATCTTCATCAATCGAAAACTGAATATTTTTTTGAATCGAGCTGAAAAACTCATTCAGCCCTTGTGTTGCCTTCTCTACACGCTCCTGCAGCTCAACGTCATCTTGTTTTTGAGCTTCCTGAGTCGCAGTGACTGCATCCGCGGCTACAGGCTCCGCTTGAGTCGCTTGATTTGACAAACTATTGACGTCTTTTGCGTCAGAAGATGCAGCTATTGTGCCAGCTTGGGGTGTTAAAGTGATATCCATGGCCAATTCCTCAGTTATGGCGTTGTGTGTCATAACAAATATCTAAACCCAAACAAGAGTTGACCGACTTCCATTACAGTCGCAGCTTGTCAGTTAGGTTATCGGAACCATTGAACAAAACTTTAACGATTTTTTATAGTTTGCACATAGAAAAAGCCGAGAACGCTCTGATTTTCCTATCCAGAGCTGCAGCAAGAGATAACTGGGACTGAGCTATCTTGGACTAGAGTACAGAGGTGCAGCAAGAGATAACTGGGACTGAGCTATCTTGGACTAGAGTACGGCATCAATCCAACAGCCGCGCCCATACACGGCTTAACTTCAGACTGTGAGCCATAGAAAAATCGACCATCTGGCTACCCACTCCACTCTATTGCAACGCACCTTTTTGTCATTAATAGTTAGGATCAAAAAAGCCACCCTCTCGGGTGGCTTTTGTTCTGAAAGATTCAGAGAGCTTACAGCAGAGACAGAGCCGCTGATGGCAGCTGGTTCGCTTGAGCCAGCATAGCAGAGGAAGACTGAGACAGAACCTGCTGCTTAGACAGCTCGGCAGTTTCTTTCGCGAAGTCTACGTCTTGAATACGGCTACGAGAATCACTGATGTTGGTCTGAATGTTACCCAAGTTGTTGATGGTGTGGTTCAGACGGTTTTGAGTCGCACCCAAGTCAGCACGCTGCTCATCAATCATTGCAATCGCGCCGTCAATCACGTCGATAGCGTTTTGAGCACCGTCAGAGGTGGCGATATCGATAGACGCTACGTTAGCCAGAGTAGAAGAGCTGGTTGCAGTAATTTCAGCCAGGTTCGCAGTGGTTGCAGTAGACATAGTGAAGCTTGAAGAGGAATCGAAGCTTACAGTACCAGTTACAACCGCACCATCTTCCGCATCATCGGCAGTGGTGACGTTACCAGCTTCATCGTAGCCAGCCAGAGTCAGAGTATCGGTAGTACCGTTGGTTGCGTGGCCAGAGATAGCAATGTTGTCGCCCTTCTCGCTCAGCAGCTCAATTTTACCGTCTTTCAGGCTAGCACTTACGCCAGTGGTACCAGAACCTGCGTTGATCTGGTCAACGATATCTTCAGAAGTGGTTGCGTTGGTGATGGCCAGTGATTCGCTGTCGTTCACGCCGCCTACATCTAGGCTGAAGCTGATTGCAGTAGCATCACCCTTACCAAATACCAACTGAGCTTCGGTACGCGCATTGGCGCTTACACCAGTGCCCGCAGCACCGTTATTTACTGCTGCAGCAAATTCCGCTGCAGAAGAGTTTGCTGCGTAGGTGATGTTTGCAGTGTTGCCGTTACCGGCGATGGTCAGGGTGTCACCAGCCAAACCGTTCGCGTTAACTGCCGCATCCACGGCGTTACCGCCCATGATGGAACCCGCATCGTCAATCTGGTTACTACCGATAGAGGTAGCAGAAACATTACGCAGAGAGATAGAGATGGTTTCGTTGCTGTTGGAACCAACCTGGAAGCTCTGAGAGCCATAGGTGCCGTCCAGCAGCTGCTGGCCACCGAAAGAGGTAGTGTCAGCAATACGAGTCAATTCTTCTTGCAGAGCAGTAACTTCTTTCTGCATAGACGCACGGTCTTCTGCAGAGTTAGAGCCGTTAGCAGACTGCAGGGACAGGTCACGCATACGCTGCAGAATGTTGGTGGATTCTTGCATCGCACCTTCAGCAGTCTGAGCAATGGAGATACCGTCGTTGGCGTTACGCATTGCTACGTCTAGGCCGTTGATCTGGCTGGTCATACGGTTAGAGATTTGCAGACCTGCCGCATCGTCTTTCGCGGAGTTAATGCGAAGACCAGATGCCAAACGCTCCATGGAGGTTTGAGTGGCGCTGTTTGCCTTGTTCAGATTGCTCTGAGCCTGCATGGAAGTAACGTTGGTATTTACACTAAGGGCCATGATGGATTCCTCTTGATGTCCGGCGTTCTAGCCTTTGTTTCGAGCGCCGGATAATGGCGCTTCCCTGTTGCTTACACCTTGTATCGACCTGTTCAGAAATACCTTTAACGATTTCTTGATCTTTTTTAACGGTAAGCGCAAATTCCCTACGCACCTCACATTTCGCCCACTAACAGCACCACTTTTATCGGCCGTCCCCACAAAAAAAACCAAGTTAAGCCCATGATTTATAAAAATAAAAACAAGAAGATAAATTAGTGCCCACATAGAAACAAAAAAGCCAACTCGAAAAGAGTTGGCTCATTTTTCTGAAGAAACCGCGAGAAAAAATGCTAGATATAGTCAAACAGTGACACGCCACTCACCTTGCCGAAGGTTTCCGTCAAGGCATTCATGGCCAGGTTCTGGCGCTCAAATTCAGAGATGGCCGATGCATAATCCAGATCTTCTAGGCTGGATTTCACGCTCTCGGATACCAGTTTCATGTCCGAATGTTGAGCTTCATAGGTATCGAGAGACTTCATGCGGTTACCCACTTCGGCGCGAACGCCTGTAGCGTGGTTAAACACCTCGGTCAGATCCCCTAGCAACTGACCATACTCCGCTTGGACCTGATTGGCAGATAGACCTGATTCATTCTCAAGCAGCTCAATGGTGCGATTAATAATGGTAAAGGGATCCGAGGTCTTCTGTTCATTCAGCACCAACTCATCGCCAATCTTAGGCTCACCGCTAAAGGTAAACTCAATGCCATCAATGGCAATCGGCTGAGTCGGGTCGAAAGCCACAGGAACTGGCGTTCTCAAAGTACCGGTGGAATCGGTAATCTCATAGGCCACATTGCCCGCACCATCATCCACAAAATTGAATCGGTAGTCGCTTTGCGGATTCTGAGTCGGGTCGACGATCTCCGCTTTCTCCACAAAAAACTTGCCGTCCATGGTAGCATTGGCGTAATCCGCCTGATAATCCCCAGCGGCAATACGCACCCCCATAAACACTTCATCGCCTGGGTCATTGGTGATCACTTCAATGCCATCACTCACCATGGCGGTTCGCTGACCTGAGTTGCCGGCATAGTTCACGGTTCCGCCAGCATCAACAAACGGCTTGGTATTACTGGCCGTTCCAGAAAAGATGTAGTTACCGGATTCATCCTGACTGTTTGCTAACGCAACTAGCGCATCAAACTGAGATTTAAGATCATCCGCGTGAACCTTACGACTGTCCGCAGATAGGGAACCGTCGTTGGCCTCCAGCATGGTGTCGCGAATGCTCATTACTAAGGTTTCATAGGAGCTCAGGTGAGGCTCCTCTTGCTTTAATCGGTTGTTGGCCAAATTGATATTAGCTTCATACTGGCCCAACATAGCCGACTGTTGCTTGAGGTTCTCAATGGCAATGTTTGCCACCGGATCATCTGCGGCCGTATTAACCTGCTTACCGCTGGAAAGCTGCTGCAACACCTTGTTTGTCGACGACTGTAGATTCGTCAGGTTATTGGTGTTCATGTTGTAGAACTGATAAGTGGAAACTCGCATGCTCTACGCTCCTTAACGCAACGAATTAAACAGGGTATCAAAGGTGTCTTGCGCCACCGTCATTACCCGCGCCGAAGCCTGATAGGCTTGCTGGTGACGCAACAACTTAGCCGCCTCTTCATCCAGGTTAACCCCAGAGTCAGACTCAACACGATCCTGAGCTTGGGAAAACACCGCTTGAGCGGAGTCCATCTGAACCTCTGAGGCTGCCGCTTGGCTTCCCACCTCAGTGATGATGCCTTGGAATACGTCAATGAGGGTTGAGTTACCTTCGTCCATCAATTTTGCCGTTGGAATCGCGCCCATGGACACCGCATTGCCGTTTTCGCCAACGGCGAAGTCCAAATTCATAGTGAAATCACTGCTGGCTGGCACTTCATCCAAGCGTAACTCAACCCCAAGGGTATTGATGGTATTACCGGTCCAAGTTCCCGCGTCTAGCACGTTGCCATCTGGGTCGGTCATGGTATAAGCATTAGTCGTCGGCGGCGCCGCCAACGGATCCCCTGGAGTGATGTTCAGCGCCACTTCACCCTGAGGAAAATTAACGTTAGTGCGATCCACAGATACCAGCGACACTTCCGAACCCGGCGTGTTGCTCACTAGGGTATAACCCGCTGCCGCTAAGCCTGCTGGGTCTTCAATGACCATATCCAAGCCTTTGGCCGCATTCGCCGTTGGCATAATGGCCCAAGTATCTCCTGCTTGGCTTGCTGGTGGCTTCGAGGTATCCAGCATCAGGCTGAAGCCTTCATCAGATACCAATCGATTGGGATCCGCCGGATCAACAGTCAAAGTGGTGGCTTGGCCATACTCATCAGTAAGCTGATAGTTGGCACCGTCGTACTTCATGGTGTATTTGCCGCCGGTCAACTTACTGGTGTCATCAATAAACACACTCACTTCTGTGCCACCGGCGTTTTTACTGGACGCCGCACTGCGGCCAATGGACATCCCCGCAGAGTTGATGTCGGCGTAGATCGGTTTCCCTACGTTACCATTAAGATCAAAACCGTTAGCCTGGGCGGTATTCATGGCATCGGCAACCCCCAAAGCCATCTTGCCAAGCTCTCGCTCGGCAGGCAGCAAGGTCTTATCCCGATAATCCGCCAACGCTTGCAACTGACCGCCGACGCTGCGGCCCTCAAGGGTCACTTTCTGAGAACCCGTATCGATGGTGTATCTGAGTTCATGACGGACAGGATCGCCGTCAGTCGTTCCTAGCTCCAACTGGTTGGGGCCAGAGACCAGCATCGCCGACCCGCCCATCATGATACTTTTAACCCCTCGCTCCTGCTCAATTACGTTAACCTGAACGTAATCACTGAGCTCGGTAATCAGCTTATTCTGGTAGTCCAACAACTGAAGATCATGACTACCAACCTCCATCAACTCTTTGTTGATTTCAGCCAGTTCACTGCTGATGGCGTTTACTCGATCCACCGTGGTAATAATCTGTTCATTAGTCTGGCGAAGTTGGCTCACCAAACCTTCAGCAATGGTGTCAAATGAACCCGCCAGCTGTTCCAGAGCCACCATCACGTTGTCGCGAGCACCGAGATCAGCGGGAATATCGGCCCAGTTGTTGATGGCGTTAAAGGCATTATCCATTGAGCTTGGGATGGCATCACCGGAGACAGAAAATACCTGGTTGAGCTCATCCGCTTTAACATAAGCCGTTTTGGCTTCAGAAAGCTGACTGGCGCTCAGGTGCAGCTCGCGCATGGCATAGCTGTTGTAAACCCGAGTTACGTCAGAGACATAAGATCCAGAACCTTGAAAATGACCGGCAACGAAGATCGACTCGCGAGTTCTCTGCTCCACCACCTGCCGGGTGTACCCCTCGGTACCGACGTTGGCGATGTTGTTACTGGTAACCTGAAGCTGCTTCTGGGCGCTCATGACCCCAGAGCGGCCAATCTGCAATAGATCCGTCATTATCTATCTCCTCCAGACCACAACTCGCTGTCTGATATCATTCTTTTCATGATGCCCATCACCTTATCGGCGTAGTTAGGATCCGTGGCATAGCCGCCCTGCTGCAGGCCTCGAATAAAGCCTTCGTCACTGCCCGCGTCTAGGGCATCTTGATAACGGGGTTTCTGCACAAAATCCACGTAGTCATTAAAACTCTGGGCGATGTCCTCATAGATGCGAAACTCAGAGCGACGCTTAACCGGCACCCCTTGCTCGACCTCAAGAGCATCGATAGCTAGGGTTTCGCCCTGCCACTCACTGCCAGCCTTAATGTTAAACAGGTTATTGCTGCTGCCCTGTTCACTGGAGAGCACTTTACGTCCCCACCCCGTTTCCAGAGCCGACTGAGCAATCAGCACTTGCGGGCTAACCCCCAATTGAGAGGACGCCTTTTGCGCGTGGGGCAGCAAACTCTGAATGAACTGTCGAGGCTCATGGTAATCCGGCTCAGGATTAATGGCAGCGGCCAATGGCGGTTTCGGCAGATCAGCATGATTTTGAGATATGTTTGTTTCTGCACTGGCGTTTGCTACCGACATCGCTTTACTCGCCGCAGACTCCGGCGTTAGAACGCCATGTGCATCCGCGCCAATGGGCCCTCTTAAAGCGCTAGCTGGAGTCAACTGCTCATCGCCCCCCAACTGGGCGACAATCAAATCGGCAAGACCTAGACTTCCCGCTTCAGACAGCTCTGTAACCATCTGCTTGTCTTGCATATCTTGGTAAAACTTTGAGGTCTGGCTATTGAAGGGGCTGTCGGTCTCAAACACGGCATTGGCACTGCGCATCTCTTTGAGCATCATCCCCAGGAAGATCCCTTCAAACTGCAGCGCGACCTGCTTCAAACTCGCATTAGGATCTTCCTTCGCCTGACGGCGAAGATCGTCAATGGAGGCAAGATCCATGTAATTTTGAGTTTGTGTCTTAAGTGGCCCCACAGCGTTCCCCTAGATGATAACCAGTTCACCGCGAAGCGCGCCGGCTTGCGACAGTGATTCGAGGATGGCCATCAAATCTGATGGTGCCGCGCCCACTTCGTTGACCGCTCGCACCAGCTCATCCAAAGTCACTCCGGGGTTGAACTTAAACATGCGGCTATTGCTCTGCTCAATACCAATGGTGCTATTAGGCGTAACCACAGGCTGAGCCTGAGTGAAAGGGTTTGGTTGTGCCGTTTGCAGGGTTTCGGAGATGGTCACCGTTAGGCCACCATGGGTGATGGCCGCTGGCAGCAGCTGCACATCTTTACCAACCACAATGGTGCCAGTACGAGAGTTGACAATCACCTTAGCCGCTTCGTCCGCAGGCTCTACCTGCAGGTTCTCGAGCGTCGCTAGGTAAGAGACACGCTGAGAGCGGTCTCGCGGTGCTGACACCTGAATCGACGTGGCGTCTTGAGCTCGAGCCACGCCAGGTCCAAGCAAACCATTGATGGTATCGGCCACTCTTTTTGCGGTTGAGAAATCAGGACGGTGTAAGTTAAACGTCAAAAAGTCGCCGTTGCCGAAGGGCGTCGGTACGCTGCGTTCAACCATGGCACCGTTGGGGATGCGGCCTACCGTCGGAGTATTTTGAATCACCTTGGAGCCATCGGCCCCTTCCGCACTGAAGCCGGAAACCACTAGAGATCCTTGCGCCAAGGCATACACATTGCCATCAGCACCTTTAAGGAAGGTTTGCAGCAAGGTTCCGCCTCGCAGACTTTTGGCGCTGCCTACCGAAGACACGGTAATGTCGATCTGCTGACCGGGTTTGGTAAAAGGCGGCAACTCTGCATGAACCGCTACCGCAGCAACGTTCTTCAGTTTAGGGCGTGCACCTGGCGGCAAATTAATGCCGAAGTTAGACAGCATGGTGGTAAAACTCTGCTCGGTGAAGCGGCCTTTTTCGCCGGTTCCCGGTAAACCCACAACCAAACCATAACCAACCAATTGGTTACTGCGAACCCCTTGAACATCGGTGATGTCTTTCAGGCGCATCGCCAAGGCATTGGGAACAACTAATATCAGAGCTAATAACCAAGTGAAACGTTTCATGCTGTCCCCTTAAAATGGCCAAAGTGGACCGTTGAAGAAGGCGGCTAGCCAACCGGTCTTTTGTGATTCAGCAAAGGTACCTGTGCCGCTGTACTGAATTCGCGCGTTGGCCACGCGAGTCGAATCGATGGTGTTGTCCGGTTTGATGTCTCGTGGACGAATCAGGCCGGTCAATCGAATGTACTCTTCGCCTTCGTTGATGGTGATCCACTTTTCACCACGAATCACTAGATTACCGTTAGTCAGCACCTGCAACACGTTTACCGAGATAGAGCCGTTAAGGCTGTTGCTTTGATCCGCATCAGCTTCTTTCGACATATCCAAGGCTTCGTTATAGCTCAGGTCGATGGTTCGGCCGTCGATGGTCACCGGCTGGCCACCAGCACTGATTGGGCTGAGCTCCATGGAGTTATCTTTGGTGATCTCATTGGTGGCACTTTTCTTGGCTTTCGTCGACTCAATCAACTGTACCGTAATCACATCACCAACGCGGTGAGCTTTAATATCGGAATAAAGCTCATTGGAGTAAGAGTCTTGGAAAATGGAGCCTGTGGTAACCACCTGGGTCGGTGGCAGATCCGGATATACCGGCGCAAAATAGGGGTCATCCGGTAGTGGGCCACCTGGAGTGGTACATCCCGCTAATACCAGCACACTCAATAAACCAATGACAACTCTCATCTTAACTCCTTACAGCTGCTGGTTCAGGTTAGCCAACATCTGATCCACGGTGGAGATCACCTTGGAGTTCATCTCGTAGACGCGCTGAGCTTCAATCATATTCACCAGCTCTTCGGTGACGTTCACATTGGAAGTCTCCAAGGCGCCCTGACGAATCGAACCCAAACCATCCAGGCTAGGAACACCGGCAATTGGCGCTCCGCTGGCACCCGTCTCAAGAAACAGGTTCTGTCCAATAGGCTCAAGGCCGCTGGCATTAATGAAGTTGCTGATCTCAATCTGACCAACCACCACGTTTTCCGCCTGACCCGGCACTCGTACGGAAACCTCACCTTCAGCAGACACCGAAATAGACTGGGCGTCCTCAGGGATTTGAATGCCAGGATCCAATACAAAGCCAGATCCAGGGGTAACCATCTGCCCCTCTTCGTCCAGGGTGAACTGACCATTACGGCTGTAGGCTTGGGTGCCATCAGGCATCTGAATCTGGAAGAAGCCAGGGCCATCAATCATCAGATCCATGCTGTTCTCAGTGGTTAGCATATTGCCCTGTGAAAAGATGCGTTGAGTCGCCGCGACCTTGGTACCTGCACCTAGAGTCAGGCCATTAGGCAGCTCGGTGTTTTGGGCGCTAATGCCACCAGCTTGGTTGATGGTCTGATACAAAAGGTCTTCAAAAACTGCTCGACTCTTCTTGAAACCGACAGTACTGGCGTTGGCCAGGTTATTAGAAATATTCGCAATTTCAGTTTGTTGGGCATCTAGGCCGGTTTTACTGATCCACAGTGCTGGTTGCATTTGCTGCTATCCCTTTTCTCTGGTTACACCCGAAGCAGCTTTGCAGCTGAACGGTCGTTTTCTTCCGCGGTTTTCATCATTTTCAGTTGCATATCAAACTGGCGCTGCATCTCAATCATGCCCACCAATTCATGCACAGGACTTACGTTGCTGCCTTCGATGGCGCCGCTGAGTACTTCTACATTGATGTCAGCCACGTAGTCGTTATTGTCTAGATTTCGAAACAGGCCATCTTCGCCCTTGGTCAGGGTATTGATCTCAGGATTAACCAACTTAAGCTGGCCAATCTCTTCCATCTCGTTAGCTGGGGCGCCAGCTGGACGGACGGTGATCACACCATTGCTGGCGATCTCCACTTTCTCAATCGGCAGCGGCAATAAAATGGGGCCGTTTTCACCAACCATGGGATCCCCATGGGAGTTTAATAACAATCCGCTCTCATCAACCTTAAGGGAGCCATTACGACTCAGCGCCTCGTTGCCTTGAAGATCTTCAACCACAAACCAACCTTCCCCTTTGATGGCAACGTCTAGATCGCGCTGGGTGGTTTTAATGGCACCGCCATCAAAATTGCTGGCTGGTCGTTCCGTCATGGCAAACACTCGGGTCGGCAAACCCTCACCAAAAGCTTGCATGCTGCGCGCTTGATGCAGGTCAGCCTTGAAGCCGTCGGTGCGAGCATTCGCCAAGTTGTTGGCGTGCACGCCGAGGGCGTTCATGTTCTGGCTGGCACCGGATGCGGCGATGTAGAGCATGTTATCCACTGATGGCTCCAAAGATGACAATAAACTAACGTTGCCAACATTAAAGCAATATGTGTGCCATTTGATTTTTTATCGGGAAACTAACTGTTTAGGCGGCTTTTGAGGAATTAATAACGGGGGAAGAGGAAAGGGGTTGCCGCCCACAGGATGGGGGCGGCAAAGTGGCAATCTTATCGAATCTGCAGGATGTTTTGTTGCAGCTGATTCGAGATATCCAGCGCCCGGGAGTTGGCTTGGAAGTTGCGCTGAGCACTGATGAGATCCACCAATTCCGTTGTCAAATCGGTGTTCGACTGCTCAAGCGCGGCAGAGTTGATATTCCCGAACGTTCCCGTGTTCGGTTCACCCACCAGCGCCACACCGGAATCCTGTGTCGACTTCCAAGAGGTGTTGCCCTGCTGACTCAAACCCTGTTCGTTGGCAAAGCGAGCTAAAGCCACTTTCCCCAGAGCTTCTTGGGTGCCGTTTGAATAGGTAGCATTCACCAAGCCATCGGAAGACACCTCAACGTTGGTCAATCGACCCACGGTGGAACCGTCTTGGCTTAGGGCCGTCACTTCAAACGCCGACGCAAACTGAGTTGGGTTATCAAACTTAAGATCCAGTCGCTGAGTGCCATCCACACCCGGACCTAATACGCCTGCGCCATTAACGCCGGTACCTAGCTCCTGAGTGATCATGGTTGCCGGATCCGAGCCTAGGTAGTTACCGGTATCGTCAAAGGAGATCACCGCACCAACGTGACCACTGGGGGTGATCGCCGTCTGAGTACCATCAGCCACACCATCACCATTGGTATCTTGATCCCAGTTTACCGCAGCCAAAGGCACACCCGCCGCATCCGCAAAGTCCACAGGTTTGTCATCGATAGTTACGTAAGTGATCCACTGGTTATCGTTGTTAAGCGCACCACCAGTGGGTTTCAAGAAGTACTGGGTCTGAATGTGCGGCTCACCAAGAGAATCGTAGATGGTAATAGAAGTCGCATTGTTATAGGTGGTTGGATCCGTTGGGTCAAAGTTTGCCGGATCATGGGAGCCCTCTGCCGCCGGCAGGTTCATAGACATACGAACCTCTTCGGTGGACTTCGGCTGGCCCGCAGTCTGAGGAATCTGAATCGGTTTGGTTTCGCTCAAGCTCACCGATTTAACCGAACCATCTTCGTTCACCGGCAGCGCCATCAGGTAGTTACCCTGAGAGTCCACCATAAAGTTGCTGTCGTTTAGCTTGAATGCACCCGCTCGGGTGTAGCTGTAATCTTGAGAACCAAACTCTGGAGTGGTGATAAACATGCCGTTGCCGTTGATCGCCAGATCCAACGCGTTGTTGGTAAACTGCAGCGATCCTTGGTGGAACTGCTGTGCCACCATGGAGGTCGACACACCACTACCTACCTGAGTTTTGCTGTTACTGAACAGCGAGGCAGAGTAGACATCGGCAAATTCTGCGCGAGACTCTTTAAAACCGACGGTGTTGACGTTGGCAATGTTGTTCGAAGTGGTATCCAGATCTTTCTGGGCGGCGTTTAGACCGCTGAGTGAAATATTAAAAGACATCTGCTTTTCCTCGTTTACCCTTCTGCGACTGCCAAGACATCGGCGAGTTTAACTCCACCAACACCGCGCAGATTCAGGACTGTATCAAAATTGGCTCCGCCCAAAGTCACACTGGACACATGAGCATAAGTAAAGACTGGTAAGGATTCTGTTTTTCCATCCACTAACGCTTCAGCGGTAAAGGAGTAGTTGCCTGCTGGCAAGGTCTTGCCATTGCCATCGGTACCATCCCAGCTGAAATCGACGTTACCGCCATTGCCAGCTGGTACCTTCAAGGTCGATACAATTTGACCTGCTTCATCCTTAACCTTAATGGTCATGTCGTCGACGCCGGTCGGTGCCGAGATCACACCGGTCATTGGGTTGACACCATCACTGCTACCGGTCGCGGAAGGGATAAGAACCTTTTGACCCACCAAGCTGCTGGCTTCAAGCGCTTGGCTCGAATTCATCATGGTGTTCATGTTCTGAATCTCTTCGTTAAGCGTGTTGATGCCATCCACGGTGGCAAACGACGACATCTGAGAGATCATCTGGTCGTTATCCACCGGCTTAAACGGATCTTGCATCGACAACTGCTGCGACAGCAGCGAGAAGAAGTCTTCTTGAGTTAACGCCTGATTGTTATTCGCTTCAGGAAGGTTTTTCTCCTCCTGCCATTTCAGCGAATTAACAAAGCTGTTATCGATCGTGCTACTCATTCACTTACCCCTTACCAAGTCTTAGGGTTTGCTTAGCCAAGTTCTTTGCCGCATCGGCCACTTCCACGTTGGCTTGATAGCTGCGAGACGCGGAGATCATGTTGGCCATCTCCTCCACTACATTGACATTAGGTTTGTAGATGTAGCCGTCTTCGTCCGCCATCGGGTGATTAGGACTGAATTCACGAATTAGAGGTTTATCGCTTTCAACGATGCCCTTAACGGTTACACCAGATGCCGCCTGCTGCTGAGCACTAAACTCATTCAACTGAGCCTCAAACACCGGTTGGCGAGCACGATAGGTTTCTCCGGCACTGCTGCTCACCGAATTGGCGTTAGCGATGTTACTGGCGGTGGTATTCAGGCGTACATTCTGCGCTGACATACCTGAGCCGGACACATCAAAGATATTAAATAGACTCATAATTAATCGCCTCGAATCGCTTTACGCATGCCAGTGAATTTGCTGCCAAGAAACTCCAGAGACATCTGCTGCTCTAAGTTGTTCTGCATGAACTGATTACGTTCCATATCCAGATCAACGGTATTGCCATCACCGGTGTCCGGTTGCATCGGAACTCGGTAGGCCAAACCGGCAACCGGTTCAATGCCGAGATCAAAGTGGCGGTCATCGGTTGCCGCCATCTTCATGCCTGAAGATTGCCCTCGTTGCGCCTGCTCCAACGCTTGGTCGAAGTCCAGATCCTGAGCTTTAAAGTTCGGCGTATCCACATTCGCAATGTTGTTGGCAAGCACTTCAGCACGCTCGGAACGAACGCCCACGCTGTACTGATGAATGCCTAACGCTTTATCAAAAGAGATGGCCATGCTTGCCTCCAAAAAATAACTACCACTAGAAAAGCAAAAGGCGTGCCAACGCACGCCTTTTGAATCTTAAAAAACTGACTTATCGCTTTCTATGCACGATTCCAGAGGGATATCGCACCATTTCGAATGCATCGCTTAACCCTGCAAGAGATTCCGATGCCCCCAGCACCAGATAGCCCCCAGGGTTTAAAGCGGCAGCAAATTGCCGCAGGATCTTGCCTTTGTCGGCAGCGGAGAAATAGATCAGCACGTTACGACAGAAGATGATGTCAAACTTGCCCAATAATGCGTAGCTGTCGAGAAGGTTCAATTGGCGAAAACTCACCATATTACGTACGTCTTGTTTAACTCGCATCCCCTTTGGAGATGGCTCGAAAAACTGTTTACGTCGCTCAGGAGAAAGGCCTCGAGTCAGCGCCAACTCGTCATACTCCGCGGCTTTGGCTTGATCAAGAATCTGAGTCGATAGATCGGTCGCGACAATCTCAACGCCATTCATCAACATGCCTGGGCGCTTCAAGCGAGTTTCATTGACTATCATTGCCATGGAGTAAGGTTCTTGACCTGACGAACAGGCAGAAGACCACACACGCACTCGTTTGCCCGCTTTGGCCATTTCAGGCAAAAGCTCAGAACCTAACAGTTCATAAGGATAGTTATCTCGAAACCAAAACGTCTCGTTCGTGGTCATTGCTTCAATCACATCGACACGAAGGGCTTTGTTTCGAGGCTGCATCGCCTGTTTAACCAGTTCAGCCATGCTCTCTATGTTGTGTTGCTTCATTAGAGGGCTTAAACGGCTGCGAACAAGGTACTGTTTGTTCTCGCCTAGCACGATACCGCACTGCTGCTGCAAAAACTGCGCAAACTCTTGGTATTGTGCCGGTTCAAGATTTTTGGTTGGCACTAATAAGCCTCGCTTAGATAACGGTCGATGGCACCGGCCAGCTCATCAGGGTTAAATTTGGCAATAAAGTCGTCCGCGCCCACCTTTTTAACCATGGCTTGGTTAAATACACCACTTAAAGAAGTGTGCAAAATCACTTTCAACGAGGCCAGTTTAGGGTTTTCTCGTATCGATGCGGTTAAGGTGTAGCCGTCCATTTCCGGCATCTCAATATCTGAAATGATACCGCCAAACACATCGGCAATGTCATCTTTATCTTTGACGTAAGCTTCAAGTTTCTGCAGAGCTTCCAGTCCATCTTTTGCCAATTCGATCTCAAGACCCAGCGGCTGCAGAGCTCGAACGATCTGTTTACGGGCAACGGAGGAGTCGTCCACTACCATAATGCGGCGCTTACGCTCGGTAATGGGGGTCAGCCCAGAAACAATCTCATCGCTGATGTCGGTACGAGCCGGAGCAATCTCATCCAGTACTTTTTCTACATCAAGAATTTCAATGAGTTTGCCATCGATCTCTGTCACAGCGGTCAGGTAGTTACTCTTGCCGCTGCCCTGAGGTGGTGGCAGTACACTGTCCCAGTTCAAGTTAACAATTCGTTCTACACCGCGTACCAAGAAACCTTGAACCGAGCGGTTGTATTCCGAGATGATAATAAAACTGTTATCAATGGATTCCGTTGGGCGACCACCAACCGCCGCCGACAGATCAATCACCGAGATGGTCTGACCTCGGATATGAGCCACCCCCTTAATCAGAGGATTTAGGCGAGGAAGCTGTGTCAGCTTTGGGCACTGGAGAACTTCGCGAACCTTAAAGACATTGATTCCAAATATTTGGCTGCCATTAAGACGGAAAAGCAATAGCTCCAACCGATTTTGTCCAACCAACTGCGTACGCTGGTTTACTGAGTCTAAAATGCTTGCCATCGGAAATGTCCTTATGAAAACTAAAATTAAGGCACAGATATTGCTGTAAACCCAACTGACGAGATATTGGCACAATGCGATAATTGATATGAAGCTGCGTTTTATCAATTTCCCTAACAGTGTTCAAGTATAGGGTATATTTAAATCGGACTAAATTACATGAAACCATGGGCGTTAATTACGCTATTTTTGATAAGTTTTTCGGCAAAGTGTGAGACCTCTCTCGAGCTGATTCGAGAAGTTGCTGAATCCTACACTTTAGAAAACTTAAATGCGGATCCCCATGCCAAGGTCACGCTGCAAACCAACGCTCTCGATTCGAGGCGGCATTTTGGCGACTGCGATCAACCTATCCAAGCATCCTCTCAAAGCATGAAACCAGGCACTCGATACACTACGGTAAAGGTCAGCTGCGAAGGTAGCTCTCCTTGGCTGGTGTATGTGCCGATTCAGATAGACATCCAATATCCGGTGGTGATCGCCACTACAACGCTGGCAGCAAACGCCGTATTGGACAGCAGCATGCTCGAAGTACGTTATGTCTCTTCAAGTAGCCTCAGAGGCGGCCATTTTTCAGATATCGACAGTCTGGCAGGCGCTCGCTTAAAGCGCCGCCTCGCCGCAGGACAGGTGATCAATCAGAATAATATTTGCATTGTTTGCCGTGGTGACCCGGTTGTCATTCAGGCAGTCAGTAAAAACCTCGCCATACGAACGTCGGGCACAGCCCTCACCGGCGGTGCCCTGGGCGAATCAATTCGAGTACAGAACACCAACTCAAGACGCATGGTCGATGCGGTTGTCTCTGCAATTGGCCAAGTTAAGGTGGTCATGTAAAATAACACTAAAGCTTTTTCCCAAGCGGTCGATAAAGCGGTAAGACCACCTTAAACCTACACAACCGATGGAGCCAATATGGCTATCGACATCAACAAATACAATGCTGGTGCCACCAATTTGCAACCGGCCAAGCGTCAGGATGTTGCTCAAGCAACTCACAGCAAGCCGCAGGCAAAAGCAGCTCGCACAGGTGGCGATGAAGTTAAGCTGACAGCCGAAGCTCAGCAGCTACAGCGCGCTGAAAAAGCGATGCAAGCAACCCCTGAGGTAGATACTGCGAAAGTGGAATCACTGAAAAAGGCCATTGCCGAAGGTCAATATCATGTTGACCCAGACAAGCTGGCTAAGAACCTGTCTAAATTTGAAAGTGAGCTGACAGGACGTGGCTGAACACCCACTTTTTAGCGCTATTCATGCCCAGCAGCAGCGTCTGGAGGGCATTAAAACGTTGCTAGTGAAAGAGCGGCAGGCTCTGCTCGAGCGAGATTCAGTGAACATTGAGTCACTGCTGCGTGAAAAACTGCGTCTGATTGACGAGCTCAAGCAGGTCGATGGAGAGATTGCCGAGCATCCGGATCTGGCGCAGCTAAAGCAGCTGCCAGAATTTTTGCAGTTGGTTGAGCACTGTAAAAGCACGCTGGCACAGTGCCAGCGAGATAATGTCGAAAACCATCGTTTGGCCGATCAAACTCTGGCCAGCATGGGTCGGTTACAACAAATTTTGCATCGTACCAAAAGCCTCAACTCCATGACCTACACCCAAGACGGCGGCACCACTGCCGGCGCTCGCCTTGGCCGCACCATCAAAGCTTAACGCTTGATAACCCGCACCTCATCCTGAATCTGCCACGCCGAAAAGCTGGATTCTTCCTCCAAGGTCGCAACTGCTTGCTCTGGATAAAGGTGGGTAATGGTTGCCATGTCGGTAATATTATTCGGCAACTGCCAACTGGTATTACTGGTAATAGAACGGCTATTCACCGCTAACTTGTCTCCCACTTTTATCCCATGTTGACTGCCTAGATTAATCGTCAGTTGACGCCCACTGATATTTTGGATGGTGCCAACCAATGCTCGGCATTCCACCGCGGTATTTACGTCCACAGCGACTCGGTTCAACAGATCGCGAACCTCCTCACCGTAATCCGAATTCCAAAAATCACTGCTGGCAATGTTGGCCGCCTCGGTGCGCTTATATGGCCAGCGCCCCTCGACGCGGTATCGCTGCTGCCAAACCTGCTGCCCCTTTAAGCCATCATATAAAGTGGCGTCCATAGCAAAATAGCGCTTCGGGCCGGTAACCATCCAAGACAGGGCATTGGCGTCGCCATCGATGGTGACGTCATCAATGGTTAATCCCAACACGTATTGGCTTCGATCCTTTTGACTTAATTCCTGAACCCAGCGGCCAGGGTATTGGCGATTCAGCTGCTGGTAGTCCATGGTGAGATCAGTTCGTAGATGACTAAAGGCTGAGTTAGCCTCTCCGTTAAGCGTATTGGCCAGCACTCGACTTACGGACGCATCCAGCGCGTACAGGCTGCCCGCAGTAAGCTGCTCCCAATGAACAATCTGCGCTTTGGGAATGGTAATGGCAACACGATAACCAGCACCATCACACTCCTGCCCAAGCGGCAGTAAATTAGCGCGCAAAGACACCTGAATCTGTTTCCCGCGGACCATCTGCTCTGAGATAAGTTGATACTCACTCACTTGATAATCCATGGCCGGCGGGGCATATTCCCCTGCTTTAGACAGCGCGTCGGAAATTGCCTGTTGTCTGGCCGTCTCGATAGACTGACCATGAATCTCCGCCATGCCGCCTAATTCAACCCACTTGGCTTGACTGCCAAATGCGGTGGCCAAAACAGCTAAGCTGAGTCCCAAGCAAAAACGTGATCCCATCTAGACCCCTTAACTTCGATTTGATGTGCACAGACACTGTGACTAATCTATCACATCTAACAAGAGCAATTATCGTGCCTAAGCGAAAGTTAAAGCTTAAGGTAACCGCGCCGATAGAGATAATAACTCGGTCTAGAAGGAATCATCATGCGACTTAGCCTCTCCATTTTACTGCTGTGTCTGGTTGGGTGCGCGTCTCAGACGCAACAAACCGATACCAGTTATGAAGTGAGCGGCAAAGGCTTGCCGCACAGTAATGCGGTCATTCACCTGTCTCAGCGAATTGCTGCTGACATTGAAGCCAACCATGACCTTCTAAACAAAAGCCAGTTAATTGCCGTGACTACGCCAGTTTGGCTAGAGGATTATCAACTTAGCGGTCAGTTACCTCGCCAGCTGGGTGACGGCTTGATAGCCGCGCTGCATCAACGGGGATTTAATCTAACCGAGCTCAACAGCAGCCAACAGATCCGAATTTCCGAGCAGGGTAATCTGATACTCAGCCGCGACTTCACCCAGTTGCAATCCAACTTGCCCGTTAGCGAAGTGCTGATTGCCACCCTAAGCAAGAACAGTGACGGCGTCATTGTAAATACTCGGCTAGTAAACATTTCAAACAATCGCGTTTCCGCCAGCTCACAAGCTTTCATGCCATGGGAGCAGTCATCGGGTCTGCTTAAAGACAGTGAAACGGTCAGAATGCAACAAGGAAGATTATACCGAGATCAAACCCGCGGAACCGGCCCTGTCGAAGAGGTAACCCCATGAGAATTTTACTGCTGAGCTTGAGTTTGCTGCTGGCTGCCTGTCAGCACCCAACAACGACAAATGACGCCTTGGCTCTCTACCCTGAGCTTACCGCGACTGGCATTGCCCCCATTAGCTCACAACCGGGTGAAACATTAGAACTGAGAGAGCAGCAAGCGATGCGTGCGGCTCGTTTAGAGGCTTATCGAGAGCTGGCAGAACAGATCTATGGCGTGCATGTGAACAGCCAGAGTGAAGTGGAGTCATTAAGCCTAAATCAGGATAAGTACACCAGCGACGTTAAAGGTCTGGTGAAAGGGGCTGAGATAATTAGAATCTACCCCGTGGGTGACAACTACGTTGCCGAGCTGCGATTGGACTACCATAAGGCCATGTTATTAAAGCAACAATTGGTAAAGCCCAGCCCAAAGAAGTCGGTCTACTATTAAACCTTCCGAGTTTAAAAAGCATTGGTATGACCAATTATTGAGGATCAGTCGAACTGTCTCCACTGCGTTTTATCCATGGAGCTAAAAACCCGTCGCAATAAGATCGCCATATTCCAATACTGAGCCTTAGCCCCCAGAGGGCTGATTTGCTCCCCCGCCTCCAGCATTTTTTGCCTGAGCTCATCACACCAAGCCACCAGAGGCTTGGGCAATGGCTGCTGAGAGCGCCAGCCCAACCAGAACAGCCCCTGAATCGGCAGACTCAACATAAACAGTGCATAAGCCAATGACTGGGGCAGCCCGACTTGGCCAAACCACTGCCAATTTACCCACATTACCAGCAGCGCGGCCGGCGGCATCAAGCGAGTCGCCAGCTGGGTCGCCTTTATCACTCGATATTCTGGAAACAGAGGTGCCAACTGGGTCGCCATCGGCCACTGTTCCATATAACGGTTGCCCTGACGTAGGGTTTTCAGCACAGACATAGTTACCGCTCCAGCCGATATTTGGAGGTTGATCACAGATTCAGTAAGTGTAACACGCCTTCATTCTGGTTCTTATCAATTCTTCGGGTAAAATGGTCATACCTTTTATGGGTTGGCGTGTTTCTTCTATTATGTGAAACAAGACCAGAAAGCCATGCGAGCTATACTGGTACCCTAGCCAACTTCTGTCGTAATCCCCAGCTTGGGTTGATTACATGCATTTCTGTCACTTGGGTGTATGAATAATGAGCAAACTTGTTCTGGTTCTAAACTGCGGTAGTTCATCTCTGAAATTTGCCGTTATCGATGCGGTAAACGGCGATGAGCACATTTCTGGTCTTGCGGAGTGCTTCAACTTAGAAGATGCACGCATTAAGTGGAAACTGAATGGTGAGAAAGGCAACGCCGATCTGGGTGCTGGTGCAGCACACAGCGAAGCGCTGGACTGTATCGTAAACACCATCCTGCCGGCCGAACTAACCGAACAGCTGGTTGCCGTTGGCCACCGTATCGTTTCCGGTGGTGAAAAGTACACCAAGTCTATGATCGCCACTGATGAAGTGATTCAAGGCATCGAAGATTGCTCTGCGCTGGCACCACTGCACAACCCTGCGCACCTGATCGGTATCCAAGCGGCGAAGTCAGCCTTCCCTAGCCTGCCTCAAACCGTTGTGTTTGACACCGCTTTCCACCAGACCATGCCTAAAACTGCTTACGCGTACGCCATTCCACAGAGCCTGCATCGTGATCACGGCATTCGTCGCTACGGCGCTCACGGTACCAGCCACCAGTTTGTCTCTGAAGAAGCGGCTAAAGCGCTGGGTAAGGCCAACGACGAAACCAACGTCATCACTTGCCACCTGGGTAACGGCGGCTCCGTTGCTGCAGTACTGAACGGCAAATGCGTTGATACCTCTATGGGTCTGACTCCACTGGAAGGCATCGTGATGGGCACTCGCTCTGGCGACATCGATGCCAACGTTGTGTTCTACATGGTTAACAACCTGGGCTACTCCCTAGACAAAGTACACGAGATTCTTCACAAAGAGTCTGGCCTACTGGGTCTGTCTGAGAAAACCAACGACTGCCGCGGCATCGAAGAAGGTTACGAAGCTGGCGACGAAGGCTGCACCCTAGCCTTGGAAGTATTCTGCTACCGTTTGGCTAAGTACGTGGCTTCCTACACCGTGCCTCTGAAGCGCGTAGACGCTATCGTGTTCACCGGCGGCATCGGCGAGAACTCCGATCTGATCCGTAAGAAAGTGCTGGAGCACCTGTCTATCTTCGGTTACGAAGTTGACGACGCGAAGAACACCGCTGCCCGTTTCGGAGCTGAAGGCACCATCACCAAAGATGGCTCTCCAATTGCCATGGTAATCCCAACCAACGAAGAGTTTGTGATTGCCAGCGAATCTTTGGCGCTGCTTTAATTTTCAATACGCTGAGCCCCAAGGGCTCAGCGTTTTTGCAAGAGGTTATCTATGTCTCGCTCTATTATGTTGATCCCAGTTGGTACTGGGGTCGGCCTAACCTCCATCAGCCTAGGCATGGTTCGAGCTCTCGAACGCCAAGGTGTAAAGGTTAACTTCTTCAAGCCAATCGCCCAGCAACGTCCTGGTGACAACGGCCCTGAACGCTCCTCTACCATTCTGTCGACCTCTCCGACCATCAACCCACCAGAACCTTTCACCATGGAACACGCCGAACAGCGCATTAGTACCGGTGATACTGAAGTTCTGCTGGAAGAGATCGTCGCTCGCGTTAAATCTCAGGATACCGGCACCGAAGTACTGATTGTGGAAGGCCTAGTACCGACTCGCAGTCACTCTTTCGCCAACAGCCTAAACGCGAAAACCGCCAAAACTCTGGATGCGGACATCGTGTTCGTTATCAACCCAGGAGCAGACAGCGCTGCCGAAGTGCAAAAGCGTCTGGAGATTGTGGTTGACGAGTTTGGTGGCAAGAGCAACAAACGCATCATGGGAGCCATCATCAATAAGATCGGTGCACCTGTCGATGAACGTGGCCGCGCTCGCCCAGACCTGTCCGAAGTGTTCGAACACGATAAAGTGATTCGTGGCGATCACGCCGACATCTTCCAATTGTCTGCCAACTCTCCAGTTCCAGTACTGGGTGCGGTTCCATACAACTTGGATCTGGTCTCGCCACGTGCCTCCGATCTGGCCAAGCACCTGGGTGCCCGCCTGATCAGCGCCGGTGAGATGCACACTCGTCGTCTGCGCCGCGTTAGCTTCTGTACCCGCGCCATTCCAAACATGGTAAGTCACCTGCAAGCGGATACCCTGCTGGTAACCTCTGGTGATCGCTCTGACATCATCGTGTCTGCGTGTTTGGCTGCGATGAACGGTACCAAGATCGGTGCCCTAATGCTGACCGGTGGCTACGAGCTGGAACAGCAGGTTCAAGATCTGTGTGCCCAAGCGTTTGAAACTGGACTGCCGGTCATGATGGTGGAAACCAACACCTGGCAAACCGCTCTCAACATTCAGAACTTCAACCACGAAGTGCCAGTTGATGACTCTGCCCGTATCGAACTGCTACAAGACTTTGTTGCAGGTCACATCGACCGTAAGTTCGTTGAAAGCATTGCCAGCGATTCCAAGCGTGAGCACCGTCTGTCTCCAGCGGCATTCCGCTACCAGCTGACTGAGTTTGCTCGTCGTGCCGGTAAGCGCGTTGTACTGCCTGAAGGGGATGAGCCGCGTACCGTAAAAGCGGCAGCCATCTGTGCCGAACGCGGCATCGCGGAATGTGTGCTTATTGGTAACCCAGAAGAGATTCATCGCGTTGCCGCCCAACAGGGCGTAACCCTAGGTGATGGTATCGAGATTATCGATCCGATCAGTGCCCGCGAGCGTTACGTTGCACCAATGTGCGAACTGCGTAAGAGCAAAGGCCTGACGGAAGTGGTTGCTCGTGAGCAGCTGCAAGACAACGTGGTACTGGGTACCATGATGTTGGCAGAGAATCAGGTTGATGGCTTGGTATCCGGTGCGGTTCACACCACCGCGAACACCATCCGTCCACCACTGCAGCTGATCAAGACCGCGCCAAACGCGTCTTTGGTATCGTCTATCTTCTTTATGCTACTGCCTGATCAAGTTCTGGTGTATGGCGACTGCGCCATCAACCCAGATCCAAATGCTGAGCAGTTGGCAGAGATTGCGATTCAATCTGCAGATTCCGCGAAAGCCTTTGGCATCGAGCCTCGTGTGGCGATGATCTCCTACTCCACCGGCAGCTCAGGCAAAGGTGAAGACGTTGAGAAGGTTCGTGACGCGACTCGCATCGCTCAGGAGAAACGTCCGGATCTGATCATCGATGGTCCACTGCAGTATGACGCAGCCATCATGCCTAACGTTGCCGCCTCTAAAGCACCAAACAGCCCAGTAGCTGGTCAAGCAACCGTATTCGTCTTCCCAGATCTGAACACGGGTAACACCACCTACAAGGCGGTTCAGCGTAGTGCTGACCTGGTTTCCATCGGCCCAATGCTGCAAGGCATGCGTAAGCCTGTGAACGATCTGTCTCGTGGTGCACTGGTTGAAGACATCGTCTACACCATCGCCCTGACTGCCATCCAAGCGGACGCGTCGTAATCGTTACAGAGCTTAACCTGTAATCTAAAAAGCCACTTCTCCATAAGAAGTGGCTTTTTTAATGCTTATCTTCAGTGACCTACGGTCATCCACAGGCAACTCCCTTCGCCTCCCTACGCCCCAGCTTACGCCAGTCATTGGTATCGAAATAACCCGCTAAGCGACGCCCACAAAAAAAAGCAGCTCAACCGCTGCTTTCATTAAGAAATGGGCATCGCCACCTTAGTTAAAACGAATACTTAACGCTCACGGTGTAATTCAGTGGGGCACCAGGCATCGTCCACAACTTATGATAGGAATTAACGAAATACTCTTCATCAAAGAGGTTATTCACATCAAGCTTCAAGGTAAGTTGGTCGCTCATCTCAACCACAGCGCCCAAGTTCACTATGGTGTAGGACGGTAAGATGTAGTCAGGATCGGTGGTCTCTCCCAAACGGTCACCAACATAGTGTACCGTGGTCCCCAAATAGGTGGGCTTCCCCATCAATTCGGTATCATGGCGAAGGGACAGATGACCAACATGCTCAGCAACGTTAATCAACCGAGAACCTGCAGGAATCACCGTTCCCCAATCTAAGTTGGTCGCTTCATTCTTGGTTTTCGCATCGGTGTAGGCGTACGCCAGCTCGATACGCGTGTTGTACCCAAGCTCAGTCACTAGGTCGAACTCGATGCCTTGACTTTCCACTTCACCCAAGGTGTCGGATTGGCCAGTACCAGGGTTTAGCGTCAACAGGTTGCTTTTTTCAGCGTCAAACAGCGCGATGCTGCCGGAGAATCGCTCAAGGATATCATCCCACTTCGCACCAAATTCAAAGGATTTTGTCTCTTCTGGCTCGAAGGAGTTGCCTGAGGAATCAATGCCAGAATTCGGTCTAAAGCCCTCCGCGTAACTGGTATACAGCACAAGATTATCAGTCATTTTGTAGGTCAAGCCGATGCGAGGCGTCACCTGCGTCTGATCGTCGCTCTGTTCGGTGTTATCAAGCTTGTTAACGAGATCTTTTTCAATTTTATCGACGCGAAAACCCAGCAGGAGTTTAGTTCGCTCGGTCAGCTCAAGTAGATCCTGAGCATAGAAACCCAGCCCGGTTTGCGTTTCTTCAGTCAACTTATTTTGAGTCGCTTCTGGCTGTGGCTGAGTGTAATCAGGGTTATTAGGATCAATGCTGTATGTCGGGTCACCAGAGCCCCAAGCCGTTCGCCAACGCTTATAATCCGTGTCCAGATCATATTGATAGTAATCTAGCCCAAACAGTAAGTTATTAGTGATGTTTGCAATTGTTAGTTCGCCGCTTAATTCAAAGCGTGCAGAGAGGTCTTGAGCATCATAATCACGAACACGACGTTGTCGCGACAGGGTATTTGGGTCATCATAGATTAACTGACGGCCATCAGACAGTTCAGTATCCGATGACGTACCGTCCATGGAGGATTCTCGGTAAGCCAGCCCAGCCAACAGATGCCAATCGTCCGTCAAACTGTGGTTAAGCAGAAGCTGATGCCCCAACGCTTTCACCTGATGAGCGCCGTCTCGAGGATCACCATAGAAATCTTCTGGATTGGTGGCATCGAAATCGTTATCGAGAACGTATACGCCACGATCCCATGGTTTCTTCTGATCCAAGATCTCCATTTCATAACTGACGCTGGTTACGTCAGAAATATTCCATAATAACGATGGATTCAGGTACAGCGCCTCTAGATATACGTGATCTCGATAGCTGTCAGAGTCTTCATAGGCACCGTTGATTCGAAACGCAACGTCATCATTTAGCCCATTGGTGTAATCAAACTCGAGCTGTTTTTTGTCGTTATTGCCGACCGTACCTTGCAGATAACCTTGCTCGTCAAACTGGGGTTTCTTAGTGATGATGTTGACGGTACCGCCAGGCTCCCCTTGCCCGTATAGCGCCGATCCCGGGCCTTTCATCACCTCAATGGTTTCGACGTTAGCTGTGCTGCGGTTGCCGTTATAACCTCGGGAGTTAAACCCATTGACCAAATAACCAGATGGGTTATTTTCATCACCTGAAAAGCCTCTCATGGCAAAACTATCAAACAATCCCCCTGAGTTGTTCTGCCTCACCACACTTGGCGAAAACTCCAACGCCTCCATCAAATGGGTTATGCCTTCATTTTCCAGTACATCAGCAGAGATGGTATCAACCGCTTGAGGCGTTTCGACCAAGGGCACATTACCACGATATGGCTGCCACATTTGGCTAACCTGAATGCGCTCAATCTCCTCTTCTGAAGCCATTGCTACTTCAGCACCTTGAGCAAGAAATGACGGAGAAACCGCCAAAAGTGAATACAAAATTTTATTATTCATGGAAGCAATACTTGTGAATCTCAATAATATAACGAGATGTTACATCGTAACTAAAATCAACTCCAATGAGTTTAATCAAAAGTGGGGAACACACAGGGAAATTCAACAAGCGATTTGAGGGGGCAAGCCGACCTTCAGGAGTTGTTCTAGATTAAAACCCACTATCTTCGGCCCAAACGTCCTCATCTAAGATAAACCCACCTCAGTGCTCGTCCTCAGGATATGACTAAAAATGGCGAAAAAATGACTGAATTCAGAAGGGGTTCTTTTTTAGCCTAATTGAGGATAAGTAAATTTTATCCTTTATAAGCAACAACTTAAAATAAGCGCACAGAACTAACAACAGGGTTGTCCACAGGTTTTGTGGATAACCCTGCCAAGGAGGGAATTGTGTGGATTACTGCTGCAGACTCTGCTGCAACACCATCTCTGTATAGGAGATTAATCCAACCACCTTATGATTTTCAACTACTGGCGCCTGATTGATGCCAAAACGTTCAAAAAGACGCGCACAATAGCGAATGTCCATCTCTGGATGCACTGATAACACCGGCTTAGACATAATCTCATACAGGTTTACCCGATCGGCAGCCTTATCTCGAGCCATCACTCGCTTACCAATATCTGACAACAGCACCAAGCCATATTCGTCGTTCTCATGGCGCTTGTCGACAATCAGCGCCTCACCGTGTTGCTTGCGAAGCACATCCAACCCTTCCGAAACGGTTTTCAGGCCATCCATCATGACCCACTTCTGAGCCATTACATCTTTTACTTGTATCAATTGCTGGTTCATATCTCGTCCCCTACTCGGTCAGACAGGCTTTGAATCTGGTGAGCCACGCCAACCACATCTTCAATATCGATCTGCAGCGCAATCCCGGTGCCTGGGCTGCTATCAAACTCACCCACTTGTGCGATGCATTCCAGAATGTTTCTAGCTAAGTGCTCTTCCACAACGAACAGCAGTACGTCTCTTTGAACCTCCAGTTGCAAGCCAAAGAAGGTTTTTTTCGGTTTAAGTCCCTCACCACGGGCGTGGTTAATAAGGGTGACTCCGGTAGCGCCAGCCTCGCGGGCCGCATCCACCAGTTGCTCACTTTTGTCCTCTTCTGCAAAAGCGATGATTAATTTGAAGCGCATAAAAACCTCTTATGAAATTCTTGCATCAATGATGACAACTGGGCGTAAGCCATCACGCCGATAATGGGGAACAAACTGGCAAAAGCGATAAGGCCAAAGCCATCAATGAGTGGGCTTCGACCTGGAATGGTGCTTGCCAAACCCAGGCCAAGTGCAGCCACCAAAGGCACGGTCACCGTGGAGGTCGTAACCCCACCGGAGTCATAGGCGAGGGGAATGATGTTCTTAGGCGCAAAGAAGGTCTGCACCACCACCACCACGTATCCTCCTAAGATATACCAGTGGATGGGGTCGCCCACCACGATTCGGTAACTGCCCAGGGCAATCCCAACCGCAACACCTAAGGCCACCGATAACCTCAACCCCATTGGCCGAATGGTGCCGCCGGAGACCTGTTCCGCCTTAATGGCAACCGCCAGCAGTGACGGCTCAGCAATGGTGGTGGCAAAACCGATGGCAAACGCAAACAGGTACACCCAATAGTAGTCCTGCCAACTTCCTTGGCCGCTAATGCCAAGAAAGTCTGGGTTGGTGAGCTGAGTTGCCATCAATTCCCCCAAAGGAAACAGCGACTTCTCAAGACCGACAAGAAAAAAAGCCAGCCCAAGAATCACCGCGACAAACCCCGCCAACACTCGCTTAAGTTGGGGTACGGGGCGCCTTAGTACCAGATATTGAAAGCCAAACAGCACTGCCACAATGGGCACCACATCGCCTAGGGTGGCGACTAACGTCTCAAAAATCAGAACTATCCAATCCATGTGCGTACCACTCCAAATAGCAGAACAAACTGCACAGGTAACAGGGAAGCAAAAGCGATAAGACCAAAACCATCCAGCATCGGATTACGCCCTTTAATGGAATTTGCTAGGCCAACTCCGAGCGCGGTCACCAAAGGCACGGTAATGGTGGAGGTTGTGACCCCGCCGGAGTCATAGGCGATGCCGATGATCTCCTTCGGCGCGATCATAGTGAGGGCCATCACCAGTAAGTAACCGGCAATGATCATCAGGTGCAGAGGCCAACCTTTTAGGATTCGAATTACTCCCAACAAAATGGCGCATCCCACCGACACCGCAACCACCATGCGCAGTTGAAGCGCATAGGTAGCCTGAGCATCCACCGTATCTTGAATCATGCCACCACCAGCGGCGATGGCTGCCGCTTCTGCAGCCACGGCAATCAGAGCAGGTTCAGCCACCGTAGTACCGAACCCGAGAAGAAAGGAAAACAACAGCAGTGGCTTTAAGGCTGCTTGTCTGGCAAACGCGGTGGCTAAGGTCTCTCCAATTGGAAAAAGCCCCAACTCCAAGCCATACACAAACAGGGTTAAGCCAATGACGACCAGCACCATGCCGATCAGAATATTGACAACATCTGGCAGTGGTTGCTGCAACACCATGGTTTGGAAAATTGCCACCACCAGCACTATGGGCATCAGATCCCGACAACTGCCCCCGAGGGCCAATAACGCTCTATACACTTGAGCCCTGCAACTCCATCGCAGAAATACCTTCATTTATTTTCACAAAAATCTAATTGAAATTTAACCTTATCTTTGATGGGAATGGATAAAAGTTGATTTAGATCAATAATTTCTAGTGATACTCTGAATATTGGATTGATTTAACTTAGAGCCAGTTCACGCCGCTATGGTAGAGTCAGGACATAAAAGAACAGGGAGACGGACGATGGGTGTAATGCGCGTATTGTGGATGGCCATTTTGAGCTTCAGCCTACTAGGCTGCGGGGATAGCTTTGGCTCTCGCTTAACACCAGAACGAACTGCCGTTGCCTTCTTCGAAGCGGTTTATATTCAGCGGGACATTAACCAAGCGCTGCCCTACGTAACCGACGAAATTGCCTCCCAACTGAAACACTACCGCTTGGCCAGCCAAGTACAAAGACACCTGTTTGGGCTGTACTTAGAGCCAGCAGAAGTTGAATTGTCAGACTCCACAGGCAACTTTTTTGGCCGCAATCAAGCCGACATTTTAGTCACCATTAAATTATCTGGCATGAAAGGAAATAAGAAGTGGCGTGATATTCGGCAAGTCAAATTGAGTCAATTCAATAAAGAGTGGCGAGTCAAAGAGATCATCATGCACCCTTGGCCAAGCAACGCCAATTAGGCAGGTTCCCCGAATGCCAACCTAATAACTTGCCGCTCTCAAACAACAAAAAAGCCAACGCATTGCGTTGGCTTTTTTCGTGCTGGATGGCGCTTTAGTCTAGGTAAGCGTCTTCATCCAGATCGACAGGCAGATCCTGTGCTACGTCATCTTGTACTTGATAGTAAGCGTCTTCGTACTCTTGCATTTCCATCGGAACCACCTCTGCGTCAACGAAATGCCACCATAACAGTGGCCTCAACAGGTTAATTCTACCACGGAAATATTGAGTTTTCGAAGATTTAACTACATTTCATTAACCGTATGAAACTTTCAATTAACTTGAGGACTAGCACCGAATAAGGCTCAAAAAGAGCTTAATAATGTACTAAATTTTCACGATCGTAACTGATAATGCAGTACCTTTAAGCCTTTATCTGGATCTTGCTCTTTAAATGAAGCGGGGTTATCAAGCTGAGATATCAACTCAAGCTCTGGAGCTTCCTCAGCTATCTGAGCTTTCAGGTAATCCCGGCTAAGTTCTGGCGCATTCAGGCAAAGCAGCGCTTGCCCTTCAGGGGCCATCAGGCTGGCAAGACGGCGAAGTACCCTTGGGTAGTCTTTGGTTGCGATGAAGCTGCCGTGCTGAAAGCTGGGGGGATCAACCACGATCATATCGAAAGGCCCCAGTTTTTTTAGCTTCCCGAAAGTCTTAAATAAGTCATGAGCCAGATAGCGAATGCCATCCGCAGTGCCGTTTTTGGCATGATTTCGTTTCCCTACTTTCAAAGCGCCGCCACTCATGTCCAGATTAACCACGGACTCAGCACCGCCCGCTGCAGCGGCCACAGAGAAGCCGCAGGTGTAGGCAAACAGGTTTAATACCCGCTTGCCCTGACTGTTCTGCTTCACCCAGTCACGGCCATTGGCCATATCCAAAAATAGGCCATGATTTTGCCCTCGAAGCAGCTCAATACGAAACTGCTGCTGCCCCTCATACACCCAATGCTCCTCAGGTAATGCTCCCTTCAGTAGCTGGGTTTGAGCGGGAGAAGCGCCGCGGTCTTGCCATACTAGATTTAGTGGCGCATCCGATGCCTGCTGCCACCAATGCTCAATCTGTTCGATCAGCAGCTGCAACCATTGAGGCTCAGGGGTACGAAAACTGGTGAGCAATAGCACAGGTGGAAACAGATCCAGAGTGATGGTTTCAAGGCCGGGGAAACAGTGACCTCGGCCATGAAACAGGCGCTGTGCCTGCGCTAAGTCAAGCTGTTCAGGCAGATGGGGGGCAATATCACTCATTAACACTTCTCTTTCGGATAACTTCGAACTGGAACACCGGTCATGGTCACTGCAATCGCCTGACTCGGTGCTTGAGGTTCCCCCTCAAGTAATGCGGCCATCCATCGCCCACCTTGGGTCGATTCCAACCCGATTTTTACAATCATCGTCAAAGGCACCGACAACAACATGCCGACCGAGCCTAGCAACCAACCCCAGAAGATCAATGACAGGAACACCACTAACGTGGATAAGCCAAGGCCTCGTCCCATCATTCGAGGCTCAATGACGTTGCCCATAAACATGTTAACGCCAACATACAGACCGCCGGTTGCCGCAGCCGCTCCGGGGCCAATCTGAATCAGCGCCAGTGCCAATGGCGGTACTGCGGCGATGATGGAGCCAATGTTTGGAATGTAGTTGAACAGAAACGCCACTACGCCCCATAAAATAAAGTAATCAACACCAATCAGATAGAGGCCAAAACCACAGACCACACCGGTAGCAAGACTAATAAGTGTCTTAATGGCCAGGTAGCGATTGACCGACTCTAAAAAGCGATCAATCTGCTGCATCCGCATTTGCGGGTCATCCAGCGCATAGTGCAGTTTCTTCGGCAGCCCGGACGCTTCAAACAGGATGAAGACCACGGTCAGCACGATGAGCAGCAAGTTAGCCATTACTGCACCGATGCCAGAGAGCATGTCGGTGGCCAGATTCATGGCTCGTCCAGGATCAAATTGCTCTTTCAGTACGTCGATACTGATGGGGATATTAAACTTGCCAGCCAACTCAGCCAAACCGGCAAACTGGGTTGCCAATTGCGCCCGATACTGTGGCAACTGCGCAGTAAAATCATTAATGGAGCTACCAATCAATGCGCCAAGCCAAGTGCCTAGCAGCACCACCATGCCCATCACCGAAAGAATGGCCAGCCACTTAGGCACTCTCAAGCCGGTGATTAGGCGCACTAGCGGCGCGCAGATGATGGCGATAAAGATCGACAACAAAAATGGAATCACGATGGCGCTGGCCGACTTCACACCAGCCAAGACAATCACCAAGGCGGCACAAACCAGTAAACTGCGTTGAAATGAGCTCATAGACACTATTTAATAAGGTTCAGAATGGACAGTATATCCTGATAATTTGACCTCTTGCACAGGAAGTGCGTATGCCAAATCAATTTCGACATCGCTACTACTGTAGCTTTGGTGCCAATATTGATGCTCGTTGCCATGCAGAGCAGGTTTTGACTCAGCTTCTGGAGCGGTTTTCGACGGTTATTGTAAGCAGTGCCATCGAAACGGCGCCGGTAGCCATCGACACCCCCAATCGTTTTTTAAACTGGCTGTTTATACTCGACACCCCACTGCCACCGTTCGAGCTAAAACAGCTATTCAATCAAATCGAAACCGGTGAAGGGCGAAATCGCAATGCGGTAAACAGCAAATACCGGGACCGACCTGCGGATCTGGACATCATCAGTATCGATCTGCTGCCAGTAGGGCTGGAAAGCTACCTTACGCCCCTTTGGCAGCAGCTAACTCAAGGGCTCGTTATCGATTCCGCAGCCACCTTAAACTTGGGAGAGTCACAACTGAGCCAACGAGCGGCCACCATCCACCTTGATGCGAGCTCCGGTCATATACGGGTTGTTGAGCATCATCCACAGCGCCTGCCAGATGGGTTCTAAGCCCCCCTCCACTTTCAACGGTGTCTTCGCCAAAATCTGTTGCCGATAGGCATCACTGTGTTCATCTAAAAAGAGAATCGGGCCTGGCTCTATGGTGTTCACCCGAACTTTGGGTGCCAATTGCTTGGCCCACGACTGGCTCAGGTTATCCAGTGCCGCTTTCGATGCGCAGTAGGCGCTGCAGTGCTCATTGGGATGGTGTATGTAGATGTCAGTAAGGTTAACAATGCAGCCTCCAGCACTGGACAATAGCGGCGCAAGCGCATTAACCAACATCCACGGAGCTTCCACATGAATCTGCATCATACTTCGAAGCTGTGCCACTGGAGCACCGGCTTCATCAGGCAGGTACATAGACGCGTTATTTACCAGCAGGTCCAACCGAGGCAGCTCAGTGAGCAACTGATCTCGCCACTGTGCCACCTGAGATGCATCCCTAAAATCGACTTGAGTAGCGATAAAGTCGGGGTTGTCATCAACCTTTGGGCAAGAACTTAGGTACTGACCATAGACGCGATATCCACGCTCAAGCAGTTGCTCAGTCAAGTAAGCTCCGAGGCGTCGACCACACCCGGTGATCACAGCAATGGGTTGCATGATGTTGAACTCCTGAGGGAAAACACACGTATACTGACAAATAGTAGCGGTAATGGGAAATCGGTATGAAAATCATCATCACAGGCGGCAGCGGCTTTATCGGCCAGCATCTTCTTAAGGCGCTGGCCCCCCATAATGAATTGTGGGTGATGAGCCGAACCCCAGCCAAAACGCAGCATCGACTGGCGAACCAAGGAATTGAGGTTCGCGGTTTCTCCTTAGAACAGCTAGCGGATTTAGATGGATTCGATGCGGTGATCAATCTCGCCGGCGAGCCCATCGCCGACAAACGCTGGAGCGAGAAGCAGAAACGTAAAATCTGCCACAGTCGCTGGCACATCACGGAAACCTTAAGCCACTGGGTGGCTCAGTGCCAGCAACCACCACATACCGTGCTAAGTGCATCCGCCATCGGAATTTATGGCAACAGCTTAGACACGGTAGACGAGCATACTGAGCTCAGTATCGACAACCGCGATTTCGCGCAACAGGTTTGCCAAACTTGGGAATATCTCGCCGCGCCTATGCAGCAACACACTCGCCTTGCCATCGTCCGCATCGGCTTAGTGTTAGGGGATGGCGGCATGCTCAAAAAGATGGTGCCAGCCTTCAAGCTAGGTCTAGGAGGAAAATTGGCGTCGGGCAAACAGGGAATGAGCTGGATCCACATCGATGACTTAGTGGGACTGTTCATTCACCTTCTGAACGACAAAGCCTGCGACGGGCTCTACAACGGAACCGCACCACAACCGGTAAGCAATCAGCAGTTCACCGACGCCTTAGCTCATAGCGTCAAGCGCCCTGCCCTGTTGCCGGCACCTGCGCCACTGCTAAAGCTCGCTCTAGGGGAGATGTCACAGCTGTTACTGGAAGGCCAGTACGTACGTCCGACGCGGGCGTTGGAATCAAACTTCCAATTCCAATACCCCAGCTTAGAGCAAGCATTGTCGCAGCTGCTAGAAGCCAAGTGCAAAGGAACATTATCAAGAGCCTGAGGAACAGGCTCTTCTCTTAATTGCAACCAGCTACCCTTTCAGTAGTGCTGAACACTGGTTTGCCAGCAAGCGTCGGCAGGCCAGCATACCAAGAGCACCAATCAGCGCTGCACCGATGAGAGGCACCAGTAGCCACCAACTGGTATGCGCATTCACCACCAAGTTAAAGACTTGGCTCTTTAGCAGTGCCAGCGTTAACTCGGTGACCACCACGGCCAACAAGCCGGCGATGGCCCCCAAAAGCAAAAACTCCCAGGCGACGGCTCGTCTAAGTAGGCTGCCCTTGGCTCCCAGCGTTCTCATGATGGCCAGCTCTTGCCGACGAGCGCTCATGCCCGCTTCGGTTTGCGCCAGCAAAACCATCACACTGGCCAAGATCACCACGATGAGCACCAAGGATAAGGCTAAAGAGACCTGATCGATCACCTCTCGAAGCTGTTCAATAATGGCACCAACATCGATCACCGATAGGGTTGGAAACTGTCGAATCAACTCAGGAACCAACTGCGCATGCTGCTCAGGGTGCTTAAAACTGGCGATGTAGGTGGCCGAGAACTCCCCAAGCACTGAGGGTGGAAAGATCATAAAGAAATTCGGCTGCATGGTTTCCCAGTTCACCTGACGAATGCTGGTCACCTTAACTTCGAACTCAGTGCCATCAATGGTGAAACTGAGGCTGTCACCGAGGCCGATCCCAAGGCGCTCTGCCACTTCCGCTTCCACCGACACTTCATCGGAGGCGCCTTCACCGTACCACTGGCCGGCAACCACCGGATTGTTCGGAGGCAGGAGTTGACGATAGGTCAGATTGAGCTCTCGACCAATGCCTCGAGGCGCCTGCTGTTCGGATTCGTCCTCTTTGGTCACTGGGCGAGAAACGCGCTCGCCATTGATGGCCGACAACCGTCCTCGAATTACGGGATAAAAATCCGTGGCCTCGGCATCCCGCTCTGCTAAGAACTCGCTAACTCGGTCCTTATCCATGGGGCTGACGTTCACTAGGAAGTGATCCGGCGTACCTTGAGGTAACTGCTTTTGCCAATCGGCTAACAGATCCTGACGCAGCGCTAAAATGGTCAGCAGCAACACCAAGGAGACGGAGAACCCCACCAACTGCACCGAATTCTCTCGAGCTCGCCTGCGAAGCCCTGCGACTGCCAATTGAAGTGGCGTGCCAGTACGCATGCCAAGTTGACGCCCCCAGCGCAGCAATCCCCATGCGACCAACATCAGCAGCAGCGCCAAGGCACCACCACCAACCAACAGGGCGATGGTCATGCTGGCACTGCCACTGTAGAGATAAGCCATGGCGGCCAGAGAAGAGGTGGCAAACACCCCATTGAGCCAAGCGGTCCATTTAGTAGGACCAAGATCTTTTCGCAGCACCCGCATCGGCGGTACCGATAGCAACCTAAGCAGTGGGTAGAGCGTAAAGCCAAAGCCAGCGAGCACTCCGGTGGTTGCCCCAAGCAGCAGGGCGCGGGTGTAGCTGGCATCAGTGACCAGATCGGCCGGCAGCAGCGTAGATAAGCCTTTGGCGGCCAGCACCCCAAAGATAAGCCCCACAATGATGCTCAGCAGCGTAATAAGCGCTAGGTGGGTAACGAAGATGGTACGAACCTGTTGGTGGCTGGCGCCTAAGGTCTTCAGCATGGCCACTGCATCATAATGGCGCTGACAGTACCGCTGAGTCGCTACGGCAATGGCCGCACACGCCAGTGCAATACCAAGCAAAGCCGTCAACAGCAGGAACTGCTCGGCACGAATGATGGCTCGGGATACTGGCGAGTCCTGACTGCGGATGTCTACCCAGCGCTGACTGGTGCTCATCTGTGGCTTCAAAAACGCCTCAAACTGCTCCAGCGCCTCATCACTGCCGGTAAACTGGTAACGATAGCTCAGGCGACTGCCTGGCTGAACCACGCCGGTGGCTTCCACCTCATCCAGATTCATTAGCACCACAGGAGCGGAAGCAAATAGGTTAAACCCGCCATCAGGAAGACGAGAGATCGCTTCAGACAGGGAAAACTGGCTTAAGCCAATTTCAGCTTGTGACTCGGTTTCTAACCAGCCAGCGAGACGACTATCGAGCCAGATCTCGCCGGTTGTTGGCAGCGACTGGGCCGAATCACTCACCAGTTCAATGGCGCCCCGCAGAGGATAGTTATCGCTGACCGCTTTAACAGTAACCAGTTGGAAGTTATCGCCGGCAAACAGCATCGACTGAAATTCAAGGGTAGTCGCTACATTCAGCCGCTGCGTTTTCGCTTGCTCCAGCCAAGCCTCATCCACAGGCACTGGCGACGACAGCACTCGGTCTGCCGCCAGAAATGCACTGGCCTGCTTCACAATGGAGTTTTGCAGCTGCGAAGAGATTTGGGCCAAGGCAGTCACCGCCATAACCGCAAGAATAAGCGCAGAAGCGATCAGCCTGAGCTGCCCATGGGCGAGCTCGCGCTTAAACAGACGCCAAGGAATCGCAAACGTATTCATCGTGGTAATAGCTCCCCACCTTGCATCTCAACTTGGCGTTGGCATCGTTCGGCCAAGCCTAGATCATGGGTGACCAACACCAAGGTGGTGTGTTGCTCTTTGTTTAACTCAAACAGCAGATCTTCCACTTTACGGCTATTAGTCTGATCCAAATTGCCGGTGGGCTCATCGGCAAACAGAATGTCTGGTTTGGTAACAAACGCTCGAGCGATGGCAACCCGTTGCTGCTCACCACCAGAAAGCTGATTGGGAAAATGATCAAGTCGGTGAGATAGCCCAACGCGCTCAAGCAATGCCCGAGCTTCCTGTTCGGCATTACCGGCACCGGATAGCTCAATGGGCAACATTACGTTTTCCAGTGCGGTGAGGCTTTCAACCAACATAAATGACTGAAAGATAAAACCAACCTTCTTGCCTCTCAAGGCTGCTCGCTGCTCTTCATCCAGTTGATGCAGGGGGCCGCCCGCAAGCCAGATCTCTCCTGAAGAGGCGTTATCAAGGCCAGCAAGCAGTGACAATAGAGTTGACTTTCCCGCCCCAGACGGACCAATAATGGCAATAGACTCACCGTAGGCGACCTGCAGATTCACATCTCGCAGGATCTGTAACTCGCCATCTAAAGTGGGGACTCGCTGTTGAAGCTGCTTTACTTCAATGGCTAATTCTTGAGTTGATGTAGGCATAGTGATGATTCTTCGATCCCTGTTTTTAATCTTTATACTGTTTTTTCCGTCATTTAGCTTTGCGAACAGTGTAAGTATTCTTATCTTAGGCGACAGTTTGAGCGCAAGCTACGGTATGAGTGAAAAGGAAGGGTGGGTTCATCAGCTCAATCAAGAATTGGATGACTACGAACTGATTAATGTATCGGTAAGCGGCGAGACCACCGGCGGAGCCCTTAGGCGATTACCTAAGCTGCTTGAGACTCACCAGCCGGACTGGGTGTTCGTTGAACTCGGTGGCAATGATGGCCTGCGCGGTTTTCCCCCTAGCCTACTGAAAAGCAACCTTACAAAAATTATCGACGCTTCAATCAGTTCAGGTTCTGGGGTACTGCTCAGTGAAGTAATGATCCCGCCCAATTATGGCCCCAGATACACTCAAGCGTTTGAAGCGGTTTATGAGCAGTTGCATCAAGAGTTAGAGGTGCCGCTTGTGCCCTTTTTCATGATCGATATCGCTCCAAACCCGGAGTTGATGCAGCGAGATGGCATTCACCCAAATAGGCAAGCGCAACCCATCATCGTGGACTTCATGAAGCGCGAACTCGTTAAAGCGCTATCGATGTGACTCAAACGCCTCTTCGTAAAACGGCAGCCAATTAGGCTGCCGTTATTGTTTCCATTACAGTAGCTGCAACACCATTTGAGGCATCTGCAGCGCCTGAGCCAACATGGCCGACGAAGATTGCTCTAGTAGCTGCCTTTTGGCCAAGTTCGCGGCCTCTTTGGCCATATCCGTATCCTGAATTCGAGAACGGCTTTCACTGAGGTTGGTCGAGACGTTGGTGAGGTTCGAAATGGCGTGATCCAGCCGGTTCATGGTTGCCCCGAGGGAAGCCTGACTGCTTCCCACTGCCTCCAATGCGTTATCGATAGCGAAGATGGCGCCTTGAGGGTTATCAACCAAATTAAGATCTTTTAACCCTAGGTTGGTACTGCTAAAAGTGCCCAATTGGAACGACATCTGTTCGCCAGAATTCGCCCCAATCTGAGCCGTGATGACGTAACCCGACTCCTGATCATTAGAGCCTCCATAGGATTCAATGGCCTCCTCTTCGATACCCGCTAACAGAGTCGTATCGTACTTAGCTGAGCCAAAGTCGGTATTGTCATCGTCATCATCGTTGTAAACCACGGTTTCTTCGAAAGAAGCCGCGCCAGACTTAGAGCCTGACCCACTGGTATTTGCCATGACGTTGTCCAGCAGAGGACCAGAGCCCGTTGCATCATACCCCACCAGAGAACCATTATCGCCGTTGGTCAAATCCATCTTGGTTTGAACAAACTCATCAAACTTATTGGCATAGCCTGCTGCTGCACTGCCTAACTCAGTAAACAGGGCATTCATGTCTCCCCAGCGGCCACCGGAAGCCGTATTTAGCGCAGCGTCCAACGTGGCCCCATTCGCCAACTCAGTATTTATCTGCTTGTAGCCCGCATCGCCGAGCTCATCAAACATATACCGGTGGATCACATAACCACCAGAATAAGCACCCGCAGTGGGAAGTGCTCCTGTAGGGTTGGCGTTACTGGCTTTATCGGTATTCACCTGATTCCAGATAGCAGCGATACCATGATTGGCAATGTCAATGCTTAAGCGATCATCAGCGCCGCGCATTGCCTCTGCTGCCCCTTCGATAAACCACGTGGATAAGTTGCCCCACTCCTCAAAGTTGGCCCCTTGAATGGCGTGAGTCATTTCATGGAGGATGACCTCATCAAGCTCAAGCATTCCCGTGCTTTTGCCTTCACCAAAGTCATCCATGTCTATCACTAAAACCTGATTTATCGCTTCGCCGGTGCCCCCTGTAGCAGATTGCACATATGCTGCAGTTCCGCCGGCGCCGTCATAGTTTTCTAAATCAATTTTTAACGTAGTGCCTTTACCATCGATGCCTAGCTGATCCGAAATTAACTTTTCCGCAGCGGACAACCACCGGGTGCCCAACTGGCCAACGATCTCACTGTATTTCGGATCACCAACCCTTACGTGGTCGGTATCCTCAAATAGCCGCTGACCACCGAAAGTAGTGGTGTCGTTAATTCGATTCAGCTCCGACAACAGCGCCCCAGCTTCCTTCTGCATGGCTTCCCTATCCTCTGTTGCATAGGAGCCGTTGGCCGAGAGCAGGCTCAGGTCTCGAAGGCGGAACAGTACATCGTTTACCTCAGTAATCGCACCTTCCGCCGTCTGAGCCATAGAGATGGCGTCGGAGGCATTACGAATGGCCACAGACATACCATTGATCTGAGAGCTTATTCGATTGGTGATCTGCAATCCCGCAGCATCATCTTTCGCTGAATTTATTCGCAAACCAGACGACAGTCGCTCCATCGATGTCGTTATTCCATTGCGATTTTGTCTTAAAAAATCTGCAGTCATCATTGCAGACGTATTAGTGGCGATTCGCATACATCAGTGACACTTATAACAGTCAGTAACGTATTAATCGGCCAACACCCATGATTCTTTACAGTAAAATTACAAAATATCCAGAAAAAACACCTGAGTAACGCTCAAGATCAACACAATTCGCCAGATCAAATCAAAACCTTACATAGTAAAGACCATTACAGATTGTTTTAAATAAACTCACTGCCCTTCATCTGTTAACAATTGAGAGTCTTTTTAACCAAATGAATTTTTAAGTTTTCGTACAACTGTCGCAATGAAGGCAGACCTACTGAAAAAATTGGAAATGCAGCTACGTTTTTAGGTAAGCGCATAGTAGCTAACAGTTCGGGTTAAGAATTACAGTTAACTTTCACCGGTAGCGCCCTAAGGACAAGTTAACAACGCCCTCTAGGCCATCGTGACTCAGTGACAATCGGGCACGAACCGTGGAGATCATGGATTACACCACTATGAGACAACGTAAGTAGAGAAGTGGTGGAGCGAGTGCTTGTGGGACTGGTATCGAGCTGTGGCGATCGTGGATTACGTCAAAGTGAGATAACGAAGGCAGAGAAGTGGTGGAGCGAGTGCTTGTGGGAATGATATCGAGCCGTGATGATCGTAGATTACGTCAAAGAGAGATAACGAAGGTAGAGAAGTGGTGGAGCTACGCGGGATCGAACCGCGGACCTCTTGCATGCCATGCAAGCGCTCTCCCAGCTGAGCTATAGCCCCACTTCAATTGCTCTTTCGAGCGAATAAGTGGCGTCCCCTAGGGGATTTGAACCCCTGTTACCGCCGTGAAAGGGCGGTGTCCTAGGCCTCTAGACGAAGGGGACCCGGACTTTCACCGTTTAGACTCTGATGACAAGAGTAAACAAGTGGTGGAGCTACCTTTGGGGTGTCGTATCGAACCGCATTGGTATTTTGCCATCACTTACTCACGATGTTGAGTCGTGAGTTAAGAAGTGGTGGAGCTACGCGGGATCGAACCGCGGACCTCTTGCATGCCATGCAAGCGCTCTCCCAGCTGAGCTATAGCCCCACTTCAATTGCTCTTTCGAACGAATAAGTGGCGTCCCCTAGGGGATTTGAACCCCTGTTACCGCCGTGAAAGGGCGGTGTCCTAGGCCTCTAGACGAAGGGGACCCTGGACTTTCACCATTTAGACTCTGGTGACAAGAGTAAATAAGTGGCGTCCCCTAGGGGATTTGAACCCCTGTTACCGCCGTGAAAGGGCGGTGTCCTAGGCCTCTAGACGAAGGGGACCCTGGACTTTCACC